>NZ_CP087590.1:2424656-3636985 GCF_015594925.2 Vibrio sp. VB16
GGTTTAGCTGAGCGTGATACAAACAGAAAAAAATAAATCTATTAACAGTTACCGCACCTTATCAACATCTGATTTTGGTCAACTAGAGACCTTTAACAAAGATAAAGGTCGGCAATACACACAACTTCGGCCCGGAGAACTGAACGCAAAATGTATCGAAGTGAATCTCGGCGACGTACTGCTGCTTCGTGAACAGTTAAATATCGGCACGAGAATAGAGGCATCCCCCCCTAGCAGTTATGTTCCTTTCGCCTCTCTCGTAATACCGTCGATTCGCGGCTCCTTCTATGGCAACATCAACCCCAAAAAGCGTTTACTTCAAGCTTCCGGCGGTGACTGGGATATCAACGTTTCCAACCACATTGATTATGTTGCAACTATTTTTAGTCGCGATTTTCTATACCAAAATTATCTTCTTCTTACCGGTCAAGAATTCCCTATTGAATGGCTTAAAAATAAAGCAGTACAAACCGAAGAAACCGCATTCAATCAATATACACATGGGTTAAGCCAGTTAATCTACCTTCTTCACCAACAACCTGAACTGCTACATCATCAATTAGTAAAGAAAGCCTATAGCGAAACAGTATTAGACATAACACTCAATGCACTAAAACCAACAAGTGTGTATAGAGAAAAACTATTACCGCAGTCCAAGCGAATCAAAGGGGTCCGTATCGCGATAGAGTTCCTAAAACATCACGCACACTTGGTACCCACCAAATCTGAATTATGTGAAATTTCAGGCTTAAGTGAGCGCAGCTTACAATATGGATTTCAAGAGTATTTTGGCTTAACACCCAACCAATACTTACGAGCTTTACGCTTAAATGGTGTTCGACAAGAGTTGATCGCCAGTTCAAGCAATCATCATAGCGTCTCTAACATTGCTCTCAACTGGGGGTTCTTTGAACTCGGTCGTTTCTCTGGTGAGTACAAACGATTTTTCAACGAATTACCTTCCGCAACTTTAAAGCGTTGTTATTAGCTCATCAGTTACTTCACATTTAACAATGACTATCCCAGCGATTTTTTCTGCTTGAATGAGCCTTCTTAATATGATTTTTTGATAGTTTTATCCTTTTTGAGCTTACTATCAATTAATTGCTATGCTTGTAGTATTGCCTTTTTATACCATGGATAGGACTAATATTATGAACAGATACATTCTAGGGTTTATATTGATCACCATTACATTATCCTTCAATAGCATTGCCAATGAAGAGGAAAACGATCAGGAAGGAAGGCACCAACCTCCGTCGTTTAGCACTGTCGATACCAATAGTGATGGCGTGATTGACGAAGATGAACTCAATCATTTCCGAGGAAAACAACAGGATGACGATGCCTCCGACACCAATGATTCGACTGATCAGGAGAACAAGATAAGCGCTTTCGCATCCTTCGATAAGAATAAAGACGGCTATATTACAGAAGTTGAGCTCGCGGCACACAGTAAGTACTCCAACCCAGGGAATGGAAGTGGAGAAAGGAAGCATAAAGAAAAGGCCAACAGCAACAGTCGAAACAAAAAAGGAAACGACAAAGGAAACGACAAAAGTAATAGCGGCGGCGGAAAAAGTAACAATAACAGTGGTGGCAGTAAGAAAAAGTAGGTCCCCATGAATAAACAACGATCATTATTAAAATGGAGTATTACGGGGACCGTAGTGGCAACACTGTGTTGTTTTACCCCAATCCTTGTCATCTTATTCACCGCGATTGGTCTTTCTGGATTGATTGGCTATTTGGATTATGTCCTGTTGCCTTCTCTCCTATTTTTCGTTGGCCTGACAACTTATGCGTTATTTAAAAACAAGAAAAAAAACGAATCCGAATGCGATTAGTTGGACCACGAATTAGAGTGTGTGTCCCCACTAATTGCTCATTTTTGCAGGTTATGGCAAAAAAAGAACCCGACATTCATTTGGAGCTGGTTGCCTCGGCAACACAGAACCCAATTCAAAACCTTCAGGATGGTACTGTTGATGTTGTCTTGGCCCCCGGATACTTGGCGATCCCCGGTATTGACTCAATCCCTGTATTTCAAGATGAACTCGTATTGATTACACATTCACAACATGCATTGGCAAAAAAGGCATTTATTGAAGCAACAGATTTGGAATGTGAAGATTATCTGACCTATAGCAAATCTGCGCAACCAGGTTTTGAGTATGAACGATTTATACGCCCTTCCGGTGTGGTCCCTTATTTGGTCACCGTTGTTGAAGTGACCGATGCAATTATCGAACTGATAGCCGCAGGGTTCGGTGTGAGTATCCTTTCAAAGTGGGCCGTTCAATCTGCCATCAATAATGGAAGTGTATCAGCGGTGACATTAGGAAAGTCGACACTCACTCTCGGTTGGTCAGCGCTCGTACGGGAATCAGAACCAACTCCTGCCGCAGCAAGAGTTGTGTCGAGTAGACTAGCCGAATGGTTTCGGTGTTAATTTTCAGTCCTCGCGGCGATGAAATGCGACCAATGTTATCGCTAAGGCAAATCGAAAAGTAATGCTGTCACCTGCTCTTGCTGGCCATTCATAAATCGCACCTTGTTTTGCTGTTCGATCTTTGCGCCGGATCCCGCTTCAATAATGGTATTGTCGATCTGAAGCTTACCCCTTATTTGATGAAGGTAGACATTGCGTCCATCTTCAATGTCAAAATCGATGCTTTGGCCCGCGTCCAATATCAGTTGGTACAGTGACGCATCTTGCTTAATGCTCAACGCACCATCATTCCCGTCAGGGCTAGCAATTAGCGTCAGGCCGTTCTCTTTACCGAAATTCTTTTGCTGGTAACCTGGTGTTTTACCAAACGTGTTCGGTTGAATCCAGATCTGTAGGAATTTTAAGTTTTCATTTTGCGACGCATTGTACTCACTGTGGTAAATGCCTCGTCCTGCTGACATTAATTGAAACTCACCAGCAGGTAAAACCTGAACATTTCCTTCACTGTCTTTGTGCTCGATAATGCCTTCTAAGACATAGCTGACAATTTCCATGTCGCGATGACCGTGAGTGCCGAAACCTGCTCCGGGCTTAACAATGTCATCATTGATAACTCTAAGAGCGGAAAAACCCATATGCTTTGGATCGTGATAGTGACCAAATGAGAAGGTATGTTTACTCTCCAACCAACCTAAGTTAGCGTGCCCACGATCTTGAGCGTTGCGTACTGTGATCATATTCATTTTCTCTTATCAATGTTCAATCAAGCCAATTTCTTAGCGATGCCGGTATCTAGAGCGACTTTTCCAGCGCCAGAAAATGCGAGTGATACGCTTGCTGCCAAAAGAGCCAAACCAAATTCATAGCCGTTGTTTGACAAAAATAGGCCGTTCTCTAAATGGACAGCGGAAATGGCGACGACCATCGTAAATGCAAGTGCCGCAGCGGCGGGGCGGGTCAATAACCCTAGCAAAAGAAACAACCCGCCAAAGAACTCTGCACTACCTGCTAAAAATGCCATCAATACCCCTGCGCCGAGGCCAATTGAAGCCATCCACTGCCCTGTACCTTCAAGGCCGTAACCGCCAAACCAACCGAACAGTTTTTGCGCGCCATGAGCCATAAAAATAATGCCTACCGGGATTCGAAGTACCAGAGCACCATAGCCTGCATTAGATGATGCGAGTGTTTGTATTATTACTTTCATTATGTTCTCCTCAAAAATTTTCGATCAATGTTGAAATGCGTTTTTTTGTTTTACACCTCAAGCGTTGAATCTAAGTTTAGGTGTGTTAGATTGAAGAAAAAATCGGAATGATTTGAATGCTTTATTCAAAATTTTCGAACAAGAGGATTTCATGCATAATTCAATAACAATAGATGCACTAAGAGCACTGGATGCCATTGATAAAAAAGGAAGTTTCTCTTCTGCAGCAGAATCATTATACAAAGTACCTTCTGCTTTAACCTATACAATCAAGAAACTTGAAGACAGTATGGGCGTGGCTCTGTTCGATAGATCGAAACAAAGAGCACAACTCACCCCTGCGGGTCGTCTTGTTTTGGCGCATGGACGCGAAATACTTCTCGCAACCAATCGACTTTTTGACTCGGTTCAACAGCTAGAATCCGGCTGGGAGAGTGATATTCGAATTGCTCGAGATACGGTCATTCCTGAATGTTCTCTATACGATTTGATAGGTGAATTCAATCAACTTGACCATAACGTAGATGTGTCTTTGGGTGTTGAAGTACTAGGCGGTGGCTGGGATGCACTTCATAGTCGACGGGCAGATATCATCATTGGCGCAACAGGTGAACTACCCAAGGGGATGTTTCAAACACACAAAATAGGTCAAGTTTCCTTTGTTTTTGCTATTGCGCCTGACCACCCTCTGGCAGAAGTAGAGGGTATTCTAGAAGCGGATATTCTGAGTCAATATCCCGCAGTGGTCGTTTCTGATACATCCCAACTGCTTCCTGTACGTGACAGTGGCCTATTTAATAGCAAACAAGTCATCAGAGTGAACTCGATGGGGTCCAAACTAAAAGCACAAGTAAAAGGCTTGGGCATCGGCTTTATTCCTGAGCATATGGCGAAACCTTATTTTAAGAGTGGCCAATTAATTGCAAAAGAATGCGCGATTCCAAGGCCCTCTCAAGATGTCTATATAGCTTGGCATAAAAATCATGAAGGGAAAGCCTTTGAATGGTTTGTCGAAAAGCTTTGTCAAATAGATTGGGAGCTTAGCGGGAGCACCAACGGCATAGTTAAAGCATAGCCATAAACAAAAAGGGCGTGATGCACATGATCATTGCAGACATTGTTAAACAAAAACCGCAATATTGTACAAAACCAAACGATGAGTATGCGCTAAGCTAAGTTAGAACAGTAATATGGTTAGTAAACTGAAAAGAGATGCTATGGCGAAGAATAAACCCAGCAAAGAACGTGCTGATTATAAGATCACTGAAGAACTTGGTGGTCTTGAGATTCTTGATGCCAAATATGAAAAACAGAATTTTTCTCGTCATAGTCATGAAGGCTATACCATCGGACTTATTGAGACTGGCGCACAACGGTTTTACCGCACTGGTGGGCATCATATCGCGCCGAAAAATACGATAATTCTGGTTAATGCTGATGAGGTGCACAGTGGTCATTCTGCTTCAGAAGGTGGTTGGGCGTATCGAGCGATGTACCCGCTTCCACAACAACTAGAGCAGATAACCACAGAGCTTTATTTACCTAGTTATGGTGCTCCATATTTTCCTAAGGCCGTCGTTTCTGACCCAGATCTAGCTAGCCAGCTTCGGCTGGTTTTCAATACGTTAGATAGTTCAAATAACCGTTTGCTTAGAGAATCGCTTATCTACAGCACCTTGGTGAAATTGATGGGTAAGCATGCTAAATCTAAACTTGCCCTTAATACCGAAGTCAAAACACAAAAACAGTTACTATTGGTAAAAGAGTTCTTGGATGATCTCCCTCAGGCGGATGTTTCATTGAGTGAACTCGCCAAACTTTCTTCTTTAAGCCCTTATCATTTGGTTCGTTCTTTTCAGAAAGCTTTTGGGCTCCCACCCCATGCTTATCAAATCCAATCTCGTCTGCGTTTAGCAAGAAAACTGCTCAAAAAAGGCCACACCATTTCAGATACAGCACAGGAATGTGGCTTTCACGATCAAAGTCATTTTCATCGTCATTTCAAGAATGCTAATGGGTATACCCCCGGTCAGTACTTAAAAATGCTCTGAGCAAGTTTGTACAATCTCTACCGCTTTTAGATCACTAGATTAAAAGAATGCTCGTAGAGGAAACGAATAAATGAAACAAAGTAAAATCCAAACAGAGAGAAAAAGCACATTATGTTGGCAGGGTGTAATAACGATGCTTCCACTAAGTATCGCGGTTCTTCCTTGGGGTTTTCTGGCAGGCTCCTATGCGATAGATGCCGGTTTGTCAGGCCTAGAGGCACAAGCTATGTCTGCGGTATTATTTGCAGGCTCAGCTCAGTTAGTCGCCGTCGGTATGTTCAAAGAAGAAGTCGGACTTAGCACGTTGCTGCTCACCACTTTTTTAATCACTTCCCGTCATTTTTTGTACAGTGTATCCATGCGAAGAAAAATCAGTACATTGTCTGGTCGATGGCGTTTGTTGCTTGGATTCTGGTTAACCGACGAATTATTCGCAATCTGTAGCAGCCAATCAGATAAAGAGTTTAATCGCTGGTATGCCTTGGGAGCCGGCGGTTCATTCTATATTATTTGGAATATCGCTAGCTTTATGGGCATCATTGCTGGCAGCAAAATCCCATCCTTAAATGAAGTCGGATTGGACTTTGCTGTTGCGGCCACCTTTATTGCTCTGGTGGTTCCACAAATCAAGTCGATACCAGTCTTCATTTCCGTCATCGTCTCTTTGATTGTGTCTGTATTCTTGCTATTGAATCAAATTGAAGGAGGGCTAATGATTGCGTCAGTTAGTGGAATAGTGAGTGGTTACTCGTGTGAGATCTTATTAAAAAGAAATCAATACCTAGAGAACCGAACTAAAAGGCATCAATGATGATAATGCTGTCCATACTTTCAATGACCGCGGTTGTTTTTTTAAGCCGTTACTTGTTTCTTGAGCCACGAATTCCACTAAAGATGAATAACCATGCTCAGAGACTGTTGAGTTATTCTGGGCCTGTGGTTCTAACGGCACTGTGGGCGCCGATCGTGTTTTTCCCGGAAGGTGAATTCTCATTTAGATTGGATAATCCGTATTTGATAGGCGCTATCATAACGGGTCTGATTATCTGGAAAACAAATAACGTTCTGTTAACGATAGTGATCAGCATGGGTGCATTTTTGATCTGTAAACTTGTTATTTTTAGCTGATTAAAAATGAAAAACCAATAAAGTAAGGTGCAAAAGTAAGGGACAGACACTTCAGATATTAAGGTGTATGTCCCTATTAGTTGGGTCTGTCCCCATTAGTTGGATCAATATTTTAATGCTAGGTTTTTGAACTAGTTATTTGTGCTTTTTTTTCTTACCGCTGCCTTCAGGCTTCGCCATCGGTTTATTTGCCGCTAAGAATTCCTCACTGACTACGTCATCGACCTCAAAACCCACTACTTGTTCACGTTCGAGTCTGATCTTGTTCTTCTTTTCGATGATTTTGAAATGATGATAATCTTCATAATCGATAAGCGATAATGCTAAGCCCACTTCACCAGCACGGCCACTTCGACCAATACGGTGCATGTAATCTGATGGGCTCCTAGGTAAATCAAAATTAATCACCACAGGTAGTTTATCGATATCTAGACCACGGGCAGCAATGTCTGTTGCAATTAATACTTCAATCTCGCCCGCCTTAAATGCTTCAAGCACGCGACTACGAGCCCCCTGGCCTTTATCACCATGAAACACTTCTGCGGCAATACCACGTTTAGAGAGTTTTTCAGCTAAGTGATTACAACTGTGTTTGGCATTGACAAAAATAAGCGCTTGTCGCCATTGATGATGATTGATCAAATGCGCTAATACTGCTGTTTTTTCCCCTTTGTTAACAGAAAACACACGCTGCACTAAGGTGCTGGCATCAGCACTTTGCAATTGTAATTCAACAGGGTCGTCGAGTAGCGCTTGAGTTAACGTCTGTACTTGTTCTGGAAAGGTCGCAGAAAACAGTAGCGTTTGCTTTTTCTTTGGCAACAATGCTAAAAGATCTGTAAGCTCATCAGTGAAGCCTAGACTCAACATTCGATCGGCTTCATCAAGCACCAGAGTCTTCACTCTATCAAGTTTAATAGCATTGCTTGAAATCAAATCGAGTAATCGCCCTGGTGTGGCCACCAAAATGTCAGTGCCACCACGTAATGCGAGCATTTGAGTATTCGCGGACACACCACCAAAAACCGCAACCGTTTTAATTGTACCGTTAAAATGCACCGCATAAGATTTTATGCTGTCAGCAACCTGCTTGGCCAATTCACGAGTCGGCACCAAAATCAGTCCAGTAACATAGTTACCTTTATTGCTTTTACTACTCAATGGTTTTTCATCGTGTATGTGCTGCAATAGCGGAAGTGCAAAGGTGGCCGTTTTACCTGAACCGGTATTCGCACCTGCAATCAGGTCACGCCCTGCCAATACACTTGGGATAGCTTGCGCTTGAATAGGCGTTGGCTGCTGATATTCCAGCTCAATTAAACGAGCTAACAAGGGTTGAATAAGGCCAAGTTCTGTAAAGTTGGCTGGCGTTGTGACAGTGGTCATTAATATAAAAGGCTCAAGACGAAGATAATAGCCGATTATTTTAACTTATTTATGGCTCATTAAGTTAGTAAATTTCGCGAACGTCCAAGGAACAGGTATTGCAGTGAAAACGGAGGGAAGGAAAACGAAGGGACATGCACCTCAAGGAGTGAGCGGTTGAAGTGGTGTAATGTTCGCCATTAAATGGTGGTGATTCAAAGCACTAGGTGGGAGAACGCCTTAAAACTATCGAATTTTTAGAATCATCGAGTTTTTAAAATTATCGAGTCTTAAGGTGTGTATCCCCCGCTAGTCTTGCTTGTCTTAACTTTCCTTCATAGCGGAAACGACCGAAGGCTCATTGATCAAGTCAAATAACATACTCTTTGCTGACGCTCTCTGAGAATCAGATAAGATTTTCTTCGGATTATCTCTGCATTGGGTGATGATATTTTTGACGAATTTACTGTTGGTACCGGATAACTCATACGCGAATCTAAGCGTATCGAGCAACTCAGTTTGAGACAAACTATAAACAGCCATCTCACAACTAAGTTTATCCATGGCAAGTAAATTGTCGACCACCACCTTGCACTCAGCATTGAACTTTTCTTTTGCTATATATCCGTCAATCAAAGCCTGAACTCTATCCGCGATAGCTACAGGCACTTCCATTGTTTTCGTTTCATGCGTCATTATTGATTCTCTTGCTCTAACTAGGATTTAACTTCTGGATCAAGTTTACCCCCTAGCTCATGTTTCGGCATCAACTTTAGCAATTATTTGAGGTAGTACATCCGCACCCGTTATGTCATCAACCCAACAAGCTTCACATTTCAGAGTGAATTGAAGCGAGAGGTCTAAAGGCGTTATGCTGTTTTATGTTCCAGAGTAATCACTCGATAGACGACCCATCACGCCCATTTTCTCTTTAATTATTGACGGTAATGACTTTGCGACGACGCGGTTTTATACCTTGCGCAATACTTGCTAAAATAATGATTCCGCATCCTAGCATTTGTACCAGTGAGAGCGATTCTTCAAAGACAATCCATCCGAGCATCACCGCTGAAATAGGTTCGATATAAGAGATGGTACTGAAGGTTGCCGCAGGCATGCGTTTAATGGTGTAGATTGCTAAAACAATACCCAGAAAACCCGGAAATATACCCGCCAACAACATCCAACCCCATTGGGCTGTAGATAAAGACAATTCTGAATTCAAAAGCAAAGGCACAACGCAAAGAGCACCGACTAAAAACTGCCAGCTACATTTAGTAAATTCGTGGTAGTGCGTTGGAATGACCCTATTAATTAAGATAAAACTGGCATAACAAGCCATTCCTGCCAATGCTAACGCCAAACCTAACCAAGATGTTTGAGGCGCAGCAACATCTGCCGGTTGGTACATGACGAGAATAAAACCGAATAAAACGACGGCTACGGATGACGATGAATACCGATTGAGCCTTTCTTTAAGCACAAAGTGTGCAATGACGGTTGCAACAACGGGTGCCAGATATAGCGCCATGACAGCGATAAGCATCGTTGTGTAATTCAAAGACGCAACGAAAAACGTCATAAAACCGGCGATCATCACACCGTTTACCAACATTAAAGGATGAGGTTTGATGCGCAACTGACGGCTTTGACCCGTTATCACCATCAACAATAGCAAAAGAGCGCCACCAATAAATAGCCGAAAGAAAGTGACGGTAGCGGCATCAAGTTCAGATAATCGCGAGATGACACCTATCGTGCCCATACAAACAGCAGCGGTAGTCGCAAGAATTATCATTTTTGGCGATATGGTGTTGGGCATAGTTGGCTCTTAACTGAGTGATTTGTTGTTGTGTTTTCACACGCTGCGATTAGGTAAACCTGATATTACACCAACGGGGGAAGATGGATATCAATTGTCGAATATTTTGAACCCAATATTTGGATCGCACTAATTAAATCATTGGTTTAATTAGTGTCATATCAACATAAAAATGTTATTCAATAATAAAAAACACTGTTCATACGAGTTTTGTTCCGATACCATTCATACATTATATGAATATACTATTAGGAATGATGGATGTACAAATGGATGTCGGTATTCGCTTTATTTTCTGCGACTTTACATAGCCCTATTGGCTTTTCCGCCGGCATTTATGATACTCCAGATGATATCTCACTAGAACCTCGAAACATCGTTTGTGAAAGTATCGTTTGTAAATCCGTCACTGAACCAACAACTGTACCTGCAGTTGGAGATGTTCCGAGGAGAAAGCAGAATGAAACGTTAGACGCGATTACTAGTGCTCTTTACATTGTCGGTTCTATGGGTTTAGCAGACAATCATTCTACCTCCGAGAGTGAGATGTTGACTTCTGACTATCTACCTCCGAAAGTGAAATATTAATTTCTAACTAAGTTTAAATGTATAACAAACCAGAATACGTTCCGCTCAGTCAACATCTTTCTCAAGATTAAGTCATCGATAAGTCTATGTATAAAATCCTAATTATAGGCAATTCTGGCTCTGGTAAGAGTTGGTAGTCTCTCAGCTATCTGAACGATTTGAAGCGAAATAACTCCATATCCCTGTCAGTTTTATTAAACATCCCCAACATCAGAATTTGTATTTTCGACATCACAACGACTAAAATCCCAAAGTAGTCACAATATCGGCAAGGTACTTTCGGTAATGTTTATCCACATATAGTCATTATGATGAGGTCTGAGCATGAAAACACTCGAATGTAATTCTGTGAGCCAAGAAGCGCTGGAATTATTAAGCGATATCGAAACAGAGCTATACCAATTTGCCAGACATTCTTCACTGCTACCGCAAATTGATGCGATGAGACATTGGTTAACATTTGGAGATAAACAAGGCGTTTTTAAACACGCTTGCATGGTCGATGGCAAAACAATGCTCAATGCTTGTGCTGACGTACTAACAAACATTGGTTTCTCAGCAGAAAGTTTATTTGAGTACACTCTGTCGGAACAAGGTTGCGTAGGGGAATCTGGATACTATGACATATTATTCAAGAACGATGAAGATACTGATAGAGATGATGAATCAAAGGGTGATAGTGGTTCCCGTCCGGTCGTCACCCTCCACCATTGGACAGGCAAAAGGGAAAGATTCGAGGTGACACATTCCATTTTTTTTCATGCACTTAGAAAACACTTAATCACCAAGGGAAAGCTGGATTTAGCCACCAAGGTATCCGATAAGTACAGGTTGTCCGGTGAGAGCAGCTGCCTATGCGAGCCGTTTACCGTATTACCAAGCTTTCTTAACGAGTTGCAAACTGAACTGATAATGGCTCGGACTGAAAACCGACAAACGTTTTATGGTCGCATCGCCATCAGTATTGATAACATCCGCTTTTTGCATAAGCCTGCCCTGTAATACCTTGCGTTTAGCAATAACAGAGCACGTAGTGTAATTTTCGGCTATTGCTACGACTAGCGTATCAGCCTCACCACCAACGAACCTGGGGCTCGGACGGACTCGACATTATGGCTAATAACCGTCCCAGCGATAGGTGCCGTATAGGTCTCCACTTCATCACCAAAGCTGTTGTATTGTATAGCCAAAACCTGTCCTTCTGTAACTATATCCATCAATTCAACATGACAAATAACGAAACCACCCTGCTTTGCGCGCACACTAATAATCTCTTTGCCCTCAACACACAACGTTTCGTTGAGCTCGACTATCCCGGGAATAATCTCATACGATTTAAGGATATTTAATACGCCGTTGGTGGCCCGATCTATCATCTCCAGATCGGTATACCGGCCGATACCGACTTCAATGGTGGTGGATGGAATCCCAGCTTGATTGTAGACCGTTTCAAGAATACCCGGATCGCCCGGATCATTAAGAATGACATCCGGATTAATAAGCCTTGCCATGCGAATAGAATCTTCTAGTCGGTAGTCCGCAAAGGCATAAAGTGGGTAAGCAGAACCACTTGTTTGAGAATGGAGATCGATAGCTAAATCCGCATTGGGCTTAAGTAGATTCTCCCAAAGACTATTCGCATAACGACTGGCATCATCACCCGTTGCGCTACCCGGAAACACGCGATTTAGATTGGTAGATGAGCTGTCTGGAGCGGCAGAATGGAAGTCACGACTATGGCGAACAATACCCGTCAAATTCACCGTCGGCACTATAGTCACCGTACCGATAAGATCTAAATCAACCAGAGCTCTAGCGAGCTGCTGTGCAGTTAGGATACCGTTTTGTTCATCGCCATGAACGCCAGCAGTAATCATTATTCGTTTACCCGGTTTTTTGCCTTTGAATACCCTAACGGCTAGAGTTTGTGGGTGACCAATGGCATCGGTAGCCACAGCAAACCAAAATTTATGCTCACCCGCAGAAAGCGCATCCACATTTAACGCTTGAATTGTAGGGTACATAGGAACAATACATTCGTTCAGTGAACCGATCATTAACCTCTCCATAGTCAAAAGTGCAGTACGCCATATTAACGCAAATGTTACCGCTACGCTTCCCCTAGTGATGCCACCCTTGTTCCGGACCGTGTGACGGAATTAAACGAGCATAACTTGACGATTATTCGTTGATTTGATAGCTAAATACGCTCATCGCTTTATGTCCGCGCTCACCAGCGTGGGAATACATACCTAATTTGGTTCGGTAAAACACAAAATTGACTCTTTAGCTGTATTTGACCTGAAACGAGCAATATCTCTACTTAAATGTTCACTTTGCACGACTAAATGCAGACGATTTTCTAAGATCACATAAGCATAAACCTTTAAACCTTCGCTTATCAAAAATGAATAACCGTATGGCGAGGTCATGCCCCTTCGCTTAAATAAGGTAAACTACGTTAGGCAGTTGGTCTAACAATCTAGGGAGGTCGTTTCCGGAGAAACCAATCGTTCTATCTGGATAACCGGGTGTATAAAGAATCTCAGTTTTATTTATCATCTCTTGGTCTACTACTATTTGGACATGTTCAGGAAGCCCAATGGGGCAAACAGCTCCAGGTAGACAACCAATCTCTTCTGTCATCTCTTCTGGGCTACAGATGGAAACACGTTTTCCCAGAACCGCTTTAACAGCGTGTCTATCCAACCTTTTATCTTTTTCTGTTAGTAATAAAGCAAAACCACCACCTTTGAGTTTCAAAAATAAACTTTTGCTCATTGTTCCAGTAAGACCTAGTTCTTTAGCTACTTTTTCATCGGTAGCAAAATCATGGATGGGTTCGTGTTGCCACTGTTTAAAGGCGATATTGTTTTTTTCAAATAACTGCTTATTGAACTGATAAATAGATTCTAAACGTTCCATTATAGATATTGACTCCAAAATAATTTGGTTAGAGAAGCGACAATAATAAATATAATCATAGTAAAGATGACATCTATCCATTTTATTGCTTTTGAGTATGCAAACGTCAGTGCCATTTATGCTGCATCAATTGATACCCTATAACACCAGACGCGTGAACACTTACAGATTAGATCCATTGGCGTAATAAATATATCTAATAAAAATAATTGGTAATAAGTTTTACTTATAAAAAGGGAGACTCACACAGAGGATAGCAAGTCTTATTTGCCACTTTCATACGCAATCAATCCAACCTCCTCAAGTTCCTCGATTTAGTGACAATAAACGCTTTACTTAAACTTAGGTTGAAGTATTAGCATAGACAATGTTGCTTACAAACAAACTTAAGGAGAGAGAAATGATTCAATTGGAACATGTTAATTTAGTGGTAAACGACATCTCAGAAATGTTGAAATTTTACCAAGCAGTATTCCCTCACTGGTACGTTCGTGATGAAGGGAAAGGAGACTGGTACGGTAAGCCGCGTAACTGGTTGCACTTTGGCGATGAGTATCACTATATCGCGTTAAGTGATAATGGGGAGGGGAAGAACCGTGATTTATCTGGGCATCAAGTCGGTCTAGCTCACTTCGCTTATGTGACTAATGACATTGAAGGATTGGTACAGAGGCTCGGTCAAGCTGGCTTTTCAATAGCAAAATCTGGTGCAGAGGAACCATATCGGAAGAATATATATTTCGTTGATCCAGCAGGGTTTGAAGTCGAGTTCGTGGAATATCTAAGCGATGACCCTAAACTACGTAACCGCTCCAGTTAATTTGGTTTGCCCTCGTTCCCATGCTCCAGCGTGGGAGTGCATACCCAGTCAAAAGCACAGTACCTCTACGTTCGCATACTCTTAAGTGGGTAGCTTCAGTACTACCATGATCGGCAAATATCAATTAGGCCAGATTCACCTTCGTAATCGCGAGCACTGGAATATCGCCAATGACTAGCGTAATCAATATAGCCTCTTTTAACTGGGTTTTGGTGAATGTAATCAACCTTTTGATACATCATCTCATCTAAGATAGTTCTTACATTATGCTCAGTTAAATACAAGATTAACTCTTTAGCTGTATATGACTTGAAACGAGCAATATCTCTACTTAAATGTTCACTTTGCACGACTAAATGCAGATGATTTTCTAAGATCACATAAGCATAAAACTTTAAACCTTCGCTCATCAAAAAGGACAGTGAGTTAAGCAAAATGCCCACTGTCTGTGGACGAGTAAAAACAGGTATCCAGTGTAAAATCGTTAAGGTCACAAAATGAGGCGCATTCTGTTGGACGATTTTGTATCGGCTCCTTCCTATTGTTTCCTTTTGTCATTCAACGTATTCGTTGCAGATTATGGACTTGCTATGGAATGAGATAAATCGCGGGATGTTGACTATGCGGGTGATCGCTAAGTAACGTCTACATTCCCACGCTGAAGCGTGGGAATGAGAAGCAGAGGTGGAACGAAAGAGCTAATTTTAGATCTCAGTTGCCAATCTATCGGGTACGATGTTTCGCTTTATACATCTCAGCATCGGTATGATGTAATACACTCTCTAGCGACATATTTTGTTTTCTACGCCATGATATTCCAACGGCCGCAGTCACCGTCAAACTAAGGCTATTTTGTGTATCAGTAAATAAAAATTCTTCGAAATTAGATATAGATTTGAATAACTTCTCTCTATTTTCACCAAACTTTTCTTCACACACTAAAATAAACTCATCACCACCAATGCGATAGGCATTACCTTTCCAATGGGTATTGATTTTTTCTGCTAATAGTTTGAGTACTCGGTCGCCAATTTCATGCCCAAAGGTATCATTAATCAACTTAAACCGGTTTACGTCTAAGTAAATAACGGTGTGTTGTGAAGGTATACCTCGTGCAAATTTCCGATACAGAGCTCGACGGTTTTTCAATTTCGTTAAATTGTCTGTTATTGCCTGAACATGAAGAAAATAGGCAATAGTAGCAACCAAAAGAAGAAGTAAAAGTAACAGCCATAATCGGTAGTTATTAAATTTTTTCTCAGCGAACAGGTTTGCACGCCAATCAGGGATAACATTATATTTGTTCACGATTTGATGTAGGTCGAGCATTTGAATCGCTCGAGAAAAGAGAGGCGACAGTTGCCTGCCCATTTCATTTTTAGCAAATGCAACGGCTACTTTAGAGGAATAGAAGTTACCAATTAATGTATCTTCTACGAAAGGGAGTACTGTACCCGACTTTATTAAAAGGTGATCATAATTGGTTCGACTTAATACAATGTAGTCAACGTCGCGATCTAACAGTGCTTGAATTTGACTATCTTGATTCTCATATCGATACAATACTTTATTCGGTAGCATGCGAGTTAACAACGTATCGTAAAAGTCTTTCGTTATAACGCCAACTCGCTCTGTGATCAGTTCTGAAATATTACTATAAACATTATTTTTATAGCCTGCTCGCCTTAACAGAACGACTTCTGGAAAATAGTAAGGTTCACTAAAGTACATTTGATTTTCTCGCTGTGGAGAAATAATAACTTGCGCAAGAATATCAATTTTCTTCTGCAGTAAATCAGAGTACATACTTTCCCATGTCTCATCTACTTTACTTACAATGTCACACTTTATCTCTAGTATCTCACATGCTTGGAAAACCACATCGACACTGATACCTTCAATGGCACCATTTTTATTATAAACGGTATACTCATCTAGATTCTCTGACTTAACCTTGTATCTCTTTTGCAGATCTAACGAACTTTGTTTTACTGCCATACGAAGAGATTGCTGGCGAATAGTAAACTGATACTCTTTAATCGCTGAGCTTAATACGCCTTGTACTTCCTCACTGTAGGCGTGCCCCTGAATCTTTTGAAGTAATTGCGTATGCATTCCCATAGGAGCCACAATAGAGACAGGCTTTATAGGAATTTGATCATTCAAGATTTCCGCCTGAAAGCCTTTCATAAGCATAGGCTTTAATTGATTAATAGCGTCAACGACACCATCAACCGTGTTGGTAGACAAAAGGTCAACAGCAGCATCGTGACCTAGATAAGGAACCTGCTTAATCTCTGGGTAATATTCAAGAATTAGATCACTATAAATGGTGCCTTCTGGCACACCGACAACGTTAATCTCATTTAGGTGAGCCCCTGTGTTACTAAAAAGATAGGTATATTCAATATTCGTCGGCGATGATATATCAAAGTGCTCCGCTCTTTCTTTCGTAAAAGTCACATTCGCGGCAAAGTCAGCATCTCCAACCTCAATCGCCTTCAAAATGGCATCAAAGCTAGAATATGTGACATATTCTATATTGAGGTCAAAACTACGTGCCGCCGAATCAAACAATATACGCGTTGTAATATCATCCGCTTCAATTGCAATGTTATACGTTCTAATTGGAGAGTCGTCATTTGCGTAGACAACATTATTTATTGTTGCCAACCACAAAAAAGTCATTACAAATAATACGGTTTTTATCATGACGGTATGAATAGTATAGTTTTAGTGTTGATATACAACAGTACACCTAATAGCTACTCAAATATATAAGCACTTGCCGACGAATATTCAAAGGCGTGAAGGCGGTTAGATTATAACACCCTAAAGAACCGTCACTCATTGTGATGTGACATTGTGAATGAGCCGTATACGCAAAACCATTAACCTGAATGACCTAGCCAACAAAAGTAGGCATCACTTTATTTTTGCCTAAACGCTTTGCTTCGTAAAGTTGCTGATCTGCTCTATCGATTATTGATATCGAGGTTTCACCTTTCCCGAACTGAGCGACACCAAAAGAAGCCGAAATATTCCCAATTTGTTTGCCTGTTCGCTTATTCTTAACAGAAATTTTTTCTATCGATCTGCGCACAATTTCTGCAAACTGACTGGCAACATTAAGGGACGTACTTGGCATTAGTAAAGCGAACTCTTCGCCACCGTATCGATAAGCCGTAAATCCATCCCGGCAACTGGCCTGTAGCCGTTGAGCGATAGCTTTGATGGTTATGTCACCGAACACATGGCCATAATCATCATTTAAGCGTTTAAAGTTATCTATATCTAAAAGTAGTAAACATAACGGCTGCGAATGCTCAGAAATACAATAAGCCGATATGGCTTTATCAAATGCGCCGCGATTCAATAACCCAGAAAGACTATCGTAAAGCGCATCATTCTGCACCCTTTCTAGCTCTTCTTTAAGGTTAGAAATTTCCGTACTCGCCGTACTCATTTGTTCATTGAAATAGCTGGTGGCATTTTTCACTTTTTCTGAATTTTTTGCAAAATCACGAACCAATGAGAGCAAGTCTTCAAAGGAATTTGCACCTTTTTCTATTTTGTCTAGATCTGAAAAGTTTTCCTCTATCGATTTTTCAAACGACGTGGTATCGGCAAGCGTGTCCCGCATTGAAAGCGACACCTCGTTAACGAGACTTTCGAGGTTTCCTTTTAATTTACGTATATCCGATTCTGCTTTCCCTGCGCAGTAAGTCTGATAAAGCGCTTTATTATGACTCGGCAAACATAAACCATATTCTGCCATAATTCCGTCTAACTCATTATTTAACTGGGGTTGAGTTTGCTCGATATACGTATACCACAGCTCATAGTTTTGTGGGGTTGTAGGTGTCTGATTTTTAATCATCAAAGGTACGGCGGCTCTGAGTGTTTCCGCGGCTTTATGAAAGTCCTGTTTCGTCATCTGTTAACCAAGTCGCTCTTGTTATTCTTATTATTTATTATTGCCTCTAATGTACAGATTTTATTCACTATTTTCCTGTTTGTTCGCTGTTATTTTAGAAAAATAGTGGATATTCCCATTTTCGGGAATGGGGGAAATGATCATAAGTTCCCCAATACTTTTTGTCTATTTCATAACACTAACTGTTTCTTAACGCTTCAATACGCTTATCTAGCGGCGGGTGACTCATCAGAAGCTGCATCATTGTATGTTTACCATTGATACCAAACGCCATCATCGATCCTTCTAATTGTGGTTCATGGCTCACCTTTAACCTTTCCAAAGCCGCAATCATCTTCTGTTTACCCACTAAGTTCGCAGCACCGGCATCCGCATAAAATTCTCGGCGACGGCTGTACCACATGGTAATAAAGCTGGCGAGAAAACCTAAAACCATTTCTAAGAAAAAAGAAACCGCAAAATACAGCATCATGTTGCTGCCCTGCCCTTCGTCTCTATTACCCGAAGAGACTATATTCGCTACAAATCTAGACAGAAAAATAACAAAGGTATTCACTACACCTTGCATCAGTGTCATAGTGACCATATCGCCATTAGAGATATGGCTGATCTCGTGAGCAAGTACCGCTTCGGCTTCATCGCGAGTCATGTTTTGCAACAAACCACTCGATACCGCAACTAACGAATCATTACGTTTCGCGCCTGTCGCAAACGCGTTGATGTCTGGCGCATCATAGATGGCCACGGTTGGCATACCTATACCCGCTTGCTTTGCTTGCCTTTCTACAGTGGTTAGCAGCCAATGTTCTGTCTCATTTCTTGGGCTCTCTATTACTTGCCCACCAACAGAGCGTAATGCCATACGTTTTGACATCAGCAGCGAAATAAGAGAACCGCCAAAACCAAATAGCGCCGCCATAACCAATAGGCCACTCAAACTGCCCGGCTGTACACCGGTTGTCGCATACACAATATTTAGGACAATACTTAGCACCAAAATTACCGCTAAGTTGGTTGCCAAAAACAACATGACTCGTTTCATTTACTCTCTCCGGTAGAACACGTATTGGTCAATTGACCTTTTATTATAGCGGCAAACCCATAACATGCAGTACGACGCGATTACTTAGCCATATAGTCATTGATTTTAATGACAAGGTTAAGCGGGAAATTGAAACAAATTGTCAACGGTTCTTTTATCAGAAACCTTATCATCGACATAAAACTTACTAATACTGCGACCTTTTTTCCTAAATCCGGGAACTTACGCCATGATTAAAGCATTGAATAAACTCACAGGGTTAGGTATACCTAAAACGATAGAAATAGCCTAATAGTCACCCATATTGGCAGTTTCTATCTGAGATCCAATTAGGAAACAAAGCCAATGATTGTTTGAGGCCATTGAGGATAGTGATGAACATTACAAAGAAAACACTCAGCGAAGCAGTTGAACAAAAAATCATTTCACCTGACCAAGCAAGTGAATTGTTTGAGTTCTTTCAAGAGCACGCTGCTAATTCTCCTCAATTCATTTTCACTCACGTGCTTTATTATTTGGGCGGGTTGATTGCTATTGGTGCCATGACCTTATTTATGAATCTAGGTTGGGAGTCTTTCGGGGGTATAGGTATCATTGCGATATCGCTTCTTTATTCGGCTCTAGGCATAAAGATGACGCAGACTTTCGCGAATAAAAGTCTTCATCTACCTGCGGGTATATGCGCCACTTTCGTCGTTTGCTTAACCCCATTAACCATTTACGGACTTCAACAATGGCTGGGGGTCTGGCCTGATGACAGCGTTTACAACAATTATTACAGGTACATTGAATGGCATTGGCTATATCTAGAACTGGGGACACTGTGTGTTGGGGCGATCGTCATTTGGAAATATAAATACCCATTTCTAAATATGCCTATTGCTATCACCCTTTGGTTTATGTCGATGGACTTGGCCGTTATGTACTTTGGTCCTGATACATCATGGGAGATGAGAGAATTTGTCTCACTTTATTTCGGAATATTAATGATATTCCTCGCATTATGGATAGATCTTCGGTCACAGGGCAAAGCTGATTATGCCTTTTGGATTTACCTTTGTGGCGTTGTGGCGTTCTGGGGGGGCCTTTCATTGCAGAATTCGGATAGTGAATTATCAAAATTCATCTATTTATGCATCAATCTTTTGATGGTTGGGGTTGGCGTAGTACTTGTTCGCAGAGTTTTTGTTGTCTTTGGTGCGATAGGAAGTTGTATTTATCTTGGGCATCTTGCACAAGATGTTTTTGAAGATAGCTGGTTGTTTCCTATTGCATTAACCGCTATTGGATTGAGCATTATATATCTTGGCGTTCTTTGGCAAAAACATGAAGATGTTATTACTGAAAAATCACGACGCCTTCTTCCATTGTCGTTAAAACAATTATTAGAAGACAAATCATCGAGGCGCACATGATTCCGAATATTCGTACCTTGTAACCATTGCTTTCCCACTAACATAGATTAGCTGCTATCTATGTGTACAAAGGAAGATTAATTGAATGAAATTAACTATCGGAAATACGCCAGAAATCATCTCAAAAGCGCATTCGATTCGGCATCAAGTTTTTGTTGTAGAACAAGATATCCCTCAAGAACTGGACCATGATGGCCTAGATAATATGTCCAACCATGCGCTAGTAACAGCTGATGACTTGTTGGTTGCAACCGCTCGTCTGTCTGTAGACGACGTCGGCCATGCAGTATTGGCAAGGGTTGCCGTCATCGAACAGTATCGTGGCTCAGGCGTTGCCTCTAAAGTCGTCGACGCTTTAATATCATACGCTGGCCAATGTGGATGTATTTCAATTGAGATGCACGCCCATGAATACTTAAGGCGTTATTACGAAAAGTTTGGTTTTACATATGTACGAAAGGTCGAAATGGTCGGAGAGCATCAGTTAGTCGAAATGAGGATCCAACTTACGCCTTCTGATCTCGAAAGAGATCGCTAAAAAGAAGAGGTGGAAGGCTACACAGCTGAAAGCCGTAGATTCATTCTGAGAAACCTTTCATCGAGACTTTTACTCGTTGACCTACTCTTACATTGGGTTTATCTGCCATGCTTTGTGTTTGACTATGCTTAAAGTAGGTTATCAGAAGGCTGGAGGTAATATCGAAAGGTTCATCTGGTTTCAATTCAGTTATTTTTATTCTGTCTCCGAGAAAGAATACATCCATTTGCCTAATCTCAGCCGTATTCGTATTTAGTGTAAACAAACCTAAATACCAAAAGACGCCAGACCCTTGATTTGATACTGAAAATGGAGCAGCAAACACCATTTCCTCGTCGAAGTTACTAAGGTTTAGAGTCGTGATTTTATTGTAGACTACGCTGACTAGACCATATTCTTCTCCATCTTGATACTCCCCGACGGCAAGGTGGAGATCATCATATTCCTTTATATCCGTTAACTTCGCTTTGGCGTCCGAATCAGGTAACTGTACCTGCCAGTAATTGTCGGTTTTAAAACTAAATAACGTCAACATTACATTAGTATCGTTACTTGTTTCAAAGGGGACAACTTGCCCATCCGTTTGCACAACATAAATATCATCATTAGTGAAATTAAAACGAACGATTCCAGCCGCTATGACTAACGTAATAACAATAAAAATCGCAAATATTATTTTTTTTATCACAATATACCCTTGATATTTTAGTGATTTACTGCCGTGAATCCTGTTTTCCTGATGTTTCTAGCGGTTATTTTATTTATAACGCTCAAATACCGCATCGATAAATCCATCTAACTTCATTTGTGTCATCGCTTGATTCACTTGCTCAATATAGCCTTCACTCACGCTATCCTTGTTGAAAAGCATATAGGTTGGCCAAACGAGGACGACCAAATCATCGGTACTTATATCAGAACGCTTAACAATATCGATACTTTCCTCGAGCCTATTGCTCTTTAAGTAGTGCATGACGGGAAGGTAATCGCCAACAAATAAATCAATTCGATCACCTAAAAGCATATCGACACTTTGTTTCGTAGACTTTGAATCAGTAACCCTAGAAAACTTATTCTCTTTGAGGGCCTTTTTAAAGTTACCACTGCCGTATAAATAGCCGAGTCGAACCGCTATAGAATAATCTTTTACATCATCAAAATAAGGGTTTACCTGTATGTCCGCATTTCTTTTTTTGAACAATACATACTTTTGCAATATAAGAACGTTTTCACCATACCTCCCCCATTCCTGTCGTTCTTCATTTTTCCCTGCATTAAAAAGAATATCCCCTTGTCCTGACTTTACCGAGTAAACCGCCCTCTTCCATGGTAAAAAAGTAAAATTGATATTATTGCCATTCGTTCTACGAATCGCTTCTTCTATAATTTCTACGGCGATGCCTTGTGCCTTTCCATTTACTGAAAATTCATAAGGAGGATATTCAAGTGTGACTGCGGTTAAAACTCGAGACGCTGAAAATGCATTGGATGTGACTAGTAAAGCGATAACAACAATAAAAACATGTCTGATCTCAAACGTTAATCGGAAACTCCCTCGGAAAAACACTGCCTATATCCTTTAACGTTATATTTCATCGTTAAAGTATTATTCCAATTCGCTCAATAGTCAATTAGATACCCAACAATACAACGCAAAGATAACCAATTGATAAACAACTAGTTTCATTAGGTCATTTTCGCAGTTTTTATAACGGCCCTATTGAGCGTTAACACATTAATGGATAAGAAGTTTCATTCAAGACAGCAGCAGCATATTAATCCATGTGGTACCGATGCTCACCATGAATAACTATCACACAAGGCGCGTTTCTAAGAAATATTCGGGTACATTAAAAGTTCGAATACAGCACGCAAGCCCAAGTAGCCAAAGCTAAAATCAAACTAAATAAGACAGCAGCAGACCCCATATCTTTCGCTCTTCCTGACAAATCATGATGCTCTGAGCCTATTCTATCGACTACCGCCTCTATGGCGGAGTTCAGCAACTCCACGATAAGAAGCAACACCAAAGAAGCAACAAGCGCCAATTTCTCGTATAGAGATATTGGGAGAGTTAACGCGAGGGGACAGGCGATGATAAAAACGATAATTTCCTGTCTGAAGGCCGCTTCATTTTTCCACGCAGCTTTCAAACCTTTCATTGAGTAAAAAGAAGCTAAAACTAGACGTTTTAGCCCCGTGTTTCCTGGTTTCACTGTTACGTATCTCGATTGTAATAGGATGTCTACATGGCAGATATGATACGTCTTAAAATGTGAATAAAATGTGCAGACAATCTACAAATTCAAATCTACATCTACATCTATAGAAGCTCATTCAAGCCGTTTGCTTCGCAGATCAATTAACTTAGTAAGCTAATCATCCATTTGATGTTCGGCAGCCAGAAATAATGCTCATCTCTCTATTAATGCTTGATGTACCGACGGATGCGAAATCAATTAATGAATGAAACAAATTGTCTTGTGAAACATGTTCATTTTCCGCTTTACTCTTCAAGCACTGACGATTGATTTTATAGGTGCTTTCAAAAGCACTATCCATCCATAAAAACCAAGGTACGTGAGTTTGTTCATTGGGTGCTAATGAGTAAGGCGTACCGTGGAGATAAAGACCGTTTTCTCCTAATGACTCACCGTGATCCGAAATATACATCAACGCAACATTATATTGGTCTCGGTATTTTTCTAACTTTTCAATTAATTTTGCGATGATATAATCTGTGTGCGCGATAGTATTATCGTAAACATTGATGATCTCTTCGTCTGAACAGTTTTCGATATCACTCTGATTGCACGCAGGCGTGAATAATTCCTGATTTTTAGGGTATCGTTTCCAATATGTTGGCCCGTGACTTCCAATAATATGGAACGCCATCAGCCTATTTACCTTCTGTTCTTGGTTCATATTTTTGTCAAACTCTTCCAGCATTACTTCGTCAGTGCAGACACCCTCGGAGCAATAATCTGGGTAGTTATTCGGGGTTATCACTCTTTTATCCAGATGCTTAGCCACTGATTTATCACCTCCATCGTTTTCTACCCACACGACAGATGTTCCAGATCGTTTGATAATATCTAAAGCGTTGTCTTGTGCATTCGCCCTTTCTTTACGGTAATTGTTTCTGTCTAAGTTAGAGAACATGCAGGGTAACGAATGCGCGGTTGCAGTGCCGCATGATGAAGTATCTTTAAACGAAATAATATCTAGATTTTCTGTGTATGGATTTGTATTTCTTGAATACCCATTGTATCGAATACTTGAAGATCGGGCCGTTTCGCCAACGACAAGAACCATCAACAATGGTTTCCCATTTCGAGCCGGGATAATTTGGGCATCATCACCAATTATTTTATATTCGAGTGGCGTTGTAAAAAAAGTGTTTTTTATATATTTCGCTGAGTAATAAATGTGACTAGGTGTGATCATTCTATTCAAGTAAGCGTTATTTCTTCCAACCGATGCGTAATTTTTATACGACATGATAAAAATAATCGTAATAATAGACAATGCAGAAATAATAACAGCCAGCTTTTGAACAACATTATTTTTCAATGACTTACTTTTTTTGAAGGACACTCGCGTGATTAAAACTGATGGTATAACTCCAAGGATTAACACGTATAAACAAGATACCCAATTTACATATGAGAATAACTCACCACTGTTCGTCTCAAAAACATTTTCTATCATGCTGTAATCAAACATTACGCCATACTTATAGGTCGCATAGCCCGCCATAGCTGATGTTGTTGTTAGAAAAATGAAAAAAGGCTTTCGAAAATAGGGAATATTAAAAATTGGAAAAATAAGCACGAATGTGGCGCTAAGTAACAAAGGGCTAAAATACGCGAAAGTCGGATTTCCATGCGCGGAAGCGAGTTGAATCAGTTTTGTCACCACGGGGATATTGAGAATAAATCCAAAGTACAGTGACATGATAATAATGAAACAACCACTACTGATCGAAAATTGAGTCTTATTAATAATTTTAAAACTTGTCATGAGAATTACAACAGCACATCTTTTACAAAAATTAGAATGATAAGATAAAAGAGACCGTGTGAATAAAATGTGTAAGCTTAGTTGATCTGAGGGATACATTATTACTCTATTTCAAGAAGCTCAATTCGATACGTCACGCTATAGGATTAATGAGAAAGGATTAAGGGACACACGCCCGAAAGGCTTAGTCAACGAATGAATTTGTACTAAGTCAATCTCAAATCAAATCGTTAGAGGTGGCTTCGCTTCACTTAAGCGGTACATTATCCGTATCTATTTCCATAGAAGGATTAAGGGACACACGCCCGAAAGTCTAGCCAAAGAATGAATTTATACTAAGTCAATCTCAAATCAAATCGTTAGAGGTGGCTTCGCTTCTCTTAAGCGGTACATTATCCGTATCTATTTCCATCACATTCGGGTTGCCTTATGACCACCGCTAGAAAACAACTGGTTTCTATTGAATCGACACCTTATTACCACTGTGTTTCTCGTTGTGTTCGACGCAGTTTTCTATGTGGTGTCGACCCGTATACTCAACAGAGCTATGAGCATCGTCGATCTTGGATTGAAACTAAAATTGAAGCTCTATCTCAACTTTACTGCATTGATATCTGCGCTTACGCCATTATGAGCAACCATTATCATTTGGTACTGCATATGAATCGTGATAAAGCTCTCGGGTTGTCGTCTAATCAAGTGATTGAGCGCTGGCAACTCAGTCATAAATTGCCCGCATTGATTCAACGTTGGCTTTCCCATCAAATTACAACTAGAGCAGAAGAAAAGGCGTGCCTAAGGATTATCGATTCATGGCGAAATCGTTTATGGAATTTAAGCTGGTTTATGAAAGAACTCAATTACGATATTGCCTTAAAAGCGAATCAAGAGGACAACTGCAAAGGGCATTTTTGGGAATGTCGCTTTAAAAGCCAAGCTCTTTTGGATGAGCAAGCACTCTTGGCAGCCATGGCTTATGTCGATCTTAATCCACTAAAAGCAGGTATCGCAGAGAAACCTGAAACCTCAGAATTCACATCAATAAAAGTCCGGCTAGAGGCATTAAAAGAACAAGAAGAAAAAGCCCGTTTCCTGTTCCCTTTCGTCGGTAACTCAACCCATAAGATCATTCACGGTATTCCTTTCCGATTGGTGGATTATATTGAGTTAGTTGATTGGACAGCACGACAATATCGAGAAAACAAGGCGACGTTAAAGCCGTCACTCCCCCCTATATTACAAAGACTTGATATTGCACAAACTACCTGGCTTGACGCATGCATTCAGTTAGAACGATACGGGGTAACCGCCGTTGGATGTCATTGCCACGCAGAAGCCGCAAAGTTACATATGAAAAAGGTAAGAATTCATCTTTTTCGGCTGGATAATTAAATTTTCAACCTAACCTATCGCCCAGCGCCCAGTCTTATCGACTTGCTTTCAATACTCATTTCTTTAGCATTTCAATCCAATTTACAATTCATATTTGCGAAGCATTCGACCATAATTCACATGGAAAACTAGCGAATAACCCAGTTTGTTAACAAACGTACTTTAAATGGTCTCAGTAATCCCATTCATCAATTTTTCTCTAGGTGTGTGTCCGCTTAGAAAGAACACTTATATATTGCTTAGAAAGCATGAAAATTGCTTACTAACTGTCTATAAGTAATGTCTTATTCTTTTACCAACATGACAATAGCAACCGTGCTCTGGTGTAGAGCTTATCTTTTTCACCCTCTCCCTCGATGAGCAGACATTCTCGTCTGTCGATTTTTTGAATTCAATGCCTTCCATTTGAGTTTACTTCGTATCATCAACTCTTAGTTTTGTTTGGACCTGTTCCTTAGGAAGTTTGAAATACACATCAAAATACTTGCGTCAAAAAACGGGACATTGAGAGAACCTAGCCTGTTAGCAACACTGATCATTTATATATTAAAGAGGCACTCAATAAACTTTTTTATTAAGGTAAACGACATGAATACATCAAAAGTAGGAGTCATTGGGATTTCGAGAAAAGAAGACGAAAGACGATTTCCAATTCATCTTTAACACTTGTTGCGCATTCCTGAAGAGCTTCGTCACCAGCTAATTTTGAAGAAGGGTATGGTGCACCATTTGGGATGTCGGGTGGTCATTACGGACCACGACGGGACTAGTCGGCCACTGTCAGATCTGATCAGTGAGGCAGATACCACCGTAAACGGAACGTTTCGAAATCCAGACCATCCAACAGATTTTGTAACTGAAGCTGAAAGTGCATGCCTTAAACCCAATAGCCTAATTATTGATGTGAGTTGTGACGAAGGTATGGGCTTCTTTTTTGCCAAACCCACGTCATTTAAAAAACCGATGTTTAAGCATGGAACGGTAGACTATTACACGGTAGATCATACCCCTAGTTATCTGTGGGAAAGTGCAATGCGATCAATATTGATGGCGGTGTGATTCAGAAGTCAGCTTCAACGGACGCGTTCAAGCGTACGTTGAGGCTCACATAACTATTACCCTTTTTGACTTATCGCATATAGGCGCTGCGCTTGATCCATTGACTCTTGGCTTACAGAGTTAAACACTTCCGCGTCTTCCGCATTTTTATTAGAGATATGACGAATACGTTCTGCTAACTCATCGACACTCTCGGTCACTTTCGCCTGTTCTTCTGTCGCAGCAGCAATGCTCGTGGCTCTATCTCTAATGTCATTGAAAGCAGTAACAATACTTTCATACTGAGTCCGAGTATTATTAGAACGTTCATTAACCGTTTGAGACAGCTCCCTACAATTATCAATTACACCAACACCGTCCTTGGCAGCGCCTTGCAGCTTCTTGATCATGGTTTCAATTTCAACCGTAGATTTTTGTGTCCGACTCGCCAACGTCCTAACTTCATCCGCTACAACCGCAAATCCTCTGCCATATTCGCCTGCGCGTGCAGCCTCTATAGCGGCATTCAACGCCAACAGATTCGTCTGTTCAGAGATATTCATAATCACATCAAGAACTGAACCGACTTCTTGGGAGTCCTGTGATAATTGCTCTATCGTTTTCGATGCATCACTTAAATTGGTGAATAATTGATTGATAGACTCACCACTACTTTCAATTAACTCGAATCCGCCATTGACTAACTCGGCTGAGTTTTCCGTAATATTTGCAACAGACACGACATTTTGGGATACATCCGTTGCTGTGGCAGACATTTCATTTATCGCTGTAGCCAAAGTATGATTTTCATCCATTAATAAACTGGCTCTTTTCGTTGCAGACATACTCAATTGATTTATAGATTCTGCATTATCTTTGACTTTTTCTGCTTCATTTTGAACCTTAGTTAGGATATCAACCAAATTGTCGCCGTAGTCATTAATAGCAGAGCAGAGTTGACCCATTTCATCCTTACTCTTCACATCCAATTTGTTGTCCATGTTACCTTCGGACAACATTTTAACCTGTGCTGTAGTGGACTTAATTTGGTTAAGCAGTCGATTTCCAGCCAACAGCAAAATAGCCACAAAGACGACAATTAGAGACACAAAAGAAGCATACAGAGCTTTGGTGAGAGTATAGACAGACTGCATCGCCACACTGGCAGGAAGAATGATACCAGAACGCCAACCTTGTTCAGGCAGGGTATAGGTGACCAGAATTGAAGAGTCATCAGCAATCACCCCTTCGTCAAGCTCAACTGGTTTATCATCATTGCGATTCAGCGCAGTAACAAACGGTTTTAAAGAAGCGTCACTTTGGGCGACATCTTGCAATGTTTGCATCGATAAATTTTCAGATCGTAGCATTGGGATTGAAACCAACTGTTCCGACTGATCAACAATAAATCCAAAAGAACCACTCGTTTTATTCTCTTCCATAAGAAGACCATCTAACCCAGCAAGTTCAACATCGATCGTCGCCACTCCCCAGAAACTGCCTTCTCTTTCTATTTCTACTGAACAGGTGACCATTTGAGTATTTGAGACTGTATCGGTATATACCGCTGACCAAACACACTCACCAGGCTCAGTTCCTTTCGCATCTTGGTACCAACTTTCTTGTTGATAAGGGCTGCTAGATGGCGCGTTATAGTCATCTAATAATTCAAAACGGCCCGGACTGGTTTTCGCCCAAAAGAGTGAGGATTTGTCTTCACCCGCGATTAATTTGTTAGGTTCAGGCCAGATACCACCGCCCGCGACACCCGTTCCACTTGCAATCAATGGCTCTAATTGACTAATAAATTGCGATGTTTCTAAAGGTAAGATTTCTGCCAATGATGCTAAATTTTTGGTCAATACCGCAGTTTTAGCGAGTTCTTTAGCAACAATTTCTCCTGTGCTTTGAGCTTTAAGTTCTGCGTTTAAGATAGATTGTTGACGAATAACGGGCGTTACAAAGTATTGAATGATAACAAACAACACCAACAATGCCGCGATTAATAAAGAGAGACTTCCTGCTAGTAACTTATGTCGAATTAACACTGAGCTATTCCTCTACTTAATAAAAAGAATGATTGTTAGTACCTAACGACTTCTCATTTATGCGCTCTGTACGTAAGTTTTCCTCTGCAAAGACTGATACCAAAACTAATAATACCGCAGCATAATATATGCTGCGGTTATGTTTGTTTATACTAGCTATTTATTTAGACAAAAAACTTGATGAACACCTCTTTTGCTCACTTATTCACAATTAACAATACCTATCTTGAATTAATGCGATGAGCCTCTTAAATAGGATGAAGCCCACGTTAATTCCTTGCTTAAAATCTTTGTTATCTGTCTGCAGTCATAGTGAACTCTTGATGTCCAGTATGCTCATCAATTTGCTGGACACTCCAGCCGGGACACACGCCTCTAAGATCAAATTTAAGATCATGTAATATGTAAGTTTTCATTAAAATTTTCATTCACCTTTAGCTTTAATCATCGGGTGTCTTGCGATCGGCTAGCTGCATATATCCTGTAGATACCATATACTGTTGAACATATATTCTAATCATCATTAATATCGAGCGAATCATGGAAGTCGAACTACTGGAAATTCGAAATTTCATCTGCCAATACCCTCCTTTTGATCAGCTGCCTGAAGAAGCATTAATCGAAGTGGCAAATAGCGTAGAGATCTCATACTACCGAGCGGACAGTATGATCATTGAATTTGGTGATAAAATACACGACCTCTACATGATTCGTAGTGGCGTAGTAGAGATATATCGTCGTACTGGTGAGCTTTATAACCGTCTTGATCAGGGTGGCTTATTTGGGCAAATGGGGCTGCTAACGAATAAGAAAGTTCGTTTCCCAGCCAAGTCGCTGAAAGACACCCTTCTATACTGTATTCCAGAAAAAATATTTGAAGAATTCTGCGAGCGCTTTGACACCTTTGCAGACTTTGTTGAAGTAGAAGGTAGTATTCGATTACGGCAAGCGGTTGAAGATAATAGTGATGATGCCAATTCACTGACCACGTCAAAGGTAAAGACCTTGCTCAGTGGCGAACCCGTGATGCTGCCTACCACGACGACCATCCGAAACGTCGCGAAAATAATGTCAGAAGAGAATGTTTCTGCGGCGCTCATCAATGACCCAAACCTAGCAGATGAAGGTGGTGATAGCTTTGTTGGTATTATTACCGAACGAGATCTCTGTGCAAAAGTTATCGCGCAAGGGTTAGATGTCGATACCCAAGTGGTTGAAGTGATGTCTACAGAACTTATCTCTTTAGACCACAACGCCTATATTATTGAAGCCATGTTACTCGTGCTTCGTTACAACGTTCACCACCTGCCCATTCTAAAAAACAAACAACCGATTGGTGTTATTGAAGTTACCGATATCATTCGTTATGAATCCCAAAACAGCTTGTTAATTGTCAGCAGTATTTTTCAGCAAAACAGCATTGAAGACTTGATTGTATTATCGAATCAACTTAAAGATTGTTTTGTCCGTATGGTCAATGAGGATGCCAACTCACACATGGTGGGGCGAGCCATGTCGGAAATTGGTAGAAGTTTTAAGCAACGCTTTCTTGAACTGGCCGAAGAGAAGCTCGGGCCACCGCCCGTACCTTATTGCTTCTTAGCGTTAGGCTCTATGGCGCGTGATGAACAGCTTATTGTTACCGATCAAGACAATGCTATTATTCTCGATAATGAATACCAAGAGTCGTTACATGGTGACTACTTTAAAGAACTTGCTGCTTATGTTTGTGATGGTTTAGCCGCGTGCGGTTATACCTATTGCACGGGTGACATTATGGCAACGAATCCTGAATATCGAAAAACGCAGTCTCAATGGGAAGAGTGTTTTTCAAGTTGGATTGAGAATCCAAACCCAAAAACGCTGCTTAATTGCTCCATCTTTTTCGATCTCTACGGTGTGTATGGTAGACCAAAATGGGCAGAACAATTAAATGCGTTTATCCTTAGAAAAGCGAAGAAGAATAACCGTTTCTTGGCCTGCCTTGCAAGAAATGCAATAAATCGCACACCACCGCTAGGCTTCTTTAAAGACTTTGTGATGGAAAAAGATGGTCGCCATAACAACTCCATTAATTTAAAAAGACGAGGTACGGCACCTTTAGCTGATCTGATCCGTGTACACGCTCTCGCTATCGGATCCCAATCACAGAATTCATTTGATAGATTAGAAGACATCATCGAAGCAGGGATCTTGCCTCCATCAAAAGGGAAAGACCTGCAACATGCGATGGAATTCATCTCCTTGGTTCGTATTCGCCACCAAGCATTAGACATTAAAGCAGAGCAAGAACCCGACAACAATATTGAGCCTGAAAACATGTCCGATTTTGAAAGACGTAATCTGAAAGATGCCTTTTTGGTTTTAAGCAGTGCCCAAAACTTTTTAAAGTTCCGCTATAGTGCCAATAGCATGAAGGGGTAACCAATGCAAAATCTCAATTACCAAGAGATCTTAAACTGGAAGGCTTTTTTACATATAAAGTCGTCAGAGAGTAAAGATAGCCGACTGACCAATTTTTATAATACCAGCACTTACCATGGTGACACCCAGCTCAAGGATATTGAATTCGTCGCCTTAGATTTTGAAACCACTGGCCTAGATGCCAACCAAAATAGCATTATAAGTATCGGTCTAGTTCCCTTCACGCTACAACGAATTGCTTGTAGATCTGCGAAACACTGGTTTGTCACACCAGAAGACAAACTCAAGGAAGATTCGATAATAATTCATGGTATTACCCATTCCGATTTGAAAGGGGCACCTGATTTACTGCGTATTTTGGAGCAGTTATTAGATGAGCTAGCCGGCAAGGTCGTGGTGGTACATTATCGCAGAATAGAGCGTGACTTTTTTGATGCAGCACTTCGTGGTTTGATTAATGAAGGCATTGTTTTTCCTGTAATCGATACCATGCAGATTGAAGCAGATATTCAAAAAACTCAGCCTAAAAAACTCATGGACTGGTTTAAAAATACTCGTCCGATTTCGATTCGACTTGCCAATAGCCGAACACGTTATAACCTACCCACCTACCCTCCGCACGATGCCTTAACCGATGCCATCGCGACTGCCGAGTTACTGCAAGCGCAAATTTATTACCATTTTAGCCCCGAGACGCCCATCAATAAACTGTGGTTGTGACACTTTAGTGATAAAAAAAACCGAGTGCTAATTAATCACTCGGTTTTTGTTTTTATCTATCAATTCAGAAAATTAGTAAGGTCGTTTCTCTGTCCGCAAGCCCATAAGCAAACTTACACACATCACCAGCAAAATAATGGTGAACGGTAAGGCGGTCGAAATAGCACCGGCTTGTAAGGCTTGAATAGCTTCAGTGCCACCTACCCAAACAAGAGCCGCAGCAATCGCACCTTCAACCAATGCCCAGAATACACGTTGTGGAACGGGTGCATCCACTTTACCACCTGATGTGATGCTATCAATAACCAGTGAACCGGAATCCGATGACGTCACAAAGAAGACCAACACTAACACAACAGCCAACATAGAAAGAATGCTGCCCATTGGCAATGCGTCAAACATCTGGAACATGGCAAGCGGTACTTCTGTTAACCCTTTTTCGCCTAACGTACCAATATTATTAGTGACTTGATTTATAGCCACACCACCAAATACCGACATCCAAAGCGTCGTAACTACCGTTGGAACAATCAATACTGCCGTCACGAATTCACGTATAGTACGACCGCGTGAAATACGGGCAATAAACATACCGACAAAAGGTGACCATGAAATCCACCAGGCCCAGTAGAAAACAGTCCAGCCATGCATCCAAGCTTGGTCTTCACGACCAATTGGATTACTTAACGGAATAATATTTTCAATATACCCCATGACGGTAGTTGGTATAGTTCCCATCGATACTGCAGCAGTCAGCATGGCAACAAACACCAATAACGCGAGCGCTAGAAGCATGTTGATATTACTGATAATTTTTACGCCACCATCAATACCACGAACCACTGAAACAACCGCTAATAACGTCACGACGAAGATAATGATAACTTGCAACGTTAAGTCATTATCAATACCGAACACATGGTGAAACCCACTGGCTGCCTGTTGAGCCCCGAGTCCAAGTGACGTAGCAAGACCAAACAACGTAGCAATTACGGCTAAAATATCAACAACGTGTCCAGGCCATCCCCAAGTACGATCGCCTAAAATCGGATAAAAGACCGAACGCATAGAGAGCGGCAAGCCTTTATTGTAAGCAAAAAACGCTAACGATAGAGAAACAACACCGTAAATTGCCCACGGGTGAAGTCCCCAGTGGAACATGGTTGCACCAAGTGCAAGCTTAGCGGCTTCTGGTGTGTTAGCAGCAACATTGAGTGGCGTTTCGTACCATCCGGTAAAGTAAGCAACCGGTTCTGCAACTCCCCAGAACATTAGACCGATACCCATACCTGCCGCAAATAGCATTGCTATCCATGACATCATTGTATAGTCCGTTTTTGCTTCGTCTCCACCTATACGAATTTTTCCATATGGCGAAACTATCATTGCCAAACAAAAAACAACAAAAATATTGGCTGACCACATAAACAGTCCATCAAAGGCACCAATTATTTGCCACTTTAGTCCGTCTAATACGGACTTCGATGTTTCCGGTTCAACCAGCAAAATGGCAACTAAAAAGAGGCCGATTAAGGAAGCACTGATCCCAAAAACAGGATTATGTACATCAAAACCCCACTTTTGAATATTATCTTGTCCGACCGTGTAGTCGGTATTATTAATACTGTATTTATCTTTTTTGGTATCCATTGGTCCTCATTTAGAAAAATTTCCATTTGATTGTGAGGCTTTAGTGTACTTCATTCGAGCCGTACTTTCTAAATTGGTTGCCCCAATCGGTTAATATTGACGGGAGTTACTCTGTAAAACCCCCTGAACTCTCTGCGATTTGCCGTCTCTCTTCGTCGCTAAATAAGCGATTTTCATGCTCATTTCACCTCGATCCATGTTCAGTTTACCCTAAAACAGCATTCATCAAAAACACTGAACACATTCCTACAATTATCTTACAAAACATAAGCCTACTATTAATGTAGCGACATCCAATAGCCGCAACAATCAACCGCATTGACTCAACATGCAAAATATTAATAATCAAGATGAATACTTAGAGATTGTTCATGATTCCGTTTAGAGTAATTATTTAGACGTCCAGACATCCTTAGGGGATGTAAACACAATAAAAAGTAAGAATGGACATTCTAAAACATACACTCAACACATAAGGAATAGACACATGACAACGACAACTCATATCTTAGGTTACCCACGTATTGGCGAACAAAGAGAATTAAAAGTTGCTCTAGAAAAATATTGGCGAGGTGAAAGTAATCAATCTGATCTCAAAGCGGTAGGCAGTAAATTAAGGCATCAAAACTGGAAAGTTCAAGCTGATGCAAATTTAAGCTTTGCTACCGCAGGTGATTTTGCATGGTACGACCATGTGCTCACCACCACGCTTCTTCTTGGTCACGAACCCAAGCGACACAAAGAAGCCAACCCTGACCTTGATACCCTATTCCGTATTGCCCGCGGCCAATCGAAAACGCAATCTGTATGTTGTGGTGGAAATTCTGATTCGAAAAAAGATAAAGCAGCATCAGACATGACAAAATGGTTCAACACTAATTATCATTACATTGTCCCTGAATTCAGCAAAGATGACGTTTTTCAGGCAAGTTGGTCACAACTGTTTGATGAAATAGAGGAAGCGATAAAGGCAAATCATAAAGTGAAACCGGTACTTCTTGGGCCCATATCCTACCTTTATCTTGGTAAAGAAGTAGACGAAGGTTTTGACCGTTTGTCATTATTACCTCGTTTATTAACCGCTTATCAAACTATTCTAACAACGCTTTCTAATCTAGGTATTGAATGGGTGCAAATAGACGAACCAATTCTTTCTCTCGAACTAGACGAACTCTGGGCTAATTCATTTGAGGTTGCCTATCAAACACTACAAAGCGACCTGAAAATCCTATTAACAACCTATTTTGATACGGTAACAGACACACTTGACCAGATCATTAAACTTCCCGTTAATGGTCTCCACATTGATCTTTCAGCCGCACCAGAGCAGCTTAATGAAGTATTAAGAAAACTGCCGCATGATTGGGTTCTTTCTGCAGGTGTCATCAATGGTCGCAATGTATGGCGTACCGATCTCGCTTCTCAGTTATCTAAACTCCAGCCCGTAAAAGAAAAGCTGGGTGATAAATTATGGATAGCAAGTTCCTGCTCACTTTTACATAGCCCAGTGGATCTGGAATTAGAAGACCAGATTAGTGAAGAAGTAAAAAATTGGTTTGCGTTCGCAAAGCAGAAAGTAACCGAAGTCAGTGTTCTGGGTGCCGCTCTTGATGGGGATCAAAAGGCCATTTTGTTATGTGAAACTTACAGCCAACCCATTGTGTCGCGTAAAAGTTCAATACAAGTGAATAAGCCACAGGTTAAAAAGCGCGTTAGTACTATCACAAATGAGCTTGCTGAACGAAGCGTTCCATATTCCGAACGCTCTGCACGGCAGTCTGACGTTCTAGGTTTACCATTGCTTCCAACGACGACGATTGGTTCTTTCCCTCAAACGGATGAAATTCGTGTCCAACGTAACGCCTATCGCACTGGTCAATTATCAACTTCTGATTACGCACTAACCCTGAAAGGGCACATTGCCGATGCGATAGAACGCCAAGAATCACTAGGTCTAGATGTATTGGTTCATGGAGAAGCAGAACGTAATGACATGGTAGAGTACTTTGCTGAGAACTTATCAGGTTTCCAAACAACGAAATTTGGTTGGGTACAAAGCTATGGCTCACGCTGTGTGAAACCGGCGGTAGTGATCGCAGATATTGAACGAGAAAAACCAATATCCGTGGAATGGTCCACTTATGCACAATCATTAACGACCAAGAAGGTAAAAGGGATGCTAACAGGCCCCGTCACCATTCTATGTTGGACATTTCCACGAGAGGACATCTCACGCAAAGAGATCGCAAACCAGTTGGCACTTGCGCTACGAGACGAGGTGTCTGATTTACAAGATGCAGGTATTAACATTATACAAATAGATGAACCTGCTATTCGTGAAGGCCTACCGCTTAAAAAGAGTCGGCATACTGAGTATCTGAAATGGGCAGTCAATGCATTTAAGATCTCAGCGGCCAGTGCTAAACCAGAGACTCAAATTCACACTCACATGTGTTATAGCGAATTCAATGAAATAATTGATTCCGTAGCCGCACTGGATGCCGATGTCATTACCATCGAAACATCTCGTTCTAATATGGAACTTCTAAAAGCATTTGAAGCGTTTAATTATCCAAATGCAATTGGTCCCGGTGTTTACGATATACACTCACCAAACATTCCTTCTGAAGAATGGATTGTGAATTTGATGAAGAAAGCCGCGGAAAAGATCCCAGTTGAACGTTTATGGATAAACCCTGATTGCGGCCTGAAAACGCGTAACTGGTCTGAAACTGAAGCCGCGCTTACAAACCTAGTTTCTGCCGCGAAAACATTGCGTATTGAGTTGTCAAAAGCGAAAGCTTAATACATCCGTTAACACACCCACCCCCTTGATAAAAAATGCACATGGGATGGATATAATACGAAATATCCATCCCATGTCCTTTTCAACGAATAAAATCAAAAAATTATCCACTATTTATGTAAGGTTAAAATATTGCTAAATAGTTGCGATATTGTGTTTACATCTCATTTTTTTGGTGAAATAGGTGCCTTATTATGTTCCAGTTATTTTAAAAAAAGCAGATGAAAATGTGGCCCTCATCGCGTAAGGTGAAATTGAGCAGAAAGAAGCAAAAATACTTAATATAGATCACGGAATTTAATGCTCAAGTGCTTTAATTTCGCCTCGAAAAGACTTTTTCTTAATTTATGCAGAGGTAGAAATGCTAGAACTAATCATTGGATTGGTAATAACAATTGGAGTAGGTTACTTCATTGTAAAAGGTTACAGACCAGCAGGGATACTGCTTACAGCAGGTTTGTTGCTCCTTATTTTGACAGGCATACTTGGTCATACGGTTTTACCGGCCAAAATCGCTTCCACAGGTAATTATTTCACAGATTCACTAGAATTCATTAAGTTTATGCTAAAGCACCGTGGCGGTGGTTTAGGCATGCAAATCATGTTGCTTTGTGGCTTTGCGGCTTATATGACCCATATTGGTGCAAATAATGTAGTAGTAAAACAATTTTCAAAACCTTTAGCTGTCATTAAATCACCTTATATTCTTTTAGTTGCTGCCTACATTGTTGCTTGCTTAATGTCTCTTGCTGTAAGTTCAGCAACAGGTCTTGGTGTGCTCTTAATGGCAACGTTATTCCCAATGATGACAGCAATGGGTATTTCCCGTCCGGCTGCTGTCGCCGTTTGTGCTTCTCCTGCCGCCATCATTCTATCTCCGACATCTGGTGATGTTGTGGTTGCTGCTGAAAAAGCCGGCATGGCATTGGATGTATTTGCTGTTCAAACCGTATTGCCAGTTTCACTTTGCGCCATTGTTGTCATGTCTGCTGCTGCCTATTTTTGGAACAAATATTTAGACAAAAAAGAAAACACACCAATGGAAAAAGTAGATATCTCTACTATGGAAGTTAAAGCACCAGCGTATTACGCGGCGCTTCCATTCCTTCCTATTTTCGGTGTCTTTTTGTTTAACGGCAGAACGATTGAAGGTTTGAGCCTAGACATTTATACCATTGTTGTTTTATCGATATTCATAGGTGCTATGGTCGATTACATAACCAAAGGCTTTAAAGGTAGAGAAACGCTAGAAGATATGGATTCTTGCTATGAAGGGATGGCGGATGCTTTCAAAGGTGTGGTCATGCTATTGGTTGCGGCGGGTGTATTTGCTCAAGGCCTAATGTCTATCGGTGCTATTGATAACCTTCTTCACCTAGCTGACCAAGCAGGCGCAGGCGGTATTGCTCTGATGCTTCTATTAACTATTTTGACCGTTGCTGCTGCAGTCGCAACCGGTTCTGGTAATGCGCCGTTTTACGCGTTTGTTGAACTCGCACCAGCGTTAGCCGATAAACTGGGTCTAAACCCAGCCTTCCTAATTATTCCAATGCTTCAAGCATCGAATTTAGGTCGTACTATCTCACCTGTTTCTGGCGTTATTGTCGCAACATCAGGTATGGGTAAAATCAGCCCATTCGAAGTAGTAAAAAGAACGTCGGTACCCGTGTTTGCAGGTCTAATCACCGTGATTATAGGGACCGTTGTCCTTGTACCTATGATGGCCAGTTAATCTAGATTAACTAAAAGCAAATTGTTGATATTAAAAATGCTAGTCAGGTAACTGACTAGCATTTTTTATTGGCCTAATTTCAACTACAACGTTCTAAATAATATCAATCGTAATGTCTTTAAACTGATAGAGCTCACCGCCAAATTCTACACTAAACGCTTTGGCATCTTCTTGTTTGCTAAAACTGCCAAGCGTATTGCCCATCGCTCCCTTTTGACTCGACCCTATAACAAACCACGCTGTTTTGGCATCAATAAAATGCTCATCGTTTGGTTTTTGCCAAGGTGTCTTGCTCATATCATGCACAAAAACTTGTTGAATTTGCCTTTCATTTTCAGGCTGTAATAAGTACGCAAAGAGATCTCGCGTAGAGCAGAATTTCACTACCTCTTCACCACCCGTTTGATACGCCTCGCCTTTTGGTCCCGGATAATTAGAAATAATCATGCCGCAAAGATGGCACTCATCACTGGTTTCTATCGCGACGGCTTGTTTTAACATTTTTTCTTGAGAGGTCTCGCCACAGCCAATCAGCCCAATACACAGGGCAAGTAATAGCGTCCATTTCGTCGTTTTTTCTTTCATCATTTCATGCCTCTTATAAGTTTTTTTGTCTAAAAATAATTAATGTAATCCCCAAAGGAATAACTACCCATGCCACCATTGCGCCAAGTAGCGTGCCGGTAGAGAAGCTGCTATTGATTGCCACCGCAAGCACGCCATTCACATCACTGCTGCTCAGTGACGACAAATTGATCAATCGAAACAAGTCCGCGGGGTTAAACATCATTAACTGAACCAAGCCGTGTTGAGTTATCGCGTCACTAGAACCCACCAACAGTCCCAGTAATACGAGGTCGAAAACGAGAACAAAAAACAACCATGTGATCAACGCAATACCTGCTGCTTTCGATTTTTCAGAAACCGATACGCTGATGATATAAGCCAGTGCGACAAAACAAAGCCCTAATAGACTGGAGGTGACAATAAAGAGGGTGAATGAACGACCGACGTCTTGCATATCAGTCGTAATGCTTAGCAATACAGCGGCACTACCGAAACCCAAAATAGTGGCGAGAGTGATAATACTGCCCTGCCCCAGAAACTTCCCTAATAACAGCTGTCCATGGCTTATTGGATAGGTCATTAACAACAGTAATGTGCCCGACTCATGTTCACCAACAAAACTGTCGTAACATAGCAATAAAGCGATCAACGGTATGATAAAAACGGATAGGCTTGAGAGACTCGCAACGGTGGTGGACAACGAAGGTGAACCGATATGACCCGATGCCAGACTTCCATAATAGCTAAGACCGATTGAAAGCAATGAAAAGATAAATGTAATTGATACAAACCATCGATTTCGCAGACTATCTTGAAACTCTTTTAGTGCAACGGCAAAAACTGGATTCATATTGCCCCCTTATTATTCTTATTAATTTCGCCGGCCGCCATTCGTAGATAATACTGGTATATCTGTTCTAGGTTCGCATTCTCTACTTGTATATCATCGAGCGAGTCGTAATCTAATAGTTGTTTTAGCACGTTGACTTTAAGTTCTTGCGGTATGTGTAATTGCGTCGCGTCCACAATAAATTGGCTCAGATTTTCATTCTGTCCTAACGCACCATTGATACCTTGAGTCTTTATAACAACGGGTAAATTCGCTTGCTGCCTTAATTCATCTAACGTCCCTATCGCAATCGACTTTCCGTTGGACAGTATCATAGCGCGGTCGATATGTTGCTCAACACCTGGCAATACATGCGAGCACAAAATAATACTTGCGCCTTCATTTCTAAGTTGGTCAACACTCAAATAGAATTCTTGAGTGGCAATAGGATCAAGCCCGACCGTCGGTTCATCCAGTAGTAGTAGCGTTGGCTTACCCAAAAATGCCTGCGCTAAACCTAGACGTTGTCTCATCCCTTTTGAATAGGTTTTCACCTGCCGATGCATCGCGTTTGATAATCCTACTTTTTCAAGAAGCGGACTAACCTGCCCCTTTGGCACAGATTTTAAACGCGAGAAATAGGTCAGGACCTCATGCCCCGTCAACTGTTCATAAAAACTGACATTCTCTGGTAGATAACCTATCTCTTTCCGGCTATTCCAAGCCTGTTTACTTTTGGGGTCGACACCACATACTTTTATCTGCCCATCACTGGCCGTGATAACACCCAAAATCAATTTCATCATGGTGGTTTTACCGGCACCATTATGGCCAAACAGACCCAATATCTCTCCGCTATTTAGCGTTAAGTTGATACCATCCAATGCCCGAAGGTTTTTGTAATGTTTGCTGACGCTCTCTAGCGTTACAACTGGATAGCTCATGAGTTATTTCCTATTCCATCAGTCGGTTTCTTGATTTCGCTATGCTGTTTTGCTTGCTCCCTAATGTTCATCGGGGACATCAACGGATATGAGTCTCGGACACCCGCTGGTTTTAATACTGGGAACTGTTTCTGAATCCAACGAAGCATGAGCACAGAAGGGCTATCCAACAACACCTTCGCCTCTGGATATTTCCAAACCATCTTGTCTATACCGTCATTCGGCTCAAACGGTGTATCCCCTATCATATTATTGTCTAGATCCCAGCCCAGATAATTGCTCCAAAAATTTCCCACACCATTTTGGCTCCACTCTTGCTGGCGATTGGAAGCATACTTCACTTGCACCGGATTATTTATAAAGCTATTACCGAAAATCTTACCGTTTTCAGAACCCGCGGTTAAATGAATACCAATCTCGGCCGTTTCGATTCGATTGTAGCTAATGGTGTTATAGGCTGAGTTATATATGAATAGTCCTTTGCCTTCTCGCCCCATCACTTTATTTTCCGGTCGAGTCCAGACATTGTTAATCTCGTTGAAACTGATATCGGAATAGGTAATAAAATTCACTAACATACCGTAATCTTCACTGTTACGGCTGCGGTTACCTTGCACAATGAGATGTTTTGAGCTCATCAAGGCGTATCCGGCTCGAGTATTGTAAGCCGTATTTGAAATAACTCGATTACTATAGGAGTACATATAATGTATGCCGTAGCGTAAATCGTGCATAACATTATCTCGAAGTTCACTATCTTGACTGGCAATGATGTATAGGCCATCCCGTGTACCGCTCACCTCGTTACCAATAACTTTGGCAAGTTTCACACCAGAAAGTTGAACGCCATTTCCTCGGTCTGCCGAACGCAACTCGGGGTTGCCTTCAATTTTGTTATTCTCTATCAATATACGACTGGATTTTTGCAACCATATCCCGAATCCATCACCTTTCAATCGGTTATTACTAATCGTGATGTTCTCTTGTTTGGTATCAAGATAGATAGCCGCATTTTGTTCCGTTAGATCACTGCCCCAATTAATGATAGTAAGATTGTCTATTTTGATATTCGATGCATGCAACGTGAGTGCATTACCCAACCCGTTTGCGTCTATAACTGCCCCATCCTGCCCTTTAATTGTAATACCTTTGGTAACAACGAAGCGACCAAAATAGATACCAGGCTGAATGAGTACCGTGTCCCCATCTTGGGTTAAATCGAGTTTTTTCTGTAAATTATCCGAATGGTTTACGGTAATGAGGTTCGCCCAAAGACTGCCACTAAACAAGCTAAACCATATCGCAATGAAGCACGTTCTCTTTTTCAATCGACGAATCCTACACAGATTAAAAATAGGTCACTGTTCGGACTCCCTCAAATGACAATGAAGGAGCCCAACATCAGTTCGTTACTCAACTACTGAGAAACGTATTACGCTTCAACGAGCATGCGTCCGCGCATCTCCATATGAAGTGCATGGCAGAACCAGTTACAGTAATACCAATGAACACCTGGTTTATCGGCTATAAAGGTTATAGAGGCGGTGGCCTGAGGACTGATCTCCATTTGAACACCGTGGTTGGTCATACAGAAGCCATGGCTTACGTCTTCGACCATATCAAGGTTGGTTATGATGACCGTGACTTCATCGCCAAGCTTCACTTTAAACTCGTTCAATCCGAATATCGGAGCAACCGAAATCATGTACACACGAACCTTATTTCCGTCACGAACCACCTTGCTTTCACCAAGTACATTCACGCCATCTTTTTTCGCGATTTCCAATGTCTCTGCAAATATTGGGTCTTCTCTGGTCCAGAGTTTATCGGGCTTCACCTTACTACGGTGTACGATGATACAGTCATGCGGTTCAGCATAGGTTGGGCCGTCATGAACCAGCTTCATTTCATCGCCAGAAATATCGATTAGCTGATCATTCTCTGGATGCAAGGGACCGACAGGTAAAAATCTATCTTTCGAGAATTTACAAAGCGATACGAGCCATTTACCATCCGCATCTCTCGTCTCACCCATGGATGTATGGTTATGACCGGGCTGATAATGCACATCGAGTTTCTGGCGAACGTAATTTACCTTTTCGCCGTTATGCGCTTTGATGGCATCTTCTACGTTCCATTTTGCTATCTGACTATCAAGGAATAACGTTGTATAGGCGTTTCCTCGATTATCAAATGCCGTATGAAGTGGACCCAATCCAAGCTCTGGTTCGGCAACAATGGTATCTCTCGGTTTGATCTTGTCGCTAAATAAGTCGTCTAATTTTGAGATAGCGATAATCGAAACCGTTGGCGATAGTTTACCATTCGCAACAAAATACTTACCGTCCGATGAGGTATTCAATCCATGAGGCGATTTCGGAACCGGTATATAGCGCGTTAATTTTGACCCTTTGCGACCATCAAGAACCGGCACATCGTTACCATTGTACGTTTTAAATTCGCCCGCTTTCAACGCGGCTTCACAGCGTTCTAAACTAAACACCACAACATGATCACGCTCTGCTGAAATCATGTCATTTAGGTTCATCCCCATTTCGGTGTTGTAGCAGGTAGAAGCAAAATATTTACCGTCAAAGTCGGCGTCAGTATTATCCAAGTTACCGTCTACCATGACCTGAAATGCGACAACCATTTCTTCTGCATCAATAACATTAAATAGAGATCGATAGGTGCTGGTGTCTTCCAATGTGGCTTTGCCATCATTATTCATTGGAATCTCAAACTCACTATTACAAATAACATACTTTGTGTAAGGTGCTTTCTGTACGCGCAGCCCGTGGATGGCTTGCACGTTAGGTACGGTAAGCATTTTATCGCACTTCATTACATTACAACGAATACGCGCAACACGGGAGTTAGCTTTATCATTGATGAAGACATATTTCCCGTTATAGCGACCATCCGTCATGCTCATATGCGGATGATGGGAATCACCGACCAGAACGTTAGCACTGTCGCCTTTGATACGTCGACTTTCATTCGTTAACCCCCAGCCTGTTGCGCTGTCTGTGTTGAACACAGGAATTCGCATCAGTTCTCTCATTGAAGGGATACCGAGTATACGTACCTCCCCAGAGTGGCCACCACTCCAGAAACCGTAATACTCGTCTAAATCACCAGGGTGAACCACCGCACTATTCTTTATATCGGCAGCCTGTGCCTTCGCCATTGAAGCAAACATAGCCGCCGTCATTGGGGCAGCCGCGACGCCTAGTCCAATCGCGGCACTTTTGCCAAAAAATTTACGGCGTTCAGTATCAACAGGGGAGCCATCGACGGGGGCATTATCATTAACCTGATCGATTTTATCTTCACTCATGGTAAGTCTCCATTCATTTCATGTAAGGTATTAACACTTAAATATCATGAACCACAACGACAGCTTGCTGATGTGATTCCTATTATTGTTATATCTCTTTTACTAAGATTTCAGAGGAACTACGTTTCCTTTTTTTGTAAGCTATTTTTTTCAATGGCGGACATTTTTGGTCGTTCGAATAGGTAATTTGACAATCCAAACAGTAATGGCATTCACGCATGTTGATCACACCATCAGGCTGAATGGCTTGAATTTCACACTCTTTAGCACAGATATGACATGGTGTTCCACAATCAGGACGGCGTTTAAGCCAGTCGAATAAACGTACACTGTTTGATACTGACAACGCTGCGCCAAGTGGGCACAAATAACGGCAGAAGGTTTTACGATTAAACAAATTGACGAATAGGATAAGCACGGCCCACAACACGAACGGCCACTCTCTATCGAATTTCAGTAAAAAGGTGGTTTTAAAGGGTTCTATCTCTGCGAACTGTTCCGCCAGCGCGATAGAATCCAGAGACAAGGCAAACAAACCGAGTAAAATCAGATACTTTATCGCCCATAACCGCTCATGCACGGCCCACGGAAGTTCAACCTGTGGAATCTTAACGTACCGAGCAAACTGATTGATCAGCTCTTGCAATGCACCAAAGGGACACAGCCAACCACAATATACGGCTCTTCCCCACAGCAAGATGGTGACCGCGGCGGCCGACCACAAGATAAAAATCACAGGGTCAAGTAAGAAAAGATCCCAAGAAAAATCTTTCAAGAAAGCGTGAAGAAAGGTAAATACATTCACTACGGATAACTGCCCCCCCCATTGCCAACCAATAAACACCACGGTAATGGCGAGAAAACCGTGACGTAAGCGGTGCATAAATGTGGGATGCTTAACCAGTATATCTTGAAAAAATAGGATAAGTATAAGCACCACTATCAAGATGGAAAGCAACACGACGGTCACCTGTTTCTCTTGCCACACTTGTTGTGTCAAGGTCAACTCAGGTGGTGGTATGATCGCCGGTGGCGTATCTACGTACTGCTCTAACGTATCGTAACTGCCTTTAAAACTGGTGAATACACTGTCAATGGGTCCTGTCTGTCTGCGAACCAACAGTGCCACCTGCCAACTTGCACCAGGATCAAATTCAAAATGGGCTTGAACCTTAAAGACCGACATCTCTCTAAAGCGAGGGGCACCTTCGCTGTACAGATCGGTAATACGAGTATGATCTAAATCGCGAAAAGAAATTTCGTCGTCATTTTGTTGAACCTGAATTCGGTCAAAGATCCCACCTCTAACATAGCCAGAACCTTTGTAAGAGTATCCGTTGCCGAATACCGCGATAAGGTGCTCGCCTTCTTTCAAGTCTTTCGTTAACCACAGGTATTCGGATTCTCCGAACAAGTTTTTGCCAATAGTCGGAATGTCAGCTATTGCATAATAGAGTTCCGCGAACATCTCATCTTTCTTACTGTCCGCAACCGTATCAACGTCTGCACCTAATGTTCCCTCAAAAGCTTGTTGCACCGACTTATTATCTAAAAATAGCTTTCTAATCGAGCCATCACCCGTGAGTTCCAACCAATTTTTTTGGCTGTATACGTCCTGCTTGATCGTCGATTTAGGCTGGATAATGCCTCTCGATGCTTTGATGATCCCTAACGATTCTGCGGCTTTTGTGGCGGCTTTAGTGATTGCCACGTTCATTACCATTACCGTCACTGTGGCACCAGACAACCCATCAATAGGTATATAATTTTGGTTTGGTTTACCCCCGACCTTAATACGATCCTTTACCGACAACCCCACATACTGGTCGCTAAAATCCCACAGTTTTTTCTCGGGTATGCCCGCCAGAATTATCGGTTCATGATGCTCGAGTACTTTAGATGCCAGATATTGACCTTCAGGGTCGATGATAACCAGCATATTAACAGGCTCACCTGAATAGGCGGGGATCCGAGCGATATCATTGGTTTCGAATGCATAACCGAGCACCTCGTCACCATTCTTGATGGTACGTAATAACAACTCGCCTTCTTTCTCCGAGATGGAAGTATACTGAGGCAAGGCTTCTTGTATAAGTGGTATAGGGTCTTTCGCTGGGCTCACAAAAAGCGCATGCGCAGAATACGAAAAAAGCACATTAAACAGAACGAACAGTAAACCAAAGGAAGACATTAACGTAGTGAAGGCGTTTCTCATTCTTTTGCTCCGGGCAAAATCAACGCTGGTTGATCATTGTTCATACATTTACTCATAGTCATATTTTACCAAACGCCATGTTGCATGGTTGTAACACATGTAATGATAGTGTGGATAATATGTAAAGGGCAAGGCGGTAGCGCTCATAATAGGAGCTACCCACGTTAGAAAGATAATTTCTATTCAATTGATGTGAAAGACCTCTATGTTACCGTCATCGGATTCAAAAACTTGTACTAATAATGATTTATATCAATAAACGTCACGCCAATTTAAGTCTTAGCCAATACGACCTCTGCCCACTGTTCCGTCACTTGCATTGAAACGGTAGCATCATTGACGGGCGGTTAATCGACAGTTCACTTCTAAAGACTGACGTTCATCGCTTTGATTTAGGTACTATATATGATGTTCAACGTTTCTGTAGCCCAAGCATTGGTGACTTATTAAACATCTAATGAATGAATGTTGGCATTTCTTGCTAAGTGTCCGTATTTACGAGGACATACAGCTCTAAAAAGTCGTAAAACGGTAATCTATTCCTTTCGTTATCTACACAAAAAACATGACCAAGATGGTTGGTCATGTTTTATCCCAAAAGTGTATGTCCCATCAGTTCTTGCTAGCTTCCAGATAAAATACCGATTACGGGACATTTATCATTATCTGTTAGGCCGCACTTTCATTTGGCAGGAAATGTGTGGTGCAAATTTTATTTCCATCAGGGTCACGTAAGTAAGCTAAATATAATCTACGCACTGCTGTACTGCGAACACCTGGTGGCTCCTCTATTGCGGTCCCCCCATTTTCTATACCAATACGATGCCATTTATTGACGACCTCAGGGCTGTCCGCTAAGAAACCTATTGTCATACCGTTCCCATGACTTGCATCTTCTCCATCAATTGGTTTAGTTAATCCAAGCACACCTGATGGGCTGAGATACATACAGCGCCCTTTTTCATCCATTATACCTTCGCTGTAACCAAGAACTTTCATTATGGCATCGTAGAATTTTTTTGAACGAGCTACATCATTCGTACCGATCATCATATGACTAAACATACACTTCCTTTTAGTTGCTTTGAAATTACTGATTCAATTTAGAATTTTCATCTATCGATGTCTAGAAGTAATACGTTCTTAACACTAACACTCATTAAGTTCGTAGGCGAAAGCCGTCTTTTTCGCTGCTATGATATCGGCTTTATCAATTCAGGAGTAATAAACACCTTGATATCATCCGGCCCCGCATAATAGGGAGCAGAGGTAATAAATAATGACACACCAGTCTTAGCAAACTCAGCAGCGTTCGACTTATTTACCCCACCCGCGATTGAAAGTTGAATCGAATAACCCGACTCCTCAACTATTTTTTGCGCAGCCAGTACATCATGAGTGGAGAATTTGTCTAATTGAATGATATCTGGTTTTGCGAGAACTTGTTCTTCCACCATCTCTAAATGGTCCGCTTCAATGGTCACTTTAATCTCGGGATTGTTTCGTCTTATGCTTGAAACCTGAGAGGCCCAGTCCTCTGGGTTTTCTAACAAATTTCTGTGGTTAGTAAAGACAAGCACTGATTCACTTAACCCGGCTCGGTGAATGCGGCCGCCGCCAGCAAGTACGGCCACTGTGGCCAGTTTACGCGTACCCGGAATCGTTTTTCTGGTACACGCCACTATCGCATTCTGGTTTATAGATTTTACACTCGCGACCATTTCTGCCGTATATTGAGCCACACCGCAGCACCACTCAAGAATCACCTGAACAACCTTCCATGCCTGTTGAATACGCTCGCCGCTCCCCTTTGCTTCAATGAGCGTTGTACCCGCTTTTACATCGTTACCATCGTCAACAAAAAGCGTCACATCAAGACCTAACTTAACTAAAAGTGCCTGAGCAACGTACACGCCTGCCACTCTTCCGGAAGTTTTTCGGTTAAATACAATTTTACTTGGTACATTGCCTATACCTAACGAGCGCGTGGTTATATCCCCTCGATACACATCTTCAAGTAAAAATGCATCTAATTCAGCATCAGAAAAATAAATCATCAATCCTACCACCTCTAAATAATCATGACCTTCCACTAATAAAAACCAAATATTAATGCAATGATTTCATTTAAATCACAACATTAACTATAAAAAATAATTTAAAATAATTTAAAATAAAAATACAACATAAACAATCAGTTACAATTTATCTCATAGAAAATTGATAATCTTTACATTAACAAGTTCAACATTAAAAATTTATTAACAACCTAATATTAGTTATTATCATATGACAATAACTAATATTAATCAATTACTTATGGTTTATTTTTATTTTAAAATTTCAATTCAACACCATAAAAAACTTTATTTTTTAATGTTTGTTGTTCTTTATTTATTCTATAAATGGGACTACTATCTAATAAATTTCAATTTTACTGTCGGGTTGAATAATGACCAAGTGGTTGTCAATGATGTCTATACCCATAAGAAAGAATAGTTGGAAAAGTCACACCGGAGAAAAAAATGAGAAGTAGCCTAGATTGTATCCCATGCTTTATGCGTCAAGCTTTAGAAGCCGGCCGTCAAATAAGCAACGACGAGCAGCTAATTGGTCAAGCACTTAAACGTATTGCGGGCAGTTTGGCTGACTTCAATCTTGACCTGTCACCTCCGGAAATGGGACAACATATTCATCGAATTTTACGTCAAGAGGTAGGCAGTGATGACCCCTATCTGCAAATTAAAAAGAATTCAACTCGAGTTGCCCTAACACTCGTTCCAGACGTATTAAAACATCTTGAACAGAGCGATAATCCTTTCGAGGTCGCAGTGCGTTTTGCTATAGCAGGCAACATTCTCGATTTTGCTTTGATGTCTGTATGGGATGACCATAAGATAAATGCGTCTTTCGACAAAGCGTTAAGCCACCCTATCGATTCGAATACCGTTGAACAATTGAGGCTGGAACTGCATAAGGCTAAGCGTGTTCTGATTCTGGCTGATAATGTTGGTGAAACCGTATTTGACCGTTTTCTTATCGAACAATTACCGCCACACCTTGATGTCACCTACGCCGTAAAAGCGTCCCCAGTTATTAACGATGCCATTGCTGTTGATGCCGTTGACGCTGGAATAGATAAGCTTGCTGACGTCATTGATAATGGTACTGATGCACCAGGAACGTTATTGCATCAATGTTCACCATCATTTCTCGCGCACTTCAATGCTGCGGATATCGTTATAGCAAAAGGACAAGCAAACTTTGAATCTCTCAACACGACCGATAGGCAAGTTTACTTCCTAACTCAAATAAAATGTATCGTGATCGCTGAAGCCTATGGCTATAACGTTGGTGATTGGATAGTCACAACCACTTCAAAATTAAGGGATAAAGCAGGTCAGAAATTAAATAGTATGGTTGAAGGTGTTAGTTAATCTTTCGGATTACTTACGAGGACATACACCTCTAAAAAGTGGTCAGACGATAATCTAAGCCCTTCGTTACCCACATTAAACATACATGCCCAAGATGTTCGATCATGCATGTTTCCAGAAGTGTATGTCCCTTCAATTTCCAATTTTTACAAATCACCACACATCAATATTTATAATATTCTGTATATTCATGACAATACTGGCATTAAGTTATTGATCTTTGTAGGTCGTGTTCTTGTCGGGGATTGTAGTGCTAACGGGTTGATTTTTGGTGCTATAGATGAAGTTTTACAAACGCTAGATGGGTGGAAGCCCCAGCCACATCCCGGCACACAAGTCACTCGCCCTGGCTGCTTCCTTCCGGATCTGACCAATTAAACAAGGTATTGTTGCGGGAGGACCAGGGCCTCCATAGATTCTGTTTCGTTAGTACGGTGACTAGCGAGTGCGAAGGATTATCGGCTATCTATAATTGCATTGCAAGTCATCTGTTTCGTAATTTTAGCCTTTGTTGATTAAGTGGCTATTTATTGCTCGCTCAGAGCCCTCACATGGCTAATTTACAGCGCACCTTTATCTTTAAGCGCTTGAATCACTTGTTCTTCACCACAAACTTGTACACTGATAATCCCTAAAGATGCGGCCGATTCTATATTTTGTCGGTTATCGTCTAAAAAAAGAACTTTATCAGGGGCAACTTCTAACACGTCGAGCACATGTTCAAAGGCCGCCCTTTCTGGCTTGGCTTTATGCATGTGGTGAGAAACAAAAATAGTATCGAAATACTCTGCTACACCAAACTCCTCAATCAATCTTGGGAAATGCAGTTCATTGGTATTACTTAACACCGCGAGATGGTAACGACCCCGTAATTCAGTAAGCGTCTGCGGCATAGTTGGAAAGATGCCCGTTGGCCACGCGGTAAAAGCCTCCATGATCTCTTCGATGCTCTGCTCTAATTCGAATTGCTGTTTAAACTGGGTCGTAAACTCGACAGCGGATATCTGCCCTTTTTCGAATTTTTGACCAAATTTGGAGGTAAACCATGCTTCGATTGACATCGAATTTTCAGCTTTCAACCAACACTTAGGTACCGGCGAATCACCTAAGCCAACGACAACTCTTCCCAAATCAAATAGAATGACTTCAAACATAGGACACCTATTCACTGTATAAGATAAAACTGTATCAGTATGGATCAATTTCTAGCACAAATCTTTGTTGTCATTCACCAAATTCCATCAGGGAAGGTCTCGACCTATGGTGAAATTGCAAAAATGGCGGGTTACCCCGGTTACGCTCGACATGTTGGTAAAGCACTTTCAAACCTACCGAAAGACTCAACGCTGCCCTGGTTTAGAGTGATCAACAGTGCAGGTAAAATATCATTAAAAGGTGACAGTTTTGCAAGGCAGAAAGAACAGCTTGAAAAAGATGGTGTGCAAGTGAGTGAAATGGGAAGGGTTAGCCTTAAAACGTATAAGTGGCGACTATAGCGTCATCCCCATGGTAATGGGGATCTAATATCACCAAGATTCCCGTTTTCACGGAAATGCCGAAGTATTTAGCACTAACCCAATCGCATTACACGAAAATAGGAATGATGGCAGCGGTTAACATATTGTGCATTATGCGGGCTAACGAACCGCAACCAAATTTAAGTCTACCTGTTTTGTTTGAGACTCATCGGTAATGACTTGGTATGCGGTATCCGTAGTGAATCGCAAGGTATCATTCACATGTATCGTTGCTCGAACGCTATACCTATGCTTGGCTTCAATCTCATTCGCGTCATAACTCAATTCAAAATCAAATGGAACCTGGGTTCCATCGGTGGTAAAAGTTTGCTGAGCCATTTTTTTTGCTGCGACATCCATTAAGGATATATCTTCCAATGTAACGGTCACCACTGCATTCGGTGGTAATGCCACTCTTTGTCGGTAGCTGATATTGCCTTTGATTGATTCCATCATGACTTCTTTTTGTTCCGGCGCTTGTTTAGTTGATTCACAACCTAACAACGCAAAACCCATTACCATTGATAAAACCAAAATTAGTGTCTTTTTCATAAAGCCTCTTTAGAGTTAGCTACTTGCTAGCAAGCATAAGAATAACCTAAAATAAAATCCAGTTAATGGCATACAATTAACAAAACAATGACGGAGATGATATGAGTAAGCCTCTCAACGAGCTGTTAGAACTTTTGCAGTTAGAACAATTAGAAAATGAATTATTCAGAGGCCAAAGCGAAAACTTAGGCTTACCGCAGGTATACGGGGGACAGGTCATCGGTCAGGCTTTATCGGCTGCACGGTATACGGTGCCTAATGATCGAAAGGTGCACTCTTTTCACAGCTATTTTCTTTTGCCTGGCAATCCCGAAAAACCGATTATCTATGACGTGGAAAATCTACGGGACGGAAAGAGCTTAAGCACAAGACGTGTAAAGGCGATACAGAATGGCCGCCCGATTTTTTATCTAACCGCTTCTTATCATGGCGATGCAGAGGGATTCGACCACCAAAACAGCATGCCTGATATTCCCGGTCCAGAAAATTTCGTGTCAGAAACAGAGCTTGCCAATCAGATTGCCGATTTTCTACCAGAAAAAATCAAGCAAATTTTCTGTGGGGAAAAGCCTATCGAGGTTCGCCCCGTGACGGTGATTAATCCCCTAAAGCCTGTTAAAGCCGAACCCAAACAGTATCTATGGATAAAGGCCAACGGCAGTGTACCAGATAATCAACTCATTCATCAGTACCTTCTTGCGTATGCTTCCGATTGGGGCTTTCTTGTAACTGCCATGCACCCTCACAAAACTACATTGATGACACCCAACTTTCAGGTGGCGACGATTGACCATTCCATGTGGTTCCATCGACCTTTTAAGATGGACGAGTGGCTGCTTTTCTCTATTGAAAGCCCGACAGCAAGTAACGCCCGTGGACTCGTTCGCGGTGAAATATACAATCAAGAAGGTCATCTAGTCGCATCCGCGATTCAAGAAGGTGTCATGAGATTTACCAAATAATTTGAATTGAAGATAAATACATTAATAAACACAAGCATTCGCGACGATGCTCGCGAGTGCTCTTTTCCCTCAACCGAGCGCCCATCACTATTTATTTATCCATTTACCTATAAAAGGAGAAAATAGTCCTCTCTTGTGACTACTTTTGAAGCAATAAAGCAAAATAATTCCCCGAAAAAAAGCTTATTCTTACTCTATAAAAACAACAAGCCAATTAGTGAGTGAGAATCAGATGAAAAGACACCTTTGGAATCAGTTTACAGAGACAGTCAAAAAAGAAGTTGTTCCGGCTCTTGGTTGCACAGAGCCTGTTGCCATTGCACTAGCCGCTTCTATCGCAATGGAGAAACTCTCTGGTCAACCTCAAAACATCTCAGCGTTTGTCTCTCCTAATCTTATGAAAAATGGCATGGGCGTAGGCGTTCCGGGAACTGGTATGGTTGGTCTATCCATTGCCGCCGCTGTCGGCGCTTTTGCAGGAGACCCGAATGCGGGACTTGAAGTGCTTAAAAATATCACTCCGGTTGATGTCGATAAAGCAAAAGCATTGATTGATAACGGTTGCGTACACGTTGGTGTGGCCGATGTAACCAATGTCCTTTATTCAAAAGTCAGTGTGTTTGATGGAGAAAAAACCGTATCAGTGACCATCGCGGATGGACACACTAACGTGGTATCCATTGAAGAGAACGGGATTGCTATCTATGTTCCAGCATTAAACATCGATCATGAGCAGTCTCATCAAGGACTCATCAATCCTTTCCAAGATGCCAACGCTAAAGACATCTTTGATTACGCGATCCATGCGCCCCTAAGCGACATTGAATTTATAGAAGCAGCAGGACAACTCAACGATAAGCTTTCTGTAGAAGGACTTTCTAACGATTACGGGCTGCAAATAGGGGCAACCTTTCAACGTAACGTTGATAGAGGGTTGTTGTCTGGCGGCTTATTAACCGAGGTGTTAACCCGTACTTCTTCCGCTGCAGACGCAAGAATGGATGGTGCGATGTTACCTGCCATGAGTAACTCAGGTTCAGGGAACCAAGGGATAGCGGCAACCATGCCGGTACTTGTCACGGCTCAGTTTCTTAAAGCAGATAGAGAAGCGAGTATTAGAGCTCTGATGCTGGCTAGCCTTATGGCTATCTATATCAAAAGCCACCAAGACAAGCTCTCAGCATTATGCTCAACTACCACCGCCGGAATGGGTTCTGTCTCAGGCATGACGTGGTTGCTAGGCGGCGATTTCAAGCAGATTAGTTACGCTATCTCCAACATGATTGGTGATATCTCTGGCATGATTTGCGATGGTGCAAAACCCGGTTGCGCGATGAAGGTTTCTTCTTCTGCTGGCGCAGCGGTAAAAGCGGCTCTAATGGCGATTGATGGTGTTCGAGTCACTCAAAATGAAGGTATTGTCGCAGACGATGTTGATGACACTATTCGCAATCTGTCCGCACTCGTTAATGGCTCTATGAAACAAACCGATGTGCAGATCCTAGATATTATGGTCAACAAGTAGTCATTCTCAATTCGTACCAGTAGATGTGCTCACCTAACAACGGGCGAGCACTTATTTGCAATTGTTAATCATTAAAGGTATTTGATTAGAGTGGTAACGCCGTTGTGTACTTTAATGGTTCCATTGCAAAGGTGGACGTCACATTGGATATGCCTTCGACGCTGTTGACCATCTTTTTATAAAATAGGTCGAAACACTTCATATCTTCCACCTGCACCTTCATCATGTAGTCATACTCTCCGGCCATGCGATAAAACTCCATCACCTCAGGAAAAGGGGTCACCGTCTCGACAAAATGGCTATACCATTCATGTGAATGATTACTGGTTTTGATAAGAACAAAGGCGGTAAATAAAAGCCCCAGCTTTTCTGGGTTTAACAGGGCAACCCGCTTACTTATCACCCCATTGTCTTCCAGTTTTTTCAACCTTTTCCAACAAGGCGTTGTTGTTAGGTTAACCGCTTCGGCTAACGCATTAAGTGATAAGGTGCTGTCTACTTGCAACATAGACAATAGCTTTCTGTCTGTCTTATCCAGTTCCATGAAATCCTCATTTTTTAGAAAAAATTTTTACATAAACCTCAATACCTAGAATAATTATAACTTTTATTGTCCACCTCTACAAAAATTGCTCTACTTTTTGACTTACTTTTTCTCTCATTCACAATTAAACTTCTTATCTCTGTTTTATTCACAAAAAAGGTTACCCATGAAACCGTTACGTCAATTTGTGCTGACACCACTATTAATCACATTCGTTTCACTTCCTGTGCTGGCGCAGCAAACACCGACGAATAAAGACTATGTCTATTTGGGCATAGGTGACGTAGGGTTTTCTCCTTCATGGGCGGAGAGTAATACCGTATATAAAAACCCATCATTTACTATTGGAGGAGGAAAATACTATAACGACAACCTCATCTTTGATGGATTTCTCCGTTATTCCGAGAACCAAAACAAAGCAAAAACGATAAAGATGGATGTTTTTCAACTTGGGGTATCGGCTATCCTAATCAGCGACAAGTTGGGCGACTCGCCTATCAAGCTCTACGTAAAGACCTCGGCTATATCCGCTTACCAAGATGCACGAAGCCTACCAAATGGTGATTACTCCACGTCTGAAGCTGGTGGCGTATTTGATATTGGAGCCGGATTTGAGTGGGATATTGGTTCTGATTTCTGGGTACGTGGTGAGTATTTATATGGCTATGCAACATCAGGACTAATGGTTGATGCAGACTACGATGGATTTTTGTTAACCATCGGCAAGGGACTATAGTTTCTTCGCAATGGTTAAGTTCCTAGTAAAGCCTACTAGGAACCTAACCGACCTACACTCTAGATAGTGGTCCTATCCGTGGTTCTTTCGACTTGTTATTTCTAGTGAAAGTTCTTTGTTTAGTACCTCTTCCACGTGTCCCGGAGATTGCGTTGAAATCGATATCAATCGGTACATAGCCGGAATAACGAACAGAGTGACCAATGTAGCAAACGCCATACCGAAGAAGATAACAGTACCCACCGCTATTCGGCTTTCATAACCCGCGCCAGTAGAACTGATCAACGGTATCGCGCCGGCTAAGGTCGTAAACGCAGTCATTAATATTGGTCGTAAACGGCGCGCCGAAGCATCGATTATTGCTTTTTCAAATTCGATGCCTCGATCTCGAAGCTGATTGGTGAACTCGACAATCAGAATACCGTTTTTGGTAACCATGCCGATCAACATTATCATGCCTATTTGACTGTAGATATTCAGCCCTTGTTGCATAATAAACAACCCTAAAAAGCCGCCAAATACTCCCATAGGAACCGTAAACATAACGACCAGAGGGTTAATGAAGCTTTCAAATTGAGCAGCCAGCACTAAGTAGGCAACAAGCAATGCTAGTGCAAAAACAACCAGCACGCTCGCCTGATTCTCTTTGTATTCTTTTGATTCACCGGAATAGTCGATAGAGATATCACCCGGCAGCAGTTCAATCGCTTTATCATCTAAGAAATCGAGGGCTTCACCGAGGGTATAACCTTCACTAATATTGGCAGTCACCGTAATCGCTTTCTTCTTGTTGTAATGAGACAGACGTATCGCCGATGCGACCTCTTCGATTTTGGTCACGGCATCTAAGGTCACTAACTCGCCCGACGTCGTTCGCATATAGATCTGACTTAGGTCGGTGGCATTATTGAAGCTGTTCTCATCACCACGTAGGTAAACATCATACTCTTCCCCCCTATCCACAAATGTGGTCTCACTTTTACCACCAAGCATTATCTCTAAGGTATCGGAAATATCGGAGACCTTTATGCCGAGTTCAGCCGCTCTAGGTTTATCAACCGTGATAACCAGTTCAGGGGTTTTTTCTGAATAGTTGATCTCTGACCCTTCCATTATTGGACTATCTTCAGCGGTATTTTTTAACAACTCTGCCCACTGTTGAAGTTCAACGTAATCAGACCCACCCAATACATATTGAACCGGCTCACTAGAACCACCTCGGAAACCCGGAGTAAAGGGGAATACCCTTGCGTCAGGTATGCCAGTAAGCGCTTTTCGAATCACGCCAAGGGCTTCACTTGCCGAAAGGCTCCTGTCATTCCAATCTTCTAGGATCATAATGACAAAACCAGTTTGGTCCCCTGCGTTACCACCAAATGCTGGAGTTTGGATACTAAATGATTTTAATAGACCCTCGCCCAGCAACGGTATTAACTTTTCTTCCACCAGATCCATATTGGCAGACATACGGTTATAACTGGTTGCGTCCGCACCCCGAACAAAGGCAAACAACACGCCGCGATCTTCTTGTGGGGCCAGCTGTTGTGGGATGTTGTCCATCAGGTAATAACTACCACCAATGCAACCCAGTATTATCACAGGCGCGATGAGCCTGACCCGCATGGCTTTACTCAGCAGAAATTTATAGCCTCGTTCCAGCTTAGAAAACAGATTCTCTATCACGCGATTAAAAGCGTTTGGCTTTACATTCGCTTTTAGAATTTTGCTGCCCAAAACTGGCGTGAGCGTCAAGGCGATCAGAGACGATGAGATCACCGACATCGAAAGCAGAACAGAAAACTCGGTAAATAATAAGCCCACCATGCCATCCATAAAGGAGATAGGTAAAAACACCATCACCAAAACCAAGGTAGTCGCTACGACAGCAAAACCTACTTCTCTTGTGCCTTTATAAGCGGCAACAAGGGGGCTCTCACCGTTTTCAATATGGTGGAAGATATTCTCCACCACCACAATGGCATCATCCACCACCAAACCAATGGACAGAATTAAAGCCATCAAGGTGATGAGATTAATTGAAAAACCAAAGAAATAGGCCGAAATGAAGGCGGATATTAACGATACGGGAACGGTTATTGCGGGGATCAAAGTTGCACGAGCTTGCCCGATAAAGATATACAGAACAAGGATAACCAAGCCACCAGTGATAAATAACGTGTTGTAAACTTCTGAGATAGATCTGTCGATAAACACCGTCGAGTCGTAATCTATCGCTAAACGGGTACCTTCGGGTAGAAACTTTTGAATATCATCAACTTCAGCGTGAACCAGTTGGGCCACCTCCAACGGATTAGCGTCCGACTGAGGCACGATACCCATACTCACGTTGACGACACCGTCGCTCTTAAACGTGGAGTTTTCATTTTCGGCACCAATAAAGACATCGGCGACATCTTGAAGGTAGATAGGTGTGCCATCGCTCGCTCGCTTAACCACCAAGTATTCAAAATCACTCGCTTCGTTATAGCTTCTCGCCGTTCTCACCGACATGACAACGGCATCATTTCTTACTTCACCACCGGGACTTTCTAAGTTTTCCTCGCGCAGTGCCGCTGTAATATCGGAGGCGGTCACACCTCGTCCCGCCATGAGGGCTGGTTTTAGCTTCACGTACATCACTTTGTACAGCCCACCAGAGATATCAACAGAGCTGACACCGGTAATTAAGCTAAACCGATCAATGAGTACCCTTTCTATGTAGTCCGTCAACTGAGTTCTATCCATCTCAGATGAGCTCAAATTGATATAGACAGACGCCTCTCCACTGCCATTATTTTTATACACCAGAGGGTCATCTGCTTCATCCGGCAACCCACGTTGTGCTCTTGCGACCGCATCTCGTACATCACTAACACCGGTGTTTAAATCGTAACCGAGCTCAAAAGTGATTTTGATCCGAGAGGAACCATTACGTGTGGTCGAGGTGATTTCGTCAATTCCACTGATGCCCGTCAGTTGATCCTCGATTACCCCGGTGATCTGGCTTTCTATGATAGTGGCAGAAGCACCTTCGTAACGCGTACTAACAGAAACCACTGGGCTTTCTATATCTGGCATTTCGCGCACGGCGAGTCGGTCGAACGAGACCAAACCGAACACCACAAGTAACAAGCTTAAAACAACAGCAGCAACCGGCCGTTTAACCGATACATCCGATAACCACATTATTCACGTTCCTTGTCGGCTTTTTTATTCGCGATGGTCTCTGGTTTTTCGCCTTGCTCACGAACGGTAAGACCATCTCTCATATTCACGATACCTTGCACCACTATCTTTTCACCGATCGCGAGCCCTTTCTCAATGACCACTTGGTTTTCAACACGGGCACCTAAAAACACCTCAGTCTTTGTGGCTTTGTTGTCTCCATCGATCACATACACGTACCGTTTAGTGCCTGAGTATTGCAGTGCTTGAACAGGAATAATTGGGGCTTCGATAGCCGGAAAGTGTACTTGGGTCGCCATGAGCATACCGGGTTTAAGTTTGTTTTCTGCGTTATCAAACCGAATACGAGCTCTTAGGTTTAGCGTTTCGCTATTGATGCGAGTATCGATTCCAATCACTTCCCCTTCAAATGTCGTTGCAGACCATGCATTGCTGCTTGCTTGCACTTGCATGCCGGTAGAGAGCATCGATAGGAACCGTTCTGGGATCTGCAAATCGAGTCTCATACTTGAAAGGTTGTCTAAGGTGAGCAGCTCGGCCCCTGTGTTCACCATTTTTCCCCGACTAAAATCAATAAAGCCCACGGTTCCATCGAAAGGTGCCGTAATATTTAAATCTTTTAGCTGGGCATTGGCGGCATCTAAACGAGCATTCGCGATATCTACACTGGCTTTCTGAGCGTCAATCTCAGTCTGAGTAATCGCGCCTTTTTTGGCTAATCGTTCAAACTCGGCCAATTTTCGTTTTTCATTTCGTAAGTAAGCATTGGCTTCGGATATCGATGCCTTCGCCTTATCATCATTAAGCTGGACTAAAAGATCGCCTTTTTTGACTTTTTGATTTGCAGATACCTTAATGGCATTGACCTTGCCAGAAACCTCTGGAGAGATGATGACAGACTGTTCTGCTTCTAGCTTACCAACCAAGGTCAAACTTTGAGATATATCGTGAGTCGCGACGGTTTCTGTTACCACTAAAACACTTTGCGCCTTTCGAGCACCAGCTGATTTCCCTTGGCCTGCTGCATAGCTCGGCGAATTCAGTAACAGAATTGAAGATACAAGTAGAATCGCTAAATTATTTTTATCCATTTTTTTTGGCTCTAAAAAGTCGTAGGGTTTAAGTTTACCAACTTCTTGCCCTAACGGACGTAAACTTATGTAAAGAAGGGCAAAGAATCTGTCAGCACACAGATATCTATACGTTCAAAGCCGAAAAATGTTCACTTTCTAACTTCATTGTTGAAAAAGACATCAATCGAACAAAAAACCCAATAAAATACTTTACAGCTTTAGCGATTTTGCTATTATGCAGCTCCTCGCTTAGAGGCACTATTTGACATCGGCTTACTTGGTTTCACCAATGATAAGAAGTGTTAAATACTGGGTTAGAATTGGGACTAACCAAGTGACTAGGAAAATCGAATCTAGTTACTGAACACCCTGGAGGGGTTCCCGAGTGGCCAAAGGGAGCAGACTGTAAATCTGCCGGCTCCGCCTTCGATGGTTCGAATCCGTCCCCCTCCACCATATTTGTAGGTGCATATTGATTATTTGCATCTGTTTAGGTAAGTCATTAATTTTATAACTTATCTGTTTAGCGTTACCGTTTTAAGGTTACAGTTGGGAGTAACCGTAGATTTGATAGTAATATCTTAATCTAAAATACCCTGGAGGGGTTCCCGAGTGGCCAAAGGGAGCAGACTGTAAATCTGCCGGCTCCGCCTTCGATGGTTCGAATCCGTCCCCCTCCACCATATTTTAAGTTTTTATAGTTGTCTAGACGAGTTATATAAATATTTTTTAAAGGTTACGTTTGGGAGTAACCGTAGATTTGATAGTAATATATTAAATCTTAAATACCCTTGGAGGGGTTCCCGAGTGGCCAAAGGGAGCAGACTGTAAATCTGCCGGCTCCGCCTTCGATGGTTCGAATCCGTCCCCCTCCACCATATCTTAAAAGACCAGCTCTTGTAGCTGGTCTTTTTCGTTTACACTCAAAATACGTAGCCGGATTCGGATAAATGTAACTCATTCTTTTTATGTCTCTGCATTTCTCAACTTCCGTCACATCCTTCCCATTACATCGACGTATTGAAAGCGTAAAACGTTCAGTAATATTGATTTTTCCTTACTTTGTCATAACTTACGTCACACTATCGGATTAGATTTACTAATCAATACGTGTAATTAATATCAACCATTATTAACAATGTATTACTCTACAAAATGATAAAATTACCGCGTATATAAACTAGTTTTTTTAATTAACATAGGATAATAATATGTGGAATAGACTTAATAAGTCGATGATGTTCTGCCAAATGATGTTTGGCTTATCTTTTTACGGTGTGATGGTCATTTTAACTCGTTTCTTCCTAGAAGATTTGGGGTATAGCGAAGCGGATACAATGATGGTTGTTGGAGCTTTTTCTGCTATTGGTCCTCTTTTTGCTATCGTTGGTGGCTTTATCGCCGATAAGTTTCTGGGGGCTTATCGTTCACTTACCATCAGTTATTTTGTCTTCGCTTCTGGCTACATATTGTTGGTTCTCGGCGCTTCTGCTCAGAACGTACCATTAGCACTGGTCGGTATCGCCTTAGCGAGTTATGCGCGCGGATTAATGTCTCCTTCTTACCCTAGTCTCTTTAAACGTACATTCGCATCGCAAGAAAGTTTTGAAAATGGCTATCCAGTCAACTATTCCATCAATAATGTTGGTGCCTTGATCGGTCAGTACACCTTCCCCATGTTAGTGCTTGCTATTGGTTTCCATGGTAGTTTCTTAGCGTCTGGCATACTCGCTGCACTCGCATTCTTCGTGTTGGTTATCTTTAGAAAGCCATTGGTTAATGCTGCTGCGGATATCGACCAACAACCCGTTAGCGCAAAAAACTGGGTGGCGTTCGCGAGCACATCAATTGCAATGATAGGGTTGGTATTTTTCATGTTCTCAAACATGGATATTGGCCAGAATATCGTTTACGCAATCGGTGCGGCGGCTATTTTGTACTTCATTTCGTTGATGTTTAAAGCGGGCCGATCTGATGCACTAAAAATGGGGACTATCCTCATTATCACGGCCTTAACGACCGCTTTTTTCGTTTACTATGGTCAGATGATGACATCCATGACAATGGTAACCATCAACACAATGCGCGGTGATCTGTTTGGCATTATCCCTATTGCACCAGAAGCCTCAATGGCGATGAACCCATTATGGTGTATGGTTGCTGGACCGGTAATCGCATATACTTTTTCTAGTTTAGAAAAACGTGGTATCGCTTTGTCTACGGCAACGAAGATCGCGATTGCCTTTATCTTGACGGCAATCGCGTTTGGTATCTTGGCGGCCGCAGTATTAAGTATTGGCGCGGATGTTATTATTCGTCCTGAAATCTTCTTAGCTATCCACTTCTTCCAAGCATTTGCCGAGGTGATTGTAGGCAGCCTAGTTGTTGCTTTCATCCTTTCAGTGGCGCCAAAGCATATTGAAAACTTTTCGGTAAGTTTATTTTCAGTTGCTATCGCACTCAGTGGTATTGTTGGTGCTGTGTTCTCGACGTCTATTGCGTTAGAGAAAGGCCAAGTGATCACACAAGAGATTGTTAAAGACGTCTACGGTAGCTACTTTAGTACGTTAACGGTTCTTGCTGTCGTTATGGTGGCAGTGGCTCTTATCGCCTCTTACATCATCCGTAAGATGCTAAACAGCGCGAAGGAACAAGACGCTCAGAACCTAGAGCTTTCTAAAGAAAATTAACAGAAACTCGACTTTCTTGTTTTAATAAGGCTATTCAAACCTACCATCCTCAGAAAAATCACCCTCATCCCCACGAAAGTGGGGACCTTACACCATCCAGATTCCCATGAAAACCGACGTCATCCCCATGAAAATGGGGATCTAATATCACCAAGATTCCCGTTTTCACGGGAATGACGAAGTATTTAGCACTAACCGAACAGCATTACATTTTTATGAAAATGACGAGAGTTCGCTAAAGATTAGATACAAAAAAAACGCAGCTCATAAAGACACTGCGCTTGAGCCTGTCACAGGCTAAATAAAAATCAACTCGTTAGTCGACATGGATACACGACACAGCGTGCTTGTCTGTCCCTTTAAGCTCAGGTTTTTGCTTTGCACATGCCTCTGTTGCAATTGGGCAACGCGTGCGGAATACACAGCCTGACGGTGGATTAATAGGCGACGGTAGATCCCCTTCCAGTATTTGAATTACTTTTGCACGTTCAATTTTCGGATCAGGAATTGGTACTGCGGACATCAATGCTTTCGTGTAAGGGTGCTTTGGTGTTGCAAACAGTTCTTTCCCTTCAGCAAGCTCAACAGCATTGCCTAAATACATCACCAACACGCGATCCGAAATGTGCTTCACTACCGACAAATCGTGCGCGATAAAGACCAAACTCAAACCTAGTTCATCTTGCAGCTCTTTGAGTAAATTCACCACTTGCGCTTGAATTGAAACATCCAGCGCTGATACGGGTTCATCACAGATAATCATTTTAGGATTAAGGATAAGTGCACGGGCAATGCCTATCCGCTGACACTGTCCACCAGAAAATTCATGTGGATATCGGTTGATCAAGTTGGGTAACAAACCTACCTTATCCATCATCTCTTTGACTTGAAGCTTAACCTCTTGCTTAGATAACTTAGGATAAAAAGTTTGCAACGGCTCTGCGATAATATCGCCAATGTTCATGCGAGGGTTCAATGATGCAAGCGGGTCCTGAAAGATCATCTGAATGTCTTTACGGGTGTTTCGACGCTCGACGGCTTGCATCTTAAGCAAGTCCTGACCTAGCCACATCACTTCGCCTTCAGTCGCCTCTACCAAACCAACAATAGCACGAGCAAATGTCGATTTTCCGCACCCTGACTCACCGACTACTCCAAGAGTCTCTCCCTTAAACAGACGAACATCTACGCCGTCGACCGCTTTAAGGTTGGCGGGTTTTGACCACGGCCATGCTGATTTTGAAGCAATGCTAAAGTGAACTTTCAGGTTACTTACATCTAAAAGTAGCTCTTTTTCTGTATTCATTTGATCACTCATTTGGTCCATGTCTCCCAATTAGAAAAACAAGCACGCTGACGGTCATCACCAAATGGCATCAAAATAGGTGCTTCTTGCTTACAACGATCTGTCACACGGTGACAACGCTCTTGATAAGGGCAACCCGTCGGCAAATGAAGTAAGTTTGGTGGATTTCCGGGAATAGTTGGTAGCACATCACCTTCCGTATCTAAACGCGGAATGGCCCTTAGTAAACCCTCCGTGTAAGGGTGACTCGGCTCATAATATATTTCATCAACCGACCCATATTCCATCGTACGCCCGGCGTACATCACCAACACTTTCTCACAAGAACCCGCGACAACACCCAAGTCATGAGTAATCATGATAATAGCCGTATTGAACTCTTTTTTGAGATCATTAAGCAGATCCATGATCTGTGCTTGTACGGTAACATCGAGTGCCGTTGTCGGCTCATCGGCAATCAGCAACTTAGGGCGACAAAGTAGTGCCATCGCTATCATCACACGTTGACGCATACCGCCAGAAAACTCATGGGGATACATCGTTATACGCTTACGAGCTTCAGGAATTTTCACGGCTTCAAGCATACGTACGGATTCTTCAAATGCTTCTGCCTTTCCCATGCCTTTGTGTAGCATTAATACTTCCATTAGCTGACTGCTAACTTTCATATAAGGGTTAAGTGAAGTCATTGGGTCTTGGAAGATCATCGCGATCTGCTCAGCACGGACTTTGTTAAGTTCAACTTCAGGTAGATTTAAAATTTCTCTGCCTTCGAACTTAGCGCTGCCTTTAATGATACCGTTTTTGGCAAGTAGCCCCATAATGGCGAATACGGTTTGAGATTTACCCGAACCAGACTCTCCCACAATACCCAATGTCTCACCTTGTTCTAGCGAGAAATTTAAATCGTTAACTGCGGTTACGGTACCATCTTGTGTGGTAAATTCGACACGCAGGTCTTTGACATCTAATAAACTCATTTATCTTTCCAGTATATTTAAGCCTAGGGCTTATCTGTCTTTAGGATCCAACGCGTCACGAAGACCGTCACCAACATAGTTAAAGCAAAACAGTGTTACCACCATAAATATTGCAGGGAAAACCAACTGCCAAATAGCCACTTCCATCGTCTGTGACCCTTCTTGTAGCAACGCTCCCCAACTCGTCATCGGCTCCTGAACGCCAAGCCCTAGGAAAGACAAGAACGATTCCGTTAAGATCATGCTTGGGATAAGTAGAGTAGAATATACCGCGACAATACCAAGTACGTTTGGAATAATATGGCGAGTAATGATCTTCCAGTTACTCACGCCACTCACATGCGCCGCTTCGATAAACTCTTTGTTTCGCAAACTAAGGGTTTGTCCACGTACAATACGCGCCATGTCCAGCCATGCAATCGCACCAATAGCGACAAATATTAATACAATATTTCGGCCAAAAAAGGTCACAAGAACAATCACGAGGAACATAAATGGAACCGCGTATAATATTTCCAGAATACGCATCATGACACGGTCAGTTCTTCCGCCAATATAGCCTGAAGTGGCGCCATAAAGAGTGCCAATTAACACGGCGACAAACGCACCTAACACACCCACCATTAGCGAGATACGTCCGCCTACAAGAGTACGAACATAGAGGTCACGGCCTAAACTGTCGGTACCAAATATATGCTCCGCAGAGGGAGCAGCATGCAAGGAATACCAATCTGTATCGTCATAGGCAAACTCGGCAATCATCGGCAGAAAAATGACCGCCAGAATCATAACCGTTAATATTGCAAGGCTCACCATCGCGGCTTTATTGCGCATAAATCGGATTCGTGCATCTTGCCATAAGCTGCGGCCTTCAATTTCTAAGTTCTCTGAGAACTTTTCGATCGCATCTAGGTTTTCTTTTTTCGTTAACATAATATCTGTACCCAATTAATAACGAATTTTTGGATCAATAGCCGCTAATAAAATATCAACAACGGTGTTGAATAGAATGAAGAGGAAACCAATCAAAATGGTGACTCCCATTACTAGCGAATAATCTCGATTAAATGCCGCGTTAACGAACAATTTTCCGATACCTGGTAGACCAAATATGGTTTCGATAACAACTGAACCAGTAATAATACCGACAAAAGCAGGCCCCATATAAGAAACAACGGGTAACATTGCCGGCTTAAGCGCGTGCTTTAAGACAATATAGGGGTAACTAAGACCCTTAGCTCGTGCAGTACGGATAAAGTTACTATTCAGTGTCTCTATCATGCTACCACGGGTAATACGAGCAAATGTCGCCACATACAATAAAGACATACCAATAACAGGCAATAACATGTATTGAAAGGAGCCATCTAACCAACCACCTGCGGGAAACCAACCTAAGTTAATAGAAAATAGGTAAATTAATGCAGGTGCCAACACAAAGGAGGGCATCACCACCCCGATCATAGCCGTCGACATAATCGTGTAATCTACCCACGTATTTTGCCGGAGTGCAGCTAAGGTTCCGACCCCTACCCCCATAAAGAGAGTAAAAATAAAGGCGGTAAAACCAATTTTAGCAGACACGGGTAACGCGCTCGCAACGAGCTCATTTACCGTAAAATCTTTGTATTTAAATGAAGGTCCAAAATCGCCCTGAATAATGTTGGTCAAGTACGTCAAATATTGCTCATGGACTGGCTTATCTAAGCCATATTTAGCATTAATGTTTGCCATTACCTCTGGAGGTAATGGACGCTCTGATGAAAACGGATTTCCGGGAGCAAAGCGCATAAGGAAAAAAGAAATTGTTATCAATACCAACATCGTTGGTATCGCTTCTAATACTCTTTTCGCGATGAATTTAAACATAAACTCACTCTTTTCAGTCTGTGACAGTGTATATCTTGATAAACAAAAAGACGCTGCATGTGAACTTCACATGCAGTGCCTAAAGTTATTATTATTATTTAGATGAATTTACTCTTTGATGTATAAATCTTTTGAGTAAATTTTGTCTTCTACGTTACCGATTGGATAACCACCCAATTTAGGATTAACTAGACGAGCTTTCACGTATTGATAGATTGGTGCGATAGGCATATCTTTTGTCAATTGTGCTTCAGCTTCTAAGTAGATTTTAGCTCGTTCTTCATCAGAAGTTGAATTAAGTGCTCTTTGAATCAACGCATCATACTCATCACTTAAATAGTGAATTCCGCCTGTCGTATTGCCACTTTCCATCAACGTCAAGAATGTTGTCGCTTCGTTGTAATCTCCACACCAACCTGCGCGAGCCACTTCAAAGTTACCTTGGTCTTTACTATCTAAGTAGGTTTTCCATTCTTGGTTCTCAAGCATTACGTTAACGCCTAAGCTCTTTTTCCACATAGATTGGACAGCCGCAGCAATCTTTTTATGATTTTCTGAGGTGTTATACAATAGAGTAAATGAAAGAGGATTTCCTTCGCCGTAACCCGCTTCATCAAGAAGTTGTTTAGCTTCAGCAATACGCTCTTTTTGAGTCAATTTGCCGTATGCTGGTGTCACAGGGTCGAAATTAGCAGTGATTTCTGGTGTTAAGAAATAAGCTGGTTTCTGACCTTGACCTAGCAGTGCACCACTAATGATGCCACGATCTATAGTATACGAAAGGGCTTTGCGTACGCGAAGGTCATCGAATGGTGCTTTGTTTGTATTAAAGATATAGTAATACGTACACAAGTCACCTTTAATTGAAAGCTCTTCAGCATGGTCTTTTTTCAGTCGTTTAAAGTGTTCATTCGGAATCTCGTAAGTGAAATCAATTTCACCTGCTAAGAAACGGTTCATGTCTGCGACTTGATTTTCAATTGGTAAAAACGTTACCTTGGTCAATACTGTTTTGTCATTGTCCCAATAAAATTTGTTAGGCACCATTTCCATACGTTCATTGACAACCCATTTGTTAACAACAAATGCACCATTACCAACAAAGTTTTCTGGTTTAGTCCACTTATCACCAAATTTTTCTACTGTAGCTTGGTGTACTGGCTTAACGGTTGTATGTCCCATCATTACTACAAAATATGGAACTGCTGTTTCTAGATCAACTTGGAACGTATAATCATCAATCGCTTTCACGCCAAGCGTTTCTTTATCCGCTTTTCCTGCAATGATATCGGCTGAATTTTTCATGGTCGTCATTTCTAAGTACCATGAATATGGCGAGGCTGTCGCCGGATCAACCGCTCTTTTAAAGCTGTACTCAAAGTCATGAGCTGTTACTGGGTCACCATTGGACCACTTCGCATCTTTACGTAGATGGAAAATAAATGTTTTATTATCTTTTGTTTCCCAAGACTCCGCCACACCGGGAATAGTATTACCATTAGCGTCTTGGTTTACGAGACCTTCTAAAAGCTCACGAATTACGTGAGATTCAGGTACACCTTGCGTCTTATGAGGGTCAATTGACGCTACTTCTGTACCGTTACCGCGCACTAATTCTTGCACTTTAGCAAGTTTAGTACCTGCAGGAACATTTGCTGCAAGAGTTGTAAAAGAGGTAGCAGCAACGGTTAAGCTTGCGCCCAGTAAAAGGGTTTGTGTGATTTTATTTTTGAACATGCATTTAACTCCAAATTTTTTTATTAGCATCCATGACGTCTTTTTTATAGGTGTCCGAACGATAGACCATTCAGAACGTTTCTAACAAAAACGCTCTAAAACCCAAAAAGATTGCTGAACACACTACCAATCATTCGTTCAATTTTCCATAAAACGGCCTAACTAGCGCTTTATTATTTCGACTAGGTCAATGTTTTAGATTGTTTGCCTAAAAAGCACTCTATCAAAAAGGATTCACCATAAATGGGTGAAAAATCAGAGTTTAGTTAATATAAATTCACTTTACCCATAACAAACCACAACCTAAATCTTAATTAACATGAGCTTACACTCTATAAGGTTAAGCTGCATGACTTATTATTCATTATCTATCTCTAGTATGGGGGATAGTAGTAACCATATAGGTGAATATCTGAACACAATGTCAATTCAACGCATTGGAACGAAAGTTTTACACCTTTATTCATAAGTGTAAAACCTTAGGATGTAAAAAAGCCAAGCAGTATAGCTTGGCTAGTCATCGTCATTGGGTTATAGATTATCTGATCATTTTTCAGTCCAACGAGAAGCGGCTTTATGATCCGACGCCCGAGAGTCAATCCAACGACATGCTTCTGTTGTCCTTTCTTTTTTCCAAAATGGCGCTTTGGTTTTAAGAAAGTCCATTACAAATTCGCATGCTTCAAAAGAGGCACCACGATGGGCGCTTGTTACCCCAACAAAGACAATTTGATCACCAATATCGAGATCACCAATCCGATGTATCACACGCACTTTTTGCAGCGGCCAACGCTCTAGTGCTTGCTGACAGATATCAGAAAGTGCTTTTTCAGTCATGCCAGGGTAATGCTCTAGCGTAAGCCCCGTAACATTACTGCCCAAATTCATGTCTCTTACTTTGCCGGAAAACATGGCGACAGCACCGGCAGATGACCCCTGTGCTAACAAATCGTATTCTTCTGCCACAGAGAAGTCTTCACGCATTACAGAAACGGAATACGTCATATTACCCACCTGTGACGGGTGGAAAGAAAGCCACTTCATCGCCATCTTTTATCATACTATCAAGCGGGGAGATGGTCTGATTGATAGCAACGAGTAGTTTCCCCGGAGCCAAAGCTAGAGACCACTTATCGCCTTTTTCGCATAAATAAGCGCGCAGCTCTTCAGCGGTTGTATAGTTAGACTCGATATCGAGTCCATCAAGGTCTAGTAGCTCTCTAGTTTGAGCAAAAAAAAGTACTTTGATCATTTTTCCGCCTTAAAGTGTCCCGATTTTCCACCACTTTTTTCAAGTAGTCTAACCTGACTAATCACCATATCTTTTTGTACGGCCTTGCACATGTCATAGATAGTCAATGCCGCAACCGATGCTGCTGTTAGTGCTTCCATCTCCACACCCGTTTTACCCGAGAGTTTACACAGAGATTCAATTCGAACGACACTATCTTCTTCAATAGCTTCAAGTTGAACTTCTACCTTAGTCAGCAGTAAAGGGTGACAAAGTGGAATCAAATCCCATGTTCTTTTGGCCGCTTGTATTCCAGCAATTCGAGCTGTGGCGAACACATCACCTTTATGGTGACTACCAGAAACAATCAAGTTCAATGTTTCTGGTGCCATATGAACAAAGGCTTCCGCTCTTGCTTCTCTTACTGTTTCTGCTTTCGCAGATACGTCAACCATGTTGGCTTCGCCAGAGGCGTTAATATGAGTAAACTGTTCCATACAAGGCTACACCGACAAATGAGGCATAAAGTTACAAGGGCGATGACTCGCATCTAATTGTTGCTTGATAATCTTTGTCCACGCCGTTCTACATGCGCCAGTTGAACCAGGTGTCGCGAATACGATCGTATGATTTGCAAAACCTGCAATGGCACGTGATTGAATGGTTGAGGTACCAATCTCTTCATAAGAAACCTGGCGAAATAGTTCACCAAACCCTTCAACCTGCTTGTCAAATAGTGGCACAAGAGCTTCTGGCGTACTGTCTCTTGAAGTAAATCCCGTACCGCCAGTAATCATGATGACATGAATTCCTTCATCTGCTATCCATTGTGAAACTATCGCGCGGATTTTATATTTGTCATCGATGACAATTTTTTTATCCGCTAGATGGTGTCCCGCTTCTTTTAGTTGATTGACAAAGTACTGCCCAGACGTGTCATTTTCTTCTGTACGAGTATCAGAAACGGTTAATACTGCAATATTTGCTGGCTTAAATTCACTTACAGCGTGTCCCATAATTTCACCTATATTTAATTTTTTAGCCGCCAATGGAGGCGAGATGTGGCGTCATTCCAGTATTACCATCTTGTAGAAAGTGGCTGACTGATTTAGTTTGGAGTTGAGCTTGAATACGGTCGATTAATGCATCCGCTTGCGTGTCTTCTTGAAGAAGGTCTCTGAGCTCAACGCCTTGCTCACCAAACAAGCAAAGGTGTAATTTGCCCATCGCGGAAACTCTTAATCGGTTACAACTCTCACAAAAATGCTTTTCATAAGGCATAATCAAGCCTATTTCACCTCTGTAATCAGGGTGAATATATACTTTTGCAGGCCCATCATTCGCTTCTGCTACCTTTGGAATCCAACCTTCTGCGATGAGTTTATTCTGGATGCTCACACCTGATTTATGGTATTTGTCGAAGAATGAATCCATCTCTCCGGTTTGCATCAACTCTATAAATCTTAGCTGTATAGGTCGATCTTTAATCCAATTAAGAAAAGCAGGTAATTCACCGCTATTAAGATCTTTCATTAAGACAACGTTGACTTTGACCTGCTCGTATCCGACCTCGAAAGCTCTATCTATACCGGACATCACGTTGGAAAATTTATTCTCTCCCGTGATTTGGTAAAACATTCGAGGGTCTAAGCTATCCAGACTCACGTTAATGTGGGTTAATCCTGCCTCACGCCAATCGGCAACCTGAGATTCCATACGATACCCGTTGGTTGTCATTGCCACCTTGTTAATTCCATCAGTAGTGGCAATGGTTTGTACGATATCATTGAAATCTTTACGTAAAGTCGGCTCACCACCGGTTATGCGTACCTTAGAGGTACCACAACTAGCGAACGCACCAACGATACGTTTCACTTCCGGTATGGATAAAAAAGACGAATTTTTACGCCCCGAAGGCTTATAGCCATCAGGAAGACAGTATGTGCATTTGAAGTTACAGACATCTGTAACAGAGAGACGCAAGTAATAAAACTTGCGTTTAAATTTATCTTCGAATTGTATCGCCACGGAACACCTTTCCAAATACGGGAGGCTTACTCATTTCTAAGCAAACCCTTGTAACATTGTGTCACTGGCCTCTAACGCATATAGAATTTCAACATTTGCCAAAAATCAAACTTAGCGGTAAAGGCTCGGAGTTATGGCTGCTAATCACTGAAATCAGATTAACTGCTATTCGATAAAATACTTAATTACGGGGTATAATTCCATAGGCAATCGTGAAAAATCCATCAATAAGCACACTTTAAATAGCTTAAGGTGTTTATTATTAAAAATGACGGCAAGTTATTGCATAATATTAAAATAAGTTAAGTATTAAATGAAAATATATAAAAACAAAAAAATCGTTGCGATAGGTGGCGGGCATGGCTTGGGACGAGTTCTGGCCGCTTTAAATAAGTTTGGCAACAATGCCACCGGGATTGTTACGACGACCGACAACGGCGGTTCTACTGGTCGCATCCGTTATTGTCAGGGCGGTATTGCTTGGGGTGACACGAGAAACTGCATCAATCAGCTGATTACTGAACCATCTGTTGAATCGATGATGTTTGAGTATAGATTTAAAGGTTCTGGGGAATTAAATGGTCATAATTTGGGCAACCTGATGTTGGCCTCATTAGATAACTTATCCGTCAGGCCTCTGGAGGCAATACAGCTGATACGTAACATGCTGAAAGTCGATGTCAACATTATCCCTATGTCCGAACACCCTTCTGATCTAAAAGCATTATCTGTTGATGGTAATTGGGTTCATGGTGAAACCAGCGTGGACGAGATGGAAACCGACCTTCTCCGACTGGACTTAGAACCAGAAGTACCTGCCACGAGTGAAGCCATTGCGGCCATTAACCATGCCGATTGCATCATACTTGGACCGGGTAGTTTCCTTACTAGCATTATGCCACCTCTGTTACTTTCTGAACTGGGGCATGCCATATTAAAAAACACCAACGCGACATTGATCTATATTGAAAACCTATCACCTGAATATGGTCCTGCCGGACGAATGACTTTACGTCAAAAACTAGAGTGGTGCCAAAGGGCTTGCCGAGGCAGAAAAATAGATATTGTATTAGGTGACGTGACACATCAAGATCTAGAGGACGAGTGGCGTTGCGTCACTGTCGATCTTGCATCGCCGAATAGGGCTTGGCGACACGATAGAAACAAGCTGTCCAAAGCAATTGTCGAGCAACTTAAATAGTGCAACGCTAAATTAAAAAACGTTTCCACTGCCACTCCGGCTCATTGACAATAATGTCATCCTCACTCATGAAAGTGCGAGGATGTCTTGAGCGGCCTGTGGCGTTATGTCCTATATTAAACACAAATTCACTTTGCTTGGTATAGGGCCCCATATGCACGGATAGTAGCTTCAATGCTATCCAGTAGAGAATTGCGATTTTCGACAGTGGAAACCTTCTCGCCCGCTTTGGCTTTGGCGTCGATATGCAGCGCTTTTCTACACAAATCATCAGCACCGAAACTGGCGGCACTACTTTTTAATGCATGGCTAATGTCACTTAACAAGCGCTCTAAGTTATCACCATTTTCCGTCAGCGAAACGTGATAGCTGTTTAACTCACCCAAAAATATGTTCAACAATACAGGCAAATTTTCTTGGCCAATTTCGTTACACAGGTCTTCAATTTTGTTGGAGTTTAAATAAGTCGTCACCGTTTAAGGATCTCCTAACATTTCCTTCGTTGCATGTAAAAAACTAGCGATTAGCTACGTCGATTCCATGCTCATGTTTTTCGTGTTCACATCATCGTTATTTTCTATAACCATGACTGTTTTTTCCTGTAAATAGTCGATGGACTGACTTCTAATGCATTTGCTGCTTGGGGGATGTTCCCCTCGCAGGCTTGGATGGCTTGCTCTATCACATTTCTCTCAACCTGCCACAAAGGCGTGATGTCATCAGCAGACAACGGTTTGAGACCCTCATGGGTAGAACCGATGGTGTTTGAACCAAATCTATCTTGCAATAATCCTTCTCTATTGTTTATTAAAGCAATTTTTGTGCTCATTTGGTTAATTGGGGGAGGAAGCATGCTTAATGTGATTTCCTTCCCATTATTTAATACAACAGCATTGCGTATTACATTTTGTAGCTGACGCACATTTCCAGGCCATTCATAGGAAATGAATCTATCTATTACATCTTGCGCAAAACGAGTAAACGATTTTTCCTCTTCCAATGACATATAGCCCAAAAGCGAATAGGCTATCTCGACAACATCCTCTCCTCGGTCTCTTAATGGAGGCAAATGCAACGGAATAACATACAAACGGTAATAAAGGTCCTCTCTAAAACGTCCATGCTGTACCTCTTTCCAAGGGTCCCTATTGGTTGCACAAACGAAACGTACATCAATACTCTTCATTTTAGAGGAACCGACTTTTTGAAACGTACCGGTTTGAATAAAACGCAATAGTTTGGTTTGCAGATCCAAATCCATTTCACAAAGCTCATCCAAAAACAATGTCCCACCGTCAGCAAGTTCTGCAGCGCCGTGTCGTTCAGTCGCAGCCCCCGTGAAAGCGCCCTTAACGTGACCAAACAATTCACTTTCGATTAGGTCTTTCGGGATAGCGGCACAATTAATTGCTATGAATGGTTTGTCTCTTCGACGGCTCGCAGCGTGTATCGCTTCAGCACAGACCTCTTTACCTGTGCCGCTTTCACCAGTAATAAAGATACTCGCTTTGCTTGTTGCTGCGGAGTCGATCGTCTTGTATACCGAAAGCATATTGTGACTACTACCGATAAAGCCTTGATAGTTATTCAAGCTACTAACGCTTGCTCCTCGCTCGCCTTCGCCACCCTTGATTTTACTAGCTCGACGTATGGCATTATTTACCGTAACCCTGAGCCTATCCGCTTCACAAGGTTTGATTAAGAAGTCCTGAGCACCATATCGCATTGCGTCTACGGCAGTATCAATCGAACCGTGTGCCGTCATAAAGATGATAGGGACTTCTGGGTATAATGCTTTTACTGAGTGAAGCACATCCATACCTGTCATATCGGGAAGGCGCAAATCTAAGAGGATGAGATCCGGAATCCGGATGGTCAATGATTCCAGCGCCTCTTTACCCGTACCAACAATTTCCACATCGATACCGAGAGGCGTTAAAAAAGAACGATATAAAGCCGCAACTGAAGCGGTATCTTCGACCATAAGCAAATACTTAGCTGTCATACCAAGATCCGGTTTTTTCATATCCAAGCCTTTAAAAGATACTGTTTGATTTGAGCGAATCAAAAGAAAATTGATTGCAATTTAGGAAAGAATCGCATTTTGCTTTGCAAAATGCAAATATACACATCTATAGTGCGGATACATTCAAGATAAGCCTTTATATCTCTGTGTTAATAAATTGGCACAATAAATGCTTTTATAACTACGACCCTAACGGGTCACCTAGCCAACTGACGTTGTTAGTGGACATGTTTTCCACAAAATGAAGCCAACCGGACATATTCCAGTTGGCTATTTTTTTGCCTGCAATTTCTTTTAACTAGCTGTTTACAATAAACTGTTTTCTTAGCTTATCTATTCTATCTCTCTTTTCTGCCGCTAATTCAAATTCCAAATCTTGAGCATGTTGGTACATGGCCGCTTCCAATTTGATAATCTCTTTCTCTAATTGTTGTGGTGTAAATGCTTGATAATTTTGTGATGGCTCAGCAACTTTCGATAAAGGGACTTGTTTCGAGACTCTTTGATTACGGGTTTTAGCGATGTCGCCGATCTCCATAATGTCTTTGATACTCTTTTTCAAAGCCTGAGGTACGATGCCATTTTTTTCATTGTGTTCTTGCTGTTTCCCCCTACGACGGTTGGTTTCATCCATTGCCTTTTTCATTGATTTGGTAATGGAGTTACCATATAAAATGGCTCTTCCTTCTAGGTTCCTTGCGGCACGGCCTATCGTCTGAATGAGCGATCTTTCTGACCTTAAGAATCCTTCCTTGTCTGCGTCAAGAATGGCGACAAGAGATACCTCTGGCATATCCAACCCTTCTCTTAATAGGTTAATTCCTACCAGAACATCAAATTCGCCTAATCTCAAATCACGAATAATTTCCACCCGTTCAACGGTATCGATATCAGAATGCAGGTACCGAACCTTTACACCGTGATCATGAAGATATTCTGTCAGATCTTCCGCCATTCTCTTCGTCAGTGTCGTCACTAAGACTCGCTCACTTTTTACTGACCTTAAACGGATCTCAGACAATAAATCATCAACCTGCGTTGTCACTGGACGCACTTCAATAACTGGGTCTAAAAGCCCAGTGGGACGCACGACTTGATCCGCGATATCGCTTCCTGATTTTTCGAGCTCATAATTACCCGGTGTCGCGGATACAAATATGGTCTGCGGAGCCAATGCTTCAAACTCATCAAACTTAAGTGGCCTATTATCTAGCGCTGAAGGAAGACGAAAGCCAAACTCAACCAAGGTCTCTTTTCGTGACCGATCCCCTTTAAACATTGCGCCAATTTGAGAAACGGTCACGTGAGACTCGTCGATAACCAACAGTCCATCACTAGGTAGATAATCAAAAAGCGTCGGTGGCGGCTCGCCTTCTTCTCGACCACTGAGGTATCTAGAGTAGTTTTCAATACCTGAACAGAATCCGAGTTCGTTCATCATCTCCAAATCAAACTGCGTTCTTTGGGAGATTCGTTGCTCTTCTAATAATTTATTATTCTCAAGTAAATAGGCCTTTCGACTCTTTAGTTCTACCTTTATATGTTCAATTGACTCTAGTATTTTTTCTCTAGGAGTAACATAGTGCGTTTTTGGATAGACAGTAAATCTAGGCAAGTCTCTCTGGTTAATTGCACCTGTTAGCGGGTCAAACAGGCTTATACATTCTATCTCTTCATCGAACATCTCTATTCGTACCGCTTCTTGATCGGATTCTGCAGGGAAGACATCTATCACTTCACCTCGAACCCTAAACTGTCCACGTTCAAAGGATACGTCATTTCGAGTGTATTGAAGTTCGGCTAGTCGCCGTATAACATCGCGTTGGTTTAAATGGTCTCCGCGTCTTACATGTAGCATCATTTTTAGATACGAATCGGGGTCACCTAAACCATAAATCGCAGATACAGAGGCAATGATTATGGCATCCTTTCGCTCTAGGAGTGCTTTGGTCGCGGATAGCCTCATTTGTTCTATGTGTGAATTTATTGAAGAATCTTTTTCAATAAAGGTATCTGTCGTTGGTACATAAGCCTCAGGCTGATAGTAGTCATAATAAGAAACAAAGTACTCTACGGCGTTATTAGGGAAAAAAGCTTTCATTTCCCCATAAAGCTGCGCGGCAAGTGTTTTATTAGGCGCAAGGATTATGGTTGGTCGCTTTGATTGTGCGATGACATTCGCCAACGTAAACGTTTTTCCAGAGCCAGTGACACCTAACAATGTTTGATGTGCAAGCCCATTCTCCAGACCATCCAATAGCTTTACTATTGCGGTAGGTTGATCCCCAGACGGTTTGTAATCGGAAACTAGGTTGTATTCTTTGCTCATAATTATGTTCTTATTCTTTATGATTAATATGCGATGTTCTACATGTGAAGACAGCGTTAAGCATGATAACGAATTCTAAAATAAATTGCTTCGCATGATATCCAATCTACTGATGCAAAGATAACTTTTGTCACCGAGCCATCAATTGACGCTCGGTTTAATCCGAGTTCAGTTTGGTCGTTTGGAGAAAAATATAATTAGATAAATAATGTGACGTAAAACTACATAAACAGTAGAACCTATTTCTAAAATTTGATAGAGTCTCCGCCCCTCTCTAGATACAACCCTCAATTTCAATTATTTTTAATCCACTTGTTTTCCCCAGTTTAGTGCAAATACGCTGATTTTTTGGTCGAAACTCAACTTATGCACAAGATGACTAAATTACACGGATTGGCGGAAAATAACATAAAGTCTTTTATTTCAACAAATTACACTTTTATCATATAGTATTTTTACTCTAAATAAATTCAGTGAGTTTTTACTCAAGTTTAACTCACACACTTATCCACAATTTTGGTGGATAAGTAAGTCGGCGCTTTTATCGATGGGCAGTCTGAAAAAATCAATAGTAATTGCGAATTTTTTTTTATTAAAAGATTCGACTTCTGTGTTGACACTTTTCGTCCATATCGCTAAGATTCGCAACTCAAATCGATTCCCCCTTAGTTCAGTTGGTAGAACGGCGGACTGTTAATCCGTATGTCGCAAGTTCAAGTCTTGCAGGGGGAGCCACATTTTAAAGCCACGTCTTAGACGTGGCTTTTTTCGTTTAAAATAACGATTCAAAACACGTTCTACATGAACATTCAACAGGCATTTTCAGGCCTAATTACAAATTCGAGATCAAAAAAACCGTGTATGGTGCTTAAAAACAACACTAATGTTGAAAAACCCTAAGGATTCTCGGTTGTTATTAGCGCCTCAAAACGAGATAATATAACATTAAGGATTTCCTAATATGAATTATCATGACTGACTATTTACTGTTACTAGTCGGCACTGTGCTGGTTAACAACTTTGTGCTGGTTAAATTTCTGGGCTTATGTCCCTTTATGGGGGTTTCCAAAAAGCTGGAAACCGCTATTGGTATGGGCTTAGCAACCACATTCGTACTGACACTTGCGTCCGTATGCGCTTACTTGGTTGAAACCTATATCTTGGCTCCGTTAGGAATAGAATACCTACGGACAATGAGCTTTATACTGGTGATTGCGTTTGTTGTGCAATTTACTGAGATGATTGTTCACAAAACCAGCCCAACGCTATATCGATTACTCGGGATATTTTTGCCCCTCATCACTACAAACTGCGCGGTGTTAGGCGTCGCCTTGCTAAACATTAATGAGAATCATAATTTTATTGAGTCCATTATTTACGGCTTCGGTGCAGCAGTCGGATTTTCCTTAGTCTTAGTTTTATTCGCCTCAATGCGCGAACGAATTGCCGCCGCCGATGTACCTTCTCCATTTCAAGGTGCATCTATCGCCATGATAACCGCAGGGTTAATGTCTCTGGCATTTATGGGCTTTACTGGATTGGTGAAGCTGTAATGGTATCAATATTCATTGCTATTCTCGCTATCGCTGCCCTCGCGGGTATATTTGGTGCTTTTTTAGGTTTCGCCTCTGTTCGCTTTAAGGTCGAAAGCGACCCCATTGTTGAACAAATAGACGCTATTTTACCGCAAACCCAATGTGGGCAGTGCGGTTATCCGGGTTGTAGGCCTTACGCAGAAGCCGTTGCCAACGGCGACAGTATCAGCAAGTGTACGCCAGGTGGACAAGCGGCTATCGAAAAAATAGCCGAATTGATGGGTGTCGAACCAGAGACAGAAAACCAAGATGATATCGAACCTATTAAAACCGTCGCGTATATACACGAAGACATGTGTATTGGATGCACAAAATGCATACAGGCCTGCCCCGTGGACGCTATTGTGGGAGGAACTAAAGCCTTGCATACGGTAATAGAAAGCGAATGTACTGGATGCGACTTATGTGTGGCTCCATGCCCAACCGACTGCATAGAAATGATACCGATTGAAACCACCATGGCTAACTGGAAATGGAAATTAGATACCATTCCAGCCGTAGATATAACAGATCAACCAGAAGCGCGAGTTAAATGAAAGATATGGTGCCATTAGTTGAAAGAATTCGTCATGGTGATATCTGGGACTTTCCTGGTGGCATTCACCCACCAGAAAACAAAACTCAATCTACTCAGACGCCTGTTAATAAAGCGCGTTTAACACACGAATTTATATTACCCATCAAACAGCATATTGGTCGCCCCGGAGATCTCGCAGTAAAAGTGGGCGATAAAGTGTTAAAGGGTCAACAACTGACTAAGTTTACCGATAGCTTTATGTTGCCTGTGCATGCACCTACATCGGGTGAAATTATTTCGATTGAGCCAAGACAAACTGCCCATCCTTCTGGTTTGACAGAAAACTGTTTTATATTAAAACCCGATGGCGAAGATAGATGGATCCCAAAAAGCCCATTAGCCAACTTTACATCAGAAACACCTGAACAACTTATAAACGTTATCCGACAGTCTGGCGTTGCGGGGTTAGGTGGTGCAGGTTTCCCTACTGGTCATAAGATTCAATCTGGTGTAGCTAAAACCGAAATTCTTATTATTAATGCTGCAGAGTGTGAACCCTACATCACCGCAGATGATATGTTGATGCGAGAAAATGCGACTGAGATTATTGAAGGTATTCAGGTGCTTGAGCACATTCTGAAGCCAGATTTGATTATTATTGCCGTCGAGGACAATAAGCCCGAAGCTATAAAAGCGCTAGAACTTGCCGCGCTAAACAGAAATTTGGTTATACGCGGAATTCCAACTAAATATCCTTCTGGCGGTGAAAAACAGCTAATAAAATTGTTGACTAATAAAGAGGTTCCTAAAAAAGGGATCCCCGCGGATATTGGTGTGCTGGTGCAAAATGTCGGGACCATTCATGCTATCAAAAAGGCGGTGATCGATGGAGAACCGCTAATTGAACGAATAGTAACATTAACGGGTAACACGTTCGCCCAACCTCAAAATATATGGGTGCGGTTAGGTACTCCCGTCCAGGCTTTATTAGACGAATATGGTTATACAGAAGATAAAAAATCACCTCGACTAATAATGGGTGGCCCTATGATGGGCTTTACTGTGCCTTCTGCGGCGGTACCTATAACCAAAACAACCAACTGTATTTTGGCACCAACAAAAAAAGAGATCGCACCCGAAAAAAGTGAAATAGCTTGTATACGATGCGGGCAGTGTGCTGAAGTTTGCCCGGCGTCTCTATTACCACAACAACTTTTTTGGTATTCAAAAGATAAAGATTTTGATAAGTGTGAAGAGTTAAACCTGTCTGATTGTATAGAGTGTGGTGCGTGCGCCTATGTCTGTCCAAGTGAAATACCGCTGGTTCATTATTATCGCCAGGCAAAGGCTGAAGTTCGCCTCCATAAAGAAGAAACCGAATCGGCTGAAAGAGCCAAATTACGATTTGAAGAACGTAAAGCAAGGCTTGAGAGAGACAAAGAACAACGGGATAATCGCTTTAAAGAAGCCGCTAAAAATCGCCGTAAGGAAATGGAAAAGTCGGATAATAACGATGGTGATGCTGTTGCCGCTGCTATTGCTCGTGTTAAGGCACAACAATCAACCTTGAAAAGTAGCTCTGAAGTTAAACCGGCTGTCGCCGCTGCAATAGCACGGGCAAAAGCAAAACAAGCCGAAGCGTTGAAATCTAGCAGTGAGACACCAGATAACTCAGAAATGGTCAGCTTACGCGAGGAGCGTAAACGCCTTGCCAGAGAACGAAAAGCAGAAAAAGACGCTACCCTATCGGCTCAGCCACCTGCCGAGAGCCGCCCATCCGAAGACACTGTCAATAAAAACCCTGCGGTTGCCGCCGCCATTGCACGCGCTAAAGCAAAAAAATTAGCACAAGCTGAAGCGGCAGAAAGTAACGAAACCACAACGTCACCAACAGAGAGTGAGACTGCCCCTGTTGAGGACAAGAAAAAGGCCGCCGTTGCCGCTGCCATTGCTCGCGCTAAAGCAAAAAAAGTAGCACAAACTGAAGCCGAAAAAGGTAACGAAACTACAACGTCACCAGCAGAGAGTGAGACTGCCCCTGTTGAGGACAAGAAAAAGGCCGCCGTTGCCGCTGCCATTGCTCGCGCTAAAGCAAAAAAAGCCGCGCAGGCTGCCGTACAAAACGTTAAGGAGAAAGAGTAGTGGCCTTTTTTATTGCCAGCTCGCCCCACACCCATCGCAGTAAGAGCACGCAAGACCTCATGAAGTGGGTTGCGATTGCTGCCATACCCGGCTTATTAGCTCAAACCTATTTCTTCGGTTGGGGAACGTTAATTCAATTATTGATTGCATTCGTTGTCGCCTTTTTATTAGAAAGCGCCGTCATGCTGTTTCGTAAACGTTCTCCGTTTAGCGCATTACGTGACTACAGTTTTATTGTTACCGCTTGGCTATTAGCTGTTGCCATTCCTCCCCTCTCACCATGGTGGATGATGGTCATTGGGTTGTTTTTTGCCATTGTCGTTGCTAAACAACTGTACGGTGGCCTTGGGCAAAATCCTTTTAACCCAGCCATGATTGCCTACGTCGTACTACTTATCTCATTTCCTTTGCAAATGACAAGCTGGATAGCGCCTGATTCTTTAAACCCTTCCGATATTAGCTTGTACGATTCATGGAAGTTGATCTTTACTGGCTTTAACGACGATGGTTTTTCTCTACAACAGGTCCGAGCAGGTATAGATGGCATAACAATGGCTACGCCGCTTGATGCTTTTAAAACGGCAGTAAGGTCATCGATGCCTGCCAATGAAATTATGTCTCTGCCTCCGTTTTCCATCATTGCAGGAACCGGATGGGAATGGGTAAACATGGCCTATCTTTTAGGTGGAATTGCACTTGTAAAGCAACGAATCATTCAGTGGTATATCCCTGCGGGATTCTTGCTAGGTCTTATTTTTATCAGTAGTGTTAGTTATCTCTTTTCCCCAAATACGGTAGCAAGTCCCCTTCTGCATCTTTTTTCTGGCGCGACAATGCTTGGCGCATTTTTCATTGCAACGGATCCCGTTACCGCTTCAACGACCGTCAAAGGAAGGTTGTTATTTGGGTTTTTCATCGGAACTTTAGTCTTTGTTATCAGAACTTGGGGCGGGTATCCGGACGGCGTTGCTTTCGCCGTGCTTATTGCGAACATGATGGTTCCTTTTATTGACCGTTATACAAAACCAAGAACCTATGGGCACTAAGGAAAAATATGTTAACCGCGATTAAAAAAAACGGCGCGACATTAGCTATCTTTGCTTGCGCTTGTACAGGTCTCGTAGCGATTACTCATTACTTGACTGAAGATACCATCTTGCAGCAAGAGCGAGACCAACTAAAATCGATACTTAACGAAGTGATACCGCATCAGATGCATGACAATGAACTCTATTCGGCTTGTACTTTGGTACAGTCGGTGCAACTCGGTAGCGACGATCCATTGCCCGCTTACATCGCAACAAAAAATGGACGGCCAAGTGCTGTTGCAATAGAGGTTATTGCACCTGATGGCTATAACGGGAAAATAAAGCTAATTGTCGGCATTGATTCTCAGGGTGTAGTAACGGGTACACGCGTACTTGCTCATAGAGAGACACCGGGGTTAGGTGACAAAATTGACACGAGAATATCCAATTGGATCGACGGTTTCATAGGTAAACAGGTCACACAAGATAACCTTGATAGTTGGAAAGTAAAGAAAGATGGTGGTCAGTTTGATCAATTCACTGGCGCAACCATTACCCCTAGAGCCGTCGTAAAAGCAGTAAAACGAGGCGTCATCTTCTACAATGAAAACCACGACGCTTTACATTCTCAACCGCTAAATTGTGGAGAAGACAATGGGTGAACATAAAATACTGCTGCAAAATGGTTTATGGAAAAACAATCCAGTTTTGGTTCAGCTTTTGGGCCTTTGCCCCTTGCTTGCCGTCTCATCTACGGTAACGAACGCATTAGGATTGGGCATCGCTACTACTCTTGTTCTTATTGGCTCCAATTTAATCGTGTCGCTAGTACGTGATTACGTAGCAAAAGAGGTGCGTCTTCCTGTTTTTGTTATGATCATTGCGGCACTGGTGACCTGTGTGCAACTGCTCATGAATGCTTATGCCTACGGCTTGTACTTATCACTTGGTATCTTCATCCCTCTCATAGTGACCAACTGTATAATTATCGGTCGCGCTGAAGCTTACGCGGCAAAAAACGAACCACTACCTGCCGCTCTAGATGGTTTATGGATGGGGTTTGGCATGACATCCGTACTTGTTTTACTAGGCACGATACGCGAAGTAATAGGGAATGGTACCTTATTTGATGGGGCAGATGTGTTACTTGGCAGTTGGGCAACCTCGCTACGAATTGAAATATTTCACGTTGAAAGTAACTTCTTATTAGCGATGTTGCCACCGGGTGCATTTATCGGTGTTGGATTCATTATCGCCTTCAAAAACGTGATTGATTCACACATCGCTGCTCGAAAACCAAAAGTAAAAAAACCTGTTATTGAACGGGTTAGAGTCACTAACTAACCTGAATTTGGGGAAAACGATGAACAATGCAAAACGGATTGTAATTCTTGAAAGACTACGAGACAACAACCCTAACCCTCAAACAGAATTAAACTGGAATTCACCTTTTGAACTACTGATTGCGGTATTGCTCTCTGCTCAAGCGACAGATGTTAGTGTTAATAAAGCGACGAACAAGCTTTATCCGGTCGCTAACACGCCGAAAGCCATCCTGGATTTAGGTGTTGAAGGTGTAAAAGAGTACATCAAGACCATTGGGTTATTTAATTCTAAGGCGGAGAATGTCATTAAGACCTGCCGCATTTTACTTGAAGAACACAACAGCGTAGTACCAGAGAATAGAGAATCTTTAGAAGCGCTACCTGGTGTGGGTAGAAAGACGGCCAATGTCGTTTTAAACACTGCATTTGGTTGGCCGACAATTGCTGTTGATACGCATATCTATCGGGTTTCCAATCGAACAAAGCTTGCCATGGGCAAAACCGTTGATAACGTAGAGCAAAAGCTTTTAAAGGTCATTCCAAAAGAATTTAAACTCGATGTTCACCACTGGCTTATCTTACATGGACGTTATACGTGCATCGCCAGAAAACCACGCTGTGGCAGCTGTATCATAGAAGATCTGTGTGAGTACGCTTCGAAAACAGAATTGTAATGATAAACGAGTTAAAATATCGATTAATAGCCTCAGCATAGCTGGCTGCTAAATATAAAAACAGGGAGAAGTACAATGTCAAATGGTCGCGTGTTACACACAATGTTACGAGTCGGTAATTTAGACCGTTCTATCGAATTCTATACCAACGTTATGGGCATGAAGTTACTTAGAAAAAATGAGAATTCAGAATATAAATATACCCTAGCATTTGTCGGTTTTGGCGATGAGTCTCAGGGGTCGGTTATTGAACTTACCTACAATTGGGGTACGTCAGAATACGAAATGGGCAATGCCTTTGGTCATATCGCTATCGGTGTGGATGACATCTATACGACTTGCGATGCAATTAAAAACGCGGGTGGCAACGTTACGCGTGAGCCGGGCCCCGTTAAAGGTGGTACGACACAAATCGCCTTTGTTAAAGACCCAGACAACTATATGATTGAATTAATTCAGAATAAAGAAGCAAGCGAAGGCCTTGAAGGGTAACCTTGAATTTTAATTGACTCTCGCTCTGAACGAACCGTCAGTTCACATCTAGAGTCAATTAATCGCCTTATTCTTTAACTATTGCCACTGTATTATCCAATGGCAAAGCACCCCACCAATACTAACCGAATGGATTCAGGCGTCCGATAAAACGACACGTTTCAATGTGTGTGGGTGCAGTTTTATACATACTCCATCCCTTTTAAACGCAACGGTCGGATTAGCTAAGCGCTCACCCTCTCCTTTAGGGCTAGAAATCTTAGTCGTTATTCCTAGCTGCGCCATTTTACCCCACGTATCGTTCAATTTAGGAATGCGCAACTTTAGCTCTTCTAAGTACTCGTCTGCCGTCATTGCTTCAGATGGAATAACAAACTCTATGTGCTCCCATCCTTGCTCTGGATAGAGCTTACCTTTTGCTGGATAAGGTAATTCTAAGCATTCTACCTTCCAGTCTTGTACTGAAATAGGGTGTTCGAGTTCCAACACAATAATCGGTCGACCATTGATATGCACAGAAGAAATCACCCGACCAAATTCTAACCACGCTTCATGAGCTTGCTCTGTTAACTGGTAATCATTGATACGGAGAGCAATGTGATCGGCTTGATACATTGTCAAATCAAGCCCAATGTCTTGCATCAATTTGGTGATTTTATCTGAAAACTGTGACACGTTTTTTAGCATTTGCACAGGTGTTAACTCGCATTCAAACAACCGGTTAGTCATAGTGGGTTACTCTATTTGTCAATTTGTTCCCGATATTATCAATAACAACGAAAAAAAGTATAACAATTTGTTTTTCTTTATCTGTTAGCCAAGGGGTTAACTTGCTATTATTACCCTCATTTTTATAAACAAATATGCCGTATGCGTCCTATGTTGGCTCACGCAAGAACGCCGAAAACGCATAGCAATACAATTCTAAGAATTGAAGGAATCTCGTGTGAATATCCAAGCACTTATTAATGACAAAGTATCTCTGGCTCTTGTAGCCGCTGGCGCACCTGAAGGCAGCCCTGCTGCTGTACGCCAATCTGCAAAAGCACAATTTGGTGACTACCAAGCAAATGGCGTAATGGGCGTTGCAAAAAAATTAGGCATTAACCCAAGAGAATTTGCTCAAAAAGTATTGGACGTACTCGATCTTGATGGCATCGCTAGCAAAACAGAAATTGCTGGTCCTGGTTTCATCAATATTTTTCTAAGTGAAGCATTCCTTGCAAGCCAAGCTGAGTTAGCACTCGCTGATGACCGTTTAGGCGTTGCAGTAGAAGAACAAAAGACTATCGTCGCGGACTATTCCGCGCCAAACGTAGCAAAAGAAATGCACGTAGGGCACCTACGTTCAACTATCATTGGTGATGCAGTTGTTCGTACCCTTGAATTTCTTGGCCATAACGTCGTGCGTGCTAACCATATTGGTGATTGGGGTACTCAGTTCGGTATGCTTATCGCTAACCTAGAGCGTATTCAAAAAGAATCTGGTGAAGTATCAATGGAGCTATCTGACCTTGAAACTTTTTACCGTGAGTCAAAAAAGCTGTACGATGAAGACGAGGAATTTGCCAAGATCGCTCGTAGCTATGTCGTAAAACTTCAAGGCGGGGATCAATACTGCGCTGAGATGTGGAAAAAACTTGTCGATGTCACGATGATTCAGAACCAACATAATTATGACCGTTTGAGTGTTTCCCTTACCCGTGATGATGTGATGGGTGAAAGCATGTACAACGACATGCTGCCGGGTATTGTTGCTGATCTACAAGAAAAAGGTCTCGCCGTAGAAAACGACGGCGCTCAGGTTGTTATTCTGGACGAATACAAGAATAAAGATGGCGAACCGATGGGTGTTATCATCCAGAAGCGTGATGGTGGTTTCCTTTACACGACTACTGACATTGCCTGTGCGAAATACCGTTACGAAACGCTAAAAGCAGACCGCGTATTATACTTCATCGATTCCCGTCAGCATCAACATCTAATGCAAGCTTGGACAATCGTTCGTAAAGCGGGTTATGTACCTGAAGAAGTCACGCTAGAGCATCACGCTTTTGGCATGATGCTTGGTAAAGATGGTCGCCCATTTAAAACGCGTGCTGGCGGTACGGTTCGCCTAGCTGACTTACTAGACGAAGCACAAGTTAGAGCGCAAAAGCTTATTGAGAGTAAAAACCCTGAATTAGGCGAAGCTGAAAAAGAAGCCATTGCTGCTACCGTTTCAATGGCTGCAGTAAAATACGCTGACCTATCAAAGCATCGCACAACCGACTATATCTTTGACTGGGATAACATGTTGGCTTTCGAAGGCAATACCGCGCCATACATGCAGTATGCGTATACTCGTGTCGCATCTATCTTTGCAAAAGCGGGCATCTCAATGGATGGCATCACTGGTGACATAGTGATTACTGAAGAGAAAGAGAAGGCCATTATCGCGAAACTACTTCAATTTGAAGAAGCAGTTCAATCTGTTGCACGTGAGGGTCAACCCCATATCATGTGTAGTTATTTGTTTGAATTGGCGGGTCTATTCTCTAGCTTCTATGAAGCCTGTCCTATTCTGGTTGCAGAAAACGAATCCATTAAACACAGTCGTCTGAAGTTAGCGGCATTAACCGCGAAAACAATCAAGCAAGGCTTATCACTACTTGGTATAGATACGCTAGAACGTATGTAATCTTTACACTAGGAAAAGCCCCGTATAATACGGGGCTTTCTTTTATATATCTTGCTGCAAATTAACCGCTTATTGCTTATTACCATTCTCATTACATGTTATAAATAGACATCATGACACAACAGAGATCTTCGTGATGGCTTTTGCATTACATCCTCAATTAGAACAAGACACATCTAAGATTGGTGAGTTCCCTTTATGTACCATTCTTCTTAATAAAGACGACAGTGTACCGTGGATAATTCTGGTACCGAAGGTCGATGGCGTAAAAGAATTACATCAGTTATCAATGGATCAGCAGCATCAGTTTTTGATTGAAAGCCAAATTATCTCGAGGATGTTAGAAGCGCTTTTTTTACCCGATAAGCTAAATCTGGGCGCATTAGGCAATATGGTCCCTCAACTGCATATTCACCATGTTGCTCGTTTTATATCTGATATCGCATGGCCGCGGCCAATCTGGGGAAATACTGCAGGTAGGTATCGAACGAATGATGAACAGAGCGCATTAATTAAGAAAGTAACGGGTGAGTTACTAAAGAGCCGTGTGTTTCAGAAACAGTAGGCTCTTTGTGTTTATAAGTGAAAATATAAAAAATTATGACTACGAGATAACGGTCATTTGAATATCGTTGCTATGAACTGCCCTATACCGTATTTGCCTGACGTTATCTCTCTTATCCAGATCCACTATCCGCGATAGTGAACCTTTTGTCACCCATACCTCCAGCATCGCATCGACACCGTCTTCACTCAGGGCGAATTTCTTAGCTAATTCAGTGCGCGTAACACTACCCTGTTCAAAAATGTATGCTTTGAGGTCAGAAAGAATCAAACCAATGCCTCGGTTAAGGTCATCTGTTTCTGCCCTTCTTTCTTAAGTAAGAAGTAGGTTCCAATCCAAACAACAAGAACACCGACAATCCATGAGGCACTCGTTACTGGTTGCGCGTTGAAGTGCATAACGTTGTAATAAAGTGCAGCTCCAGTATAGGCAAGCAACATGGTCCAGCTTGCAATAAATGCAGCATACTTGCGACCAAACTCTTTCATGTACGCGCCCATTGCGGCAACACAAGGTGTATAAAGCAGTATGAAAATTAGGTAAGAAAATGCAGCGTGTCCTGTAACAAAATTGGATTTAAGATTACCAAAAATGCTCGTATCTACTTCTTGCTCTTCCGCAACCGTCGCTATATCGGTAAGGTCACCAACCTCTATACCCATCGGATCACTGAAACTCAATCCCATCAAGTTTTCTGGAATTGTCATTACCGCTTCTTCAATACTAGCGGCCAGATCAAACTCTGCACCCTCGCCATTATCCGGAGAAGAATACAGACTATTCAAGGTGCCAACGACGGCTTCCTTAGCGAATATCCCGGTAATAATACCTACCGTTGCAGGCCAGTTATCGTCGCTTACACCAATAGGTCCAAAAACTGGAGTGATGACTTGAGCGGCTTTAGATAATACTGATTTATCACTGTCTTCATTGCCAAATGAACCATCTGTGCCCAACGAATTGAAGAAGCTCAATATCGTCACCACGACAACAATCGTCTTACCGGCACCCAACACAAAACGCTTCAATTTCTGCCAGGTTTTTATGAGTACATTTTGCACGGTTGGAATTTCATAATCGGGCATTTCCATGATCAACGCATCACTTGAGCCAGGGTAGAGCGTTTTCTTTAATAGCATCCCAGTCGCAACCGCAGCAAGTATCCCCAAAATATAGAGAGCGAATACGACGTTTTGACCACTGCCTGGAAAGAAAGCCGCAGCAAAAAGAGCGTATACAGGCAAGCGTGCACCACAGGACATAAATGGCGCCATTGATGCGGCCAGTTTACGCTCACGTTCTTGATCCAATGTTCGAGTGGCCATAATCGACGGTACGTTACAGCCAAATCCGAGTACTAGCGGTACAAACGCTTTACCTGGCAAGCCGATTTTTTGCATGACTTTATCTAAAACAAACGCCGCTCGTGCCATATAACCCGAGCTTTCAAGAACCGCTAAGAACAGGTACAAGGCGGCTATCACAGGGATAAATGTCGCCACCGTTTGAATACCACCTCCCACACCGTCAGCAATCAAAGTAACAAGCCAAATAGGAAGATGGGCGTCTAATAGGTAGTGTCCACCATCGACCAGAAGTGCACCGACGCTGATATCAAAAAAGTCGATAAATGCACTACCAATGTTGATAGAGAACATAAACATCAAATACATAACAACAAAGAAAAAGGGTACCCCAACCCACTTGTTTAAAATAAACAGATCCGCTTTTTCTGTAAAGCTACGGCTCAATTTCCCTTCGGACTTGCGGATATGTTTCAGTTCATTGTGTATAAAAGAGTATTTGGTATCAGCGACTTGAAGGTCGATATCAATCTCGACACTCAATATCGTTTGACGAACCTTGGCTCTATCTTCTTCAGTGAGACTATTTAGTATCAATGCGTCGTTCTCTAGCGCTCGTATTGCAAGCGCACGACTGGACACGGTCTCTTCATTCCAAATTAACGCTAAAGTCCCGATAGCCTGTTCTAGGTCATTACCGTAGTCGAGGTTATGGACAGAAAGCGCCACACCTTGAAGTAGAATTTTATGGAGTTTTACTTTAAATTTATTAACTTGCTGTTGGTCGTTGGCAGAAAGAGTTAATACTGGACAACCAAGGGTCTTTTCAAGTGCTTTAACATCAAGAACCTGTCGCTCTCTGGAAAGCGTATCCATCTTATTCAGCACGACTATCATTGGTCGGCCGAGCTCTCTTAACTGCAGCGTTGTATACAAACTTCTTTCTAAGCAACTCGCATCTACAACGTTAATTATAAGATCGGCTGGATGCGTTAATACAGATCGTGAAGCGATGGACTCATCAATGCTATTCGCGTCATTTCCACTATCTAGAGCGTAGATACCGGGTAGGTCCGTTAGGCTAAATTTGTTGCCCGAATGATATAGAAATCCCGTTTTCTTCTCGACGGTGACACCAGGCCAGTTTCCTACCTGTTGCTTCGCACCGGTTAAAGCATTAAATAGCGTTGTTTTACCGCTGTTTGGATTCCCTACAGTGAGAATTTTATATTCAGTTTGCATTAGATTGCCTCGACATCAATTTCTGAAGCAATATTTTTACGTACTGCTAGAGACATTCCTCTAACTCGAACCTGAATAGGGTCACCCATTGGTGCGCGGCGAATCACTTTCACCTCAGTGTTCGGAAGCACGCCCATCACCATCAGTTTTTTTCGTAACTCTAATGTCAGATTTGAAAACGCCCTAATTTTTGCGCTTTCACCATCTTTCAATTCTGATAGTTTCATGGTTGGCCCTTAAATATGCTCAAATGATAATAATTTCTATTAAGGTATAGTATCAAGTAAGCGCATCATTTAAATTGTTCTATATCAACTTCCTTATTAAAAATAATTATCATTCAGATAAGCCTCTGAATGCCAACCATCCGCGAACACGTTGTCCCACTTAGTACCGTCGATTATTTTTGAGAAAAGAGCAAATATTAATATGACAAGCACTCTTTGTAAGCGCTTGCTAACCCTTCAATAAATCTAAAATAGGCACCACTCGTTGGTTCAAAATCGGTGGCTAATGGGTCGAGCACGCCAACAAATACATCGCTTCCACGTATGACAGACTCCACAGTGGCTGGCTTAAATTGGGGTTCGGAGAACACGCAAGATGCGGCACCGTTTTTCAGTGCACTACGGATCTGGATCAAGGTTTTTGCTCCGGGTTTTCTGTCTGGAGAAAGCGTAAAGTACCCAATTTTATTCAGTTGAAAATAGGATTCGAAGTATCCATAGGCGTCATGAAATACGTAGTAACCTTTGTTTTTATACGGAGCAAGATCGGCGGTTATCTTGGTGATACTCTTATCCAAATTGGAAACGAATTGAGCGAAATTAGCTTGATACTGAACGGCGTTTTCCTGATCTATTTCCGACAGCTTCAACGTAATTACACTCGCTATTTGCTTGACGAGTGTTGGACCAAGCCAGATATGTGGATCAACACGTCCATGGTCATGTCCTTCATGTGATGCTTCGTCAGAATCGTCATGCTCATCAATCGCGATATCACTTTCAGATAACTGAAGCGAGTTCTCTGACCCTAACAACACTTTCTCTAAAAACGGTTCTAACTCGGGCCCAAACCAGATAACGAGATCAGCGCGTTTTACCGTCTTTAGATCAGAGGGTTTCATCGCATAATCGTGCGGAGATGCTGTCGAACTGATTAACGATTTTGGTTCTGTAATACCTTGAGTGATCTCTATTGCGATTAGTTGAAACGGCTTAATGCTTGTAATAACCGTTGTCGCATAACTCAACGGAGATAACATTGTTAGCAAAAATAGAGAGGACTTGATGATTTTATTCATTTATACGCTACGTAATCTAGTTTAAATTTCAGCCCGAATGTTATATTATAACAAGTCGCTTTGTAAATGAGATTTATTCATGACCTCGCTTGTCAGGATGAAAAATATTAGTGTTCAGTTTGATGACCGTGATGTGTTAGACAACATTAGTTTAGAGATAAACACCAACGAAATAACCACCATTATCGGGCCGAATGGCGCCGGAAAATCGACGTTAATTAAAGCGCTTCTTGGATTGGTAAAGCCTTACAAAGGTCAGATAGAAAAGAAGAAAAAACTCACTATTGGTTACGTCCCTCAAAAACTCAAATTGAATGACACTTTACCGCTACACGTTGACCGGTTTCTTAAGTTAGCCGGAAAATATAGCAAGCAAGAAAGGATTACCGCACTCAAACTAGTCGGCGCAGAACATTTAGCTAGAAACGACATGCATCGGTTATCTGGAGGCGAAAACCAACGGGTTCTTCTTGCGAGAGCGCTGTTATTGAGGCCTGAACTTCTGGTTTTAGATGAACCCGCACAAGGTGTCGATGTTCAAGGACAAATTGAGTTATACAACCTGATAGAAACCATACGACACCGTTTTCAATGTGCAGTACTGATGATCTCGCATGACCTACATTTGGTTATGGCCAAAACAGATAAAGTTATCTGTATCAACCACCATGTTTGTTGCTCTGGTGAACCCGAAACAATCAGTACCCACCCATCTTATGTCGCCTTATTTGGCAGGCCAAACGATGAGTCCCTCGCTTTTTATCATCACTCTCATAGCGGACACCACGATTTGTCCGGCTATCCAAAAGAGAAAGGTGATTGTTGTTCTGAAAACCATGAGGTAGCTCACCGTCATGATTGAGTTTTTGCTTCCCGCTATTTTCGCTGGATTGGGTATCGCCATCATAGCCGGACCATTAGGGTCTTTTGTTGTGTGGCGTCGTATGGCGTATTTTGGGGATACGTTAGCCCATGCATCACTGCTTGGCTTAGCGCTTGGTGTACTTTTAGATATCAATATCTACCTTGCACTTCTTGTTTGCTGCCTAGCCATAGCTCTCATTTTAGTCACCTTACAAAAGCGCCAACTCGTTGGGACAGATACCTTACTTGGTATCCTTGCGCACAGTGCTTTATCTTTAGGTTTGGTCTCTATTAGTTTTCTAGATGATGTACGAATAGACCTAATGAGTTACCTGTTTGGCGACCTGCTTTCGGTTTCCCCGTCGGACATCTATTTTATCTACCTTGGCGTCATCGTCATCTCAGTTATTCTTTACTATTTTTGGCAGCCATTGTTGTCGACAACAGTAAGTGAAGAGCTTGCCGCTGTTGAGGGTACCAATGTCGATCTTATGCGACTTATATTGATGCTACTTATCGGCACTGTCATCGCCGTAGGGATGAAGTTTGTTGGCGCATTGATTATTACGTCCCTGCTTATCATTCCTTCTGCTACCGCAAGGAAGTTCTCTAGTACACCAGAGCAAATGGTTTTCTTGTCATCCTTAATTGGTTGCGTTTCTGTGTTGCTAGGTATCGCGCTTTCGTGGCATTACGATACGCCGGCCGGCCCTTCTGTCGTGGTTTCTGCTGCAGTGCTGTTTATGCTGTCTCAATTTAAGAAGTCAGCTGAATAATTCCAAAAACATTCCATAAAATCATCAAGATTTAGACTAAAGCTTCTCACTCATATGCCGATACATTGGCATCGAGCGAGGAGCTAGCATGCAGTTAACCACAACGGACACATCAGAACCGGTCACCCTAGCAGTTATCAATGAACTGCAAGTGGGTGACAATATCTGTGCCGCCGTTAAACAGCATCGCCGAGCCGACTTCGCTCTGTTAGTCGCGATGTTTTCCGAAGATATTCGCGAAACGGTATCTATTACTCCTGTCGACCTAACGTCCAATTCAGAATCAGAGTTAAGAGACAAACTGCAGGTTCCTATCAGTGCTGAGCTGCGTTCGAATCAAGAAAGCTATCTCAAAGGGGCCAGAATATCTGAGCAATTTCACCAAGGTGGATTACAAAGCGCCAGATTGCAAAGCGGGTTGAACCCCGATTCGTTAGCTTATTTGACTGAGCACACACACGACTTAGGTGAAGATGTTTATCGAAACCTGTCTTTCCACACGAAAAGAGCGCTTAATAGCACCCCAGCACCGACCCTCAACGATCACCTCTATCAAAAACTTGTTATTAACCAGATGAGAAGCCAGATAAACCACTCTGTGTAATAACATTTATTAGTAAGTGCAACACCACCTATCATCAAATTACGTTTCACAAATAGGGTCGTTCAGTGTGAGATAAGCCTAACCCTGAACATTTAGTCGCACGAGAATTTGCATTTCATGATGCTATTCACAACTTGTTTGTTAATTATTAACCACTATTAAATCCATAACACCTTGAATTTGCCGCGCAGTATTAGAGGGAAACAATGGATATTAATGGTTCAGTTATTCTTATCACGTCTGCAGGCACACCGCTTGGTAGCACACTAGCGGTTCATTTTTCAGCATCTGGTGCAAAAGTAATTGCGATCGATACCGACGCCCAGAAACTGGATGAGATACATTTTCGCTGTAAAGAGAAGTCGACCACCGTCCTTACCTACCCTGTTGAAGACTATTCTGAAAGCAGTATTCAAGCGCTCTTCGAGACCATAAAGCAGGAACTTCAACTCTCAATTGATGTATTGATTAACTACTGGCCAAGCTTACCTTTACCCACATTGACTAACGGAATTAGTACAAAAAAATTTTCAGAGCAATTAACGTCACTCGCCTCCCCTATCTTCTGTTTTGGTCAAGCGGGTGCAGAACATATGCAACTCAACAAGAAAAAGAACTTAATCATCAACATGATTACCTTTCCACTTAGACAATCTAACATTGGACAAGACAGTGCGACGTGTATGGTTTCTGGCTTTACAAAAAGTTGGGCAAAGGAGTTAGCCCCTTTTAATATTCGCGTAGGCTGTGTCATACCCGGATGTTCTCATACCTCAAACAGCGACGAGATAGAACACTGGGCCGTCATTCAAGACGAGCTCATTCGGAGTGCAGAATATATTGTCTCCAACGAGTATTTTAATGGCCGGGTAATGGCAGCCGAGGCGTGATAGCAATGGCCTTGCTGTCGGCTCCATCGACTACATTTCATCTGATACGTTATTTAGTGGAATTAGTCTTACTTTCGGAGCGAAACATCGGGTTTCCTAAGTTCTGAACATAAAAAAACCCATTGAGATAATCAATGGGTTTTTTTATGTTCAGAACTTAGGAAACCCATTGAGATAATCAATGGGTTTTTGTCTCTATATTGAGAGAATTACGTGCTAGCGAAAACTCTCTAACTCAACAAGACTTACTTTTTCTTCGCTATTATAGCGGCTGGCTTTTGATCATCTTTCTTCTTGATAACCGTTGTACCTTCGAAGGTTTCACCTTCAACGTACGGCTGACCATGGAAAGAAGTCAATAGTACTTCTTTAAGCTCAGAAATTAGCGGGTAACGAGGATTCGCACCAGTACACTGGTCATCGAACGCGTCGATAGAAATCGCATCAACTTGTGCTACAAAATCAGCCTCAGAAACGCCCGCCGCTTTGATTGATAAAGGAATATCTAAATCAACCTTAAGTTCTTCTAACCAAGTAAGTAGACGCTCGATTTTTTGAGCGGTACGGTCGCCAGCTTGAGATAGACCCAAGTGGTCAGCAACCTCTGCATAACGACGACGCGCTTGTGGGCGGTCGTATTGTGAGAATGCAGTTTGCTTAGTTGGGTTGTCATTTGCGTTATAACGAACGGTGTTCGAGATAAGTAGTGCGTTAGCAAGACCGTGTGGCAAATGGAACGCATTACCAATCTTGTGCGCCATTGAGTGACAAACACCTAGGAATGCGTTAGCAAACGCGATACCCGCGATTGTTGCTGCATTGTGTACTTTCTCACGAGCGATTGGGTCATTTGCACCGTTCGCATAGCTTGAAGGTAGGTATTCTTTAAGCATCTTAAGCGCTTGAAGAGCTTGACCATCTGAGTATTCGTTCGCAAGTACTGAAACGTAAGCTTCTAGTGCGTGAGTTACGGCATCGTAACCACCAAATGCAGTTAGAGACTTAGGCATGTTCATTACAAGGTTTGCATCAACGATAGCCATCTGAGGTGTTAGCTCATAATCCGCTAGAGGATACTTAGCACCTGTTTTGTCGTCAGTAACAACGGCAAACGGAGTCACTTCTGAACCAGTACCTGAAGTAGTGGTAATACAAACAAGTTCTGCTTTTTTGCCCATTTTAGGGAACTTATAGATACGTTTACGGATATCCATAAAGCGCATTGCTAGTTCTTCAAATGCTGTATCTGGGTGCTCATACATAACCCACATGATCTTCGCAGCATCCATCGGTGAACCACCACCAAGAGCGAGAATAACGTCAGGCTGGTAGCTTTGCATTTGAGCGGCACCTTTTTCAACAACAGATAGCGTTGGATCTGCTTCTACGTCGAAGAAAGTTTGAACTTCCATACCTTGTGCTTTAAGTAGGTTTACGATTTCATCAGCGTAGCCGTTGTTGAATAGGAAACGGTCCGTTACAAGGAACGCACGTTTCTTACCTTCTAGGTCGCCAAGTGCGATTGGAAGGCTACCACGACGGAAGTAGATTGATCTTGGAAGTTTATGCCACAACATGTTTTCAGCTCTCTTAGCAACAGTTTTTTTGTTGATTAGGTGTTTAGGACCCACGTTTTCAGAGATAGAGTTACCACCCCATGAACCACAACCAAGCGTAAGAGAAGGTGCAACATTAAAGTTATAAAGATCACCGATACCACCATGAGTAGTTGGGATGTTTATAAGAATACGAGCTGTTTTAAGTTTGTCACCGAAGTAACGAATACGATCCGCGTTTACATCTTGGTCAGTGTAAAGACCAGAAGTGTGGCCGATGCCACCAATCTCTACCATTGTAACCGCTTGAGCTACCGCGTTTTCAAATGAAGACGCGCGGAACATACCTAACGTTGGAGAGAGTTTTTCATGAGCGAACTCGTCGTCATAAGAGACTTCACCAAGGCCTTCACCAACAAGAATCTTAGTATCCGCAGGAACTTTGATACCCGCCATTTCAGCGATTGCTGTCGCAGGTTGTCCTACAATTTTAGCATTAAGTCCGCCGTCGATAAGCAGTACTTTACGTACTTTATCTGCGTCAGGTTTGCTTAATACGTGACCTTTGTGAGAAGCGAAACGCGCTTTAACTTCGTCATATACTTCATCCATAACGATGACGGCTTGCTCAGAAGCACAAACAACACCGTTATCGAACGTTTTAGACATAAGAATAGAAGCGACTGCACGTTTAACATCTGCAGTGTCATCGATAACAACTGGAACGTTACCTGCACCAACACCGATAGCTGGCTTACCAGAAGAGTAAGCGGCTTTAACCATGCCTGGACCACCAGTTGCAAGGATAAGAGCGATACCGTCATGCTTCATAAGCGCGTTTGAAAGCTCTACAGATGGTTGGTCAATCCAACCAATGATATCTTTTGGCGCACCCGCTGCTACTGCTGCATCTAATACAATTTTTGCTGCATCGTTAGTCGAGTTTTTTGCGCGTGGGTGTGGCGAGAAGATGATACCATTACGTGTTTTTAACGAGATTAAAGATTTAAAAATCGCTGTTGACGTTGGGTTAGTTGTTGGAACGATACCACAGATAATACCGACTGGTTCTGCAATAGTCATGGTTCCCATGCTGACGTCTTCGTCTAATACACCACACGTTTTCTCATCTTTATACTTGTTATAGATAAACTCAGAAGCAAAGTGGTTTTTGATAACCTTGTCTTCAATGATACCCATGCCAGACTCGGCAACCGCTTGTTGTGCAAGAGGTATACGAGCTTGGTTAGCAGCAAGAGAAGCCGCGCGGAAAATTTTATCTACTTGCTCTTGAGAGAAGGTAGAAAATTCTTCTTGTGCGATTTTAACTCGTGCTACTAAAGCATCTAGTTCAGCCAAATTTGTTACAGGCATAATTAATCTCCATAAATTAAAAAATATTAAAAACTCTTTATTAAGGCTGTTGAGCTCTTGCTTTGAATCGTTCATTCACCATTTGAGGTAAAGTGAAAGAACACTACAAACTTAGTAAATTGCTTTCAGTACTGAGTATAATATTTCACAGCTTGAAATTAATTGACTCAGATCAGTTCTGAAAAACTAATTACCTCATTAGGGGTAACTAACTTCTACAATCGAGTCTATCACTTTGTTTTTAAAAATAAAAATAAAAAAATTTAATGTTCAAAAAAAATATAACCTAAGGCATGTAAGTGTTTCTTAAATAACAGATTTCGTAAAAAACTTTCACTTTACTTACAAATAACCAACTTAACCACAAGAACGACGTGCTACTAAGCAGTATATAGCTTGTTTTTGACAACACCACTTAACATGGCCATATTTCTCAAAAATGTGCGCTTTTTAACAAAATATTCACCAATTGTTATAGGTGATTACGTCCCTCGCTTCTTTCTACAGAAGAACCTCCCTATACTAGACGGTGTTATCGCTCAAATTGAACACAACCCAAAACTAGGATAAAAGTGCAAAATGGACCAAGGGAATAAAACGCTTAAGCATAAAACGTATGTCATTATATTTGGTACCCATACCACCGCAGGAAAGGTTTTCGACATATGCGTCATTGTCGCTATTTTGCTCTCTTTATTGGTGCTACTACTCGATTCTGTCTCTTCTATCAGCAGAGAGTGGTCAGACACGTTTCATTTCTTAGAGTATGGGTTCACTGGCCTCTTCACTATTGAGTACTTAATTCGACTCTGGTGTTCACCAAAACCTACCGCTTATGCCAAAAGCTTTTATGGCATCATCGACGTACTCGCTATCCTCCCTACCTATTTGACGATCATCTTCCCTTCTGCGTCTTTCATGACCGTGATTCGATTGATAAGAGTTTTAAGGATTTTCCGAATATTAAAACTTGTAAGATACCTACAAGACTCCAACATATTACTTAGGTCTCTACTCATGTCGCGCCGGAAGATATTTATATTCTTTAGCGCCGTCGCCATATTAGTCACCATTTTTGGTGCTTTGCTCTATGTGATTGAAGGACCGGAACACGGATTCACCAGCATCCCTCAAAGTATCTATTGGGCCATTGTGACCATTACCACCGTTGGTTACGGTGATTTGGTACCTCAAACTGGGTTGGGCAAAGCGGTTGCGGCCATAACGATGTTATTGGGTTACTCTATTTTGGCCGTTCCTACGGGTATTATTACCGCCGAATTGAGTCAAGAAATGAATTCGCACAAAAGTTTGGTCAAATGTCCTAACTGTATGAAAAGCGGACACGATCCTGACTCTATGTTTTGTAAACATTGTGGCAGTGAGCTTGCGGATCCGGACAATCGAGTAGTGCCTGCAGATGATGAGTAAAAAAAAAGGCGCAACTTAAAAAGTAATGCGCCTTTTATATGTTCTATATTTACTTCAATGAAAAAGCTTGATTAAAAACAATTCAATGACGAATCATCTCCTATTTTGATTCAAGAATTATTCTCAATGTTCTACGAAGCGGTTCAGCCGCCCCCCACAACAGTTGGTCACCAACTGTAAATGCATTCAGGAAATCATTACCCATCGTCATTTTACGTAAGCGACCCACAGGGACAGAAAGTGTGCCGGTTACTTTCGCAGGGCTCAGCTCTTGTGAGGTAATGTCGCGATCATTAGGAATGACTTTAACCCATTCATTATGAGACGCGATAATGTCTTCTATCTCGTCCATTGGTACGTCTTGCTTGAGTTTGATGGTCAAGGCTTGAGAGTGACAACGCATTGAACCGATTCTGACACAGGTTCCATCTATAGGAACAGGGCTCTGATCAAGTCCAAGAATCTTATTCGTCTCGACTGTCGCTTTCCATTCTTCTTTACTCTGACCATTATCGCGTTTTACATCAATCCAAGGGATAAGTGAACCTGCTAGAGGAACACCAAACTGATCTGTCGGGAAAGAGGATGAACGGATTGTTTCTGCCACTTTTCTGTCGATATCTAAGATCGAGCTAGATGGATCAGCGAGCTCTGTACTAACAGATTCACTAATGGTGCCCATTTGAGAAATAAGTTCACGCATGTTTTTCGCACCAGCGCCAGAAGCCGCTTGATACGTCATTGCACTCATCCACTCTATCATGCCTTTTTCATATAGGCCGCCCAGTCCCATCAGCATCAAGCTAACGGTACAGTTGCCACCCACAAAGGTATTGGTTCCACTCACGATGCCTTGTTGAATCTGTGCTAGATTTACTGGGTCAAGCGTAATAATTGCATCGTCTTTCATGCGAAGCGTCGACGCCGCATCTATCCAATACCCTTTCCAACCAGCTTGGCGTAATGCTGGATACACTTTTTCTGTATAACCACCACCTTGACAGGTAATAATGGCATCGAGCTGTTTTAAACTCTCAATATCAAAAGCATCTTGTAACATCCCTGTCTCTTTTCCAAGCTGAGGTGCTGGAATACCAATCTGAGACGTACTATAAAAAACGGGTTCGATATGGTCGAAATCTTTTTCTTCTACCATACGCTGCATTAAAACAGAGCCGACCATACCACGCCAGCCAACTAGACCTACTCTCATCATTTTCTACACTCCGTGTGAATTCAATATATCTCCTTCCATAATTAATGATTTATTGATAAAAAAACAAGTTTTTTTATGTGAAACTCAAAAAAATCTAATCAATCGGCTATTTTCAATCGTTTACTAGAAAGGCATTTGATAATTACTCTCGTTAGGCTTGTCGCTACGCGGCCAAAATGCCATGTCTTATATAATACGAGCGTGGGGGATTCGCTATAAAATGTGTTTTTAGCGCCAATTTAACCGTCAATTAGCAAATCGTACGTATAAAAAAAGGGCTTACGCCCTCTTTTTACTTCCAATAACTTACTTCCAATAACTGATCAGCTATTGTTCTTTCGCGTCAATTGGTCTTTTAGATTTGGAGGCGTGCCTTTGATGGTTAACGTATCCGTTTCAGGATCATAAAAAACCCGTTCACCTAACAACATACTGTCGAAATTAATACTCAAACCACCGCCGGCACCAACATACTTGGTCAGTTTTCTCACGGTGCTTCTATCTACAGGGAATTTTTCTTCCAATTCATAGCCACGCTCCTCGGTGTAATCCAAAAAGCTTGTCCCATCGGTACTTGTCGGTAACTCGCCAGATAGTTCTTTAACTTCTAACTCTTCATTAGCCTTGACCTGTTCGTTACAATAATCAAATACTTGTTTCTTGTAGCTTGTGGTTTCTTCTTTATCAAGCTGCGCATCGGTACAATAATCGTCAACCGCCTGCATCAATACCAAGTTCTGATGTTTCGTATCTAAACCCACTTCAGCTTGAAGGAAATCCAAAAAGAAATCGGCGATTTTTCTGCCGACCCTTCCTTTTATATAAGAAAGATATCGGTTTGACTCAGAATCTGTCTCATACGTAGATAAGTCTATTCGTGCCACGATATCCATCTTGCTAATATCAAGGTAGTCCGTAGCACTGATATCAAGCCCTTCTGTTACCTTTAAGCTCTGATGCGATGGCAATAATGCGATGAACATATAGTCAGTTGCAAGTGACTGATATTCGGCCAGGACCAAAATACCTTCGTCTGCAAATGGATACTTTGACAGTTCTTCTTTTAATCTCAGCGCACAATTTTGAGAAAAATCGTAAAAACTTCTCTCTCCTTGGCGAAGTTCTTGCAACCAGTTCTTAAAGTTGCTGTCAGATTGAAAGGCGGCAAAACCTTTGCCTGCTTTTGCATTAAAAACACGGTGAAGCTCTGACACGAGATCTTCGGAAAAACGATTATTTTCAAGGGATTCCGTCCGGTAGTTGACGGTTAGTTCATCCTGATCATTTTTAGTTAATTGATGTAAGATGACATTAGATATATTTAGGCTCATAGCGAATAAATTATGGTTTCGATTTCAGTTGTGATGAAGAGTAGGTTATCATAAGCCGCTTTCACTATCATTATTAGAGTTACTATGCCGATTACATCAAAATATAGCGATGACCAGATTGAAGTCATTCTCACTGAAATAGCAGCCGTATTAGACAAGCACGGTGCGAGTTCAGAGCTTTCACTTATGATTGCTGGCAATATTGCTACCAACGTCTTGAACACCAATGTGCCTGCAACGCAACGCAAAGCAATAGCAGAAAAATTTGCACAAGCACTTCTTTCCTCTATGGAAGAAAGCAAAACTCACTAATATATAAGAAAGAAATTAAATGGTAGATAGCGGAAATACATACGGTGACCGAGTCTCTCGACTAGTAAGTTGGGGGCATTGGTTTGCCTTTTTCAACATAGTTGCCGCTATGTTGATAGGCACGCGTTACATTAGCCAATCACCTTGGCCCGAAACCATCCTTGGCCAATTATATTTGGTGGGGTCATGGATTGGGCATTTTAGCTTTCTAATTTTCGCCCTCTATCTACTCATACTCTTTCCACTTTCTTTTGTCATTCCTTCTAGGAAACTGTACCGTTTTGTAGCGGTGTGTTTTGCAACGGTCGGGTTAACACTTCTCCTATTAGATACGCAGGCATACCAGCAAATTCATTTGCATCTAAATCCTGTTGTTTGGGAATTACTACTTGAAAAAGATCAAAGTAACATTGCGACCGAACTTCAGCAGTTGTTTATCGTGTTACCGGTCATCTTTTTATTGCAGCTGGCCCAGTCAGAATGGATCTGGCGTAAACAGAGAAAACTGACCAATAAACGGGTAGGACGCTCAATTACCGTTCTATTTTTTGTCTGCTTTATCTCCAGCCACTTAATGTATATCTGGGCTGACATTTCGTTCTATAAGCCCATTACTGCCCAAAAAGCCAACTTCCCGCTCTCTTATCCAATGACAGCGAGAACTTTTATGCAGAAACACGGGCTGATAGACACCGCAGAATATAATAAGCGCCTAGAGGAAGATGAAAAACTAACGCCATTGGTTAGATATCCTCTTGAGCCATTGAAATACAATAGTAAGGCAAAAAACTACAACGTTGCCATTGTCATGGTTGAAAGCCTAAGGGCTGATTTCGTTACCGATGAAGCCATGCCAAACCTTGAACGCTATGCTAACGAAAATATTCGTTTTACCGATCATTACAGCTCGAATAACGACTCTGGCAGTCTCTTTGGGCTCTTTTATGGGATTCCGGGTAACTATAAGAAGAGCCTTGTTTCGCAAGATCTACCGCCACTAGTTATAGAAGAAATGGCGAAGCGAAACTATCAATTTGGATTTTTCGGTAGTGAGCAGTTAGACAACAATGAGTCTAAATCCACAATACTGAACGCGACCAAATCTGCATTTGATCTATCGGAAGATGGTAAAGACGAGACAACCATTTCAAATTGGTCAACTTGGCTTGAAGCCAACGCAAAATCGCCATGGTTTAGCTATATTGAACTTTCTACGATAAGCGATTACGAGTCTTATGAGAACAAAACGGCAACGGGTTCTCCAACCGATAAACTCAAGGCCTCCTACTCTCAAGCCAGTACAGACTTAGATTCGCAATTAGAAAAAGTGTTTACCACCCTTACCGAACAGGATTTGGCGGATAACACAATTGTAATTATCACCTCCAACCACGGAATTGAGTTTAATGAAACAAAATCCAATAGTTGGGGAGCCGACTCAAATTACAGCCGCTACCAGTTGAATGTACCGCTCGTGATACACTGGCCAAACAAACCCGCTCAACTGCACGCTCATAAAACGAGTCATTTTGACATTTCAACCACGCTCTTACAGGATCTGTTTGGTGTTTCTTCAAACCCGCAAGACTATAGCAGTGGTAAAAGCCTACTAAATAAGTCGTCACGGAAATGGATATTGGCTGGTGATGGTATTGATATCGCATTGATTACGGACGATTACACAACCGTAGTAGACAAATATGGAAACTACAAAGTGTACGATGACAACTATAAACGAGAAAAAGACTCGAAGACTAAGCTATCAATATTGATGCTCGGCCTATCAGAACTAAAACGTTTTTACGAGTCCGAACAATAATTATCACGATGTAATTAAAGAGGTAATCAAGCCATCTATTACTCGTCCAGAGACAGATGTCGCACTGATTGCACAAAAAAACATCAAACAGTCATATCAGGGGTTTACAAGTAATTCTAACCCCTATATTATGCGTTCCACACGGAGAGATGGCTGAGTGGTCGAAAGCACCGGTCTTGAAAACCGGCAAGGGTTTGTAGCCCTTCTAGAGTTCAAATCTCTATCTCTCCGCCACATTTTAAAACCCACTGCTTGCAGTGGGTTTTTTCGTTTTAAACAGTACTTATAATTATGACTTTCTAACCAATTGTGCCACTATCATTTCAAGCGTCGAATGCTTGAATTCGGTTCCCAGTTGTCTCCTTAACTTACCTCCATCCAGTATTAGCTCTTTCTCCCATAAATATTTCATTTCTTTGACCTCTCTTATTAGAGGGACGAAAAAGGCCAGAATAGACAAACTCCACCAAGGGAAATCAGAGAGGTCGAGTTTGTATCCAATAACCTTGAACGCATGCTGCCAGTCTTTACCTGTCAACACCAACCCAGAGTCGTGCCATAACTCATATTGGAGACTCTGTTGTTCCACCGCACTCACCGCATTGGTACATAAATCAGGTAAATAACTCCAAAAATGACGGTGCGTCGAAGAATGAGGTTGACGCATTACAAAGCGTTCATTGCCTCTTTTTTTAAGCATCATTTTTAGCCACTCCCCACCCTCGCCTTCACTAATGAAATCCCCTGCCCTAATAATTGTCACCTTTGCACCATTATTTGCTGCTGCCAACAACCTCAATTCCATCTCTTTCCTAATTTCACCTTTCGGTGTCACACCGACCATCGGTGCATCTTCAGTTATAGGCGTTAAACTCGGTTCATAGCTATACACATTACCTGGAAATAATACATGGTACTTTTTACGTTCTGCTAACTGAACAACGGGCTCCAACATGCTAAGCGCTAACCGATGCCAATCTGGATACGGTAAATTAATCGCATAAACAATTAGGTCAACACCTTCAGATTCGGACTCTAACAGAGCCTTATCTTGATAACTTCCTTCGACAATTTGGTAGTTTAAGTGTTGCTCCGTCAAGTGCTTTCTACCTCTTACTATCGCTTTAACATTCCAACCTTTATTTGTCAGCGCCATGGCCATCTCTCTACCAAATTTTCCTGTAATTCCTAATATCAAAGCTGTTTTCATATTCGTTACTCATTGATTTACACCGTGTTGATACTTTACTATTCATATTAAGACTTAAGAATCACCAAAAATGACGAATGGATATGCAAAAATGAATAATCAGACAGTAATGGTTAACTGGCAAAGCTGGCACTATTTTGTTACTGCAGCTGAATCTGGAACGGTTAGCAAAGCCGCTTCAACGCTTGCTATTTCTCAACCCACACTTAGCAGGCAGTTAGTGGATCTAGAAAAACAGCTTGGACAAGCTTTATTTAATCGAAGTACACAAGGAATTACGTTAACTGAGTTCGGGCTGATACTGCTAGAAGAAGCAAAGCTAATGCAGAGCTCGGCATTTCGGCTTCAGCGACTTGTTGGTGGGCACACCACTGCATTGTCAGGTAGGCTCAGGCTCTCCGCTAACGAACTGCTGGCGAATTATTACCTTCCTAATATTCTCCCGACGTTTCTAAACCAATATCCCGATATAAGCGTTGAGATAGAGGTGACTAACCAAGCTTCAAACATAGATAAAAGAGATGCAGATGTTGCGATACGAATGTTTCGACCGACTCAGATAGATCTTGTCGCTAGACACCTCTTTGATATACCACTTGGGTTTTATGCAAGTCGCGGCTACTTAGAAAATGTTGGGACACCACATTCCCCAGAGGCACTCTTAGAACATCGAATACTTGGTTACGACAGAGACACTCAAATAGAACAAGGTAGCCAATTGTTGGGATGGAACTTAAAGAACGAGGACTTTAAACTTCGCTGCGATTTCATGCCTATTCAGATTGAATTGGCGCGAAATGATGGGGGTATCGTCGTGACACATTGCGAGCTTGCAACCAAGCTTTCATTACAAAAAATTGAGATAGGCATTGAGTTGCCAAAGTTACCCGTTTATTTGGTATGTCATAGAGACGTACAGCACAATCAGAAAATAAGAGTCATGATGGACTATTTAGCAAAGACACTTACGAACGCATTGAAATAGCATTGCTGATCTGTACCTTTACTTCGGTCTTAAATGGATCCAATCATCTGATTACGCATATATAAATCTACTTACTTAATGCACACTTTACGTTCAAGTCTTCACATATTTTTAATATGGCAGACAAAGGTGTTATTTCGTTTTCCATTGTAATATCAGAGGTGATTGTGAGCTTTGAAAATGTAGAATTAATGGTCGAAACCTTGATACTTGCGCTCTTGCCATTTTGGTTCAGGTCCATCAAATATAAAGCGTCATCTTGACTAGTAATCTCCACATTCTTGTTATTTGCCGCAATCTCAAGCGCGGTTTGGTAGACATTTTTAGCTGGTGCATCGATATCCACGGAGGCGACTTCATGGTTCTGACTTTTGTAATACATAACCGCCCCAACAGTTGCCACTCCAAGACCTGCACAACCAGATATCGAAAGTGAAGCTAACAACATAAATATAACTTTTTTCACATGCTCTCCTTAAATATTTACAGTTTGAACGAAACCATCCACCGCATCGTTCTGTCTCTGTATAACTTAGTTGTAATTTGGTATTTCGGCAAACTAACATCCATTTTTACAAGGTCTACGATGAATAAGTCAATGACGTTTCCTCAACCAATTCATTCTACACCAAGATAAAATATGCCATATTGCGGCAGAAAAGCATGACTATTCACCATCTAAACAGCGTCATGTGAATTAACTCAAGGAAGTAAGGTGGTAGAGAATAAATGGCTTAACCACGGATTAGGCCGACAGCATGACGGCAAGTGCAATAAAAAAGGAAGGAGATAAACAGACAAATAGATGAATAGAAGAAGAGGCCTAAACAACAGGCCTCTTCTATAGGGACGTCTTACTTCAAGTAACTAGACTTGTTAGCCTTATCGACTTCTGTAAGGAATAGGTCCATCAATTCAACACCTTCGTTACCCAAAGACTCCTTTATTAACGCTTTAACTTTAGGTTGGGTCGCTTCACGCATTTTATTGCGCTCAGCTGGTGATAGAGCATTAACTTTCATCACTTTCTTAAGACCAGTCAAACCTCTATCTGAAGACGCTTCAATTAAGCGAGACAGACCGCGGTTAGCACTCATGGCTATTTGTGTTGCATCACGGATGATTTTCTTCTCTTCCGCGTTCAAGCTGTCATAAAAGCTTTTGTTCATCATAAACGTATATGGGGCAAATAGGTGGTTAGTTAACGTCAGGTTACTTTGAACTTCATTAAACTTCGCAAATGATACGGTTGGTACAGGGTTCATTTGGCCATCAATTACGCCAGTTTGTAATGCAGAATACACTTCACCCCACGCTAACGGGTAAGCTTCTGCACCAAGCGATTTTACAATCGTCTGGTGCGTTGGCAGTGTCATTGTACGGATACGCAAGCCGTTAAAATCTTCAAGTGTTTCGATAGGACGTTTAGAGTTAGTTATTGAAAAGAAACCGCCTGTATCTGGAAAACCGAGTACTTTTACGTCCCCGAGTTCTGCGCTAATATCATCCGCTAATACTTGGCCAAATTTGCCGTCTAAAACATCATAGGTTGATGCATTATTGTCAAACGCAAATGGAATATCTAACACACCAATGCGTGGATAATATCCTGCTACAGCGCCTACCGATGATAACGTGGCTTGCAATTGACCATCTCGCACCATCTGTATATGTTCTTTAGAAGAGCCTAATTGGTTGCTAGGATATACCTGAACCGTTATCTCACCATTAGATGCGGTTTCTACGATGTTTTTAAAGACACCAGTAAACGCGTGAGCAGGGTTTTCCATCATGTCAGCTTTATTATCGTGACCAAAACGGATAACCTTCTCAGCCAAAGCTTGTGAAGAAACAGTGCAAGTTAGTATTACTGTTGCCAGCAACGTTTTTGTTATAGTTTTCATTAAATGACTCTCCAATCATAGAGTATGTGTAGGGTGAAAATAATCAGTATTTTCAGTATTTTCAGTATTATTAAGTGATGTTAATTGTTACTAGTACCCTAGTAATCTAGGAATAAATAACGCCAAGCCAGGCCAGTAAGCAATGACAAATAATAAAGCTAACTCTCCTATTAAAAATGGCATTAAATCTTTTGCAATCGCTTCAAGTTTTGTTCCGGTAACCGATGACAGTACAAATAAACAGGCGCCAATAGGTGGTGTCATCAATGATATATTGAGGGACAAAACAAATACGATACCGGCATGTAATGGGTCCATCCCAATTTCTTGAGTTAGAGGAACTAATATAGGTGCCAATATAATAAGCATGACATTTATGTCCATAATCATGCCTACGGTTAGCAACAAACAAATTATTAGTAGCAAGATGACATCGGGGTTGCTAGATAAGCCCACAAATATATCGGCAATTTGTTGTGGTATCTGGTTAAAGCTCAACCACCAACCCAATATAGAAGCTGAACCAATAATTAAATATATTACTGCGGATATCTGAGCGGTTCTTATCATCATTGTAAATAACGAATTTAAGGTTAGGTTTCTATATATTAGTGAACCAACAAGCAAAGCATACCCAACAGCAATTGAAGCCGCTTCCGTCGGTGTCACTATTCCGAAAACGATGCCACCCAAAATAATGATTGGCATTAATAAGGCTAGAAATGACCCTCTAAAGTGCATCAGAACAACGGAAAGAGACGCACGCTGAGCCATCTTAGGTAAGTTTTTACTCTTACCCGTAATCCCTATGATCGCCATACAGACAGCACAGACAAGTAGACCCGGTAATATACCCGTGGCAAACAAACCACCAATAGAGACACCCATTAAAGAGCCATACACAACCATTAACCCTGATGGTGGTATGGTTGGCCCAATAATAGAACCCGCCGCTGTTACTGCGCATGCGTAAGACTTGGTATAGCCTTGTTTTTCCATTGCTGGAACCAACGTACGCCCAAACGCTGCCGCGTCTGCGGTCGCTGAACCTGTAATGCCAGAGAAGAATACAGACGCCAGCATATTCGAGTGTGCAAGGCCTCCTCTGAAGTGCCCCACTAAAGATTCAGCAAGCAAAACCAAACGACTGGTGATGCCAGTTTGATTCATTATTTCACCGGCCAGAATAAAAAAGGGCATGGCAAGAAAAGGGAAGATATTCAGGCCATTAAATATTTTACTTGGAGCCAAAGAGGTGAAATGCATGCCTCCTACATCAAACATTCCGCTTAAACCTGCTATCCCTAGAGACAATGCAACTGGTGCACCTAGTAACAATAACCCAAGAAAGAGTATGCCAACGATCATGATTCTTCTCCTAACAAAGCATTCGGGGTATTCGTTATTTCGGATATGTCTTGAATTAAAACGATCAATGCTTGGAATGCACTAAGAAAAAAGGTAACCGGGATCGCTGCATAAGCGTACGACATAGGAAGAGCAAAGACAGTAGATAATTGCTGCTCTCCTTTTTCCATATAAGCAATCCCTGCATAGGCAATATAACTAAAAAACAGCACCATTAATAAACTCATAGTAATCTTTAATATTGTTTGAATATTCAATGGCAATCGTTTAACAACAAATTCAAGCCCCATGTGTTCTCTTCCGAATGTACAACAAGGAACCGCTAATAAAATGCCCCATATCATAATATATCGCGCAAGTTCTTCTACCCATGAAAGCTGCCAATGAAATAGATACCTGTCCGCTACTCCAACCCAAACATCGATAATTAGTAACGCCATCAATATGCCGACTCCGTATTGATTGACTTTATTTACTGCCTTACCAAAATCGTAAACATTTTTCCTAATGGCACCCATAGGTCACCCTCTAATAACTTATTAATTCTTAAAATTAAAAACAGAATTTGGTCATCATATGTAATATTTATTATTTTACGCGCCAATTACGTACATCTGTTCCAGTGTGTTTAGTCCGATATTTTTAGTTCAGTATTTACATTTAAATATAATCCATTAATGCTTGGTCCAAAGACCTGCCCTAGAATTAGAGACATTCAGTCGCCTAACGGTAGCCTTCCACTTCCTCCTCGATGAGCATCAAGGTTTAGTTTAATTTTCCGCAAATTTTCTTGTACAATCTTTTCTCTTTTATGAGCCAACTTCATCGAAAGCACATCCAGCTGAACCATAAGCGCGTATCGAGATGTTGTCGGCCGAAAAATATCATCCCCTTCGCTTATTTCAATTTTGAAAGTAACGTCAGCGAGCTGAGCCAACGGAGAAATAGCGCTGGTGAAGGCAATGATTTTTGAACCGTATTGCTTGGCTATTTTTGTTATCTCTAAAAGCTCTGGTGTCCGGCCTGAAATAGAGAACACCATTAGCACATCATCTGTCTGCATTACTGAGGCTGTCATTCTTCCCATCATGCTGTCACTTAATGCTGAACAAGTAATACCAAGGCGAAACAACCTGTTTTGAGCCTCCTGAGCCATCACACTTGATGAACCACCGCTACCAAAGATCACCAATTGCTTCGATTTCTCAATGTATCCAATCGCTTTTTCGATCATTTTTTCAGAAACCATTTGTTCATGGCGATCCAGCGTTTTATGAATAGCGAGAAACAAACCTTGAGTATCAGAATATACGGTGTTAGTTACAAATCTTTGCCCTAAGCTTTGGCATTGCGCTAATTTTATTTTTAATTCACGAACATCTTTGCATCCAATCGCTTTTGCAAATCGAGTCACAGATGCCTCACTTACTCCGGCCTTTTTAGCTATTTCAGTAATACTCGCGTTTGCGCAGAAAGTAATATTTTCTGTAATCGCTTTTGCTACTCTTTTCTCCGCGTCTCTAAGTTGAACAAACGCATCATGAATACGAGAAACAATATCTATTTCATATGTCATTAATATTCCCTTAGTTGATGTGTTCAATTTATTAATTTGTGGTCATAATATCTGCGAACTTACTCACACTAAATTTTTAAATTGTGATAGTTTCTATCATCATCGATTGTGAAATATCACAATACTCTTAAAAAACAATTAGATAAAACCAAAAGATGAATGAAAGAAAAGCATCGGGTCAATGATAGAAAGTATCGAACAAGGCCGTTCACTTCACAAAAAAACGCAACCATTTGCGTCATTTCTCACAATTAAGTTTGGTTGTAACTCTATTCTTAAATACACAATTGATATTTTACGCTGTACAACAGACCAAATTAACAAAGCCAGACGGGAATTAATTTAGCTTGTGAACAATCATCGTTAATTTTTGATTCGAAATCACAATGAAAAATTAGGTTTATTTTATTTGTGGCGTTCTTATTTCATATATTAATAAAGATCAACATCACAAAATTAGTGTTAACTTAAATAGTGTTTCAGCTCGGTAATATTGACGAAAGCTAATCTATATTGCCAAGGATGAATAAGAATATATTGTCGTCGGTTGGTCTTTCGTGGTGAGTATTCCCTGTGCCTTATAAGAAGTGAAAAAATTGAGCAAGCAGGAATACGGCTTGCTCAATCAGGGCGCGTGCTTAGTCTTATGCTAATGATAACTACATAGAAGAGCCGTCTTTCATCTCTAGTGACGCATGGTAAGCCTTAATGAAGGCATTGGCGTTCATTTTGACCTCTTCATCACTCATGCTTGGCGTATAGAGAGCACCACCTAACCCAAACCCGTAGGCACCACTATCTAAGAAAGGTTTCATACTTTCTACTTTTGGATTGATACCTCCAACAGGCAGACATAACGTATCTTCAGGTAAGACTGCTTTGAGTGCCTTGAACCCCTCCAACCCCATGACTGAAATAGGAAACAACTTAATACCTGTAACACCTAACGCTATAGCAGAGAACGCTTCACTTGGTGTCGCGACACCTGGGAAGACAGCACAATTAGCTTCGTTAGCCAACCGAATTACTTGCTCGTTTAGGTTGGGGGTGACCACTAAATTCGCACCTGTCGAAATGACTGCTTCCGCTTTTTCGGCAGTCGTTACCGTACCAGCGCCAATAAAGTATTCTGAACCAAAACAATCTACTAACTTTTGTATGCTCTTCAAAGCTTGTGGGCTATTCAAAGGTACCTCAATAAATGAGAATCCTTCGTCGATTAATATTCGAGTTATGCGTATTGCATCTTTGGGTAGTATTCCTCGTAATATCGCTATTAGAGGAAGCGCTCCATTTATTGTCGCTTTACACTTATTCATCTTTTATGTCCTGTTTTACTTGTAACATACCTTCCAAAAAGCAGTGATTACCGTCAATAGTACAAAATTCGATATCTAAGGCTTGGCACGCTTTCTCATACCGTTCACACAAAAGAGGATCCCCAACTAAGTAGACACTGTCACTCGCTAGCGAGCGCAACTCATAGCCTATTAATAAGCCAGATAGATAATCTTGAATGTGCGATTCTTCGACCAGCTCAAATAGTCGAACGGTTCGGGCAGAAAACAATCGGTTCAGTAGATTTGGCTCTGAACTATTGGTTATACCTTTGAAGAAAGAGTCATGTGACTCTACAGGCTCTGGCAAACCTCGACCCAGTATTGAATGATTAATAAGGAGTGAAAATAACTCTCCTGTCATGTAGGTAGAAAAATCAATCAGCTTACCGTTGTCTAAAACGATATGTTTACTGTGGGTACCGGGAAATACAGCATGAAAACTCTCTTTTTGGATTATCACTTGTAAACCAAACAGTTGGACTTCTTCTCCACGCATCACATCATAGCTATCACTATGATCCTTGTGACTAACCCCTGGAACTAACGTCGCCTTACCTCCCCATGGCAGTGAAAACTGGTGGGCTTTTCTTGCAAGGTCGGTCATTGATAAAGGGGCTGGAACATAAGGGGTCTCTACCCATCCCTGAGCCGAACCGATCATTCCCGCCATATATATTGGGAGGTGTTGGTACTGACCAAGCCAATCAGATAACACACCCGCTAAGGCCTGAGAGAACTGGCGGTTCTCTACCTGCAACAAACCTAACTTTTGTTGATATTGTCCCAAAACCTTTCCATTCTCTCCTATCGCGAGAGCACGAAAATTGGTCGTCCCCCAATCAATAATTAAGAATTGTATCTCTGAGTTATTCATATTTTTCCTTACAGGGAAGACACCACCTAATTAACGAGCTGGCTCGCTTCTCTAGTGAGTTTTGCTAACTGTTCCCAGTCTTTCTCTTCGATAAGTTTCTTATCTACCATCCAGGTTCCACCACACGCGACAACACGATCGATTGATAAATAATCTTGCACATTATTCAGGTTAATGCCGCCTGTTGGCATTATTTGAATGTCACCATAAGGGGCAAGGAGGGACTTAAGCATACTTAACCCACCCGAGGCTTCAGCGGGAAAGAACTTAAGCATCGTTATGCCCATTTCCAACGCGGCTTCTATTGTGGATGGATTATTTACACCCGGAATATAAGGGATATCGTTTTTTATGCAGGCCAAAGCCGTATTCGGATTAAATCCCGGAGAAACAACAAAGGTTGCACCTGCATTTTTGGCCGCTAAAACTTGTATCTCATTGAGTACCGTTCCGGCTCCAATCAACATGTCTGGTTGAGACTGGCGTAACAGGCGGATCGCTTCCTCTGCCGCATCGGAGCGAAAGGTTATTTCAGCGGCTGGTAAACCATTGTCAACGAGTACCTTGCCTAAGGGGATAATATCTCTCGCGTTATCCACTGCAATGACAGGAATAATTTTAATTGCCGCCATTTGTTCTATTAGATTATTCATACTGATTCATTCTCTCGATTACATCATTTAAATGTGCTTTATCTATTAGTGCGCCTTTATGTTGAATAACGACGCCAGCTACCTGGTTACCTATTTGTGCGCAAGTACGTGGTGATAAGCCGCGTAGATAACCACTTAAATATCCAGCGTTAAACGAGTCACCCGCCGAGGTTGTATCCACTACCTGTACGCTTTTCTCAATACCGACAACGGCAAAATCTTCGTGAATAAAACTCTGGTAGATGCATCCGTCTTTTCCTTGCTTAAGGACGACATTTCTAAGCCCTGTTTTTTTCAATCTTTTAAGAATGGCGTCTGCATCTTTGTCTCCCCACAGTTGCATCTCATCGTCATCCGTCAATAAGGCTAATTCGCTGATAGCAAATATCTGTGAATAAATGTCTTGAGCTCGACTTTCTCCACCATTACTTTCCCATAACTTAGGCCTATGGTTGGTGTCGAAAACAATCTGCTTTCCTTGTTTCGAAAGGCGGATTAATAAAGAGATGAGACACGCGCAGTCATCAACCGGAAGAATGGCCAGACTAATTCCACTGAGATAGATTACATCCATATTTTCAAGTGAAGATGCAACCTTTTGAAAGTTCTCATGCGACACCATATACTTAGCGGCTGAGTTGTCTCGCCAGTATTGAAATGAACGTTCTCCAAACTCGTCAAGTTGTATTAAATACGCACCAACTGAACGTACTGAGTCAATTAATACATTTTCAGTGTTTACACCTTCATTATTCCAAGCTTTAAGCATGTAGTTGCTTAATTTGTCGGCCCCTACCGCTGAAATGTAATTAACTTGATATTTTTCGTTATTATTTAACCGCGAAAGATAAACCGCCGCATTCAACGTGTCACCACCAAAATAATGTTTCATATTTCCAAATAGAGTGCCGTTAAACTCAGTCATACATTCGCCTATTAACGCGATATTGATTTTTTTCTGATCCATATTATTCAACCAATAGTTGTGAGTGATAGACCCATGGAATTTAATCTATCCAAGGTTAAAGTTTATTTATGTTTGGTCTGCTTATTTTTATTATCTAGATTTTTGGCTTGTTACCATCGAGTCCATTGCCGCTCGTTGACGGTTAATAATGGCGAGCGCTTCTTTTTCTGAAATAGTGCATTCAGGTGTTATAAGGGTTATCACAATGCCCGCGATCAACGCTGCAATCACGGCCGGGATCGATGGGTTCCCCCAATAATGGCTCCAATCATTGTTAGCGATAACAAAAATGGAAGTAATGGATGCAGAAATTAAGCTCGCGATTCCACCTTGCCAGTTATATCTTTTCCAAAAACGCCCCAGTATTCCAAATACGAATAGGCCCGACATTACTGTTGAAATCATCTTAGTGATATAGCCAATAATGTCATTCGAAGTGAGAGCAAATATCAACGCAACCCCGATAACCGCAACCAGCGAGAGCCGTGAATAGAGAACAACTTTGTTTCTGACAGGCACTGAACCAGTCACCATTGAATATACATCGCATAGAAGAATTGATACCCCAGCAATAGCATCAGAACTTGCACTAGACATCGTGGCAGACAATCCGGCAATCAGCACAATCAAAGCGATACCCGTCGGCAGCACTGTCGCTGCAAGGTAGGGAAAGGCAAAATTACTGTTTGCCAGATCGGGGTTGATTACATGGGCAGAAATTCCGATAATCGCTGGAATAATGGAAAAGAGAAGATATAAAACACCTGAGTACATAAAAGAGCGACGGACCGTTTCCGTATTCTTAGCAGAATATATTCTCTGTCGATATGATGGCGTAGCAAGAACGCCGATACCAACAACAAACGCTAAAGATACCGCTGGAATCCATCCTAGTTTATCAATAGCCAAAAAACTGACAGCGTCAGGATCTATCCCATTATATAAGTTATCCAACCCACCAATATAGTCAACAGCAAATACAGCCATAAGAATAAAACCAACAAATAATATGATCGCTTGAATCGTGTCAGTCCAAACTACCGCGGTATAACCGCCAATAATGACATATATGGCAAAAGCAACAGACACTAATATTTTGGCGATAGACGGTTCAATACCCGTTAACCAGGAAAGGTAAAGTCCTCCACCGATTATATGAGCACCTAACCACCCAATGGAAGCTACAAATATCAGAATTCCAACGATATTTTTAATGACTTTATTTCCACCGACGTAATAGGAATATTCTTCGCTCATCGTCATGAAATTAAGTTTACGTACTGACGAGAATAGGAACGCCAATAAAAATATACCTATTGAACCACCGATACCATATAACGCCCCTGCCCATCCATTTGAATAGCCAAAGCCAACCGCTCCCATGCTGGAACCTGTGCCAACCATGGTCGCCACCGTCGTCCCCAATAGCAACATCGTTGGCAAAGTGCGGCCACCAAGCAAGAAATCTTCACCTGATGTCTTTTTCCGAGATACGAACCAGCCGAACCAGATACAACAAACAATATAGATAACGAAGCCAGTTAGAAATAACGTACTATTCACTTTTCATCTCTCACCCACGTTAGTTATTACTCTATAACGGAATATATCCAATATTAACTGGTTTAGCTGTGAGGCCAGACAAATAAAAGTCTTCGATTATCAGTCAGGCATCAAACCTAAGCCGATTTGTAGCAGGTCAAATCGACTTCCACTTTTACATCGACGACGAGATCAGCAACCATACAAATACGAGCCGGTGGATGATCAGAAAAATATTCTTTAAATACTTTATTAAATGATTGGAAATAACGAGAATCAGTTAACACGACTTTCATATGAACAATGTGTTCTCTGTCGTATCCAGCATTTGTCATAATTGCCAAACAATTATCAATTGCTAAACGAGATTGTTCAATAATTCCACCCTCAACAACTTCGCCGTCAGTCATTGGAGTTTGACCTGAAATATATAACCAGCCCCCTGCTTCTACAGCATTTGAAAACGGAAGATGTTGACCACCCGTACCTGATTTACCTTCAACACCATAGCGTTTAATAGACATACTCTCACCTTATTTATATTTTAGTTAATGCTCTCGACGAATAAACCGTCCGTACCTGTTTTCTTCTACTATCTTGTTCTTATATGTTAACTTTCCATTCACGAACACAGAGTGAATACCTTCTGCTTTTTGTTCTGGATGTGTAAATGTTGCAATATCACTGATGTTTTCTGCATCGAAGAGAACTAAATCGGCGTACGCACCTACCTTAATAACGCCTCTATCTTTTAGATTAAAACGTTGAGCCGATTTTCCCGTCATCTTATGCACCGCTTGTTCAATAGATAACAGCTTCTTTTCTCGGCTATAATAACCAAGCACTCTCGGAAAGGTTCCCCACAACCGTGGGTGTGGGTGTGGATCGTTAGGCAACCCATCAGATCCGACCATAGAATGTTCAGAACACAGCACTCTTTCTACGTCTTCGGGGTGCATATTGTGATATACCGCACCTGCGGGTCTGAGTTTTTTTGCCGCTTCAAGTAAGGACACATCCATTTCTGTTGCAATTGTCTTAAGTGTTTTTTGAGCATGTTCCGGGAAAGGTTCAGACCACGTAATAAATATCTCGAAGTCCTCCGTCACTTGCTTTAGATCCAATGTAGAGGAGCTCGCGCTATATGGATAACAATCACAACTAACATCTAGGTGCTTTTTCGTTTCATCCATCAGAGCCAATGTTTCAACCGTTCTTCCCCAATTACCTGCTCCAGCACATTTAAGGTGAGAGATAATCACGGGAATGCTATTGGCGCTCCCTATGTGGAACGCTTCTTTCATTGCTTCTAATATCGGTTCGAATTCTGAACGCATATGCGTTGTATAAATGCCGTTGTATTTATTGAGCTCACTAGCAAGTTCTGTTACCTCTTCGGTAGAAGAGTCAAAGGCAGAGGCATAGGCCAAACCTGAACTGAGTCCTAGCGCACCACTTCGCATCGAATCAGACAAAGCCACTTTCATTTGTTCTATTTCGTCTTCTGTCGCCGTCCTGTAGAGATCATCCATAACATTATTTCTAAGCGTTGTATGACCGATTAAAGCGGCGACATTTACCGCTGGGTTAGCAATATCCACCGCTTGTGCATAATCTTCAAACGTCGCGTATTTGAAATCCTCTTTCTGACCCAGAAGATTCATGGGATCCGGCGGACTTTTTGTCAACACTGCTGGTGATGCACTAATACCGCAATTACCAACAATAACGGTTGTGATCCCTTGGCTTATTTTGGGAATACATTCCGGGTAACGTATTACATTCGTATCATCGTGTGTATGTACATCAATAAATCCAGGCGCCAGTGTTAACCCACTACCATCGATAAATGTGCCATTTTTCGGCTCCAAGTTCTGACCAATTTCCGTAATTCTGTCTTCTGTGATCTCCAGATCTGAAAGATATTTGGCGTTTCCTGTCCCATCAACAATAAAAATATTTTTTATTAAATATCCGTTACTCATTTGTTTGCCTTGAGCTATTCGCCTTGAGTTAATCTACTAAAACTAATCACCTAATGGTTGTCGTCCACCACCATCTCGATGATTATCTAATGTAATTTTGAGTCTTCTTAATTTGTCTCTCGCTTTTGGCTTATTCGACGCTGCCAATCGATAAGCGAGAATATCTATTGTCACCAACATGGCGTACCGAGATGATGATGGTTTATATATGTAATCACTCTCTTCGGTAACAATAGGTAACGTAATATCACTTATGTCGCTCAGAGGTGTTCCCGTTTGGGTAATCGAAATCACTTTTGCCCCATACTGACGAGCAATTTCAGCGCTTTCTATGATTTCTTTTGTATATCCAGAGATAGACAATGCAACCAAAATATCTTTATCTTCGATTGTTGAAGCGGCCATTCTTGTTAATAAACCATCGCTATATGAAGACACGACATAGCCGAGACGAAACAGTCGAAATTGAAGTTCTTGAGAAAATACTGTCGAACCACCGCCCATACCAATAATGATGATCTGTCTTGCATTATTAACTATTTCACAGGTTCGATTTAATAACCCCGGATTAATAACATCTCTGTTTCTCTGAATAATGTTCTGGGCACTTTGGTAGATGCCTTGAACACCGGTCTCATCTGGTTTTTCATATATAAATCGTTGCCCTACCGCTAAGCACTTAACAATTTTTAGCTTAAGATCTCGTACATTTTTACAACTCATTGTTTTTGCAAATCGAGTTACCGACGCTTCACTGACGTTTGCCTGCTCCGCTAGCTCCGAAATGCTCGCTGTAGATGCAAAATTCAAGTCATCAATAATGACTTTTGCTACCGATTTTTCTGCTTCACGCAACTTTGGATACATCTCTGTTATGCGCGAAATAATGTCAATTTCTATATTCATAATGACCTCATCAACGGGGTTAATTATTGCTTTACTTTGGCAATAAATCTGTGAGATAAAACTCATTAAGTATAGAGTAGATTGATACTTTTTAACATTAAAGTACTGGTATCTTTTTATTATTGTTTATTTTCATATACTTAAAATTGTTACTCATAAAACAACAATTCAAGGATAATCAAAATGTGTGATAGTAACTTTCACGATTCAATCAATGCATATGAAAAAGGATTGCCCGCAAAGGAGAAAAAAAGCCAACAATATGACCTCCGTAAAGGGGAAGTAAGTTTGCCTTGCGCAACATTGATTCAAGACGCGATTAAGCATAACGTTAAATGGATGCAAGACTTCGCCAATCAGTGTGGGGTGTTATTAGCGCCACACGGTAAAACGAGTTTGACCCCTGAAATTCTAAAAATGCAAGTCGATGCTGGCGCATGGGGAATAGCAGTAGCAAATATACAACAGGCTCTTGTTGCAAAAAATGCCGGAGCAAAACACGTTCTTATTGCCAATCAACTTGTTGGTGAAGCCAATTTTGAGCTCGCTTCAAAATTAATGGAGGATATTGAGTTATATGTTTGTGTCGATTCCATACCAAATGTAAGGGCACTCAATTCATTCTTTGAATCGCATTCAAGGTCGCTCAATGTGTTGTTGGAAATTGGGGTTTCTGGCGGCCGAAGCGGTGTACGGCATAAGAAAGACGTACACCAACTTGTGGCCGAGATTCAGTCTTCTGACAATTTGTCTTTTCAAGGACTGGAGTTCTATGAAGGTGTCATACATGGTGAAAACGAAGAAGAAGCAATTCGACAGTTTATCGACAATACATGTGATATTTTCGTTCAGTTATGCAGTATGTCTGTCTTTGATACCAATAATCCGATAATCACTGGGGCGGGGTCAGCATGGTACGACTTAGTCATCGAAGCTTTCCAAAACATCACGATTAACTCAAGGAAGATAATCCGACCTGGTTGCTATGTCTCCCACGACAAGGGCATTTATCAAGTTGCACAAGACAACGTCTTGAAGCGAATAGAAAAATCCAATAGTTTTAACGTTAACATTCAATCCGATTTGAAATCGGCCATCGAAGTATGGGCATATGCTCAATCTTGTCCTGAAAAGAACCTGATTATTGTCAACTTAGGTAAGCGCGATGTCGCGTTTGATACTGATCTCCCCTCTTTAGAAAGAGTATATCGAAATGGGCAGCAAATTGATGTTGAGGTGAGCTCAATTAAGACGACCGATATCATGGACCAACATCTATTTTTAAAGGTGAATGATGACTGTCAAATTGATGTCGGAGATACATTAGTGTTCTCAACATCCCACCCTTGCATTACGTTTGATAAGTGGCGTTTTATCGCTATCTGCGAAAACAACATAGCAACGCATTGGGTCAAACCCGCATTTTGATAAGTGCTCATTTCGCCACTAAATAGTACAGACAAGGCCCATTATATTTTTATTTTGTCTGTACTTATAATTAAAGCGAACATAGATTATCAAGTGATCAGGAACCACGTAGAAAAAAACAGTACCGCGGTTAAAGTAGGCCCAAATCCCACCGATACTAATCAGACTAACTATCTAATTCAAAGCAAAAAAATCAATCGACCACTAAAAGATGATAACTTTAATTATCATCTTTTAGTGGTCGTATAATTACACTTATCATAAATTATCCGTAAGCTCACAAAGCCATTTAATAGTTAATTGATATATATATTAGTTTGATATTAATCAAGTTTAAGCATACCGAACACTCCTACTCTTTAGTGGTAGACATATTTCGAAAGCCACAGGAGCGGAGAATGAAATATTCAATTATCGCAACCAGTACAGCCGTTGCATTATCGTTATTGCCACTTAGCTTAGCCCAAGCTAAAGGTGATATTTTAGAAAGTAGTAAAATCACATCAAACATAACCATTGATGGCACTGCAGACCAACTTTGGGACAGCGCAAAGTCCGTTAAAGTTAAGCTCAATAAACTGCCGTACAAACCAGATAACGGTTACAAAGGTATCAAAAAAACCAACGTTGAAATGAAATCTTTATACGATGACGAGTACGTTTACTTTTTGGTTAGCTACGATGATCCAACCAAAAGTATCGACCGCTTCCCTTGGGTAAAACAAGAAGACGGTTCATGGAAACAGCTTTCAAACAAAGACAGTACAGGCCACGACAATACATACTATGAAGATAAATTTGCTGTCTTCTGGAACATCAACGCCGATGGCTTTGAAGAGAAAGGTTGTAATACAGCATGTCACCGTTCTAAAGACGGTATGATCAATGGTATAGAAGATAAAAACCCAGCTCGTAAATACACCAAAGAAGGCCAGTACATAGATATGTGGCATTGGAAAGGTGTACGTAGTGCGGTCCACAATCAACTTGATGACCAACACGTCAATAGCAACACCGACCCTAAAGTAAACAAAGGTTGGGGACGTAAAGGCGATGACAAAGATGGTGGCGGTTACGTTAATAACGTGAAAGATGGTCAACCCGCTTTTGTTTCAGACAACCTGAAGCAAGACACCTTACTGATATTAGACACCGAGAAAAAACCATTTACAGCCGACTACGACAAGCTTGAAAGAATACCAGGTTTGACGGGTTCGCCGTTCACTGGCTCTCGTGGTGATGTTGAAGTAGGTGCAATGTGGAAAGATGGCGTTTGGACTTTAGAAATGAAACGTAAGCTTGTTACGAGCGGCAAAAATGCCGACACACAAGACGTTCAGTTTAAAGACATGAATAAAGCCTATCCATTTGGTGTCGCTGTATTTGATAATTCACAAATCAACCACGTATTCCATCGCGGTGTATTAAACCTAGAGTTTAAGTAATCCTCGTAGAATATAAGTAATAAATTAGGCCAATAATTATTGGCCTAATTTTGATTCCTGCACTATTTAATGGAGAGGAATTCATGTTTAACGTTAACCTGTTACGCAAAATATTAATCATCGGTTTTTTCTCGGTCTTCGTTAATAGTAATTCTTACTCTCAAGAAACGGTTATAACAAATTCCAGTATCGATACAGACCGCGAACAAATCTTTCAAACTCAGCTATCCACAGAATTTGAAATGGATACGTTGCTTAAAGAGAACAAACGTTGTATTCGATGCCACCAGAAAAAAAGACTCATCAAGGACATCAGCGCCATTTCCACCGTCGGTTCACACGCTAGTGACACGTTTTTAAATAACTGCACCGCCTGTCATGGCATTAAAGAAAAACATCCTAAGAAAGACAACACAATAATCAGTTTTTCTGAACACAGTTTAATGACGAATTTTGATCAGAACAAACAATGCATGAACTGTCACTCTATAGAAAACTTGAGAGACGCTGAGTGGACGCATGATGTGCACGTTAAGCCAGTTAGCTGCGCTTCTTGCCACAATATTCACAATGACATCGACCCAATGAAAAATATTGAACACACAGAACGAATACTGATGTGTATAGACTGTCATGGCGTAGGTAATTAAAGGAGCACAGCAATGAAACTCATAAGAGCCCTATTATTAATCTTTTGCACACTATCCTTATCAACAGCATGGGCAGAAGATCTGCCCAGCCCGGATGAAGATAATCTTGCTAACTTTCACTTAAAGGACGAGACATGTGCTGGTCAATGCCACGAAGGTGAAGAGCCGTCTGATAGCCTGGAGTTTGAATATAACAGCTGTATTGAATGCCACGATAAGATGGAAAATTTGGAAGGGCGACAGCACAATATCAAACATCAAGATAATGAAGAGATGGAATGTGTCGAATGTCATCTACCTCACGAAGAGTTTGAACCAAAAGACATCTGTACCGACTGCCATGACGAAGAAGATGAAGAGCTAGATGGTTTCTACACTGGCGTGTTTTCTGACGCGATGAAGGCCAGTATTAATCACTCCGTTTACTTCGAGCACCCAAAGATTATTGAATCCAAATTGAAAAAACAAAACAGTAAATTCCCGTCACATTAATTAGCTGAACAGAAAAGAGGTATACCCATCATCATTGGGTACACCTCTTTTCTGCAAATGCGACAACCAGGCAACAATTAGGTTAATATCCGCGACTCAATCTCTAACCCAACTTTGGTCAATGTATACTCTTTTTCATCGTCTTTTTCGACTAACCCACTTTTCGTTAACTGACGTAGGTGAAAATTGAACTTTGTATGATCTTCTATCCCCACCAGTCTACATAGGTCCATAAACTTAAGCTTTTGGTGCGTTTTAAGCTGATAGATGACATTTCGGCGAATAGGATTAGCAAGCGCACTAAACACCAGATCGCTGTCTTTATCAAAACGAGGGGACTTTAGTGTTTTTTCCGCATGCACTTTTTTAAGCGTAACGGACAGGGTTTGAACATCAAACGGTTTGGTTAAAAACTCGTCGGCCCCTTTCTTCATCGCCTCAACGGCAGTGTCTATCGTGCCAAACGCAGTGATAATTACAATTCCCATGTTGGGGTTAAGCTGCTTTAGAATTGAAATGGCGTCAATACCACTCATTCCTCCCATCACAAAATCCAGCAACGCAACATCATACTGGTAGCGAGTGGCACAACTGATCGCTTGCTCCGCACTTTCATAAGCATCCACAACAAATCCGTCTGTGCTTAATGCTTCTGTAATGACTTCTCTTAGATCTAAGTCGTCTTCAGCGACAAGTAATTTTAGGCTCATTGGCTCTCCATAGGCAGTTCTATACTGACACACAGCCCGGTACCAGTATTTTCAATTAAGAGGCTGCCTCCATTCTGGTCGACTATTTTTTGGCAAAGGGTTAAACCTAAGCCAGTACCATGATGTTTATCTTTCGTTGTAAAAAAAGGCAATGTGACTTTTTCCAATATGGCTTCGTCTATACCTGTTCCGAAGTCAATGACAGATAAAATCACTCGTAAGCCTTTCTGCTCTGCTTTTATCACTATCTTTTTGTTCTCTTCTGATGCATCAATCGCATTGTTAATCAAATTGATCAGCACCTCTTCTAATTGTTCTTTGTCCGCATAGAAAAAGAGGTTAGGCATAATAATTTTTTGAATATCAAAATAGTGTAGCCTATGTTCCATCAGGTTAAGAGCTTCGTTGACGAGTTCATCCATCGAGACCTTTTGTTTTATTGCATTTCTCTTATGCGAAAATTGCAGTAACTCCTGACTAATATGCGCGGCCTTCAGCACCCCTTTTCGAATATAAGAGAGCTGCCGTTTCATTTTTTCTCTATCAACGTCATCTTGATCAATCTGTTTCTCTAGCAGATCACAGCGCATCAACGCACTACTAAGTGGCGTTTTGATTTCGTGAGTGATACTCGACGACAGTTCGCCTAACTCTCTAAGTTTACTATCATGGTGAAACTGCCGAATTGCTCCCTCTATTTGTAGCTGCCTTTCGTCTTCAAATAGTTTCAATGTTTGCCTCAAATAGAGCCAAATCATAAACGCTATTGCCGTTCTAATGGATGCACCTATAGTGAGATCTTCTATATAAAAAATTCCGGCAGATAACCCATAAATAATAATGCATATCCCTAGTCGGCCAACAGCACTGGCCGCTTTTCGCTCTTCCAGTTTCAACTTCTGTGAATAATTCATCAAAGATGCACCGGCTAAAATCCCCGCACAAGACCCAAACAACCAACGGGTCTGCAAGGTGGTGTCTCTAACAAAATCATTCAAGTCTTGGTGAAAATATCGATAAATGACACTAAACAGAAAGACGGCACTGACGAACTCAGCGACAACCAATAACTGCTTTCTCAAGCGCCATTTAGTCATCGATAGCATTTGAATTGCGAAATAACCCAATGCCAAGAAAGAAAGCCACAATTTGAATACTTTGAATAGCTTAACGGTGGTATGCATGCTCAGTTCTTGCTTGTAAACAAACAGATACATCTCAGACCATTCATGCAATCCATGTATGAATCCAAATACAGCTAAAGTGGGTAACGCAGAGGCAATCGAAAGATTGCTAAATCGGAAATCTCTAAAAAAGATAGTAAAACCAATAACGACAAAAATTAGGCCATAAAGAAGATAAAGACTGAACTCAAATAGCTCTTTCATCAAAAAGTAACCGTGACATAAATAGAATACATATTAGTGAATATTAGCAAACTCGTTCATTCATTACGGTTACGTAAGGCTCATATCCGTCAGTAAGCCAGCAATTCTCGTGAATATTGTCAATTTCTACAAACACAACTATGCTCTTTATCAACCAATCACGTCCTTAAACTACATTCTTCTTAAAGGAAAAACAGATGGCTTATTATTCAGTACTAGAAGTAACCCCAACAACTGAAGATTGGATTCCTGACTATATTGCCCCAACAACCAAGGTTGTCGCTAAACACGGCGGTATATATCGAGCTCGAACCGCCAGTCATGAACGCTTAGAGGGTGAAGGCGAGCCGGTAGCTCTGCGCGTAATCATTGAATGGCCATCAAAGGAAGCGGCGGTCAATTTCATGAACGACCCCGAGTACACCCCACATTTTAAAGCACGCACTGCTGGTTCTATCAGTCATCACTTTTTAATCGAAGGTAAAGACGATCTAGTGTAACGACACATTGAAGAACCCGTTATACTCGCAGCGGAAAAGCATGGTCACCATAGAACTATTTCGTAACGGCTTTGATTTGGAACGCAGAAGGGTCCTGGTTAAAACGAGTGACACAAGCAGCACAAATGCAGGACTTGTGCTGCCACTCTATTGGAACTAATTTTTGTAACTCGGCAGGGACTTTTACCTCATTACACCAACATGAATTGGGTGTACTCTGAGCCATACAACTGTTTTCTTTTTTACAAAATGGACAATGTTTGTCATCAAGTTCATTGGTCATTATCTGAATACCTTTTCGCTTTGTAGCAATGACCCGACACTATCATCTACACTAAAGATTGCCAATACGAAACACGCAAGGTAGGTCACTCGGTGAATGATAATCCCCTCCCCATTCTTTACTCACTACGACAATGTCCATACTGCATACGTGCAAGATTAGGACTCTTGTTGGCACAGCAACCCGTGATGTTACGTGAAATTGTTACGAGGAATAAGCCTGACGAAATGTTAGCTACATCGGCAAAAGGTACCGTGCCTACACTATTACTAAGCGACGGAACGGTGGTCGATGAAAGCATTGATATTATGGTTTGGGCACTGACACAAAATGACCCTGATAACCTTTTATTAAGTGGTCAGAAAAGTGGCTTCAAAGAAATGCTGGAACTTATCAGTCTCAATGATAAAAAATTCGTTTGTACACTCAACGCGTATAAAGCGGCATCCCGTTACCATGACAACTCAGTGATTGACCATAGACAAGAGTGTGAACGGCTTATTATTGAATTAGAGCATCGCCTTACCGATCGTGACTATCTAATGGGGGATGCCCCCAGTTTAGTGGACTATGCTCTGTTGCCTTTTATCCGTCAGTTTTCTCGTGTGGAGCGTAAATGGTACGCAAATGCCCCCTACCCGAATCTTCGATACTGGTTAACAAAGCATTACCAACAACCTCACTACACAAAAACGATGACCAAATATCCTGAATGGCTCGACAACCGAGAAGCCTTCTTATTTTGCGATCTGCCACCCGGCAGGTAACGCTCGTTCCCAATCCCCTTTATGACACTCAGAACAACTGAAACGAGAGCGGCGATGCATCTTGTGGCAGCTAGCACAATCTCTTTGCGACAAATGTGGCCTGTGCGGGTTTATACCCGTCACTTTTTCTAACTCTAGAGTACGTTCACTCAGCCCATCATAATCTTCATGGCAGCCGAGACAAAACGCATTATTAACCTCACGCGGATAAAAATGTGTTTCGTAATGGCCCGATTCATAGGCTTCTTTCTCTTGAACGATCTGTTCTGCTGTTCTTTCATGGCAGTCGATACAACTCACTTCCCATTCCACACTGTGTTTAAAAACGAGCAGGTTCGATTTTGTTTTTGCATTTTGAACATATGGTTCGATAATGTGACAACCTTCCCCACACATAGACGGTTCTTCAGCAAAACCAAAAGGCGAGGCACCTAAGCTTGCCATTAGAATGAAAAGCTTAACCAATACCGACAATCTGAACATACGTGCTCACTCAAAATAACGTTGCGTTTAAAAACGCGACAGAGTCGCACGTCATGCATCAGATTTCAATGACGGGCATCATGTATTAATTCGTGAATAGGCTTAGTCTGTTTGCGGTTCTGCGGTGTGTTTAGTGTTGGCTATAAATACCACGATAACCACCAATACAAACGGCAAAACATAAATATTTAAACTCTTCCATCCGACGGTCGCTTCCAGCCAACCGGATAGCAGCGCCGTAATGGTGACACAGCCAAACACCATGAACTCATTGAAAGCTTGCGCTTTGGGTTTGTTGTGCGGTTGATATGATTGACTAAATAACCCAGTTGCAGAAATAAACATAAAATTCCACCCTACGCCCAGTAACACTAATGCGGCTCTAAAGTGCCATATAGATTGGCCGTGAATATTGACGGCAACACAAGCGACAAAGAGCAAGCCTCCCGTTAATATCATCTTTCTCGCACCAAATTTTTCCACCAGTCGTCCTGTAAAAAAAGCAGGCACAAACATACCCAATACGTGCCATTCAATAACACCGGCAGCCATAGTAAAATCAAACCCACAACCAATCATAGCTAACGGTGTCGCCACCATTAAAATGTTCATTACCGCATAGGCTATGACAGCCGCGAATACGGCAATAAGAAAATTAGGTTGAGTGATAATGGTTTTTAGTGGGTCAGATTTTAAGTTCTGATGAGTAAGATTCGAATCAGGAAACTGAATGGTTTGAAGGATACTTAAGGCCAATATATTTAATATGATAAGTGAAGCAAATGCGCCAACATAAAGCCCGTTATCAGACCAACTCTGCGACATAATCGCTAAGTTAGGGCCCAAAACCGCAGCCAAAACGCCACCCGCCATAGAGATAGATATTGCTCGATGTCTCACGCTTTCATCGCAGACTTCAATAGCAGCAAAACGGTATAGCGTGCCAAAACCAATGCCGATACCCAACAAGAATGTGGCGGTACAAAAGAGGTAAAAGTTTTGGCTATAAAGCGAAAACGTCGCTAATGACGCGCCAATAATACCCACCATATTACCAATGCTAAACCCCCGTTTCCGACCCAACTTACCCATAATTAATGACGCTGGTATGGTGGCTGACATTAAACCCAAAAACTGCAGGGCAACAGGTAAAGTAATCATGCTTTGGCTCGGTGCGATCTCTTTTCCAATGAGACCAATCACTGAAATAAGTAATATGTTGCCTGTCATTAGTAATGCTTGGCAAAGTGAAAGGAGCCAGACGTTTCTGTTCATTCTTACCCTATCAATCAGAATCTAAATAAGAACCATACGCACTTAATGATTAACGGTCAATGTGCCCTCCTCTGGGCATCCTTATGAATATGTGATACTTATGCAAGTAGTTACCTAATAACTTGAACATCACAGCGATTTATAGATTAATAACGCCTACTTGTTCCATCTTTTATTCCCTAACGTTATTTATAGATCTATAATTTAGTATCAGTGTTTTTGGAGCTCTCATGAAGTACGTATTACTCGTTCTACTCTCAAGCTTAGCGCTATCATCTCCCATTGCTCATGCAATAGATGTCACCTTTTTAAACCCTGCCAAAAAAGGGGAACGATTCTGGGATATGGTAACGGAGACCATGGTTGCCGCTTCTGACGATTTTGGTATGACACTTGAAGTCATTTATGCAGATAGAAGTCGAGGCAAAATGATGCGCTTAGGGAAAGAAATAGCAAACCGAGCTAACCCGCCTGACTACCTTATTTTAGTGAACGAAGAACAATCTGCCGAAACCGTTTTCTTAGAAACTATTGGCTCTGATATAAAGACATTGATGTTATTGAATGACTTCACCCCCATACAACAGGAACGTATTGCATTCGCGATGTCAGGCAACCAGAATCTTGTTGGTTCCGTTATTCCTGACAATTACTCTGCAGGTCAACGACAAATGCATGCTTTACACCAGTGTGCTAAGCCATTGTCTGATAATAAACCAATCCACATGTTGGCGATAGGCGGCGATAAAGTAACGCCCGCCTCTATAGAACGCAATCTAGGTGCATTGTCCGTAATAAGAAAAAACGACGATATTGTATTAGACCGTTTCTTATATGCTAACTGGAGTCAAGAAGAAGCAAGACGACTTACTGATAGCTATATAAAATGGTCCATGCAAACCAATATACAGGCAACGGCTATTTGGGCGGCCAATGACCTTATCGCTATTGGAGCTAAGCAAGCGATAGAAGCAAACGGACTGAAGGCGGGAACAAACATCTGTGTAGTGGGGTTAAATTGGTCTTTGCAAGGCCTTAATTTGGTCAAAGGTGGTCACCTGGTGGCGACCGATGGAGGCCATTTCCTTGCTGGAGCTTGGGCTTTAGTGGCTCTCAACGATTACCATACAAGAAGGGATAACAGTAATAAAACGCCACTAGGCAAGATCCACTTCCAAATGCAAAGCATAGACAGCACCAATGTCGACCAATACCTCACAAAACTTGGCGACGAGAACTGGAGTAAGATAAACTTTAAAGGCTTCGAACTCACTAGCGAACAATCTTATTCTGACTACGATTTCTCATTGCAACATGTTTTCGCACAGATAGAGCCTAACCACAAATAGTTGATTCACATTTCTGGTCACTCTAGATTGATATGCACTTAAGTTTTATCCGACATAGCCAATACCGCTGAAAACCGCTGTCTAAATGCCCCTGGGGTTAGTCCCATTATTTTAACAAACACCTTTCGACAGGCACTAATATCTTCATAACCAACCATCGTCGCGATGAGCTCGAAAGAGTGATTTGAGTTTTCAAGTAATTCGCATGCATTTTGAACCCGTACACGCTGCAGATATTGATTTGGAGAAAAGCCTGTCAGCTTGAGAAACTGCCGTTGTAACGTTCGAACGGTGATACCAAATTCATCCGCTAACCCGACCACCGTCATTGGCTTATCGTAAGCATGATGAATTTTATGTTGAACATTCACGATCGCTTGATCGCCATGGCTAAAAGAAGGAGAAAATTGTTTATAGAATCGCTGCTCTCGCTCGCCAGTATCGACCACCAACATTTTACCTAATTGACGCATTACGAGTGGTGAAGCCAATTGTGAAATAATTTCTAGACCAAGGTCTACCCATGACATCATACCGCCTGCGGTAATAATATCGCCTTGGTTAATGATTATCTTATTAATGTCCAATTCAATATGTGGATATCGCTCTCGAAAGCTCTGCTCTAATCCCCAATGTGTTGTTACTACCCGGTTTTCCAACAAGCCTGCCTCCGCTAAAATGAATGCACCTGCGCAAGTCGAAGCTATCAAAGTCCTTCTATTGTGAGCCTCATTTATCCAATCAATATCTTCTTGGTCAGGAGACAAGCAATAAGATTGATCGGTACATGGCGGCAGAACCAATACATCATATTGATCATTAGGCAAGCTGTCTTGAGTGACAATTGTCACCTGAAAACAAACATGAATACTCTGTCTTTCACACACAGTATTTGCCATTTGAAACACGTCTTCTAACCCGTACACCGCCGACTTTAAAGCAAATGGGTAGCTAAAAATGGCGATAGTGAATTTTTTATCTGACGGCATACCAACACACCAGTTGTCGTTTATTGCACATAATATGTCATATTAGCCTATAAAATGCACCGGTACTTTTGGATATAGTCACTCTACTCATTCAAAAGGAGCCTACATAATGAACCAGAAAGCACTTATCGTTATCGACCTACAATACGATTATTTCCCCGAAGGTAAATTCCCTCTTTGGAATACCAAACAAACTTTGATGAATGTTAAGTCGTCGATAAATAAAGCGAACTCTCTCTCCATACCCGTAATTCACGTACAACATATTGCAGACCCTGCAAGGGGTATCTCCCCATTTTTTAATGAAGGTACCGCTGGCGCGGAAATTCATAAGGAAGTTGTCAATGTTGCGCCTAACGGCGACGTTGTTATAAAGCATTGCGCCGACGCGTTCTTTAGGACCAATCTTGAAGAAACACTGAATAAGTATGGCGTAGACGAATTGTTGATCTGTGGAATGATGACCCAAAACTGTGTAACCCATACCGCTATATCCAAGTCCGCAGAAAAATATAGGGTTTCTATACTGAGTGATGCTTGTACGACGACAGATGAAATGATCCACAACATAGCACTTCACGCTATTTCAAACCGAGTAGAATTACTTTCGTTTGAACAGGCCTTCTAACTAGAACGCTCGACATAATCATAAGCCCAAAATGGTAGATCAGCCTTTTATAAAACAGGCCTGATTGGGCTTATTTCCCCACAAAATGTGACTGATAATATTTTGGTGTCACTGCCAGTTTCTTTTTAAATTGTCTCTGGAAGTGGGCTTGATCTGAAAAACCCAATTGTAATGCGATGTCAGCGATAGCTTGCCCAGATTTAAGCATGGTTTTTGAACGCTTAATTTTCTCATCTATCAAATACGCATGAGGTGGTAGGCCATATTGTTTCTTAAACGCTCTAAGTAATTGATACCGACTCATACCCGCTTCACTGGCAAGCGTTTCTAACTGATGCACGTCACTAATCTCGTCAAACAGTTTCTCCTTTATACGGTTTAGAGTCGGTTCAGGAACAGACAATTCATCATAATGTGGCATCTTATCCAGCCAGCAACTTTCTATAAATTCATATAGACAGACCTGCGCATGCAACACGTCATACTCATTTCGAACCGCGGCTAACAGCGCTTTAAATGTGGCCTGAATCTGCGTATTTCGCTCTAAGTCATTGTCGAATGGTAGATAACTTCCAATCGCACATTGCAAAACGTCTCGTTGCGCTTCTCCCATCTCGCGAACATTAGCAAAGAGCATGCTGTACGACCATAGTCCAGATTCAGGGTTGCAAGAGTGTACTTCATTCGGATTAATTGTGACGATGTCACCTTTACCTATTTGATAGGTATGTTGTCTATTGTGGTATTTTGCTCGCCCTTCGGTCACCATTCCAAATGAGAACTCGTGATGTGAATGTGACTCGTAGCAAGCACGACTTCCCTTTGCCTCCCTTAACTCTATCCAACTGAGCAAGGTGCTTTGTTTAAAGCTTGCACTGACGTCTTTTTTCATACGAACTCTCTTCTGCCACCTATAACCATATTATTACCACACAGCCTGTAAGTAGCCCAGCCATTATTCGGTTAAACCTTTTTTGTTGAATTGGATTTGCTAAAAACACTGACAGCATGCTACCCAACATAGCCCAAATGCCAACGCCGATTAAACAAATAATAAGAGAGACAAGTGTGAATACCGCTAGGTTAAATTGTTCGTTATCTTGTCCAATGACATACAAGCTTACCCCAGACATCGCGACCAACCACGCTTTGGGGTTCATCGCTTGAACAATAAAACCCGTCCAAAAACCAGCGTTTGATTGGTTCGTCGATTCAAAATTGGTTATTGGTGAAAGATATATTTTAGAGGCCATGTAGAGTAAGAACAGACTGCCTAATACCTGCATTGATGATGCAATCATTGGTAATAATTCGAGCATGATATGCATGATGCTACCGGATATAAACACAACAAGCGCGTAAGAAAGAGAGGCTCCGGCTACGTGTTTCATCGCTCGTTCCAAACCGAAACTGGCCGCTGTACTAGTTGCTATTACATTGACTGGGCCCGGTGTTACTGCACCTACAAAGGCAAATGTCGCCATTGCAAAAATCAGGTTATTCAAATTCACTATCCTCTTTTTAATAAGGATAAACAAACAACCTCAACCTTTATTGAACAATATTGCAGATTAACCAAATTCAGGACGCTAGCCGCTCAATCATACAGACCGCGACTCAATTGAAGCCGTTAATAAACATGTTTAAGAATGAACATTTATCTTGATAAAATTGAGAGGAGATTGTGCACGTAACGCTAGCAATTTATCCATTTCTGGGCATCCGTAGAGCTAAAGCGAGCAGAGTCATAGATCGCATACTCTGTTTCATCTTGATTCGTTTTCGCTGACGTCACTTCTATCTGTCCAATAAACCCGATACTTTTGAGTTTATTGCAGAGGGGGACGTCTGCTTTTTCAAAAACAACGTTTAGAAAAGGCAACGTTGAACCAGAAATGATTCCATTTTCATTGAAGCGGTTCAATGCTTCGGCGAAGTGATCTGTATCGGTATATTCAATGATTTCAATTAATTGTTCTAACAACATAAATTACTTAATTCCGTTTCAACCAATAACCGAAACCCTAAGATCGTTACTAGGGTGGTGTTTTTATCGAGCAATAAGATATCATAATTTTTAACGAGTAATACTAATCTCTTCACGATAATACCGGGAAATAAGATGGTTTTGATGTTTACTGTTTGTCTTATGCAGTAACTGCTTTATTTGGCTTCTTACTGTTTCCTTCGATACGCACCTTCTCATCGCAATTTCCGAACCATCAAGACCTTGAACTAGATACCCTAACACATCAATCTCTGACGCCGTCAGTCGAATTCCTTTATCTAAAGCAAAGCGACAACTAGAGAACCGCGCCTTTCTTTGTTGCATCTCTACCTTAGCGATCCAATTGTTCGTCCAGTGTGTAAGGTATTGCCATAAATTCTCTATTTCTAATTGCTGCTTAACCGTTGGCTTTCTTGAACTGTGGCAACTCAATATCAACGAATAGTGGTTAAGTAGCAGATGAATACCACACATTGAATGGCGTATCTTCATTGTAGGCAATAAGACATCCCAAAATACGTCGTCTTTGATCTGTTTATCAGGAACAAGATCTTGCAAATACACACATTGACCAAACGCTTCCTTGAGCAAATAGGCAGATAAATACACATCATGTTTCTGGTGGGAGGAATAAGTATCAAGTTGCTTTTCGGTAAATCCAACGCTGTGCTCATAAGTGTAGTTTTGCTGCGGGTCGAGTATCACCAATACAGCCTGCTCAAAACCAATACTGAACAGTTCCGATTTAAGTGTTTCCTCCAGCTCTTCGAGATTAATTGACATTCGATTATGTTGTACTATCGGCGAGCGAATCCTTGTCGATAACGTCATCTCTCTCTCCATTAGCCGCTTAAATGTTGTGTTTCAAATCTCGTTCGAGACACCTTGATTATAGCCAATATCGATTATTTCGATGTGAATGCCATAGCAGTAAATACTGTGATATCAGTCCAAAAATTGACCTAGTTCATATTAATTAGATCTTTCTCAGTTTCATCACCCAAACGGGTGATGGAGAGAAAATAATCCTATGCAAAGCTGTGAGTTAACGTAATGCAAAAACTCTAATAAAACTATTACTTCACTACAAGGGATGTCGTAATGAAAAGAAATAGGTTGTCTATCGCACTGGGCCTTATTGGTACGAGTGCACTTATGGGATGTGGTGATAGTGATTCAGCATCAACATCACCAACTCCACCGTCTACAACCACCCCGTCAGTCATCACCACCTATGACGTAACGGCGATTGATGGCTACCTTCAAAATGCTAACGTATGGTTAGATCTAAATTCAAACTACCTACTCGACGATGCTGAACCCTCCGTTCGCTCTGGTGGAGGGGGAGTGGCGAAACTTGATGTGTCCGGCATAGAAAATTATGAAGATTACCCGATAGTGGTTCAGGCCATTGCGGGTGAAACGATTGATATTGGTATTGATATTAATGACCCCGAAAATAACCCAGTAAACACGTCTTATATGATGTCTGCTCCTGCTGGGGAGACAGACGTTACCCCTTTGTCTACACTAGTTCATGTCATTCTTGAGCAACAAATGGCAAACGAAAAAAATGATTTAGGTAGAGATGAACTTACTCCAGCGGAAGTTGAAGCACTGAAAGAAAAAGCAAAAAGCCAAGTTGCTGACCAATTAGGCATTGATAAAGAGGATGTATTGGGTGATTTTATCGGTGAAGGGAACAACGACGTTGCCTTTGCCGCCGAAAATATTGTCAATTCGAATATACTACCTGAAGAACCAGAAGGATTAGCGGGCGTAGTGGAAGAAGCGAAACTGGATGATCCTGACGATAACGCTAACGATTCATCATTCTTGGCAAAAAACAGTGCGGCAAGTAGCCTTATAAAATCCACTATCGAGACTGTACAAGAAAATACGGCGGACGGTGAAGAACAAGATTTTAGCAGTGAAGAAGAAGTATTCGACGGCACCCAAGACTCCAATACAGACACTGATAGTGACTCTGTGCCTGACTTTATAGATGCCTTCCCCAATGACCCAGACGAATGGGTGGATACCGATGGCGATGGCAGAGATGCGAACGGCGACCTCAAGAACCCGATAGGTGTAAACGAAGGTGACGGCTACGGAGATAACTCAGATCTAGATGATGATGGGGACGGTATCAATGACATCGAAGACGCGTTCCCTCTAAATAAACATGAATCGTTAGACAGTGATAATGATTACATCGGTAATAACGCTGATACTGATGATGATAATGACGGTTATTTGGATGAAAGTGATGGATCGAACAATCTCGTAGACGTACACCCATTAGACAACACTAAAGCTGGTGATCATGACGGCGACAGCATAGATAGTATTGATGATGCTTTCCCTTCTGACGCCAGCAAAGCAGGTGATTTCGATGGTGATGGCGTTGACTTTGTCATTGATGAATTCCGAAATAATCCCAACGAGTGGGTTGACGCTGATGGCGATTCGTATGGCGATAACTTAGCGGACAAGTTTCCATCTGACATTAACAATTGGTCTGATGCCGATGGTGATGGCTATGGTGACGAAACGAATGATGCCTTCTTAGGAAATACCGACGAGTGGGTTGACGCCGATGGCGATTCGTATGGCGACAACTTAGCGGACAAATTCCCATCTGACATTAACAATTGGTCTGATGCCGATGGTGATGGTTACGGCGATGAAACTGATGATGCGTATGTCAACGACCCGACAAAAGCGGTCGCCGATGTGGATGTTGCTTCTACCTATACCACACCTTATGTGGATGATCTCACAATCTCAGTACAGATAGTCGATGCAAGTAGCCATGTTCTCACCGAACAGTTCCTTGACGACACAATTAAGACCACCACCAATATCGTCTACCGTGTTGGTACGATAACCTACGGTACTATCGATACCGTTGAAATTATCGACACCAAACCAGATACCGATACCTTCTCACGGGTGACGCATTATAGTTTCGATTATAACCTAGACGGCGACACTCAATTTGAAGGTAAGTTATTTGAGATTGGTGACAAACAAGCTAACGGTGAAACATACTGGCGTTATATTGATGAAGCCGATGGTTCTGCTGAAGACGTCAGCAATGGCGAAGGTCGTAACTATAATTCAACCGACTTCTCAAGCATGTTACACCCTGTTGACCTGTCTGGTATTGATACTATTCATAACGTCACCGTAACCTACTCAGTAACAGGGTTAGGTTCCCAAACGACAATAAGCTACGACCAATTTGATGTCTCTGGTTTTGACTATCAAGATACCAATACGCACATCGTTAATTTCATGTATTCCGGCGTACGAACGGTTGACGACGAAGACAAACTGTTGGCTTATTCTAAACAAGAAGACTGGCAAGCGGATGACACTAACAACGAGTTGCTTACCTTTGTACTTGATTCAGATACCGCCTATACGTTCACTTATGAACGTCCAGTCTGGGCAACCCCTAACGACGGCATCGTAGAAGAGTATGCCGACTATAACTTCAACCCGGGTAATACAGACAACCTAACTTCCCATTGGTACAAAGAGACGGCAACGGTCGACTTTAACACTGGTGAAAACAGCTATCACGGTTATCGCTATGTGCTTGACGAACAGCCTATCAATAGTCCAAACATAAAACTCGTGGATGGTACACATACTGATGGTTATCTGTTTAGTGAATGGAGTGCAACAAAAACTGACGTCCATGACACCGAGTTCAACGAAGCCGCAACATGGGCTCATTATCACTTAGATAATTACGACTTCACTGCACCCTCTGAGAGCATCGGCCAAAACTATACTGTGCATATCAAGCAGGATAACGGCATTTGGTTATCTTATGTATTTAGTGAGTGGGAAAGCCAAAGCATTGGCAACCTAGCAAGCAATATAGAGACGTTCCGTTCCGGTGGCACCGACATTAATGACATCACGACGGGTGATATTGTTGGCCTATCCAATATCGCAATCAACCCAAATAGATCCTTCCGATATGACGCGCTTAACCAACCGGTCCAATGGTATTTGGTAACGAACAATAGTGAGCTGACAACGGGTGAATACACCAAACTGCCTGTCACCTTGACTGACAATGGTCTTAAAGATGGTTGGCTAGTGTACAACACCAACAGTCATCTCTTCGTTGCAAAACCCATTGATACAAACAATGTATGGGACTGGTACGACGCCTATACAAGAGAAGAAGTGACGATCAACGATATTGAACTCAACTTAAGTAACTTTAGTTGGACCAGCAATCTTGGGCAGTTCTTCTTGGATGAATCGTTAGCGCAAGCTCAACTCGATAGTATCAATAATGATGTATTTAACGTTTGTACAAACGAAGACATTGCATCAACTGGCAGCAATGCGGATAACTATGCTGATTTCGCTCCAGCGGCAACCAACTGTGGATATAGTGCATTTAATCAAAGTACCGTTGAAAATCTAACTATCTATACAAGGGAAAGTGCAACGGAGTATAACGGCTACACCTTTAATACCGGTGGCAGCGGTACTTATATGGAAAGCAATGGCTATACGGTAGCTTTCAATTGGATGATTAATGCAGAAGGAATCATACATATAACCGATACAGATAATGATGAAACCTACCTCGCCTTAATAGATACGGAGGACAATCGTTTTAGTATTTTGGCTTTCTACACGTCTGGCATCGGTGACGAAACAGAGTCCGAAATCATTGGTCAGGAATTCACAACGACACCCCCTACAGTTGCCGCCGCAGATGCTGAAGTGATTCAGTTGATCAAGGATGAAGGAACCCTTTACTCATTCTGGGATGATGACTTTAACGCACTCCTACTTGAAACCATCGTATTTGATGGGGTTGGTAGTGATACGGTTAGTTTGACGTCAGTCCAGAGGGTACTAGAGAATCAAGTGCTTACCGATCTTTCGCTTAATTTCGATATGGATAGGCAACTCAGTTCTTCAGGTTGGATTGTCCCACAAGGGTATCGCTTTGATATGAGTGGCGATGTGCTTACTGCTCATCCGGGAAGCGATAATACCTATAGTTATTCGGTCTCTGGAACCATTACTGATCTCGAAGGTGAAGTCATCTCTAGCAACACGCCAGCTTGGGAGAATTTCATTGACGATAATGCTGTATTTGCAAATGGTGCAAAACGCATTGATTTAGAAATGACAGCCAACAGCGACATCTACTACCTATGGGAGAATAGTCCTTGGGTAATGCAACCTTCAGTCGGTCACGCGGGTGATAATAATACAACATCAACATTGAACGAAATAATTAGTAGTACGTCTGCTGGAGCTCTGAATATCAGTGGTGTAAGTTCGGCAAATATCCTGAGAGCAACAAGCATGGACTACAATCTCTTTGTGGAGTTTGTTGACGGTGGGGAAGCCAATTACTATTCATTTGAACAGAGCACTGATCAGGTGACAAAGATTGGCGTCGGTTTATGGACCAGAGAGACAATAAATTCCGAAGATATCCTGACCTACACAATTACGGAAGTGATGATAAACCAATTCAATTCGGTGACTCCAGGGATTTGGACGGCCGATATTGAAGATCAACACAGACTGTTTTCAGTCTATGATGGTCGTGTGTATGCTGGAGAATTCGAACCTGAAGGCTCCATAGATGATGGTATGGTTATCTACAATGCAACGGCTAAGGTTGATATTTTAGCTCAGGTCTCTATCTCATGTGGTTTTGAATTAAGTACTGAGACATGGAATACGCAAACGTTTGTAGATAGAGTAAATAACTATTTACAGTGTACCGATTCAACCTCCACTGTTCTCTCACAAGTTGACATCCTTGATTTAGTGACACATAAAGTGAACGATAACGACGAAGAGCGCAGTTATTATTATCATTCAGACGGCACCCTTACCTATGTTAAAGGTGACGAATATAAGGATAGAAAATGGCGTTTGGAAAACATCGATGGTTTAAGTGTATTAACACAGTCTAGTAGCGATGGCACCGTCGATTTTGATCAAATGGTTCTGTTATCGCGTGACGATAACACGTTGACATACGCCTACTACTGGGGGGAGGATTCTAACGAATCTGAACTAAGAGAACTAACCGATGTTAGTTACCGCTCTGCAGTATCCGAGTGTGACAACGGCAATACTGATTGGGATGACACCTTCGAACAACCCTCTCCATTTGCTACCGTCACCGATTTTGATGCCTCAGTTACGGCTTGTGGACTAACAGCAACGGAACAAACAGGAGCGTTCACAAGCACTATACTAACAAGTGTCACAACGTGGACAATCAATGAGCTAGAAACTGTAAATGGAACAACCGCTGTTTTTCCTGACGAAAAAATTCAATTTTCCGATACGATGAATGGTGCCTTTGTCGATGATGAAGACGGATCATTCCCATTTAGCTGGCAAGTTGATAATGGACTCGTTTCAATTGTACTAAATGATTTAACCGACACGGCTTCTGGAAAGTGGGCATTAATTGAAACTGACAACAACAATTATTCGGTCAAAGTATTCTGGCAAGAGTCAGAGTGGACGAATCCCGCTCCAAATCCAGACGAAGGCGAAATTTCGAGTTTCATTTTAATTAGAGAGTAATACCGGTTCCACTAAATAACTAATGTTATTAGTGCAGTCTGTATGTAAAAAAAGTAAACCGCTGAGTTTGAATCACCCATAATGTATGTGTTGCTTCAAAATTTCTCAGCGGTTTTTTTTACGAGTAAACTTAGGCTTACGACGACCTGTTGCTCTTTCTACTTGAGGCAAACCTTGCAGAGAACTGGGAACTGGGTTGGTTTTTACCCCCTCCATCAGTAATGTCAGTTTTTGCTCAAGCCCTTGCATAAAGGGTTGATAGGCTTGGTTTCTTTCTGCCATGCCTTGCAGTTGGTGTTCCCAATGTGCCGTCATATCAGGATACGTCGACTCATTCGGCAACGCATGTATCAGCCCTCGTCCAGCTTGGCTACTCAGAATGGATTTTCCCTGACGAATCAGCAATTTTCGTCTAAACAACGTGTCTAAAATTCCTGCTCGTGTTGCTTCGGTACCTAAGCCGTCGGTCTCTTTCAAGATTTTTTTCAGCTCTTTGTCTTCAACAAAACGTCCTATTCCAGTCATCGCTTGTAACAGTGTTGCCTCTGAAAAATGTTTCGGCGGTTCGGTTTTCTTCTCTTTTATTTCCCCTTCTCGGCAGATCAATTGAGTGCCTTTTTTAAGCGGAGGAACCGTGTCAAAGCCCGACTCGTCTTGATTGTCTTTGCCAATAAGCACCTTCCAACCTGGCTCGATCAGTTTGCGACCTTTGGCAATAAAACAACCACCCGCAATATCAAAAACCAACTTCGCTTCAGCGTAAATCGCAGAGGGATAAAACTGCATCAAATACTGCCGAGCAATCTGTTGGTATATCTTCATTTCATGGCCAGACAAACCATTAATGGCGGTTTTTTTCGGAGTAGGGATAATCGCGTGGTGCGCTTCTACTTTTTTGTCATTCCATGCCTTTGAGCGGATAGAAAGATCCGCACCACTAACGGCACCTGCCAATTCCTTCGCGTTGTTTGCGACCGCCGCTACGACTGTCGAAGCTTGAGCAAAATGTTCGTTTGGAAGATAACGACTATCAGAGCGTGGGTAGGTAATGAGTTTGTGCTTTTCATACAAAGACTGGCAGGTATTTAATACATCCTGAGCACTCATACCGTACCGTTTGGAGGCATCAATCTGCAAGGCTGACAATGAATAAGGCAACGGTGCCGATTGCTTGGTCTGTTTTTGTTCCGACTCAGAAACGACAGCGGGTTGATTCGCAATTCGATTCGCCACATTTTCGACCAATTTTCGATTTAATACTCGCCCTTCTTCATCTTGCCAAGGTTGGCATGATTCGCTGGGCTTCCAACGCGCTCGTATGTCTATGCTGAACTGGCCGTCTTGGTAAGGAATCAGAGCGTGCAAAGTAAAATAGTCTTTAGCCACAAAGTTTTCTATCTCTTCATCTCGGCGGACAACCAACCCTAAAACCGGTGTTTGAACCCGCCCTACCGATAATACACCCTGATACCCCGCTTTTTGACCAAGCAGAGTATAAGCGCGAGACATATTCATGCCGTACAACCAGTCCGCACGCGAGCGTGCCAGAGCGGAAACAGACAGCGGGATAAACTCTTTATTGCTGCGCATTTGGCTTAACGCGCGTTTAACGGCGGGCAGGTTTAGATCATTAATCAATAACCGTTCTATCGAGGCTTTTCGGCTTGCGCTGACCTTAAGATAATCAATAACCTCGTCAACCAGTAACTGCCCTTCTCTATCGGGGTCACCTGCATGAATAATTTGACCCGCTTCTTTAAGCAACTTCCTAATAACCGCAAGCTGTTTGCTGGCTGTTTTTCTTGGTCTAAGTTGCCATTGTTGTGGAACAATGGGTAAGTCGGCTAGGTTCCATTTTTTATATCTATCGTCATAAGCATCGGGTTCAACTTGTTCAAGCAGGTGCCCGATACACCACGTCACAATATCGCCATTTCCACAACGGATATACCCTTGATCTTTTTTTTGTGGGTTGGGTAAACCAGCCGCTATTGCTCGACCTAAGCTCGGTTTTTCAGCAATAAAAAGACGTGCCATTAATTTTAATCCACCACAAAAATCTAAGAAGGGCTAGATTAGCGAATCTAGCCCTTACAATGCAAGGAATACTGTTAATTTATACAGCTTTATTCGCTCAACTTCTACAAGTACTCTACCAATTTTATCCGATCGCGTTCTGGTACTTTCATCGGCGGCCTATCTCGTGTCCCCAAATAAAGAAAAACCAGTCATTTTTTAAAACACAATTGGACAGAACCAAAACATGCCTCAATAATGAGATAAAGCCTTGTAAAATAGTTAAAGTTGCTGCTTACTTACCGCGAAAAAGGAAATCCATTATGAAGCATCTCATCATCACTGTTATTGGTAAAGATCGTCCTGGTCTGGTTGAACTACTTTCCGATTCGGTATACCAAAACAATGGTAACTGGCTAAGTAGCCGATTAAGTAAATTGGCAGGTCAATTCGCGGGTATTCTACAAATCGAAATAGACGAACAACACATCAAGGCGTTAAGACAGGCATTAGATCAAATTGAAGAGCTCCAGATCCATATCGTTGAAGAAAAAAGTCAGGCATTATCATCGCCAGTACTCCATTACCTTACCGTCACCGTTAATGACCGCCCCGGTATAGTCAAAGAAGTGACCGCTCAACTAAACCAGTTGGGAATCAACATCCACAAACTCAAAACCCACACACAAAGTGCGCCAAACTGGGGCTACCCTATTTTTCTTGCCCATTTTCAGTTATCGCTGCCAGACGATATCGAGCTCAGTTTTGTTCAACAGAAGCTTGAAATGCTTGCCGATGATCTAACGGTTGATATTGATGAATCGTCACCTGTTTAAGTAGCGAAACGTTGCATCGCGCTATATTGAATCTAGGCCAATATAACGCGATGCAAATGTCACAATTTGGATATCATTACTAATTTAAATAGTGGTACGTATGCCTCAATCAAAATCGTCTCTCTACAAGTACTCAACAAATTTTGTCAGATCTCGTTCAGGTACTTTCATCGGCGCACAACCTGATGTCCCTAGATAGAGAAAACCAACTATTTCATCGTTCGTTTCTAAACCAAAAGCCTCACGAACAACGGGATGAAACATCCAGGTACCTGAGCGCCAAAAACCTTGAAACCCTTGTGCTACTGCCGCCATCTGCATCGACTGAGCCGCACAACCAGCCGACAAATGCTGTTCGAATGCGGGGACTTTATTGTGTTCGGTCACCTTTGCGATGACCGTTATGACCATAGGTGCGCGAAATGGTGCTTTCGCCAGTTTGTCTACAACCCCCTGCTCGCTCTTCTCCGCATTCGCAGCACTGACCAGAATATCAGCCAGTTTTTTCAGCCCTTCCCCTTGAGAAATGACGAAACGCCATGGGGTTAATCCGCCATGGTCTGGAGCTCGTAATCCTGCTTTTATTATATTCTCCAGTACTGCACCACCTGGAGCCGGTTCAGATAACTTAGCAATTGAACGACGATTTAATAATAACTCCAATGCATCCATACATGCCTCTTATGCTTTCTGTTCTTTTTGGCGAGAACAGTTAATGAGAATAGTTATTAATACTATTACACTTTATTCACATTTGAATCAATACTTTGGTTTAGATTTTTAACGCCACCTCTAAACCTTGGCGTATCGCCCGAACCGCATCCAACTCGCCGGCTTTGTCCGCTCCCCCGATAACATGCAGCTTTCCTTTCAGTTCAGGCCACTTATTTTCAAATGGTCGAACGGACTCTTGGCCAGCACAAATAACGATTTTGTCCGCTTCTAAAAGCTCTATCTTGCCGCGGTTATCAATCGTTAGCCCTTTGTCATCGATACTCTCATAGCCCACACCACCCATCAGGTTTACCCCTCTTTTTTCGAGTGTGCGTTTATGGATCCAACCCGTTGTTTTACCCGGCCCTTTGCCTACGCGACTCTTCCGTCGCTGTAAGACCCAGACGGTCATATCGCTGATCGGCTCTGGATGCGGATACAACCCACCCGGATGACTCAAGTCGGTATCGATTCCCCAGTCATGTAACCAATCATTGAGGTCATTGCCTTTTGGTTCAGTCAACATAGTGGCCACATCAATACCAATACCACCAGCACCAACAATCGCTACCTTGTCACCTACTGGTGTTTTTTCTCGTATCAATGTTTGATAATCAATGACTTTATCTTGGTTATCGATGCCTTTGATCTCTGGTATTCTCGGTGCCACACCTGATGCCATAATGACATCATCATACCCAGACAAATCATCAAACTTCACTTCAGAGCTAAGTTTTAGGTTCACACCTGTTTCGTCGATGCGGTTCGCGAAATAGCGAATCGTTTCTCTAAATTCTTCTTTACCTGGTATCTGCATCGCTAATCGAAACTGCCCACCAATACGATCACTTTTTTCATAAAGATCAACGTGATGTCCACGTTCCGCAGCAATTGTGGCAGCAGAGAGCCCCGCTGGACCTGCACCAACAACGGCCACTTTTTTAACTATCTTGGCAGGTTGAATCTGGATTTCGGTCTCATAACAAGCGATTGGATTCACCAAGCAACTTGCTCTTTTTCCTTGAAATATGCTGTCCAAGCAGGCTTGATTACAACCGATGCAGGTATTAATTAAATGCGATTTTTCTTGTTCAGCTTTTACCACAAACTCTGGATCGGCTAAAAAAGGACGAGCCATAGAAACCATATCGGCATGCCCAGCTTCTAGCACTCTTTCAGCATCCTCAGGCGTATTGATGCGATTGCAAGTGACCACTGGTACCTTAAGGTGAGGTTTAAGCTTTTCCGTTACCCACGTAAATGCCGCTCTTGGGACCTGAGTCGCGATGGTAGGAATTCGGGCTTCATGCCACCCTATTCCACTATTGATAATCGTCACACCAGCATCTTCTAACGCTTTCGCCAACATAATAACGTCATCAAACGTGCTGCCTTCTTCGACTAAATCCAACATAGATAATCGGAATATAATAATGAAATCTTCACCAACCACTTTGCGAATCGCTTTGACTATCTCTAAAGGAAAGCGCATCCGTTTTCTATAATTGCCACCCCATTCGTCGTATCGCATGTTGGTGCGCTTACAAATAAATTGATTGATCAGATAGCCTTCCGATCCCATCACTTCAACACCATCATAGCCCGCTAGTTGAGCCAACGATGCACTATTTGCAAAGGCTTCTATCGTCTTTTTAATCTGGCGTTCGTTCATCTCGCTCGGTGCGAATTTGGATATCGGTGCCTTCATTCCTGATGCGCTTTGCGCAAGTGGATGCATGGCATATCGCCCAGCATGCAGTATTTGCAGGGCAATTTTTCCACCCTGTTTATGTACCGCTTCCGTCACTATTTGGTGCGCTTTGGCATGCTTAGGTTTACTAAATTCCGCGCTTAATGGATGCAGTCGGCCGCGAAAATTGGGTGAAAAACCACCCGTAACTATCAGTCCAACACCACCTTTCGCTCGCTCTTCATAGAACGCAGCTAATCTACCCAGCCCTTCTTTGTGCTCTTCAAGGCCGGTGTGCATGGAACCCATTAATACTCGGTTTTTTAGTTGAGTAAATCCTAAGTCGAGAGGCTCTAATAATTTTGGATACATAATCGTTTCACTTCTGCTTCATAGATGCGTCAACGGATGCTGCGCACTGTTTTAATTATGGTCAGACTAGAATATTCACTCTACGATCAAAAATCAAACAACTGTTTACATTTGTGCAACATTGATCAATGTAAGATGTATTTTTTGTGATTATGACGTAGGATTAACTCACTCAACTTAACTCTTTATATGCATCTGCTTATCGCATTTGTGGGGAAGGCATGAAAAAAATATTTAAATTTATCGGTGGCACATTAAAATGGGCTTGGAAAATCATCAACTTCATTCGCCTTGCTATCTTTAATCTGTTTTTCTTTATTATTATTGGATTAGTCTATCTGGGTTATACCCAAACAAGCCAAGTAATTGAACCACCACAAGTCAAAGAAACATCTGCACTTGTTCTTAATCTTGCTGGGCCGATCGTAGAACAGAGGCGATACATTAATCCGATGGATTCCGTCACTGGCTCTCTGTTTGGTCAAGAGCTACCAAAAGAGAACATACTTTTCGATATCGTCGATACTATTCGATACGCGGCCGATGATGAGAAGGTATCAGGTTTAATCATTAGCCTAAGAGACCTACCAGAAACCAGTTTAACCAAGCTTCGTTATATCGCCAAAGCGATCAATACCTTTAAAGAGTCTGGCAAACCCGTTTACGCTATCAGTAGTTTTTATAATCAAAGCCAATACTATCTCGCGAGTTATGCCGACAAGATATACATGGCACCTGATGGCGCGGTGATGCTTAGCGGTTATGGCACTTATCCTCTCTATTACAAGACTCTGTTAGAAAATTTGGATATCAACACCCATGTATTCAGAGTCGGGACGTACAAATCAGCGATAGAACCTTTTATCCGCGATAATATGTCAGATGATGCAAAAGAATCGGCTTCCGCTTGGTTAACGCAATTGTGGGCCGCCTATATTGATGATGTTACCTCAAACCGAAATATAGACGCTAACTCAGTAAATCCTTCCATGGATGAATTTCTGGTGAACCTTAAAGCGGTTAACGGTGATTTAGCAAGGCTTAGCCAACAACTTGGATTGGTCGATGAACTCGCCACTAGACAAGAAATCCGCCAAGCAATGGCAGAGGCATTTGGTGCCAAAGGCAAAGACAGCTACAACGCTATCGGTTACTACGAATATCGCAACACTGTCACACCAGAATACCAACATAGTTCTAATGATATAGCGATTATCGTAGCAAGCGGCACGATAATGGATGGAGAGCAACCTCGTGGTACTGTTGGTGGTGATACGGCCTCAGCATTACTACGAGAAGCCAGAAATGATGACAACGTAAAAGCGGTCGTACTACGAGTGGACAGCCCAGGCGGCAGTGCATTCGCTTCTGAGGTTATCCGTAACGAAGTGGAAGCAATAAAAGCAGCAGGTAAGCCCGTCGTCGTATCAATGTCGAGTATGGCCGCTTCTGGCGGGTACTGGATCTCGATGGGGGCGGATAAGATTATTGCGCAGCCGACTACGTTAACCGGCTCTATTGGTATTTTTAGCGTTATCACCACATTCGAAAAAGGCCTCAACAAGTTGGGCGTCTACAGTGACGGAGTGGGAACGACCCCGTTTTCTGGTATAGGGATTACCCGTGGCATTCCAGACAAGGCTGGCGAGGCTTTCCAGTTAGGCATTGAGAATGGCTACCAACGGTTTATTGGCCTAGTAGGCCAGAGTCGTGACATGTCAGTAGAAAACGTGGATAAGATTGCTCAAGGGCGTGTATGGACCGGCTTTGATGCGATGAACGCTGGCTTAGTTGATCAGATGGGTGATTTTGATGAGGCGGTCAAGGTCGCAGCCGAGCTAGCAAATGTTGAAGAGTACAATCTCTATTGGGTAGAAGAACCGCTTTCCACCACAGAGCAACTTTTGCAGCAAATATCCGAGAATCTAAATGCCTCTTTAGGGATTGATATATCAACCTTATTGCCTGAGGCGCTACAACCGATCTCTAAACAATTGATAGCAGACACTGAATTACTCAGCACCTTGAACGATCCAAAGGGCGTCTATTCACTCTGTTTAACGTGCGAAGTAAAATAGCCTTACTCAAGGCTTCTTAAAAGAAAATGCGATTAGAATAGGTAGGTGCCTTGTGCACCTATTTTTTTTTACCACACTTAAGCATATAATCCGCCATCACTCCTATCGAGAAATGAAGACCGCTATGAAAAAACATATCTATATCGCCTATACAGGCGGCACAATAGGAATGCAAAAATCCGAACACGGCTATATTCCAATCGCAGGTTTTATGGAAAAGCAACTGGCTGGTATGCCTGAGTTTCATCGTGAAGAGATGCCAAATTATACTATCAACGAGTACGAGCCTTTAATCGATTCATCTGATATGTCCCCTAAGGATTGGCAGTTTATTGCGGACGACATTAAGAAAAATTACGACAAGTATGACGGTTTCGTTATTCTGCACGGTACCGATACGATGGCGTTTACCGCCTCTGCACTCTCATTTATGTTCGAAAACTTGGCGAAACCCGTTATTGTCACTGGTTCACAGATCCCGCTATCAGAACTTCGCTCTGATGGTCAGGCTAACCTACTAAATGCTTTGCATATTGCCGCTAATTATCCAATAAATGAGGTCACGCTCTTTTTCAATAATCAGTTGATGCGTGGCAACAGAAGTACTAAAACGCACGCCGATGGCTTTAGTGCATTCACGTCACCTAACCTGCCAGCTCTTCTAGAAGCGGGAATCAATATCCATGTACGTAATGGCGTCACTGTCGATTTAAAACCAGACGGGGACTTTAAGGTGCATCAAATTACACCACAACCAATAGGTGTTATCACAATGTATCCCGGCATTTCTCATGAGGTGATCCGAAACACGCTAAGACAGCCTGTTAATGCGATGATATTACTCACTTTCGGTGTAGGGAATGCACCTCAAAACCCAGAGCTTTTAGCCCATTTAAGAGAGGCATCAGATAGAGGTGTCATTGTCGTCAACCTGACTCAGTGTTTGGCAGGAAAGGTCAACATGGGTGGCTATGCAACGGGCTGTGCCCTTGCCGAATCAGGCGTGATTAGCGGTTATGATATGACCCCTGAGGCGGCCTTAGCAAAACTGCATTATCTTCTTAGCCAAAATCTAAGCTATGAAGAAATAAAAAGTGAAATGCAAAAAGTACTAAGAGATGAGATGTCACTTTAAGCATCTAATTCATCATCTCAACACCTTGTGCCTCATCCCTAAAATCACTCGCTATCCCATATTTACCCGTCATCCCCACGAAAGTGGGGACCTGAGCGATTCACGTATGCATGAGAATAAATACAAATCAATCGTTCACGTTAACCCGAACAATATCATCTTCTCCAACCGAAAAATCTTTTTTAAATTCGGCCTTTGATTTGAATTTTATTTCGCCGTCGGCCCCAACGGACATATGTTCTGGATTGGTATTGTATTTCGCTTGATACAGCATCACAGCCTGCATGCAGGAATCTCTCTGTTCCTGAGTCAACACTCCACCTTCTGGCCACTTACCTGTTTCAACTGCATACTGCAATCTTTCATACGCTTCAGGTGTTATCGCGTTTATCAACTCTTCCGTATTCACAGCATTGGTTTCCTTTTCTTGACTTTATACAAGACATCAAGTTAGCTACGCTTCATAGATAGTCAATCATCAATGGCTGAATAGTAGTAATTGATCACAAGCATTAAATATGAATATACAAAAAAACATCGTATTGCTTTCTTCTTGTCTTGTTTTATTCGGCTGCTTCGAAGGCAGAATGAACACCAATAAACTGTGTGAGAACAATCCGGCGCTTCGCTGCGATCAACTCAACATGGAGGATGGGCAATGTCGAGTCGCCAGAACTGATCTAATTTGGCATCGTAAAGAGGTCATGGAATCTCCTACTGATAGTAATTTGATAAAAGAATTTCATTATGTAAAGGCGTATCATAAGTGCCTAGAACTCGCGGCACAAATTGAACCCACCAAAATAAAAAATAGAAAAGAGATACGCTTTAATGCCCTCCTACATACTATCGATGAAGAGAAACGGTTAATCACCGAATTATCAACACACGACACACCAGAAACGCTCTATTTCTTATGGACTCAAGGGCAGAATAGCGCCATACGTCAGTTTTTAAAGCTAGAAAAAAGTGGTCAACTTAATACAGCAGAACTGCAATACGCGTTGGCGACTTACTATATAACTCGCGATCAAGAAAAAACGGTCAAGCTACTCAATAACGCCTTGAAACTAAGCGATGAAGACAATCTTAACATAGGTATTCTAGAGGCGTTGGCAAGCGTTAATCATGCGCTAAAAAGACCAGAACGCGCTTATGCGTGGGTTCTAGTCAGCAAAGAGTTCGGTGTGCCGGTAGCGTCAGAAAGAGATCTCAGCGTCCTTTATAGTTTCTCTCCAGAGCAAAAAGAGCAACTCGAAACAATTGCAGATGACATAGTCGATGCAATTAAGAACAATAATTACAAAACCTCATTGATAACTAAAGTAAAATAGAAAACCTTCGTCGTTCAAGCGAATTATAATTGATGCGAAAATGAAATAAAAATACAAAAAACATCAAATTATCAGACGTTTTTTGTATTTTTAGTGAAAGTTAACGACACCGAATTAACACAGTACCTATCTCCGGTGGTTTCTGGCCCATCAGGAAAAACATGCCCCAAATGGCTATCGCAACTCGCACAACGTATTTCGACTCGCTTCATGCCGTGGCTAATGTCTTCTAAGTAACGGATAGCAGAGTCATCGATAGCAGAATCAAAACTCGGCCATCCGCAACCAGAGTCATATTTATGATCGGAATGAAATAGCGGCTTCTTACAACAAGTGCAAAAATATTCCCCTGATTCGCGATTATGCAACAGCTTTCCAGAAAATGGTGCCTCAGTACCTTGTAGCCTACATACCTGAAACTCTTCTTTTGTCAATGAGTTACGCCATTCTTGATCTGATTTTATCACTTTATCTTTCATCTCGTTCCCCTCAACTTTCTTTTCTTTTTTTATATTATTGATCGATTTTGTGATAAAAACTTGCTTATTTATTGCTTTGTAGCACATGTTTTTCTGATTTAACCTGCGTTCATGGGGTTGCAATTCTTCTCTTCGCCCTTCATCATCGGTTCTTAAGTAACAAAATTTTGTAAATTGGTCGCAAAAAGTAGTCGCTCGTGAAACTAAGTTGAAAAAAGGCATTATTTTTTTGACTTTGAACAAGATAAGAACGATTATCTGTTGCAGATAATTACAGTATTCTGTAATTTTACAACCAGTTTATATTTCATCAGAAAAAAGTTGTGGAGCAACAAATAATGACTATCAAAGTAGGTATTAATGGTTTTGGCCGTATCGGCCGTTTTGTATTTCGTGCATCTGTAGAGCGCACTGACATCGAAGTTGTTGGTATCAATGACCTTATCGACGTTGAATACATGGCATACATGTTAAAATACGATTCAACTCACGGCCGTTTCAACGGTACAGTTGAAGTTAAAGATGGCAACCTTGTTGTAAACGGTAAAACAGTACGTGTAACTGCTGAGCGCAACCCAGAAGACCTTAAGTGGGATGCAATCGACGTTGACGTTGTTGCTGAAGCAACTGGTCTTTTCTTAAATGACGAAACTGCTCGTAAACACATCACTGCTGGTGCTAAGAAAGTTGTTCTTACTGGTCCTTCTAAAGACGCAACTCCAATGTTCGTTATGGGCGTAAATGACAGTACTTATGCTGGTCAAGACATCGTTTCTAACGCTTCTTGTACTACTAACTGCCTAGCTCCTATTGCTAAAGTTCTTAACGACAAGTTCGGTATCGAATCTGGTCTTATGACGACAGTTCACGCGACTACAGCAACTCAAAAAACAGTAGATGCTCCTTCAGCTAAAGACTGGCGTGGTGGCCGTGGTGCTTCTCAAAACATCATCCCATCTTCAACTGGTGCAGCTAAAGCAGTAGGCGTTGTTCTTCCAGAACTAAACGGCCTTCTAACTGGTATGGCTTTCCGCGTTCCAACTGCAAACGTTTCTGTTGTTGACCTTACTGTTAACCTTAAGACGGCTACTTCTTACGAAGCTATCTGTGCTGCTATGAAAGAAGCATCTGAAGGCGAGCTTAAAGGTGTTCTAGGTTATACTGAAGACGCTGTAGTTTCTCAAGATTTCATCGGTGAAGTTCAAACTTCAGTATTCGATGCTGCTGCTGGTGTTGCTCTAACTGACAAATTCGTTAAAGTTGTATCTTGGTACGACAACGAAATCGGTTATTCAAACAAAGTTCTTGACCTAGTTGCTCACATCTCTAAGTAAGCATTAGTTTGAGGCTTTCTTTGAAAGCATAAGAAAAAGGCGGCCATTGTGTCGCCTTTTTTGTTTCTATAATTTAAGGAAAGTAATCTCCTATGGAAAAATATCTTCCCGTCATTGGTCCTCTTGCCGACCACGTGACCGTCATCGAAAAAGATGGCATCAAGATCATTCGCGTTGCTCACCCTAAAGCAACGGCAGACATCTCCTTACATGGTGGGCATGTTCTTTCGTTCAAACCAACAGGCCAAGAAGATGTTATCTGGCTTAGTGAAGAAACCGAATTCGAGCCGACTAAAGCAATTCGTGGTGGCATCCCTGTCTGTTGGCCTTGGTTTGGCCGACTTGCTGCCCCTGCGCACGGTTTTGCTCGTACAAGTTTGTGGCATCTCGTTGAACACAGAGAATCAGATGATGGGGTTATCATCTGTTTAGGCCTTGAAGAGAGCGAAGAAACAATGGCTGTATGGCCATATACTTTCCAAGTTCGTCTATATGTTGAGGTAGCGGACGATCTTAAAGTCACGCTCGAAATCAATAATACGGATGACAAGGCATGGCAATTTTCCGGCGCACTCCACACCTACTTCAATGTTGCTGATATCCGTGACACGGTGACCACTGGTATGGGGTCGGAATATATGGATAGCCTTCAGAGTGGCAAGGTATGCCAAGGTGGAGCGGAGCTTCAGCTAACGGATACCGTTGACCGTGTTTATACTCAGCCAGAAGAGACAATCGAAATCGCCGATCCAAGCAATGACCGTATTATTGTCATTAAAAACAAAGGCGACAACTCTGCTGTAATATGGAACCCTTGGGAAGCCGGAGCTAAAGCAATGGGTGATATGGCAGAAGATGGATACAACACCATGCTGTGTGTTGAATCGACCTATCATGCAACAAGTATGGAAACAGGCAAAATGCTTCAGCCTGACGAAAGCTACCAGCTCATCACACAGATCAGCGTCAAATAGTATCCGTACATTCACCATCTACTTCGTAAAGCATGAATCTATACTGGTATTCGACCCCCACTTTTTTGGGGATCGAATACCAGCTAACCTTTATCGATGACTTCGAAGCCCTTATCCAAAGCACAACAACGAATAGATTCTCTCTGTACTCGAAATAACTCACACATAGCGTTACAATCTCAGAATATTCTCACTATCTAAGTTGCTCATGCTTTATCAATGTCCACTTTGCTCTGAAAAACTAAAACAAGAACCACGCTTTTACCAATGCGCGAATAATCATCAATTCGATATCGCTAAGGAAGGTTATGTCAATCTGATCCCTGCGAATAAAAAACGCTCGAAAAATCCGGGTGACAATACTGAAATGATGCAGGCAAGGAGACGTTTTCTCGGCAGTGGTCATTATGCTCAGTTACAGCAGCAAGTAGCACAAACCTGTTTAGAAAAGCTGAACAATACCGATTTTAACATGTTAGATATCGGCTGTGGGGAAGGCTATTATACCAATGAACTCGATTATCAACTTAGACAGGCTGGGCATGAACCTAACGTGTTTGGATTGGACATATCGAAGGTTGCAGTCAGGTATGCGGCAAAAAAATACCCCCTTTGCCACTTTTCGGTTGCTTCGAGCCAGAATTTGCCATTCTTAGATCACTCTCTTAATCTAATTTTACGCATCTATGCCCCGTGTAATACTGAAGAGATGAATCGATGTGTCGCCGAGAATGGCGTCGTCGTAACTGTCACACCTGCTGCACGGCATCTATATCAACTGCGTGCACTCATTTATGATGATGTTCGCCTGCATGACGAAGCCATCGAAACGATAGATGGCTTTACTCTCGAGCACGAAGAGCACCTAAGCTACCAAATGAATTTAGAAGAATCTGAATCACTCGATCTGCTACAGATGACACCATTTGCATGGAAAGCGACCGACTCGGTAAGACAGCAATTAGTAAATACCCCTGCATTTAATTGTGAGGCAGATTTCATGATAAGGGTTTATCGAAAAAATTAACTCGTTTCTTATTAATTGGTCTAGTTATTGCTTAAATTAACTACAAACAGAAAACGGCAATAATAGTTAAACTTTTTGCCGCTTATGTCGATATCTAATCTATAAGAAGAAATCATTGAGGCAATCTATGACGCCAGTAGGGAATACTAACGCTTCCACGTTACAAGCGACTCAGGCGAAACAAGCCAGTTCTCAACCTCAGCCGTCTGAAACGAAAGAGTCGTTCACACCACTGAAGGTCGAAAAGAATAAAGTCACACTGTCTGATGAGGGTAAAGCCTTACTAACCGCTTTACAGCAGATCGATAAAGAAGCGAGTGATACTGAGCACGTCAAACCAACTACAGTCGAATCCTTTACTCACGGAGCTCTGGGACTAGATCATCCAGAAGAGATAGAAGAAGTCGAGGATACTAGCTATACGGCAGGCCAATACCTCAAGGGTGCTATTTCAGTGGGTGCAATTATATTAGCGTTGGCATAAAGACAGCCTATCGCTCTATTTTTATGTTACGCAATGTAGATTTAGCTTTATACATGTCTTTTGCCACCACAAGCGCAAAACCGAATACGACCAACATACCTATAAATTCGAACATTCCTTACCTCTAATATTAAAAGTGGATCAAGATCACATTTTACAACGTAAAACACTTTAATGAAATAGGATATTGCGAAAAGATACCGCAATCGTTCATTGTTTTTTATTTTAATCAAATTGAAGGGACAGCGGCCTTGTTCACTAGAATAAAATGGCGGCCCTTGATTTCATTCTATTGAACTCGACAACAAAGCCATGTGTCCATGAGGCAAATAAAAGCCGCCTACTTTGGCCGCTAATTTTGTACAGTATTGGCTAAATCATTTTACGGAAATAAACACGCTAACATCAAACGTTCCGTCATGATGAGAATGGTACAACTCAAAACATGGCCTGTCGTCCATTTCGTCACCCGAAGTCATCATCTGTTCGATTAAATTGTCCCAGAGCTCGATAATCTGTGGAACACTTGAGGTATGCTTTCGGGCGGTAATATACTTGCCACCTGGTAGTTGCTGTAATTGAATACCCTCAGATGCTTTAACGTTACAGGGAACCATGACGCCGATATCTGCGCGGCAATTTTCAGGTGGGGTAACATCTGGATCATCGTGGAAGATATGAACACGCTTAATATCAACAAGACTTTTGGTCGCCGACCACTTGTGAATCTTGTCTATCGCTTCTGGAATGCCTTGACCATATGGTCCTACTAGCCGCACATAGGCTATTTTGAAAGGCTCTAACACTTGAGTTTCCATAAGTTACTCCCCTATATCCATGTTTAAAGTAGGCTTATTAATTATACGAGCAGTGATAATAAAATACATCCGTTTTTACATTTCTATCGATTTCTACCTGTCTCTAATCTACGCCGGTTGTTTCCAAAGCAAACATTTGACTTAGCAGTCTAGATATTAGGGATAACTTCAAGACGATAGAACGAGGATGCATAGCCGCTTTGAGTTGATTATGCATTCCCGCGCAGGATCATCGGAAAGAGGATATTGACGATTATTGATAACGCGGTTTTAAGACTATTCGGTAGTCAGCACTAACCCTTGTCAAGACTGATTTCTAAGGCGTCTCTATTTGGATGATTCTGAATGTGGTCTTCCCAATTGACTACATCTATTTCATACACTACCTTGCCACGTACGCTTTCCCCTGCGGCATGCATTGCTGACTTAGAGCCGGTAATAAGTGGATGCCACTTAGGTAGAGGTTTGCCTTCCGCAAGCATTCGGTAAGAGCACGTTTCTGGTAACCAATTAAACTCGGAAATCTTATCCCTGCTTAATTTAAGGCACTCTTCTCCAGATTCAAAACGGTTTGGATAATCTTTGCAGCTACAGCTTTTACTGTTAAGCCAACTGCACGCGACATTGGTGTAGTAGACTTGATCGGTGTCTTCATCCATCAATTTGTGTAGACAACATTTACCGCATCCGTCACAAAGAGATTCCCACTCACTTTCTGTCATTTGTTCTAGAGATTTGTCTTGCCAAAATGCGTTTGTCATTGAAGTCTACTTAATTTCTATTTGGGCGGGTTTTATACCCCTACACCTGTAAAAGTGCAAGAAAATAGTTGCTGTACAGCAAAGGGACTTTTGTTACTATCGCGCTCCGATTTATCGTTATCTTGAGGCTCAATTATGGAATGTCGATTAGGATGTGGAGCATGCTGCATCGCCCCAAGCATATCTTCATCTATTCCAAGAATGGAAAATGGTAAACCCGCGGGTGTTCGCTGTGTCCAATTAGACAGTAATAACCTTTGCAAGTTGTTTGGGCGCTCAGAACGGCCTAAAGTCTGCCATGACTTTAAAGCCTGCCCTTCACTCTGCGGTAAATCGAACCAAGAAGCGTTCGAGAACATTCAAGAGCTTGAGCGTCTTACGTAACCACCCTTTTCTTTTTCTGCTTTAATTTCAAAACTGAGTAAACCAACACAAATTTTCTTATTTATTGGAATACACACGATAATTAGTATTTACTAGCGAATTCGTTTCCATGATGCCAACGCAATATCGTCCGTTAAAGTCTATAGTTCTCATGTTATTTGTCTGAATTTAAAGGTTATTAATATGAATAAGTACATTGCTGAACTGTTTGGCACATTTTGGTTGGTCCTTGGCGGTTGCGGCAGTGCGGTATTGGCCGCGGCATTCCCTGATGTAGGTATTGGCCTGCTTGGCGTCTCTCTCGCCTTTGGTTTAACCGTATTAACGATGGCCTACGCAATAGGGCATATATCTGGTTGTCACCTTAACCCTGCAGTCTCTATCGGCTTGTGGGCGGGTGGACGGTTTGAAGCAAAAGAATTGGTCCCATACATCATTTCACAAGTAATCGGTGCCGTGCTTGCAGGTGGGGTTTTATTTATCATCGCTTCCGGCCAGACTGGGTTTGATGCTGTTGCGTCTGGTTTTGCGGCAAACGGATACGGAGAGCACTCTCCTGGCCAATATTCCATCATGTCAGCTCTGGTTATTGAAGTCGTTATGACCATGATGTTTCTTGTCGTCATATTAGGTGCGACCGATGCTCGGGCCCCTGCAGGTTTTGCCCCAATTGCTATTGGTTTATGCCTGACGTTGATTCACCTAATTAGTATCCCAGTCACAAACACTTCAGTTAACCCTGCTCGAAGCACTGGTGTCGCCTTATACACTGGTGATTGGGCTATGTCGCAACTCTGGCTTTTCTGGGTAGCCCCCATTATTGGTGCCATTCTTGGTGCCATTGTTTATCGAGTGATAAGTAAAGAAGAGCGTTAAATCGACACTAAAATCAGAAAGGGTTGCCCGTTGGCAACCCTTTTTTATAGTTTTTGTCTACCAAGCAATGAGTGGGACAACGTTGTACCATCAACAAACTCAAGCTCACCACCGACAGGTACTCCGTGAGCAATGCGGCTGGCATTTACACTATGAGCATGGCACAGCTCTGCGATGTAGTGTGCGGTAGCCTCACCCTCAACCGTGGGGTTAGTCGCAAGAATAACCTCATTGATGTTGCCTCTTTGTAGGCGGTAGTCCAGTACATCTAATCCAATATCACTAGGGCCGATACCATCCAATGGCGACAGATGACCCATCAATACAAAGTAACGTCCAGAAAACTGTCCTGTCGCTTCTACAGCGGCAATGTCTGCCGGGCTTTCAACCACACAGAGCAAACCATTTTCTTGGCGTTTAACATTAGTACATATATGGCAAGTCTCTTCCTCGGTAAAGGTTCGACACTCACTACAATGGCCTATTTCTGTCATTGCTTTGGACAAGGCTTCAGCAAGCTGTAAGCCGCCCTTTCTATTTCTCTGTAACAAATGAAAGGCCATACGTTGTGCCGACTTGGGGCCAACCCCAGGTAGACATCGTAAGGCCTCCATCAATTGTTCCAGCATTTGACTGGTGCGCATAAAACTCGTCTATTTATACTTAGAAAGGCATTTTCATACCTGGTGGTAATTGCATACCACCAGTTACAGACGCCATTTTCTCTTTTTGCGTCTCTTCAACACGGCGAGCCGCATCATTGAAAGCTGCTGCGATTAGATCTTCTAGCATTTCCTTGTCATCTTCCATCAAGCTCTCATCGATATCTACACGACGAACGCTGTGAGAACCTGTAATGGTTATTTTAACGAGGCCAGCACCAGACTCACCAGTGATTTCCATCTTTGCGATTTCTTCTTGAAGCTTTTGCATTCGATCTTGCATCTGCTGGGCTTGCTTCATCATGTTGCCCATACCGCCTTTACCACCAAACATTTTGTTTCTCTCTGGTTAAGTTGATTAATGTCGATTCACGTCTAATTAAATATGGGGTCAATTACAGTATCTTCAACCCTTTAAATTGGTCTTACACTTTCTGGATCTAACTCGGCTGCAAATCGTGTCTGAATAAACTGAACGTTTTTATCTTCTTCAAGGGCTTGATGCGCTGAGCTGAGTTTGTTCTGGTATATAGCCTCTCGCAACTCAAGGGGCGTTTGCCCTTTATCGCTTACTTCTATCGTAAGATGACAATCCTCATCCAGAACCGTATTTAATGCGCTAAGCAATTCGCTCTGTGCCTTACCTTTATTAAGGTGAGCTTGCGAGGCTCGCAAACTTAACACAACGGTTGAGTTTTGTTTCTCATAGGAAGAATTGAGTGCAAGTTGTTCGACTAATTTCGGTATATCTAGCTTCTGGATGAGCGCTGACCACTTATCTTGAGTGACGGCTTCATCGATGAGTTTTTCTGTCATTTCAGGTGTCTTAGTGTGCTCTAAAGCCTGCTTAATTTGTGTCGGAGTAAGTTCTGTTTTCTCTTCTTCAACGACTTGCGGTGTCAACGCTTTCCATTGATAAGGTTCACTTTCACTTGCCTCTTCTTTTATTTCAACAGCAGAATGTTCACTAGAGATATTAGGCGACACCAGTTTAGTAGCACTATGTTGCGATATACGCTCTATTGCTGTGGTAGGTGGTGCCGCTTTAGGCTTTTTTCCGACATTACTCACTGTAGGGCTAGAGGTTGAAACTTGCGCCCGCTTTGATCGAAGCTGGTGTCTCAACCCTGCTATGGGTGACTTTTGTATAGGTGCAACCTCTTCCACAGGCGTTGATTGCTGATCAATTTGGGATACCTGAGAGTCATGCTCTGAGTGTTGTTCGACAACCATCGACTGTTGAAAGGTCTCGTGTGCCATATACTCAGCAGTAGACGAGTCATCACTCATCGGCGGATAATCATCTTCTGACGGCATTGGCGGCCTATCTGAATGATAGGTGTTTTCTTCCGCAGGCGACGGTACCTGCTTTTGCTCATTGACTGTTATCGATGTATTTTCTACATTTAGATCGGGGGCGACCTTCTCTACTGGCGCGACATCAACCGTGGGCTTCAATTGCGGCTTCTGCTCTACTTTCGCCACGGCTACCGGGGCTTGCGGCTGATCACTTGGCAGCGTTATCGCACTTACCAAATCAACCTTTACTGGACGAAATGCCATCATCCTAAGCACCGTCATCTCCAATCCTATTCGAGCTGAAGGTGCTAGAGGCAAATCTTGTCTACCTTTTAGAGCAATTTGGTAATAGAGCTGTACATCTTGAGGGGCTAAATATTGACTTAAGAGATCTATCTTCTCCGCATCAGGTTTAGACTTATCTAGCGATGCGGGGAGAGCCTGAAACATAGCAATACGATGTAACTGGCTGGCTAATTCTTGAAGAAGACTGTCCCAATCTACACCATTTTCCGCTAGTCGTTGAACAGCGGACATTGCGTGAGTAACTTGTTTACTCGCCATTGCTTCTAGCAAATGAATCGCTTGATCCGTATCAAGCACGCCAAGCATACTCGAGACAATTTCAGTTGAAACGGTACCATTCCCTAACGCAATGGCCTGATCCGATAAGCTTAAGGCATCACGCATACTGCCGTCGGCCGCATGCGCTATCATTCCTAATGCTCTCTGCTCGGTCACTATGCCTTCGTGCTGCAGTATCGTATCCAGTTGTTGATGAATAACATCAACACTGATTGGCTTGAGGTGAAACTGCAAGCATCGAGATAGAATAGTGACGGGTAGCTTTTGAGGATCCGTTGTCGCCAACAAAAATTTGACGTATTCAGGTGGTTCTTCAAGTGTTTTAAGAAGGGCATTAAAGCTATGCCTAGAAAGCATATGCACTTCATCAATTAGATAAACCTTAAAGCGACCTCTTGCTGGTTTATATTGAACGTTATCGAGTAGTTCTCTGGTATCTTCAACCTTTGTTCTCGACGCTGCATCGACCTCTAAAAGGTCAACAAATCGACCTTCATCAATCTCTTTACATGTGTCGCACTGGCCACAAGGTTTTGCAGTAATACCCGTTTCACAGTTCAGTCCTTTAGCAAATAAGCGCCCAATAGAAGTTTTACCCACACCACGAGTCCCACTGAATAGGTAGGCGTGATGAAGCTTATTCTGGCTCAGAGCATTTTCCAATGCGGTCAGCACATGAGACTGTCCAACAACTTCATTAAAATGGGAAGGGCGCCATTTGCGCGCTAAAGCTAAGTAACTCATTCAATATTTCCAGCTTAGATTGTCTTCGTGAATGTTGATCGAATTAGTGACCTTCAAATTCACAGATGCTGTAAACGTTAAGATCTAGAGCTTTAAGACGCGCTTCACCGCCAATTTCAGGGAGGTTAATAACAAACGCGGCATACTCTACAACACCACCTAAACGACGAATTAGTTTCGTAGTGGCTTCAATAGTCCCACCCGTTGCAAGTAGATCATCAACAACAAGAACTTTGTCGCCTTCTACTATTGCGTCCGTATGAATCTCCAACATATCCGTGCCATATTCCAATTCATATGATTCAGAGATCGTTGCACGAGGTAATTTACCTGGTTTTCTTACTGGTACAAAACCTACACCAAGTTCAAGAGCTAGAGGTGCACCGAAAAGGAAACCTCGTGCTTCAGTACCTACTATTTTCGTGAAACCCATCTCTTTGTATTTCTCTACAAGCAGTTGAATCGTTGCTTGATACGCCGTCGCGTCTTCCATGAGGCTGGTAACATCACGAAATAAGATACCTGGCTTTGGATAATCAGGAATGGTTTTAATGCTTGCTTTAATTAATGTGATTGTTTCAGTAGTCATATTCATTCAAATTTTGTTGTGATTTGCTTGTGCCATATCGCTGTAATTTATAATTATTATTTTTAGCGTGACAAGCTAAGAAACTATGCTCTGTTTATACTTTTAAACAAACCAAAACACAGAAAAACAAATGCCCACTCCGAAGAGTGGGCACACTTCCTCATTATGTTAGTGATTTTTTTCCTCATGAGCAACAAAGGAAAAGAAAGCAAACGTTCAAACCTGTCATTGTGTGCAATAAATCTACTTATTGTCTTTTTACCGCTGTTTATTTGGTCATATTCAGTCAGTAGAATCGGGTTTTATATCTAAACTAAAATGGCTGACCCCGATATTGGCAATGTTTAACTTGCCACCAGAGAGGATGCTTAGGTTTTCAAACAATTCATTTTTCACACAACCCGTTCCAAGGTGATGCCCCCCTTCTATATGGGTTTTTCTTTCCCCTTCCGTCCAAATCGCGTCTAAACCAGCAGGTAAAATACTTACCGTCCCATCGGTCATATCAGCAATGCCTATCAGCGCTCCGATCGAAGAAACAGAATCAATACAATTGATGCCGCTCTCTAGGTTCTCACCAAATTCGACTAACATATCTTTACTTAACTGTTGTCGCCGTAGGCTGTCATTGAATAATGCTCGAACCAATAAAGACGTTGCTACACCGCAACCATCGACAGTGGTTGAATCAATGAGGTAAAAGGCAAATTGCCCATCAATTAGCCAGGCATAATCAAATACTAAAGGCATGTTCTCTGATGATTGAAGCAAACTATAGCTGCATTTCCACTTACCTTGTCTAGTATCTCTATCAGGCAGTAAAGCCGTCAGTAAATCTTTCGCAGCATTCGGATTCTCTTTTAAATGGTCCAAATGCCAGTAAAGTTCTTTGTCTTCAGGAATATCCCCTTCCTCACCGACTCTAAACCATTGACTGGCAAAATCACGAGAGGTGCTAATATGTTTATTTTCATCATCTAAGATATTCGAAATTGCAGACAGCAAATGTTTCGGCGTGGAGATGGGTTTGGTTAAAAAATCCTTAATACCAAATCGCAACGCACGTGCAACATCTGACATATCTTCCGTCGCGGAAACTACAATCATTGGAACTTCTGGATACTCCCAACTCACCTCTTCTGCGAACTCAATACCGTTAAGTATTGGCATAGATAGATCACAAACAATAAGATCGGGAACCTCTTCGCGCAGTTTTTGCAATCCATCTAGGCCATGTTCCGCCTCAATGATAAAATACCCTTCTTTTTCTAGTACTACTGATGTGAATCTACGAAAAATCGGATCATCATCTACCAACATTATTGTACGACTATCCAAACGACTCTTTTGCTCAAAAAGAACAGAGTCGGCTTGACTATTCATCATATAAACCTCACCCATCTGATTTTGGGTACGTCTTTTTATTGTTATTTAATTCCCCTATAAAAGGTAGTTCTGATTCTTGATTTATACAACATATGCGATCTTGTTAAGGAATTATTTAAAAACAGAACCACATATTGACGTAAAGCAAATTTAGAATACGAAGAACAGTATAAATTGACCGGACAAGTAATTAGGAACTTTCGCTGTTGATGAAATTTGATGATCTAAATCTATTTCGACTTGTAGTCGAGAATGGAAGCTACACAGCAACGTCTAAAAAGACACTTATTCCCGTAGCCACTATTACACGGCGAATTCAGGCGCTTGAAGACGCTGTAAATCTGCGACTTTTGAACCGCCATGCGAGAAAGTTATCTCTGACAGAAGCCGGTGAACGTTTCTATCAAGAGTGTGCTCCTATCTTAAAACAACTCTCTAGTACCACTGAAGTCATAACCGACGATTGTCGTGGGGCGGCAGGAAAGCTGCGGGTATCTGCACCATCAAATCTTACTAAGCGAGTCATTCTTCCAATGCTCAGTGATTTTATGGCAAGTTACCCTGACATCAACATTGAACTGACGATGAGTAATGATGCCGACCAGATTGACCCTATCGATTGGGACATTATCTTTCGAGTTGGGCCCCAAAGAGATTCAACCCTTATCGCACGTAAAATAGATTCTGTTAAAGACATACTCGTTGCCAGTCCCGAATATCTAAAGAGCAGCAAAGCACCACTGACACATGCTGACGACTTGTCTGAGCACGCATTGTTGAAAGGCAGCCCCTTGCTTAAGTGGTTATTAACAAATAGTAGTGGCGAGACGGTTCTTAATAACGACAAAGCACGATTTGAGGCGAATGCGCTCAACGTCGTTCGCCGAGCATCAGCAAGAGGCTTAGGTATTACGTTGATGCCGGACATAATGCTTCAAGAATACTTTGAAAATGGTAGCTTGGTTCGCATTCTGAATGACTGGAGCGCAAACCCTAGAGATATCTACATGCTTTATAATCATAAAGATCATCAACCGGAGAAGGTTCGTCTGCTGATTGAATACGTCACTCACTATCATGATAAATAGTCATTCATGTTAGTCACAAACGTATTTGACTTGGTAATAAGTGCTCAGCATTGATGACATTCAAACAATAAAAAACCAGAGCAACGGCTCTGGTTTTTTTGAATACTATTTAGACGCTAACAACGTTATACCCCTTCGTTGTATAACTCCAAACTCGCCAAATCTTGCTGAATATCTTTTTGCAATCGAGAGTCATCATTTCTTAAAGAATCTAAGAAGTCTAAATATTTTTGGTCAATATCACCGGTTACATACTCACCATTAAAGACCGACGTTTCAAACTGCTTGATATCGACATTGCCTAAACCAACCGCGGCAACCAAATCCTCCAATGTCTGGAAAATTAGCGCGTCTGCACCAATAAGTTTCGCGATTTCTTCCGCATCACGGCCGTGAGCAATTAATTCGTTTGCACTAGGCATATCGATACCGTAGACATTTGGGAAGCGAATTTCCGGTGCAGCTGAAACCATGTATACATTGCTGGCACCTGCTTCACGTGCCATCTCTATGATCTGCTCTGAAGTTGTACCACGGACAATAGAATCATCAACCAACAGCACATTCTTACCCTTAAATTCAGATCGAATAGCATTCAATTTACGACGCACTGATTTTCTACGTTGAGTCTGTCCCGGCATGATAAAGGTGCGGCCAACATATCGGTTTTTCACAAAACCTTGGCGATAAGGTTTATTCATAATTTGAGCAATCTGAAGCGCAATATCACATGATGTTTCTGGAATAGGTATGACGACATCAAAGTCCAGATCAGACCATTCTCGTTGAATTTTTTCACCGAGCTTCTTACCCATTTCAACGCGAGCGCTATATACGGAGATTTTGTCGATAAATGAATCTGGACGAGCAAAATATACATACTCGAAGATACAAGGGTTTACTTGCGGGTTATCCGCGCATTGTTGAGTAAACAACTGGCCGTCAAACGTCACATAAATACCTTCGCCTGGTGCAACGTCTCGCACGAAATCAAAACCCACGGCATCAAGTGCAACAGACTCGGAAGCCACCATATACTCGATGCTACCCTCTAACTCTCTTTTGCCTAAGCAGAGCGGACGAATTCCGTGCGGGTCGCGAAAAGCAATCATGCCATGGCCGATAATCATGGCCGCGACTGCATAAGCGCCTTTTATCGTTCTGTGCACGTTAGTTACGGCTCTAAAAACATCTTCAGACGTAACATTGCCTTTAACGGTATCAATCTCATGAGCGAGAACATTCAACAAAACTTCAGAGTCAGAAGTGGTATTGACGTGGCGGCGATCTTTCTCAAACAGTTTTTCACGAATTTCGGCGGCATTGGTTAAGTTACCATTGTGTGCCAATGTAATGCCAAATGGCGAGTTCACATAAAACGGTTGTGCTTCAGAAGCACTAGAACTTCCCGCCGTTGGATAGCGGACGTGGCCGATACCCACGTTTCCTTGAAGGCGTTGCATATGTTTAGAGTCAAACACATCTCTAACTAAACCGTTCGCTTTACGCAAACGAAAACGATTGCTTTCTATGGTAACAATACCAGCAGCATCTTGGCCACGATGTTGCAATACAGTCAGTGCGTCATAAATTGACTGATTAACTGGATTTGTACCCACGATTCCAACAATACCACACATGTGTTAACCCTCAGTTTCTATAAAAATGGCACTAAATAGCGCCAGATAAAAAGCTCGATGTTTGTTTCAAATGGTCAAAAAATGGTGCGATAATACGACTAAATTCAGGTATTAACACCGATTCTTTCCACCACTCTGAATTTGACAATGCAGTAAACGCATCCATAAAAAACAGGGTGGCAGCAATGATAAGTACACCTCTTAGTGTGCCAAAAACCACACCAAGTACCCTATCAGTGCCTGATAAACCTGTTTTTTGTACCAGCTGAGCTATAACGTAGTTGACGATGGCGCCGACAACTAACGTAGCCACAAAGAGAGCCGCTATCGCACTTCCTCTGCGAAACATGTCATCTTCTATTCCGGAAAAATAAACGGAGAGTCTTTCATAATATTGACTTGCTATGAAAAACGCACCAAACCAGATAACTAATGACAATGCTTCTTTAACAAAGCCTCTTACTAAACTGATCAAAGCGGAAAGCCCGATCACACCTAAAATTATAAAATCTATCCAATTCATTTGTTTTACATCTTTAAGTTGGCGCGCATTTTAACAGAAAAATTCGCGACGCAAACGTTTTCTTATGGGTTTAGGGGCTTAAATTTCAACAATTGACCTTTTGAGCCGGTAACTTTTTGAAGTTCTTTGATTTGTCTTTCCAATTTACTTTTGGAAGTGTCTGGTCCAATGATAATACGAGTAAATGCTTTTTCTTGCTTAATATTCGCTTGATATCCACGTTTCTGCAGATCTTTTACCAGAGTTTTTGCATTATCGGCGTTTTTTAACGCCATCAATTGAATAATCCAAGCACTCTCTTGGTATTCATTCTTTTCAACCACATCATTGACCACCACCACAACTTCCTCAACATCAGGTATAGAGGTCGTCGCCTTAACGGGACTTTCTGGCAAAGCCGTTTGTACGGCAATAGGTTGCAATACTTCGAACGATTCCACCTCCGTTCCAACATCTGGCTTAAGAGGGATAGCCGCAAGATCTTCTTTATAGTGCTTTTTTTTACCATCTAAGACATCCGGTAATACTATGACCCCGACAGCGACTAAAATGATGGTTCCAACCAAACGGCTTTGGAATTTACTTGCCATTTGTACTCCTTTGCAACTGTAAATAGACTAATACTTCGGCGACCGTTCTAAACGAGCCCGCGATGAGAATAACATCTTCCTTTCGAGCCTGTGACAATGCAGCTTGATAGGCGAATGTAGGAGACGAATACCGATTACACGATGTCTGAATATGTCCAATCAATTCATCGGCACTCGCCGCTCTAGGGCCATCTAATGAGCTTGGATACCACGTTGTTACGATAGGCTCTAATACCTTTATGGTTTGAGCAATATCTTTATCATGAAGCATACCAAGTACACAATGAATCGTTTTACCAGCATAGCGTTGTTGTATTTGCTGTGCTAAGTATTCCGCAGAGTGAGGATTATGTGCCACATCCAAGATAACAATAGGTGCATTGTTAACTTTTTGCATCCGTCCTGACAATTTCGCGCGCTGTAATCCGTTGACAATATTGACGTCTGTAATATCAAAGTCAGCAGCGCCTAGAGCCATTATAGCCGTGGCCGCATTAGGCAAGGGCAAACTGGGCTTAGGAAGCTGAGTAAGATCAAAGGCACCGCTACACCAATCCCAATGTTCTGCTTCTTCCACATACTTATACTGTATACCAACTTGATGAAGCTCAGCGCCAATCTCGTCCGCGTAGGCCGCAACCGTGTACGGAGCATTCGGTTGCCCACATATTGCAGGTTTACCGCTTCTAAATATTCCTGCTTTTTCTTGTGCGATAACATTAATGTCATCACCCAACCAGTCAACATGGTCAATCGCTAAGCTAGTAATCACGCTAACATCATGGTCAACAATATTAGTCGCGTCTAAACGCCCCCCAAGACCCACTTCTAATACAACGACATCCACAGCTTCTTGTTGAAACAAGCGTAACGCCGCAAGCGTACCAAACTCAAAAAAACTTAAGCTGGTTTCGCCACGTTGTGTATCGACAAATGAGAAGGCCTCGGCGTGTTTTGCGTCGGGTAATATTGCGCCATTAATTCTTACTCGTTCGTTATAGCGAATAAGATGTGGGGAACTATAGACGCCAACAGAATATCCTGCATCTAAGAGGATTGCTTCAAGGATGGCACAAGTTGAACCCTTACCATTTGTTCCAGCAACAGTGATCACTTTATTGGCAGGTTTTGTGAGGTTTGCACTTTCAGCAACAATTTGAACGCGCTCTAATCCAAGATCGATAGCGCTGGTATGAATATTTTCTAAATAATCAAGCCACATCGATAAGGACGATGTGGCTTGAGGTATCTTGCTTAGACTCATTAACTTACATCACGATTAGACGTTTAGGTTAGTCAATACTTTACTCTTTTTCTTCCGGTACTGGAACTTTATATTCAGCTTCTTCCGGTACTTCTGGAGCGTCATCAACCGAAACAACCAATGGTGAACCGTGATTGGTCATTTTGGCAACCAAACTCGCCACTCGTTGACGCATTTCACGACGATCAACGATCATATCTATTGCACCGTGTTCGAGTAAAAACTCACTACGTTGGAAGCCTTCTGGCAAATCTTCACGTACTGTTTGTTCAATAACCCGACGACCTGCAAAACCAATAAGCGCCTTAGGTTCGCCGATATTTACATCGCCCAACATCGCCAAACTCGCAGAAACACCACCCATTGTAGGGTCAGTCATAACGGAGATAAAAGGCAGTCCTTTATTTGATAAGCGTTCCAATGCAGCACTGGTTTTCGCCATTTGCATTAAAGACATCAATGCCTCTTGCATGCGAGCACCACCACTTGCAGAAAAACAAACCAATCCGCATTCTGCTTCCATTGCGGCTTCAACGGCTTTAACAAAGCGAGCACCAACAACGGAGCCCATCGACCCCCCCATAAAGGAGAACTCAAAGGCGCATGCAACAATGGGTAAGCCTAGTACTTCCCCTTGCATAACAACCATCGCGTCTTTTTCACCACTGTTCTTTTGAGCAGCAACGATACGGTCTTTATAGCGCTTCGAATCTTTAAACTTCAATTTATCTTGAGGTTCTAGATCGTTGGCTAGTTCTACACGGTTATTCTCATCTAGAAACGTTTCTAAACGACGGCGTGCTTTCATACGCATATGATGATCACATTTTGGGCATACTTCCAAATTGCGCTCTAGTTCTGCGTGATATAGAACTTGTTCACAAGATGTACATTTGGTCCATACACCTTCAGGGATAGAAGCTTTACGAGAGCTTACAATGTTACTTTTCGTTAATATTTTTTCAAGCCAACTCATGGAAGACCTTTTCTTTTATTTCTTCCACCAAATGGCGAAAGAGTTATAATTCAATAATCTGCGGACAGATTAAACCACAGATCTTTAACGCTGTAGACAAAAAACTGGTTGTACCTATTTATAGCGTAGCAACAAGTTTTAATAAATCACTATAATTTGAGTGTGTTAGCGGTAAATAGTTCCATCGCTGCTTCATTTTATAGTGATGTATCAGGCAAAAAAAGTGGCCCAATGGCAACTCTAGGAAGTTCAAACTCAGCTGGATAATCCACATCGACCAAATACAGTCCGCTTGGCTTTGCCGTTGCACCGGCTAAAGACCGATTTTTCTCTGCAAGTAACCATTTTATCCATTCTGTATTCTGTTCGCCGCGGCCAACCTCAATTAAGCTACCCGTAATATTTCGAACCATATGATGTACAAATGCATTCGCTTTGATATCGATAACAATGTAATTACCATTACGCGATACGTTCAAATGATGGATGTTTCGCCATGGGCTGTTAGATTGACAATGGGCCGCGCGAAACGAACTAAAGTCATTCTCACCCAAAAGAAATTGTCCCGCTTCATGCATCTTCTCCGCATCTAACTCCCCGTGGTAGTGACTGACTCCGGAAGAGAGAATGGCGGGACGAAACGCATTATTAAAAATGATATAGCGATAACGTCGAGCAGTAGCGGTAAATCGAGCATGGAATGCATCTGGAACCTCTTTCGCCCAACGAACCGCGATGTCCTTGGGCATATTGGTGTTGGTACCCATTACCCACGCAACCAGTTTTCTCGTCGAACTTGTATCAAAATGAACGATTTGCCCTGTGCCATGAACGCCAGCATCAGTGCGTCCAGCACATTGAACCTCAACGGGATGTGCGGCAACAATCGATAACGCTTTTTCTAATTCTTGCTGCACACTGTTGACATGTTTTTGTCTTTGCCAACCAGAGTATTTCGTACCGTGATATTCAACACATAAAGCTATACGCATGTTAATTCCTAGGGGCTTTCAATATGTCACATCTAAAGTGCATTACTAATATGGGAGGTGGATTTTAGGGGTCAGATTAACGATTGTCCAGACCTGACTCTACCGTGATGTAATTGAAGCTCAAGTAACCTACATGGCTGGAGCGACATATAAGGTTACTTGAGTGACTACTGTCATTTACAGTTTGCTTGCTATTGATTTTCTATTTTATCAAGTAACTCTCTAGCTTGCTGACGGATGCCTTCTTCGCCATACAACAGCGCTTCTTCAAGCAGTCGTGTGGCGCCTTCCGTATCGTTCATTTCGATGTAGATCTTCGCCAAGTCTAGTTTTCCTGCCGCTTCAGCGTTGGCGTCAACATCAAACTGTTCAACATTCCCAATAACGTCAGGAAACTCGTTTAAACCCACATCTAATTTTAATTCTTCTTCGTCAGGGTCGATTTCATTGTCATCCACGACATCCGCTTGCGCCATCAACTCATCGACACTCATATAGGTCTGTTCATTTTCTAAAGACTTAGCATCAATTTCGGATTGCTCACCCCAATCTTCTTCTTGCGCAACCGGTTCCTCTGTCTGAGAGCCCCATACATCCAGTTCGTCTTCAGGAATGTCTGTTGATATATTTGCTTGCTGCTCTTTAGATAGCGCAAAGCCATTCCAGTCCTCACCGCCAACATCCAGCATGGTATCGATATCCATGCCTGCACTCGCGATCGTTTTTTCATCTAAAGCTACATCATTTCTCAACGCTGGGGATTCATCATCACTGAGTAGTTCCGCTAGCGTGGCTGACTCATCATACTGATCAAGTTTTTTCTTATCGCCGACTTCACTGACACTGTCATCAACACCTTTAGCAACCGTGTCGGAGTCGTCCATTTCAGCAAAGAAACTGTCAAACTCATCTAGCGACTCTTCTTTCTCTGATAGAACCGCTTCGTTAAATGCTTGAATTTCTTCCTTTTCTTGTTGTTCGCTGCCTGTATCACTGAATATTGCATCCAGCGCTGAATGTTCTTCTGGTGTCGTCTCTTTTCCTTCAGAAACAAAGTTTAGTGTTTTCTCTAACTCAGCCCGCTCTTCAGATAAAGGTTCAATAGACGAAGCGTCATCGTTGATGTCGTTCAGAAGAGCACTTAGCTCATTATTGTCGTCATCAAGCCCGTCACCGCTGAGTCCAAGTATTTCTGCTGGTTCTTCAAGTAATTCAGATTGGTTCTCTGGGATGGTTTCCAGATCAGGTTCATGTAAAACATCGCTCAGCGCGCTAGCTTCGTCATATTCGCCAAGCTCGTCATCGTTGAGTTCCAATGTCTTTGTTTGTTCTTTAAGTGATTCAGGATCGATCTCGGGTAGTATTTCAAGGTCGGATTCTTGTAATACATCACTCAGCGCACTAGCTTCATCATATTCACCAAGCTCATCATCGTTGAGTTCCAGTGTCTCTGTTGGCTCTTCAAGTGACGCAGGCTCGATCTCTGGAAGCGTTTCAAGATCTGGCTCTTGTAAAGCATCGTTATGCGCACTAGCTTCATCATATTCACCAAGCTCATCATCGTTGAGTTCCAGTGTCTCTGTTGGCTCTTCAAGTGACGCAGGCTCGATCTCTGGAAGCGTTTCAAGATCTGGCTCTTGTAAAGCATCGTTATGCGCACTAGCTTCATCATATTCACCAAGCTCATCATCGTTGAGTTCCAATGTCTCTGTTGGCTCTTCAATGGCGTCCGGCTCGATTTCTTCTAACGCCTCAAGCTCAAGGTTTTCAACCAATGTTGATTCATTACCTGCTACTGGTTTTTCATCAGTTTCGAGGTCCCAATCTTCATCTTGAGGGGTTCCAAATTCATTCGTTATCGCTTCATCTTTAATATCAGAGAGTTTTTCATCTGGATTAACAATGTCGTCATCAATAGACTGGGAAGGCGACTCATAATCAGCGTCTTGCTTTCCCTCATCAGATTCCTCTATATCAAAATCTTCGATTTCAGACATATAGCTGTCTATATCATCTAGCGCTTCAATTTTGTCGGCATGCTCAGAGCCATCGATATGCGGCGTAAAATCGAAGCGACCTTTTTGTGCGACATCACTCTCTGTGAGTGATGATATTTCTCGTTCAAGAGACCCATCAAAAGGTTCATCTTCCGATAACAATTCATCCAATAAATCCGTGCTATTTTCATCTAACTCAGGTTCATCTCCAATTGATCCTTCTCCCGATTGTGGCTCTATACCAAACTCGGCTAAAAGGTCATCAGGATCCGTACTCATCTCGCCAAATTCTTTCTCAGCATCCTCAAGCAACTCATCCAGAAGTGCTGTGCTGTCTTCGCTGACTTCAATATCATCGGAGACATCCGCATTGGCAACATCATCACCATCATCAGAGATCAACTCGTCTAACAATGCTGTGTTGTCTTCTAGATCTAATTCCGATTCGTCGGAACTTCCAGATGCATCAAAAAGCTCATCCAGCAGCTCGGTGCTGTTTTCTGATAATTCAGGTATATCGTCGTCGTTTGACTCTTCGTCATCAAGTAAATCATCTAATAACGCCGTACTATCCTCTGAAAGCTCAGCGGCGGCGTCTTCTTGCTCTATTACGTCATCGAGCAGATCGGTGCTATTTTCTGCAAGCAGATCATCAATTGAGTCCGCATCAACTGACTCAGTTTCCATTTGATAATTAGCAAGTATATCGTCGATGTCATCGGATTCCGCCGCGTCGCTCTGCGCTGCCGCCGGTTGATAACTGGACAATATATCGTCGATGTCATCAGATTCCGCCGCGTCGCTCTGCGCTGCCGCCGGTTGATAACTGGACAATATATCGTCGATGTCATCAGATTCCGCCGCGTCGATCTGCGCTGCCGCCGGTTGATAACTGGACAATATATCGTCGATATCATCAGAATCGCTATTATTTTTATCATCACCACTGTCGAGGTCAAAGTCGTCAAGGTCACTCTCATTACTATTTTCTTCTTTGACGCTATTGAATAGATCATCGAGTGCTGACTGGTCAATTTCATCTGCAGCTAGTGCTTCTGTGTCATCTTCACCGGCCAATAGCTCGTCCAGATCATCTTGTGACATCCCACTTTCGTCAGATAGATCAAACTCACTTTCAAATTCATTCTCGTCCCCGGAAGATTCGTTATCTAACGCTCTTTCCATATCTTCTAGACTGAGCGCTTCTTCTTCACCGTCTACACTTATCCCGTTTGCGCTCTGTTCGATCTTATCTAATTCTGTATCGAAATCACCATTATCTGCAATGCTTGCAAATGGGTCATCCTCTCCATCATCTAGGTTAAAGTCCAAATCACTGTCGTCGAGGTTAGCAAAGACATCGTCTTCAGATAATTGTTCATCTTCATCATCTATATCAAAGATATTCTCGTCTGAAAGCTCTCCGAACAGATCATCATCGATACCGACATCTTCATCAATATCTTCATCTAAATTTATCTCTGGCACGTCATCTGAATCATCATCCATCAACGAGATGACTTCTGGCCCTTCGGGGATTAACTGCTCTTGAGGTTGTTCTGCTCCGCCTTTACGAGTCAATAAAAGAACGATAATAAGCACAAACAACAACCCTGGGATTAAGGCTAGCAATACAACAAACCAAGTATTGGCCAAAAGCATATCGAGTTGACTTGGTTCTATTTGAGCCGTTTCAAGCGCTTTTTTACGCTCTTCTCCTAGCAGTTTCTCTACCTCATCGCGAATTCGGCTTTCGTCACCAAGTTCATCTTTTAGATTCCCCACTTCATCTTGAACATCCGTCAACATGAGACGAAGCTTATGATTCTTTTCTTCTAAAGCGGCCAACTCGCCTTCTGTAGTAGTGAGATCTTGTTTTAACTTAGTGACATGCTCACGTTGTTTAGAATCAGCTTTGACCTCGTTATTCTCAACAGCTGCGACTTCAATAGGCTTTGGTTGTTTAGGCGCTTGCGGTGGAGTGAGGTCTGTCTCTGTTATCGGTGCTGGTTTTGTAACTGGGCTAGAGACGACCGTTGTCCCTTTTTGCTGCTTATTATGCGCTTGCATAATACGAACCGCTTCATTGGTATTCTCTGCCTGAACTTGCTCTAGAGATGGCACTCTCAATCGACTACCTGGTCTCAGCTCATGGATATTTTGTTGGTCAAATGCTTGCGGATTCAATTTATAGATCGCAAGTAAAGTCTGCTGTACAGAGTATCGTCGTGAGGGTCGTAGTTTGGTCGCTATTGACCAAAGGGTTTCGTTATTTGCCGTTGGCCCATAAGAATTCGCGCTATTTCCGATGGCGTTTGAAACGGTAGCGTTGGAAGGCTGAGTGCTCTGTTGCGTAGCCTGAACTGAAGACTTAACTTCACCATCAGGCCCAATTAGGCGAATAGATTCAGCAACAGCGAGATCGGCTGAAACTGTTAAAAGTAACGCTAAAGGCGTAATGAGACGCTTTAGGATTGGATGCATATAAGGCTCGTCTTTCTGCGTTAAAACTTAATTAATTAATATAGAGCAAATACCCATGGGTAAATGAACTTATATCTCTAAAAAGGGGACAGCTTCTAAATATATCGGATATCAGATGGAAAACTATAGGTCTCTACAAAAAAAAGTCGATAAATCATCAAAATATCAATTTTTATTACTAAATTAAGGGGTGGCCTACATTTCAGGCAAGTCCATAGTATGCTTTGCAGTCAACCAAAACTGGGCATATTCAAAAAAAAAGCCCTAGCAATCACTAGGGCTTTTTCATCGAACAGCTTAAAAGTCGTGACTAAAAATAGTCTCGAATAAGTAATTCAGCAATCTGTACTGCATTGGTTGCTGCGCCTTTACGCACATTGTCAGCGACCACCCACATATTGATACCACTGTGGTGACTAATATCATTTCTAATACGGCCTACCATAACATGGTCTTTACCGCCGCTATCACGCACTTGAGTTGGGAAGTCTTGCCCTTGGAATACTTCGACACCATCTGTATCCTCAAGCATTTGAATCACTTGCTCAGCATCAATTGGCAAACGAGTTTCAATATGAATCGCTTCTGCATGACCATAAAATACGGGAACTCGAACACAAGTAGGGTTCACCATTATAGAGGTATCATTGAAGATTTTCTGTGTTTCCCAAACCATCTTCATCTCTTCTTTGGTATAGCCATTCTCCATAAAAGCATCGATTTGAGGAATACAGTTAAATGCGATTTGTTGACTAAAGGCTTCAGGTTCAGCGGGCACGCCACTCAATAGTTTTGCCGTTTGACCTGCTAGCTCATCAATGCCTGACTTCCCCGCTCCAGACACGGATTGATAGGTAGATACATTAATTCTTTCAATCCCTACTTCATCATGAATCGGCTTAAGGGCAACCAACATTTGAATAGTTGAGCAATTTGGATTCGCGATAATGTTGCGATTGCGAAAGTCCGCTATTGCCTCTGGGTTAACTTCAGGAACAACGAGAGGGATATCATAATCGTATCTAAATTGAGAGGTATTATCGATAACAACCACACCCTCATCAGCGGCGATAGGTGCCCATTTTTCGGACAGTTCAGCACCGGCAGAAAATAGCGCAATATGCACCTGAGACCAATCAAAGTTCTCTACATTTTCAACCAAAATTGACTTACCATTAAAGCGATAACTTTTACCTTCACTGCGTTCACTCGCCAACAGGTACAAATTCCCTACAGGAAAGTCACGTTCTTTTAGAACGTCCAGTATGGCTTCACCAACAGCGCCCGTGGCACCAAATACTGCTACATTAAATTCTTGGCTCATTTTTCCACCTTTATTTGGAAACCTAATTGTCTCAATGGCTCTAGCTGGCATGTTTTGTCACCAACTAAGCGAATAGCACTATATTCTCTTCTATCCCAATAATTTTTACGCATCGCATCAAATGCGCTTTTATTCTCTGCTTCTGTTTGATCACGGGAGATTTCGCGACGGAATATGGCGTCATCATGTCGTACATCATATGTTAATTGAATAAGACTGTGCAGCACAGCTTCGTTCCATTCTCGGTCAACAAAAACCTGAGGAATTGGCGCTATTGGCAATAAATCTGAAGCATTCGCTCGTTCATCTCTTTTTAAAAACTCGCAATAAAAGTTAAAAATCATCGTTGTCCCACGCGCTTTACCTTCTAAACCGTAGCCCGCTACATGGGGGGTGGCAAAATCGAGAAAAGGCAAAAGTTCAAGATCTACAGCGGGTTCGTGTTCGAACACGTCTAAACTCGCGCTAAATCCATCTTGCTTCATCAAGCGTTGTTTCAGCGCCAGATTATCGACGACCGGCCCTCTGGCCGCATTTATCAATATTTGATTCGCTCTCATATTGTCGAGTCTATTTGCATCAATCAAATGATGCGTAGGGTGTTTGCCTACTTTTGTGATCGGTGTATGCAGCGTAATAACATCCGATTGTTCAAGCAAAAAATCCAATTCTACAAACTTTCTGTTATCACCTTCCGCTTGTTTTATCGGATCATTAAGTAGTACTTTTATACCTATACCCTGTAACGCCTCAGATAGATAACTTCCAACTTGACCCGCACCTATAATCCCGACGGTTTTTTCTAAAACAGAAAATCCTTTTTGTTGAGCCAGTACCATCAATACGCTAAAGACATATTCCGCGACACCAACTTTATTGCAGCCTGGTGCTGCGGTAAAGAAAATGCCTTTTTCTTTAAGTAGCGACTGATCGACGTGATCCTTTCCCGCCGTTGCTGTCCCTACAAATTTTAGTCGATTTGCATGTTTAAGAAGGGCCGAATTCACTTTAGTGACCGAACGAATCATAAGTGCATCAACATCAATCAGATCTTCTGCTTGAATCTCGCGGCCAGATTTAAATGTCACTTCGCCAAGTTGACTAAACAGAGCGTCCGCATAAGGCATGGCCTCATCGATAAGAATTTTCATAAACACGTTTTTTCTAGGTTGCTAGGAGGGGGGATTGTGGCGCAATACAATATTATTCGCCAGTATATTTTCACTTGACGCGACACTATTTGGTCGACCAACATCCTCAGATGACTGAAAATAAAAATGCCCGGTCACCAAATAAATTGATAACCGGGCTAAATCCAGAACAAAAGGATCACGTTCCGCTCTCAAAGGAACATGTTTGCGTCTGTCTGATCAGTCAAGCTGACCGATTCTGGAAACCTTTTCCGTCTTCCGTTTCAGATAGGGTTCTAAAACGAATTACGCTTTATATTTTTTAATGACCAAGGTCGCGTTCGTGCCACCAAAGCCAAAGCTATTTGACATAACTGTATTTATTTCTTGATCACGTCTTTCAGTTACGATATCCAAACCTGCTGCTGCTGCATCTAACTCATCGATATTGATGCTTGGTGCAATAAAGCTGTTCTCTAGCATCAATGTTGAATAGATAGCTTCATGAACACCTGCCGCACCAAGAGCGTGGCCTGTCATTGCTTTTGTCGCAGAAATCGCAGGGCTATTACCACCAAAGACATCTTGGATAGCCTCAAGTTCTTTGCCATCGCCAATCGGTGTTGATGTACCATGAGTGTTTACATAATCGATGCTGTCAACATTTTGCATCGCGTCTCTCATGCAACGAGCCGCGCCTTCACCTGAAGGTGCCGTCATGTCGTAGCCATCAGATGTCGCACCATAACCAACAATCTCACCATAAATTTTCGCACCACGAGCAAGAGCATGTTCTAGCTCTTCAACGACCACAATACCGCCGCCGCCTGAGATAACGAAGCCGTCTCGGTTAGCATCATAAGTACGTGATGCTTTTTCTGGTGTTTCATTATATTTAGTTGATAGTGCGCCCATTGCGTCAAACATCATTGTTTGACTCCAATCTAGCTCTTCACCACCACCAGCAAAAATAACATCTTGTTTGCCCAGTTGGATAAGCTCTACCGCATGACCAATACAGTGTGCCGATGTTGCACACGCCGAACTCATCGAATAGTTAACACCAAGAATTTTAAATGGTGTAGCCAAACAAGCCGATACCGTCGATGACATGGTACGAGTGACCATATAAGGGCCTACACGACGCACGCCTTTTTCACGAAGCGTATCCACAGCTAAAGTTTGGTTTAGCGCGGATGCACCACCAGACCCAACAACGATACCGGTACGAATATTAGACACTTGATCTTCAGCTAGAGCTGAATCTTCAACGGCTTGTTCCATAGAAAGGTAAGCATAAGCAGCTGCATCTCCCATAAAGCGCATTTTTTTGCGGTCAATATGATCGGCTGGTTTGATCTTAAGATCACCCCAAACTTGAGAGCGTAAGCCCATTTCTTTGAACTGTTCAGATTCGTTGATACCTGATTTGCCTGCTTTAAGAGACTCTAGTACTTCTTCAACGTTATTACCGATACTAGACACAATACCCATACCAGTGATGACAGCGCGTTTCATTTTACATTCCTATAAATAATAAAATCTTTAAGATTACTGCACGATGATACCCAAGTTAACCATCAAAAGTGGTCAGCTTTCCCATAAAAACGTACAATTTAGTCTACTCTACGACTAACTATAAGCCAAACAGTTCAAAAACCATGACGTCAATTACAAACGCAACCCTCGAATGGGATGAAGCCGGGATACCTGTTTCCGAACAATTTGGTGATGTATACTTCTCTAACGTAAACGGTTTAGAAGAGACACGCTACGTATTTCTAAAGCAAAATAATCTACCCAATAGATGGCATTCATATGACCAACGCCGTTTTGTTGTGGCTGAAACAGGTTTTGGCACTGGCCTGAACTTCCTAGCAGTATGGCAGTGGTTTGAGAAATATCGAGCGGAATTTCCAAATGCACCACTAAAAGAGCTCCATTTCATTAGCTTCGAGAAGTTTCCCTTAGGTATTACGGATTTAGAAAAAGCACATCAAGCTTGGCCTGAGCTGGCACAATACGCAAAGCAGTTGCAAGAAGCCTATCCAATTAGTGTTCCTGAATGTCATCGAATTATATTAGCTGGTGGCGCTATAACTTTAGATCTCTGGTTTGGAGACATCAAAGAATGCATGCCTCTCGTGCCAACAAATGAGTCAGGTATTGTTGACGCTTGGTTTCTCGATGGTTTTGCACCCAGCAAGAACCCTGAAATGTGGAACCAAAACCTATTTGAAGGTATGGCTAAATTGGCTAGGCAGGACTGTACTTGTGCAACCTTTACCGCCGCAGGCTTTGTTCGAAGGGGGCTTATAGAAGCTGGGTTCGCAATGAGAAAAGTCAAAGGCTTTGGAATCAAAAGGGAGATGATTGCAGGCACATTGGCACATAAAAAACCATTTTCTAATATCCAACCTTGGTATGCGCGACCTGATCAGTCACCCATAATAGATGTCGCTATCATAGGCGGAGGTATCGCCAGCGCGGCATTGGCAGCAAGCTTATGTCAAAGGGGAGTAAACGTAACCCTGTACTGCAAAGACTCGCAACCCGCTCTCAATGCATCCGGAAACAAGCAAGGTGCACTCTATCCATTACTGAATAGCAACCATAGTGGCGCCTCACGGGTTTACGCCCCTGCATTTTTATTCGCCAGACAGTTTTTTGATCAAGCCGCAAAGCGGTTTAATTATGATCACGACTGGTGTGGTGTCACTCACCTTGCTTGGAATGACAAAGCGAGTCAAAAACTCGACAACATACTTTTAGGTGGCCATGTAACTGACTTAGTTGCCCCTGTTTCTGCAGAACAGATGGATCAATTGGTCGGTTTATCGACAGAATTAGCAGGTATTACCTACCCTATGGGTGGGTGGCTTTCTCCAAGTGAGCTCACTCAAAAACTTATCCAAGAGCAGATTAATAGCGGTCGACTGACTCTCATTAGTCATACCCATATTAAAACACTGGAACAAAATCAAGATAACCACTGGACACTGCATAGCGAAAAATCGAGCTTTCAGCATGATGTTGTGGTGGTGGCAAATGGCCATGATGCTGGTCAATTTAACCAAACCTCAACCATACCCCAGTCAGCCGTAAAGGGACAAGTAAGCCACGTTCCCACAACGCCTACACTGAAACGGTTAAAAACAGTACTGTGTTATAACGGTTATATGACACCACACAATCCCAGCGATCAATATCATTGTATCGGAGCAAGTCACGACCGTGACAATATTGACCACAACTTCGATGTTCTAGCGCAGAAAGAAAACGCCTATAAATTGGTTAGAACATTACCCAATAAAACCTGGGTGAAAGAGGTGAATATTGGCGATAATCTCGCAAAACAAGGTATTCGCAGTACGAGCCGAGACCATTTGCCTTTTGTTGGCAATGTGTGTGATTTTGAATCCGTAAAAAATGAATACGCCAATTTACTCCAGGATAAAAATGTCGGCCCGATCACGGACTACAACAACCTCTATTGCTTCATGGCGTTAGGAGGGCGTGGGCTCTGCTCTGCTCCTTTAATGGCGGAGGTTTTGGCCTCTCAAATGTGCAATGACCCCATACCATTGCCAGTCGATTGTTTAGAAGGTATCCACCCAGCGAGAATGTGGGTTCGTAAGCTATTGAAAGGACGGCCTATCGGCCAATAAAAAACGCCTCGAAAGATCCGCAGATCTCAGAGGCGTTCTTTTAATTAATACTCGACCCTAGTATCGAGTATTCGCATGTTCATACAACTCTTCATACTCTGTTGCGGTAAGCTGCCAAGAAAAATCTGTCGTCATTCCATTAACCATCATTCTCTCGAAGGCAGGTTTATCATTACGATAAATAGACGCCGCCCAACGCATCGTATCTCTCAACGCGGCTGGGTAAAGATCATAAAACTTAAATCCAGTCGCATGTTCAAGATTGCCTGCCGAATAATTATGTACGGTATCTTCAAGACCGCCGGTTGATCTTACAATCGGCACTGTTCCGTATTTCATACTGTACATTTGATTAAGACCACATGGCTCATATCGTGATGGCATAACAAAGAAATCCGCACCAGCTTCGACCAAATGCGCGAGCTTGTTGCTGTATCCAATATATGCGCCGAATTTATGAGGATATCGTTTAGCATAATCGGTTAATGCCGACTCTTGCCAACTCTCACCAGAGCCAACAATGACAAATTGAACATCATCTTGCTCAAGCATCTCATGAATGCATTCAATAAATACATCAAGTCCTTTCTGCGTCGCAAGCCTTGAAACCACGCCATAAATAGCGACATCAGGTCTCACTTCTAAACCAAATTCTTTCTGCAGCTCTGCTTTACACAACGCTTTTCCTGACAAGTCATTGTGTGAATAGTTGTGAGGCAACAAGGTATCTGATTCTGGGTCCCATTCTTGAATATCAATCCCATTAATGATGCCACGCAGTTTGCCTTTTACTGCTTTGTGCTGAAGCGCATTCTCCAGACTGAAGCCATATTCTGCTGTCAATATTTCTTCGGCATAGGTTGGGCTTACGGTGGTTACCATATCCGCCGACAATACGCCCGCTTTTAGGAAGTTGAGTTGGTCATAGAACTCTAAGCATTGGAAGTTAAAGTAATCCCAAGGAAGCCCTGTCAAAGGAAGATTAGACTTGTTGAATACACCTTGGTAACCGATATTGTGGATCGTCATAATAGACTTTGTTTCTGAGAAGTTACTGTAGGCGTTATACAGATCACTTTTCACATACACGTTACACAATGCGACGTGCCAATCATTACTGTGCAAAACATCGACTTTGATATCTAACGCAAGAACGGCCTGCATAATGGCTCTAGAAAGAAATATAAAGCGTTCTGCATTATCTACATACTCACTTCCATCCCAGTCATACAATTTAGGACGGTCATAAAACTTATCGTACTCGATAAAATAAAATGAGAGATTTTCGCTGATTTTGTGTTGTCTTATTGACGCCCACTCTTCATTCCCTTCCCCAAATGGAACGCCTAACATTTCATAAACACGTTCTGTTTGTTCGCACCTTTCTCCCATGACTTGGGGATAATAGGGCATGATGACCGATACATTGTGTCCATTTTCCGCCATTGCATAGGGAAGCGAATACGACACATCAGCTAACCCACCGGTTTTTGCATAAGGGGCAGCTTCACTTGTAGCCCAGACTATATTCATTATCTATTACCTCAAAGACTAAATATGCGTTGAGTAAAGCGGTTCAATTCGAACAACAAAGAGTTTGTAAACCCAAACACAATAATATACTCACCAAATAGTCTTTTGTAACATAAAGATTTTACCGACTCCACTGCGAGCCCGCCAAAATAGAAAAGAGTTATATTTACTTATGAAAACCTTGAATTTCGTTAGGTTTTTTGCCAACAATTATGCTTTTATAAGTGCAGCCCATAGATCGGCCACTATCGTTCGATCGGCGGGTGTTAACTCTGAACGCGCATCTTCCAGGCTTTGATCCACCTTCTTTTTAAATGACTCAACGTCCTCGATACCTTCTGCTTCGCAGTCCGCTGCAGAAAGAGAGATATGCCCTCTTAGATAACCGCCTGCAAACAGTTCATCATCCGATGCACTCTCTACCGATGCGTCAATCATTTCTAACCATTTTTCTTCATGTTCAATAATCATTAATATTCTCTATATTTCACTTTAAACACTATGTCACTTTAAACATTATTTTACTTCAAACTGATGTATTTCTAGTTCTGGCGTATGGTAAAAATCACGTAATGCTTCCGAAAGCAATTGTACTCTATATGGAATCCCTTTCTCTAAAATGTCTTTTACCTGTTGATGTACGATATTCATAAATGCCAATCTATCCGGTTCCACATCACCTTGCAGGTTGTCACAGCTGACATTAAATGGGAACCCAGCACTTACTGCCAAAATCCACTCGTAAGCTTGCGGCCTCACCTCTACTTTCTCAAATTCAGCCTGTACTTCTGCCGTCCGCCCATCAGGTTCATACCAATAACCGAAATCTTCAAGTAATCGACGCTCCGACCCAGCGACACACCAATGGGCAACTTCGTGTAGTGCAGAGGCATAAAAACCACGCGCAAAAACGATTCGATGAAATGGTACTTTTTTGTCTGCGGGCAGATAGACAGGTTCATCCCCACCAAGCTCAAGTTTGGTGTTGAACGCTTGGTAAAAAGTTTGATTGAATAGGGTGACTAAATCTTGATAATGATGCTGCATGATAATGACAATTCTGGTTATAAAAAGAGGCCACCCAAATGGGTGGCGACATTAAGGTTAAATCTTTGGCGTTTCTGTTGTCACACCAAAGTTTTGTCCACGGTGGCGCAATAAATGATCCATTAATACTATCGCCAACATTGCTTCGGCAATGGGTACTGCTCGAATTCCGACACACGGGTCATGACGACCTTTTGTGATAAGTTGTGTTGACTCACCCGTTCTCGTAATGGTTTCCCCCGGAACGGTAATACTAGACGTCGGCTTAAGCGCTATATTAGCGACGATATCTTGCCCTGTAGAAATGCCACCCAGTATGCCACCAGCATGATTGGTCTTGAACCCGTTTGGCGTCAGTGGGTCTCTATGCTGACTTCCTTTTTGACGAACGACATCAAAGCCATCACCAATTTCAACACCTTTTACGGCATTAATACTCATTAGACAATGTGCAATGTCGGCGTCTAGTCGATCAAAAATAGGCTCACCTAAACCAACAGGAACATTGGTGGCAACAACCTGAAGCTTCGCTCCAATCGAATCGCCTTGCTTTTTAAGGTCACGGATCAATTGGTCTAAATCGTCTACTTTATCTACATCAGGGCAGAAAAAAGCATTATTTTCTATCTCGTCCCAATCAACTTTATCTATTGACACATCGCCCATTTGAGACAAATAAGCACGGACTTCTACACCAAATTCTTTTTGAAGATATTTTTTTGCAATTGCACCCGCCGCCACTCGCATTGCTGTTTCACGTGCAGACGAACGGCCACCACCACGATAATCACGAACCCCATATTTTTGATGGTAGGTGTAATCCGCATGTCCAGGGCGGAATTTATCTTTTATTTCAGAGTAATCTTTTGAACGCTGATCGGTATTTTCTATCAACAGTCCAATTGACGTCCCTGTGGATTGACCTTCAAACACACCAGAAAGTATTTTCACTTCATCTGGTTCACGACGTGCCGTTGTGTACTTAGAGGTCCCAGGTCTACGGCGGTCCAAATCCTTTTGTAAATCAGCCTCGGTTATCTCAAGTCCAGGAGGGCATCCATCAACAATACAGCCTAACGCTATACCGTGACTCTCTCCAAATGTGGTGACTCGAAAGTGCTGACCAATACTATTTCCTGCCATAATATCCTCACAATTCTTAACTCAATGTTTTGGCTAATTTACCCATCTAGTTAGACTGATATTTGCTGTTGAGTACTTATTCTTCATACTTTCATGTTCGCTTGATACGCAGTAGATGTAAACCCTTTAGACAGAAAAAACGCCAGTAGAGACTGGCGTTTTTAGAATTGAATGGCGGTTTAGTCTTTATAGAGAGAAAATTCGTCTGCGCATTCTACCAGTTGTTCACGGGTCAACGTAAAGACACCGTGTCCACCATTTGCAAATTCAATCCAAGTGAAAGGGAGCTCAGGGTATTGTTCCATCATGTGAACCATTGAGTTGCCAACTTCACAAACCAAAACTCCATTTTCATTTAAGTAATCGGGTGCATTGGCCAAAATTCTGCGTACCAATTTCAGGCCATCGGTACCCGCCGCTAAACCCAATTCAGGCTCATGAGTGAACTCATCCGGTAAACTATTCATGTCTTCCGCGTCTACATAGGGTGGATTAGACACGATCAAATCGTATTTATCTAAGTCCGGCAGGTCACGGAACAGGTCTGAACGAATTGGGAACACTTGTTGCTCCATACCGTGCTCTTGAATATTTTTCTCAGCAACCTCTAGAGCATCAGCGGAGATATCAATAGCATCGATTTCAGCATCAGGAAATGCATAGCCGCAAGCAATAGCAATACAGCCACTGCCCGTACATAAATCCATAATTCTATGAGGCTGATCTAACAGCCACGGCTGGAATTCAGATTCTATCAATTCACCAATTGGAGAACGAGGAACAAGCACACGCTCATCAACATAAAACTCCAAGCCACAAAAATACGCTTTGTTGGTTAAGTAAGCCGTTGGGGTACGATCATTAATACGTTTTACTACACGATTAACAATACGACTACGCTCGGTTGAAGTGAGTCTGGAATTTAGAATATGTGGTGGCACATCGATAGGAAGATAGAGTGTTGGTAGGATTAGTTGAATCGCTTCATCCCATGAGTTATCGGTACCGTGACCATAAAAAATCCCGGCAGCATTGAAACGGCTTACTGTCCAACGAAGCATGTCTTGAAGGGTATACAGCTCTGATACCACTTCCTCCACAAAAATCTTATCCAAAATTACCTCCAAATTATCCCCATTAAAATTAGTGTCACACATAAACAACACTCTATTTGTTCTTAGGGGTCTCAGCGGCCAATTATATCTGTGCCGTAACGTAAAGCTACTCTAATCTTTCACAGAGAAATAATGCCTTGTTTTTTTATAAGGCTGTAGCACAAAAAATAATTGAAAATGAAACCAATAAATCCGTTATGTGAATGCATGGTTTAACGCTACAATACCGCTATTGTCCATCAATCCAAATATTATGAGTAACAAAGACGAAAGCGATAACGATGACTTCTCCCTTTTTCAAAATGAAGTAAAGGGCATCAAGAAGTTGGCACAAGATACCGTACTTCAAAAACCAAACAGAGAAACAAAACAGAAAGAGTCCAAGCGCTCTTTTAGAGACGCCAAAGACAACGAGTTTTTCTTTTCTGATGAATTTGTCCCACACTTGGAAGACGACGGGCCAACGCGCTATGCGCGCAATGATGTTTCAAAATATGAAGTAAAACGGTTACGCCGCGGAGTCTATGTGCCTGATGTCTATTTAGATATGCATGGAATGACGCAACAAGAAGCCAAAGCAGAGCTCGGTGCAATGATAGCGTACTGCATTAAAGAGAGCGTACACTGCGCTTGCGTGATGCATGGCATAGGCAAGCACATCCTTAAGCAGAAAGCCCCAATTTGGTTGGCACAACATCCTGATGTAATGGCATTCCACCAAGCACCTCTAGAGTTTGGTGGCAATGGTGCCCTATTAATTCTTCTCAGCATTCCTGAAAGATAAACTGATCTTAGTTTATCTTTTTCTTAATCAACGAGACTTTAATCAACCCGTATTTCTTAAGGGTGAATATGCCAGAGCAGTTCACCCTTTTGATTCTGAGGGTCAAAATCCACACAAACTAAGCCTGATGTTGGGAACATTGGCGGAACCAAATCTGTAACAAATTCTGCGGTTAAATACCCCACCAAAGGAAGATGAGACACCATTAATATGGACTCTAATTTCTTGACCTGTGCTACCGCAGCAACATATGACGACGCTTCTTCAGAATCACCATAGGGTGTGATTTCCTCATAGGTTTGAATCTCTTTTGCAGAAAATAGTGATGAGATTGTTTCCCAAGTTTGCTGCGCTCTTATGTAGGGGCTAACCAACACCAAATCAAAATCCTCAAACCCTTGTTTTTTACATGCTATAGCCACAGCGGTAGATTGAGAACGGCCATGATTTGTTAGCTCTCGTTCTGCATCACTTGCAGCATAGTGTTCAGCTTCACCATGGCGCATTATGAATACTTTCATTTTCTGGTCCTTTATTGCAGTTTCGTCTAGGCTCAAGAGTGTTGTTATTTAAACGTAATGGTTAATTTTCTTGAATAGGATGATTAACGCAAACCCAAATCAGAACAACAGTCTACTGTTTAGCAAAGCAAATTATTATAAATATATCAATTACCTTGCACAAAAAGTCTGGCATTATAGTTGAAGCAAATCAAAATTAAGTGAGAAGTGTGAAAAAAGACCGTTTTTCGTACTTCTCTTCTAGAATAGCTTGCACCATTGCAAATAAACAACAAATTGTAAGTGCGACGTTTGCACCTATTCATATCCACACCATAATTAACCTACACGCTCTACTTGGAGACCGCTTGTGCATTTAAGCCCAAATGACAGCAATAAATACCGCTATGTGACATTAGATAATGGGTTACGCGCACTTCTCATTGAAGATCTTTCTGCAACAAAAGCGGCAGCAGCCCTCGCGGTCAATGTGGGCCATTATGATGATCCTAGCGAACGTGAAGGTCTTGCTCATTACCTAGAGCACATGCTGTTTCTCGGCACTGAACCATTTCCTAAGATTGGTGGTTTTCAAAGTTTTATAAGCCAACATGGTGGGAGCAATAACGCCTGGACTGGAACGGAACACACTTGTTTCTTCTTTGATATCTCCCCCGCGTTAATGGAAAAGGCGTTAAATCGTTTTAGCCAATTTTTTATCGCCCCTTTATTCAATCCCGAGGCTTTGGGCAAAGAACTGCAAGCCGTTGATTCTGAATATCAGATGAAACTCAAAGATGACATGCGTCGTCTATACCAGGTTCACAAAGAAGTCATCAATCCAGCGCATCCGTTCGCCAAATTTTCTGTTGGTAATACTGAAACTCTCGGTGATAGAGACGGTCAATCCATTCGTGACGAAATTGTCGCATTTTATGAACAACAGTATTCCGCGGATCTAATGACGTTGACCATTGTCGCGCCTTCAGAACTCAACGAAATCGAAGCGTGGATTAGACAAAAATTCTCCCCAATCAAAAATAAGAACCTCGCCACAAAATCTTTACCACAAGAGATAGTTCGAGAACAAGACAAGGGGATCTTTGTCAAAGTTAAGCCGATCAAAGATTCCAAAAAGCTCATCCTGTCCTTCAACTTTCCAAGTATGTCAGGGCACTACAGCACCAAACCTCTTTCTTACTTTGCACACCTCCTAGGGTTTGAAGGTGAAGGCAGTCTAATGCTCTTTCTAAAAGAGAAGAAATGGGTCACCTCTTTAGCCGCAGGAGGGGGGGTTAGTGGAAGTAATTTCAGAGAATTTACTGTCAGCGTTAATCTGACAGGTCGCGGGTTAAGACACCACGATGAAATAATCCAAACCATATTTGAATTTATCGAGCTTATTAAACAAGATGGCATTGCGAAATGGCGCTTTGATGAAAAACAAGCGGTACTCGAATCCGCATTTCGATACCAAGAAAAAACGCGTCCACTCGATATGGTCAGCCATTTAGTCATGAATCTCCAGCATTACCCTGAGGAGGATGTCATCTATGGTGATTACAAGATGTCGCATTATGACGAATCGCTACTCACGACCTTGCTCGATTGTCTAACACCCGATAACTTACGCGTTACCTTGATAGCCAAAGGAGACGACTTCGACCGAGAGGCAAAATGGTATTTTACCCCTTACTCGGTAGCCAAATTATCACAACAACAACTCAATAATTGGACTCAACCAGCCTTAAATTCAGAATTAAGTCTGCCAGAAATCAATCCGTTTGTTTGCTATGAATTAGATCCCCAAAAACTTGAAAACAAGACAAAAGAGCCAGCACTCATTGATGCACAACCTGGTTTTAGATTGTGGCACTTGCAAGAAACCGAATTTAGAGTGCCTAAAGGCGTTATTTACATCGCTATCGATAGTCCACACGCCGTCTCTACCTCAAGAAAAATCGTCAAAATGCGTTTATGTGTAGAGATGTTTTTAGATTCGTTAGCGAAACGAACCTACCCTGCTGAGATAGCGGGCATGGGCTACAACATTTACGCGCATCAGGGTGGTGTCACACTTTCCATTTCAGGGTTCAGTCAAAAACAGCCTGAATTGCTCAAGATGATTCTGGCGCAATTTGCCAAACGTGATTTCAAACCTGACCGTTTCAAATTGATCAAAAAACAGATGTTACGCAACTGGCGTAATGCGGCCAAAGACCGCCCTATCTCTCAGCTATTCAACGCGATGACAGGAATATTACAACCCAACAATCCACCTTATTTGGCATTAATTGAGGCATTGGAAAGCATTGAAGTTGATGAACTGTCCAATTTTGTAGAGGCATTGCTTGCTGAACTGCATATCGAAATGTTTGTTTATGGGGATTGGAAACGAGATCAAGCGATTACGGTAGCCGAGACCGTAAAATCGGCCATGCACATGCAGAATCAACAATATGAAGAGTCCCTTCGACCTCTTATTATGCTTGGTGAAAGCTCTGGTACATTCCACCGAAGTGTTTCTTGCGATCAAGAAGACTCCGCTATCGTTGTCTACTATCAGTCTCAGGATATTTCGCCAAAAAACATTGCCATATATACCCTGGCTAACCATTTAATGTCTGCTGCATTTTTTAATGACATTAGAACCAAACAGCAGATGGGTTACATGGTTGGTACCGGTAATATGCCCCTTAACCGCCACCCCGGCTTAGTTTTATATGTTCAGTCACCGAAATTCTCGCCGAAAGATCTACTTTCTGCTATCGATGACTTCTTAAATGCTTTTTACATGGTTCTACTTGAATTAAATGAAGGCCAATGGCAGAGCAGTAAGAAAGGACTTTGGAATCAAATCTCAACACCAGATAACAATCTCAGAAGCCGAGCACAACGATTTTGGGTTGCCATAGGCAATAAAGACTTAACCTTTGACCAAAGAGACAAAGTTCTTGAAGAACTTAAAGACGTGTCCAGAGTCGACATGATTCGGTTTGTAATTAACATATTAAAACCCAGAACCTCAACGCGACTAATATTACACTCGAAAGGCAATAAGCACCAAGAAGCCAACTCTCTGAGCATTGGTCATGAAATTGACAGTATTGATGAGTTTCAGCTAAGAACGAAAGATTTGGATTTGGGGTAAATACACGCTTATCAAAAACTAAAAAAACGGTGCAAAATCTACATTCATCCGATTTTGTACCGCTTTTATTAGAAAAACTCGCTAGTTAGTAAAAACCTTCACCGCTACCCGCACGGTTAACCAGTCCATCACAAGGTGCAAACCGGTCACCATATTTCTGAGCAAACTCATTCATCTTCTCAACCAATTCTTTAATCCCAAATTGGTCCATATAGCGAAATGGTCCACCCAAGAATGGAGAGAAACCGATACCGAAAATAGCACCGATATCGCCATCTCTGGCGCTACGAATTATTCCGTCATCCAAACAACGTACGGCTTCATTTAACATAGGCAATACGCAGCGTAGCGCGATGTCGGCTTCTGCCATTTTGGCTTCAGGCGTCACTTTAAGCAGCTTATATACCGACTTATCGACTTCTTTCTTTTTGCCTTTGTAGGTATAAAAACCTTTACCGCTTTTACGACCTTTTCGATTGTCATTCAAAAGGGTATCAAACACATCCGGCCCTTGGAATCGTGCCCCTAATTCACCAACCAAAATAGGCATTATCTTCGCACCGACATCTACACCAACCTCATCTAATAACGTAATTGGGCCTACCGGGAAGCCAAAATCGAGCAAGGCATTATCTAAAGATTCTATCGGCTCACCACTCATTAATACATGCGCAGCTTCATTCATATACGGGGCCAAAATCCTATTCACATAAAACCCGGCTCTGTCTTTTACTACAATCGGTGTTTTGCCTTGTTTGCGAGCAAAGTCAACCACGGTCGCAATGGTTTCATCTGATGTTGTTTCATGAGGAATAACCTCAACCAAAGGCATTTTTTCTGCTGGGCTAAAATAGTGAAGTCCAACCACATTTTCTGGTCGTGTCGCTTTCTCTGCTATTTTATGTATCGGTAGAGAAGAGGTATTCGTTGCAAAAATAGTATCAGATTTCGCGTTCTCTTCTATATCACTGACCATCTGTTGCTTTAGGTTAAGATCTTCAAAAACAGCTTCTATTACCACATCAGCCTGATTAAAGGTCAAAAAATCCGTTCCGCCTGATAGCTGTAACATCTTAGCTTGCAGTTGTGCATTAGATAAGATGCGGCGTTTACGTTGCTTTGAAAATAGTTTGAAGTTGTAATTCAACGCGTGAAGCACGCCATCATTGGACACATCTTTAATGCGAACAGGAACCTTAGCCTTCGCAACGCTAACATGGCTTATACCCGCTCCCATCAGTCCCCCACCTAACACCCCAACCTTAGCAACATTACGAGGAGTGGCATCTGAGCCATTGTCTTTCTTCATTTCTGTCGTAGCGAAGAAAATAGAACGAAGCGCCTTAGATTCGCTCGTCATAACAAGCTTAGCAAATTCCTGAGCTTCAAATTCTAAGCCCTTTTTCAATCCCTTCTCTAATCCAACCTTAATCACATTTAGAATGGCGTCGGCTGCTGGGTAGTTTCCACGTGTCTTTTGCTTCGCTTTCTTACTCGCTTGGTCAAAAATGATCATCCTTCCTAGGCTATTCCTAGAGAGTAATTTTTCTTTACCTGCGGTTTTTATTTTGCGCTTATTTTTTTGCGCATAGGTTTTCGCGACATCGAATAAAATAGTGTTAGGTACACATGCATCAACCATCCCAAGCTTCAGTGCTTTTTTCGCCCTCACCTGCTTACCCGTTAAGATAATGTCTAAAGATGGGAGCAAACCAATCAATCGAGGTAAACGTTGTGTGCCACCTGAGCCTGGTAGTAGCCCTAGTTGTACTTCTGGTAGACCGAGACGCGTTTTGTCGTCATCGGAACACACACGATAATCACAAGCTAAAGATAGCTCTAAACCACCTCCTAGACAGACACCATGAATGGCTGAAACCACCGGGAATTTAAGGGCTGACAGTCGATTGAATACCGCTTGCCCTTTCTGCGCAAGCGCTTGTGCTTCACTTTCTGACTGGCATGCATCTAACATCTTAACGTCAGCACCAGCGATAAAGCTGTCTGGCTTACCTGAACAAATCACTACGCCTTGGATACCTTCGACGTTGGCTTCAAAATCGGTCAATAGAAACTCAATATCCTCTATGAGATCCGATTTGAGCACGTTCATGGTTTCGTTAGCAACATCGATGGCAAGCCACGCGATCTTGTCATCATCGATCGTCAACTGAAAGGATTTATTCTCGCTCATTATTCAACCTCCAAAATCATCGCAGCGCCAAGACCGCCAGCGGCACATGCTGTATTAAGACCGAATCCACCGCCTCTTCTTTTTAGCTCTCGCAATGTTTGCACCATCATTCTTGCGCCCGTTGCGGCAAAAGGATGTCCATAGGCAATCGAACTGCCGAGGACATTGAACTTGTCCATGTCTATTTCACCGATCGCCTTTGAACGACCCAGCTTATCCTGTGCAAATTTATCACTCGAGAACATTTTTACGTTCGCTAATGTCTGAGCTGCAAACGCTTCATGCATTTCAATAACATCAATATCACCCAAAGTAAGTCCCGCTTTGTCTAAGGCCATCGGTGTGGCGTAAGAAGGCCCCATGAGCATATCGTATTCAACCTGAATCGCAGAAAAGGCATAGGAGCGAATGTAGCCCATGATCTCCAAGCCAAGCTCTTTTGCGCGCCCTTCTCGCATCAGCATTACTGCTGCGCCACCATCGGTTAACGGGGTACTGTTTGCCGCAGTTACGGTACCAAACTTGCGGTCAAATGCAGGACGTAATTTGGCGTAACCTTCTAGGGTTGAGTCGTGACGGATATTATTATCCTGATCGATCCATTTTTTATATGGTTCAGGAAATACCGTCATCACCTCGTCACGAATTTTGCCTTCTTTCCATGCCTGAGATGCTAATGAGTGAGAACGATGGGCCAATGCATCTTGGTCTGCACGAGATATTCCATAAGTTTTCGCCATCTGCTCCGCGGTTTGACCCATCGATATTCCCGTCGAATATTCAGCAACGGCTGGGGGAACAGGAGCAAGATCTTTAAGAGAAAGTTGACGTGCAATATTCACTTTTTGGCTAAATGTTCTTGCTTTACTGAGTGCAAGTAAACTCGCCGCCAGCTTTTTGGACACACCAATAGGCAATACGGATGAAGAATCAGCACCACCCGCGATACCAATATCAATGCTGCCAGCCATGATGCTTTCCGCTACATTCACAGAGGCTTGAAAACTGGTGGCACACGCTCTTGTTACACTGTAAGCATCCGTAGCAACATTCATCCCAGTGCCCAAAACAATTTCTCGAGCAATATTAGGGGCGGTTGGCATTTGTACTACTTGTCCGTAAACGACTTGCTCTATCAGCTTTGGATCGATTTCGGTACGCGCAAGCATTTCACTTACAACTATCTTGCCCAAATCGACGGCGGGCACTTTTGCAAATTCTGTACTTTGTCGAGCGAAAGGGGTTCGAAGTCCCGCGACTATCGCGATTCTTTCGCCTGAACGCGTTTTGACATCTTGTCGGCTCATTTTTTCTCCTTCACCATGAGGTCTGACCTGAGTGCATTGTAACGAAAATGTTAAATAATTCAAACAACCGTTTAAATAAACGTGAAGCGCATTAACAAATAGCCCTTAAGCGGTGAACAAGGAAATCAGCTGCATTGGAGACAAACAAGAGAACCAACCAGTTATTTGTTACTACTAAAGCGTTTCAAAGGCGGATAGAATGATAGGTAATAAGAGAATAGTTTTAGATAAATAGTTAAACGAATACGGTTAAGCTTTAATCTAAAATAGCAGGTAAAAAAAAACCACACGATATGGTGTGGTTGGAATGTTCATATAAAAAACAATTAACTTGCGCCAATTGAAATAATCAGTTTCCTGATTAGGAGAAAGTAAAGTCAGCCTTCAAAAGGAAGTGTTATCTTGCTCAACACACTAACCACAAGGGTTAGCTAGATAACAGATGCCACTATAACCCGTTATGAAGGTGAGGTTTTGAAGTAGATCAATTTATTGTTAATTAAGACAACAGCCCAGTGCTGCAAAATAAAAAAACAACAAAGATCGTTAAAGCGACGTAAGCATAAACCAGTCTATATCTCATTTTTTAGCGATTTGTCATATAGAAATTTACAAACGACAAAGAGCAAACCGGAGGCTCATGTGTCGATATCTAATATTTTTGGAAAGAAAAAGCCGACTTCCACGGTCAACTTGGATATGGATAAACAAAGAAAATACGAAGCACTTGTGCGCGCTTATCATAAAGACCTATTTCGCTACGCTTATTGGCTATGCAAAGATAGGACGGTAGCAGAAGATCTCGTTCAGGAAACATGCCTAAGGGCTTGGAAATCCTTGGATAGTCTACTCGATGAAAAAGCAGCAAAATCTTGGCTGATCACCATTCTTCGGCGAGAAAATGCAAGACGCTTCGAGCGTAAAAGATTGGAGCTGGTTGATATAGATGATTACGGCCATGAAGCAAAGGTCAGTGATGATCATCATCATCAGCAAGAATGGATGCAGGCGCAGATAATGAAACTCGACGCAGAGTATCGAGAACCTCTTTTTCTGCAGGTTGTTGGTGGGTTTAGCGGTGAAGAGATAGGTAATATACTTGATCTCAATAAGAACACCGTTATGACTCGGCTCTTTAGAGCCAGAAACCAACTTAAAGACATGATTGACGAATCAGACAATAAAGTCACAAATATAAGGGGGGCTGAATAATGGATGATTTAGAATTTCGTCGAATGCTACTTTCAGAGCCCAAGCTCCGTAATAAAGAAATAAATGAAGCCATACAAAACTCAGAGGCAAATCAATTGTTTGCTGATGATATACTGAGCTTCGACAACAAAATAGAACAGGCCATGAAAGTGGATGTGCCAGATGATCTTGCTGACCGCATCTTGTTTAATCACAGTACACGTTCTGAAAAGAAGAGTTTCACTAAACAGATGTTAGCGATGGCCGCTTCTGCCGCTTTCGCTGCTGGGCTGATTATCGGCCAAGTAAATTGGACTCCGCTGCTCATCGGCTCAGCCCACGCCAGTTTGGCAGACACGGCCGTAGAGCATGTTATTCATGAATCACCATTTGTAAATAACCTAGATGAAAAGGTAAATTCGACGCAGATAAACGCAAAATTGCGACCGTTTGCTTATCAATTTAGCGAAACATTCCCCTATCACGTTTATTACTTAAATCACTGTGGTTTTGGAAACTCAAACGCATTACATATGGTTTTTCAAGGCGAGCAAGGGCGAATAACACTGTTTGTTACCAACATTGGTACAGAACAAGCTATTGATTTTAATAAAGATGGCATGTCTGGTATCGTCGTTCCAATTGAGGGTTCAAGTGTCATCCTTGTTGGCGAGGAAGGTGAAGACATCCAGAAAATCGCTGCAAATCTAACCTCTATCATCAAACCTACACTTTAGTCTAATAAAAGTCCTCAGCAATGAGGGCTTTTATACTCGACAATTAACAATGCATTAACATAACATTAACTTTCAAACAAGCGTTTAGAGTACAAACTCTAAAATATGGCGTTTTGTTACCATTTCACGTTAGTTACCCGCCACTTTTAGTATTTTCCCGTCAAATTAGCCAATGGTCGGATTTCTACTCTATATAATAACCTCTATTATCAGCCAACAAACTGAGCAATTGCTCTCATTAAAAACCAAAACAGAGTCTCCACTCTGGCATAACGCCCATTTTAAGAGGCGATTTTTTACAAAAGGAATTACTAATGAATAAAACGCGTCTGTTTAAAAAAACGATAATCGCAGCAACTATAGCGCTTGCTTCTCAACAAGCAGTAGCTGCCGGTTTTCAATTAAATGCACAATCTGCTACTGGCCTAGGCCGAGCATTTGCCGGTGATGCTGTTATAGCAGATAACGCTTCTTCAATGGCTCGTAACCCTGCAACCATGGCGCTTTTTGATGAAACCGCTATGTCGTTGGGTTTTGTTTCTATTACTTCTATGATCGAAGTGAAAGATGCAACTTATAATAATATTAATGGTTCACAGCTCTCATCAAACTATGATGATGCTGGAGCAACATCTATAGTGCCAAACCTACACATCATCGTACCTGTAAATGACAAGTTTGCCTGGGGTGTTAATGCCTATTCAAACTTTGGTACAAAAACCGACTTCGGCGACTCATTTGTCGGTTCAGAGTACGGAGGACAAACTGAGATCCTGAGTGTGAACTTTGGACTTGCTGGTTCATACCGTATTGATAAACAATGGAGTGTGGGTGCCGGGCTAGATTTTATTTATGGTCAAGGTACGTTAAAAAGATCACTTAGTGATAGTTTTTACGACGGGCCAGTATACCCAGCAAATATTGATGGCGGTCAAACCTCTTACTTAGATAGTCAAAATGGTTCAAGTCGATTGGATGTTGACAGCGCCGATGGTTGGGGCGTAGGGTTCAACATCGGTACTGTTTATGAACTAGATGAAAATAATAGATTTGGTTTAGCTTATCGTTACAGCCCTGAAATTACAGCTGAAGACGGTGATCAAAAAATTAAATTACCGCTACCTGATATGGCTGAGTTTTCTGGCTACCACCGTCTAGAAAATTCAAAATTTGCAGTACACTATAGTGCTCAATGGATCGGTTGGAAGGCCTTCGAGGACCTTAAGCTTAATAATGTAGCCATAAAAGAATACAATTGGAAAAACACATATCACATCTCATTAGGTGGTACGTATTACTTAAACCAAGATTGGACACTTCGTGCTGGTTATATGTTTGACGAATCCGCTCAGGATAAGACGACATCGTTCTCGGTCCCAGATTCAGACCGAAATTGGTTATCTACGGGCTTTACTTATCACATGTCTCCTAAATCCAATATTGACTTTGGTTTCACATACTTGATTGGTTCGGATGTTGATGTAACAGAGAAAACCGCTAACCCTAACTTCGGCCAACCGGGACAACCTGAATATATTTCATCGATGACAGGCACCACACACGCGGATGCTATCTTAGTTGGTTTACAATACAGCCGTACTTTCTAAACGTCGTGTAAACACTTAAAAATAACCTTTCAAAAAGGGTCGGATTCTCCGGCCCTTTTTCTATTTCTGTTATTAATCACTCACGTAATCCAGTGCACTCCCATATCGATTTAAGCCCCTTTCACACCACACTTGTACGCTGAAAAACGCAATGGTCAGACCACAATACCAAGATAATACTCTCTAATTTTTCGAATAATAGAGTATTAATTCAAATTGTAACAATTTTGCAATTTTTATTATTAAAGTAAATACTCTATTCGTAAAATACCTCACTGTAGACATATCCGGTTTAACTAATTCAGCGAATAAATTAATGAAAACAAATAAAAACCTTCTCTCCATCGCTATTCTGAGTAGCATAGCAACATACAGCAGCAGCACGCTAGCGGCCGGCTTTCAGTTAGCGGAGTATTCCGCAACAGGACTTGGTCGAGCGTATGCCGGCGAGGCAGCAATAGCCGACAATGCAGGATCTCAGTGGCGCAACCCTGCCTTACTGACTTATCTTGAAGGTACACAGGTTTCTGGTGGCGCTATTTACGCCAACCCTAACATTGATGTAACGGGCAATGTTTCCTCTTATGGAAGCAAATATGACGTCAATACCAAAGACTATGCGGATGACGCCATTATTCCCAACTTTTATCTTTCGCATAAATTAAATGAAAAAGTCGGCTTGGGTTTTGCTCTTGGTACAAACTACGGCATGAGTACCGATCTAGGTAATGATTATGCGGCCAGCCACTATGGTGACAGTGCCGAAGTAATGACTCAGGAAGCGAACCTAAATATCGCTTATCAGTTAACCGAAGCGTTGAGTATGGGTGGTGGTGTACGATACGTGATGGCAGAAGGCCATTTTGGTGCAACATCTCCTGCGCACGGCTTAGCCTATCCAAAACAAACATTGAAATATATGGAAGGTGATACCACTGAATGGGCTTGGCAGCTTGGTGCAGCATGGCAAATTAATGACCATCATCGCGTTGGATTTGCCTACAAATCTGAAGTCGAACTCAACCTTGAAGGCACAGTTAAAGGCGTTGGTTTTGGGTTGGTTCCAGGCACATCCGCTCCTGGTTCGTTAGCATTAACACTTCCTGCGACGGCTGAGTTAGCCAGTATGTATCAGCTTTCAGAACAGACGACAATAACCGCAAGCGTCAACTGGACTGACTGGAGCAGCTTTGAAAAGCTAGAGGCGGATCTAGGTGCCTCAGGTACATCAAACGTAAAAGATGAAAATTGGGAAGACAACTACCGTTTCGCAGTCGGCGCAGAATATCAAATAGATGCTGAATGGTTAGTCAGAACAGGTATTGCTTATGATACGTCTGCGGTAAGTGATAAAAACCGTTCTGCGACTATCCCGGAAACCGATCGGACATGGCTTAGCATAGGGGCTGGTTACACGTGGTCACCGCAGTTAACTTTTGATGCTGGGTTTACCTATATTATTGCAAAAGATGCCACCATTAGTGAACCTCGGGGCTCTTACACCGGCGATAGAGAAGCTGAAGCAATTGGAGGGAAATTCGAAGGCGAAACATCAGGCAACGTTTGGTTGCTCGGTGTTCAGGCTAACTACCGCTTCTAATTACAGTAATTATTGCTGACAAAAAAATGCCCCGCTTTAACGGGGCATTTTTAGTTAGAACTCTTCATCCAGATAGTCATCAAGGTAGTCTTCTTCTTGCTCATTGACCTCTTCTGGTTCAACTTGCGCTTTATAGTCACGACGCTGTAGATAGATATCTCGCGTAAATGCATATGGGTCTGGTGATGCTTCCAACATCGGCTCTTGCGAAACCAACGCCGCTCGGCTCTCTAACCCTTCAAGTGCCCATTTGCCCAAAGATCCCCAGATGTTCAAATAGGAAAGCGGTGAGTACATACCATCAACTAAATCGGTTACCTCACGGGTCGTCACTGGACCGTACGCTGGAACCATGAAATAGGGACCGTTACCAACGCCATAGTGGCCGAGGGCATCACTAAATGCTCTATCGTCTTCAACAATACCTGCCGCGCCTGCAATATCGAATAACCCTAGGATACCGAATGTGGAGTTGATCCAAAATCGGTTAAAATGATTCACCGCCTCTTCGCCATTCCCCATAATAAGGTCATTGATCATGCTTGAAGGCTCGTCGAGGTTAGACAAAAAGTTAGCGATACCTTTGCGCAAAGGCGCTGGCGTGTAACCGACGTATGCGAGCGCGACTGGCCGAAATAAATACGGGTCAACGAAATCATAGTTAAATGACCACATCGCCCGGTTAAAGCCTTCTAAGGGGTCATTAGGATGAGATTCGCTGCCTAACACCTGCTGATTAATTTCTGCGTCTTGTGCGGTTTGTTCGGGAGTAGAAGAACAACCAACAGCCAATAAGGTGATTAAAATAACCAACACACCTTTAAAGCGTGTTACTAACATAATGAAATACTTATCCTTAAGTTTAAAAAAAAGAGGTTGACCAGCGTCAACCCCTAACTATTTAACGAAGGACATATTAATACTGTTTATCAATCATTATTGCAACCTGATCACCCATTTTCACAACTTGGCTCTCACCATACCAGTCACCTTCTTTGGTACTGACATTACCATCAGTATCAATTCGTGCTTTGACAAGTAAACTTTCTAGTTGAGTGATACTTTGCCCTTGCATCATTACATTCGCATCATCAAGTACGACGGTTCGTGGAAAAGCACCAATCGGGTAACGTGCTGCGGCAACGGGCACTGGTGACCCATTTCCATCATGAATCGATACAATCAGCAATCCCTGCTCAGGTAACTGAATATCCTGACCCACCGTAATAGTAATCGGAACACTGCTTGTAGTGACGGCTTTACCTAACATTTTTTCCGCATTTTCAATACTTCGATCAAGCATTGAATAGCGGTTGTCATCAGGGCCAATGAGTTTCTGCATGGTACGCCAGAATCGAATCGATTCTTCGTATTCTCCTCTTTGATAAGCGTTAAACGCTAACAATGAATAAACACGTAGATCAACATAATCATCCTGTAGTAAACCGATTAGAATCGAGCGAGCAAGTTGTTGCTGCCTTTCATCTTCTGACATCATTAGTGATTGCGCGTAACCTAATCTCACATCCGGGTCATCTGCGTCGAGCTTGTGCGCTTTTTTCATCGCACCTGTCGCCGTATCCGCGTCTCTATCTGCCATCGCTATCCGGCCCAACAGCAGCCAACCTTGAGCATCATCTGGTTGATAATGTAATCTTGTACGCAAGGCAAGTTTGAGATCTTTCAGCTCGTCTTCAGTTAGCGACTCTTGCTCAGGTGACATAAGTTTTTGTGTCAAAGCGGGCAATTGGTCGTTAATGCTTTGCCAATGCGACACTTTATCTAAACTGCCAAAAATTGAGTAGACCGCATAAGAAATAACGACCAAAACCAAGGCTGATGGAATAAACACGGCCATTGGAGAGATAGAGAATGACTTTGCCTTGTTCTCTTCAGCCGGGATGTCTTCTAGCAGCAGTTGCTTCAAATCGACAATCAAATCCTCTTGATCGGTGACCACGCCCGCTTCTGCTTCAACTTCAAGTTCTTCTAATCGATCTTTGTAAAAAGCTTTGTTAAGTTCATCTCGACGCGCTTCATCATCAAATCGTTGTTTTCTAAAAAGCGGTAGTGCAATAAAAACAATACCCGCCAAGGTCAAAACGACGGTAGATAACCAAAAAATTGCCATTATTGTTTATCTCCATTTTCTTCTAATATTGCTTTTAAGCGGGCTTCTTTTTCTGCATCCCATTCTTTTGATTGATTCACTTTCTGCGCTTTTTTCTTGCTATTAAATACAATGATACTGAATCCAAGTAGAACAACAAATAAAGGCCCAAGCCAAAGAACAGATGTCGCTATGGTGAACGGCGGTTTGTAGGTTACAAAATTGCCATAACGCGCAATCATGTAGTCGACAATTTCGTCCTTAGATTTGCCAGCTTTTGTCATCTCATACACTTTTACTCTAAGGTCTTTTGCAAGCTCAGCGTTTGAATCACTAATGGTATTATTCTGACATTTAGGGCAGCGTAACGTGTGGCTTAATTCTTTAAACTGCTCTTCTTGCTGTTCATTATCAAACTCGAAAACATCAATCGCCGCATATGCGGTGAATGACATTAATAAAGCGCTAAATAAAATCACAAATAATTTTTTCATTATTTAGCTTCCTCAATCATCTGCAAGTACATAGGCTCTAGTACTTCTGCCCAGTTCCCTAAAGTGACATTGCCTACATGGCGATAACGAATAATGCCTTTTGCGTCGATTAAGTAGGTTTCTGGTGCGCCGTAAACGCCTAGATCCAGCCCTAGCATTCCGTCACCGTCAAACAGGCTGATAAGATAAGGATTACCTAAGTCATTTAGCCAACCCGTCGCTTTAGCACGGTCATCTTTATAGTTTAAACCAATGATTTTTACACCCTTGGCTGCGAGCTCATTTAACGTTTGATGTTCGGCATAACAGGTAGGACACCATGTGGCCCAAACATTCAGCAGTAAAGGTTCACCTCTAAAGATCGCTTGATCGTGCAACTTACCGGGCTCGGCCAAGTCTTCCAAACGGAACTCAGGTACGGGTTTGCCAACTAGTACTGATTCTAGCTTTGTCGGGTCTTCGCCTTCTGCATTACGAGACAGTTGCACCACAAAAACAGCCACAAGTACAAGAAACATAGCGAATGGTATAAACAGAATTTTCTTATTCATATTTTAGGCCTTCACTTCTTTAGACTTGCTTCTGAAACGATAGCGTTTATCACTCATCGCAAGAAGTCCACCTAGCGCCATAAAGATACTCCCCGCCCAGATCCAACGTATAAACGGTTTGTAATACAACCTAACCGCCCACGAACCATCGTCACCGAGTTGCTCGCCCATTGCGATATAAAGATCGCGTGTCACACCAACATCCAGCGCCGCTTCCGTCATCATCGATCCAGACGTAGTGTAGAATCGTTTTTCCGCATGCAGCGTATTGACGTATTTACCATCTTCTGTAATTTCGAAATCTGCTACATAGCCATCATAGTTGGGGCCATTTTTGTCTCTTAGGCCTTTGAAGTAAAAGTTATAGCCTTCAATCTCAAAGTTTTCACCTGGTGCTAAACGCACATCACGCTCAACACTATAGTTCTGTGTCATCGCGATACCAATAACCGTAACGGCAAGACCTACATGCCCAAGAACCATAGACCAATGGGTTCTTTGAAGCTTACGGATACCAACCAAAAAACGGTGTCTATGGGTTGCACGTTGATGAATTTCATAACAGTGCATCGTGATAATCCAAAGCGCCATGACCCAGCCTAGGTAGGCCATTCCAGTAAACTTGTCACCAAGAATTGACACAAACAGGCCAGCAAATACGAATGAAATAACGCCGCCGAACAACATCGGTTTTATCAACGAGGAGATATCATCTCGTTTCCAGCGAATCAGTGGACCAACGCCAATTAGGAAAGAAAAGGGAATCATCAACCAAGTAAATAACATATTGAAGAAAGGTGCGCCTATGGAAACCGAACCTAAACCAATCTGCTTATGAACAAGTGGTAGCAATGTACCCACTAATACGACAACCAGAGCCGCGATTAGTAAAATATTATTGGCAAGTAAACCATTCTCACGCGAAAACAGCGCAACGTTGCTGCGAACACGGATGGCGGAGCCTTTCAGCGCAAAGAGCAACAATGAACCACCGATAACAACGATCAGGAATCCAAGAATAAACATACCGCGAGCAGGATCTGAAGCGAATGCATGCACCGAAACCAAGATACCAGAACGAACTAGGAAGGTTCCGAGCAGACTGAGCGAGAATGCAGAGATCGCCAATAGAACGGTCCATGCTTTAAACGTACCACGCTTCTCTGTGACAGCCAGTGAGTGCATTAATGCTGTACCCGCTAGCCAAGGCATAAACGATGCGTTTTCTACCGGGTCCCAGAACCACCAACCACCCCAACCGAGTTCGTAATAGGCCCACCATGAACCTAGTGCGATACCTAAAGTCAAAAATACCCATGCCGCCGTTGTCCAAGGACGAGACCATCTTGCCCAAGCCGTATCTAAACGACCCGTCATTAACGATGCTATCGCAAACGAGAAAGCAACAGAGAAGCCAACATATCCCATATACAACATAGGTGGGTGAATAATCAGACCGGGATCTTGCAATAACGGGTTAAGGTCACGGCCATCGATAGGAAAGAAAGGCAACGTTCTTAAAAAAGGATTCGAAGTCACGATAATAAACAGAAGGAATCCAATCGTAATAATCCCCATCACCGCAAGCACACGACTGATCGACTCTGGAGGCATACCTCGACTAAACGAGGCGACAGCAACTGTCCAACCCGCTTGAATTAGCACCCATAGCAGTAGCGAACCTTCGTGAGCTCCCCAAACCGCAGTAAGACGATAATACCAAGGAAGCGCGGAGTTAGAGTTACTCGCGACATAGCTGATAGTAAAATCGTTGGTATAAAATGCCCAAAGTAGAATACAAAATGAAAGTAATAAGAATGAAAACATGCCCCACGAGAGTGGTCGAGCGGTTGCCATTAACATATGAGACTGCTTTGCAGCACCAACCAGAGGCAAAATACTTAAAAGTACCGCAAACCCTAGAGAGACAATAAGCGCAAAATGACCAATTTCAGCAACCATTTACTTGTCGCCCCCTTTTAACTGCTCTTCCGTGTAACCCATTGGCTCATGCACTTTTTCCATCGCTTCAGCTATTTCTGGTGGCATATAGTCTTCATCATGCTTTGCTAGCACTTCAAAAGCTTCAATAGATGTCGCTGTTGTTAAGACACCTTGTGCGACGATACCTTGTCCTTCACGGAAAAGGTCTGGCAGTATTCCTTCAAATTCGATGGTCACCTGAGGACCAACATCGGCGAGCTTAAACGACACTTTTAGAGACTCAGGATCTCGGCTAACCGACCCTTTTACAACCATGCCACCTATACGCAGTCTTTGACCCACTTCTGGTTTTGAACCATCTGGCTTGCCATACACCAGTTCTGTTGGTGTATAGAAAAGATCCATGTTTTGATTTAGTGCGTACAACACAAGTCCAATCGTAGCACTAAGACCTAAAAACAGTGCCAGCAACAGACCCATTCTTTTTTTGCGTCTTGGGGTCATAATGTATTCTCCAAATGCTTCGCCGCTTCTATTCGGGCTTGGCGTTCCTGTTTACTTTTAACTTCACGAATGATTTTTTTGCCCGTCATTAAACTGCTCACTGTAAGGATGAAAAGTGACAGAAACGTAACCCCAAATGCACCCCATACATAGGCCCCGTAGCCACCCATAGCGATTAGGTCACTAAAGCTTTCAAAATACATATCTATTATCTCCCGGAAATGAGCGTTTGCACCCAAGGACGATGACTCTCCTTAGACAAAATCTCATTTTTAAATCGTACTAAAGTCAACGTAACAAAAAAGAACAAGAAACCAAATATGTTCAAGAGCAGTGCCCATAACATGTCGCCCGAAATAGACGGTTTAGCAAATTTAGTAATGCTGGCTCCTTGGTGTAGTGTATTCCACCACTCTACAGAGAAATGAATAATAGGAAGATTAATAACACCGACAATAGCCAAAATACCCGCGGCTTTAGCCGCTGTTTTTTGGTCATCAAAGGCATGATAAAGTGCTATCACACCTAAGTACAAAAATAGTAATACCAGTTCAGATGTTAGCCTTGCATCCCATACCCACCAAGCGCCCCACATAGGTTTGCCCCAAACGGCACCAGTGAACAATGCAATGAATGTAAATACAGCACCTATTGGTGCCATTGCCGCCGCAGCCATATTCGATAATCTATGCTGCCATACGATACCAACAAACGCAGCGATTGCCATCGACATATAGGCACCCATAGACCAGATAGCGGAAGGAACATGGATATAGATAATTCTAAAACTATCCCCTTGTTGGTAATCAGAAGGCGCAAAAGCTAACCCCCACACCGTACCCGCGCCTAAAAACAGTATTGTTAATAGCGCGAAGTATGGTAACAATTTATTACATAAATTATAGGTCACTTCGGGCTTAGAATAGGGATGAAGCCATTTCCACATGGTGATATCTCGCTCTTGATTCGTGTTTTTATAATATGTTTTTATACTGGGCTAAACTAAAGACAGCGCAAGGGACGATCGTATTCTCTGCCACCTGCAAAACAATACCCATAAAGAGGTAGTTTGTCGTGCTAATTCACACTAACTCTAAGTGCAGCACTTATTGCAAATGGAGTTAAAGTCATTGAGCCAGCAAGCATCGCTGCCATTATAGCCAGTTGACCGTTATATGGCATGCCTAAACTTGCTGCATCGATCGCTGACGTCGCAAATATCAATATAGGTATATAGAGCGGTAGGACAAGAAGACTCAGTAATACCCCCCCTTTTTGTAACCCAACGGTTAATGCCACACCGATAGCGCCAATGAAGCTTAATGTCGGAGTCCCGACTAACAATGTCAGAACAACGGTTTGCCACGTGTAAAAGTCTAATGATAACAACACAGCTAAAAGAGGACTTATCAATATCAATGGCAACCCCGTTAACAACCAGTGAGCAACCACTTTTGAGATGACCACGAGTTGTAAAGGAATGGGCATAAGCATCATTTGTTCTAAAGAGCCGTCTTGAAAGTCGTCTCGGAACAATCTCTCTAAGGAGAGTAAAGCAGAGAGCAATGCGGCTACCCAGATAATACCTGCGGCTATTCTCGCCAATAAATTTGGCTCAGGGCCAATACTTAGAGGAAACAGCGTAATGACGATAATAAAAAACCACAGTGGGTTAAAAATATCGGCTTGACGACGGAAGGCAATCAGTAGCTCTCGGCGGACAATCATTAACATAGGTTGGATCATATTAATCACCCAACTTAATTTTGCGAAGTTTCGGTGAATCAATAAACATATCTTGGTGAGTCGTAAGCACCACTATTCCCCCTTCTTCGGCGTGCTTGAGAAACAAATTTTCCAATACTTTCACACCTTGTTTATCAATGGCTGTAAGTGGTTCATCTAGAATCCACAAAACCTGCGTACTTAGCCATAACCTTGCTAGTGCTACTCTGCGTTGTTGACCTGCGGACAGTTGTGCGACAGGCACATCTTCTCTCCCTGCAAGGCCAACTTGAGCAAGTACAGACCAAATTTTGTCTCTATCAATTTCTGATTGATGAATCGATTGATAAAAAGAGAGATTTTCAAACCCGGTGAGCTCTCTTTTTACACCCGTCTGATGGCCTAAAAAAAGTAAATCTTGGTGGAAAAGATCTCGATTACTTACTGTGATGCTGTCGTTCCAACGAATTTCACCACCTTCACAGTCACCGAGACCTGCAATAATTCTCAGTAATGTCGTTTTCCCTGTGCCATTACGGCCTTCAATTTGAACAATTTCGCCTTTGCCGATCTTGAACGACAGCCCTTCAAAAAGAACTCTTTCGTCACGAATAGCGGTAAGATTTGAGACTTCTAACATGATTACTACTATTTATAAATTTAACTGCCATATTAGCATAGGCTTTATCACCCTACGTAGGGCATAAATAACAAGAAACTGACTTTTTTCAATTTGACGACTCAGTACCGTCACATAATGACAAAATTCTTTATACAACCCACTATTTTTTCGATCTATTAATCAGTAAGACACAAAAAAAAGAGAAGCAGAAACGCTTCTCTTTTTTACTTTACAAAACACAAACTCCGTTCCATCTATTTATGGCTTTACTATTTCTTATTACTCGGCCTCATAGGGGGAACTTTTTCCTTTCCAGAAATCTTGTTTTGTAATGCCATCATCAACTCCGCTTCTGCTTTGGGCAATTCGCACTCTTCGATCAATTCATCTACACCAGCGCCGAGTTCTACCATTTTACTTGCTCTAGAATACAAACGGCTATCAGAGTCAACATGCTCTAATTCTGTAATTCTTTCCGACAAATGTAGAATTAGCTCTTGTTGTTCCGATACCTTTTGACCCAGACCAATCACAACAGAGCGAACCTCAAGCAATTGATTATTCGCTTTTGTGATCTCTTTTTCTAGATTTCTGGCGGCCTGTCTATGGTGCTCGAGGCTTCCTCGCATTTGCTTGCCATTACGCAGCAAAATAACACCAAGAATAAGAGCCAAAAACAGACTCCCACCTATCAGTGCATACAGCGTCATTGAATCGAACTGTTCAATCATTACAGATGTGCCATCTCGTTCCATTCATCATCTGAAAGAAGCTTGTTAAGGTCGACCAAAATTAATAATTTACCTTCACGATTACTTACGCCTTGGATAAACTTGGCGCTTTCATCAGTACCAACACTCGGTGTGGTATCGATCTCAGATGAGCGTAAGTAAACTACCTCAGCAACGCTGTCTACCAGGATACCGATAACTTGACGTTCTGATTCAATCACGATGATACGAGTATTATCAGAGATCTCACCCTGCATCAAACCAAATCGTGAACGCGTATCGATAACCGTAACGACGTTGCCACGCAGATTAATGATACCCAAGACATAGTCGGGTGCGCCCGGTACTGGAGCAATTTCAGAATAGCGAAGTACTTCTCTAACCTGCATTACATTAATGCCATAAGTTTCTTCTTCGAGCTGGAAAGTTACCCATTGAAGCACTTCGTCACTTGCTTGATCTTTTTTTAAATCTACTTCATTCACTTGAGACATGTCTTATCCTCTTTGTGTCGCTATCGACAAACCTTTTATCAACTATTTAAAGACTTTACGTCTAGTCCAGCAGTTATCATTGTTATCATTGCCTCGACGTGAATCAAAGCACACATTTTTTCTTTGACCATACCTGCAAGCCAAGGCCTTTTGCCTGCTTGCTCTCGCCAACGTACACTCCGTACATTAAGCGATTCGGTGCCCTTCAGTTCGCTTGCTGCTAAGCCCCAACTACTGTCACCTAGCATTACAATATATTGATAAGCCTCTTTATGGGACTCATCTTTTAACTTGTCAGCCATTACCCATTTTGCTGTATCGACAACATCATATTGATTGTCTTTATTGGTTTGAAGACCCAGATACCAATTCGGTCGACCTATCAGGTGGCTCATCTCCGTCGTTTTGTGAATACCGCCTAATTCATCTAAAGGAACCGCAAAAAGTACGCCATTCACATCAAAATAGAGTACTTGAAAATCAACACTTCTTTCCGTACTTTTCCAGTCATCAAACACGGATGGAGAATACGCAGTTTCAATTTCCGATTCAACGTCAACAGCTTGGTCTATTTCCTGCTCTACATAAACTTCAGGTTCTTCAACAACGGCTTCAAAAACAGGATTCACCTGGGTCTCTACTGCCCATTCCTGAACCTCTTCAACCTCTTGCATGGGAGCAACAAGTACGTCATCTTCTACTTGATTGATGCTGACCGTATTCTGTTCAATTAAGCTGACAATCTCTGGTTCGGCGACAAGATCCGTCCTCTCCATTTTATCAAGAAGCTTTTGAACGTCTTCTAAATCTGGAACCTCAAACTCATTGTATCCCAATGTCGTATAGGATGACTCATGATCTGTTTGCGGTTGAAGCGCGAGTGACGGTTCTTGACTCTGCTCATTTAATTCGGAAATGAGGGCGGAGTCAACCGCCACTAAAGGTGTTGATTCAATACTTGGGGTATCTGCAAAATCCCACTCTTCATCAAGAAGTGCCGTGAAATATTCATCTAGTGCCTCAGCACCCGTCAGTTTATGTGCTTGTTTACTGATCATCTAACGCTAACCTCTCTAGGTAGATCAACAGTTGCTTGTATGCAAATACACCCCGGCTGCCTTCCGCGAAATGAGAAGCTGGCAAACGTTTTAAACTTGCGTCTCTAAACTTCGTATCAATAGGTACTGCGGAACTCCACACGTGATCAGGATAGTCTTTTTTAAGCTGATTCAACGTCGTTAGTGATGCTCTAGTTCGCTTGTCATACATAGTCGGCACAATCGTTGTTTTAAACGCTCTGTTACGTGACTTTTGCATAATGGTTAACGTGCGAACCATGCGTTCCAACCCTTTCATCGCGAGAAATTCGGTTTGCACAGGGATAAGGATACGATCACTTGCGGCTAACGCATTGACCATCATCACACCCAGTATAGGCGGGCAATCAATAAGCACGTAATCATAATCACCATGTAAGGCGAGTAAAGCGCGCTTAAGGATCAATCCCATACCACTTCGATTACCCATCACTCGATCAAGGGTCGCGAGTGACATGTGAGCGGGAATGATATCAATATTGTCTACATCAGAAGCCAATATTAGTGGCCTAACTGATTCTTTATTTATTTCCGACAACTGAAATAGATCGAATAAACTTTTCGCTACAGTATCTGAATCGTATCCAAGATAGGTTGTTAAGGAGCCATGTGGATCGGTATCCACTAGCAGTACTCGCTTATCTTTCTTCGCGAGTAAGCCAGCAAGAGTGATGGTCGTTGTCGTTTTACCTACGCCACCTTTTTGGTTTGCGACACTCCAGACAATCATACGGCCCCCTATGCTAGGCCGACTTCGACAAGCATACGCTCAGCGATACGATCTAATGGTAAGTCTTCGGTTGAGATAGCCGCTTTAGCAACTGCTTGCGGCATGCCGTAAACCACACAGCTATCTTCATCTTGAGCCCATATCGTTGCACCCGCTGTTTTCAACATTCGTGCACCTTCTCGACCGTCTGCGCCCATACCTGTTAATATCATTGATAGCACTTTATCGCTATAAACCTTAGCGGCGGAACCAAATGTAACATCAACGCAAGGTTTATAATTCATCCTATCACCACCGTCTACGATGCGTAATTTGGCCATACCTGGTCGACCTTCAATCATCATCTGCATACCACCGGGAGCCAAATAAGCAACACCTGGACGCAATACGTCACCATCCGCTGCTTCTTTGACTTCAATGTGGCAAAGGGTATTTAAACGACTCGCAAAGGCGGCCGTAAAAGTGGCGGGCATATGTTGAACGAGGACAATGGGATGCGGATAATTTTTTGGTAATTTAGTCAATATTTTTTGCAATGCAACCGGACCACCTGTTGACGTACCAATAGCCGTCAATTGATACTTCTTACCACTCGCGCGAAATTTCCCCGCAAGCTTTCTGTCCGCTACTGGCGCGCGATTTGCCCCCGTAGCTAATGTAGCGCTCGTTGTTCCAGCCACCGCTGGCCTACGTAACCCAGAACTAGTGGGTGTTGTGGTAGGGGTTGTTGCTCTGCGGCGAACCTGCATTTTCTTACGGGCAATCTCAACCACTCTTTGCTGTAACAGCTGAGTTGCTTCATCTCGATTACGCGCAATATCTTCAAATTTTTTCGGTAAGAAATCCAATGCACCTGCATCAAGGGCATCAAGCGTCGCACGCGCACCGTCATGTGTTAATGAAGAGAACATTAAGATAGGCGTCGGATTTACCTTCATGATTTCACGTACCGCTGTAATGCCATCCATAATAGGCATTTCGATATCCATCGTAATCACATCGGGTTTAACTTGAGCGACTTTTTCTATCGCTTCCTTACCGTTCGTTGCGACATCAACTACCTCTAGACGTGGGTCAGCATTAATGATCTCACTCACTCTCCGGCGAAAAAAACTTGAATCGTCAACAACTAATACTTTTACAGCCATATCATCCTTCTTACATACGCGAACGCATCGCGTACTGCTTCAATAGGTTAGGTACATCCAGTATCAGTGCGATATGTCCATCACTGGTAATCGTCGCACCGGCCATGCCAGGTGTGCCTTGCAATAGCTTATCTAATGGTTTGATGACCACTTCTTCTTGACCAATCAAATTATCCACAACGAAACCAACTCGTTGGCTGCCCAATTGAACGATAACAACATGTCCGTGACCTTCACGTTGATCGACAGAGCCCGCTTTTGGAACCAGCCAGTTTTGCAAGTAGAACAGTGGAATCGACTTCTCTCGAACGATAATCGTTAACTGACCATCGACAACGTTAGTCTTACTTAAATCTAAGTTAAATATCTCATTAACGCTGGCGAGTGGTAACGCAAATGGCTGATCACAAACACCAACCATAAGCGTTGGCAAAATAGCGAGTGTTAGTGGTACCTTGATGGTTATCTTGGTCCCTTTCCCTAATTCAGAGTCAACATCCACAGAACCATTCAAAGTATTGATAGCGGTTTTAACCACATCCATGCCAACACCACGACCTGAGATATCTGAAATTTTTTCTTTTGAAGAAAATCCTGGGGCAAAAATGAGATTGAAGCACTCTTTATCGGTTAAACGAGAAGCCGCTTCGGTATCCATCAATCCACGATTAACCGCAATGTCTCGAAGCTTATTAGGGTCCATACCACCGCCATCATCAACGATAGCAAGCTCAATATGATCACCTTCTTGAGAGGCAGATAGAATAACTTTACCGGTTCTGGACTTACCCGACTTTTCACGATCATCTGGCATTTCAATTCCGTGGTCTACGGAATTTCGAACCAAGTGAATAAGTGGATCGGCCAACGCTTCTACTAGATTCTTATCCAGATCCGTGTCTTCGCCACGCATTTCAAGCACAATATCTTTGTTTAGTGTTCGAGCCAAATCACGTACAACACGAGGGAATCGGCCAAATACCTTTTTAATAGGTTGCATGCGCGTTTTCATTACCGCGCCTTGAAGATCAGCAGTAACAATATCTAAGTTCGCGACCGCTTTAGACATCTCTTCATCATTGCGGCTTAGCCCGAGGCTCACCAATCGATTTCGAACCAATACCAGTTCACCCACCATATTCATTATGATATCTAGCGTCGAGGTATCAACACGAACCGTTGCTTCCGCTTGCGGCTTTTGAGCTGCTGGTTTATTTACTTTCGGGGCTGATTTTTCCGCAGCAACGGGTTTTGCCGTCTCACTTGGTTTAGCCGGAGTTTTGGGTGCGACGGCTTTTAGTGTAACAGCAGGTTTAGTAGTAGGAGTAGGTTTCGCTTGCGCTACGGGTGCCTGCACATTTGCAGATTTCGTGGCAGCGTCTAACTCTTCAGGAGAAGGGCCTTTACCTGCACCGTGTAACTGGTCGAGGAGCTTTTCAAACTCGACGTCAGACATGACATCTTCTTCAATGGAAGAGCTGCTTATTGCTGGCGATGCTGGTGTCGGTGTTGCTGCGATGCTGCTTGTTGGAGCACTTCCCTTACCGTGTAATTCATCAAGGAGTTTTTCGAATTCATCATCTGTTATATCACCAGTCTCAGGAATAGAGGTAGGCGTTATTGGTGCTTCTACCGCGACTGGTTTACTCGTGCTCGCACTGGGGGCTGTACCTTTACCATGTAACTCATCAAGGAGTTTCTCAAATTCATCTTGAGAAATATCATCTAGGGAGCCGTTGGAGCTATTTTCAACGAAGTTACTTTCGATAACGGGTTCTGATGCAACTTCAACAACAACCTCTTCAACAACCTCTTCAACAACCTCTATTGTGACTTCGTCCGCGCTAGCAGGCTTACTCAAACGATGAAGCTGAGCAATTATTGCAGGATCTGCAGGTATCAAGGCTTCGCCGTTTTGCACAGAAACAAACATGACGTTTACGGCGTCAAGCGACTGTAAAATCGTATCCATCAACTCTGCGGTGACAGAACGTTGACCATTTCTTAAAATATCAAAAACGTTTTCTGCACCGTGACACGCATCGACAAGTTCTGTTAATGAGAGGAAACCAGCCCCACCTTTTACGGTATGGAAGCCGCGGAAAATGGCATTTAACAGTTCTTTATCGTTGGGGTTATTCTCAAGTTCAATCAACTGCTCTGAAAGCAGTTCAAGTATCTCACCCGCTTCTACTAAAAAATCCTGTAGAATTTCTTCGTCTAATTCATAGCTCATAGTTTACCCTTAGAATCCAAGACTCGACAATAGGTCGTCGACATCGTCCTGAGATGAAACCGCATCTTCCCTTTCATGAGGATTTAGTATTGGTCCTTCTGCATTGGTAGATGCTTTCTTAGTAACGCCAGGCTCTTCATCGATTTCTTCTACCCCAAATACGGTTAAAATATCGACTAATCCTTCTTCAACCTCACGAACCAGCGTTATTACGCGCTTTATTATTTGTCCCGTAAGATCTTGAAAATCTTGTGCCATCAAAATTTCAGTTAATTGACTGCGAAGCTCTGTGCTATCGCCCTCGATTTGACTGAGTAAATCATCAATGTGTAAGCAAAGTGATTTAAATTCCGATAGTTCAATCCGGCCTTTCATCAGTTCATTCCATGTTGGCCTGACTTCAAGCAAGCTTTCATGAAGTTTATCTGCAATCGGTAGAGAACGTTCAACGGCATCCATTGTTTTATTGGCTGCGAGTTCGGTCTTCGTAATGACATATTCTAGCCTGTCACGTGCGTCCGGTATCTCTTCAGTTGCTATGACACTCATTCTTGGATCAAACTTAAACTGATCAAGTGCATCGTGAAGGTCACGGGCCAGAGAGCCAACCTCATTGACAATGGGGTTATCTCTACTTTTTAATATCGACAATACGATATCGTTAGCATCTTCTTGCTTACCAACTTCAAGTAGAGCAACGAGTTGTTGTGCTTGTTCTAATGAAATCATAGTGAAAGTCCTTTCTACGCGATTTATTATTGGTTATTTGCGTATAACGACTTATAAACGCTCAAAGATTTTATCTAGCTTCTCTTTTAGAGTAGCGGCAGTAAATGGCTTAACAATGTAACCATTTACACCTGCTTGAGCAGCTTCAATAATCTGTTCGCGTTTCGCTTCTGCAGTGATCATCAAAACGGGTAAATGTTTGAGTCCCGCATCAGCTCGAATATTCTTAAGCAGATCGATACCTTGCATGCCTGGCATATTCCAATCAGTCACCACAAAGTCAAACTCACCTTTTTTCAGCATTGGTAGCGCGGTCAAACCATCATCGGCTTCTTGGGTATTATTGAAACCCAAATCACGTAAAAGGTTTTTAACTATACGGCGCATTGTTGAAAAATCATCAACAATCAGGATCTTCATGTTTTTATTCAAAATTACCTCCACTGAGGTTCAATTCAGTGTATTAGTCTTCTCGTGTCCACTCGCTTAATTTGGCGCGTAAACGTTGCATCGATTGGCTATGTATTTGACTGACGCGAGATTCGCTGACACCCAGTACTTCTCCAATTTCTTTTAGGTTTAGTTCTTCATCATAATAAAGAGAAAGAACCAATGCTTCTCTTTCGGGTAATGTTTTGATCGATTCGATCAAAGCATTACGAAAATGCTCGTCGGCAACACCTTGAAACGGTGTATTCGAGTAAGAATCTTCATGAGTAGAGATAACGTCTTCTGAAACACCTAAATCCTCTATACCTACTAAGCGCGAACAACTTATGTCTGATAGAGCGGAATGATATTGCTCTATCGTCATGTTTAAGTGCTTAGCAATTTCTATATCGGCAGGGTCTCGAGAAAGTTGAGCCTCTAATTCATTTATTGCTTGGCTAATCGTTCGATTATTTCGATGGACCGAACGAGGGACCCAATCTCCTTTGCGTACTTCATCTAGCATAGAGCCACGAATTCGTATTCCGGCGTAGGTTTCGAAACTTGCACCTTTTGAATTATCGTAGTTTTGCTGAGCTTCTAGAAGGCCAATCATTCCTGCTTGAATTAAGTCGTCAACCTGAACACTAGGTGGTAGACGTCCCATAAGGTGGTGCGCGATACGTTTGACCAAATTCGAGTACTTCTCCAAAAATGATTTTTGGCTATCTACATTTGCATATTGGTCATAGGTTAGCGCCTTATTCACTAAGTGATTCCTCTAAAGGTTCTGGTTTATTCAATAATCTTTCCACAAAAAACTCCAAATGCCCACTAGGTGTTTTTGGTATCGGCCATGTTAATGCTTTATTCGCTAATGAGCTCAATGCTAAAGCAGCTGGCGAGCGCGGATATGCATCAACAACAATTCTTTGTCTCTTTACGGACTGTCGTACTTTATCATCTAAAGGAACACATGCGACGAGCTCAATGCTAACATTCAAGAAGCGTTCTGTGACCATGGTCAACTTTGCAAACAATTCTCGCCCTTCTCGATAGCTCCTGACCATATTTGCAACAATTTTAAATCTCTGTACGCCATGTTCACGACTGAGTAATTTGATCAGAGCATAGGCATCGGTAATGGAAGTCGGTTCATCACAAACAACAACGAGGACATCTTGAGCCGCACGCGAAAAACTAACCACCATATCGGAAATACCGGCGGCAGTATCCACTAATAATACATCGACTTCTTCTTCTAAAGAACCAAAAGCGCGTATTAAACCGGCATGTTGTGCGTGGCTTAATTCAGTCATACTTTGTGTGCCAGAAGTTGCAGGAATTATCTTAATGCCGTGGGGACCTTCAACCATGGCGTCTTTTAGCTCACATTCACCCGCCAAAACATGACCTAAGTTACGCTTCACTCTTAGTCCAAGCATGATATCGACATTTGCCAACCCGAGGTCAGCATCTAAAACCATGACTTTCTTTCCTTGACGAGCCATACATATTGCCAAACTTAACGTGACATTTGACTTACCGACCCCACCTTTACCGCCTGTGACCGAAATTACTTTAGTTAAACTTGGCTGAGTGAGTCTGCGCAAGCCGCTTGCTTGGTCGTGCATATTATTATCTGTCATAATCTATCGTCACTTAGAATCCATCAGTTTCACTGGTCCAGTAGTGGGGTTCATCTTCAGTTGATTTCTCAAGTAACTCGTTGGCTTTTGCAACCAGATACTTCGGCTGAGCAATCACTATGTCTTCCGGTACCCTTTGACCATTAGCCACATAAGCTACTGGTAGTGAGTTCTGGACTATAACGCTTATAAATTCGCCTAAACTTAAAGATTCATCGATCTTAGTCAGGATACACCCGGATAGAGGTATACGTTTGAAGTGATCAATGGTCTCTTGTAATACTCTTCGTTGTGCAGTCGCAGGTAGCACCAAATAACTATTTATCACTGAACCGCTATCCTGCATCAACGTATCCAATTGTTCTGTCAATCGTACATCTCGTTGACCCATTCCAGCCGTATCAACCAATACCAATCTACGATTACGTAATTGATAAATTGCTTCGGCCAACTCCTCGGAATCTTTAGCTATTTTTACAGGACATCCCATAATTCTACCATAAATAGCAAGCTGTTCATGAGCACCAATCCTAAAAGTGTCGGTTGTCACTAAAGCGACATTGTCTGCTCCGTATTCCATTGCGGCTCTTGCTGCCAATTTTGCTATTGTGGTCGTTTTCCCTACGCCAGTAGGACCGAGTAGCGCAACAACACCACCACGTTTGAGTATGTCTGTTTTTGTAACAACAACTTGATCAGAAACCAGAGACAGCAGCTCCTTCCATGCTTGAGCTGGTGGTGTATCTTCCGAAATATAGCAAGCAAGTTGATCGGCTAAATCAGAGGATAACCCCATCCTTTCTAGGCGTTTAATAAGCATAGCTCTTAGCGGTTCTCTTCGCTCAACTTCTTGCCACATAAGCCCAGAGACCTGATGCTCTAAAAGACGACGAATGGACATCATCTCGTCACGCATTAAATTCAGTTCTTGATTCGTTTCGGCTTCTGGCCCCGACGGACCTCGACTACGGTCATATCGCGTAGGATCAAGCTTTGGCGTCGGTCTAGGGTTTCTCGTATCATCTGAAATTAGCTTCGCCAACCCTGAATCTTGTGCCAATGAAGAGGAGATTGCGCCTCGGTGAGCTTGAGACTGAGACGATTGCTGTGGATTGGATTGACGCTTCAATAAGGCAGAGAGCGAATCAGCCTCTGTCGTTCTGGTGCCACTCTCTTCTTCGTTACTGCTATATTGCTTAAGCATATTGGCGAAACGTTTCGTCGTCGAACCTGAATGCGTGTTGGCCTGTAAACTCACACGATCCTCTTGTAGGTCTCGGCTATACTGACGCTCATCTACCTTAGCTGAGCCCCCATCATAACGTGACTGAACACGGGAAGGACTTTGATGAGTGGTTCTTTCAACGGGTTCTCCATCGATAGCGGCAACGATCTCTACTCCACCGGCCACCTTTTTGTTAGACATGATGACAGCTTCAGACCCAAGTTCTTCTTTCACTTGAAGAAGAGCTAGTCTCATATCTTTGGCAAAAAATCGTTTTATCTTCAATGTATTCGTCCAAGGTTTATTGGCGTAGCTCGTATGTAGTTTGGTCAGGCTGTGCAGTTTTAGTTACCCACTGCTTGTACTATCCTAATCTGCTTCTCATCCGGAATTTCTTGATACGATAGCACTCTAAGATTAGGAATAGTGTTCTTAACAAACTTCGCCAATGTCGTTCTTAACACACCTGATGTAAGCAATACCGCAGGCTCACCTTTCAATTCTTGTTCTTGTGTTGCTTGACTTAGCGAGGACTGAAGCCGTTCAGCTAACCCTGGCTCAATTCCGGTGGATTCACCACCCGACGCCTGCATAGTTTGATGCAATATTTGTTCCAATTCAGGAATAAGGGTAATTACAGGTAATTCTGGCTCTATACCATTGATTTCTTGAACTATAAGTCGTTTTAGTGCAATCCGAACCGCGGCCGTTAATATGTCAGGTTCTTGACTCTTGCTCGCATACTCAGACATGGTTTGAACGATAGTTCGAACATCTCTGATAGGGATGGCTTCGTTAAGCAGATTCTGGAGCACCTTCACAACAATACCTAGTGGCAGCTGATCAGGTACAAACCCTTCGACCAGTTTCGGTGTTGATCGCCCAAGCATCTCAAGCAAGTTCTGAACTTCCTCATGACCTATTAATTGTGAGGCATTATTGGTTAATAATTGACTCAAATGCGTCGCCAGTACCGTTGCAGAGTCAACCACTGTGTAACCGAGTGCTTGAGCATGCTCTCGTCGATCATCTTTAATCCAAACCGCCTCCAACCCAAAGGCTGGGTCCACTGTTGGCTCACCCTCAACCATTCCATAGACTTGACCTGGATTTATCGCCAGCTCTTGGTCAGGACGAATCTCGGCTTCACCGACCGCGACACCCATCAACGTGATCCGGTAACTATTTGGTGTTAATTCAAGGTTATCGCGTATATGTACTGCGGGGACAAGGAAACCAAAGTCTTGGGAAAGCTTCTTACGGACCCCTTTAACCCTATCAAGTAATTCACCGCCTTGCTCTTTATCCACCATGGGAATAAGCCGATATCCAACCTCTAACCCAATGATATCTACAGGTTGCACATCATCCCAAGACAGCTCTTTAAGTGCCGTACTCTCTGGATCTTTAGTGACGGGTAAATTAGGCTTCTCTGCTGCTTTTTTCTGTTTACGCTTTTGATAATATACCGCTCCAACCGCTAATGAGCTTAACAGTAAAAATGAGAAATGAGGCATGCCTGGAACCACGCCCATCACACCCATAATGATGGCGGTGATGGTTAGGGCTTTTGGGTTATCAAACAGCTGGAACACCATCACTTCACCCATATCCTCATCGGTATTTTGACGAGTCACCATGATAGCAGCACCAATGGATAACAATAATGACGGTATTTGAGCAACCAAGCCATCACCAATAGTTAACAGTGTGTAGATTTTAATTGCGTCTTGGAAAGACAAATCAAATTGCAACATACCGATGAATAGACCACCGATGATGTTAATAAATAGGATTAAAATACCGGCTATTGCATCCCCTTTAACAAATTTGGATGCACCGTCCATCGAACCGTAAAAATCGGCTTCTTTGGTCACTTCAAAACGACGAGTCCTTGCGGCCTCTTGATCAATCAAGCCTGCATTTAAATCTGCATCGATTGCCATTTGCTTGCCGGGCAAAGCGTCCAAGGTAAAGCGAGCACTTACTTCAGAAATACGTCCTGCACCTTTTGTCACAACCATAAAGTTAATGATCATTAAGATAAGGAATACGATGAGACCAACCGCATAGTTACCTCCAATAACGACACTACCAAAGGCTTCGATAACACTACCTGCCGCATCTCCTCCTTCATGTCCATAGAGTAAAACCACTCGGGTGGAGGCCACGTTCAGTGCTAAGCGAAGTAAAGTTGCGACTAACAAAACCGTTGGGAAGGCAGCAAAATCAAGAGGCCTTCGAGTGTAAATGGTAACCAGTAAAACCACCAAAGACAGCGCGATATTGAAAGTAAAAAACAGATCGAGTAAAAATGGCGGTACTGGAAGTACGACCATTCCCAACGTAGAAAGAACGATGATCGGCGCCCCAATGGCCGGAATAGCTCTCATCGGGATAGAAGGCATTCTTTCAGAAAATGGCAGGTTAAATTTCATAGATAGCAAGGCTTCAATTTTGATTGAAAGGGAAATAAATCAACATGTTGCTGTTACTATGCAATTATTAGTCCATGGGAATAAGTCAAAAAACTGACTCCAAGGATAAAACCTAAGACACGAGTAAAATCTAGTGTCGATAGTCCGGTGGAATTGGCATATTTTCGCCCTTGAGTGTCGGTTTTTGTCCACCGCGTTTCCTAAACTGTTTCAATTGAAATACATAGGCTAAGACTTGGGCTACTGCAGTAAACAACCCATCGGGGATCTGCTGTTCCAGTTCGGTTGAATGATAGAGCGCTCGAGCTAAAGGTGGTGCAGGAATAATGTAGATATCATGCTCACGTGCTACCTCTCTGATTTTGAGAGCCATATGATCTATCCCTTTCGCCACGACGATAGGGGCTTTATCTGTTGTCGTGTTGTACCTAAGTGCGACTGAAAAGTGCTCTGGATTGGTCACAATAACATCGGCGGTAGGTACATCAGACATCATTCGACGCTGTGCCGCTTCTCTTTGCAGCATTCTAATACGACCTTTGACCTCGGGTTTCCCCTCCGTTTCTTTATACTCGTCTTTGATCTCCTGTTTTGTCATTTTCAATTGATTCGCGTGTTGCCAGATCTGAAAAGGAATATCAATAGCGACGACAATGAGCAACGTGCAACTTATTAACAAAACGAAGTTAAGAAGAGTCTCTAACGAGTGATAGATGTTTTGTGGATAAACATCGGTACTTAATTGAAAAAGATCGACCTTAGATGCATTGATGAGGTAAAAAGCCATGCCTGCTACTAGTGCCACTTTCAAGATGGATTTAAGCAGCTCAACCCAACTTTGCAAGCCGAACATACGCTTGATACCACTTAATGGATTCATCTTAGACATTTTAGGCATCGCAGCTTCTACCGAGAAGTTTATCCCACCAATACCTGTTGTACCCACTACAGCCGCAACAAAAAGAGTAATCAGAATCATCAAAAGAGGAAGAATTAATTGGCCAATGGCGCCAGAAGCGATATCAAATAACTTACTAACATCGAATATTTCATCGCGACTTAGTGTAAAAAAACGCGACATCGCGGCCCACAAGCTCTTCGCTAATGTTTTACCAAATATCATTAAAGATACCGAACCGACAACAAGCACAGAGACAGAAGCCAGTTCTTTTGAGCGTGCAATCTGTCCCTTTTCACGCGCCTGTTGTAGCCGTTTGGGCGTGGCGTCTTCGGTTCTTTCTTGTCCGTCTGAATCTGCCATTGAATTCCTTTAGCAATCTAGTCGAATTATTCGACACACTTGTTGCTCACCTTCTACCCAGTAAAGCTCGTAATGTCCATATAATCCAAGCATGATGTACCAACACAATAACAGACCGACCATAAGAGCGAAGGCGAATCCTAATGAGAATATATTAAGCTGCGGTGCTGCTCGCGTCATCACCCCGAAAGAAAGATTCACAGTAAGCAATGCGATGATGCCAGATAACGACATACTAAGCGCGGTCTTAAACATCGTTCCTAACCAAAGTGAAAGCTCTCTGAAATCGGTCGTGGTCAGTGACCCACTGCCAATTGGCAACGTTTTAAAGCTGATTACAACCAGATTAATCATCTTAAGATGACCGTCTGTTGCTAAAAAAAACATAATGGCAAGAAACATAAAGATCTGACCAAGCACGGGGGTATTCTGTCCATTGGCAGGGTCTACCATTGACGCGAAGCCCAAACTTGATTGCATACCTAAGATCTGTCCCAGCATGACAAATGTTTGCACGACAAATTGTGTCACCATCCCCATGGCAACACCAATGATGATCTGTTCTAGCGTGGTAAGGAAACCTTCGAGCGAAAAAAGCGCTATTGTGTCCGTCACCGCCGGTATGGCTGGCGACACGGCTAGGGTTACCGCTAATGCAAGGTACAATCGAATTCGAGTCGACACAAAACGAGCACCGGTAACCGTCATGACCATAAACATCGCGGATATACGGCTAAAAGGCCAGAAATAGTTGGCTATCCACTCTAATATTATGCCCGTAGGAAATTCCATCACGTTACCTAATACAACACTTGTGGTAATCGTTCGACCATTTCATAGAAAAATTCAATCATGGTCTGTGTCATCCAGTGCGCACCAAACATCAGTGCAAGCAATGTAACAATTAAGCGCGGAAGGAAGCTTAAGGTCTGTTCGTTGATAGAGGTCGCCGCTTGGAAAACGGCCACAATAAGACCAATCAACAAGCTCGGAATAATTATCGCGCACACAAGCATTATGACTATCCATAATGCACTGCGAAATATCTCAACAAAAATTTCAGGCGTCATCGGTTACCCTCGCTATAACGCAAAACTGCCCGCTAGGGTAGAAAGAATTAGGTTCCACCCATCGACCAAGACAAAGAGCATCAATTTGAATGGCAATGAAACAATCATGGGTGACAACATCATCATACCCATTGCCATCAGTATCGAAGCAACCACTAAATCAATAATCAAAAATGGCAGAAATAGCATAAAGCCAATCTGGAAAGCGGTCTTGAGCTCAGAAGTAATAAACGCAGGGATAAGAACTGCCAACGAAACATCTTCCGGGTTCTCGGCTTGAGAACCTGAGATATTAACGAACGTTTCAAGGTCCTTGAGTCGAGTCTGTTTAAGCATGAAAGATCTCATTGGTTCCTGTGCGGAATCAAATGCCTCTCGTGCTGAAATTTGTTCGTTCAAATAAGGTTGAACCGCCGTTTTATTTACCTCGTCGATAACGGGAGACATGATGAAAAAGGTCAAAAAGATAGCGATGCCAACGATAACTTGATTAGAGGGAGTTTGCTGCAATCCCATCGCTTGCCGAAGGATTGACATGACCACGACAATTCGGGTAAATGAGGTCATCAAAATGACCATCGCCGGCAAGAAACCGAGCATAGTCATCAGCGCCAGTATCTGAAGATTAACGGAATAATCTTCACTGCCGTCAGGGTTCGTTGTCATGGTAAACGCTGGGATACCCGTTCCGCCAGACACACTACCAGAGGCACTCGTACTGGACCCGCCACTACTTTGCTCAAGCGCAGTCACAAGGATGTTCTCAGCACCCAAAGCATTCGCTGATATGGGCGTTTCAAGTTCTTCTTGAGCCACGGAAATCGGTGCGTATAGAAGAAACATAAACGCTGCTATAGCAGCAGCGACAACGTTATTTTTTATCATTTTTTTTTAATAACTGGCTAAATTGACTGGCAAATTGACTTGTTTCTATTTGCTCATCATCAATGGGTTTATCCAATCGAGAAATCAGATTGATGGCTTGTGAGGTAATACCAACAAGAAACTGTTCTTCCCCAACTTTTATGACCGCAATACGTTCCCGCGTCCCTACTGAAATTTGCCTGACAACGGAAAGTCCTTTTTGATTTCCCATTGTAGGTAAACGCATTTTTTTTAGTAACCACGCCAACGCAAAAATAATCGCGATAACGACAGCAAGAGAACCAAATGTCGTTAGTAAATCCAGCTGTGGTGCTCCCGCCGCCAGTACAGGAAAAGGTAGAAAAAATAATGTACTGGCCAGCGTTCTGTTTATTGTCATAATATTCGTTTCATCACAATACTATCTAAGTTTCTTGATTCGTTCAGTTTGACTGATTACATCGGTTAACCGAATACCAAATTTATCATTGACGACGACGACTTCTCCATGGGCAATCAAAGTACCGTTGACCATTACGTCTAGCGACTCTCCCGCGATTCTGTCTAGCTCTACCACTGAGCCTTGGTTCAATTGAAGAAGGTTACGGATACTAATTTGTGAGCGACCTACTTCCATAGAAATCGTCACCGGAATATCCATTATCGTATCAAGTTTACGACGCTCATCTTCTGAAATTGGCGTTGATTGGTCAGACAGCTCTTCTAACGGAGCGAGTTCCGCTTCATTTGAACCGCCCATCGCTGCGGGGTCTTCACCCAGTGCGGCTGCCCATTCGTCTGCTAGTTTTTGGTCGTCACTCGGTTCCATTGTCATCTACCTATTATTTTATTTACTTATTTTCTAATCGTCGTCCGAATCAGACGAAGCACTACCAATTTCTGACATGATATCTTTTCCTAAGAAAGCAATATCCGTCTTAACAACATCCGGTCGTTTTATCTTTTCAGATACCTGTACAGCCAGTTTCTCGCTTGAACGCCCCATCTTCACTCGATAGGTAGGCAGTTCTTCCACGAACATAGTTGCATTTTCAGGCATGTCGATGGGAATAACATCGCCAGGCCTCAACTCCATGAGATCTCTCAATGAAATATCCTTTTCAAGCAGATTAACCCTAAAATTAACCGGCACATCCATAATTTCATCTCGAAGCGCAGAGCTCCAACGAATATCCGTTTCCATCTTATCGGACTGAACACCCGCATCGAGTAATTCACGTATAGGCTCGACCATAGAGTAAGGCATCACGACATGAAAATCACCGCCACCACCATCAACTTCAATATGGAACGAACTGACGACAATAACTTCTGTCGGACTAACAATGTTTGCCATACTTGGGTTAACTTCGGAATCTAGGTATTCAAATTCAACCCCCATGACTGGAGACCAAGCCTCTTTGTAGTCCTCAAAGACAACCTTTAACAGCAGTTGAATAATTCGTCGTTCCGTTGGTGTGAATTCCCGCCCTTCAATCTTAGCGTGAAACCGGCCATCGCCACCAAAAAAGTTCTCTACCAAGATGAAAACCAAGCGCGCTTCCATGGTAACCAACGCCGTCCCTTTTAATGGTCTAAATCGAACCATATTAAGACTCGTTGGTACGTATAATGTGTTTTGGTATTCACCAAACTTCATCATTTGAACGCCGTTGATCGAAACCTCCGCCGTTTTTCGTAACATATTGAATAAGCTGACCCGCATGTGGCGAGCAAAACGTTCATTGATAAGCTCCAGGGTCGGCATTCGACCACGAACGATTCTGTCTTGTGAAGAAAAGTCGAAACTGACTGTTCCTTCAACGTCCGTATCCAGTTCGTCTTCTGCGTCATCTACATCGTCAACGCCGTGCAGTAGCGCATCAATTTCGTCTTGGGATAATAAGTCTGTCACTTGAAACCTATTGAATTACAAAATCAGTGAATAGCACCTTTTCGATAACAGGTTGCCCAACTAATTCCGTCATGGTTGCTCGAATATTTTCCGTCGCTTGGTTACGTAGCTCAGTTCGACCTGTCGGCGTTCTAAGCTGCTCAACTGTCGTTGCGGCCAAGGAGTTTAAAATTGTGCTTTCAATTAATGGCGAATGATGTCTTGCGAGATCTTCATTTTTTATACCACGTACCATTACTTGAACTTTAATCTGTACTAACCTATCTCGCTGTTTTCCGGGTGCACTAAAGAGGAAAGCCTGCGGAATATTCACATAAGATGCGGGTTCTGGTAGTCCCATTTGGCTTGCGCTGAGTTGAGCATTCGACGAATCAGAACTATCGGAGCCTAGAAAAAAGAACGCGGCACCTCCACCAACGGCAATCAATACCACTACAGCAATGATGATAATCATCATTTTGCTTTTACCTTTCGGTGCATCTCCACCGTTTACTTGTTGCGCATCTGCCATAACAATCTCAAATTATTCCATTTTCAAAGACTTATACACTGATAAATCCATAGGGGATACCAAAATATTAAGCGTAAAAACTGATTCCATCATCTTTTGATTTAATATTCACGTCAAGATTGATGCTTTCGTCAACATTTGCACCACTCTCTCCCAATAATCCATTCGTACCGTTCGAATTATTCGACTCATTTGACGCATATTGCCCTTGCTGCTGACCAGAATTTTGTTGGTGAACGGATGAATCAGACAATTGCAAACCTTGTTGAGCAAGCATCTCTCTTAACCGTGGCATCGCTTGTTCCACCATATCTCTGGCTTGTTGGTTTGCAACAGTAAATTGAACTGAGGCTGCATCTCCGTTCATCGTCATTCTAATCTGCATTCTACCCAATTCCGGTGGGTCGAGGCGAATATCAATGTTTTTAAGATTTTTAGACAGCATCATTTGCACTTGATCTGACAGCTTCTCTCCGGCGACTTCACGAGAGAGTTGTAATGGCGATTGTTGTACCGCTTGTTGAATACCGGTCTTAAGCTGTGCCTGTTGTAATCCTTGTTGTGCCGCCAGCCCAGAGAGTTGTTGAGACAGTCCACTCTCTTTATCGTCGCTCTTGCTGCCAGATTTCATCGCTCCTGCAACGCCGGCAGTAGCCAATACGGTCTTCATCATGTGTTGCTGAGAGTTTGCATTATTTGCAACCATAACCTGAGTTGGATTAAAAGGTTGTGTTTGGTGCAACTGAGCGTTGTTAAGCTCCGCAGCGGTCACCGGTGTTTGAGCGAGCAAAGGTGCCTTGTCTAGGGCTTGTGCTTGAACAGCATGTTGTTGTAAATACTGTGGTGTATGTAACTGCTGCGCTGCGGCCGTTGCAACAGCCGTTGGCTTGGCTAACTCTGCGGACGCTTTTAGATGCTCCGGTTGCACGTTAGAATTGGTTACCTGAATTAAATATTCTAACTCTTCTGGCGATAACGCTTCTATATCTGCATCGCTCAGATTCAACTGAGCCATCGTAGCTTCTATTTGCGCTTTATCTGCTTTCGCCAATACGGTTCCTACTGAAGCGACACCGATAGTGGCAAGTCCCTCTTCTTTTTCGACATCCGTTTGAGTATTACCCCAGATCAGTTCTTCTGTGGATTGTGGTATTGGTTTTCCTTCAGATGCGGCTGCCCCTTCAACAGGTACCATTTGTTCCTTTAAGGATTGCTGAGTTGCACCATGTTTCAGTTGTTGATTAGCATCCTTTTCATTTTGTAGAACAAGCTCTTTTTGTAATTCACTTGATATGCCTTGATTCCCACTCGCACCAACCACCTCATCCGTAGAGGCATTTTCATCTTTCTGTTGATACTGTTTGCTCATCAAGACCACTTGATCTCGTTCCAAATTATCTTCTTGACTGTTATGTTCTAGAGAGGGAATAGATTGAGACGACGAGTCGAGTGAGCCACTCTGAACCAATGGTTTTTCCGGTAATTGACCGGTCACTTTTGCGTCTTGATTTTTGGGTGCCGATTTCTCTATAAATTGGCTTAAGGCCGGATCTTCTTCTGGTTTATGGAGGGCTTCTTCCGCACTTTTAGATCCCTGAGGAAAAAGTTTGCCGTCTTCATTTTTAAGTGCCTGACTAGAATCGTCAAGTCTTTCTAGAAGCTCATTGCCTTCGCTCATTGTCTTTGCTACTTTTTCTTGATCAGGCGAGGTGTCGCTAAGCGGCAATTTGTTTACGGCTTCATCACTCTCAGCAGAGGATAATAATTGAGAACTCTCTGAGTCAGGCTTTGCTTTTGTGCTTTCCTCACCCTCGCCTTCAATGGCGACGTCACCGTCAATAAGCGCATCAACACTCTGCACACTCACTTCCGCTTCTGACGCATCAGTCTTCGGCGACTGAGTTTCCTCGGTCGATTCCGTTTCAGATTGAAAAATAGCACCTAGAGCACTCAAAAAACTTCCTGATTCAGCAGAATCAGAAGATGTAATTGCGTCACTTGCGCCTGATTGCGGGCGTGTGCTGGTTTTTCCGACATCACTTACAGATAAGGAGGTTTGATTCATATAAACAGTCTCTTACGCGTTTTTCTACAAAGGAACGGTTACTCGGTTCCAACTTATGGCCAAAACGTCTTGTTGCCGCTTGTCACTCTTAACAGAGTAGAAATGCAAAAATCAGACCAAGCAATAGAGAACCACTTAGATGGCTGGTTTATGATTTATAAATGTGTCTTTCCACGGGCATACTGCAGTGTCGTAAATTCGTCCATCTGTTTCTGTTCGAGATAGTTTTCTATTTTCTGTTTCTCTTTGCGCTTTTTCTCTATCATCCAGTCATACGAGCGCTTCTGTTTTCTTGTCTCTAGCCAATGCTCTTGGCAGTTATCGACTTGAGATTTGAAGTGGCCTTCTGCCTCACGTTGTTTTTTAAGTGTGTTATCCAACTGAGTCAAAAAGCGGTTGAGATGCCCGTATTCACTCGCCGATAGGCCATTTTTTCCACGGTCAATCAACTGGTGGCAATAATCCAAACGGTAGCGTTCGATCTGAGCAACTTGTTTGTAATAGTCTTCTAATTCTGAGCGCGCTTTATTGAGTGCAAGTACCGCGTTATTTTCGCGTTCGCTGGCCTGCTCTAACAAAAAATCTAATGCATTTTCCATCAGTTATTGTCCGATGATTGCAAGATGTTGCGCAACATATGCACGCACATACCGTAAGGGACAGACTCTTTCATACTCTGTTGTAGATACTGATCTAGCGTCGGCTTAATAGTAAACGCGCTATCTATCGCAGGATTGGTCCCTGGTTTATAAGCACCGATAGAAACCAAATCTTGGTTTTTGCGACAAATAGAGAGTATTTGGCGAACGGTTTTCGACATCAACATATGTTCATCATCAGTAATCTGAGGCATGACACGACTTACTGATTTTTCGACATCAATAGCGGGATAATGACCAGCGTCGGCCATCTCTCTAGACAGCACAATATGCCCATCGAGTATCGCCCTTGAGGCATCAGCAATAGGGTCTTGAAGGTCATCACCTTCGGTTAAAACAGTAAAGAATGCGGTGATGGAACCCTGTTCAGGGCTACCATTTCCTGCTCTTTCGACCAAGGCAGGTAACTTAGCAAATACAGAAGGTGGGTAACCCTTTGTGGCTGGCGGCTCGCCAACAGATAGGGCGATCTCCCTTTGAGCTTGAGCAAAACGAGTCAATGAATCCATCAAGAGCAGGACATCGAGGCCTTGATCACGAAAGTATTCCGCTATTGTGAGCGCAGTTTGACAGCCTTTTAGGCGCATCAGCGGTGAGGAATCAGCTGGAGCGGCGACAACAACTGAACGCCTTCGGCCATCTTCACCAAGTATTTCTTCTATAAACTCTTTAACTTCTCGGCCACGTTCACCAATCAATCCAACCACTACAACCTGTGCAGTGGTGCCTCTGGTCATCATTCCTAACGTGACAGATTTACCCACACCAGAACCGGCAAAAAGCCCAATTCGCTGCCCTTTGCCCACCGTCAATAAGCCGTTTATTGCTTTTAAACCTACATCCAAAGGTTCCGTGATCGGTTTTCGCAGCAGTGGGTTAATAGGTTCAGAGGTAAATGAGGCGCGCTGTTCTGTGTAGATTTCTCCTAGCCCATCAATCGGATTGCCAACACCGTCAAGAACACGACCCAGCAACTCCATTCCTACCGCTAACCCGCCTTCAGTTGTAATTGGGGTCACTTTGGCTCCGGGTAAGATACCGGCGATCTGTTCACTAGGCATTAAATATAGATTTTCGCCTGAAAAACCAACCACTTCGGCTTCCATTACGCCATTCAATGTTTCTACCTGACACAAACTGCCTATCGGTGCCCGACAACCGGTAGCCTCTAGGGTTAATCCGACAACTCGTACCAGTTTTCCTGAGGCAATGGCTCGCGTGGTTAAACCTTGAGTTTTATAGTTAGATAGTCGTTCAGCAAGCGCTAACATTACTCATTTCCCTGAAAGCGATTTGCACTGCAGAAAGAGTGAATAACAGAACGAATACGCTCTTCCATTTTAAAACTTACACTGGATTCACCCGCTTCTATTTGGACATCACCTCGGTTGAGCGAAGGTTCGCTCGCTAAAGTCCAATTGCGACAATTAAGCTCTTCGTCACCGTAGGCCGATTGAACGATAGAGACGTCCTCTGGGTTAAGCTTAAAAGTTATGGCGTGCCCCGAAATCGGTAATGCTTCTACCGATTCTTTAATGGTGTCTAAGATAACTTGAGGGTTGGTTTGCACTTCAATACGCACCACCTCTTTGGTTAATGTCAGCACCATGTCAACCAACTGTTTTTCTACTTGGGCATTCATCAACTCTAGTGGTTGAGCAAACTGATTTGCTAGGTCCATGAAGTGGTCAACTTGTTGCTTTATAAATGCTTGTCCTTCTTGAATACCTTCTGCTTTACCAAGTTCTAGCCCTTCTATTTGGCCTTCTTGTACACCTTGTTCTTTGCCTTTCTCATACCCGGCGTTAAATCCCGCTTCTTGCCCTTGATGATAGCCTTCTTGATGCGCGTCTTTCTTTATCTCTTCAATGGCAGATTCGGTCAATTCAACGGGTATTGCTGTTACTGGTTCATCGAAATCGGGTATCCAACCTGGATCGTAATTAAACGCCGTCTCTTTAGCGTTTTTATGCGTCTCTGAGGTGTAATCTGGCAGACCCCATTTTTCAGGCTTAACCGATGCGCCGTCTTCATCCGGACGCAGAAATCCTCTTTTCCGTTCAAGAGACATACATTACCTGCTTTGTTTAATGACCATTATAAGAACTCGTCGGCACCGCCAGACAGCATAATCTCGCCGCTGTCGGCCAGCTTTCTTGCCACGCTCAAGATCTCTTTCTGAGCGGATTCTACATCGGCAACCCGCACTGGAGGCATCGCTTCTATATCGTCGCGCATCATCTCTGCTGCACGCTTGGACATGTTCTTGAATATCTTCTCGCGTAGCCCTTCGTCGGCACCTTTTAGTGCTTTTTGGAGAACATCTTGCGGTACGTCGCGCAATAGTTTCTGTACGCCTTGATCGTCCACTTCGATTAAGTTTTCGAATACGAACATCAGGTCTTGAATTTGAGTGGCCATATCTTCATCTTGGTCTCTAATCTGGTCGATTAAGACACCTTCAACGCTATTGTCCATATAGTTCATGATTTCTGCCGCGGCTTTCAGGCCACCAATTTTCGCAGCTTGAGCACCAGCTTGACCAGCAAATTGTTTCTCCATGATCTCGTTCAATTCGGCTAACGCAGATGGTTGGACTTCCTCTAAATTAGCAATACGCATCATAAGATCTAGCCTGACTCGTTCTGGGAACTGAGATAAAATTTCGGCGGACTGATCAGCATCCAAGTAAGACAGAACGATCGTTTGAATCTGTGGGTGCTCATTAATAATAATGGTGGCAACCTGTCGTGGGTCCATCCATTTTAATGAATCCAAACCTTTAGAGCCGGTTCCCAATAGGATTTGATCGACTAGGTTACCTGCTTTGTCTTCACCAAGAGCAGCAACCAGCGCTTTCCGCATAAAGTCTTCACTACCCATACCGATATTGGTGTACTTCTGGATATCTTCTAAAAAGGCTCTGTGTACGGCTGTAACTTTATCGTTATTTAGGTCACTTGCTCGTGCCATCGCACTACCTACGCGCTGAACCTGCTTTGGTTCTAAGTGACGAATGATGCCAGCGGCATCCTCCTCACTTAAGCTCAGTAGTAGTATTGCCGCTCGTTCATCACCAAGTATATTGGCTATATCAACGGGTTCTGTTGTCGCTAGAGGTCCACCCTCTTCACGTTTTACAATTTCATCAGGCATCTGCTATTAACCAATTTTTAACGACCTGAGCCGCTAACTCAGGTTCATTTGCGACCAATGCTCGAACGGCTTTGAGCACATCTTCATCTTTATGTAGGTTTGGTAAATCAATACCAGACCCAAATTCAAACGCTTCACCACTTTCAATATCACTGCCGATTAAGCTGGTTTCACCGTCTGCATTGATTGGCAATCCATCAGGGCCATATTGCACAGCCTCGTCATCATCATGTGGATTAAGTAATTTCTTCATTGCTGGACGAATTAACACGATAACAACAATAATGATAACCAAAGCACTTGCTGCCCAACGGACCCACTCATTAAAGTTAGGGTGATCCCAGATGGCAGATTCTGCTACTTCAGCAAATTCAGGTTCAGCAAACTTAACACTCAGTACATTCAGTAGATCACCACGTTGCTCACTAAACCCTACCGCGCCAATAATCACTTGCTTAATCGCGTTGATTTCACCCCCTGATAATGGCTGATAAGTCACCTCACCGGTATCAGGGTTTGTAATCGCGCGATTTTTAATTGCAACCGAAACCGTTTGACGGTCAATGACACCCGTCTGACGTCGCTCATGGCTGATGGTGGTATCTAATTCGAAATTACGCGTCGCTTCTTTATGGACAGATCCTTGACCAAGCATAGATCCGTCTTTCATCTGGGCAACATCTTGTGGTATGGAAGCATCCGCAGGCGGTTGATTGCTCAACGCCCCCGGTACACCAGCAACAACATTGCCGTTATTGTAATCTTCTAATGTGTACTCACTTCGCGTTGCTGGAGTTTGTGGGTCATATTGTCTACGCGTCTGTTCAATCGCACTAAAATTGAGTTGAACATCCACTTGAGCGGTATAATTTCCAATGCCTAAAATGGGCATTAAAACAGAATCAATTTTGTCTCTTAATGCCTGTTCTTGTTTTCTTTCTATATCTTGTTCTTTACGTCGCGCTGTCGCTAAAGGGTCTTGAGAACCTGAACTCAAGAGTCGTCCATGTTGATCGGTTACTGTAACTCGTGTCGGCTTCATGCCAGGAACGGCACTCCCTACCATATCAACGATAGAGTCGACCTCTTCCTGCTTCAGGCTAGAGCCTGTCGCTAAAGTAACAAATACCGTTGCAGACGCATCCTGATTGTGGCGCACAAAAACACTTTGTTGAGGCAATGCAAGTAGAACCGAAGCCTTTCGGATCTGACGCATCTGTTCAATCGCTTCGGCTAATTGTCTCTCTCGGCTGAGTTTTAACCTTTCTTTTTCAAGGCGCTGAGAAACACCAAACCCCATATCATTAAGAAGAATGTCGTCCCCCGCATCACTGCTCTGATTCAGACCAGCTCGTGCCAAGTTCAATTTTAACTGACTATATTCAGCTGCTGGTATGGAAATGGTGTTGCCATCCAGTTTGTAATCTTGCTTTTGCTGATCGAGATAATCAAGAATTGGAATCAATTCTTCGGTTTCGTATGACCCGAGAGGACGCAATTCTGGCTCTTTGACCCAGAAAAAAAGCATGACAATGAGAGCAACACAGATAGAAATGGATAACACCAATACCACCTGACGAAGCAGATCTAAATCACCCATTGCCAAATCGGCCTTTGAGGAACTTTTTTCATGCAAATCTGGGTCTTGTATTGAGCTATCCATGCCACCTGCGCCAGCCAATAATGCGCTACCACTTGAATCACTTACTGCCAAATCTGTTGATTGTTTTTCGTCAGCCACTATTTTTCACCCAACCTAAACTGGCATGTTCATTAATTGTTTATAAGATTCGACAAGCTTATTTCTAACTTGGATGGTTGCGTCAAAAGCGACGCTTGATTTATTTTTTGCGATCATGACGTCCGAGAGAGACACATTTTCGTCTCCTCTATCGAAACGCATTTGAACGTCACTAGATGCTTTTTGCAGAGAGTTTACGTTGTTAATGGCAGAGTTAAGTAGTTTTCCAAAATCAGCGCTGACTGTCTGACTTGTCGCTAATGGATTACTATTCGATGCTTCTAGCATCATCGCCTGCATTTCGCCTTGAATTCCACTAATATTCATTTCATCTCCACCAGCCAATTTTTTGACTTTTCATTCTGATCTGAGATCAAATTTGCAATTAGCATGCCAGCAACTAGATGCAAGCAATAATGCTAACAAACCCTTTTGCATTCCTTGTGAAAATTCAAGGCTATAGCCAGCGGTAAAATGAACGAACCAGCAATCCAGAAGTAGGGATCAGACACCAAAGGGCGATGGTTGATCAGCTAGGAAGTTCTATACCTGCATCACGCATTTTAGCCAATTTATAACGCAAAGTTCTAGGACTGACGCCCAGCTTTTCGGCTATCTCTTTTCGTCGCCCATTACACTCAACTAAGGTCTCAAGTATGATGGCAAATTCTTGATCCCTTAGCTCAGTGCCTAATCCTTCACCAGACAAAGTACTTTTAGTAAAAGGTACCGACACTGGAACATCGGGGTTTACTTCGGCGATAGGACGAACCGTCGGAGCCACACCATTTGCATTAACACCACTTGCTTCCACAACACTTTGTAGGCTGCTAGCGTCGTGCCAATCAACCCCCTCTAGTAGAATGTGGTCACCTTGAATATCACCATATTCACTTAGAATAAGTGCACGCTGAATGACGTTGTCTAGTTCACGCACATTACCCGGCCACGGATAGCTTAATAACTTAGCCATGGCGCTAATTGAAATAGAAGGGACAGGCGATCCTAATTTTTGGCAGTGTCGTTCCGCCAAATGTTTGGCAAGCGGTTCTATGTCGTCTTTTCGTTGTGTCAGAGGAGGCCAAGAAATTGGAAATACGTTCAGGCGATAATATAAGTCTTCCCGAAAATTACCTTCCGATACATACTGCTTCAAATCTCGGTTACTCGTTGCAAGCACACGAACATCAAGCTTGATGCTTTTTCTACTGCCAAGGCGTTCCACTTCTCGCTCTTGCAGAACGCGTAAGAGTTTCGCTTGTAGGCTCAAATCCATCTCGCTGATTTCGTCGAGTAGTATCGTACCACCTTGAGCTTGTTCAAATTTACCCGGACAGGCTTGAATCGCGCCAGTAAACGCCCCTTTTTCATAACCAAACAAGGTGGCTTCTAACATGTTGTCTGGAATAGCGGCACAGTTAATGGCAACAAATGGACCATTTTTTCGATTTGAAGCATTATGAATATAACGTGACATCACTTCTTTTCCTGAGCCACTTGGGCCTAATATCATCACGTTTGCGTCTGTTTTTGCGACCTTATCTGCCAATAACAGCAGTTTTAAACTTTTTTCATCGGCGACAATCGCGTCACCATTATCGTCGTTTTTAACTGGTGCGTATCGCGAAACCATATTTAAGAGCACTTCAGGTGCGAATGGTTTGGCCATATAATCAATAGCGCCCTCTTTCATCGCGGCGACTGCATCTTCAATATTTGCGTACGCTGTCATAAGAAGAACGGGGAGATTTGGTCGATGCTGCTTGATATTTCTTAACAGAGCTAAACCACCCATACCAGCCATTTGCACATCTGAAACGACAATATCAACCTCTTGAGATTTTAGTTTCACAAGTGCATCTTCAGCACAATCGGCTTCGATCCACTCGTAACCAGCTAAGGCTAAAGTATCCACCAACGCTTCGCGTAGACCCTCGTCGTCTTCAACGATTAACACTTTGCTTTGAGCCATTATTCTTCTCCAGAGTGAGTTTCGATAGGAAGGCACATAGTGAAGCATGCACCATCCCCTTCTTCTGATATTAATTCTAAGCGGCCTTTATGAGCACGACAAACCATCTGAACCACCGCTAAACCTAAGCCAGTGCCTTGAGACCGAGTAGTAAAGAAGGGTTCCATAATTTTAGCTTGTAGCTCTTGAGGTACACCTGGTCCACTATCTTGAACAGAGATTTTCAGTTCATTATTTACTGGTCTAAGAAACACATCTACTTGCGATTCTTTGCCCGCAATTTGTATCGCATTTATGACCAAATTACTCAGCGCAGACGCAATCGCATTCGCATTACCCAGTAACTGTAAGTCTTCTTTTTCTACTTCCAGAAAGTAATCTATCTGATTGTTTTTTACCGCAGTTTCTATCATTGGTTGAAACTCAGAGACGAGTTCACTCACCGTAAACGCATTAACGACTTTATTATCACCACCTTTGGCAAACAACAACATGTCATTGACTTGTTTTTCTAGGTCATGTAAACGGTCCATCAATTTGGTCTGAAACCTTTCCCTTGTTGGAATGGGAAGGTTGGCAGCACCAAGATTTGACGCGTATAACATTGCACTGGAAAGTGGGGTACGAACTTGATGAGCCAATGAAGCTACCATTCGACCAAGCGATGACAATCTTTGTAAATCACCCACTCGAGATTGCAATAAACGCGTTTCCGTTAGGTCGGTGATGAGGATAAGTTGTCCTGTTGATGAGGCTGAAATGGCCAACCTAACTTTTCGACCGTTTCTTAATGAGATCTCGTGACCATCATCATCTTTGGGAGAGAAAGCGCTTTGAATGACCGCGTACCATTTCTGCCCTACTAACGGGACTTCCAGTAATTTTTGCGCTTCTGGATTGGCCTCTTTCACTTCGCCTTGAGTATCTAACAAAATCACTCCAGCAGGCATGACATCTAAGACTTGCTTATACCTTGCCACCTGTTCTTCAAGCGAACCTAAGTGAGTTTGATTTTCCCCAACGGAAAGTGATGCCATGTCGATATCTCTGATAAATAGAACAATGGCTTAGCATGCAATTAGCAGGCCAAGCCATTATTTGTTATATATCAAATGGTTACATATATTATCGAGCGTCATTTTATTGACAAAAGAAAGTGGGTTTTTGACAGATTATCTTTGGAGATTGTACTTCTTCATTTTTTCAACCAAGGTAGTTCGTCTGATTTCTAACATATCAGCCGCTCTTGCTACCACACCATCTTGCATATTCAATGCTTGGTTGATCAAGTCTACTTCAAGATCAGCAAGGTATTCTTTAAGATTTAGCCCTTCTGTAGGCAAACTGTAGGCATCCGAGCAGTTGTCATCACTAAGTTCTTGTGATGAAAAATTGGGTGAGAAAATGCTGCTCAATACATCACGCTCTTGTTCTTCAATACTCTCTGAATTTGAACTGTATTCTGGTTGAAATTCCGGAATATCACTATAGCGATATTTGGTTGGTAAGTTGGTCACATCAACCAATTTATTCGGATACAAGATAACCATACGTTCAACCAAATTTGCCAACTCACGAACATTTCCCGGCCAAGTATGATCCATAAGTGAGTCAACGGCTCTTGGGGCAAACCTGATCGCTTGACTCCCTTCCGCTTCCATTCTCGACATGAGCTCAGACAGCAACAATGGTATATCTTCGCTTCGTTCTCGCAATGCGGGCATTTCGATTGGAAATACGTTTAAACGGTAATAAAGATCCTCTCTAAATCCACCGTCGTTGATCATCTCATCCAAATTTCGATGGGTCGCTGCAACAATTCTAACGTTTACCTTAATGGTGCTATTACCACCAACACGCTCAAAACATCGCTCTTGTAAAACACGCAGTAACTTTACCTGCATTGACATTGGCATATCACCAATTTCGTCAAGAAATATAGTACCGCCTTCTGCTAGTTCGAATCGTCCCTTTCTAGCGGTGATCGCACCAGTAAATGCGCCTTTTTCATGGCCAAAAAGTTCACTTTCCAAAAGATCGGCGGGGATTGCACCACAGTTAATCGGCACAAATGGTCCTTTTCGTCTTGATGAATGGTAATGAACATTTCTTGCGACAACTTCTTTACCGGTTCCTGACTCGCCAAGAATAAGAACGTTTGCATCTGTGATGGCGACTTGCTCAATCAGATGGCGGACTTCTTTTATTCCTGCGCTTTCACCCACTAAGCTTCTAAATAGCGTGCTTTTACGCCCACTGACAAACTCACTGCTCTGTTTGCCTGAAAATATGGCGCAGTGGTGAAGAGCATCGGTAAGTTGTGTGTAATTGAGGGGAGAAAAAAGTTCACCAATAAAATGTGGGTACTCACACATAGAATCTATTTTTTTCCCTAGAGTAAGGGTTGGGATATGGATTGATTTTTGAATCTTTCCAGCAACGATCATCTCCGCTTTTTTGTCGTTTATAGAACCCAAGATACAGGCAGACCATTCAGTTGACCATTTGACAGAATCGAGTTGATTCGATTTGACAATATGAGCTTGCTCTCCGATGAATTCCAGAATTGTGGCTAGCTGAAGCTGCAACTTTTCATCATCTTCAATTACCAAAAGTTTAGCTAATCTATCCATAGCGTTAATAAAGTGCCTTTATCTATTTTCCAATGTGATGTCTTATCGGCTGAGTAATCTAGACAAAGTTTCTTCTAACGATAGCCAATTGAGTGAGAACAGTAACAAAAAAAGCCCACTAGATGAGTGAACTCTGCTCTAATGGGCGTTATTTTATGGTATCTGTGAAATAAGGCAACAAACTAAATGTCAGTATTGGCTGTATTTTAACCTAATATTCATTAAATCATCACTGTCCTAGTTCCGCAGCCGTCAGGTTATGATATTCATTTGGTATCTGATCCCACGCGGATTTTATCTCTCTAAGGATATCAACCACGTCATCAATAGCTTGAGGATTGCTCTCCACATTGGCTAATGCTATCTGAGTAATCATGAATTCATATAGCTGGTCCAGGTTTTGGGCCACATCACCACCTTCATCCATAGAAAGACAGGTGCGTAGGCTAATAACAATATCAAGTGCCTTACCCAAGCGCTCACCTTTAACGGCGATATTGCCTTGAGCCATCGCGGCTTTGCCCTGCACCAAGCGTTCAATTGCACCTGCCATCAGCATCTGAATCACTTTGTGTGGAGAAGCCGCACTCAATTGACTATCTACAGATACCTTTTTATATGCTTGTAATGAACCGCGCATGGTATTCCTCTTCTTATAAAAACTGTTGGTAACGTTGAACCGATTTGTTACCGTGACGATACTTCTTAAGCTGCTCACCTAACTGGGTGGTTTCCGTTTGAACCAATCCGACAATTTGTTTCGTCCGCGAAATCGCGTCTTGCCAATCTTGTGAATTCTCACCATCTGGAACAGACTTAAACGTTGACATAATCTCTTGCAAAATATGTTCCCTTTCATTTATCAGTGAAAGGATTTCATCGCTATCTATCTCATTTTCTTGGAGTAAAGCGATCAAGCTGAAATCTAAGGCTTTTAAGTTGTCTAATAATTGAGTCAATTTATTATCCCAACGCGTTCATCATGCCCGAAAGTTGCCCTTGCATTTTAGTCGTAGCGTCTTGCATGGCCATAAATTTATTTTTGGTTCTGTCTTCTAAGCTAACCATCCTACGATCGAGTTGTGTTTGTTGATCGCTTAATCTGAAATTTTGTTCTCGTAATGAGTTTTCTCGGGTTCTTATGGTTCCCGTTACCCCCGTCATTGACTGGATAGCATCTTCTACTTTTTTTGCAAACCCTTGGTTACCACCAAAGAATGCCTCTAGCTTAGTAAAATTCTTGTTAAGTTGCCTATCGAGCATCTTATCATTAATCTCTAGTGTACCTTGTCTCGTACTCGTGATCCCGAACTCCGTCAATGTTTTCAGATCTTCCGGGGCATTTTCTACTGCGGTCGAAAATGCCGTTTTCAGGCGTGATTGTGCTGAGCGAACTATACTGTCGCCCGCCAATGGGCCAGCGGCACCAGTTTGTGGGTCAACCGCCGCTAAATCACTTGAGATTTGATGAAACTGATTATAGGCATTAACAAACTGTTCGATATCTTCTCGCACACTTTGCCGGTCATATTCAACACCAATCTCGGTTCTCTTTTCCGTCGGGTCAGTTACCCCTTTCACGGTAATATCGATGCCATCAATGGCATTTTCAATCACATTGTTTTCACTGCTTAATTGGGCAATACCATCAAGCATGACGACGGAGTCTTGCGCCGATTGAACCTCAGTCATGCCAACATAACCTGCCATTGAATCTAGCGCACTTTGTAGCGCCGATTGCGTATCATCAATCTTGACTTGTCGTGCACGTTCTTCTGGTGGCAACAAGTCAAGCTTTGCTTGATAGGCTTGCTCCTCTGTCATCGTTCCCATTATTACAGAGTCATCAATTTTCGTTCTTTGCTCAGCAAGTTTTGCATCTTGTTCCGCTTTCTCGGCCACCGTGTCTGCATCCATTTGACTGATTCTCAAATTCTCTGCAATCAGTGCTTCTTCGGGTGTGAGGTAAGAGTCGGTCAATGTACCCGATGCTGTGTTATTCCAACCTGGAACATCACCCATTTTGCTCAATGCTTTCTCGTCCAGTTCAGGCACGGGGGGTTCATAGGAGTCGAGCAACGTTCCCGAGGCAGTTTCTGACCATCCGGGAATAGAGTCTTCTGGTTTAACAAAAGACGGAACGATATTTCCGTCTGCATCTCGTGTCGTGACTAAGGCTTCTGCTGCGGCCTTACCCCTCGCCTCGTCTGGTGTCATCTCATTAGACGCTGCTTGATCGAGTTGGCCATTTTCGTCTTGCTGTAAAGCCGTGCCAATTTGATTGGCAATTTCTTGCCCGAGAATAGGTGCGGCAAGCGCATTTGCCGCCGCAGTTTTTGCCACTTCAAGCGCGCTGATTCGCTCTTCAAGTGTTTTAAATTCAAATTTTTTGAGTGGATTACCTGATTTTGATTCAACCGACAATTTAATGTCGTTGTCTACACCTGACCGATCTGACGCAACGATTAAACGTTTGCCATTCGCATCATTTATGATTGAGGCTCTGACTCCAGGGTTGTTCCCTGCTCCATTGATGCCACGTACAACATCTATCATGCTTGAACGGTCTTTTACATCAACCGTAAAATTGTCATTACCTAGAGCAATTTGCAGCTTACCCGGACCAAATTCCGTATCCTCAGAAATAGCTTCTGAGGCGACTTTATGGCTCTGAGCAAGCTGCAGCACATCGATAGCATATCGGCCAGCAATTGCTTCTGTTGTCGCTGAGGCAGACACAACATCATCATCGGTAGACTCTACGGTTCGTACCGCAAAAGCTTTTTCCTGACGAAAGTTTGCCATCAGACTTTTCATCGTATCCAGTGACTCTCTGAGCCGGCCGTATGCACTAATATCGGTACCAATTTGCGCACGATCATTATCGATCCGAGCTTGCTTAGGCACGCGCTCGGAATCAACAATTTTGCTGACCATGGAATTGATATCCATACCAGATGACATACCCAAAGGGCCTAAACTCATTCAACTCACCTATAAGACAGTTAAACTGATTCTTCTATAATAAATCCAGAAGAAGAAGCAGCAGCTAAGCGCCTAAGTATAATTAACATCTCTTCGTCAGGGATCTGTCGTATTATGTCGCCAGTACTGGCTTCATAAATCGTCACAACATTTCTTCCTAACTCCTCATCGACTCGAAACGAAAGCCCTTTATTGATAGAGTTAACAAATTCATCCATCTTCTCTACCATCATTTCAAGTTGTACTTTGTTGATATCAATTCTTTTTTGAACCAATTCTTCAACTGCTTTCGTTTTTTCTGCCATGTCAGTTTCGCTCACTGCTTTACCGACATCCTTTTGAGTAGACACTGATTTATTAGTCGCGCTATCACTATCCAAAGCAAGATTTATGCCACCATTATTACCGCTGGCGTTACCAAACTTCCCGTTTGGTTCGCCATACGATTGGATGTTCGATGTGTATGTGGATATATCCATACCGATCTCCCTTCCACCTAGTTGGTAAGCGATTAATCACTATTGACGGTAAGCACAGGCTCGAAGCCTACACTTACTTATCCCAACAAACTTAGCGCGGCTGATGGTGCTTGCTTCGCCTGAGCTAGCACCGATGTACTCGCATTCTGAAGAATTTGAGATTTCGTCATCTGGGTCGTCTCTTTAGCAAAATCGGTATCCATAATCCGACTTCTGGAAGCATTAACATTTTCGTTAATGTTATCCAAATTGCTGATCGCATGATTAAAACGATTCTGGAATGCACCAAGACCCGCACGATGACTGTCTACATTTTTCAATGCACCATCTAATATAGCAACGGCTTGCTGAGACCCAGCAACGGTTGTTACATCGATATCATCGACGCTCTGTTCAGTACCCGCCCCTATGTTAAGTTCACCGGCTAATGCGCCACTAAAGCTCACATCACCATTCTGGACACTTTGATTGGAAGCAAACACTTGAAGCTTTCCTTCTTCACCAACCGAGGCTTTAACGTCGTTATTTTGACCATTAATGTACGTGGCTAGTTCTTCCAAATCATTTCCGGCTTTTGCATTAACGGTTATCTCTTTCGCTTCGCCTGACTCATCATTATAGGAGATAATAAGGTCGTTGGAACCCGCTTGCACAGCCCAATTTTCATCTTTACCTTCGGTCGCAGTATAGCTCTTCCCAGCCATAGCCGAATCATCCGAGCGCATATTACCCATAGATAAAATGACAGCTTCACCGGAATCAGCACCAATTTGGAATGATTTGGTTCCGTAAGAGCCATTCAGCAGTTTGTTACCACCAAATGACGTTGTTTCCGCAATACGATTAAGTTCGTCGTTAAGCGCAGAGATCTCTTCTTGAATCGCAACACGTTCAGAACGAGAATTCGAACCATTAGACGATTGTAAGGAAAGGTCACGCATACGTTGCATAATATTGGTCGTTTCTTTCATCGCACCTTCAGCGGTTTGAGCAATAGAAATACCATCATTTGCATTACGGACAGCCATGTCTAAGCCACGGCTTTGAGCGGTAAGTCGGTTGGAAATCTGTAGACCAGCGGCATCATCTTTCGCGCCATTAATCTTATAGCCTGAAGACAGGCGTTCCATCGATTTATTGAGTCCGTCAGCAGCACCCGACAGGTGTCGTTGAGCGGTCATTGCAGACACGTTAGTGTTCACATTCATAGCCATAATTGATCTCCTTAGGCATAATAGGGTGATGGGCCGTCGCGTCTCTCACCTCGCTTAGGCACATCTAGTTTTATTTCTCTCGTCCCTTGTAACGGCGGAACAAGAAATACCTTTAGGAAATTATTTAAATTTCTTCTGAAATAAACAATGGTGTGAATTTGATCACAATATGTATAAAAAGTAACCACCCTTATAAGTAATGCCGATCATTTAAGAAAATGTATTCATCGTCATTTCCGTGCAAACGGGAATCTTGGTGATATTAGATCCCCATTTTCATGGGGATGACGTCGGTTTTCGTGAAAATAGGCCAATTTTCATTGGGATGATACCCCTACCTCGATTCAACGCTCAGGTCACTTTCTTGTGCTCCTAAAACAACAAAACCCAGCCATATAGGCCGGGTTCAAAGAGATGACAACGGATGTTGCTGTCAGAATTAACCGAGTAGGCTAAGTGCTGTCTGTGGTGCTTGCTTCGCTTGAGCAAGTATAGACGTTGACGCCTGTTGCAGAATTTGAGACTTAGTCATCGCGGTGGTTTCTTTCGCGAAGTCCGTGTCCTTGATTCGGCTGTTAGACGCGTTAACATTCTCGTTAATATTGTCTAGGTTATTGATTGCGTGGTCGAAACGGTTTTGGAATGCACCAAGCTCACTTCGATGGCTGTCCACATACTTCATCGCAGCATCAACAACGGCGACCGCTTCTTGCGCTCCACCGACAGAAGTTACGTCAAGAGTATCAACTGTTACCGCTGTTGCTGGCCCCATACCAAGCTCACCCGCTAAGGTTCCACTGAATGACACTGCGCCTTCAACATTGTTGTTACCAGCAAAAACTTGTAGACGACCTTCTTCATCAACAGAAGCGCTCACGGCATCTTGCTGACCATTGATGTACGTGGCTAGTTCTTCAATATCATCGCCAGCTTTCGCATTAACAGTAAATTCTTGTACATCGCCAGATTTGTTCGTCAAGCCGATAACCATCGTTGCATCTTTAGATACAGCCCAGTCTTTACCTTGACCATTCTCTGCTTTGTAAGCGGTACCGCCCATCATCGCATTGTCTGAACGCATGTCTTTTAGGCTAAGCATGACCGCTTCACCATTATCCGAACCGATTTGGAAAGATTTCGTTCCGTGCGTGCCGTTAAGCAGTTTGTTACCACCAAATGATGTGGTTTCCGCTATTCGGTTTAATTCGTCGTTCAGTGCCGTTACTTCTTCTTGAATCGCAACACGCTCTTGTTTTGAGTTAGAGCCGTTGGCAGATTGAAGTGACAAGTCACGAACACGTTGAAGGATGTTCGATGTTTCTTTCATCGCACCTTCAGCGGTTTGGGCAATCGAAATACCGTCGTTTGCATTTCGTACTGCTACGTCTAAGCCACGGCTTTGTGCATTCAAACGATTCGAGATTTGTAGACCCGCGGCATCGTCTTTTGCGTTGTTAATTTTAAAGCCAGAAGATAGGCGTTCCATTGAGCTGTTTAGGTCGCTCGCGGCGCCAGACAAGTGACGTTGTGCTGTCATTGCGGCTACGTTTGTATTTACATTTACTGCCATGGTGATTCTCCAATTGATTTTCCGTTAAAGCGGTTTCCGACGTCTCAGAAAACCAAGTAGTTCTCTCAAAGTTACTTTCATTAACGGCTCATATGTAGAATCCTTTAGAAAAAAATTCATTTTTTTTTACTAATTATTTCTATCCACCTATAAATGTGACCTTACTCATAAAAATCAAATAAAGCCTACCGATAGAGCTAAAGATTTTATTTAAATTGCCGAGACGAAGGGGTTTTAAAAAAAATATTGGGATAAGATAGCGCCACAAATCAGCAGTCCTAATGCATTAAGTTTGTGTCTTTGTCTCTTCAATAGATAGGTAGATAACGAACACTGAGTAGCATTCTTGACGGCTCAACAGAAGGTAGACTCAGCAACCTTTGAATATATTTAATTTGAGGAAGGAGTAAATAGACTTAATATAATGAATACAATTAGCAACACCGAACGGATTTTTTGGGCCTATATTGAAAATCACTTTAAATTCAATACCATCAAGAATCAACCTGACACTACTTCAGTTTAGCGATATTTTTGACTTATTCCGAGATCAGAACCACTTATTGAAAAGAATAAACAAAAGTAATGGCCTTCTTGTATAAACATCTGATTTATATACGACATTTCTACCAAAGTGCCGATATTTGCTTTTAATCAACTCACTTTGATTTATTTTTTTTAATTGTTTTATTTGAAATGTTAATTTGATATTTATGGCCTCCTAATTTAGACCGCAAAGACTTGCAACACATCAATTCTTATTTAAAAGATTTTGATTATTCAATTTACTATTCATTTAACACACAGTCGAACTGACATTCACGTGAACATTTTATATCAAATAGGAGAAATATAGATATGAGTGGAAATATCATAAAAGTTTCAAGAAACACAGACAATGCACCGAAGCGTAGTGCCTCTACACAAACCGTCGCTTTCTCTCATTACAACAATATTTCAGCGCAATTACCTGTCGACCCTGAAACAGGAGAACTTGTCACGGGGAGTGTAAAAGATCAGGCAAGGCAATGTTTAGCGAATATTAAAGCCATTGTAGAAAGCATCGATCACGTGATGGGCGACGTTGTTAAAATCAATGTATTCCTTAAAAACATCTCAGATACTGACGCTGTAAACGATGTCTACGCCACTTTCTTCCAAGACGATTTCCCTACCCGTACCACGGTCGCGGTTGCGGCTTTGCCTATGAGTGATGCTTTAGTGCAAATGGACGCCCTAATTTCGAACGGCGAAGGCACAGCACCACAAGATCCTTGCGACCTTATTAAACTATCAAACAACACTGAGAATGCACCAATAAGCTCTGTATCGACGCAAACCGTCGCTTTTTCTCATTACAACAATATTTCAGCGCAGCTACCTGTGGACCCTAAAACGGGCGAAATTGTTGGAGGTGGTATAAAAGCTCAGACTAAGCAGTGTCTACAAAATATCAAGGAAGTCTTAACCAGTATCGATGTTCCTTTTGACGACATTGTCAAAATCAATCTCTTTCTTAAAGACCTTTCGGATATGGATGCGGTAAACGACGTCTATTCCACATTTTTCCCCGACTCGTCAATCGCTCGGAGCGTAGCCTATGTGCCTGCGCGAACAACGGTTGCCGCGTCCGCTTTACCGATGGGTGCGTTGATACAAATTGATGCCGTTGTGTCTCACGGAGATGGGACTCCTCCTCAAGCGGTTGAAGACAGGCATGGTCTAATTATCAGAGCACACAATACGGAAAATGCACCAAAAAGCACTCTACATACGCAAACGGTCGCTTTTTCTCATTACAATCATATTTCAGGCCAGTTGCCTTTAGATGTAAAAAACAGTGAGATAGTTTCGGGTGATGTGAATGACCAGGCAAGACAATGCCTAGAAAATATCAAGGCCATTGTGGAAAGTGTCGATCACGTGATGGATGACATTGTGAAAATTAATATTCAGCTTAAAGATGTCACCGATATTGATACCGTCGACGAGGTGTACACCACATTCTTCAATGGTGACCTTCCAGCAAGAACAACCGTTGGTGTTTCCGCTATCCCAATGGATGCTTTGATTCAGGTTGATGCCGTGGTTTCTAACTGTGAAGGAACACCGCCGCAGGTATAATCAGCATTTAATTGCCACTGAATCGTTCTCCATGGCAATAAGTTGAATTAAATTTTAGATTATTGTAGAAACAACAAAGCCTCGACATTTGTCGAGGCTTTGTTGTTTAAAATGTGAGAAAACCTAACACCGCGCTTTTCTCAAACAAATTCGTAAATCGAGCTTGAATTTCAGGTAGAGAAAAGCCCCATTTCCTTTGAGAGAACTGGGGCCGGTCAGGTCGCAAGCCAGATTGCCTATGTGGAGATCGAGAGAAATAACACATAACTGGCTTAACGATAACATTTTAACTTTCTGTCCTTTGGCAGTGAGAGTGAGAGAGCCGCCAGACTTCTTTTTAAAATGCCATTGCCAATATAACTTTACTCAACGTCGGTTCACGTCTGCGCCAACTAATGCAGAGTAATGCTAAATCTGTAATATCGACTACTGAAGCAGCGACAATGCAGAGTTTGGCAATTGTTTTGCTTGAGCAAGTATGGAAGTACCTGCCTGTTGCAAAATTTGGTTTTTCGTAAGTTCCGTCGTTTCTTTAGCAAAATCAGTATCTTTGATCCGGCTCTTCGACGATTCCACGTTTTCTTGAATATTGGACAAGTTATTAATGCTGTGACTAAGCCTGTTTTGTTGTGCACCTAGATCAGCACGCTGGCTGTCAACATAGGTGAGGGCGGCATCAATGACACCAACTGCATTTTGTGAACCCTTAACGCTTGTCACATCAATATCTTGTGCAGTGGTAACGCGCGCTTCTGAGCCAGCGATACCAATCTCTGAAGCTAGTGAGCCTGAAATATCAAGACCACCCGCAATTTTCGGATTCGCCACAAAGAGCTGCAAGTTACCTCCCTCTCCAACGGATGCCGACAATTTGTCTGTCTGACCATTTATGTAGGTCGCAAGCTCTTCGATATCATCACCCGCTTTCGCTTGGATATCTATTACCAACTCTTCATTATTGGCGTCAGCCGCGAAGGTAAACTTGATATCAAGTTTATCAGCCGGTACACCCCAATCGCTGCCGATGATCTTCCCTTCAGGAAGTTCAGCATTGAATGTCTCGCCACCCATGCGGAAATCATCAGCACGAATGCTGGTCAATCCCATGATCATAGCTTCACCCGAGTTAGCGCCTATCTGGAATGCCGCTTCACCGAAGGAACCATTCAGAAGTCGACGGCCACCAAACGAGGTGGTTTCTGCAATACGGTTAAGTTCATCTTGCAGAGCGGTCACTTCTTCGTTTATCGCAACGCGTTCAGACAAAGAGTTAGAACCGTTAGCCGATTGAAGTGACAAATCACGCATACGGGTTAGAATTGCCGATGACTCATTCATCGCACCTTCTGCCGTTTGTGCAATGGAAATACCATCGTTGGCATTACGCATAGCAACATCAAGACCGCGAGATTGCGAATTCAATCGATTCGAAATTTGTAGGCCCGCTGCATCATCTTTAGCACTATTTATTTTGTGACCAGATGACAAACGTTCCATTGACGTGTTTAGGTTTTCAGTCGCCTTATTTAAATAGCGCTGAGTCGTCATCGCCGCGACGTTAGTACTTACTGTTACAGCCATTTTATGCTCTCCTATTGAGTTCGCAAGATTTCTGCGAAGCGGTCAGCTTTAGTCTCATTTGGATAAGCACTGACCGTATATTAACTTGCTGAACTAAGTGCCACAGTTCTCACTTAATCCATTACCAATTGTTTTGTATACTTGTATATATTCAAGTAGTGTGCCACTTTTCTTGATTTATCTGAAAAATTAAATTTATTATTTATTTTCATACAGTTACATCAGGCACTACTTGAAATTTACCTCTATTTATTCATGGTGGCACTTTATAAAACGGCAATAATTTGCTGTCTTTTCATACCATGACAATTATTGCCTCTTTAGCTTATTGCCAAATAACTGCTCATTATTCCGCACATATGGCTCTAGCACATATGGCAAAGGAAATTAGATATAGTTAAATAACGTCAGGTCTTTCGTTTTACCAAAGGCTTTTTGTGATGCTTCCAGTGCAAGCGAGTTTTCGTTAAATTCGATCACCGCTTGTGAATAATCGAGATCTTCAAACGCACTTTTTGACTTTGCGAGTGTTAGCTTAAAATCTTCGTGCAAATCCGTTTGAATATCGAGCGTATTCAGACGCGCACCAACATCCGTCCTAGCTTTGCCAAGATGAATAAATGCGGCGTCAAATTCTTTGGTCAATCTATGCAATTCAGCCGTTGCCGACGCATCGGATACGGAGGCATCCGACAGTTCGATAACTTGTTTGAAGCTATCAAAAAGGTTCACGGTTTCTTTGGGTTCTAATGTAAAAGAATCACCCGCCGTTATCTGCCCACGAATCAGGATCGATAAACCTTCATATTTGATCCCTTTTCTCGGGTCAAACTCTTCTGTTTGTACCGCGCTACCATCTTTGTCTAGTTGGTAACCGTATTTCCCCGTACCCATATCAACAAAGGTAATCGTATATTGGGCATCATCCGTACTGTCTAGATTGGTCGCGCGCTCGAGCAACAATTCTGATGCAGGTTGTAACTGGTAACTCGGTTTGTAATCACCAAATGGATTATCCACCTCCATATACAACTTACTACCAGGGTCATTCAATGCCATTTCCAATTGATTCGAAATTCTCATCTTGCGCTGATAATCATCACCGGAATAAGTGACATTGTTTTCATTGTCTCGAAAGAAAGGCTGATTTTTAGGTTTCGTACCTGCAAAAATATAGTTACCTGACTCATCTTGGCTATTCGCTAGGTTAAGCAGATTGCTAAATGTTTCTTGTATCTCTCGGGTTTTCGCTAATCGATCTTCCTTTGAATGCGAACCATTGATCATCTCCATAACCGTTCTTTTTGCCTGATCCGCGTACTCTTCAGAGTTCGCTACCAATACTTCATGGTGTTCAAGGCGGTTGCGGGTAAGTACGATCGCATCCATATATTGGCGAAGCTGTTCTGATTGCTGCCCAAGATTTTGAATATAGTGCGTGGCAAGTGGGTCATCACTTGCGTTGAGTAGTTTCTTACCTGAGGCTAATTGCGCTTGGTTGTGGACAATCTTTGCCTCTTGCCTACGGAGATCGTTTTGAACCGCTTGGTAATTATGAAAACTTGATATTCTTCCTACCATCTAATTACCCTCCTACCGCAATGCCAAAATGGTGTTAAACGTATCGTTTGCTGCTTGCATGATACGAGATGAAGCCATATACGATTGCTGAAATTTCATCATATTGGCCGCTTCTTCATCTAAATTTACACCGGAGATTTCGGCAACACGTTCTTGGGCCGATTCGTTTTCTAGACGTGCCACATCTGACAGTCTAGAGGCGGTAGACATCTTCAATCCCATATTGGTATTGAGGTCATGATAGAGCTGTAAAATCGTAGAGTTATTGTCGTTCAAGTTTTTTGCTGTCTGAAGATCCTGCATTTTGCGTAGATTGCCGTTATCACCTTCTGAAGCAGTAAGGTTTGCCGCAAATCTATCATTTGCAATAGCACCTTTTGTTAGTTCAAAGGTTGTCCCCTGAACGGTAACAGGCCCAGAAGATGGGTAATCTTGTGGTTTTAGCAATACCTTTCCATCCATATCCAATACGGCAAACTGATCACCTTTTGGAGATATCACCACTTGAAATTCTTTTAGTTCGCCAGCAACTAACACGTGGAAGTCGGCATCACCTTGTTCAAAAGTCACCGAACTCTCGTAACTTTGAGCGGCAATGGTTGCCGGATCATTCATGACGACTTTCATCTGCTCCGCGCCAAATCTTACCGGACGCAAAATTATTTTTTCACCTGCACGAGGAGAGTTATTCATTTCAACTCTCATACCATCGATATACAGCGCAGAATCTTTAGGCTCTACCTGAACAACCTCTCCGGTTGGCTTAATCACGGTGTAGTCACTACCGTCATATCTAAGATGGTAATCACCTGGATTTATCTTCGAAATATCATCAATATAAACAGCCAAATCGGCTTTTGAGTCTTTCTCTAACGTAACTCGAGATTTTGCGACACGTTCGGAGTTCACATCGGTAAACACAAGAGAACCGATATCGCCTTTTAAATCTAGGCCTTGAGCTTGTAGCTCATTAACGGCATAAGAAATAGAGGTAGCAACACGGCCTAATTCATCCTGCACATAAGGAATAAACTCATCTCTCACTCTAAAAAGAGACTCTAGTTTGCCGTCTATGCCTTTGTGATTTATTGCTTTTATTCCCTTGCCTTCGATTAACGCGAGTTCGCGCTGCTGTGGATCGGGTGAACCATCAATCATGGTCAACCGACTCGATTCCACCCCAGAAACGAGATTATGTCCGCTACCAATATGTATATTGAAACCTTCGTTATTGTTGCGCGGCGTAACCGTTACTTTTGTGTATTCAGATAGCTCTTTTACTAACTTTTCATGCTTATCCATCAGGTCATTGTGCGGGCCAGGAGTGCGCATCATTAACCTATGTAGATCTTTGATATCACTGCCTATTTGATTTATTCTTTCAACAGATAGGTCAAGTTTTTTATTAATATTTGAAGACTGCTGGCGCACCGTTTCGTAAAACGTATTAAGGTTTTGGCTGACCAGCCCTGCCTTATCTAACACCACTTTACGTGCACCCATGTCATTAGGGGAATCGGCTAGCGTTTTGACTGAATCGAACCACTCATTAATATTTTCTGGTATTTTTTTCGAAGCAAGCGAAGAGAGCATACTCGTCAACATGCCCAAGTTTTCTTCATCGTCTTCACGTAACGCTTTGCTTGTTGTCGAAACATTAAGTTCGTTGACGGCAAATTGATCCCAAGAGCGGCGAACATTTTCCACATGTACACCCATACCATAAGTTTCACCACCATATTGGCGAGGCGAATTTGTCCCCTGGATTACCGATTGTCGACTATAGCCTTCGGTATTCGCATTCGATATGTTATGACCAGTGGTGTTGAGTTGTCTCTGAGCGGTTAATACGCTCTGAGTACCAACATTCAACAAGTCCGACGCCATAATGCCCCCAAGTGAAACTACTTAAAATGGATGTTTTTGATTAACTTAATGAGTATGTAGCAAGGTGTGTGCCAAGTTCTTAATTTGCGGTCGTTGCATCAATTTAAGGAGGAAATAAACATCGGAATCTGTAAAATCAGAGGAAGAGCAATACAATAAAAAAAGAAGCGTTGCCGCTTCTTTTCGTTACATCTTGTCGATTCGTTCTTTAACCTGCAGAACTTTGTCCGCATACGCCGGATCCGTTGCATAACCCGCTTGATGCAAGCCTCTGATAAACGACTCAGAGTTATTATTCTGTGAAAGCGTTGTTTCGTATCGTGGATTCTGGTTAAGAAAACGTACGAAATCGTTAAAACTCTCTTCGTAGGTATCGTAAGATCGGAACGCCGCTTTCTCTTTCACTGGTACATTGTCATGAAACTCTAAGGTTTGAGTTGCAATTTTATTGCCTTTCCAGCTTCTATCCGCTTTGATATTAAAAAGATTGTTACTACTACCAAGGGAGTTTTGAATCACTTTATTACCCCAACCGGTTTCCAACGCGGCTTGAGCGATAAGGATAGAAGGATCGACGCCAAGCGCTTTGGCTGCTCTATCAGCGTAAGGTTGCAGAGACTGCACAAAATGCTCTGGGCTATCAAAACGACCATTGGATTGAACCTTTTTAGCCGCCATAACGGAAAGTGCTTCATCTGCCACTTCACCTGCTTTTGATTGGTCTACCGGCAAGCGTAACGACGTATCAAGAGCGGCATTACGCATAACCAATTCACTATCATCGGTTTTTGCACCAGAACTTAATTGAGCGACAATCATATCCGCAAGCCCCAAAGAACCTGTGGAACTGAGCTCACTGGCCATCTGTTCATCTTGCATTTGACGATAGAAATCTTGGTTTTGGCTTTTCATCAAATCAGATTCAAAAGCAGAGTTAGCGTCACGCATTGACTTGAAAAGCATAGCGGTAAAAATGGATTCAAACTGTTTTGCCGCCGCTTTTAGCGCCTCTTTCTTATCACCATCATCGCTGCTCACTGCGTCTTGACGAAGCTTGTCTAAGCTTGCAATATCGTGAATAAAACCGATGTCATTTGCATTATTTATCATCATGTTATCCTTAAATAATAATGAGCTGACCTTCGATCGCACCCGCTTGCTTCAATGCCTGTAAAATGGCCATTAAATCAGACGGTGCCGCACCCACTTCATTCACCGCTCTCACCAAATCATCCAGTGTTAGCCCCGGCTGAAAATTAAACATCTTGCCTTGCTTCTCTGTCACTTCAATCGTTGAGTCCGGTGTAACCACCGTTTGACCGCCAGCGAATGCGTTCGGTTGACTCACATTTAGATTCTCTTTGATCGCAACCGTCATGCCACCATGCGTAACGGCAGCGGCTTTTAGCCTTACGTGCTGCCCGACAACGATCGTTCCTGTTCTTGAATTAACAATGATCTTGGCGGCACCGTCTGCTGGGTTAAATTCAAGATTCTCGATAGCAGAAAGAAATGCGACACGCTGACTTACATCACGAGGTGCTCTAACACGAACAGACGTAGAATCAATAGCCGACGCCATTTGCGGGCCAAGGAAACTATTCACGGCATCCGCCAAACGTTGAGCCGTAGTAAAATCTGACTCAACCAAATTAAACGTTATAAAGTCACCACGGCCAAATGGGCTTGGAATTTCACGTTCCACACTTGCGCCACTGGATATCAGACCAACCGTTGGGTTATTCCCCACCAATTTTGAACCATCAGCGCCTTCCGCACTGAATCCACTGACCACAAGATTACCTTGAGCAATCGCATAGACTTCACCATCCAGACCTTTTAGGAAGGTTTGGATTAGTGTTCCACCGCGTAAACTTTTTGCGGAGCCGATAGACGATACCGTGACATCCACTTTTTGACCTTGCTTTGAAAAGGCAGGTAATTCAGCCGTCACGATAACGGCGGCCACATTCTTCGTTTTAGGCTTGGTGCCGGGTGGCAATTGTATGCCAAAATTTTGCAGCATCGCGTTGAAGCTCTGGTCGGTAAACGGTGTAGACTCACCCGTACCCGGTAAACCAGTGACCAAACCATAACCGACTAATTGGTTACTACGAACCCCCGCTACCTCTGCGACATCTTTAATTCGTGCGGCATAAGCAGATGTTGCCATCATTGCTATACCTACTACCATTACCACTAATTTGTTCATCGCATAAGCCTTATGTTAACCGTCAATTCTTCGACTATGTTGCTCTATTATAGAGAGACATTAAAGAATCGTGCCAAGAAGCCAGGTTCTTGCATATCTTGTTGTGTTCCGGTACCAGAATAACGAATTCGAGCGTTAGAAATTCGATTTGATGCAATGGTATTGTCAAAGCTAATATCATCCGGTCGAATGGTGCCACTTAAGCGAATGTATTCATCTCCAGCGTTCAATGTTAACCATTTTTCTCCGCGAATAACCAAGTTGCCGTTGGCCAATACCTCAATAACTTCTACCGTAATCGAGCCACTTAAGCTGTTACTTTGATTGGCTGTCGCCTCACCACTGAAATTATTGTCGTTGCTTAACTCATAGGAAAAATCATAGTCGCCAATCGTCAGCGGCTTGCCACCAACCGAAAGTGGGTCCATTGACGAGTCATTGCTCTTGGTAAGATCCGCATCGGCACTTTTCGCCGCTTTGGTCTGTTCTTCCATCATAACCGTGACAATATCGCCAATACCGCGAGGTTTAGAATCATCGTATAGATTGGTAGCAAAACCGGTATTAAAAAGCGATCCCGTCGCCGCTGCATAGTGTTCAGGCTTATCTTTTGGATGAATAGGAGCCCAAGCAGGATCACCCGCAATAGGGTCATCTCGAGTTCTCAATACATCAATAAGACCAGAGTCTTCTGCTTCTGATTGATCACCTTCAACGGCGTCAACTAAGGTTGTACTCTGTTCTACGTCGGTGCCTTCGTCAGTTGGCGATAACATAGTGCAACCCGACATTGTCATGATCAAAACTAACCCAAATATACGTTTCATAGCGACTTACTCATCTCAATTTATGACTTACGTTATAACTGTTGATTCACAAAGCTTTGCATCTTATCTACCGCAGAGATGACTTTTGAATTCATTTCGTAAACGCGTTGAGCCTCAATCATGTTCACCAACTCTTCCGTCACATTCACGTTGGAGGTCTCTAGCATCGATTGACGAACTGAGCCTAAACCATCTAGTCCGGGTACACCCTCGGTTGGCTCACCACTTGCTCCGGTCGGTAAATAAAGGTTCTGACCAATCGGCTCTAAACCACCTGGGTTAATAAAATCGACCGTTGTTATTTGACCAACGACTTGGTTATCTTGCTGCCCTCTAAGTCGAACAGACACTTCACCGTCATTACCGATAGTGATAGAGATAGAGTCATCGGGAATGATAATTTCTGGATCCAACGAATAGCCAGACCCTGAGGTGACAATCGCCCCTTCGTCATTGAGTGTGAACTGACCATTTCGGCTATAACCCATGTTGCCGTCTGGCAAGACGATTTGGAAGAAACCATCCCCTTCTATCATCATATCCAGCGAGTTTGTCGTGGTTTGCGCATTACCATTGGTATGTATTTTTTGCGTTGCGACGACTTTAGAACCTGCACCTAACATGAGGCCACTCGGCAACTCAGTGTTTTGTGATGATTGGCCACCGGGCTGATTAATATTCTGGTAAAAGAGATCCTCAAAAACAGGTCGGCTCTTTTTGTAGCCAATGGTTGAGGCGTTAGCCAAGTTGTTTGATATGGTCGAGATGTTCGTTTGTTGAGCATCTAAACCTGTTTTACTTACCCATAATGCCGGATGCATAACTAATCCCCTTCACTCAATCCGTTAGCTCATACGTAGCAGAGAGTCAGATGCTTTATCCATCTCTTCTGCGCTGCTCATCAGTTTTACTTGCATCTCAAACTGACGCTGTATATCGATCAAACTTGTCATTTCGCCAATGGCGCTTACGTTACTGCCTTCGACAGCACCAGTCATAATGCTCACACCTGCATCTGCTTCGAAAAACTGGTTTGGATCTTTTGCTTTGAATAAACCATTAGAATCTTTGAATAGGTCGCGGTTGTTTGGACGTGACAACTTAATACGGTCCACCTCTTCCATTGCATTTGGTGGCGCACCTTTAGGCAATACAGAAATCGTACCATCACGACCAATCTCAATCTTCGCAATTGGAACCGGTAAGGTTATTGGCGCGCCAGATTCACCGAGTACTAGATGACCCGTACCATTCGTCAACAGTCCTGACTCATCAATATGTAGATTGCCGTTACGAGTTAAGCCTTCTTTACCCGTTTTATCTATTACCGATATCCAGCCATCACCCTCAATCGTGACATCGAGGTCACGGCCTGTGGTAATAACACTACCTTGAGCAAAATTTTGGCCTGGGCGTTCTGTCATGCTAAATACACGAGACGGCAAACCCTCACCGTAGGCTTGCATAGAACGAGCTTGTGCGAGATCGGCACGAAAACCTGTCGTACTCACGTTTGCTAGGTTGTTCGCTCTTAATTGCATCTCTTGCATGTTTTGCTTAGCGCCACTCATGGCAAGAAACAGTGCACGATCCATAATTTTGCTCCAAAAATTCAGTTACTGAACCTAATAAAGCAATAGACGTGCCAATTATTTTTACTGTTATAAAACAACAAGATAAGCACAGGAACTAGAAAAGAGTCACAACATGGCAGATGAGAAGGGAAGTTTGCTGCCTGAGCGGCAACGACACCCAAACGCTATAAAACGATTGGGTGCCTCAGAAGATTGCGTTAACGGATTTGTAAGATAGTCTGTTGAGTCTGGTTATGTACTTCTAGCGAACGGGAGTTTGCTTGGAAGTTACGTTGCGCAGAAATCAAATCCACTAACTCTTGTGTCATATCAATGTTTGACTGCTCTAATGTACCATTAGAAATTGTGCCATATGACCCTTTGTTAGACTCACCCCAGATTTTGTCACCAGAGAACTGAGTGGAATCCCACTGAGTGCCACCTTTTTTGTCTAGACCTTGTTCGTTAGCAACGCGTACTAGTGCGACTCTGCCTAACGTGACATTCTCACCGTTAGAATAAGTCCCTAAAATACTGCCAGTTTCATCAAAGTCTAGCTTAGTAAGGAAACCTGTTGTTGCGCCATCTTCATCAAATTTGGTCAATTCAAATGGGGCAGCAAACTGTGTCGCTCCATCCAGTTTAAATGACATTAATTGCGTCGTATCGGCACCATTCAAGTCTATTGCATTTGGCCCTACACCTAGCTGTTCAGTAACAATATTATTACCGCCGTTGATACTAGCAAGTGTACCGTCTGTATTGAACTTAACTGTATGTCCAATATGACCGGCCGCATTTTGCGCATCACCACCGGTAATGTTCAGCGGTTTTTCACCCACTTTATCCGTGACCGTATAATACGTTTGCCATGTGTTGGGTTGAGTCATATCTTTCAAATAATACGATGACAATTTGTAAGACTGACCCATCGAATCATAGATAGTTGAAGAAGTTGAACGGTTATATGTCTCTTTATCTGAAAAATCAAAAAGAGCTGGATCTTTTAAGTCACCATTCGCCGGCAAATTCACACCCACTTCTACGTTCGCCGTCTGCTTTGGTTTACCAAACTCAGGCGGAACTTGAAGAGGCGACGGCTCATAGGACAATACATCACCAGTATCCTTATTCACTTGATAACCGAGTAGGAACTCTTCATCAGAAGTGACCATATAGTTATCTTTGTTCAGATGAAAAGCGCCATTTCGAGTTATTTCATTTTGCTGTGGAACCATACGATCTTTTGATACAGCAAAGAAACCTGTACCACCAATGCGTAAGTCCATAGGGTTGTTAGTATAAACACTAGAACCTTCATGGAATTGTTGAGCAACCTTACTTGGTTGAACACCACCACCAGGCGTGGTTTTTGCGTTAGTAAATACTGAACTCGAATACACATCACCAAATTCTGCACGTGACTCTTTAAAGCCAAAAGTGTTTGCGTTAGCAATGTTGTTACTGGTTGTATTTAGATCCAATTGAGCAGCGGATAAACCGCTTAAAGCTACATATGACATTTCAATTTCCTCTTATCTAGCTAGCGTTTACGCTTTGCCAACTTCTAGTACTTCAGCAAGTTTAACTGGCGATTCAAAGCCAGCCAGATTGAGCAGTACATTCCCATCGCCTTTACCTAAAAGAACACTATTCACATTCGCATAAGTCGAAACTTGAAACTCTGTGCTTTGTCCTTCCATTAGGCCACCGGCTTTAACATTATATTTACCGGCTGGCGTCGGAACACCGTTTTCGTCTTTACCGTCCCATTCAACACGGCTATCACCCGCAGGGGTAGCACCAACATCAAGTGTTCGTACTAACTGGCCAAGTTCATTCTCGATTCTGACGAAAAGATTATCGACAGACTGAGGTAACTTAACCATGGCCGCCATGCCAGCGTTTTCCGCTTTAAGGCCTGCGACACCAGGAACCAATACATCACGCCCTACTAGCGTTGAAGCTTGTAATGCTTGATTAGAGGTCATCGATGAATTTAAGTTTTCAAACTGTCCATTCATCTGATTGATGCCATCAACGGTCGCAAATGAAGCCATTTGCGCAATCATCTGGTCATTGCCGACCGGCTTAAAGGGGTCTTGTTGAGCAAGTTGCTTAGTGAGCAGTGATAAGAAGTCCTCTTGTTTGAGTTCTTGCTTACCTGTTGTCTCAGTAGGCTTTTTTTGATCTTGAAGCGCTTTAAGCTGGTCTACATAGGACAAGCCGCTCTGACCAACGTCGTTGATTGCCATTACGCTATCTCCTTATCCTTATTGACCCATCTGCAGCGTACGCAGCAGCATTTGTTTACTTGCATCTGCAACCTGAACATTCGTTTGATATGAACGGGAAGCAGAAATCATGTTTGCCATTTCTTCCATTACATTAACGTTTGGCTTGTAAATATAGCCTTCATCGTTAGCGAGTGGATGTTCGGGGTTATACTCCGCTTGAAGAGGCTTATCGCTCTCGACAATTCCTAACACCTTAACCGGAACATTATGGTCACGGTTAAAACCGGCCTTATTTAACTCTGCACCAAATACAGCATGACGAGCTCTATATGTCTCTTTTGCTGAGCCACTAATGCTGTCTGCATTGGCAAGGTTACTTGAGGTTGTATTTAGACGAACAGACTCAGCACTCATCGCAGAACCCGTTACATTGAATACGTTAAATAAACTCATCTAATTACTCCCCTCTTATTGCCTTGGTTAAATTCTTAAATTTACCACCTAAGAAATCTAGTGATGCTTGGTGTCTGATCTGGTTCTGCATAAACAAGTTACGCTCCAGATCCACATCTACAGTATTGCCATCACCAGTGTCAGGCTGTGTAGGAACTCGGTACTTCACATCCCCAGTCACATTGGAAGAGGCAGCGATATGCCGCTCGTTGGTACGGTTAAGACCAAAGTTTGCCTCTGACGTTGCCGCCTGAAGTGCTCTTTGAAAATCCATTCCTTTTGACTTATAGCCCGGCGTATTCGCTTGCGCAATGTTTGTAGAGATTATCTCTGCATTGCGTTCACGTGTACCAACAGTATGTTGGTGAATACCTAAAGCGTTGTTAAAAGAAATGGCCATGCCGTACCTCTACCATAAAAATGACTTACTACTGAAATTAAAAGCAATCTTCATGCCAATAAATAAAAACACGTCAATTTCTTCTTTTCTCAGTGATGCAACGAATTGTTGCAAGTAAACATTTGCAACAATTAAGCCAAGAAATTGAACTCTATTTGAAATGTCGATCTAAGAATAGCGGAATGTAGCAAGAAGGGCGAATGTTAACAAAATCGTATTTAGGCTTTAGTAGCCAATGATATCAATTCCAATAATTATGCGATCAAAATGAATTCGATTCTACGAACTGATCAAAAAAGATAGGAGTGGCATAATGGCCACTCCTATCTTTTTAATCTTCAGTGTTATTACATTTCAATCTATTTAAGTCTATAAATAATACCCGGATTACACCTTACCATTTCAAAACGGTCAGTGAGCCCAGTTAACGATTCTGAAGCACCCAGTAACAAATACCCTCCAGGGTTCAGCGAGTTGGCTATTGAGTTAAGAACTTGAGACTTCATGTCAGGCGAAAAATAGATCAGAACATTTCGACAAAAAACAATGTCAAACTTTCCTAGTAACACATAGCTTTCCATTAAATTCTGAGGCCGAAAATTAACGAATCGCTTAACGTTATCTTTGACCTTCATTCTGCCGTCGCCTGCATCTTCAAAATAGGTACGTCGACGTTCAGGGGAAAGCCCCCTTCCCAGCGCTAAGCTATCGTAGACACCAGCACGGCACATATCGAGCATACTGGCGGAAATATCCGTCGCAGTTATAGAAACATTTGGAATCAAACCCGGTCTCTTTTGCTGGGTCTCCAATATTGTCATTGCCATTGAATACGCTTCTTGGCCAGAAGAGCTCGCTGCTGACCAGATCTTAATTGGTCTTTTACGCTCAGCGACTTCTGGTAAAAGCTTCTCTGCCAATACAGTAAAAGGATAACCATCACGAAACCATAGCGTTTCATTCGTTGTCATTGCGTCTACTGCTGCAATCCGCAATTCGCGGTTTCTACCTGTGACCACATTTCTCAATAAATCAGATAACGAATCGAGCTTAAACTTATTAACTAGGGGGCTCAAACGGCTACGCACAAGGTATTGCTTGCTGTCACCTAATACGATGCCGCATTGCGATTCCAGAAAGCGGCTAAAGTCACGGTACTCTTGATCACTTATCGTAATAGCTGTCATTAATTTCTCTTTATTATTTTACTACTGCTGCTTTTACTGCTGCACCCAACTCATCAGGGTTAAACTTAGCGATAAATTCATTGGCACCTACACGTTCTACCATAGCTTGGTTAAATACACCACTCAGAGAGGTATGCAAAATGATATGTAGATCTTTTAGGTCTGGGTGTCTTCGAACTTCCGCCGTTAACGTATAACCATCCATTTCAGGCATTTCGATATCAGAGATAACCAGAGAAATCTGTTCGTAAATACTACCTTCTGAGGCCATTTCCACGAGTTTATCATACGCTTCTTTACCATCTTTAACTAAAACGGCTTCAAATCCGATAGATTCAACCGCTCTTTGCACCTGTTTTCGTGCAACGGTCGAGTCATCCGCTATCAATATACGGCGAACAATTTGTTTTTCTGCTTTTTGTTCTGCGTCGGCAATTTCTTGCGCTATATCCGTGCTCATTTCTTCTTCTACTGGCGAGATCTCAGCCAAGATTTTTTCGACATCTAATATCTCTACAAGCTCGTTGTCTATATTGGTTACGGCTGTGAGGTAATGAGCACTACCTGCACCGTCTGGTGGAGGAAGTATGGCTTCCCAATGCATATTTATAATGCGTTCAACAGACGTGACCAAGAAACCCTGTACCGTTCTGTTAAACTCAGAAATAACGACAAAACAATTTGCTAGATCGGTTGTAGGTCGTCCACCAATCGCCAAGCTTAAGTCTATAACTGAAATCGTATTCCCACGTATATGCGCAACCCCAACAACGAGTGGATTCAAGTTAGGCATTGATGTAAGTCTAGGGCATTGGAGCACTTCTTTCACTTTAAATACGTTTATACCGTATCTTTGACGTCCCATAAGTCGAAATGTCAGTAGCTCTAATCTATTCTGACCTACTAATTGTGTACGTTGATTCACTGAATCCATAATACCGGTCATAAACTCAACTCCATTTAAAAACTTCTGAATAAAAAAATGTTAACCTAATTGAGCCATTTTACAAGAAAGCACAATATGGATGCTGTAATAAGGGAATTCTAATATGTATTTTATCTATGTATGCAAGGCATTATATAACTCTCTTGATAAATCTATCGGTCTTTTTGTCTTTTTCTTTAGCATTTTTTCATATGCCGCCACCACTGAACAGATAGAGTTAATTCAAAAAGCAGCGGAAGATCACGTTATTCAGGTTACTCAAGTACCTGCTGACGGTGCCCTAGTGGTTGTCGCGGCGAATATCGATTCTAGAATAAAAGCGACCACCTGCCCAACCCTCTTAACCACCTCTTCCACTTCTAAAGGTCACTCCACCAGCAATATAACCGTTTTAGTTGAGTGTAAAGAAGACAACTGGCGCGTTTATGTACCCGTTCGCACCAAACTATCATTACCACTAGTGACGGCAAATCGTTCGTTGGTTCGCGGCGAAATTATCGATAAATTTGATCTCACCATATCAATGATAGAACTGAATTCTTATCGCCGACAAGGTTTTGATGCAATAAAAAACGTCGCGGGAGCAAAAATGAAAAAAAACGTTCGTATCGGTGAAGTAATTGAACGAAATGATATTTGTGTCGTATGCAGAAATGAAAAAGTCATCATTAAAGCCTTCAAAGGCGAACTAACGATTACAACAAAAGGCACGGCACTCTCTGATGGTTCCACTGGTGACCAAATAAGAGTGAAAAACGACAAATCTAAACGTATAATAGAAGGTGTGGTAACCGGAATTTCAGAAATAACGGTGTATTTTTAGTTCACTTTCTAACAAACTGGCCGATACAAAGAATAATGAGAGAAAAGTCAGAAAAAACGCAACAAATAATTAAAGTTCGTGCTAAGTTGGCCGATATCTCATACATGACATTTACTAAATACGCGAAAAGGCTTCAATTATGGCAGGTATAGACAATATTCGATCGAGCCACACAATGACAACTGGTCGTAGTGCGACTCGCTCTGAATCTGGATCTTCTAGCTCTAGTTCTGTTACAGAACCTAAGAGTAGTAAAGATTCCGTTTCCCTAAGCCAGCAAGGAAAAGCCATCGGACAACTTCATCAAGACATGGCTTCTCAGCCAAGCTTCGATAGTGCTAAAGTAGCCGCGATAAAAGATGCCATTGCTAACGGCTCTTACCGTGTCGACCCAGAAAAGTTGGCGGAGAATATGATGAAATTTGAAAATGAATTAGGTGGGCTGTAATTCAGCCCAACTTATAATCCCATGGCAAAACTTGTTGATTTAGTTAATTACCAATTAGAAAACGCGCAACAGCTTTCTATCCTTTTAGAAAAGGAGAAAGTGGCGATCACCTCACGCACATCTTCCGATATAGAAGTACTGGCTAAAGAAAAACTCCAGCTGATTACTCAACTTCAACAAAGCGATCAACGTATTGCTAATCACACCGATATCGAGCAGTTACAAACGGATGAATCATTAAAGTCGAAGGTTGAACTAATTCGCTCTGTGATACATGACTGCCAACAAGCAAACGAAGTTAATGGCGAAGCGCTTCAGCGCGCGCAACTAAGCTATAATAAGCTGAATAATTTGATGCAACAAAGCAGAGGGAAAATAGGAATGACCTATACCTCTGATGGTCACACATCGACAGTCTCTACTCTCGGAACCAATATTAAGGCGTAGTTTTTTAATATATCAAATTCGAAAAAAAACGGCATATATTGCCGTTTTTTTGCATCTGGAGAAGACGTTGATAATTAAAAGAGAGTTTGCTGCCGCTTAGACGGCACTTGTTGCACTTCACCGTAATCTTTTAATCTGTCCATTTTGGTCACGTCCAGTTCAAGCTCTGTGACATAACTGTCGCCAACGGGATAACTACGCACAACTTCAGCACCACGGATTACGCCATCTACGGAGCCAGTTGTCAGTTCCGTGCCTAACCTTTGATCCTGTAGGCTTGCTCGGCCACTTACCCGCATACCGTAGATTTGCTCTGCTAGTTCTCGATAGGCATCGATTTTGGAGGCTCGCATCGCTCGAATGCGTTGCTCTTCGACACTTTCGCCCTTCTGCTCACTAACACTGGCGTAGCCCACTGCCGTTAATACATTATCCGCATTCATCTTTTGGAGCGGTTGGCATCCTGTCGCAATCAACACAGACGCTATCAGCAAAAACTTTTTCAAATACATAATAAGCTCCTATGGGCGCAAAATGATGGTATTTTTAGATGAACGAGTAGGATCAGAACGAATAATTAACCCATCTTCGGTTCGAATAGTGTTCAAGGTATCTAAATCACGGCCAATTCGATCCGCAGGTAGGAAACCTTGTGCCGTTGCGACCACAATACGGCTACGCATTGCCACAACCCTTGCATTCACTAACACGCCACCTTCTTGACGCAACATCGTTCCTGTCAAGACATAGGTTACCTGTTGTTCTTGAGCTAGATCTTGCCAATCACGACTTAACGCGAAATCGCCTTGTTGTGTAACTCTTATCGACCCGGTTGTTTTGAAATCCACCACCTGAAAACCACGTTGTTGAAGCTGGTATATAAATGCTTCAGACACTGAGTTCCCTAGCCAACTAGAGGTATCTAACTCTTGCAAATCCACAAACGATGTCACCGCGATAGGCGTTCGTGCAGAAATGCTGGTATTGGTTACAATTAATTCATCGGTCAGGCTTTCTACAAAAAAGTCCATTGTATGTCGAGGATTCTCCATCAGCATAAAACGACTTCCAGCGTAGGGTTCTTTACCGTTATAAATGGGTGCATATGAGCACGATGCGATAAGCACACTCACTACTGCAATAAACCATTTTTTCATTGTCTTCATCTCCAGATATACTTGATGCCGTATGTTCTTTAACAAAGTTTAACTCTCATAAACCATTGTGGAACAATCTTTGCTTTTCAATATTTGCTTATAATGAAAATTGACATCTTAAATCAACTAACCAAACAAGTTGCAAGAACTATACCCACTTGGGAAACACAAATGAAAAAACTAAAAATCAGTACTTTCTTGTTTTTAATATCGCTATTGTTTAGCAAGTTCGTCTTCGCAGAGTGGTACGAAGTCAATGGTTCTTCAACCTATGTGTCTTCTGAAGAAACGGCAAGAATCTATGCGTTAGAAGATGCCATATACCAGGCGATGAAATTCTCTGGAGCAGACATAGGCTCACTGAGTACGTTGCGTCCATTTCTGGAAGAGAAAAGAAACGAATATCAATTTACTAACCATGAAGTGAGATACATTCGAGTACTAAATTCGAAATCTAATGACGGCAACATGACGTTACGTGTTCAATTAGACATCTACCCTTCGGCAACGGGTTGCCATGTTGACCAATACAAAAAGACGTTCCTAGTGGGTAATATTGATCTTATTTCACCTCAGCAGGCTGTTATGGGGCAGATCTACGACATAGGTGACGACTTTAGCCATGTCGTCAACCGGCAGTTGGACCAAGAGTCCATCAGCTTTGTCTCCGTTGGAACCACCGATTACGAAATAGATAAACGCAATCCTTCAATGCTCCAAATGATTGCTCAAGACGCCAATGCGCAATATATCATTGGTGGAAAAATCACTGACTTAACGGCAACCGTTGATCAGAAGTTGTTAAAAGATGACATCACCAACCGCCAGTTTGCTTTGGAAATGCAGATCTATGACGGTAAGACCGGACAAGAGGTGTATCGCCGTGCTTATAGAGAAGTGGCGGTATGGGGTTTTCCCAAAACCAGTCAGGTCGATACGCGGAGTGCTCGGTTCTGGGCATCAACATATGGTCAAATGCTCTTAAGGGTGAGTCGCAATATCATGCTTGACCTAGAATCAGAACTCTCGTGTAAAATCACGCTACCTGAAGTGGTCGACATCCGTGGCGACAAAGTCATGATAAATTTGGGTAGAATACATGGTGTTAAAGTAGGTGATAAGTTGCAGCTATGGCATACCGGGTCGTTTATCGACCAAGCCGGGCTTCCTAGAAACCGAGTATCCCAAAGCGAGATCACACTTACCGTTGCAAGAATATTTGATCAAGAAGCGGAGCTCAATATTGATCAACCACAGTTAGCGCAGAGCATTCAGATTGGGGATGTCATGCACAAAGAAATTCGTTGAGTTATCTGTGATGATTTTGCGAAAAAGTGCGTCAACTTGTAAATAAGGTGAATTAGAAGGCCGAGTAGATCTCTCTCCACTTGGCCTTTTTGATTTTACTGAGTTTTGAATTGATTAGAGAGACTTTGTAACTTGTCTGCAAGTACCGTCTGTTCTTTGGCGGCCAAAGCGATTTGCTCACCACTTTTCACACTAATTTGAACGCTATTACTTATGCTTTGCGCATTAGACGAAATATCTGTACTTACAATAACTTGTTGTTCCGCAGCGGTTGCTATTCCAGTAGCCATTTGTCGTATTTTGTCGATAGAAGCCACCACCGCGTTTAACGTTTCTTGTACCTCTGACGACTTTGTTACGCTAGACTGTGCAAGCTCTTTTGTATCACTCACTTGTTCAAACGCGCTATCACTGTCTGATTGAAGCTTCTTCACCATCGCTTCTATCTCTTGAGTTGAGTCTTGAGTACGCTGAGCCAAAGAACGTACTTCATCGGCAACAACCGCAAATCCCCGGCCATATTCGCCCGCTCGTGCCGCTTCAATTGCCGCATTCAAGGCCAGCAAGTTCGTTTGCTCGGCAATGCCATGAATCACATCGACAACACTAGATATATTACTGCTACTTTCATGCAGTTGGTTAATGGTAGAGGAAATACGATCAATTTTTAACGATACCTGATTGATCGACCCTGATGATTCTTCGACAATCCGGCTACTTTCAGATATTAAATTATTGGCAAGATTCGCTTCATCTGATGCTGCGTGAATATTTAACGCCACCTCTTTTACCGATACACTCATCTCTTCTATCGCACTGACCACCTGCAAAACTTGTTTTTGTTCATCTTTAAGAATAGATGCACTCTCATTTACAATCACTTCCGACTCTTCTGCTGCCGTCGCTAATTGATCACTAGAGCTCGCAATTACATGTACCGCATCCGTTAAAGAATCCAGCATCACATTTAGGTTTTTAGCGATAGTACTTAACTCATCGTTCCCCGTAACCTCACAACGTAACACCAAGTTTTTTTCAGCGGCATAGGCCATAGTGCTATTCAAATCTAACACCTGCTTTGAAAGGCTTCTCATTAATAACAGGCTAAAGTAACTTGTCAATAACACTAATACCGAAGAGAAAATAAGATAAAACCAGAATGCTTTCGTTTCATTACTCACTATATTTTCAGAAAAATACAGTATTTCAGAGGTTAACTTCTCTTCTTGCTCTTTCAGTAAATTTATTCTGTTGGTTGAAGCGGCAAACCATGACTCTGCATTTTGGTTCAGTTCATTCGCATAGGCTTTGGCCCGATATTCGTCAACCTCACCAAATGGTTGTTGTTTTTCTAACTGCTTGAAAGAGGTGATATGATCGTCAGTCGCGTAAATTTGAAAAGTGCTTAAATAGCTATTTTGCTCACTAACTAACTGAACAAATTTTTTAAACATTCCCGGAGAAAACTGTCCTTGTCCAAAGGTATTACTTAATACTGCTCTCTCGATGCCAGCCCGCTCTTTTCCTTGAAGAAACTCGTAATAGGCAGCGAGTGACCGACTAATATCTGCGACATGTGATATCCGTACTGCCAACCCAGGCACAGATAGCAACCTCGCATTCAATGTAGTGTAATACTTAAGTGCGTCTCCAAGTGGTGTTGATAACGCTGTAATGCCGCTTCTCATCGACTGGATATCAGCAATCATTCCATTTGCTTTTTCAACAACGGACCAAAGCTCTGGATGGCGCTTTAGGTTTACTTCATTTTCGTTAAGGTATCCTTGTAAATCCAAGAGGCGTTTGTCGGTCTCCTGTCTCTGAATGGGTAGTTTTGAAACAAACTTATTGCCTTTCGAACCTAAGTATCCTGCAGACATTCCTCTCTCTTTTTGCAGCTCATGAACAAGCCGACTGTTGAAGGCTGATAGCTCTACGAAGTTATAAATCTCTGAAGCGGAGTTTTTAGAATGATTGGTGACGACTATTTTTGTACCTGAAAAATAGCATAAAGTTACCAGTAAAGGCAGAATGACCAGCATGAGCTTTTGTTTGACGTTGAAGTGCATGTAATTTTCCGTTGTTGTTCATTCAATCTATTAGCGACCGAATTTTTTATTCCATTAATAGCTATATATAAAGTGGGATTTACTTATGATTTTTTACTAAAGCCTAGCGTTGCGCAAATCCGCTAATACACTTTAGTTTAGATCTGAAAAATTTGCGTATGTCGCGGGTAATTAACTCACCTAAGCATTCAATAACGATAGCATCATGACTTAAGTGGGTTGTTTTAATGGAAGTAATCCAGACGGACACGTCTGAACTAGGATATCCAAGAACCGGATACCCTGCGGTATAGATGTGTATTTACACGCAGTCGAAGAATGGTTTTATTATTTCTGCATTCAAATACTATTTCGAATTGATTATTTCGTCCATCAAACCATCGAGTTGATAAACGACTTGGGTACTGGCATCTTCCATCGCGTGCACTGAACTGATTATCTTGCCAATATTCGTCTTGTTACCCGATTGCATCGCTTCCCTGCCATGTTCGTGCACCAAACGATGCGGCTCCTCAAGCAAAGAATAACTGCGAAGGTTCTTATATTGGACACCACCACCGTTGTAATACCATTTTCCTAACCTGCATTCAGTGTGAGTATTTACCGTTTCGTTAAACGCTTTCTTTTCTAGATGACTGTATATATTGCTTTTCCACACGGCATGGTCAAGTTTAACGGTGTCTAAAAACGCCCTTGTTGAGGCAACATGAATCACATCTTGCATATGTTCAGATTTTAAAATGACCTCATTAACTATCGAGCCAATTTGGGCAGATGATGCGGAAACCTCCTCGGCACAAACATGGTTTTCATCAATAGTGTTTTTGATTGAACCTACCTGAGTGAGTACTTGGTTAACGAGCTTATCAATCTGCTTGCTCGCATCATGGGCTTTCCCTGCTAACGTCCTAACTTCATCCGCGACTACTGCAAATCCTCTGCCCGCTTCTCCTGCCCTTGCCGCTTCTATGGCGGCATTAAGTGCAAGCAAATTCGTTTGATCTGATATTTCTTGTATTGCCGATACAAGGTGTCCAATCGAGTTTGCAGTATCGTCCAAGACTGTCACGGCTTCCATACTGCTGCTGGCTTGACTACTTATTTTTTCCGATCGATTCTCTAGTCGAGCTAGCGCCTGATGAGTTTGGCTAAACATGTCATCAAGTAATGTAAGCTCATGGTTTTCCTGTTCAAGCGATTCGGCACTTGTCGCCATTCCTGCTCGGATGGCTTCAAGCATGGCGCCGCCTTTCAAGCTGCTTAGCATCAACTCCGTTCCTAAATCACATTTTCCCTTAGCAACGGTCACTTCTAATGACGACGTTTTCAGTTGTTTTTGTAAGGATTCGACCTCATCTTGATATTGAGTTTTTAACGATGCTAATTCTTGCCTCAAAACGTCATTTTCAAGTTTTAGTTTTCTTGATATAAACATAATTCGCCCACTCTAAGCCATTCTGCATTGTTATTATATCTATGCAACTTAACACGCCAATCATATGAATTCAGTGACCTATACAGGCGAGCGTGTTTTTCTTATTGACCTACTTCATATTTACCAAATATTCACGCATTTTAGTCAATGGCATACTCACATGCTCAGACCAATGCAAAGCTTCGCTATAAAACAACGAACTGGAAACAATATAATCAAGCTCTAATCAATCGTGGTTCACTGACATTATGGGTTGATGAGATATCTGCGAATGGTGCTTACGACACAAGATCATACTACGAAGCCATATGTATTAAACGAGCCGTTCCACTTATTCCACCAAGAGAATGGGCTGCTTTTTGAGGGAGGGTCATCCTCGTAATTTGGCGACCACTTACCAGGAGTTATACGGTTTAAATAAACATTGGAAAAAAGTATGATGACCATAAACGCTCGCTCTCAGAGGCGGCGATGTTCAGCGAAAATACATTGTTTGGTGGGAGATTAAGCTTAAGAAATTATAATGTTCAGGCTGGTGAAATTTACGCCATGATCAAAGCATTGAATCAGCTCACAGGACTTCGGTCCACTTGAACCGCACTTGCTCCCAATCTGCTAATAATTACCTCAATAGTATTCAACCAAATAAAATACAGTCACCACATTTTAATGAAGTTGGCTGACGGCCTATTACATGTATGGTCCCAGGATACTCAGCGACCGACTGAGCATCAAATTTAATGGTAATATGCCCTAACATCTCAAGGTTTTGGTTTGCTACCGAACCCACCGCCGTCACTATGTAGTCCTTACCCGCAAGTAGCAATGTGCTTTCTGTCGTAATCAATCCAACATCCTTGCCTTGATCGTGAATAATACAGTACTCTGCCACATCTTCAGGTGCACTTTTATTGAATAATATCAGCATATTATCCTCCAAAGCACTTTCTGCATATTTACCTATTTGAGTGATAGTCGCTCTAAACTGAAATGCCATATTAATTCTTATTGGTAAATAAACATCGACACAAACCACGCAACTAATACGGTTGGTGCTCCCGTGAGAAAACGAGAATAGAGAACCGATGGCACACCGATCTCGATCGTCTCTTGTTTTGCTTCCGCAAGCCCCAATCCGACGGGAATGAAATCGCACGCCGCTTGGGCGTTGATCGCAAATAAAGCAGGCAGCGCCAAATGTGGGGGGATATTTCCAACGCCAATTTGAACTCCGATTAAAACACCAATGACTTGTGCAATAACGGCACCAGGTCCAAGAAAAGGGGAGAGAAGAGGAAAGGAACAAATTAATGCTAAGGTCATTAAGCCAAGGGGGTTTTGTGCCAACGGTGTAAGCGCATGCGCAATCCAATCTCCGATACCAGAAGCCATAATGACACCAATTAACATAGCCACAAATGCCATGAATGGCAGAATAGTTTTTAATACTGTGTCGATGGTGTCGCGTCCAGCTTGATAAAAAGTAGCCATAACACTGCCCATACCGACACCGACTTTTGCAACCATCCCCGTACTTTGCTGACTTATTTTTTTTGTCTCATCATACTTTGGTATTGTTGAATTTGTAGTCCTATGTGAAGTTGTAGAGCTCACGTCGTCATTAATAATTTGGATACCGCTTATTTTTACTGATGAAACATATATATCTTCATGGATAAATTCAGCCAATGGGCCACTTTTCCCAGTCGCATGTATGTTCAACGTGAAAATATTTTTCTTCGGATATAAACCACAACGTAGTGTCCCTCCACAGTCGATGATGACTAATGCTACGTCTTCATCTGGCACTACTGTCTTAAAACCATCGACGGCTTCTAATCTCGTTAATGTACAGATGTGATCAACCAGACTTGGTCTGATTCCTGCTGTGATATAGAGTATTTTCTTTCCAGATTCGACGGGAATAGACAACGGCCCTCCCCAACCACCATCACCGGAGGTTACATATAGCAACTGACTCATCAACTACTCCTTCTCCGAAAAATTAACGACTTTGGACAGTGCTTTACCCTGCTGCTTACTAACCAATACAGTGGTAAAATCTGTCACCCACCCTCTGAAAAAATTTGTCACTAAACCGACCAATAGATAACTAACGGCTAAAGGACCTAATGGTAAACCTAGCTGAGTTATGCCACTGGCTATGCCTAAGTAAATAAACAGTTCACCGGGGTTCACATGAGGGAACAATCCATTCATTGAATGGCAACTATAGGAAGCCGAAGCGTAGTAGGATGGTTTATAACGCTCAGGCAAAAACTTCCCTAAACTTAATGTCATAGGGTTACAAAATATGAACGTTCCAATGAAGGGTAAAATAAGATATCGAGAAACAGGATTGCTACCGCATTTTTGTGCAATAGCTTCTATTCTCTTTTGTCCTATAAAGCGGATAGTCGCATTCATAGCGACCAGTAAGCAGATTAATAAAGGCAGAATACCGGTAACCATTCCGACAAAAATTTCGCCGCCTTTTTCAAACAACCCTATAAACCACTCAGCCCCAAAAATAACAAAATCCATAACATCCACAACAAATAAAGAGTAGTGCGTATGATTATTAAATATAATGTTCGCTTTGGATAGTCATCACTTTCATTTTGTGAACAATGACGCTTATTAACTTTCAAAGTGAATGCAAATTAGCCACTCATTGACAATTTTAAGTATCAATTCATCCAAAAAATAATGGCATCAACTATACTCGGTAGACATTTATACCTTTATCTTCAAGACCCAAAGCCTCTTCTTCGCTAAAATCTGTGTCTGTAATGACAGCATCAATGCGATCCAAAGGAACCACAACATTAGGACTTCGACGGCCAAATTTTGATGAATCTATCACTACAATAATATTTTTGGCTGACTGGCACATAGCTTGACTAACCTGATAGGCTTCATTGTATGTAGTACATCCTTGAGACAGATCAAAGCCATCAGCACCAATAAACAGTTTATCAAATGAAAACTGACTAAAGGCACGCTCCGCTAACCCCCCATGAAATGAAGCTGATTTTTTTCGGTATGATCCTCCGGGCATTATAATCGTGTGATCAGAATCTAGTTCTGCCATCGTATTAACAATATCCATGCTATTTGTCATTAATGTCAATGACATAAAGTTATCCAACTCGGGCACCATCTGAAGTGTCGTGCTACCACAATCGAGTATTATCGAATCCCCATCGTTCACAAGCTGAACCGCTTTTTTTGCAATTCGTATTTTTTTATCAAGATTGATGGTCTTTTTTTCATCCATGGCGAACTCTTCAGCAGCAACAACTTGTGGTAAACATGCTTCTGCACTGCCATAACGGCGAACCACAACACCATCTTCTTCAAGCTTTCGTAAATCCGTTCTGATTGTGGCACCAGAGGTATCAAAAATGTCGGCTAATTCATTTACAGCCGTTTTGCCATTCTCTTTTAAATAAGCAACCAACTCATTTCTTCTATCAATAATATTCATTGCTGTCTCATTTTTATGCGATAGCTTTTATAATACACGAAAAAGCTTTCATATTAAAAAAATAAAAATCTAAGGCAGTCACTTTGAAAATGCAACCTCTAACGCTTCTTGAATTCCGTTATCAAAACCTAGAGTGACGTGCTGTGAAAATGGATAACGCTCACCAATAACATTAGGTAAAACTTTAGGTCGAGCAAAAACAGTCCATCCTTTAAATACTTTAGCATCGACAATGCGCTTATCTTCGGATTCAACCAAAACGACTATAGTACGGGCCTTCCAGCGACTTGTCGTTTTCCCCATTTTAACTGTGCCTTTGACCGCCATGGCTTGCAACATATGATTAAATGCTCTGATTTGGAAAAATGTAAACCCGATCTGTAAAGCCCACGCAATAATTGCAATCACTATCAGAGTTGAAATCGAATCCATACATCACCTTTTTATCGTTGTTTAAAAGCTCTTGCTTTCATGTACTCAAGAAATTTTTTAGTTGCCCAACTCATTCCGAAGATGAAGATAAGCACATAAATCGCATCCATATTATCACCAATTAAAAAAGGAGCTATGACTAGCTCCCCTACTAACATTAAAACATTACTTGTCCACCAGTAATATTAATCGACTGCCCCGTGCAATATTTCGCACCATCACTCGCATAAAATTTAAGTACGTTCAACACATCATCATAGCCGCAGCCCGCTTTAAGTGGCACTTTATCTATATAGTGTTTCATCACTTGATCTTCCGGAAGGCCCAGCTTTTGAGCATACTGTGGGATAAGACTTTGAAACATTGGCGATTCGAGTAAATTACCTAACATTAAGCTGTTAACAGTAATATTATCATCAGCTAAATCTAGTGCTATAGATTGTGTCAGACCAATGCCTGCAAACTTGGCTGAACTATAACCTGCGTTATGTTTGCTACCCACTTTTCCAGACTTGCTGTTGATCTGTAGTATGCGACCACCGATTCCTTGAGCAACCATATATCGTGCGGCTTCTCTAGCGCACAAAAAATAGCCATTTAAATTCACACCTACGTTAAAATTAAAATCATCTAGAGTAAAATCCGTCACTTTTGCGGCTTTCGCGACGCCCGCGCTATAGACCAATACATCGATGCTACCTAAATTATCATTGATTGCCTCAAAACATGCTTTTACACTCATCTCATCCGTGGCATCAACTGACGTACCAAAAGCCTGTGTCCGACCGTATGTCGTATTGATTTTATCTGCCACTCTTGCCGCATTTTGACCATTTAAGTCCGCTATGCCAACGTTATAACCGTCAGCAGCCAACCCTTCACAAATATACTCACCGAGTGTCTGACCACCACCGATTACTACTGCTGTTCTCATAACGATATCTCCTACAAAATAAAACGGGGCTTAAACAAGGTGTTAAACCCCTTAAAAACTAACTAAACGTAAAGGTGGAGCCTGTAACCAGCGTTCTTGGTTGAGCACCCGACAAATGGAGGCTCCCTATAAAATCTGCCGTATTCGCACCATCAAATCGCAGTGTAATGTGGCCAAGGTTGCCTAAGTTTTGATTAACCGCATCACCAACCGCGGTGATGGGATAGTTAACTCCATCAATGTCCACTTTCCCCCCAACAGCGATGTCACCTTTCAATGTGTCATGGTTATGGATAAAGCAATACTCAGCAGCATCTTCAGGAACCGACTCATTAAACAGAATCAACATGTCTTCACTAAGCGCTTCCAATGCACATTCGCCAACTTTGATAATCGAAATATTGTACAAACTCATTTTTCAGTCCTTAGTTGTAGATGAACATGGACACAAACCACGCTAACAATACGGTTGGCGCACCCGTTAAGAAGCGTCCATATAATACGGAAGGAACACCTACGCGAACCGTTTCAGGCTTGGCTTCTGCCAGGCCCAAACCGACAGGAATAAAGTCACATGCGGCCTGAGCATTGATTGCAAATAAAGCCGGTAACGCTAACTGGGGAGGGATATTGCCCAAACCGATTTGAGTACCAATAAGCACACCAATAACCTGCGCGATAACCGCACCAGGGCCTAAAAATGGCGACAAGAATGGGAATGAACAGATAAGTGCTAGTACAACAAGACCAATCGGATTTGTTGCTAAAGGGACAAGTACATGGGCAATACTGTCGCCGATTCCGCTTGCCAAAATGACCCCGATGAGCATGGAAACAAAGGCCATAAATGGGATAATTGTAGACATGACTGTATCGATCGTGTCACGTCCTGCTTGGAAAAAGGTGGCCATAACATTACCCATGCCCATACCAATTCGTGCAAGCATGCCATCTGATTGCTCAGTTAGCTTTTTGCTTGTATCAATATATCCACCAGACATCGTTCCGGCACCTCCAGCATCTATTGAAATATTCTCCGCATAAACCGTTGCTGCCTCTGCTTCTCCCGCAATACTGACGCAGTGTTCATCAACATTTGAAATATAATTGCTTTCGTTTATATGTTTTGCCATTACTCCAGATTTACCTGTCGGCATGACATTCAATGTTGGGATATTATTCTTTGGATACAAACCACATCGCATCGAACCACCACAGTCAATAACAGCACAGGCCATTTCGCTGTAATCACAACTTTCTTTAAATCCATCAACGGCTTCTAGACCCGTTAATTCCACCAAGCGATCAACCAATGCTGGACGAGTTCCGCCAACCATGTACATGATTTTCTTGTGTTTAGGGAAGTCGATTACTAACTCGTTACCCCAACCGCCTTTTCCAGCGCGTACTTTAAGTGTCTTTGTCATAAATCCCCCGATTAACCAAATTTAACTTCACGTTCTAGAGTGATACCTTGCTGCTTTTCAACCATCATCGTGGTGAAGTCAGTCACCCAACCACGGAAGAAATTAGAAACAGCACCGACGAGAAGGTAAGACACAGCAAGTGGAGCGAGCGGCAAACCAAGTGTTGTCAATCCACTCGCTATACCGAGGTAAACAAACAGTTCGCCAGGATTCACGTGTGGGAATAGACCGTTCAACGAATGGCAAGAATATGAGCCTGCTGCGTAATAGCTCGGTTTGTAGCATTCTGGTAGAAACTTCCCAAGTGACAAGGTCATAGGGTTGCAAAAAATGAATGTGCCCACCACAGGGAGAATTAGGTAACGAGACACAGGATTACTTGCACACTTACTCGCCAAGTTTTCAACGCGATGTTCACCAACGAAGGCGATCAACGCATTCATCGCACAGAGAAGCGCAATAAGTAATGGTAAAATACCAGACATCATGCCAAGCATGACCTCTCCCCCTTTTTGGAACAGTCCAATAAACCATTCAGCCCCGAAAATTACAGTTTCCATTTGTTTTACCTCTTTGTTGTTTGGTGGCTGAATTATGCACTTCAACTTTTAGTTTGAAAGTGATCTCTTTCACAATAATTATCATTAGTGATTAATATGCTTTTATATCGATAGAATAAATACACGATCGGCTCAGTTTTACATCATTTAATTGACACAAAGCTTTCAACTGACGCGGCATTTGCTTTCAAAGAGAAATTATTAGAAAATGCGTGTTAATTGAACAATACAAGACCAAACTAAGCTTTCACAATGAAAGTATTGAAGGGGTAATAATGAACAATGAAAGTGAAAATATACAAAAACTAGGAATTACCTTCCTTAGAGATGAACTTATTGAAGCAAACCATATGCTTGAAAGAATTGATGATGAATTTGTGAATGCTTGTCGCATACTTTCAACGACCAAAGGTAAGGTCGTGGTTATGGGGATAGGAAAAAGTGGCCACATAGGGAAGAAAATCGCGGCGACATTCGCAAGTACAGGTACCCAAGCATTTTTTATTCATCCCACAGAGGCTTTACATGGTGATTTGGGCATGGTTGGAAAAGATGACAGCACGTTACTTATCAGTTACAGCGGAGAGGCCAACGAGTTCAGGATATTATTGCCACTATTGGCCGCACAGGGAAATAAAGTCATCAGCATTACTGGTAACAAAAACTCTACCCTTTCGATAAGTTCAGACGCGGCATTAAATGTGGCAATAAATCAAGAAGCCTGCCCACTAGGACTTGCTCCTACATCCAGTGCGCTATGCACATTGATGATGGGTGACGCACTGGCTTTAACCGTCATGAGCCAAATAGGATTCAATCAAAATGATTTTGCTCGCAGCCACCCTGCAGGTAGCTTGGGGGCCAAACTGCTCACCACAGTAATAGATGTATTAGATAATCAAATTGAAGGGATGCACTGTTTTACATACAGTTCGTTATTGGATGCGGTGGATTGTTTATGCCTCAGTGGAAAAGGGTTAATTGCAATCATCGATGATAACCAAGTTGTTGGTGTATTTTCTGATGGTGATTTTAGGCGAGCTATCGCTAATAAAGCAGATCTCAACGAAAATGTTGATCAATATATGTCAAAGAACTTCCATTACATCTATGCTAACGCGATGTGCACACACGCCTTAGACTCTATGAATACAAACCACATTACTGCCTTACCTGTGCTGCACCAAAATCATCACCTGATCGGGATCGTGAGTGTTGCTCAAATTCATGCTGCCGGTATTCGATAAAACAGAAAATGAAGTATTAAAGCATTGTTGACTCTTATTGCCGTTCATATTTTAAGCGAACGGCAGTGTGAGTATTTAATGCGTAACGTGATTAGTATACAATGACGCCTCAGACAAAAAGTCCCCTTAGTTCAGCTGGATAGAACAAGGACCTCCTAAGTCTTAGACACAGGTTCGAATCCTGTAGGGGACACCACTTCTTCTGTTTATTCTATTAAAATCAACAAAATCTCTCTTATTGCGTTTTCTCTTCCTCTTTAGTCCTATCAACCCTGTATAAACTGCATCTGAATGCGACAAAAAGAAATTGCTATATGGTTATTGATAAATGTCTCTCATTTTATTCAATCAGAAAACCGCGCTTCATGATTTATACGTAGTTAACCTATCAACCCACCTTCTTAAATGAGGATGAGCGATGTTACCTCTTAAGAATATACGTCTCTTTTATTTACAGTTATTAATCATCCAAATTTTATGGATTTATTTACGCTTAAACATCTGAACCCAATGACATTAAAGTTGATAGCAACCTCGAATAAACAAGAGGAAAACGTAACTGGTTAAACGAAGTACCAAGAACTAACTGTTTAGGTTATGATAGTGCAACTCCAACAGTTTGATTCCAGAGTCGGCTCTGTAAAATAGTTATTGCACCAAAAATGTCTCAACATAGTGTTTCCTAAGAGCCTTTCGTATCAATGTGGAATATTTTAATTCATTACTTTTAGGAGATGTTAAGTTGTCGAGCATAGGCATTAAAGATGTGGCAAAATTTGCTGGTGTGTCTAACGCCACAGTGTCTCAGGTTCTCACAAATAAAGGGAGAATATCTGATGCTACGCGCGAAAGAGTCAAAGAAGCACTAGATAAATTAGGTTACGTTTACAATCAAAACGCTGCAAACCTACGTCAGAAAAAATCTAATCAGGTGGGCTTTTTGGTTCATGACATTTCAAACCCGTTTTATGGTGAAATGGCTGCGAGTATTGCTAGAGTTTTGGATAAACGCGATAACATGCTGTTCTTGTCCAACACTGAAGATGTGTTAGAAAAACAAGAAAAGTTCACTAAAGCATTGATTCAAAATGGTTCTGCTGGGATTATTATTTGCGCAACCAACGACTCTCCAGATAGTTACTTTGAAAGTCTGAAAGCGGGTAAAACGCCGGTTATTTTGGTAACCAGACATTCAGATAAAGAGATGAATTTTGTTGGTACTGATAATATTGTTGGTGGAAGGATGGCCACAGAGTTCCTATTAGAATTAGGCCACAAAAGAATAGCGTTTGTTGGTGGCTCTGTTGGAACAAAAAACCGTGAGCACAGAATCGCAGGCTATACCTCAGCTCTGAATAAACATGAAATTGATTATGACGACGCAATTAATTTCCCTACGCCAGCAGACAAAGAGTCAGGTGTATCAGCAATCGAATTGATTCTTCAGAAACATAAGGATGTAACGGCTTGTGTCTTCTACCAAGATATTATCGCGATAGGGGCTATGGAGTATTTAAAAGCGAATGACATTATCGCTGGAAAAGACATATCAATAATTAGTTTAGACGGAACCGAAGATTCAATGACCTTATCTCCATCTTTGACATCAGTTTCATTTTCAGCCAAAGAGATGGGCGAAAAGGCAGGCCAATTGCTGTTTGATAAAATTGATGGTAACAGTACCGATCTAGAACATATTATAATTCAACCTAAATTGATTATTGGGGAATCTGCGGGTAAAGCAGAATTCTAATACCCGAGATCGAAAATCAAAACCATCTATTCAGTTAAGGGGAACTGAAGCCTTTCCCCTTATCACTATTCGAACCTATTCGTTTCTAACCATTTAAAGTTTAGCCACTTTCAATGAATATACATCATGAATTTATAATCGATAACGTCGTCTCTAATGCATGAGATTCCCCAGGTTTTAAGGATACTGGAACCGTGCCGAATATCGTCGATTCCACACAAAGCATTTTTTTATAATCTTCATCTGGCATGTCCGTCATGCCCTTGGTCATTTCTTTCCAAGGATTCCACACAACAGCAGTATTGTGGCCATTATTTTTCACTACAATATCGCGCTGGTTACTAGAATCACAAACGACAATTGATTCATCTGGTGCCGTGCACACACGAATAACTTCCCTGTCAATTGATAGTACATTTTCTCCTCTCGTTTTCACGTAATTTTCTGTTCCATCTAAATACGTGGTACCAACACCAGAAATACTTGTATTCGCTATATCTCCGACACCAAAATAAGTATGAATAGCGCCACTGTATGACCACAAGTGTTCATCCGTATTTTCTGTTAACAAGCTTATCGTGACGGTATTAGTAAGGACGAATGTAAGCGTGTTTTTGAATTTGTGAGGCCACATTAATCTGGTCTCCTCATTATCAACAAGTTCTAACACAACTTGAACTCCTTCTTCTAATTCTTGAACGTCAATAAGATCCCACTTTATGTTTCTTGCAAAACCATGAGTTTGCTCCCCACCCGCATTTCCAAACCATGGAAAACAAATTGGAACACCACCTCTGATAGCTTTCTCACCATTGAATATGGCGTTATCACTCAACCATAATAGCTCATTCTGACCTTTGGGTTTAAACCACAATAAATGTCCACCAAAGAGCGAAATCCCAGCTTCAACACTTTTGTGCTTAATATAAAGAACCTCTACACGATCAACTTGGCAAATAGATATTGAACCTGTTAATGATTTGGTAATGTTGCAATTTTGTAAGTTCATGATCTCTCCTAATAGTAAAAACAAGATCTATATCACATCAATTAACGCTGATATAACGATTAACCACTTTTTAGCACCACAGTGTGACTTATGTCGGATCAATCGATCCTTTATGTGACATTCATCTCATCTATCGCATTGTCAATATTGGTTAATCGTTATATCTTCTCGTCAAGATTAAAACTAAGAGATAAAAAAGTGAACTACGCAAAACATACACCGAACTACGACAAAGAACCGGTCGTGCATGTACTGGGATGTGACAATAGCGCTTGGCAAGGTTGGAAAGCAATCATCAAACAGGTGAGTACTGCAATCAGCGCAGTTGAAGCTAAGAAGGTCGTTCTTGTCATCGATACGTACCATGGCGTCAATATTGATGAGCTAAAGCACGAACTTGTTGACCACTTAGATTATGTATCGGCAATTAATTCTGAAGTTGCAAAACTTCCTGAGAGCAAAATCTTCGATATGCTTGAGCGTCATATCACGAGTGACCGCGTTTTCGGTGTTATCGCCCCTCATCAAATGGAAGAGTTCTTCAGCGCGTCGGATATCCACGCCCAAAGAGAGGAAGTGGAATCAATAAAATCTGGTTTAGTTGTCATCTATGGTCCCGGAGCGTCATTGATTCACGACGGCGATGTGTCCATTTATGCCGATCTGGCACGATGGGAAATTCAACAACGATTCCGCAGAGGCGAATTAGGCAATTGGGGTGTTGACAATTTTAACGAAGATGTTTTGCGCAGATACAAACGTTCATTCTTTATCGAATGGCGTGTATTCGATCGTTACAAAACGAAAATTCTTCCCAAAGTGGATTTTTTATTAGATACAAATACCGCTGGTGACCCGAAATTTGTCACAGGTAAGGCACTGCTAGAAGGGCTCGAAGTTGCGACTACTCAACCATTTCGGGTTGTACCATTCTTCGACCCGGGAGTTTGGGGAGGGCAGTGGATGAGAGAAGTTTGTGACCTCGATAAATCTAAAGACAACTTTGCTTGGTGTTTTGACTGTGTACCCGAAGAAAATAGCCTATATCTTCAATATGGCGATGTCCGCGTTGAAATACCCTCACAGAACTTGGTGTTGCAAAAACCTAAGCAGTTATTAGGCGATAAAGTTCACTCTCGGTTCGGTGCTGAGTTCCCGATTAGATTCGATTTCCTAGATACTATGGAAGGCCAAAACCTTAGTCTTCAGGTCCACCCGCTCACTGAATATATTCAACAAGAATTTGGTATGCACTATACGCAGGACGAAAGCTACTACATGCTAGACGCTGCTGAAAATGCGACCGTATATCTTGGTACCAAAACAGGAATTGATGCAGAAGAGATGTTTGAAGATCTTCAAGCAGCTCAAAGAGGCGAAAAATCGTTTGATGATGAAAAATTCATCAACAAGTTTCCGGCAAAGAAGCACGACCATTTCCTTATTCCAGCGGGAACGGTTCACTGTTCAGGTTCCGGCGCTATGGTATTAGAAATTAGCGCGACTCCTTATATATTTACCTTCAAATTGTGGGATTGGGATCGTATGGGTCTTGATGGCCTTCCTCGACCTGTCCACTTAGAACACGGCAAGGAAGTGATTCAATGGGAACGAACAACTGAATGGACGAAAGAAAACCTCGTTAATGCTGTCACTCATATCGCAGAAGGTGATGGATGGCGTGAAGAGCGTACAGGCCTACATGAACGTGAATTTATAGAAACACGTCGCCATTGGTTTACTAAACCAGTGATTCACAGTACGGAAGGCAACCTCAATGTTCTCAATTTGATTGAAGGAGAAGAAGCCATTATTGAGAGCCCTACTCATGCATTTAAACCATACATAGTTCATTACGCAGAAACCTTCATTATTCCTGCTGGTGTTCGCGAATATGTCATTCGCCCGTACGGCGCGAGCCAAGGTAAAGAAATCGCCACCATTAAAGCTTATGTGAGAGGTTAACAACATGCTTCATTTTTTAGTAGCAACACATGGACCGTTAGCAGCTGCCTTAATTCAGTGTGCAAACATGGTTTTTGGAGAACTTCCAAACACCTCATCAGTATCACTCACAGAAGAAGACGGTATTGAGAAATTCAAGCAAGATTTTGACGATGAAATACAAACGATCTTACACAGTGGCGTACAAGGTGTTGTTGTTTTATGCGATTTGGAGTGCGGGACACCATACAACGTAGCTTGTACTTACGCGTTTAACGAAAATTTCGCCATTCCTGTTGAAGTCATCACCGGTGTCAATTTCCCCACACTACTTATGACAGCAGATTTTGCAGAAGAAACCGACGTTAAGTTGGTAATAGAGAAATTACGTACAGAAGCGCTAAGTACCATTGTAATAGCAAAACCAGTCGCGACTGAACAAGATGACGACTTTTAAGAGGAACAAACTATGACTATTTCATTTGTACGAATTGATGACCGAGTAATTCACGGTCAACTAATCACACGTTGGGCTAAAGAAAGGCCATGTGATGGCATTGTAGCTATTGACGATGGCGTTGCATCTGATCCTCTCTTATCCAAGGTAATGAAGGGAGCCGTAACGGATGTGAAGGTTTGGTTATTCGACACAGAAACCGCCATATCAAAACTGCCGAAAATAATCGGGAGCGAAAAGAAGTACTTCATTATCGCTAAATCCCCTGTAACACTTAAAAATATTTGCGAGAAAGGGATTGATTTGAGTAACGGCAATGGGCTTATCAACGTGGGCCCAATGAGCAATCGAAATGACACCGTGACCATTGGCAGTAACCAGTGCGTCAATAAAGAAGAAATTAGTGCGTTTAACTATCTAAGTGAAATTGGTCACAACATCGAATTTCAATTAGTACCGGATGCGTCTTCATATTCATGGAAAGATGCCCAGTCAAAGATCTAAGCAAACAAACGTGAAACTCAATTATTTGACACAACATAAAATAGGATACGTATATGTTAATTGAAGCTATATTAATCGGGATAATGTGTTATCTCGGTGCACTAACCACTCCATGGTTACTCGGCTTGACCGGTGGCTGGTACACCATAACAAGACCGCTTGTATCCGGTATGCTAGTAGGTTTGGTTCTTGGTGATTTACAAACGGGTATTATGGTTGGTGTTGCTGTACAAGCTGTCTATATTGCTATGGTAACCCCTGGTGGCGCTATGCCCGCCGATCTCAACTTCGTTGCATTCCCCGCGGTCGCGCTGGGTGTCATGTCTGGTCAAGGCATTGAAGTAGCCGTTGCTATCGCAGCGACTATAGGCATCGCTGGCACCATAGTGTTTAATTTTATGATGCTTTTAAACTCATACTGGAACCACCAAGCCGAACTGGCAGTGGAACGTGGCGATGACAAAGGTGTTTACTTCCATACCGCTATCAGCCCACAAATTACGAATTTCTTATTACGATTCATTCCTAGTTTTATCGCTGTGTATTTCGGTAATCAATACATCGAAGGATTCATGGCGAGCTTACCTGAAATGATGCTCGACACAATGAGTGTTCTTGGCGGTATCTTACCTGCTGTTGGTATTGCAATTCTTCTCAAACAGATCATTAAAGAAACAAGAATGCTGATTTACTTCCTAGTCGGATTTGTCGGTATCGTATTTCTGAAGCTTAATATGATCGGTCTAGTTATCGTAGGTTCCCTGTTTGCTCTTGTCCATTATACCTACAAAGCCACCCCACAAACGGCAGCTGATGCTGCACCCGCAAAATTTGATGATGAAGAGGATGAATTCTAATGGCAGATACATTAATTGCGACAAGCACGAACTTAAAAGAAGACTCTTCGCAGTCGATTAGCTTAACCAAAAAAGACCTTCGCAAATGCTGGAGATCTTGGATGATGTACAACCTCTCATCTCTTAGCTTTGAACGACTAGAATCATTCGGTTTCTGCCTTGGTATGATGCCAGCACTCAAGAAGCTTTACCCTAATAAAGAAGACCGCACAGAGGCAATGAAACGTCACTCTTCTTTTTATAATACTGAGCCTCAGTTAGGCGCCATCATCAATGGCATGGCGGTTGGTTTAGAAGAGAAAAAGGCGAATGGCGAACCTATTGATGGAGAAACCATCAATGCGCTAAAAGTTGGACTAATGGGACCTATAGCGGGTATTGGAGACTCAATGATTCCAGGAATGTTGATACCAATCCTATTGAGCATAGGTATGGCTTTGGCCGCTGGTGGTAACATTTTAGGACCTCTATTTTATATCGTTTCATACAACCTAATCATAATTTTTGGCTCTTATAGCTTATTTATGAAGGGGTACAAAATGGGGGCTGGCTCTGTTGAAGTTTTGGTTAGCCATGAATCAACCAAGATCCGAGAAGCATTATCTTTACTTGGTATTTTCGTGATGGGCGGTGTTGCGGCTAGTTACGTAAACCTTAACACTGGCCTTGAGTTTGTAACGGAAGATGGTGTGAACATTGTGGTACAAAACATGATTGATGGAATATTTCCTAAGCTCATGCCACTCATCGTTGTGCTTGGTTCTTGGTGGGCGATGGCGAAGAAGAACGTTAGCCCTGTCCAGTCAATGCTTGGTATGGTCGTGTTCTCAGCCATCGGTGTTGCTATCGGTTTGTTTTAATTTTTTTTAGAGGGAGAAATTCTCCCTCTTTTTTAACTCATATTTGAGGAAATGTCGTGAATATCATTAATCCACCAAACGTTAACTATCTGACTGGTAAAATTGAAGCAGCCGATCTCGTTACCAAACAAACCAAACTATCCTCGCTCGATGGCGTATTTTCTGATGCAGAAGCTTACGCAGAACTTGACCCAGAAACCGTAATCTACAGCGTAGAAATGCTCCCAGCAGAATCAGCTGAAGGAGAACTCAATTTTGGTGTATCACATATTGAACCGGGAACTGTTGGTCGCGAATTTCACATGACTAGAGGTCATTTCCACGATCGTATTGAACAAGCTGAATATTATTTTGGTTCGGCTGGAGAAGGTTTGTTAGTGCTTCAAGATCAAAATGGCGAAGTAACACTAGAAAAAGTGTCTCCGGGAAGTATCCATCATATCGCTGGGTTCATCGCCCATCGTTTAGTCAATACTGGTAATGAACGTTTATCTGCCCTAGCCGTTTGGCCAGCAATTGCTGGTCATAACTATGGCACTCTCAAAGAGAAAGGGTTCAACGTTCGGGTATGTAAGGAGAACAATGAAATAAAGGTAGAGGCAAATGCGTGATATCGATATAGCCGCTAACCGATGTCAAGAATGGCTAAGTAATAGTGTCCTTCCTTTGTGGTCTACAATTGGGTATCGGGAAGAGGAAGGGATATTTGAAGAAGGTTTAATGACTGCAGATACTGTGTATGACACAGATATTATTCGATTTCGGGTCCAGCCACGTCAGGTGTATGTCTTTGCTCATGCAACTAAGCTCGGCTGGTTCGACGGTAATACCCTTGTGAAAAATACAGTTTTAAAAGGGTTTGATAAATTCAGATGTCATACTGGGGAATTTGTTTTTTCTACAACCAAGAACTTAACGATCAATGGTGAGGCTAAAAACGCCTATGAACATGCATTTGCTATGCTTGGATTCGCTTGGCATTATAAATTAACGAATGACAATACGAGTATAATCAAAGCTGAAGAGTGCTACCAATGGTTCGAAAGTGAACTTACCGATAGAAAAAATGGTGGTTTCTATTCGAGCTTAGATGATCGTAGTTTACGATGTCAAAACCCGCATATGCACTTATTCGAAGCACTGATGACACTATTCGAAGTAACTGGAGATGAACTTTGGATTAAGAGAGCGGGCAATATCTATGAGTTATTTGTCACCAAATTTTTTAATGGCAGATTCTTAAGAGAATTTTTCGATTCAGATTTAGAACCAAATCATTCAAACTCAAAACAGATTGATCCCGGCCACCAATATGAATGGGTATGGCTTCTAGCACACTATGAGAAGCTTACTGGTATAAATGTAGAATTACAGATTAATCGTTTATTGGAATTTGCTCAAACATATGGTCATTCTGAAACGGGTCTTGTGATGGACGAAATCATAGACAATGGAGGAGAATTCAGAGACACCTCTCGTCTATGGTGCCAAACCGAGCTTCTAAAAGCTAGAGTTGCACTCTATGAAGATAATTCATCGCACATAAATGAAGAAGCGGTGGTGAAAGCCGTTGACGCAATTTTTAAGTACTACATTACCCCTGCAGAAAATGGCTTATGGATCGACCAGGTAAATCGCGACGGATCACCAGTATCCCAAAATGCACCAGCAAGCACCTTATACCATATTTTTTTGGCGTTCAGTGAAGTATGGCGGGTATCCTCTAAACAGCAATAATCACAAATTGTCCATCCTTGCAAAACTAACATTCACAATGAACCCCACTATAAGGCACTTTTGCTCATGACTTATTGGTCACTTGTCATGAGCAAAATCTAACAACCTGAAAGGAAGCTTAATAAGAGCTTTGGGGGAATATTTAAAATATTCATATAGTTACACTATAATAGGTTATTAAATTCAACTTATTGATAGAAAATACGATTAAACTGAGATTTAGCGCAAATTACAAACACCCAACTTAAAATTCAACATTCGCTTTTAAGTAATCAATGAACTTCGACGCTCTGGAACTCAATAGCTGTCTTCGATACCAAACGGCATACACATCTCTATCTATGCCTTGCCAACTTGGTAGAACTCGCACCAGTTGTTGATTTTTAAGTTCCTCTTTTATTTCCGTCGATGGTAACAATGTGACACCTAACCCATTGGCTGAAAACTGCTTTGCAACCTGTAAATCATTGACCAATATCTTTCTTTTTTTGGGCTTGAAGGTTACTCGATTATCTGTGTTTGAACACTCAATTAACGCCAACGACGATGCCAATGGATTGCTAATAATTATGTCGGCTCTTTCAAGATCTTGAGGGTCTTCTAGTTTACTTTGAGATTCTATATATAGAGGGCTCGCAACCAGTATTGTCTCAATTCGACCTAACTTGAGTTGGGTAAGGTCAGAGTCTTTTTGTTTACCGACTCTAATCGCAAAATCAGCGTTGGTCGAATAGAACTCAGTAAGCGTATTACTCAACTCCAGTTCCAGATCTATTTCTGGATTTTGATGCAAATAACAAGACATATTTCTTTGTAAACAACTGGCAACCAAGTTTGTTGGTGCAATAACCTTGATGAGGCCTTTATTTCCTGATATGTCATCTTGGATTTCATTAACAATCGAGCCAACCGAGTTCACATGGAAGTATGCGTTGTCAAAAAGTTTACGGCCTTCTCTCGTCATTTCAAAGTGGTGGCTACTTCGATTCAATAACTTACAGCCAAACTCAACTTCCAATGCTTTTATGCGTCTGCTCACGGTAGAAGACGGAATTTTTAGAATTTCACTTGCTGACTTTAAACTGCCAGCTTCCACAACTGCTATAAACAACGAAATATCATCAAACATACTCAATTCCATATTTGGGTTTCATGAGCCCAAACTAACGCCTAGATTTCATATATGACTATAAAATATAGTACTTGCCAACCATCATCAACACCATCAAGGTATCTAGTATGAAACAACGTGTTTTGTTCACTGTAATAATGTCATTTTTTCTTTCTTCATTGATGACATTGTGGGTGACGTATATCAACCTAGGGTATACGCCCGAATTTTTAAACATGTGGGGAAATGCATTTCTGTTAGCGTGGCCTGCTGCTGGTATTATTTCATTTATTATTTCGCCTGTAGCACAACGCATTACGCATAAAATTTTGGAATAGCATCCATCGTAGAATTTCGAGTTAATTCGATTTCGATAGGCTTACTTTTTTTTATGGTTTTATTGATTGGTTTTTATATAAAAACCTCACAATGATATCGCATTAATAAATCATTGCAGTGTTAGATCCTGATCTGGCTGTTTTTTCTGGTTGTTAGTTTCAAATTTTTATTGGGCAGGTTTTAATTCTAGAATATACGAGCGTACTTGGGTTTATGTATTGATAAAATATTAATACGCGAGATAATAAGCTCGTTGTTAAATTTTTGTTAACCGAATGAAGCATAAGCTACACAAGGACAAGTCATGGAAATGGAAAATAAATTTCTTATAGAAGTTTTTCAAACTCCGGAAAATGTTGCCCCTCAACTTTCGTCTTACTTTGACGATTTACCTGCTGATAAGTATGTTGACAGTGATCACCGTTATCGCTCCTATGCACAGTTTCAAGCAGGAAGCACAGGACTAGTGAGGTTACCTCACAGTACATTTACCCAGTCGTCAGAGTTTAACCGAATTGTTGGTGATGTAGAACGAGACTTCGCCGAAATGGATAACGAGATGGTGCAAACACCGTGTTTCCAGCACATACTTAAGTCGTTCATGCAGCGAACAGGGACGGATAAAGATAATTCGGTGGTCCATGTTCACCAAATTCGAGTCACGTGCAAATCTGACGCAACGAGCGCCCCTGCACCTGAAGGAATCCACCAAGATGGTTATCGCTTTGTTGGTATTTTCTGTGTACAACGGAAGAATATCGCTGGCGGCTTTACACAGATCTTTGTTTCTCCAGTCGAGCAGCACCCACATTTAAATACCGTGCTGGAAGAGAACCAGTTTGTTATCCTGAATGACTCAAGGTTTTTCCACCATATTTCCGAGACCCTCTCAAGTGAATCGGGTGAAAAAGGAGTGCGTGATGTCTTTGTATTTACCGCTTAATCAAACCAATGTAATAGGTTTGCGTAACCAATTCCCCGCGTTAGGGGTACGAAATAATGGCCGTTCACCTGTGTTTTTCGATGGACCCGGTGGAACACAGTTACCACAGTCCGTGATCGAAGGCTTTGGCGATTATTTGAGCCGTGGTAATTCGAATCTCGGTGGCCAATTTTTTGTCAGCGAAAGCACCGTAAGTCTGGTGGATAATTGCAGAAAAAAAGCAGCGGCTCTGTTTGGTACTGCATCAGAAGATGAAATCGTGTTTGGCGCGAATATGACGAGTTTGACTTTCCATTTTAGTCGAGCGGTGAGTCAAGATTGGCAACCCGGCGATGAGATTATTCTCAGTGACGCTGACCACGGTGCAAATCGCTCTTCATGGGCGATGGCCGCTAAAGACAAAGGCGTAAAAGTGCACTATGTGCCCATCAAAGATGCCAGTTGTAACCTAGACTTAGACATATTTCAGTCTCTGCTTAATGACAGAACTCGTCTTGTCGCGGTTACTGCCGCGAGCAATTTATCGGGCACAATTGTCGATATTAAAAAGGTCATTGAACTGACTAAAGCAAATGGTAGCGTCGCATTTATCGATGCTGTCCACCTTTTACCACATCAATTACTTAACGTAAGCCAGTTAGATGCCGACTTTGTTGTTGGTTCAGCGTATAAATTTTATGGCCCGCATTTGGGCATTTTATATGGTCGTAAAGCACTACTCGAAAAATACCAACCATACAAGGTTGAACCAGCGCCTGCCTACGCTCCGAATTGTTGGGAGACTGGAACGCTAAACTTTGAGGCACTTTCTGCATTCTCTAAGGCTATCGACTATCTCTCTTCTTTAGGCGAAGGCGATAATCTAAGATCGAAGCTGGAGTCGGCCTACCATAATATTCACCAATATGAGGCGTCACTCACCACTTACTTTTTGGCCCGTTTAAAAGAATTTCCTATTATCGAGCTTTTTGGTAACCCGACAGTAAATAATCGTACCGCCACATTTGCTCTTCGTTTTGGCGATATCGACCCAAGCGATGTTGCGACGCATTTGGGTGAGCATGAAATATACACCTGGAGCGGTCACCTCTACGCAGACAGGTTAACCGATGCGCTCGGTGTGACTCAAAAAGGTGGAATACTCCGGGTAGGGTTGATGCACTACAATACGAAAGATGAAATAGACCGATTCTTCAGCGCGCTGAGTAGTGTGTTGTAAAGAGCAATAATAAAGCCACCTAAGGTGGCTTTATTTACTTTCCGCTACCGATAAAAGATAAAGGCAATAAGAGATACACCTAGTAACCCGCCCCTTCAACACCTTTCTCACCCTCCTCTAACGTATGAAGTAGGTTAACAAGTAAGCTAGAGGCACCAAAACGATAGTGCATATTATCGTCAGCCCAATCGGCACCAAAAATACCATCAACCATATCTAAGTATAGTTTTGCTTCTTCTGTGGTTTGCACACCACCAGATGCCTTGAAGCCAACCGTTTTTTCAACACCCATCTCTTTGATAACCGATAACATAATCTCAGCCGCTTCCGGGGTGGCATTAACAGGCACTTTACCGGTTGATGTTTTTATGATGTCTGCCCCTGCCTTGATTGAAATCTCAGACGCTTTTCTGATCAATGCGCTGGTTTTCAGCTCACCAGATTCAATGATAACTTTGAGAAGAACGTCACCGCAGATGGCTTTACATTGCCTAACAAGTTCAAAGCCTACTTTCTCGTTTCCGTCTATCAGCGCACGGTATGGAAACACGACATCGACATCATCAGCACCGTACATTATTGCCGCTTTAGTTTCCGCAACCGCAATGTCAGTATCCTCGTTCCCATGAGGAAAGTTTGTCACGGTGACAACGCGAATGTTTGGTGTACCTTGTAAAAGTAATTGTTTTTTAGCTGCAGGAATAAAACGAGGGTAAATACAGATGGCGGCCGTATTCCCTACCCTTGTCTTAGCCTTCTTACACAATTCGATTATATTTTCATCCGTGTCATCGTCGTTCAGAGTAGTCAAATCCATTAATTTAAGTGCGCGCAGTGCTACTTTTTTTAAGTCGCTCATTGTCATTTCCTATTAAGTTTTGTTTTATAAAATATCTGGCGGTTAATATAAAATCGATACCATACCCAAGAGGCCACATCATCTTCGGTTCATCATTCAAGTGGAGCGATTATAAAAATAATTAGAAAACTATAATAGATACAAAAATTGGAGTATTTGGTATAACAGATGAGACATGAGTATTATTATACGGCGTGTAGGGGACAGAAAGTGTTGTTTCGTGGGCAAAAATATAGTGTGCTTCAATACGCTTTGATTACATTACCTTTTCAATAGAATGACGGTTTATATCCTAGCTAATCTCCGTTGACCCGAATTTGCTGGCTAAGCCAATCAGTTCGGGTTGAACGTCAAATCTGCCTTTAAAATGTACGTGATTCATCGCTCGTTATTCTCAATTTGTTGATTATGTATGGGTTGAATGGACAGGTGCAATTCCACCTCCCGCCCTTCAACGTATAAGCCTGTCCGTTCGAATCCGCACTTGTGATAAAATTCAATCGGGCCATTTTTAGCAGGAACAACACTTGTATAAAGGCTAGCGATACCAAATTCAGATTGCAACTCAGACGTCAACTCGCGCAATGCATTAATACCGTAGCCTTTAGATTGATGGCATTTATCAAGCATCAACCTCCAGAGTGAACACTTACCAGACTGGATATTGACATCAACGAGAATAAAGCCCACTGGTAACCCATCCACATAAATACCTCGATACCAAGGAGATTCCATGAAATTAGCTTCCGCTAAAGAAATGGCATTGCTATCAACATGATTCACCTGATCAGGTGCGACTTCTAACTGACAGATCTGATAGAAGGTATCATGAGTGATTTTTCGTAATTCTAAGTCCACTTTGCTCCCCACCTTTTTTATAGCGGTAACGCATCAAATTTAACACAATAATTTTATATTAACTTGTTCATTTTAAGCCAAAACTGCTCTTGGCATCGATTTGTAAATGTCTTTTTTTAGGCTTAATCGATGTGTGTATTGTCTCTTCAATCACTTCATACGATATCCAACATTCAGGGCAAACTAGATCGTTTACTTCAGAGCTTTCAGACTCTACACAATATTTAAGAATCACACCGTTTGAGAAGCAGTATCGCGATTCACCACATTGTACGACTACGCCCTCATCTTCGTATGATTTGTCTACATTATCGTAGCTAACCAATGTAAAATCGTTGGCTTCGCCATGTATGACAGATATGTAACTAGCTAAATTGTTCATATTATAAGCCGTTGTAGAACGAAATTTATTCTCTATATACGTTTTTAATCAGAAGTTTACATTACAAAAAGATGCGATGGTATAAGGTAAACTATTGCAACATTGTCGACTTTGGCTATCTGAACTGACCCCCAACCGTTGAATCATTCTTTTATGTCCATATGAAGGGGGTCGTTGAGTTTACTTAAATTTGGCGGCTAATCTTATCAATTTCCTCTCGCCAATGCTGTTGCAAGCTTGGCTTTTGGTGTTTGGGTCTTCGTTGCAAATCTTCATCAAGCAGTGACTCTAGCTTTATCAAATACGCCAGTAGCTGGTCTTCTCCAGATAAAACCTCATTTGAAGAAAAGGATTCTTCTGTCGTTATCGAAACACTGTTGTCCATTGGGTCTTCTGGTTGCTCTGTCATTCTCAGGTATACCTCTTCCACAGACAGGTATTCCGTGAGAATTCCATTATGAATAAGCCAGAATCGATTACAGCTTTGTTCAATTAAGCTGCGATCGTGGCTTACCAGCACCGTTGCCCCTTTAAACTGATTGAGTGTTTCAATAAGCTCCTCTTTCCCATCCATGTCTAAATGGTTGGTAGGTTCATCAAGAAATAATAAGTGATACCTTGCTAGAGTGAGTCCGATAAACAGTAATCTAGCTCTTTCTCCCCCACTGAGCGATGCGACATTCTGACCGTGTCTAGCATATTCGAAGCCCGCACTGATTAAGGCTCGTTTACTTTGCTCATTACTGATTAAAGCAAACCTGCATAGTGCGTCACTCAGCGTGTCTAAATCATCAAGTTGCTCTAACGACTGGTCGTAATAGCCTAAACGACAGCGGTCATGGAAGGTCACAGGCCACTCAGTGCTTTCTAGAGTTATTTCTGTCTGGCCTTCTTTTAGCAGGTAGAGCTGATGCAAAAGGTTTAGTAACGTGGATTTACCACAACCGTTGCTACCCAAAACAGCAATTCTGTCCCCACTTTTAATGCGTATTTCTGCCATATCAAAAAGCGTTAAATTACTTTGCGGTGGCTTGATTGTACAAGGGGCGACTTCCATTAAACGGTTCGCTGGTAAAGCGTCACCTTGAAGCTGCATGCGCCAAGGCGAGCCTTCACTAAGTTCGGTTTGTTCCTCTTCTAAGCGCTCTTTTCTGGCATACATAGTTTTGGCTTTACGAGCCAAATCTTCGTTGTCGTAAACCTTCCCCCAGACGGCTAGTCGCTTAGCGCTTTTTTCTATACGGTTGATTTCTTTTTGTTCATTAAGGTAACGAGCTTTGTCTTGATCATCTTTGTCTTTCAGCGCTTTTCTTGCTTGCGAACAAGGCAGGTCAAAATGATGAAGCGACTGATCGCGTAGAACCCACGTTATATTGGTCACGGCGTCTAGCAGGGTTTGATCGTGAGAAACCAACACGAAAGATCCCTTCCATTGTGACAGAAACTGTTCTAACCACAGGAGTGAAGGGAGATCTAAATGGTTGCTTGGTTCATCGAGCAATAATAAATCAGGTTCAGTAATGATAGCTCTGGCAAGTAGAAGTCGCATTTGCTGACCACCACTACAATTCGATACTGGCATTTGCCAATCGGATTCAGAAAAAGATAATTCGGCTAAAAGAAGCTCCGCACGCCAGTGGTCATCTTCGGCAAGTGTTTCAACCAGTGCATCAAGCACTGTTTTGGATTGCAATTCGTTTGGAATTTGCTGTTCAACATAACTTATCAGGCATTGTTTTGCCTTAGCGATATGCCCTTCACTTGGTTCATATTGCTCACTAAGCAGTTTGATCAGTGAACTTTTTCCACAGCCGTTATGACCAATAAGGCCAATTTTATTACCGCGATTTATGGCAAAAGTTAGCTCTTTGAACAGAGCTGTGGACGTGTAGGAAAGGGTTAGGGATTGTGCTGTTAAAAAAGTACTCATATTTTTTCTCAAGAATTTGGGGCATAAAGCCTCACTGTCAGGGTTGACAATAATTCTTCGAGCTTGAGGGAAAGTACTCGGTTGACGTTATTCGCCGAAGGTGATTATTCGCTCAAGTCGAGATTATCGCAACGCGATATCAATAACTCTTGAGCGAGCCTTCATGCCAAATAAGCGTGGGTTGATCGAACACCACAATGACATAATTTCCTCCTTAGTTTAGTTGTGAAAATGTAACCACTTTCGATTATTCAATAACGCGCATTTTATCGCCGCTTTGAACATTGTAAAGAGATTTAGATCAGAAAATACATACTTACTTCGCAGTTTAGTGATGGCCTATTGGAGGACATACACATTATATTTTTGCATACCCCATTTGTTTTGTAGCTCACTTTTGGAGAAAAACAATTTAGAGGCTTACGATGAATACAAACTTGTTGGATATGGCTCGAAACAGAGGGGGATAGATCTCTTTCATATATACTCATCTAGTTGGTACTGCCATAACATTGGTTAACTTGACAGTACCCATGCAATAGTCCTCTTTAATCTTTAGTGCCACATTGATGAAACTTGCAATAGCACTAAAGATTACCTGTACCTAAGATGAAACGATAAACCGATTTTTAGTCTGCAAGCCATGGATTAGTTGATAGGTGTTGTTTTTCGAATGCGTGAATTAATGTGCTTTTATCGAGCGTACTACCAATAATATCCAACCCTTTAATCAAGGTCTCTTTCTTGAGAGGGTCAATCTCAAAATCGATGCAACTTCCGTTATCAAGCAGTATCGTTTGTTGGGGAAGATTAATGGTAACGGTATTAATGTTGGCATCGGATACTGTTTTTCCAATCAGGTCGCGTTCAGCATTGCTAATGGAGATCAGCAAAACACCATTACGTTGACAGTTATCATAAAATATCCCAGCAAAAGTTGTGCCTATGATGGCCTTGATACCAAGCTGTTGTAATCCCCATACAGCGTATTCTCGACTAGAGCCACAGCCAAAATTATCGCCAACCACCAGAAAGGAAGAATTTACCCATTCGGGCTTGTTTAGGATGAAGTCAGGATTCGGTGAACCATCATACAAAAAGCGTTGATCGAATAGGACACCTTCGGCCAAGCCATCCCTGTCTATGCGTTTTAGAAACTGCTTTGGCATGATGACATCGGTATCTACATTATTCGCTAAATAAGGCGCCGCAATGCCGGTTTTGATATCAAATGGTTTCATTGGCTTCTCCTCTCGTTCTCTCTTATATCGACAATATGACCCGCGATAGCCGCGGCCGCAACCATGACAGGGCTCATTAGGTGGGTGCGAGCACCTGCACCTTGTCTTCCTTCAAAGTTTCGATTTGTACTGGAGGCACATCGGTCTCCGGGCTTCAATATGTCATCATTCATTGCAAGACACATGGAGCAACCAGACTGTCTCCATTCAAAGCCAGCAGCTACCAATATATCGGCAATGCCTTCTTCTTCTGCTTGGGTTCGAACCGGGGTGGAACCGGGAACTATCATTGCTCTTACATGGGGTGCGACGGTTTTTCCTTTAACTAAATCCGCCACTTCACGTAGATCCTCAATACGTGCGTTTGTACACGATCCTATAAACGCGTGGGTAATATTAAGACCTTTGAGAGATTTAACGGATGATAATCCCATGTAGTCAAGTGAACGCTGGTTTGCGCTGACATCAGAGAAGCGGCTTTTAGTCGGGATTAGTTGAGAAATTGCGATAGCTTGATCTGGGCTGGTTCCCCAACTAACCATGGGCTCAAGTGAACTGATGTCTAGTTCTACTTCGGCATCAAAAATGGCATCATTGTCAGATTTCAAAGCTGCCCAACTCTCTATTGCGAGCTCCCAAAGTAAGCCTTGAGGAGCTCTTTGTTTGTCTTTAAGGTAAGCGAACACTTTTTTATCAGGCGCCATAAACGCGCCGCGGGCACCGGCCTCTACCGCCATATTACATATAGTCATTCTTGCTTCAATGCTTAATTCCCATATGGCATTACCTGTAAACTCTATGGCGTAGCCAGTCGCACCTGATGCGCCGATTCTCTCAACAACGGCCATCACAATATCTTTCGAGGTGAGATATGGTTTAAGTGAACCTGTGATGGTGACACGCATAGTTTTTAACTTTTTGTATATTAGTGTCTGAGTAGCAAGAAGATGCTCTATTTCAGAGGTGCCAATACCAAAGCCAAAAGCGCCCAGTGCGCCGTAAGTTGTGGTGTGGCTATCTCCGGAACCTATCACCATTCCTGGTAAGATCAGTCCTTGCTCTGGTGCAACAACGTGTTCTACCCCTTGCCTAGGGTCAAGAATATCAAACAGTTCAATAGCAAAGTCTTCGCAGTTTTCTCTTAGATAATTGACTTGATCTTGCCCGCCTTGATCTGGCATAGCCGCGATACGATTAGGTTCAGTAGGGTTAACATGGTCGACAACCGCTAAATGGGTGTTGGGTCGCCAGACGGGTCTATTTGCTTTACGAAGTCCACTAAATGCCTGAGGGCTGGTGTATTCATTTAATACTTGTTTGTCGATGTAGAGTAGAACGTGCCCTATATCATCAAGGGTGCAGACAGTATGAGATTCAATAAACTTCTCATAAAGGGTTTTAGCAGATGTCATAGCATACTCACATTTCTAGATATGGGGATAATGTGAACAGCTTAATATCTTTTATCCGTGTTTCAATATGCTAAATGTGTTGAATTAAGTCACGAATCGTAAATAATCCTCAGCGATATGTGCCATTAAAGTACTCTTGCAGCATTTCAACACACACTCTCAGTTTGGCTGAATGAGATAACCTCGTTGAGTATACGGCCCAAACATTGGCACTCTGAAAATAGTCTGGCAATACTCTGATTAACTCACCACTTTCAAGTAATTTTTCAACATCCCACATCGAACGTAACATTATGCCACGGCCGTTAAGTGCCCATTGCATGACGATTTCACCGTTATTGGACGATAGCTGACCATTTATTTTTACTAACGAGCTACCATTTTGACTCGACAACTGCCAAATACCAAATGGTGTATTACGTTCTTTTATCACAAGGCAGTCATGCTGTGACAAGTCATCAAGTGTGGTAAGGGGGGAGTGCATGTCTAAGTAGTCAGGGCTAGCACATAAAACACGCTGATTTTGTAGGAGTGGTTTACAAATATGTTGTTGAGGTAGGTCATCTCCTACTCTAATTTCAATATCAAAGCCTTCTTCTACAATATCTACAGCACGATCAAATACCTCTAATCGTATCTCTAATTCAGGAAAGCGAACAGAAAGTTTTGATAGTGCTTTTGCCACATGGTTTCTTCCAAAACCGAAGCTACTGCAGATATACAAGGTACCACGAGCGGTTTTACTTACCTCAGACAGATCATCTACAAAATCATCCATATCACCGATAATTCGATTAGCCCATTTCTGAGCGTGGTGACCATCCTCTGTTAAAGCGATTTTTCTGGTTGTCCTATGAAATAACTTTGTACCTAAGGTCTTTTCCAAGATTTGGATACGCTTGCTAACATACGCTGGTGATTGGCCCAATTCTTCAGAAGCTGCAACAAAACTTTCTTTACGAATCACTGTTAAAAAGACATATAAATCCTCTGGTAAAGGAAATTGTTTACGATTCGTGTTTAATGACATCATAGTCTATCTATTTATCCTTTATGATAGCAGGGTTAAATTGAGGTTATTGCGGGGACTAAAAAATACTATAACCTTTACCACTTCTAAATAATTTGTCCCTACCAGCTAATTTCAAATTAAACCCTATTATATTAGGAGTACAAGTTTATGTTTACGGGATTTAAAGCGGCTAAATTGTATGTCAACGGAGTTGACATACATTATAGAATTGGTGGACAAGGGCCTGCACTATTATTAGTTCACGGCCATCCTCAAACACATGTTATTTGGCACAAGGTAGCTGAACAACTGGTTAAGAATTTTACCGTAGTTGCTGCGGATATACGAGGTTATGGCGATAGTGATAAGCCATTAAGTGACGAACAACACCTAACCTATTCAAAGCGTGTCATGGGACTTGATTTAGTTGAATTGATGCAAGAACTTGGCTTTAATCAGTTCTCCATATTGGCTCATGACCGAGGGGCTAGAGTCGCGCATCGTTTAGCTTTAGATCATAGCGAACGTGTAGATAAAATGATGTTGCTTGATATTGCACCAACACTGTCTATGTACCAACAAACCAACCAAGATTTTGCTAGAGCCTACTGGCACTGGTTCTTCCTCATTCGTCCCGCTCCATTACCTGAATCACTCATTGAGTCTGACCCTGAACTTTATTTAAAAAGTGTTATTGGCGCACGTAGCGCAGGGATGACACCATTTACAGAAGAAGCGATTGCAGAGTATCTTCGCTGCCTGAAATTGGATGGTGCGGGAAGAGGAATATGTGAAGATTATCGTGCTGCGGCAACGATTGACTTGGTTCATGATCAAGAAGATATTGATGCTGGCAATAAAATCCGATGTCCATTAAAGGTCTTTTGGGGAGAGAACGGTACCGTAGGGAAGGTGTTTAACCCTTTAGCTGAATGGCAAAAAGTAGCTACAGATGTTTCTGGTAAAGCATTACCATCGGGGCATTATATTCCCGAAGATATTCCTGAACTTCTATTAGAAGAAGTCAGCCATTTTTTCAAGGGGATTGAACTATGATTTATGTACACCTTTTGCTACTTGTAGCCGTCGTAATAGTCGCAGCAAGATTAGGTGGTATCGGTGTTGGTTTGGCTGGTGGCGTTGGGATGGTGATAGCTGTATTTGGATTTGGATTGACCCCTGGGAAAATGCCAATTTCAGTATTACTAATCATCATGTCCGTTATTCTTGCTCTAGCTGTAATGCAGCGTGCTGGTGGGCTTGATTATATGGTTCGCGTGGCTGAGCGTCTTCTTAGGAATAACCCTAAGTACATTGGTATCTTAGCGCCCTTGTGTACGTTCGTTTTGACTGTTCTATCAGGCACTCAGTACACCACACTTTCTATTTTGAATGTTATCCAACAAGTAGCAAAATCTACCAATGTAAGGCCGAGTCAGCCTCTAACCGCTTCGGTTGTTGCTTGTCATATTGCGATCACGGCATCTCCAATCTCTGCTGCAACTGCTGCTTTGTGGGTCGTAGTCGAGCAAATGGGGGTTGAATTTGGCAACCTATTAGCGGTTATTATACCTACAGGATTTGTCGCCGCCTCAGTGGCTACTTTTGTTGCGGTAAGGCAAGGTTGCGATCTTCTGGACGATCCTATCTACAAGCAGCGTTTAGAACAAGGCGTTATTAACAAAGCAGAATTTGCGGATCGTATCTTAGAAGAAGATCCTGCTGCGAAGCGTTCAGTACTTCTCTTTCTTGCATCAGTTGTATTTATTGTCGTCATGTTGATGTTCAAAAAAGTACTTGGGCACGGACTGGGTTCGCGTGACCTTATCGTTATAACTATGTTTTCGACAGCCTTGTTAACCACATTTGTCTGTCATGTTGATCTGAAAACGATTAAGAAGGCGAGTGTCTTTTCCGATGGCGCTGAGTCGCTGATAGTCATCCTTGGTATTGCATGGTTTAGTGGCACCATTATTGGTGCCCATATCCCTGAAATCAAAGCACAAGCAGGGATTCTGCTAGAGGCTTATCCATTATTACTCGCGTTTATTTTCTGGATCACCAGTGCAATGCTGTTTAGCCATGGTGCCGCAACTGCGCTTCTGGTTCCTATTGCAGGAAGCATGGGGATTCCACCCGAATATATTGTTGGTAGCTTTGTTGCGATGAGTGCGATGTATATCACTAACATCTATCCAACCTCGGCATTTGCGATTTCTACAGACGATACAGGGTCATTTGAAAGTAGCCGTTGGAATGGGTCAAAGTTCTTTAATCACCCATTTATCATCCCAGGGTTGTCGGGTGTTATCGTAGCAGTCCCAATAGGTTTCTTGCTGGCTAATCTATTTATTGCCTAATAATTGTATTGAGTAAGCGGGTTTTGGTTAGTTAAAATGATATAAACACAAGACTAGTATCGTCTTGTGTTTTTTTACTGTTAACTTAACTAAATTGAATTGCAACGCTCTGTTCCAGTCAGACTGGGCACTCAATTAAGCGATATTTTTCTTTTTAAAGGTGACTGGGCTTAGATACCAAAGAGCGATGATAAATACTCAACTTTTGCTCATAACTGGGCGTTTTCGTATATCACTTGCTACGAACCTAATATCAAGAAAAGTGGGAGAAGTTAAAATGAGACCTCTCCATCACAAGTCTCGTTGCCACACAATGGGCCAATTTCGAGCTACAATCACAACCAATTTAATTACTTCATTAGGCATGAATAGATTCCTTTTGCCTACCTGAAAATCAAAGAAACATGCCTCCCCTTTAGATTAATTATGAGTCGAACAACGCGTCTAGAAGTTCATTTACCTCTTGTCTCTGTGTAAGGTTTTCAATCCATTCCAGCGGAATGCCCGTTTCTCCACCGATACCATTAGTAGCACCAAGAACCGCGCCCAAGAAAACAGCACGACCACAAGAATCTCCTCCAGCGTAAATGTTTTTTTGAATCGCTTCGCGGTACGACCCCGAGGAAATCAGATTATGAATAACACTAGGGAAACCATAAGCTAGATGGCAACTCATACCAAACTGTGAAGTGACCGCTGTAGTGGTTTCATTCTTAACAGATAAGACTTCATCGATAAGCTCAATCACAATGGGATCCGCGTTTTTGCGGCCGTTGGCAATCGCAGTTAATGGATCGCCATTGTGGATTGCCGCCTCAATAATAGAGGCCGTAACATGACCAAATAATACCGCTAGATCGTTGTCATTAGTAACACGTACAGCGGATTCTACAACGTCATGCAACATACCATTCTCAGCATACACAGAGACTAACGCAGGTAATTTGGAGATAGCAGGCAGTTGTTCATCATCAGCACCATGGTGACCAGATAGCTTTTCCAGTTCGGAGACAATGTTCATTGCGTAAGCAACCATACTGTCGTCATCATTCGTCTGCCTGACCGCTTCCTCTACTTTTTGTCGAAGTTCTTCACCTTTGGCCTGCTTGATGTTGGCAAGGACTTTGGTGATCATCATGTGCTGCGTGTTGTCGTCCCCCTCAAATGGGATCGCTTTGGCGCGCTTGAGTGCGGCATTTTCTGCTCTGGTAATATTGTCTAGCGTGTCACGTGTTGGATGGTCGATGTAACCAACGTATTTTCCACCATATCCAAAATGCTCGCGAAAAGCATTCTCATATTGTGTTTTGTCGTAACGCCCTCCATTCGCGACAAGCGAACGCATCAGTACCAGAGCTTGTTCACCATACTGTGAAAGGTCACCAACTCGTTTACTTCCATGAGCATAAAAACCAGGCACGTTATCATAGTCACTCATTGTCGGAGGATGGAATTCAGGGGAATCTGGTGCGATCTCGCGGATTCGCTCTTGATCATATAGCCAATGAAAGCCAACGGAAGCCGCATCAGCAACTAATGTCCCCAAAATGGTACTTCGTAAGCGATTTTTGTTATCTTTGTGCACAACAGTCTCTCCCTCTATTCATGCTTATCGGTTAGAGCATATTTTATCTCACACGTTGAGAATGTCCGAATTGCCGCTAATTTAGCTTAGACACAAACCGTAACCTACAGCAAGTTTTGAGGGTTATATTGGTAAGAACAAAACATATCTAAACGATGAATCTTTGAAAACTCATCAATGTGTACTTCCGTACACATTTAAATCAGGGTCTCTATACCAATAGAAACCCTAGTGCCCAACGTTAAAGATAGTCAGTGAGTATTACGTGATTTTTGCAGGAAGAGCTTGCTTATATCTATGGTCAAATAACAAAATAGTCGCTGCCTAACACCGCGTTACTCGTTGCTATTCTCGGCTAAGGTTGCTACTCGTTTTTGGCTTTTCACACTAGGAATAGTGTGTTGAGGGTGACGCCGTTTGCCAGCCTTAACTAACACATTACAGATTGTCAGTTAAGGCATGAAGGCACGGTTAGATCATGAAGACGAGTACAATAGACAGTACGGTAATAGAGCTTGCAATCGAATAGCAAACAACTTTACCAATCACACCAGTGTGCAGTTTCAGGTCATGCATACCGTGGTGAACACGGTGCATGGCATGCCACATTGGAAGGGCCAGCGTTCCGATGATAAAGAGAGCGCCAATAAAGCTGGTTGCAAAATCGGCAACGCGCTCATAGCTCATCGCCTCTGCATCAATAATACCGAGGGGCGCAAGGATACCTATCACCAATACGGTAATGGGGGTGATCATGGCAAACCAGGTACCGCCGGCACCAAATAGACCCCACCATACGGGCTCGTCTGAACGTTTTGGATGTTTATTAACCACAATGAGCTCCTTATACGATGATGAGTACGATTAATGAGATAGCAGCAACGGCAGCCCACTGGCCAAGCACAATGATCTTCGTGTCCACGAGTTTGCCTTTCAATCGAATCGGCATGACTTGTGGGAACATCGTAAAGAATGTGTGTGCGTGGTACAGGCTCCCGGCTAACGAGACGATATTGATCGCCACGACAACAGGGTTTGCCATAAAGGTTAGCCAAGCGTCCCATGATTCGGGGCCCTTAACTAAGCTGCCTAGCCCGAAAGTTAGGCACAGTGTGAAAAATATAATGGGTAATACAGTCGCTTCACGGATCATGTACATGCGGTAGAAATTGCTCTTCTGCCACCATGTTGCTTTCATTTCGCGAACGTAAGGTTTACGGTTACTCATCCTTAGTTCTCCTGAGGTTTAAGCATAGCAATCACAAAGTCTTTAGAAGACTCAACTTTACCTTGGTTTACCGCCGCGGCAGGATCAACACTCTTCGGACAGACATCAGAGCAGAAGCCGACAAACGTACAGCCCCACACGCCATTGTCACCGTTAAGCAGTTCCATGCGCTCTTCTTTACCATTGTCACGGCTATCTAGGTTGTAGCGATGAGCAAGTGCGATGGCCGCAGGGCCAAGGAACTCTGGATTCAGACCAAACTGAGGACAGGCGGCGTAACAAAGGCCACAGTTGATACAAGCAGCAAACTGCTTATATTTTGCCATTTGCTGTGGTGTTTGGTTGTTTGGACCATCTTCCGGTGTGCGGTCATTACCGATAATATAAGGCTTAAGTGCTTCAAGACGTTCGATGAACGGCGTCATGTCGACGATTAAGTCTTTCTCGATAGGGAAGTTGGCTAACGGCTCAATCAAAAGGCCATCAGGGTAATCACGTAAGAACGTTTTGCAGGCCAGCTTAGGATAGTTGTTCACCATCATGCCACATGAGCCACAGATAGCCATACGACAAGACCAGCGATAGGACAGGTCTTTATCTAGGTTATCTTTGATGTAACCCAGTGCGTCAAGCACGGACATTGTGTCATCGAAAGGAACTTCGAAGGTTTGTTTATAAGGCTCGGCGTCTTTTTCTGGATCGTAACGCAGAATATCGACTTTTTGAATTCTAGTACCCGTCATTACTTCTGCTCCTCTGCGGCTTGTGCGTCTGCGGCTTCTTTCGCCGCCGCTTCTTCTGCTGCTGCCCCATACAGGCGAGCTTTAGGTTGAGATTTCGTGATAGTAACATCACTGTATTCAATCGTTGGTGCGCGTCCTTCGTTGAAGAGCGCCAGTGAGTGTTTCAAGTAGTTCACATCATCACGTTCGGTACAGCCTTCATCTAAACGTTGATGCGCCCCGCGAGATTCACGACGAAGAATAGCCGAGTGAGCCATTGCTTCTGCCACTTCAAGGCCATAACCAATCTCAATGGCATAAAGAAGATCGGTGTTGAACACCTTTCCTCGGTCTTTAATGCTGATTTTCTTATAACGCTCTTTCAGCTCGGTCAGCTTATTCATGGTCTCTTGAATGAGGTCTTCGCGGCGGTAAATACCACAGCCCGCTTCCATAGAGTGGCCCATTTCTGTTCGAATGGTCGACCAGCTTTCATCGCCTTCTTGGTCCATCAAGCCTTGGATACGTGCTTCGACCGCTTTCACTTGTTTTTCAATCGCGTCGTCGTTCCAGCCGGTAAACGTTTCCGCGCGTTTCACCGCACTTTCGCCCGCCACGCGACCAAATACCACGAACTCCGCCAGCGAGTTTGAGCCTAAGCGGTTTGCACCATGTAGACCAGAAGAGGCACATTCACCCACGGCGAAGAGACCTTTGATTTTCGTTTCGCAACTCGGATCGGTTTCAATCCCACCCATGGTGTAGTGAACCGTTGGACGAATTGGGATCGGCTCTTTTGCCGGATCGACGTTAACATACGCCTTCGACAGCTCACAAATAAACGGCAGACGCTCTTGAAGGTATTCTTCACCTAAGTGTCTCAGGTCTAGATGCACCACATCGCCAAGGGGATGGTCGATGGTGTTGCCTTTTTGCTGCTCGTGCCAAAACGCTTGAGAAACTTTGTCTCGAGGACCCAATTCCATATATTTGTTTTTCGGCTCTCCAACCGGGGTTTCCGGTCCCATGCCGTAATCTTGCAGATAACGGTAGCCATTTTTGTTGACGATGATGCCGCCTTCGCCACGACAACCTTCGGTCATCAAGATACCTGTACCAGGAAGGCCGGTTGGGTGATATTGAACAAATTCCATATCACGCAAAGGAACACCGTGGCGATACGCTAATGCCATACCGTCGCCGGTAACAATGCCGCCGTTGGTGTTGGTGTTATAAACCCGTCCCGCGCCACCTGTCGCCAGTACAACAGACTTCGCTTTAATCGTAACAAGCTCGCCTTCGGACATGTGAATCGCAACCAGACCCTGAATCTCGTCGTTTTCAACCAGTAGGTCAACCACGAAGTACTCATCAAAGCGTTTGATTTGATTGTACTTGATAGAGGTTTGGAAAAGCGTATGCAACATATGGAAGCCCGTTTTATCGGCGGCAAACCATGTGCGTTCTACTTTCATTCCGCCAAAGCGACGGACGTTCACTTCACCGTTTTCTTTCCGGCTCCATGGACAACCCCATTGCTCCATTTGGATCATTTCTTTTGTTGCGTTTTCAACAAAATATTCAACGACATTCTGTTCACATAACCAGTCACCACCACCAACCGTATCGTTGAAGTGGTTATCAAGTGAATCTTCATCTTTGATGACGGCGGCAGAGCCACCTTCAGCGGCGACAGTATGTGAACGCATTGGGTAGACTTTAGAAATCAGGGCTACTTCTAGCTCAGGATTTGCTTCAGCCGCTGCGATTGCAGTTCGAAGACCAGCGCCACCGGCGCCGATCACTGCGATATCTGTGGTAATTATTTGCACAGTTATCCTCCAGGGGTAATTGAAAATATTAGAAATAAAAATAGATATTGAACCGCATATTAACTGTGGTAATAGTTCAATATCTATTGTCACTAATAATAACCAAGCGAAAATGCATTATTTTCCCTGCGATTCTAATATTTTATATTCACGGAGAATATAAAATATTAGAATCGCAGGGAAAATTAATCTTGACTATAAACCTTATAAATATCATGTCTAAATTTAAATGAGTCATATTTATTCGTCCACAATAAACATGTGTGTTTACCTTGTAAAATGCCAATATCAATAAGCTTTATGTTTAAAATGCATGAAAAAAATTGCAATACTGTGATCTAACTTATAGACGAGATGAGAAAAAGTGATATGGTGCGCCCAGAAAGGCATTGACCAAGCATAAAATACTACTATATTAGTACATGGCAACATTAAAACTTGATTCTCATGCCGTATGCGTATAGCTAACCCTTGCTACGGCCAACAATTAATGTTTTCATATATGTCATTCATTCGCACACTGAATCTTTTGTTAGCAAGGATATGCTTAGGCAAGGTTCTTCTATACCAGTTTTAGGAGCTACAAATGAATAATATTGAAACGAAGTGGCTGCGTGATTTTATTATGCTTGCCGAATTGGGCAGTTTTTCTCACGCCGCATCTGCACGAAACATTACTCAACCTGCCTTTAGCCGCCGTATCAAATCATTGGAATCCGAGCTAAACCTGCTTCTCATTGATAGAACCAAAACGCCTATCGAACTGACAACATCAGGTAAGCAATTCAAAACAACCGCTGAGTCAATTCTGTATCAATTAGACGAAGAGATCGATCGCTTAACCGGCAGCTCAGTACAAGGGCGACACACCGTGAGATTGAGCGCAGCCCATTCTATTGCCATCGGTATACTTCCTCAGATACACGAAGGAATATTTAATCCAAAGCTTAATACTAATCTGTCTATCGTTGCCAATGAGGTTGACACTTCAATCGAGCAACTCATTGATGGGAAAAGCGATTTTCTCTTTTCCTTCTACGATGATAGATTACAAGTGGCCCCCTACCGCTCTATTTATTTGGGCCGTAGCTATTTATATTGTGTCTCCGGCGTTGATGACCAAGGTAAGCCTTTATTCGACTTAAACCGAGATTCAAATATACCGAGTCTAGATTACACGCCCGAAAGCTATATGGGTCGAGCATTGAAAAGAGCACACAGTTCCCTTACAAATAACACCATATCCACCTCATCGATGAGCGACTTGAATAAAGAGTTTGTCATACAGGGCAAGGGAATCAGTTGGCTTCCGGATTACACTATTCGCGACGAATTGGCCTCAGGAAAACTTGTTATTCTCAGCGAAAAGCAACCCGTCCCTCTCGACCTCTACGTTTACAGGTACGTTTCAAAGCTTCACCCATCATGTGAAGCGATATGGAACCAACTTATAAAAATAAGCCCCATAAAAGAATTGCACGGTTTCGATACAAAATCGGCATAGTGGTGTCGCTTTATTGTTCTGGATCAAATCTAACAGTAGAGTACTTACACTATGCATCAGTCTGATAAAGAGAAATGCATCACATTTATAAAGGTTTAGGTGATGCTATTTTATTATACGACTGTCAAATGAAACATTTCTCAAAATGACTTTCTATTAGTACTCTATAAATCAATTGTTAGATTGTTAATACTTTTCCATTTAAATACGAATAAAGTATTCAAGAAATAAAAAATCATTATTAAGTAATTTAAATTATTGCTACGGCACGGCTATGCCTAAATAAAATATAACTATTTATTTTACAAAAAAATAACATAGTAACCTATTTGTGATAATCAACAGCGAGCCGTGTTTAGGTACACCCCTTTTTTTACACATTTTAAATTTAACTTTTACATCAAGGAAAAAAATATGATAGTTGTCGAATTACTAGTCGTACTGCTCTTTATATTCTTGGGCGCAAGAATAGGCGGAATAGGCATCGGTTTAGCAGGTGGTGCTGGCGTTATCGCATTAACCATGTTTATGGGTGTCGATGCGGGTAACATTCCTGTTGACGTTATTCTTATTATTATGTCCGTTATTACTGCCATTGCTGCGATGCAAGTGGCTGGTGGTATGGATTGGTTGGTTGATCTTGCAGAGCAGTTTCTTCGTAAAAACCCGAAACGCATTACCTTTTACGCACCTATCGTAACCTATTTCATGACGTTACTTGCTGGTACAGGTCATACGGCTTTTTCTACTCTTCCAGTTATTGCAGAAGTGGCAAAAGAACAAGGTATCCGTCCTTCTAGACCACTGTCTATTGCAGTGGTTGCTTCTCAGATAGCAATCACGGCCTCGCCAATTTCAGCCGCTGTTGTGTTCTTCTCTGGCATCCTAGAGCCTTTAGGTGTGGATTACTTAACTCTACTTGCCGTTTGTATACCTACAACTTTCACCGCTTGTATGGTTGGTGCTTTTGTTGCAAACCTAATGGGTGGCGAACTAAAGGACGATCCAGTTTATCAAGATCGTTTAGCTAAAGGACTTATTAAAATACAAGGCGCAACACAGCGCACTATTTTACCGACAGCAAAAACGTCTGTGTACATTTTCCTTATCGCCATTGTTGCTGTGGTTTCTTACGCAACAATGATAAGTGGTACTGTTGGTCTAATCGAGAACCCAACCATCGGACGTAACGACGCAATCATGGCGATTATGTTAACGGCGGCAACGGGCATCGTCATGCTAACTAAGATCGACGCGTCAAAAATCGCAAACGCCGCAACGTTTAAATCTGGTATGAGCGCATGTGTTTGTGTACTCGGTGTTGCTTGGTTGGGTGATACTTTCGTTTCTAGTCACATTAGCGAAATCAAAGAATTCTCTGCACAAATCCTTGAGCAATATCCGTGGATGCTAGCCATTACTCTGTTCTTTGCTTCTATGCTTCTTTATTCTCAGGGCGCAACAACAACCGCATTAATGCCAGCTGCATTAGCAATCGGTGTTGCACCATTAACAGCTGTCGCCTCTTTTGCCGCGGTAAGTGCTTTATTTGTACTACCAACCTACCCAACATTGTTGGCGGCGGTAGAAATGGATGATACTGGTTCAACGCGTATCGGTAACTATGTATTCAACCACCCGTTCTTCATTCCTGGTGTTGTAACGATTACGACAGCTGTTGCGCTAGGCTTCGCATTTGGTGGCATCTTAATCTAGTTTTCTATAGCAATAAAAAGGGAGCCTAGCTCCCTTCTTTTTCTTTTTTATTTTTTATTTTTTCTTTCTTTTTTTTAAAGTGACGACTTCTGAGAAGCATTTTCAAATATATCTGTTACTCAAGTCCCATAATTATAGCTATGCCAAAACTGCATCTAAAATTACTTTTTGGCATTGTACTTGAAACAAAATAACATTCATTATTCTTGCATTACTTAACTCTTATTAAAGGTAGCCGTCATGGTTAACGATTCAAATAAATTTCGCATCGAAGAAGACCTATTGGGAACATTGGAAGTTCCAGCAGCAGCGTATTATGGAATACACTCACTTCGTGCAAAAAACAATTTCTCTATTTCGTCAATGACGATATCTGACGCACCAGAACTTGTCAGAGGTATGATCTATACTAAGAAGGCAGCAGCTCAAGCAAATATTGAGCTTGGCACCATCCCATCGGATGTAGGCGAATATATTGTTAAAGCATGTGACTTAATTCTAGATACCGGAAAATGCATGGACCAGTTCGTCTCTGATGTATATCAGGGTGGTGCTGGCACCTCTGTAAATATGAATGCAAATGAAGTTGTTGCTAACGTTGCACTAGAACTCAAAGGTCATGAAAAAGGCGATTACAACGTTATCAATCCTAATGATCATGTGAACAAGAGTCAGTCTACAAATTGTGCTTATCCTACCGGATTCCGAGTTGCGGTATACAACAGCATTATGAAACTAATTACCTCTGTTGAACATCTTAAAGTGTCTTTTGATGCCAAGAGTGAAGAGCACAGAGACACATTAAAAATGGGTCGAACTCAGCTTCAAGATGCGGTACCAATGACGGTAGGTCAAGAGTTTGGCGCTTATAGCATCCTTCTTAAAGAAGAGATTAAAAACCTAAAATATGCGGCAAATCTCCTTCTAGAAGTTAACCTAGGCGCAACCGCTATCGGTACTGGTCTAAATGCTGCACAAGGGTATCAAGAGCTAGCTGTTAAATATCTTGCACAAGCGACGGGACTTGCCTGCGTACCATCTGAAGATCTAATCGAAGCAACATCTGACTGTGGTGCCTATGTTACAGTGCACGGCGCATTTAAGCGTTTAGCCGTGAAATTATCAAAAGTTTGTAACGACCTCCGTCTATTATCTTCAGGACCACGTTCAGGCCTTAATGAAATAAACCTTCCTGAAATGCAGGCTGGTTCTTCTATTATGCCTGCAAAAGTAAACCCGGTCATTCCAGAGGTTGTCAATCAGGTCTGTTTTAAAGTCATTGGTAACGATACAACGGTTACGTTTGCAGCAGAAGCTGGGCAGTTACAATTAAATGTAATGGAACCCGTCATTGGTCAGGCTATTTTTGAATCTATCAGCTTATTAAGTAATGCATGTATTAATTTAGCAGACAAGTGTATCGATGGAATTACTGTAAATAAGACAGTTTGCGAAGATTATGTATTTAACTCAATTGGGATTGTGACCTATTTAAATCCTCTCATTGGTCATCATGAAGGTGATATTGTGGGCAAAATATGTGCAGAGACAGGAAAAAGTGTTAAACAAGTTGTCCTTGAAAGAGGCCTGTTATCTGAAGAACACGTAAATGCTATTTTTTCCGCTAAGAACTTAATGAATCCTGAGTATAACGCGGAACTATTTAACTAATACCAAATTAAATAAACTTAAGGTACGAGTTGAACGCAAAAAAGCAGCTAACGCTGCTTTTTTTTGTATTCATAATAAGGTCAGCCACCGCAGATTTCCGCTAGAGTGGCCAATTTTTTTTCTGACTCTTTGACATAGGGGTTGCTTTCGTCCCAGGCATATCCGGCTAAAATGGCACAGATCATCTGTTTAATTCTAGGGTTTGCATTTTCATAAAAAATAACCTTTTGTAACTTGCCAGTATACCAACCATCTACATAGGTTTTAAATGCATCGACGCCAATTTTTAGCCTCTCGGAATAGTCAGTATCCCAATCAACAACATCACCAAGGAGCTGTTTTTCAACACAATCCGCCGCCAGTTTTGCTGAATACATCGCAATAGTGACACCCGAAGAGAAAACGGGGTCTAAAAACTCTCCTGCATTACCCAACAATGCAAATCGATTTGTTGCTAACGTACTGACATTCGCCGAGTAACCCATAATGGAATTAACATCAGTAATAAACTCGGCTTTCGACAATAGCTCATCCAATTCAGGCGCTTGGTGAACCATTCTTTTTAGGATCGAAAGTTCATCACCCTCACCGAATATTTCTGGCTCTCCCACTACGCCAAGAGAGCACTGCCCGTTCGAAAAAGGAATGAGCCAAAACCAGACATCTCGATTAAGCGGGTGAACCGTTATAAGAATCTTGTTTCTATCATAATAGGGCTTGCCCGACATGCTCTCTATATTATCAACAACATGAGTGAAAATTGCTTTTCTAGGCGGTAAAAAAGAAGGCTTTTCAAGTGCTAATAATTTAGGTAAAACACGTCCGAACCCGCTCGCATCCAGTACAAACTCTGCTTGTAGTTGGTAAATATTGCCAACGTTATCCTTCACTGACAAGATAGAGTCATTATTTCGCACTTCTATGGCTTGCACCTCGTGCTGAAATCGAATAGCTACACCTTGTTTCTGCGCTTCATCGGCTAAAACTTTGTCAAAGCTTGCTCTTTGAACCTGAAAGGTGGTTCCGGGGCCTGAAGTAAACTTATCCTCAAAATTAAACTCTTGGTATTGTTCACCACATCGAAATGCGGCGCCATCCTTGAACTGGAACCCTGCGGCCGCGACAGCATCACTCATCCCTGCAAGTTCTATCATCTCCATACAAGCAGGGAGCAGGCTTTCTCCTATAGAAAATCGAGGAAAAACATCCCTTTCGATAACAACAACATCAAAGCCTTTTTGCCGAAGCAATGAGGCGGCAATCGAGCCAGAAGGCCCGGCTCCGATAATAGCGATTTGTTTCTTTTCAATTTTCATTTCAGAAATGACTCTTCTACTGTCTGTCGATGTTGTCGAGGTATGTAATTGGTGTAATTCATTCTTAATTAGGCTGCGGAAAGTGTTAGCAGCGTATGACCAAGACCAATATTATCTGTGCGTTGTTTCACAACAAAACCTGCTTCATGAACAATTTCTAAGAAGTCCTCACTGCGATAAAAACGGCTGTTGCCATTCGCTAAACAGGTAAAGTAAAGTGACGTTGCATTCAAGCTATATTCAGCGGCATCATATTTCTGAGCATCCCAGAACAATTCCAATACATAAACAGTGGCGTCTTGTTCCATCGTGCTACGAACTTTTCTTAGAATATTTAGAATTTCTATCGGTGAAAAACAGTCTAAGAACTGACTCATCCACCAAACATCGGCTCCCGCTGGCAGCGTTTGGTTTTTATCTAACATGTTGGCTGGATAAGCGGAAACTCGTTTCTGAAAACCATTTTCCGTCACATTTTTCATTGCCAATTCTAGCTGTTGGGGTAGATCAACAATAGTCACCTTTACATCCGAATCATGCTTACAGCACTGCATGGCCCATTTGCCTGTATTACCACCAATATCAACCAACTGCTTCGGTTTATTAGCAAAAACAGTTTCTAACAGTACTGGAAACGACCGATCAGAATAGAAGTGATCGAAAGCAAACCAGCTCTGTTTCGCTTTTTCAGGTAATGAAGATAACCCTTGATAGATGGTTTCCCAATCACCGAGCTCTTTCAAACCAGCAGGTGTTCCCTCTTCAATCGCTTCAGTCAAATGCATCATTGCTGCGTAGCAAACATCGGCCGTGAAATCTAGATTTGCATTGGTCATACCGTCATGAAGAATAAAATGACCAAGATTGGCCAAGACATAATTAGGTTTATTCCAAAGAACGATATTGGCGCTAATCGCCATATCTAATAAGACCTTAACACCATATTCCGAGACATTTGAACGCACTGCCAAAGCCCCTGCATCTAACCCCTCGTCACCCGCATCATCAAGCACCTTGAGTATGCCTAAATCCCTCAATGTTCTCGCCGTATGGAATACAATAGGGGCAAAAGAGAGTTTTTGAGCTTCCGTTTTCGCTTCTAGAGCGTTAAATGGATCTTTAATGAAATTTGACACAAATAAACCTAATTAATTATTTTTGCTGTTACAGACAATATCGTTACATAGACACAATAGCGTTACTTAGAAATAGAAAGAAACGATAAATTCTTTTGAATATCAACATTTAAATTGTTTATCCAACGATTGTAATTGCGATGAATATTCCCATTAGCATCTGCTTTTAAGTTCTCTGAACTAACATACAGTATTGAGTAAAACTTTTCAGAATATGGCACACGCACACTGGCTTTATGACCGCGAGAATCTAATTCAAGCTCAACCTCATTGTTTCCTGCATTCTTCACTACCCAACCACGATTCGTCGCCGACTCTATAATCGCCATCTTCACTTGTTTCTTTTGAAGATCATAAGCAACTGGGGTATTCTCAACATCCAATATAGGTTGAACACGGCCACAACCGGCAAGAATCAAAACAAATAGTAAAGATACAAATACCTTAAAGAATTTCATTGCTACTACTCCTGTAAAATTAAGTTCATTCTAAATATTTCAGGCATAGTATTAATATAGTACCTACACAAATCAACAGTATATGACTAATAATAAAAATATCATTACATTCAAAGTAGACGAATATCACATCCTTTCAGAAAACATCGCCTCGACTGATGACTGGGATACATGGTTAAGCGATCCTGAATTTGAGTCAACCGCTAAAACACCTGTCCATCATATTCCTGGGATGATGCGAAGACGGATGAGCCCTTTAAGTAAAATGTCTGTTCAGGTAGCGTTGGAATTAATAGCGCGGCACAATATTGGGTATATCGTATTTTCTAGTCGTCATGGTGAATTACCAAGAACCGTTGAACTCATAAAGTCCATATTAGCCGGAGACGATGCATCACCAATGGCGTTTTCTCAGTCCGTTCATAACACAGCAGCAGGATTGACCACAATTGCGGCGAAACAGGCTATCCCTGTCACGTCACTTGCCGCAGGCCAAGATACATTTCATCAGGCATTGATCGAATCGTTTATCTATCTGTCTGAAAAAACAGAAACCTCCGAACTAACGGAAAAAAAGGTACTACTGGTTGATTTTGATGCGCCTCTGCCGGCTGAATACCAGGAATTTGAGCATGAACATTTCGTAACCTACGCGTTTGGGATGGTCCTTTCCGTAGGCGATGATTTCTGCATTACTTGGCAACGCAACACTCATCGCAGCAGTGACAGCATGACTAAATTCGAGAGCCCATCCATACCAGAAACGAACGAAAGGGCCGTCGCATCTCTTCCACAATCAATCAAATGTTTGCGACATTTATTAAGTAATGACCACGCTTGGTGCATATCTTCGTCCCGAACTCAATGGAGTTGGAATAGAGGTGCTTAATTTATTGCGCCAACTATGGATAAAATCCGATCAATGCTGGCGAGTATTCAGTACTGGATTTTGCTTTACACTTTTTGGTGTTGGTGGATTGATTCTCAGTTTTGTTTTAATCCCTTTTATTCAGCTGTTATCCAACAACAAGACCCAGAGTGAATATCGGGTTCAGCGTCTGATACAGATGACCTTTGATCTATTTTGTAAGATCATGAAGTTTACCGGTGCAATTGATTACAGCATTACCGGTGCCGAGAAGCTCGAACAAGACAAAGGCTGTTTAATTATTGCCAATCACCCAAGCCTTATTGACTATGTATTGATTGCTTCTCAACTTAAGCAGTGTGACTGTTTAGTAAAAGCCGCAATATGGGAAAACCCTTTTATTAAACGAATAGTCCAAGCCGCAGGATACATACCAAATAAGGAACCAGAAGCACTATTTACACAGTGCGATGAAAGATTCTCTAGTGGTAATGTTCTGTTGATATTTCCCGAAGGCACCAGAACAAAACAAGGTTTATCCACTAAACTGCAAAGAGGCGCTGCACAAATTGCGGTACGGTCAAAAGTGGACGTTAGGATAATAAATATCACAGTAAATCCCAGTTTTTTGACAAAAGAAGCAAAATGGTACCAAGTTCCGACAACTAAACCCTTTTTTCATGTTGAAGTGGAAGGTAAAATAGCCATAGAATCATTTCTTCGACAGACTAATTCAAACGCATCAGCCGCTCGAAATTTAAACCAACATTTTGAAGAAGTGTTATTTGAAAATAAAAAGGATTGAATCCTTTCATTAACAATAAGCAGGTTACAGTGGAAAACGTACATATAGAAATTAAGCAACTGATTATCGACGCATTAAATCTAGAAGACATTAGCGTTGATGATATCGAAACCGATGCCCCACTATTTGGTGATGGATTAGGTTTAGACTCTATTGATGCACTAGAGCTTGGTTTAGCTATTAAGAAAAAGTTTAACATTATCATCGATGCCGACGACAATAATACTCGTCAACACTTTTCTTCTGTTGCTAACCTTGCTTCTTACATCTCTTCTCAGACAAGCTAAATTGACGAAACTATTATGACAAACATAACCAAAGAAGATGTTTTCAATCAGGTAACAGATGCACTAGTAGAACTGTTTGAAATTGATAAAGCGGACATCAATCTCGAAGCCAAGTTATACCAAGAGCTTGATTTAGATAGTATCGACGCCGTTGACCTCGTTGTGCATCTTCAAAATGTTACAGGCAAAAAAATTAAGCCTGATGAATTTAAAGCGGTTCGAACAGTGCAAGATGTCGTCGACTCTGTTTACGACTTGCTTAAGACTGAATAATGAAATTGCTGACAATACTGTCAGCAATTTTGCTTCTAACCTATCCATTTGTTGTCTATTTTGGGATCGACAAACTTGGGATTGAAGCGATTGCTGTCGTTTTGATTCTTCTGTTTTTGATTCGAATTCTAGCGGGTTCTAAATCAAAACTTAAAGAACTAAAGTATCTAGCATGGGTGACGGGAGGAATCGGAATTGTCCTCCTCTCGTTGGGCGCTTTGCTGAATCAACAAGGTTGGCTCACTTATTATCCTGTTGTCGTTAGTACCTGCCTACTTGTCGTCTTTTGGTTAAGCTTGTCACAAGAACAGAGCCTAATAGAGCGGTTTGCTCGACTGCAAGAGCCTCAACTTGACCCCAAGGCCGTGTTGTACACCAGAAACGTAACCAAAGTATGGTGTGTGTTCTTTTTCATCAATGGTTCTATTGCTTTATCTACGTGCTTTATGCCGCTCTCCTATTGGACTTTGTATAATGGTTTTATCAGCTATATAGCCATGGGGCTTCTGTTTGCTATAGAATTTATTATACGCAAGCAGGTACAACAAAAGTAAAAGCCAATCAAACAGGCACTCATGAACAATAACTTCACACGATTACCACTGTGCTCACTGGCATCTGTACTAACACAAGCAAATAGGGCTGAATCTCTATTTGCTTTTGGTTCTGCTGGCAACAAAACGTGGTCCCATTTCGCCAACGATGTACACCTTTATTCTCTGTGGCTTTCTGGCAAATCTCAAACTCGATGGGCAATATGCATTCACGACAGTTATTGGTTTTCGGTCGCTTTTTTCGCGCTGAGTTACGCAAGTAAAGAGTTGGTCTTACCCGGAAATCATCAACCAGAAGCGATCCGCGAACTCTCATCTGAATTTGATGCTCTAATTCATGACAGTGCCATTTTTATACCTAATTTAATGGCACTTGACGGCGTTGAGGTTTTCAACATTGCTTCTGAATTGACCGTATCCGTCCCACAATCTAAATTGGCTTCAGATCTAAACCTAGGTAACGTCAAAGTCACTCTTTTCACTTCTGGATCGAGCGGAAAACCAAAAGCAGTTGCAAAGACCTTATCCCATTTCAATCATGAAATTGCTCAATTAGAACAGATATGGGGCGAAGAAATAGGATACTCTCGAGTACAAAGCACCGTATCCCATCAGCATATCTATGGACTTTTGTTCAGACTCCTTTGGCCAATCTGTGCTCAACGCCCATTTGCTAGAGAAAACCTAGACTATCCAGAACAGGTCATTAGTCACGCAGACAAACAATCCATATTAGTGAGTAGTCCAGCGCTATTGAAACGCTTAAATGTAGAGTCTTCCGAATCAGATTACAAAACGGTCTTTTCTTCCGGAGGTCCGCTCTCACCTAAAGCCTCGATTCAAAGCGAAGAGCAGTTGGGTTCACTACCCTACGAAGTCTTCGGCAGCACCGAAACGGGTGGTATAGGTTACCGACAACAATTTACCGACATCACACCTTGGCAGCTATTTCCCGATGTAAAAGCAAGGCTCAACGTCGAAGGTTGCATTGCTCTGCAGTCCGGTCATATCGATCCGGATAACTGGTATCAAACCAGTGACCAGTGTGAATTATTTGCAGATGGTTCCTTTTTATTAAAAGGCAGAACCGATCGTATAATCAAAATAGAAGAGAAACGTGTCTCTTTAGTCGAAGTGGAGGCTCGACTTCAAGGGTTAGAGTGGATAGAGGAAGCCGCCGTCATTACCATTGAAACCTCTGTGAGGCTAGATTTAGTCGCGGTTATCACTTTAAGCGAACATGGAAACGCGCAACTTGTTTCTATTGGCAAAGGGCAATTTTGGATAAACATTAGGAAATCACTTAGGCAATGGCTTGAACCTATTGCTATCCCACGTCGTTATCGTATTCTTGACGACATCCCCTTAAACAGTCAGGGAAAACGCCTGGTGAAAGAGATTGAGTCTCTATTTCACCATAACTCGAACATGGGTTAAGTACTCACTCTATAATCGTAGAAATAATGAAAAAAAGAAAACCATACATTCTATCGCAGAAAATCGAACCCTGTCGCGCGACGTTGGTCATCAAGGTGGATAGTGATATTCAGGATTTTGAAGGCCACTTCCCTGACTTCGCTCTGTTGCCCGGTGTGACGCAAATAGATTGGGTGCTCTTTTATGCCAAACAATTCCTCAATGTCTCTCGGCCGTTCGTTGGTATGGAAGTGATTAAGTTTCAATATCCTATCCTACCGGATGCGATTGTCACCTTGCAGCTAGACTGGGATGAGGACAAAAACAAACTTCAGTTTGCTTATACATCTGACCAAGCAACCACGCATTCAACGGGCAAGATAAAGCTTGGTAATAAGGAATAACATGTATAGTGCTTGCTTTCTCATTCCTTGCTACAACCACGGTTCGACCGTGGCGAATATCGTTGAGACACTCCGCCAATACGATATACCGATTATACTAATCGATGACGGCAGTGAGCTAGCTACGAGAACCGCCTTACAAGAACAAGCTCTTGCAAAAGACGTTACCCTTATAGCCCTATCAGAAAATCAAGGTAAGGGTGGAGCCGTGATAACGGGATTACATGCCGCTAATACGCTGGGTTACTCACATGCAATTCAAATTGATGCCGATGGTCAGCATGACCTTCAGACGCTACCTTCTCTTATCGCTCTATCGCAGAAAAACCCAAAAAATGTTATTTCGGGACAACCGATATATGATGAATCGGTTCCTAAATCGAGGCTCTATGGTCGATACATTACTCACATGTGGGTATGGATAGAAACCCTCTCCTTTGAGATAAAGGACAGCATGTGTGGATTTCGTGCTTATCCAGTAAAAGAAACCGTACAGGTACTAAATAAAAACTCGATTGGCAAGCGCATGGATTTCGATACAGAGATCATGGTACGCATGTATTGGGACGGAATCGAATTCAACTTTGTCGACACTCGTGTTATCTACCCAGTAGATGGTATCTCTCATTTTGATGCGCTGTGGGATAACATCAAAATAAGTACAATGCATACCAAACTGTTTTTCGGCATGTTGCCTCGAATCCCCACGCTGTTATCTCGTAAGCGCAAAGGTCAATCTCACTGGTCGACTAAATCCGAACGTGGAACGTTAATCGGTATCAAATTACTGCTTGCCATCTATTCATTCTTAGGTCGACCCATATTTACCCTTATTTTGCGCGCCGTAATGGGCTATTACTATTTGACTGGCAGTAACGCTAGAAAAGCATCCGAGCAATACATTACACAGGTTAAGGCCTACCATCAGAAGAATGGGATTACCACACCGAAAAAACTCACGTCATACCAACACCTGCTTTCTTTTGGACAAACAATATTAGACAAATTTGCGGCCTGGAAAGGCGACATCCGTTATCAAGATTTGACGGTTTCAGGTGCGGAGGTGTTAGACGATGTGGTTAAACAAAATCAAGGTATCATTCTGTTAGGTTCGCATCTGGGCAACATAGAGCTTTGTCGTGCAATGAGCAGAAAGCACAAACATCTGAAAATCAATGCTTTAGTGTTTACAGAACACGCCGAGAAATTTAATACCGTTATGAACGCCGTGAATCCAAATTCAAATTTGAACCTAATTGAAGTAACAGAGATGGGGCCTGATACGGCAATTAAACTACAACAGAAAATAGAACAGGGTGAATGGATAGTCATCGTAGGGGATAGAACCTCGGTTTCTAAAGAGAAACGCGTTATTTGGGCCGACTTTTTAGGCAAGCCCGCCCCCTTTCCACAAGGGCCTTTCATGTTAGCATCCGTATTAAAAGCACCAGTATTTTTACTGTTCGGTTTGCGAGATGAAAGTGCTGGGAAACCGCATTTTAATGTCTATTTTGAAGCCTTTAGAGACAAAATAGTTTTGCCAAGAGGCAAGCGAGAAGAAGCGTTACAAGAGGTTGTTCAAGACTATGCCCATCGGTTAGAGCACCACACGATTAGTGCACCATTGCAGTGGTACAATTTTTTTAATTTCTGGAATTTAAGCGACAACAATAATGATTAATACAGCTCAAAACAGTGTTCAGTTCGGTTCGGACCGTCTCACCATAGAAGACGTTGTTGCCATTTCTAAAGGTGCAAACGCTCAACTCAATGATTCTGATGCGTTTACAGGAAAAATAGACAGAGGTGTTGCTTTTCTTGAGCGATTATTAAAAGAAGAAGGGGTCATTTATGGCGTTACAACAGGATACGGGGATTCTTGTACCGTCGCAATTCCACCTGACCTAGTCGACGAACTGCCCCTACATCTAACCCGTTTCCACGGTTGCGGGATGGGGGATATCTTTTCCCCACAACAGACTCGTGCCGTATTAGCCACTCGTCTTTGTTCGTTGTCTCAAGGGTATTCAGGGGTATCACTCGATCTACTGAACCAGATAGTCACCCTAATAAACGAAGATATTTCACCACGGATACCTCAAGAAGGGTCTGTTGGCGCGAGTGGCGACCTCACACCCCTTTCTTATTTGGCTGCCGCCCTTATTGGCGAACGCGAGGTGATTTACAAGGGGGACATTCGCCCTACATCTGAAGTGTTTAATGAGCTGCATATTGACCCGATCAAACTCAGACCTAAAGAAGGACTGGCCTTGATGAATGGTACCTCAGTCATGACCGCCCTAGCATGCATTGCTTATAAAAGAGCCGAATATTTAGTACAGCTCACAACGAGAATAACCGCCATGGTTTCAGTTGGTATGCAAGGCAACGAATTTCACTTTGACGAAGCATTATTCGCCGTTAAACCACACCCAGGCCAGCAACAGATTGCAAGCTGGTTACGAAGTGACTTACGAGCAGAACGCCCACCACGTAACAGTGACCGATTGCAAGACCGTTATTCACTGCGCTGCGCACCTCATGTTATCGGTGCACTACAAGATAGCTTACCGTGGCTACGCCAAATGATTGAAAACGAACTCAACAGTGCGAATGACAATCCCATAATCGACGGTGATAATGAGCGCGTTTTACATGGTGGCCATTTTTATGGCGGCCATATCGCCATGGCAATGGATACACTTAAGACGGCGATCGCCAATCTAGCCGATTTACTCGACCGTCAAATGGCACAGCTTATGGATTACAAATTCAACAACGGTTTACCTTTCAACCTTACTGGTGCTCAAGGTGAAAGAAAACCAATCAATCACGGCTTCAAAGCGGTACAAATCGCCATATCGGCGTGGACAGCTGAGGCATTAAAACAGACCATGCCTGCCAGTGTTTTTTCTCGATCTACCGAATGCCATAACCAAGATAAAGTAAGCATGGGCACTATCGCCGCTCGTGATTGCTTAAGGGTATTAGAGTTAACCGAACAGGTTGCTTCTGCATCACTGCTTGCGGCGACTCAAGCAATTGAACTGCGTAAAAGACAAAGCGAGTTAGACGAGCAACATATGAGTGATACTCTAAAACAGATGCAATCCGATGTACTTGATGAGTTTGAATTTGTCGATGAAGACAGACCACTAGAAGGCGATTTGCGTAAATTTATGATGTTTATTCAACAACAACACTGGCCACTGTATTAAGGGTATCTATGACGGTTCATCATCAAGACCATACCGATATGCCAGGCAATAATAACGCCTCCGACACTACCTATGCACTAGAGTCTGAAGTCATTATCAAGCCTCTTTTTCAAGATGCCGACCCAATGGGTGTTGTCTATCATGGCAACTACTTTCGGTTTTTCGAACAGGCTAGACATGCCTTAATGGCAAAAATCAGCTACAGCTATCTGGAAATGAACGCATCAGGTTATATGTGGCCAATCATCGATACACGGGTTAAGTACGTCAAATCCATTCCTTTTGACCATGAGATTCGAGTTGTCGCAAAACTAACCGAATGGGAAAATCGATTAAGGGTTGATTACATCATCTTTGACAACAACACGGGAGAGCGAATGACAAAAGCGCATACAACGCAAGTTGCCGTGGAGATGGAAACAAAAGAAATGTGCTTCGTTTCCCCTAAAATATTCACTGATAGAGTGGCGCAGTGGCATATAAACGGAGAATTCAATGATTAAACAACGCACTATTGCACTCTATTTATTGTTAATCTTTTCGCCATTATTACAAGCAAAAAGCTTACAAGAGGTACAAACATTATTGTCCGCTCAAAGCCTTGTACGTGGCGATTTCGAGCAACACAGAACGATGGAGATGTTTAGTCAGCCTCTCACCTCTTCTGGCAATTTCATTATCCATAAAAAGAGTGGATTGTTGTGGCAACAAACGTCTCCTTTCCCAGTAAATATTATTCTTACGGACGAGAAACTAAGCCAGCAATTTGCCAATCAACCCGCTCAGGTAATGACAGAGAAGGAAAACCCCATGGCGTTTTATTTCAGCCATATATTCCTTTCACTGTTTGATGGTAATGCACAACAACTTAACCAACAATTCACGACATCATTTAATGACAACGCAGAGGCTTGGACCTTAACGCTAACGCCTAATCAAGCGCCGCTTAACGCCGTGTTCAGTGACATAACGATTGCCGGCACTCTTTACATCAACCAGATAGAACTGACCGAGATTCGCGGAGATAAAACCACCATTCTATTTAGCAACCAAACCGAACAACCCAACGCCCTGACGCCCGATGAAAGCGCCCTTTTCCGCTTTTAAAGCGGGTCTTACCCCCTTCTTCGTTGCGCATTCGGGTTTTACTCGAAGCCTTGCGCTCATCTGGCTGATCGTCATGATGGGTTGCATCGGAGTGCTTGTGCAAAAAACGTTGGGAGGTAAACCACTTCCAATAGAGACTAATATTCTTGCCTTATTGCCAAAAAACCAGCAAGACCCGATTGCGCAACAAGCCTTTGACAAAATAGCCAGCGCGATGAGTAACAAAGTCGTATTCCTGTTAGAAGGCTCAGATAAAAAACAACTGACTGACGCCGCGCAACAGTTTGAGCAATCAATTACCACACTCGGCTTATTTTCAGACATTACCGGTGAAATATCTGAATCAGATCAACAAGCTTGGGCCAATTTCTATTACCCAAAACGATTCCAATTGCTTACGGATACGCAAAAAACAAGACTCTCCTCATCTACAGGTCTTCAAACGCAATATGTATTGCAGTCCATCTACAATCCTTTTTCTGGTGTCACTGGACAAGAGTTGGCTAACGACCCCTTCTTACTTTTTCGTGATTATTTAACCTCGCTCTCAACCCTGTCTGGGGACTTTCAACTTGACCATGGATACTTGAGCAAGAGTGTTGAAGACAAACACTACATATTGATTGCCGCGGAACTCAATGGCTCACCTTATAATCTAGCGATTCAAGACAAGCTTTCTAAGCTTGGGTTCATGGAGCAGACACTGACTCAGCAATACGCGGTTAAGGTGATGCACACAGGCGTGATCTTCTATGCGACATATGGTACTCAAAGCGCAAAATCTGAAATAAGCACCATTGGGCTCGGTTCATTAGTCGGCGTAATTACTTTATTGCTGTTGGTCTATCGAAGCCCATTACCACTAGCCTTATCCCTACTCTCTATCAGTTGTGGGTTTATTGCCGCATTTACGGGATGCCTGATTATTTTTGGTAAAATCCATCTGTTTAGTTTAGTTTTCGGAACAAGCTTAATTGGGGTTTCCATTGACTACTCATTTCACTACTTAACTGAGCGATTAGTCGCGGGAAAAGCATGGGACTCATATCTCGCGCTTAAACAGATATTTGGTGCGATAACACTCGGGCTAATTACCAGCTTGGTCGGTTACTTAGGTCTGCTTGTTGCACCATTTCCAGGCTTACAACAACTGGCACTATTTTCAGCAATTGGCCTAACCGCCGCTTATATTTCAGTCGTCACTTGGTACCCTATATTGGCCAGACAACCATCTAAATCACGAACGTTTCCCATAGAAACGCTATCGTTCAAATGGTTATCGCTTTGGAGTTCAACATCATTTAGGGTTGTTTTTCCGAGTTTATTGTTGATAGTCGGTTGTTTTTTCCTTTCTCAAACGCACTATAACGACGATGTTAGACAGTTACAGGCAACACCAGTAGAGCTCAAACTCATAGAACAGAAAATTGAACAACTTTCTGGTGTTGATTCTAGCCAACAAATGTTACTAGTGTCGGCGGCCGATGAACAAGCTTTGTTAGATAATCTGCATACTTTGAGCCTAGAGCTAGACAACTGGATAGCCCTCGGCCTCCTATCTGGTTATCAAAATATAACGCAGTACCTGCCTAGTATTAAGCAACAAAGATTGAATTTTAGTTTGGTGAAAAAACTCTACCAATCTCAGGCTAGTGAATTACAAAAAGCCATGCAACTCAAACAGACTCCAGTATTAAAAGACACTTTTGTGCCGATTACTGTCCACGATTATCTACAGTCTGATAGTTCGCAACCCACGCGCTTCCTCTGGCTAGGCGATATCGCAGGTAAAAGCTATTCTATTGTGCTGCTCAAGAACATGACCAAGGTAACCACGGTAAAGAATTGGACCGAGAGCAATGACGACATAAGATACCTAGATAAAACAGATGAAATATCCACTTTATTTGGTGAATATCGAGAAAAAATAACCGAGTTACTGATTGCGGCTTTAGTGGTAATTTGGTTTATTCTAGGTTGGCGATATAGCTTTAAGCAAGCAAGTAAAATGGTTGCGCCTCCTATTATTGCCTCCATTTGTGCGCTGGCGATCACCAGCCTAAATGGAACAGAGCTAAACCTATTTAACCTTCTGGCGTTGGCACTCATTTTGGGCATAGGTATCGATTATACGCTCTTTTTTGCACAACCTAGGCAACATAAAGGCACCCTCTTAGCGATTACGTTATCAGCAATGACAACCATTCTGTCATTTGGCCTTCTCGCAATGAGTAATACTCATGCCATCCACAGCTTTGGTATAACGGTACTAACAGGGATTTTCGTTGCATGGCTACTTGCTCCTATCGCTATGAATTCAGACATTGAAGGTAAACAATGACACATTTAGGTATGACAGCTTTAAAAATTAGTAAACTGACTCTAATGACTTATTTATTATTGAGTCTATTCGGTTGCACATCACTGCAGACTCAACCAAATACGTTCGTCGATATTGCACCAAATACATCCGTTCAATTACCGCGGCCTAAAGACCTCCAACTGGACATCACAGTAAACCAACTTATTACGGCAGAATGGAATGATGCAACGCACCAGTTACCTGTATTATTAGAGGTGAATGAACGTTCAGTTAGATTGGCTGGGTTTTCATCCTGGGGGACGCGTATTCTTAGCCTTGAATATACCGAAGACAATATCGAATCTGAAGTGCTAACGGGCTTAGGAACATCCCTTCCCGACCCTAAGCAAGTATTGTTTTATCTAATGATTACTCTGGGGCCACAAGAGGTATGGCAAACTAAACTCGATGATATCGGTTGGAAGCTAACTGAATCCGCTCACTTGCGCACATTATTTAATGAGCAAGGGAAAGAAGTTGTTATTATTCAGTATACTAACGAAAATAAGTTGGCTGGAGACATACATATGAGAAACACCATCTCCAATTACCGAATCACTATTCAAACATTATCCTTGTCACAGACATCGATGTAGCCTGGCTTTAATAACAAAAAATGAATACACGTAATCAATACCCCATTTTTATCCAAGCCTGTGGATTCAATTCTGCATTGGGCGAAAACCATCACGATATCCATAAAAGGTTGCGCGAACAACTGTCTCCAGACATGGTCATTGTTAATGATTTACTCAACGATGGTCATTCAACGGTGGTGGGGCAAGTAAGTAATGCGCTGCCAGCATTACCAGACCATCTCAGCCATTTCGATAGCCGTAATAATCGCCTAGCACTTTCTTCCTTGCAACAGATAGAAGGCGAAATAAAGCAAGCTGTTGGACAATATGGCCGCAATCGAGTGGCCGTAATTATTGGCACCAGCACCTCTGGTATCTCAGATGGAGAAAAAGCGTTAGACACCCTATTCGACTCTGGGTCTTTTCCGACCAGTTATCACTACAACAAACAAGAATTAGGTAATCCTGCGGAATTTGTGGCCGAGTACTTTGACCTTGAGGGTCCTTGTTATTCAATATCAACAGCCTGCTCTTCAAGCGGTCGCGTCTTCTTATCGGCAAAAAGAATGCTCAAAGCGAATCTGGTCGATGCGGTTATTGTCGGTGGTGTCGACTCTTTGTGTAGACTCACCCTCAACGGTTTTCGTTGTCTAGACGCCCTATCGTCGACGCTTTGCAAACCCTTTGATAAAAACAGAGATGGCATTAATATTGGTGAGGCGGCTGCATTCATGTTGCTTTCAACTGAGCCGACTGAATCAAACATTGCCTTGTTAGGTGCGGGAGATAGCTCTGATGCTCATCATATTTCTGCTCCACACCCAGACGGGAAAGGAGCAGTCGAAGCGATGACAAAAGCACTCGTCGATGCTCAAATGGACGCGAGTGAGATTGGGTATGTCAACGCGCATGGCACCGCAACACAGCTAAATGACGCAATGGAAAGCAAAGCGATTGCTTGCTTATTTAACCGTGTCCCAGTAAGTTCTACCAAGCCATTAACAGGACACACCCTTGGTGCGGCAAGTGCCGTAGAGGCCGCAATAAGCTGGCATATATTGACTTATGCACTACCTCTTCCAAGTCAAAAAAATGATGGTGGATTCGATAACCTGCCTATTCAGTTAGTCAAAAGAGATCAATACTTGCCACCAGCTAAAGCCATTTTAAGCAATTCATTTGCCTTTGGTGGAAACAACATAAGCCTTATTTTTGGATATGCTAATGAGTAACTATCCTTCGATAGAAACACTAATACCACACGCGTCACCGATGATATTCATCGATGAGGCCATTGCCATAGAAACAGAGAGCATTCACTGCAGAGTCACGGTGAAAGCGACAAATCTCTTTTTTAATCAAGAATCCAATGCGATTCCGGCCTACGTTGGCATTGAGTTTATGGCGCAATCAATTTCTGCGTGGTCAGGCTACCATGCAGGTTTAAAGGGTCAAGCCTCACCCATCGGTTTTCTGCTCGGTAGTCGACGATACCATGTGTCCGTTGAACAGTTTTTAGAAGGCTCAGTTCTGGATATCTATGCGCATCAGATAATGGAAAATAATGGAATGGCGGTATTCAGCGGTAGAATAGAGCATAAAGGCGATGAAATTGCACAGTGCCAACTTAATGTTTATGTACCAAGCAAAGAAAAATTACAAGAAATGAAAACGAAGGATCGCAAATGAGCAGACAAGTACTTGTTACGGGCGCCAGCAAAGGGTTAGGCAGAGCTATTGCGGTTCAGCTTGCAAAAGACGGCTTTATGGTTATCGTCCATTACATGGGGGATAAAGAAGGTGGTCAAGCAACGCTCTCTAGGATTGAGAATGAGGGTGGTCAAGGCAGATTGATACAGTTTGACATCAGTCATCGTCAAGAGTGCAAATCAAGATTGGAAGCCGATATCAATCAATTTGGGGCTTATTACGGCATCGTAAACAATGCTGGCATTACCCGCGACACCGCTTTCCCTGCCATGACAGAAGAAGAATGGGACGGCGTAATCCATACCAATTTAGACAGCTTTTATAATGTTTTGCACCCCTGTGTTATGCCCATGGTACAAAAGCGAAAAGGTGGTCGGATTGTCACGATGGCTTCCGTATCCGGCATTATGGGCAATCGTGGTCAAACCAACTACAGTGCGGCCAAAGCGGGAGTCATCGGGGCAACGAAATCTCTTGCATTAGAATTAGCAAAAAGAAAAATCACCGTGAACTGCGTCGCACCAGGCTTGATTGACACGGGTATGATCGACGAAAACGTAAAAGAGCACGCCCTACCTCAAGTGCCTCTGCGTAGAATGGGGGAACCTGAAGAAGTCGCTGGCTTAGTCAGTTACCTAATGTCCGATGTCGCCGCCTATGTCACTAGACAGGTAATTTCTATAAATGGAGGCTTAATATGAGTCGTCGTGTTGTTGTCACCGGAATGGCCGGTGTAACCGCTTTGGGAAATGATTGGAAGACAGTGGAGTCAAAACTTAAAGCATGTGAAAACGCCACCAAATACATGCCAGACTTCGAACAATATGATGGCCTCAATACTAAACTTGCGGCACCCATTGAGGATTTTGAATTACCAAAGCATTACACCCGAAAAAAAATTCGCTCTATGGGACGTGTGTCTAAGCTTGCAACACTCGCGAGCGAGAATGCACTTATTCAAAGTGGATTAATTGGCAATGACGTACTAACCAATGGGCAAACGGGCGTAGCGTACGGCTCGTCAACTGGTAGTACGGATGCGGTAGGTGCTTTCGGTGTAATGCTAAATGAAAAAACAACCAAAGCTATTACCGCGACAACCTATGTCCAGATGATGCCACATACCACAGCGGTGAACGTTGGACTTTTCTTTGGTCTTAAAGGGCGAGTTATCCCAACCAGTAGTGCTTGCACTTCAGGTAGCCAGGCGATTGGTTATGCCTTCGAAGCCATTAAACACGGCTATCAAACCGTGATGGTCGCGGGAGGTGGTGAGGAGTTATGCCCAACAGAATCTGCCGTGTTTGATACGCTATTCGCGACGAGCTTGAAAAACGAAGCTCCAAAAACAACACCAAGACCCTACGATACAGATCGAGACGGTTTAGTCATCGGAGAAGGTGCAGGTACTCTCGTCCTAGAAGAATACGAACACGCCATGGCCCGCGGTGCAAAGATCTATGCTGAGTTAATAGGGTTTGCAAGCAACTGCGATGCAACGCATGTTACTCAACCCCAAATGGAAACGATGCAATTTTGCATGGAGATGGCCTTAATCGATGCCAACCTAGACGCCGATAAAATTGATTATATCTCGGCACATGGGACTGCCACAGATCGTGGCGACATTGCGGAGAGCAATGCGACGGCAAATATCTTTAACAACAGTGCACCGATCAGTTCGCTAAAGAGTTATTTCGGCCATACACTCGGCGCATGCGGAGCGATCGAAGCTTGGTTGAGCATTGAAATGATGAATTCTGGTTGGTTTAGCCCAACACTCAATTTGGACAAATTAGACGAACGATGTGGAAAGCTTGACTATATAACAGGGAATGGTCGAGAAATAGAGTGTCATTACCTAATGAGCAACAACTTTGCCTTTGGTGGCATTAACACTTCGCTCATTTTTAAAAAACACAACTGATTGATTTTTATAAATATCATAAAATGCCTTGTTATCTGTAAGGCATTTTTGCTTTATGCTTCTTCATATTTTGCTATTTATGACATACTATTTATAAATAACAGATGTATCATTAAATGCCTAATAGATGATGAGTAAAAGTAATCTAACATCCAATACCGGTCACCGTTTTATTTCTAAAGGTAAGACCGCTTACAAAATACATATCCATACACCAGACGATACTATCTTACATCGTTCAGTGGGGTTCATTCGGATTGGTGAAAAGAAAGCACTAGAAAAAGCCCTTCAGAAAAGAAACGAACTCGGAAAAGAAATGTGGGGTAAATTTTGGCACCGACTGCTAAAAGACGCCTATCTGATGACTCGCCTTCCCCATGATTTAGAACCCAAGATTATCTATAAATCCAAAGACCCGGAAACCAGCCAAGGATATTACATTGCTAAGTGGCGAGAATACTTGGGTGACGGTAAATTTAATTACCGCAGCACGGTTTGCTCTATTGATAAGCACGGAAAACTCGCGGCCTATTCAAAAGCCAAGCGCGCGCTATTAGAAGCACATAAAGAGAATATCGATCTACTGTTGTTTATGGGTAGACTGAACAGCATTGATTTAAAGTAGTTCTTGAATTTCATACAAAAAAAACCTCACATTAATGTGAGGTTTTTTTACTTTTAACGACAATAAAACTTATTGTGCATTCGCTTCACGTTGGGCGATGAACTCTAACGCCATATTGATACGAGTCGTCACACGATCTTTGCCAACAAGTTGCATGACAACATCAACAGAAGGCGACTGACCACCACCGGTCACTGCGACGCGAAGTGGCATACCAATTTTACCCATACCAATTTCTAACTCAGCGCAAACCTGCTCAATGACACCATGAAGGTTCTCTGTTGACCACGCCTCGAGCGCGCCTATTTTGCTTAGTGCCAACTCTAAAGGCCCTTTAGCAACTCCGCGCAGGTGTTTTTTCGCCGCTGCGGCATCAAACGCTTGGAAATCTTCATAGAAATAGCGAGATTGGCTTGCAAGTTCAACCAATGTATTACAGCGTTCGCCGACTAAAGTGATCACGTCTTCGATAGCAGGGCCATTCTCTATATTGATGCCTTGAGTATCTAAATGCCATTGTAAATGCTTTGCCACGTAGGCTGGTTCTGAAGACTTGATATAGTGGTTATTTAGCCAGTTCAACTTGTCAGTATTGAAGGCTGAGGCCGACTTGCTAATAGCATCTAGGCTAAACATTTCGATCATCTCTTCTTGGGAGAAAATCTCTTGGTCTCCATGAGACCAGCCTAAACGAACGAGATAATTGTTCAACGCATTGGGTAGATAGCCTTCATCACGATACTGCATAACGCTCACGGCACCGTGACGCTTAGATAGTTTAGCGCCGTCATCGCCTAGAATCATTGCACAGTGCGCAAACGTTGGAATAGGCGCACCCAACGCTTGGTAGATATTGATTTGACGAGGCGTGTTGTTAATGTGGTCTTCACCACGAACAACATGAGTAATGCCCATGTCCCAGTCATCAACGACGACACAAAAATTATACGTTGGAGATCCATCAGTACGACGAATAATCAAATCATCTAACTGCTCGTTGCTGATCTCAATTCGGCCACGAATTTGGTCATCAAATACTACGCTGCCTGCTTTCGGATTGCGGAATCGAATCACACAAGGGTCACCTTCATTTGCAGCAGCATTAACCGCAACAATCTTTGGATGATTGGCATCGTAACGCGCCATCTCTTTGTTTGCTTCTTGCTCTGCACGAATCTCGTCAAGTAGCGCTTTAGAGGCATAACATTTATAAGCTTTATCTTCACCGAGAAGTTTATCAACCATCTCATTGTAACGGTCGAAACGTTTGGTTTGATAATAAGGGCCCTCATTCCATTCCAAACCCATCCACTGCATACCTTCAAGAATCGCATCAACCGCTTCTTGAGTTGAACGTTCGATATCGGTATCTTCAATACGTAAAACGAATTCACCACCTTGGCTTTTAGCGTAAAGCCAAGAGTATAGTGCTGTTCGTGCACCGCCAACGTGAAGGTAGCCTGTAGGGCTAGGAGCAAAACGAGTTTTAACCGTCATTAATAAATACCTTAGAAAATTAAAGGTGCAGCTGAAATGCTGCATAGATAAATACCCAAAATAGTTGGTGGTGCAGCTAGGCGACAAGTAAGCAAAGCCCCATGAACATAGATTACTATGCGGTAGGGGTAAGCGAGCGCCGTCAACAACGATGCAACTTCAAGTATGACGGGTAAAGATAAAAGTAGCGGTATTTTAACACCGTGTTGCTCTTTTTCTCAATAACTCCTTTTGTCTACATGACAGTTTGGCAACTAAAGTGTTGACCTTACCTTAGGGTTAAGGTTTATCTTTACAATAACAGCATAGAATTGGAACGAATTATGACTCAGTTTGATATATCACTTAGTGGCTTAAGTTGTGGCAAATGCGTAAGCAAGTTAACCAAGAGCCTAGCTCTCCTTTCCGACACCGAGTTATTATCTATCGATAAGACATCCGTGTCGGTTAATACCTCGCGCTCGTTGCTGGAGATCATCGCTGATATCGAAAGTAACAAGTATCAAGCAGGAAACCATATAACACTTAATCTCTCGGGTTTACGTTGCGGAAAGTGTGTCGGAAAGGTACGTGATAGCTTATCGACAAATACACAGATTGCCCGATTTGAGGTGTCCAAAACTTCGCTGTCACTCGTCACCACGCTAGACCAGAATTCCGTGATAGAAATAGTAGAAGGCCTTGGATTTAATGCAACATCTGAAACCGATGACCATGTAGACCCAAAACAAGAATCAGAACCAGAAACCACAAACATCCCTGAAATGGCGGCTTTAGCAGTACCAAAAACCGAAACCAAAGCCTTCATTCAAAAAACACTGACCGCTCCGCAGTCAAATACACTTAACCTTATTTTACAAGGCATGACCTGCGCAAGTTGTGTGGCCTCGGTAGAGAAAGCCTGTCTCTCCGTTGACGGGGTGCAAAAAGCACAAATTAACCTAGCTGAACAAAGTGCGGTTATATCCACAGATATCAACGGTAACATCCGCGATTTGTTATTGAAGTCGATCAAAGATGCAGGATACAGCGCATCCATTATTGAAGACGAAGCAAGTCAGCAAGAAGAACTTCAAGCTGCACATATTAAGGCTCAAACAAGACACAAAAAGAGCGCCACTATCGCTCTAGCTATGGGAGCGCCATTAATGCTATGGGGGCTTTTGGGGGGCAACATGATGATACGGAATACCTCAGATCAATTGGTCTGGGGGATGATCGGTGCTATCTGTCTCTTACTATTAGCAACCGCTGGTCGAAGTTTTTATACCAATGCGTGGCAATCATTGATCCACAAGCGCGCGACCATGGACACGCTCGTTGCACTTGGGACTGGCGCGGCATGGTTCTATTCAATACTGGTTGTTGTCTCTCCTAGTTGGTTCCCAGCGGCTTCAAGACACGTCTATTTTGAAGCCAGTGCAATGATTATTGGATTAATCTCACTTGGGCACTATATAGAGGCGAAAGCCAAACTACGTACGACCGAATCGTTACAGTCTTTAATTGGTCTTCAGGTGAAAACCGCTACAGTTCGTCAAGGAGACGAAGATATTGTAATGCCGATCGGTTCCATCACGCAGGGGATGTTACTACTGATAAAACCCGGAGAAAAAATCCCTGTCGATGGAGACGTGGTAGAAGGTGAGTCTTACGTTGACGAAGCGATGTTAACGGGAGAACCGATTCCAAAGCTAAAGGTTATCGGTGATAACGTGTCAGCGGGTACGATAAACAGCGATGGTAGTCTGTTTATTCTCGCCACAGGGGTTGGCAGTCAAACCATGCTGGCAAGAATCATTCAGCTGGTCCGTCAAGCCCAAAGCAGCAAGCCAGCTATCGCAAAGCTTGCCGATTCAATATCGGCGATATTTGTCCCCGTCGTGGTTGGTATTGCGATTTTTTCTGCGCTCATTTGGTGGTGGGTTGGCCCAGACCCTAAAGCCAGTTATATGATGATTGTATCGACCACAGTCCTGATTATAGCTTGTCCTTGCGCACTCGGACTCGCCACCCCACTTTCTATTACCGTAGGGGTAGGCAAAGCGGCAGAACTTGGCATATTAATCAAAGACGCCGATGTCTTGCAAAATGCCAGTAAAATCGACACCGTCGTTTTTGATAAAACCGGGACATTAACGCTTGGTAAACCATCTATTCAAGAATTTCAGGTCCTCAACGACATGGATGAAGAGACATTTTTACAATCCATTTATGCACTCGAAAGTCATTCTGAACATCCGCTAGCAGGGGCTATATGTCAATTCGCTAAGGAGAAAAACATCCCCTTGAATGCGGCAACGGATGTACAAAACCAAAGAGGAAAAGGCTTATCCGGTAAAGTCTCGGGGACGGCGGTTTCTGTAGGCTCAGTTAATTTTATCCGCTCTCAAGGTATTAAGATTGAAGACAACCGCATTTCGAGCTATTTAGCTAAAGCGTGGACCGTAGTAGCGGTAAGTATTGATCATCAATTCGCGGGAATAATCGCTATTTCAGATCCCATTAAAAAGGATGCACTTGAAGCCATCGCATTACTACAAGCAAATAAAATAAATGTCGTATTACTAAGTGGTGACAATCAAATCGTTGCGGAGAAAATTGCAAAAGAGATCGGTATAAAACAGGTCATTGCCGGCGTTCTCCCAGACGAAAAAGCGCACCATATACAAAACCTACAATCGTCAGGAAGGATAGTGGCGATGGTCGGTGACGGTATAAATGACGCACCTGCATTAGCACAAGCCGATATTGGCATCGCAATGGGCAGTGGCTCTGATGTCGCAATAGAAAGTGCTCAGATGACCTTGCTCAACTCTTCTCCTATTGCCGTCAATAGTGCCATTGAATTATCAAAAGCAACGGTAAGAAATATGAAGCAAAATTTGTTTGGGGCCTTTATCTATAACTCCATTGGCATTCCAGTTGCAGCCGGAGTTCTGTATCCTATGTTTGGATTCCTACTTAGCCCTGTATTTGCAGGAGCGGCAATGGCGTTATCTTCGATAACGGTGGTCAGCAACGCCAACCGATTAAGATTTTTTAAAGTAAAATAGGCCTTAAATAATTCGAGAGACTTAATGAACACTGTAATCAAGACATCGCTGACGCTTCTTTCTTTGCTATTGAGCTATTCTGTCGCAGCAGAACCGCTGTATTTTAAAGCAACCAAAGGTGACAAAGAACTAATGATACTCGGGTCAATCCATATGGGAAACTCGAAGATGTACCCCTTGCCAGCCGCGATCACCGCATTTTTGCAAACGAGCGACGCCGTCATTACGGAGATAAAGCTAACGGATAATACGCCGACATTGAATATTGACACTCAGTCGACAGACGAAGTGCTCAACGAGAAGCAGAAAGCTCAACTAGAAGAGATTAATCGTCAGTTGGGCTTCACCCCAAAAGCTTTTTTAACAAGCCCAGCGTGGCAGACTGCTATAACACTACAAATATCTCAATTTTCAAAAATGGGCTTTAGCCAGCAACTCGGTATAGATACCTACATTACGGAGCAAGCCACCAATCTTGACAAGACAATATTGGCATTAGAGTCCATAGAGTTTCAACTGGGGCTATTTACTAACGATCCAAAAGTAAGCCAATTATTATTAACGGATACCATCGAAAACTGGCAAGAAAATGTAAAGGTAAGCGAATGTTTAGTCGAAAGTTGGCATGCAGGCAATAAACAACAGCTTGCCGAGCTCACTATCCAAAGTGCCATTGGGGATGAACTCGGTGATCAGTTTATCTATCAACGAAACCACGATTGGGCCAGTAAACTCGACTCGCATTCATTTATTGCTGAAGGGAAGTTTTTAGTCGTTGTCGGCGCTTTGCACCTTGTAGGAAAAGAGAATCTTCTCACGCTTTTATCAGAGAAAGGATTTAGCATTACTCAGCTTTCCAAAGAAAACCCTATTGATTGCCTGTAAACCAAATAATGCATAGCTCTCTCGTTAACATTTCACATTGTGGAATAATAACAAGAGAGTGAGTGATATGGTCGGATGCAGCGGATTCGAACCGCTGACCCCTACTCCCCCAGAGTAGTGCGCTACCAAACTGCGCTAGCATCCGATTAGGGCATTGATTATATGTCAAAATTTTATTCCCGTCACCTCCACTTGTTCTTATTTTTTCTGTCATGAAACGATAGGATGCAACCGTTGATGTCAGGGGACACAATGCCGTGAATACAGGCAATATTTGTGCTATCAGATCCCCACTTTGTGTAATGCTGTTCAGTTAGTACTAAATACTTCGTCATTCCCATGGAAACGGGAATCTTTGTTATATTAGATCCCCATTTTCATGGGGATGACGAGGTTTGAGGTAGCTGAATTAAGGCGTAAACGCCCCCGACCTTATACTTCCACTCACTCTTATATTTACTCTTTTCTAAAATGCAAAAAGCCCCGTCATCAGACGAGGCTTTTAAAGATGGTCGGTGAAGAGGGATTCGAACCCCCGACCCTCTGGTCCCAAACCAGATGCGCTACCAAGCTGCGCTATTCACCGAATATCGTTCCGATTTCTTTTAACCGGGAACGGAAGCGTATATTACTCATTATTTACTTAGACGCAAGCCATTTCTACTACTTTTTCTCAGCATCTGTTCAACTGCTTACTTTAGCATCAAGCCCAGCTAAAATGTGACTAAAAACACAACAACAAGATCATTTTCTTAACTAAATGGCCACAATTGATCCAGATCAGTGATTAATAGCTAAACAACCTCTAATTTAGTTTCGTCATTACTATTTTGTTAGGAGAAAACATGGATTTCTGGCTCGATCTCCTTTTTGGGAATGCGATAGGCTTATCTTCAATGATAGTCATATTCGTCACATTCGGCATCATGCTATTTTTCGGTGGTTATTTCATTTACAAGATAGTAAGCGACAAATCTCCTCACTAGATCACTTAGCAAGTCAAACTATTGCTCCGGAGTAAATATTATATTTTCTCCGGTTTTCTTTGCCTGTAATTTACCGATATGAACCATGGCTCTGGCGATCTACTTTTCTTGATGATCAATAGTTGATGACCTTGCATTTCCAACTGGTATACTCATTTGATGAATATTGACCAATGTGAGATGCAGTTATGTCTCAGGAAGACGACCTAGACCTATTTCAAAAAATGATGGACGATGTAAAACCGTTGACACAAGACATCGCCGAACTCAAAAAAGACCATCATGTTTCTGATGCTCAATTAGCTCGTCGTGAAGCCGCGATGAACCTAACAGAGGATGAACCTGAATACCTTTCTCTTGATCACGCCCCAATGCTAAAACCAGATGATATTATCGAGTTTAAACGCAGTGGTGTACAAGACGGGGTCTATCGAAAGTTAAGACTCGGCAAGTATCCTATTCAGGCACGTTTGGACCTTCACAAGAGAACCCTCACACAGGCCCGAGAAGAAATCGTTAAGTTCCTTCGCCAATGTTTACGTATGGATATCCGGAGTGTGATTATTGTCCATGGGAAAGGAGAGCGTTCAAATCCTCCCGCGATGATGAAAAGCTATACCGCTAGTTGGTTAGCGCAGATATCGGATGTATTGGCGGTACATAGCACACAAAGAACACACGGCGGTACAGGTGCGGTATATGTTATGTTGAAGAAAAGCATCGATAAAAAACTCGAAAATCGCGAAAGGCATCAAAAACGTCTAGGTTAAATACAAATTGATGCTAAAATAAGCCAATACCCAGCAACGATTTTATCGTTGCTTTTTTCATCGTTGTGAAACAGAGAAAACCATGTCGCAAAATATATCTCAAGATCCGCAAGGCAAACGCTTAAATAAATTTATCAGTGAGACGGGTTTTTGCTCCCGTAGAGAAGCGGATAGGCTCATTGATAGTGGCCGAGTCACCATTAACGGTATCGTCCCAGAAATGGGGACCAAAGTACTAGCGGATGACGTCGTACTCGTCGATGACAAGCCACTAAATCGAAAGCAAAAAGCCATCTATATCGCGTTGAATAAACCAACAGGTATCACCTGTACGACAGAAAGGGATATCCCTGGTAATATCGTCGATTTCATTGGTTTAAAGCAGCGAATATTCCCAATTGGTCGTTTAGATAAACCTTCCGATGGACTGATATTTTTGACAAATGATGGCGACATCGTCAACAAAATATTGCGTGCTGGCAATAACCACGAGAAAGAATATGTGGTTCGCGTAGACAAACCCATTAACAAAGCTTTTCTTGAGAAAATGTCTTCAGGAGTGGCCATTCTTGACACGGTCACTCTCCCTTGTGAAGTTACCGAAGAAACCAAGTACTCGTTTCGCATCGTACTGACCCAAGGGTTAAACCGTCAAATTCGCCGTATGTGTGAGGCATTAGGTTATGAAGTATTTAAGCTTCGTCGCGTGCGTATTATGAATATCACTATCGACGGTATTCCAAACGGAAAATGGCGTTATTTAACAGACGCTGAAGTTGCTGAAATACTAAGAATGAGTGGTGATTCAAGTAATACTGAAGAAGCATCGAAAGTGAATGCGGATGGAGGGCGAATCAGACGAGCGACGGACGCAAAACTATTTGATAGTCGAGAAGAGAATCAACCTTCTCGCGCAAGAAGAAATCAAAAACCAAGAACTTTTTCAGGTAACAATGCCGATGAATTTCGTCATTCTCCAAGAAAAAGAAATTCCGATTCGTACTCTAACGCCGACAGCAGACGGGATAGCAAGCCAACAAAACGAGTCGAAGGTACGCTTTCTCTAAAAAAATAGACCCACAGATAAATAATATTAACGACCATCATCTGCTCAATCAATTAGGTGATGGTCTCTCTATTTTTTATGCCGTTAACTCGGCAAACAATCCGTTCGTTAGTTGCAACAGGTGATCTGGCGACACCTCCAAATCAAGTCCCCGCTTCCCAGCAGACACATAAATAGCCTCCTGCCCTTGAGCAGTAATATCTAAACAAGTCGGTAATCTTTTCTTCTGGCCTAATGGGCTGATACCACCGACAACGTATCCAGATATTTTCTGAGCGATAGTGGGGTCAGCCATCTCCGCCTTTTTGGCTTTCATCGCTTTAGCTGCCTGTTTAAGATTAAGCTTACTCTCCACCGGAATGATAGCTACAGCAAGGTTTCTCTGCTCGCCGTTGATACAGAACATCAAGGTCTTAAATACCTTATTAGGGTCTACCCCAAGCACCTCGGCCGCCTCTAAGCCGTAGCTTACATGCTTGGGGTCATGCTTATATTGATGAACCGTATGTGGTATTTTTTTCTTCTTTAGAAGGTCGATAGCTGGTGTCATACTTTACTCAACGATTTTGTTTCAAGTAATACCAATCTGGAAAATCAACTGATCAGCAATATGGTGATCATGGAGCCAACATCAATGGGCAGGAAGGCCCACTACTATGCGCACAAGGGTGTCGGTGTCTTGAACGTTCGACTGAATGACATTCATGTTGATCACACACTAACTTAGCTTGGTATAATTCACTCGTAATAAATAAAAAAGGCGATGCATTAGCATCGCCTTTATCTTCAACGTTCCTTAGAGGATCGTCAAGTTAATCCCTTATTTGTAAACCATCTCGCCTTTTGGCTCGAATTTGCTTACATCTATCGGTGTGTTTGACTCTAGGTATGCTTTCAATACTTCTGCATCAACAAAGCCAGTATTAACGTGGCCGGCGTGACCTGTCAACTTAGGATAGCCATCACCACCAGCAGCATTAAAGCTTGGCACGGTGAAACGATATGTCTTGTTCATATCAAGTGGCATACCGCCAATCTTAACATCACTCACTTTACCGTTTTCTACTGTCATTGAAATACCAGCGAACTGAGCATAAGCACCAGAATCAACCGGTTTCGTCGCGACAACGTTCAAGTAGTCTAGTACTTCACTACCCTTCATGTCGTTGTATGTAATTACGTTTGCGAATGGTTGAACGGTCAACACATCTTTATACGTAATGTCGCCAGCTTCAATTGAAGCACGTACACCACCAGAGTTCATCACACCGAAATCTGCTTTAGCGCGTTCCATATGTGCAGTAGCAATCAAGCGACCAAGGTTAGTTTGTTGGAAACGAACGATATTTCGCTCACCAACTAGGTTCGCATTAGATTCAGCAACCTTAATGTTCAACTGTTCCTGACCTTGCTCTTGGTATGGTTTCAAGAATGCGACCATTTCCGCGTCTTGAGCGATTTCATCTTGAATGAATACGCGCGTTTTCTTGCCATCAACCTTGATTTTTTTCTTAAGGTTTACAGGAATAAGGTCATAGCTCACCATTTCCAGTTCACCATTACGGAATTCGTAGTCAGCACGACCTACATATTTACCCCATTCATGAGCCTGAACTATCCAGGTACCATTTTGATTATCTGGTTGGCACTCAGCACCCGGCTTGAAGGAGCCATTCATCACGTTAGGACCTTCCATACAGACAGGTTCTTGAGAGTGACCACCAACGATCATATCTAGCGAGCCTTCGTCTAAATAACGAGCAAGCGCAACATCACCTGGTGCATTCACACCACGATTACCATTTTCATAGTGACCCATATGCGTCACAGCAAAAATCAGATCTGGTTTTTCGCTTTCATTAATTTCAGCGATCAGCTTCTTCGCTTCTTCTTTCGGGTCACGAAATTCTAATCCAGCAATAAATTCTGGATTACCAATCTTCATCGTATCTTCAGTAGTTAAACCGATGACAGCAATTTTGATGCCTTGCTTTTCAAACATTTCATAGGCTTGATATTTACGTTCGCCTGTTGTTTTGTCATAGATGTTTGCAGACAACATAGGGAAACCACCCCATGCGATTTGCTGATCTAGCACTGAAAGCGCGTTATCAAATTCATGGTTACCTAACGCCATTGCGTCATAACCAAGCTTGTTCATCCCTTTAAAATCAGGTTCAGCGTCTTGCAGATCTGATTCAGGAACACCGGTGTTAATATCACCGCCAGAAAGCAGTAGCACACTGCCACCTTCAGCAGCCACTTCAGCACGTAATTCATCGATTAGCGTTTTACGCGCTGCCATACCGTACTCACCATATTTATTTGACCAGAAACGGCCATGGTGATCATTGGTATGCAAAACCGTTAGCTTATAAGTTTGGTCTTCTTCCCATGCAGGTCCCGTCGCGCAACCAGCCAATGTTGCTAATATTGCTGCACCTAGCACAGTTTTAAGTATCAAGCGTTCCTTCATCTTTAGTACCTTTCTATTATTTTGGATTTTTCACTGCCGTGAAGTTCTCAAATCATGGTTTTTCAAGTGACAACTTGAAGAAGTTTAGATTATTCGAAGAGATCATCTATTATGATTTCATATATATGAAATATAGGTCACCTTTATATTACAGTTTTATTTTAATGAAAGTGATTTAATACACATAAAACCAAAAGCCATCACAGGCAATCGGTTACCTATGATATTGATCTAGGTTCAGGCTTAGCAAAGTTGAATTCTTTCAGGTTTGTACTTCAATTGATTTTTCCACAAAAAAACCGCCCCAAAAGGCGGTTTAATTTTATAGTGCGTCGATGAGTTACTTAATATCGATATGTTCAAAGCTCTTAATCATGTCATCAAGTGACTTCATCTGAGCTAAGAAAGGCTCCAATTTATCCAATGGAAGAGCCGACGGACCGTCACATCTTGCCTTATCAGGGTCAGGATGAGCCTCAATAAACAGACCAGCAATACCCGTTGCTAATCCTGCCTTAGCTAACTCGACTGTTTGGTTACGACGTCCACCAGATGCTGCACCAGACGGATCTCGCATCTGCAATGAGTGAGTCACGTCAAAAATAATAGGACTGCCGTTAGACACTTTTTTCATGACACCAAAACCAAGCATATCAACCACTAGATTATCATAGCCCATGCAAGAACCTCGCTCACATAGAATGATTTTATCATTCCCACATTCTGCAAACTTATCCACAATATTCCCCACTTGATCAGGGCTCATAAATTGAGGTTTCTTGACATTGATAACCGCACCCGTCTTCGCCATCGCTTCAACAAGATCGGTCTGACGAGCTAAGAATGCAGGTAGCTGAATCACATCAACGACATCGGCAACAATTTGAGCTTGTGCTTCCGTATGGATATCGGTAATGATTTTCACACCAAAGGTATCTTTGATTTCTTGGAATATCTTCATTCCTTCTTCTAGGCCGGGACCACGATAAGAATGGACAGAGCTGCGATTCGCTTTATCAAATGACGCCTTAAATACGTATGGAATACCAAGTTTCTCAGTAACGGTGACATAATGTTCGCAGATTTTCATAGCGAGATCGCGAGATTCAAGAACATTCATCCCCGCAAATAAGGTAAACGGTTTGTCGTTTGCAACTGGAATATCACCAACATGAACGATTTTTTGTTCCATTTTTTTCTCTCTACTTTTAATCAATGGCTTTAGCTAATTCAACAAATTAACTAGTGAATAGTAACGATATTTGTGTCCAGTGCCCTTAACTGGCTTTTGAGTAGCTCAGCCGCTGGATCTTCTGGGCACTGATCAATAAAAAATTGATAATCAGTTTTTGCAATTTGATGACAATCAAGCTGTTGATAAATAAAGCCTCTATCGCGAATCTCATAGGGGTCATCGGGAACAAAGCTTAATGCCAAATCGGTACACCTAAGTGCCAAAGTATAGCGCTCTTCTCTTAAAAGTGCGCTTTTGGTTACGGCTAACCAACGACCAATAATCGTGGGATGATCCGCTGTCTTTAGGTGTTCTGCTTTCAATTTAGCTAACGGCCCTTCTTGTCCAATAAGCCAAGCGGTGAGTATCTTCTTGTCTACATACTCACCATTATATGGATTGATGTACATTGGCTTTTCATCAGACCATAGCAGCTTAACCAAAAATTGGGTTGGAAACGTCACACCTTCAACAGGAAAGCCTAACTTGCCTGCAAAATAAAGAAACAGAGCGCCCAGACTCACAGGGATACCCATTCTGCGCCTCAGTACTGTATCCATAAATACATTCTCTGAGCTGAAGTAGGCTTCACTGTCGCCTTTAAACCCTAGGTCGCAGTAGAAGTAGCGTATGAAAGAGTCAAACTTCTGTTTTTCGTCTGTCTCATTAACTAACGCCAGCTCTATCTCACTCAATAGTTTCGCAAGTTCTGCCTCAGCCCACGCAACGTCTGTATCGGAGTTAATCGAATGATTGAGCGCTAATGCTCCTTCTACGATCGCCATCCCATCTAAATCTTCATCGAACAATTTAAACATGGTTTACCCTATTAATGCTGGTACTTTAGTTATTGCGATCTTACCCGCCATTACTAACCAGCCTAACGCGCCAAAGAATGCGAAGGTTCTAAGTAGTCGATTTTTAGCGACTTTAAGAGTAAAGAAACCTAATGCGAAATAGGCCAATATACAGGTCACTTTTTCCGTAAACCATTCATTGCCTGGTGTAAAAGGTATAAACCCGAGGCTGAAAATTAGCCCTATACCGGAGAGGATTAATATCGTATCGATAACATGTGGTGATATTTTTAGAAACTTCTTTTCAATCATCGGGGAGTTCGCCATCATCAATGCGTAGCGAATGGATAATAAAATCGCACTAAGTACGATAGACAGCATGTGGATGTTTTTTAAAGCAAAATACACTGTAATTTCTCTTTATTCTAATGGAGTTGACTCACATCGGCCATAGGTAACTCTGTCGTTCCCAGCGTAATCTTGCTCGGTTGACACGTCGCTATAGCCCAAAGTTAACAATAATTCTCGCACGGCTTCACCTTGTTCAAAACCGTGTTCAAACAGCAACCAGCCTTTCGGCTTTAGGTGACGAACAGCCTGTGTTGCAATCATACGTATATCTAACAAGCCTTTCTCTTCGGCGACAAGAGCACTTTTTGGTTCGAACCTAACATCACCAGAGGTAAGGTGAGGATCATCTTTATCAATATATGGTGGATTGGAAACAATCAGATCAAATTTAGTTCCAATGTAGTTACGATTTGTTTCTAGCGGTTCAAACCAGCTGCCTTGCAAAAACGTAACATTATTTATACCGAGGTTTGTTGCATTTTTCTCCGCCAATTCTTTAGCTTCGGTACGAATGTCTATGCCAGTAACGGCATGCTGTGGACACTCAGATGCCATCGCAAGAGCGATAGCGCCGGTCCCCGATCCCAAATCCAATAGCTGACAAGGTTCTGTGGGCACTTTTTCCAGTGCAATCTCAACAAGACGTTCCGTATCAGGTCTAGGGATCAATGTTGAAGGAGAAACCATCAACGACAATGACCAAAATTCACGTTCACCGGTTATGTAAGCAATAGGTTCGCCTTCAATTCGTCTTTTTATCAACGCTCTGAACTGGCTTTGTTGTTCGTTTGTCAGTACTTTTTCAGGCCACGTTAAAAGGTAACTGCGTGGTTTTCCTAGTACATGGCAAAGCAACACTGCAGCATCCAAAGATGGCGACGCGCTTCCGCTTTCACCCAGCAAAGTGGTTGTCGCCCTCAACGTCGCCTCAACAGTCGGTGTCATATCCATATATAATGCGATTCTGGATTAATTCAGGTCTGCAAGCGCGGCAAGTTGATCTGCTTGATATTCTAATATCACTGGATCAATAAGGCTTTGAAGATCGCCTTCCATCACTTCTGACAAACGGTACAATGTAAGGTTGATTCGATGGTCTGATACTCGGCCCTGCGGATAGTTGTAAGTTCGAACACGGTCACTTCTGTCGCCAGAACCCAATAGATTACGTCGAGTATCCGAAACGACTTCAGCGCGTCTAGCTTCTTCAGCCTTAATAATTCTTGCAGCAAGAACCGACATCGCTTTCGCCTTGTTTTTATGCTGAGAACGTTCATCCTGACATTCCACTACAGTACCCGTCGGTAAGTGGGTAATTCGTATAGCAGAATCGGTGGTGTTCACGTGCTGACCACCAGCACCAGACGATCTGAATGTGTCTATTTTCAAGTCAGACGATTTAATTTCTGGTAGATCCGCTTCTGGTATTTCTGCCATGACAGCCAAGGTACAAGCAGAGGTATGTACACGCCCTTGCGATTCCGTCGCAGGAACACGTTGCACTCGGTGGCCACCTGATTCAAATTTTAGTACGCCATAAGCACCGTCGCCAATCACTTTAGCGATCATCTCTTTGTAACCACCTTGTTCAGATTCATTCGAGCTCATTACCTCGATTCGCCAACCTTTCTTCTCAGCAAAACGGCTATACATACGGAAAAGGTGACCGGCGAATATACCCGCTTCATCTCCACCGGCGCCTGCTCGAATCTCTAAGAAACAGTTACGCTCATCGTTTGGATCTTTTGGTATCAGTAGAATCTGTAGATCATCCGCCAGTTTTTCGATAGTGGCTTTAGATTCCTTTATCTCTTCTTGCGCCATTTCGCGCATTTCTGCATCGTCTTCCGTCGCCATTTCCTCAGCAGCGTCGAGATCGTCTTGAGCTTGCTGGTACGCTTGGAAGCACATCGTCACTTCTTCTAATTGAGAATACTCTCTAGACAGTGCACGGAATCTGTTTTGGTCACCAATAACGTCAGGATCACCAAGTAAATGCTGAACCTCTTCGTAACGCTCTACTAGAGTTTCAAGCTTAGTCAAAATGGATTGTTTCATAATCTTCTTTAATTTTGTTGTAGGTCGTCTAGACCTATACTCTGTCTAATTACAGAGAGTTTATCTGGGTCACCTTGCTCCGCTGCACTTTGCAGGGCGCGAGTAGGAGCGTGGATCAATCTGTTGGTCAGTTTATTGCTTAGTTCTAGCAACACCTTTTCGGGGTCACCACCAGCCTCGAGTGCCTGTAGGCTTTTCGCGATAAGTTCTTCTCTAATCGCATTGGCTGACGTTCGAAATTCTCGGATACTATCAACAGCGTGTAATGATCGTAACCAAGTCATAAATGCAGCGCTCTCTTCGGAAACAATCGCCTCAGCTTGAATCGCTTCAACTTTGCGCTGCTCCATATTCTGCTGAACAATAGACTGTAAATCGTCGACAGTATAAAGATAAATATCGTCTAAGTCGCCAACTTGCTGTTCTACATCTCTCGGTACGGCTATATCTACGATTAGAATGGGTTGACGCTTACGTTTTTTCAACGCCGTTTCCACCATACCTTTACCGATAATAGGTAAAGGACTGGCTGTAGAGCTTATAACGATATCGGCTCTATATAGGTGTTCCGGTATTTCTTCGAGGCTTATCACCTGAGCATCAAACTGTTTTGCTAAGCCTAGTGCGCGTTCACGGGTACGATTAGCAACAATGATATGTTTGCATCCATTATCGGAAAGGTGTTTGGCGACAAGTTCTATTGTCTCGCCGGCACCCACTAATAAGACTGTCGATTCTGAAAGTGATTCAAATATGTGCTTCGCAAGTGTGCAGGCTGCATAAGCAACCGAAACAGCGCTCCCGCCGATTTCAGTTTCTGTGCGAACTTTTTTTGCTACTGAAAATGTTTTTTGGAACAATTTTTCCATTGTGCCGTCGACAGACTTAAGCTCTCTAGCACTTGAGTAGGCTTGCTTAACTTGCCCCAAGATTTGAGGTTCACCCAATACAAGCGAGTCGAGTCCACACGAAACACGCATCAAGTGCTTAATCGCCGCTTGTTCTTCATGTATATATAAGCTTGACTTAAGTTCTTCAGGTTGAATCTGATGAAACTCTGTCATCCAGTCAATTACTTGATTCTTACTTGCTTGTTTTACATCAAAATAGATCTCTGTTCGATTACAAGTGGAGACAATAACACCACTTTTTATATTTGAATCTGCTCCAAGTTGCTTATGCGCCTCTGTCAACTTCTCAGGGGAAAAAGCAACCTTTTCTCGCAATTCAACCGACGCTGTATTGTGATTGATACCAATAACAAGCAAGGACATGGAATAAAAGATCTCGATTTTAATATACGAATTAAGGGGGGAATTTTACTTGATGGGCTTACTTAATGAAAGGGTGATAGAGAGATGTTTTTATGAGTTCGTGATTTAGATGATATAGTTACCCCTAAAGACTTACTTGATTTGCGTGATTATTGACCAATATGAAAATAATTCAAAAATACTGTATCTATTTGTCCCTGATTTTTTTCGTTTCTGCTTGTAGCACCCTCCCTAAAGAATCGGCCATTAATGTAGAATGGGAAAAACACAGTACACAGCTCTCAAACATTCGTTCATTTCAGGCTACGGGCAAACTGGGTTATCGAGGCCCAAAAGATACCGTTAGTTTGAATTTTTATTGGAAACATACTGAAAAAGACAGCGAATTACGTTTGATCAACTTTCTCGGCTCTACTGTATTAACGCTCATTATGACACCGGACGGTTCCAAGGTGATCACCAGTGATGACCAAATCTACGAAAATAAAGACGCCAACTTGTTATTCGCAGAGTTAACTGGTTTAGAATTTCCGGTATCTCAATTGAAACATTGGATAAAAGGTCTCCCAATTCAGGCAGACGACTACCAATTTAATGAAACTAACACATTAAAATCTTTACAAAAAAGAAGCAGAAACCGTAACTGGACATTAGATTACACCCGCTATCAAGATTACGATGGCCTGCCGCTACCAAATCAAATGACACTAAAATCCACAGACACCAAAATTAAAATCGCTGTTTCTAAATGGGTAATAAATTCATGATAACTCAGTCGACTTCTTGGCCCTCCCCTGCAAAGCTTAATCTCTTTCTTTATATCAACAATAGAAGAGAAGATGGGTACCACGAGCTTCAAACACTATTCCAGTTTTTAGATTATTGCGACACCCTAACTATCCAAGCCAATTCCTCTGACAAGATTACGCTTACCCCTGAACTTAAAGGCGTACCTGTCGAGAGCAATTTGATATGGAAAGCCGCTATAGCGCTTAAAGAAAAGACTCAGGTTTCCTACGGTGCTGATATCCATTTGGAAAAAAGGTTACCCATGGGTGGTGGTATTGGCGGCGGTTCTTCTAATGCTGCGACCGTACTTGTCGCATTAAATTTTCTCTGGCAGCTTAATTTAACCTCTGATGAGTTGGCTGATATTGGTTTACAACTAGGTGCTGATGTCCCAATTTTTGTGAAAGGCTTTTCGGCATTTGCAGAAGGAGTGGGAGAACGATTAGAAAAAGTAACCCCAGAAGAGAAGTGGTATCTGGTGGTTAAGCCTGATGTGAGCATATCAACAGCAGAAATTTTTTCTCATCCTGACTTGACCAGAAATACCCCAAAGCGAGCTATAGCTGAGCTGTTAACTGGATCACAAGTAAACGATTGCGAAAAAATTGTCCGATTACTTTATCCAGAGGTTGATAAGCAACTTTCATGGCTGTTACAATATGCGCCGTCAAGATTGACGGGTACAGGGTCATGTCTGTTTTCTGAGTTTAACAACAAACTCGATGCAGAGAGAATTCGTGCTAAACTTCCTGACGCTGTTTTAAGTTTTATTGCACAAGGGAAAAACCGTTCCCTATTGCATAAAACACTCACCAGTTACAAAAAATCTTTAGCTGAATAGATTAAAGAATGAGTAACTCGTGAACACCCAACCTAATTTAAAAACTGGACGCAACCCCGAGGTTTCCACTGTGCCTGATATGAAGCTATTTGCTGGTAACGCTACACCTGAACTAGCCCAACGTATTGCTGATCGTCTCTATATTTCTCTTGGTGACGCTACTGTTGACCGTTTCTCTGATGGAGAAATAGCGGTTCAAATAAACGAGAATGTTCGTGGTAGTGACGTATTCATCATCCAATCAACCTGTGCTCCTACTAATGATAACCTAATGGAATTAGTAGTAATGATTGATGCAATGCGCCGTGCTTCCGCAGGCCGTATTACTGCTGTTATCCCTTACTTCGGATATGCTCGACAAGACAGACGCGTTCGTTCTGCTCGTGTGCCTATCACTGCAAAAGTCGTTGCTGACTTTCTGTCTAACGTGGGTGTTGATCGAGTATTAACTATCGACCTTCATGCTGAGCAGATTCAAGGTTTCTTCGATGTCCCTGTAGATAACATCTTCGGTACGCCAGTTCTTCTAGAAGATATGGCAGCCCGTGGTCTAGAAGACCCTGTGGTCGTTTCACCAGATCTTGGTGGCGTTGTTCGTGCACGTGCAACTGCGAAGGCGTTAGGAAATATTGATATTGCTATCGTAGACAAACGTCGTCCACGCGCCAATGTATCGGAAGTAATGAACCTGATTGGTGAAGTAGAAGGCCGTGACTGTGTTATCGTCGATGACATGATCGATACTGGTGGCACACTTTGTAAGGCAGCAGAAGCACTTAAACAGCGTGGAGCTAAGCGTGTATTCGCATACGCAACACACGCCGTGTTCTCGGGCAATGCAGCCAAGAACATCAAAAACTCAGTGATCGACCAAGTTATCATTACCGATTCCATTACCCTTTCTAAGGAAATGGCAGCAACAGGTAAAGTAACGCAGTTGACTCTATCTAGCATGCTTGCTGAAGCGATTCGTCGTATCAGCAACGAAGAATCTATTTCAGCTATGTTTAGTTAAGACGATTTAGCTTAAGACGGTTTGTCAGCACGGTTTTAGTTTGTCGCTATAAATAACCGTTAATCTTATTAAAAACACCTCTTTAGAAGGGGTGTTTTTTTGTGTTGTGGAAACCCATATTTAGTGCCTCGCACCTTGAAGTACTTTTATGCTACTATACGGCGCTTTTTGAAAATCCAAGAGAGATCCTAACCGTGAGTCAAGAGATTAAACTGCTCGTAGGTCTGGCAAACCCAGGTCCTGAATATGCGAAGACCCGACATAACGCCGGAGCATGGGTTGTTGAAGAATTGGCACGAGTCCACAATATAGCATTAAAGAATGAATCAAAGTTCTTTGGTTATACTGGACGTATCATGGTAAATGGTGACGATTTACGTCTTCTCATTCCGACCACGTTTATGAATTTGTCAGGAAAGGCTGTTGCTTCTGTTGCCAAGTTCTACCAAATCAAGCCTGAAGAAATCATGATCGCTCATGATGAACTTGATCTCCCTCCCGGGGTAGGTAAGTTTAAAAAAGGGGGCGGCCACGGTGGCCATAACGGTTTAAAAGACTCAATTAGCAGACTAGGTAATAACAAAGAATTTTACCGCTTACGGATTGGCATTGGCCATCCGGGGCATAAAGATAGGGTATCTGGCTATGTATTGGGTAGAGCCCCAGCAAAAGAGCAAGAATGTATTGATGCTGTCGTAGATGAATCTGTCCGCAGCTTAGATATCTTACTCAAAGACGGCATAGCCAAAGCACAAAATCGCTTACACACGTTCAAAGCAGAATAAGGTTTATATCATGGGTTTCAAATGTGGCATCGTTGGTCTACCAAACGTAGGTAAATCGACTCTGTTTAACGCACTAACTAAAGCTGGTATCGAAGCAGCAAACTTTCCATTTTGTACTATCGAGCCTAACACTGGCATAGTACCTGTGCCTGATTTACGTCTAGATGCACTAGCAAAGATTGTTAACCCTCAAAAAATCCTACCGACGACTATGGAGTTTGTGGACATAGCAGGCCTCGTTGCTGGAGCATCTAAAGGTGAAGGTCTAGGGAATAAATTCCTTGCTAATATCCGTGAAACAGATGCAATTGGTCACGTGGTTCGTTGCTTTGAAGATGAAAACATCGTTCACGTTGCAGGTAAAATATCGCCTTTAGACGATATTGAAATCATCAATTTAGAGCTTGCTCTTGCAGACTTAGATACTTGTGAGCGAGCAATTCATCGCCAGGCAAAACGAGCCAAGGGCGGCGACAAAGACGCTAAATTCGAAGTGATTGTACTAGAAAAACTTCTGCCTATTTTAACAGAAGGTGGCATGGCGAGAACGGTTCAGCTAGCGAAAGAAGAGTTGAAAGCGGTAGATTACTTAAACTTCTTAACGTTAAAGCCGACGATGTACATCGCTAACGTGAGTGAAGATGGCTTTGAAAATAACCCATTCCTTGATCAAGTACGCAAATTTGCAGAAAACGAAAACAATGTAGTCGTTCCTGTATGCGCCGCCATCGAGTCTGAACTTTCTGAACTAGACGATGAAGATCGCGCTGAGTTTCTTGAAGACATGGGCATAGAAGAGCCTGGTTTGAACCGTGTGATTCGTTCAGGCTATGATCTACTTACGCTACAGACATACTTTACCGCTGGTGTAAAAGAAGTTCGCGCATGGACAATCCCAATTGGTGCCACTGCACCACAGTCAGCAGGTAAGATCCATACTGATTTTGAGAAAGGCTTCATCCGTGCAGAAGTCGTTGGCTACGATGATTTCATCCAATTCAGCGGCGAAAGTGGTGCAAAAGAAGCAGGGAAATGGCGCTTAGAAGGTAAAGATTACATCGTTAAAGATGGGGATGTTGTTCACTTCCGTTTTAACGTGTAACCAAAACACTGAATCAGTTCTAAATAAAGCCACTTTTATTAAGTGGCTTTTTCATATCTGTTAAAATCATCGCTTCATTTTTTATTGTTAATAATCCAATTTAATGGAGAAATGTAATTAGTTTTTAAGCAAAAAAAGCCATCTTTGTTTAAAAAAGACGCGAACAGTCTTTTTAGTGGGATTTATGCAAAAAAATAGGTTGACGGTTTTCCTACAGATCCGCATAATGCGCTCCGTTCTTGTCGCTGGCCGTACGGTTAGAGAATGAGAATTTGGCTACGTAGCTCAGCTGGTTAGAGCACATCACTCATAATGATGGGGTCACAGGTTCAAATCCCGTCGTAGCCACCATATTTGCTTTTCTAGATAGACTAATTCTACTATCTAGAAATTATAAAAAGATTTGCGGAAGTGGCGGAATTGGTAGACGCACCAGATTTAGGTTCTGGCGCCGCAAGGTGTGAGAGTTCAAGTCTCTCCTTCCGCACCATATTTGTTGGGTTATCGCCAAGCGGTAAGGCACTGGCTTTTGATGCCAGCATTCCCTGGTTCGAATCCAGGTAACCCAGCCATATTGAAGATGGTTCGAGTAACTTTAGTTTTAAAACTTTAGATGCCAGCATTCACTGGTTCTCTCTTGTTCTAAATCTAGCCGGTAACCCGACCATAATTGGTAAGTGGTTCGAGTAATGCAGCTACAACGTTTGATTACCAGCATCCCTGGTTCCCTCTCGTTAAAGTCTAGCAGGTAACTCGACCATAATTGGCAAGTGGTTCGAGTAATGCAGTTACAACGTTTGATACCAGCAACCCTGGTTCCCTCTCGTTATAATCTAGCAGGTAACCCGACCATAAATAAAAAAGTACTTTTTGTACTGTTAAAAGGGCGAACTTTATATTATATTGTTTCGCTTGATTTAGATGGCTACGTAGCTCAGCTGGTTAGAGCACATCACTCATAATGATGGGGTCACAGGTTCAAATCCCGTCGTAGCCACCATAATTAAAACTTGTTTGCTTTTACCAGTTAGCAAAGAAGTCTGTAGAAAATTTGAGACGCGGAAGTGGCGGAATTGGTAGACGCACCAGATTTAGGTTCTGGCGCCGCAAGGTGTGAGAGTTCAAGTCTCTCCTTCCGCACCATCTCATATTTTCTACAACAGATTTACGCGGAAGTGGCGGAATTGGTAGACGCACCAGATTTAGGTTCTGGCGCCGCAAGGTGTGAGAGTTCAAGTCTCTCCTTCCGCACCATATTTGTTGGGCTATCGCCAAGCGGTAAGGCACTGGCTTTTGATGCCAGCATTCCCTGGTTCGAATCCAGGTAGCCCAGCCATATTTGTAAGTGGTTTGAGTAACCGCAATTTTTAAACTTTTGATATCAGCATTCACTGGTTCCCTTTAGTTCAAAATCTAGCAGGTAACTCAGCCATATTTGTAAGTGGTTTGAGTAATCGTAGTTTAAAGCTCAAGCTATACAATTTCTTATTGGATCCAATTCATCTGATAAGAGTACGGAACATGCGGAAGTGGCGGAATTGGTAGACGCACCAGATTTAGGTTCTGGCGCCGCAAGGTGTGAGAGTTCAAGTCTCTCCTTCCGCACCATATTTGTTGGGCTATCGCCAAGCGGTAAGGCACTGGCTTTTGATGCCAGCATTCCCTGGTTCGAATCCAGGTAGCCCAGCCATATTTGTAAGTGGTTTGAGTAACCGCAATTTTTAAACTTTTGATATCAGCATTCACTGGTTCCCTTTAGTTCAAAATCTAGCAGGTAACCCAGCCATATTTGTAAGTGGTTTGAGTAACCGCAATTTTTAAACTTTTGATATCAGCATTCACTGGTTCCCTTTAGTTCAAAATCTAGCAGGTAGCCCAGCCATATTTGTAAGTGGTTTGAGTAATCGTAGTTTAAAGCTCAAGCTATACAATTTCTTATTGGATCCAATTCATCTGATAAGAGTACGGAACATGCGGAAGTGGCGGAATTGGTAGACGCACCAGATTTAGGTTCTGGCGCCGCAAGGTGTGAGAGTTCAAGTCTCTCCTTCCGCACCATATTTGTTGGGTTATCGCCAAGCGGTAAGGCACTGGCTTTTGATGCCAGCATTCCCTGGTTCGAATCCAGGTAACCCAGCCATATTTATGAATGGTTGTATTGACCACTAGAGACTTTTGATACCAGCATTCACTGGTTCCCTTTAGTTTAAAATCTAGCAGGTAACCCAGCCATATTTATGAATGGTTGTACTGACCACTAGAGACTTTTGATACCAGTATTCACTGGTTCCCTTTAGTTTAAAATCTAGCAGGTAACCCAACCATATTGGTAAGTGGTTTGAGTAATGCGAGTATAACCTAACTAGCAACTCGACTATGTTACTGGAAATTAGACGTTCTTAATTTCCTTAGGCATTAGGCTGAAAACCTAATGTGATGGCTACGTAGCTCAGTTGGTTAGAGCACATCACTCATAATGATGGGGTCACAGGTTCGAATCCCGTCGTAGCCACCATTTATTCAAGCTTATTTGCTTTTACCAATTAGCCGATAGGTCTGTAGACAGTTTGAGATGCGGAAGTGGCGGAATTGGTAGACGCACCAGATTTAGGTTCTGGCGCCGCAAGGTGTGAGAGTTCAAGTCTCTCCTTCCGCACCATCTCAAATTTATCTACAACAATGTTTTGCGGAAGTGGCGGAATTGGTAGACGCACCAGATTTAGGTTCTGGCGCCGTAAGGTGTGAGAGTTCAAGTCTCTCCTTCCGCACCATTATAAAAAAAGCACTCATTGAGTGCTTTTTTTATATCTAAAGTCCCAATGCGTACTTAAGTACCCTTTCTTTTATTGGCCCTAAATTATTCGCCACTTTCAGCACTGTATTTCGAGCGAACTTTAGCGGTACAGCATCGTTGCTGAACACTTTATAGAAAAAATCCATGCCTGATTGCATCAACAAGTTATCTGGTCGTCGTCTTAGTTCATATTGTTTTAACGTGTCTTTTGAATACCAATCTTGCTTATTTATGATATCCAGCAGCACGGACACGTCTTTAAAACCAAGATTAACCCCCTGCCCGGCTAGAGGGTTGATTGTATGAGCAGAATCCCCCACAAGAACACAACGGTTTTTAAAGTAACTTTGCGCATGCCGGCGAACTAATGGAAATGCCCCTGCCTGCAACACCTTAATATTACCAAGCTCAGTCGGAAAGTGAGTTTCAATTTCTTTACGCAGAGCGTCATGTTTCATTGAGATGAGTTGCTTAATTCTTTTCGGCGAATCGTACCAAACTAAAGAGGCTTGATTACCTTTGAGTGGTAAAAATGAGCGGGGCCCATTAGGAGTAAACCATTGCCAAGTAATATCTTGTTGGTGCTTCTCCGTCTCGACATTAACAAGCATACAATCCTGACGATAATCCCATGCAGTAATACCGATACCAGCAAGACTTCGAACCTTCGAATTTGCGCCATCCGCACCGATCACTAAACTCGCTTTTAATTGTTGACCGGAAGAAAGAGTGACGACATTGCTATCCTCACCAAATTCAATGGAGTGTAAGCTATCTGGACAAAAAGATTCCAAGTTGGAATATTGCTTAGCTTGTGTCCATAAAGCCAGTTGAACCAATCTATTTTCAACAATATAACCTAATACGTCTAACCCTAACGAATCAGCATTAAACTTAGTCCGACACTCAGGATGTTCCCATGTTTCCAAACGACGATAGGGGCAAACTCGCATTGCTGTTACTTGACCCCAAGTATCGAGTGATTCAAGCAACGCCACTGATGCTTTGGAAATCGCCGACACACGAATATCCATAGCTTGAGACGTTTCAAATGGTTGCGGTTCAACACCTTCAACGAGTGCGATTTTTTTACCTTGCTTCACCGCACCTAAGGCAACGGCAGCACCTACCATTCCACCGCCAATAATAACTAAATCGTATCGTTCCATTTCAGCTACTTCTTCTCTTCTATACATTCTAAACTCAGTGACTTTTGTATCTTATCCACTGAAACCAGTAAACGACAACGCAGCCAAGTAACCATAGCATTGATAAGGTCTTTCAATCGATTTTAAAATCATTTATTCAACCTCTGGTCAGGCGGTTTTTAAAGCAGTACAATACTCGGCTTGCCACCTTTTGGCACGAAAAATATGAGCACTATGCTCACTAAATTGAACACTGAAAACGAGCGAATGTGAAATGAGTAAGAAACTGCTAATTAAAACTTGGGGTTGCCAGATGAACGAATATGATTCGTCTAAAATGGCCGATCTGCTTAATGCCGCCAACGGTTATGAGCTAACCGACATTCCAGAAGAGGCAGATGTCTTACTTCTAAATACCTGCTCTATTCGCGAAAAAGCGCAAGAGAAAGTATTTCATCAGCTTGGCCGTTGGAAAACTCTCAAAGATAAAAAAGAGGGAGTTGTGATAGGTGTTGGGGGTTGCGTTGCCACTCAAGAAGGCAAGCATATTCGCGAACGTGCGCCGTTTGTAGACGTGATTTTTGGCCCGCAAACTCTGCATCGTCTTCCTGCGATGATCAAAGCATCACAAAGTGACCATGTCCCAGTCATGGATATCTCTTTCCCTGAAATCGAAAAATTCGATAACCTGCCAGAACCGCGCGCTGATGGTGCAACGGCATTTGTTTCTATTATGGAAGGCTGCTCTAAGTACTGCACATACTGTGTTGTGCCTTATACGCGTGGAGAGGAAGTAAGCCGTCCAATGGATGACGTTCTCTATGAAGTTGCACAACTAGCAGAACAAGGCGTAAGAGAAGTCAACTTACTCGGTCAAAACGTCAATGCGTTCCGAGGTCCAACTCATGACGGTGATATCTGTTCTTTTGCAGATTTACTGCGCCTTGTTGCTTCAATCGACGGTATCGACCGTCTGCGTTTTACTACCAGCCACCCGCTAGAATTTACCGACGATATCATTGCCGTTTACGAAGATACCCCTGAATTGGTCAGTTTTTTACACCTCCCCGTTCAAAGCGGCTCCGATCGTATTCTTACCATGATGAAGCGGCCTCACACGGCTATTGAATATAAATCCATCATTCGAAAACTACGTAAAGCACGTCCGGGCATCCAAATCAGCTCGGATTTTATCGTTGGTTTTCCGGGAGAAAGCGATATCGATTTTAAGGACACAATGAAACTTATCAAAGATGTCGATTTTGATATGAGCTTCAGCTTTGTATTCTCCCCTCGCCCTGGCACACCTGCCGCTGATTACCCTTGTGATTTACCAGAACAAGAGAAAAAAGACCGTCTGTTCGAATTGCAACAACAGATAAATAGCCAAGCGATGCGTTATTCTCGCCAAATGCTGAACACGGAACAACGTGTTCTCGTTGAAGGACCGTCGAAGAAAAACTTGATGGAATTACGTGCACGTACTGAAAATAATCGTGTAGTCAATTTTGAAGGTTCCGCTGATCTTATCGGCCAGTTTGTTGATGTAAATATTACCGATGTATTCTCTAACTCACTTCGTGGTGATCTAGTACGTACAGAACAAGATATGAATTTACGTATAGCAACCACGCCGACTGATATGATGTTAAAATCACGTAAAGAAGACGAGTTAGGTGTTGCAACATTTACACCTTAAGCTATCTTAAAAGTAAGCCAGAGCCCGATCGACATCGGGCTCCTAGCTAGCTCTCCTGCTGGCGAAGTAAAAGGCAACAATGAGAGGCAAAATTGAGCAATAAAATATTGACGCTAGAGATAGATCTAGAACCTTCCGACAATCACCGTCTGTCCAGCCTTTGTGGCCCATTCGATGACAATATCAAACACCTAGAACGTAGACTTGGCGTCGAAATAAACCATCGTGGTAACGCATTCTCAATTGTTGGTAAATCACATATCGCCGCAGCAACACTCGACATCATTAGAACAGTTTATGTTAATACAGCGCCAATAAGAGGCAACATACCAGATATAGAACCAGAGCAGATCCATCTAGCAATTAAAGAATCTGGTGTCCTTGAACAAACGGCTGAAGCCACTATTGAACATGGCAAAGAAGTCTTTATTAAAACAAAAAAAGGCGTCATTAAGCCCCGAACACCCAACCAAGCTCAATACCTAGTTAATATCGTCACGCACGATATAACCTACGGCATTGGCCCTGCTGGTACCGGCAAAACCTACTTAGCCGTTGCAGCAGCAGTTGATGCACTGGAAAGACAAGAAGTCCGTCGCATTCTATTAACTCGCCCAGCGGTAGAAGCGGGTGAAAAACTTGGATTTTTACCTGGCGATTTAAGCCAAAAAGTCGACCCATACCTGCGCCCTCTTTATGACGCACTATTTGAAATGCTTGGCTTTGAACGTGTTGAAAAACTTATCGAGCGAAACGTGATAGAGGTTGCTCCACTAGCATATATGCGTGGAAGAACCCTTAACGATGCATTTATCATTCTTGATGAAAGCCAGAATACCACCGTAGAACAGATGAAGATGTTCTTGACTCGTATTGGTTTTAACTCCCGTGCAGTGATTACCGGAGACGTGACACAGATTGACTTACCCCGTGGAGCTAAATCCGGTTTGCGTCATGCTGTAGAAGTTCTCTCCGAGGTCGATGAAATAAGCTTCAATTTTTTCATTGCAGATGATGTCGTTAGACATCCAGTAGTCGCTCGGATAGTTAACGCATATGAAAAATGGGAAACCAAAGATCAAAAAGAACGAAATGAGATTGAAAAGCGCAGAAATGAAGAGCGCGATGCACGTCTTTTAGAAGCTCAAAAGACAAACTAATAAGCCAAGGGCACATAATGACAATTGAATTGGATCTACAGATCGCGGTAACTAACAATATTGATCTGCCAAGTGAGAATGACTTTCATACATGGCTATCCGAAACCATTCGTCTTTTTCAGCCACAAGCAGAAGTCACTATCCGCCTAGTTGACGAAAAAGAAAGTCAGCAGTTGAATAGCGAGTACAGAGGAATGGATAAACCCACCAATGTACTCTCATTTCCTTTCGAGGCACCGCCAGAAATTGAAATTGACCTACTAGGCGATCTCATTATCTGTAAACAGGTCGTAGAAAAAGAAGCACAAGAACAGAATAAACCGCTTTCTGCACATTGGGCGCATATGGTTGTACATGGTGCACTTCATCTGCTAGGTTATGATCATATCGATGATGATGAAGCGGAAGAGATGGAATCTCTCGAAACGGAAATCATGCAAAATATGGGATTCGATGACCCTTATATCGATGAGAAGTGAGCTATCACACATCTGATAGCGTTAACATATGAGAAACCATGAACGACGAAAACTCTCCCAATTCCGAAGGGAATAATGGGAAATCAGAAGGTCCGAGTAGAAAGTCCTTCTTTGAACGCCTAGGACAGATATTTCAGGGTGAACCAAAAGATCGCCAGGAACTTGTAGATGTAATACGAGATTCAGAAATTAATGACCTTATCGACCATGACACTCGAGATATGTTAGAGGGTGTGATGGAAATTGCAGAGATGCGTGTACGAGATATTATGATACCGCGCTCTCAAATGGTCACTGCTGAAAAAGAACATAATCTTGATGAGCTAGTCACCCTAATTACAGAAGCAACGCATTCTCGTTATCCTGTGATCAGCGAAGACAAAGACCATGTCGAAGGCATTCTATTAGCGAAGGACTTACTTAAATATTTAGGCTCTGGAAGTGAAGAGTTTGACATCAATAAAGTGATACGTCAGGCCGTCGTTGTGCCGGAAAGCAAGCGCGTTGATCGATTATTAAAAGAGTTCCGAGAGGAACGTTATCACATGGCAATAGTCGTAGATGAATTTGGTGGAGTATCAGGGTTAGTCACAATCGAAGATATTTTGGAAGAGATCGTAGGTGAGATAGAAGACGAGTTTGACGACGAAGAAGAAGAAGATATCCGTCAACTCAGTAAACATACGTTTTCGGTTAAAGCATTGACTACAATTGACGATTTTAATGACAGATTCGGTACCAAGTTCAGTGATGATGAAATAGATACCATCGGCGGTATGGTAATGACGAGTTTCGGGCACTTACCATCCCGTGGTGAAACGGTAGAGATTGGTCATTATAACTTTAAAGTTGCCGCGGCGGATAATCGAAGGGTAATACAATTACAAGTCACCATTCCGGAAGAGGATGCCTCTTCCAATACTGAAGAGTAAAATTACTCACTTATAAGATTAGATGATGACAAAAAAATATCATCGCCTATTGCGGCCTATCTTGGCCGCTTTTGTTGGCGCTTCCACCACTCTTGCATTTGCCCCCTATCAAATATGGCCGATGGCATTTATCAGCCCTATTATTTTTATTCTACTCATTCACAACAAGACGTGGAAAGCGGCTGCATTTTCTGGCTTTATGTTTGGTATTGGTCAGTTTTCGGTCGGTATTAGCTGGGTACATATCAGTATTGACACCTTTGGTGGCATGCCTAAACTCGCCAGTCTTTTTTTAATGATTCTATTGGTTTCGTACCTATCAATTTATCCGGCATTATTCGCAGGGCTTACAAATCGATTCTTCCTTGAAAACAATAAAACACGTTACTTACTAGCAATTCCATCTTTGTGGCTATTAACTGATTTGGCCCGAGGTTGGGTAATGACTGGATTCCCATGGCTTTTACTGGGCTACAGTCAGCTTGAATCGCCTCTTTCCGGCTTAGCGCCAATCGGTGGTGTCCAACTCATAACATTAGCGATAATGTTGAGCTCTAGCGGTATAGTTTGGGTGCTAGTAAAGCGTAAACCGATCGGTCTCGTCCTTCCTTTAATTATATTTTTAAGCGCCTACGGCCTTAAACTAGTTGATTGGGTCGTTCCAGATGAATCTACTCGTACTTCATTTGCTCTAATTCAAGGTAATGTTTCTCAAGAAAAAAAATGGTTACCGAGTGAACGTTGGCCAACCTTAATGAAATTTTTGGACCTAAGCCGAGTCAATTGGGACGCTGATATTGTCATTTGGCCTGAAGCGGCTATACCTGCTTTGGAAAAGGAACTACCCAGTTTTCTACTTAATGTTGATAAAGCGGCCCGAATGAATGAAACCGCCCTCATTACCGGTGTCGTAACACAAAATTCGTCCGGAAATTATCATAACAGCGTAGTAACCTTAGGTGACACACCGTCAGGTGAATACAATTACGATACCCAACCTAGATACAATAAACACCACTTGCTTCCATTTGGAGAGTTTGTACCATTCGCAGACATACTCCGCCCTATAGCGCCATTATTCAATCTGCCCATGTCTTCATTTAACCGTGGTGATTTAGTACAAAACAACATCGTGGGCAAAGGCCGATATTTTGCCACTGCACTCTGTTACGAAATCATTTTTGGAGAACAGGTTAGAAAAAACATCAATCAAAACACAAACTTCATTTTGACCTTGTCTAACGATGCGTGGTTTGGGGATTCAATAGGGCCCCTTCAACACATGGAGATCGCTCAGATGAGGGCATTAGAAACCGGTAAGCCTGTTATTCGTGCAACCAACAATGGCGTAACGGCCATTACCGATTACAAGGGAAAAATCATCGCACAGATCCCGCAATTTGAAACGGCGGTGTTAAGAGCAGAAGTGACATCAAGCAAAGGAAGCACCCCCTTCCTCACCTTAGGTTCATGGCCTATGGTCATGTTTTTAATCATGTCCTTAGTAATCTCGTTATCTAAATTCGCATTGACCCGAAAATAAAATCAATAATGAGACTTCTTTCAAAGCCGATATTGATTTCAAAGAAGAGAGCCTCACCATTGAGGACCTCTTCTTTACGTTTTATTTTTACACAATGATACTTAATTGAATCAGTACTACGGTTTCAAAGAAACTCGAGTAAACGCCTGTCCACCGCACTTACTGCATGAATGGACGGTTGTAGGGTGAATATATCGCGTTTTTTGGCCACACTTCTCACAAATCAAATGACCCAGGCCAATCACATCACCAACTTGGTAGACGCCTTGATGCTCCAAATCTTCAAATAACTCCACCCACTCTACTTTAGTACGATCGGTAATATCGAGTAGAGCTTGCCATATTGAATCGGCAACCATGATGGAGAATGGGCTTTCTTTGCTTTCTTGATAATTATCTGCAAACTCTTTCAAATCTGATTTAACATAGGCCGAAACAAGAGCGATTTCGTCCTTAGTCATATCACTCGCTGCGTGAGCTACCTCTCCAGAGGTTTCTAGTGCCTTTTTAAGTTCCTCTGGGCTCTGCTTCAGTGCTTCAACTACCTCTTCGAACTTCTCTTCATAACCTAGTTTGCGCTTTGGCATGGAGTACCTCCGTTATATTCCGTCGAGTTCGTACAATCTTATCTTTATTGTAGCTTGTTGTACGTGCTTGCTTTAGGTATTCTATGCCGATCAATACAAATCTGATCGAACCGATCTCACATATTCCAAGATAACCGGATTTCATAGATGCAAGAGCAATATAACCCGCAAGAGATTGAACAAAAAGTTCAAAAGCACTGGGATGACAATAAAACATTCGTCGTAACCGAAGACCCAAGTAAAGAAAAATTTTACTGTCTCTCCATGTTCCCTTATCCAAGTGGCCGACTCCACATGGGTCACGTGCGTAACTACACTATCGGTGATGTAGTCTCTCGTTTCCAGCGTCTACAAGGTAAAAACGTTATGCAGCCTATTGGCTGGGATGCGTTTGGTTTGCCTGCAGAAAATGCCGCAGTAAAAAATAAAACGGCACCCGCGCCTTGGACATATGAAAACATCGAATACATGAAAAACCAGCTTAAATTGCTCGGTTTTGGCTACGATTGGAAGCGCGAGTTCGCTACCTGCACGCCTGAGTACTACCGCTGGGAACAAGAATTTTTCACTCAGCTATACAACAAAGACTTAGTTTATAAAAAAACCTCTTCCGTTAACTGGTGCCCTAACGACCAAACCGTTCTTGCTAATGAGCAGGTAGAAGACGGATGTTGTTGGCGCTGTGACACCCCAGTAGAACAAAAAGAGATCCCGCAGTGGTTTATTAAAATCACGTCATACGCTCAGGAGCTTCTTGACGAATTAGACAACTTAGACGGTTGGCCTGAAAAAGTTAAGACCATGCAGCGTAACTGGATTGGTCGTTCTGAAGGTGTAGAGCTCACATTTGAAGTTAGCAACCAGGCCGACTTAGAGGTCTATACAACTCGCCCAGACACCTTAATGGGTGTAACTTATGTCGCCGTCGCCGCTGGTCACCCTCTGGCGACACTCGCAGGTCAAAACAATGCTCCACTTGCCCAGTTCATCGATGAATGTAAAAACAACAAAGTCGCCGAAGCTGAACTCGCAACGATGGAGAAAAAAGGAATGGACACTGGCCTCAAGGCTGTCCATCCCCTTAATGGCCGAGAAGTACCCATCTATGTCGCCAACTTTGTACTGATGGATTATGGTACTGGTGCAGTAATGGCCGTACCAGCGCACGACCAACGTGACTACGAATTTGCAACCAAATATGGCCTAGACATTGCACCAGTGATCAAACCAGAAGATGGTAGTGTGCTCGATGTTTCTGAAATGGCCTACACCGAAAAAGGCGTGCTATTCAATTCTGGCGAATTCGATGGTCTCGCATTTAAAGACGCTTTTGACACGATTGCAGCAAAGCTAGAATCTGAGAATAAAGGCAAGAAAACCGTCAATTTCCGCCTTCGTGATTGGGGTGTATCCCGTCAACGCTATTGGGGTGCACCCATCCCAATGGTCACGACACAAGATGGTATAGTTCATCCTGTGCCAGCGGATCAACTACCAGTTATCCTACCAGAAGATGTGGTGATGGATGGCGTAACTAGCCCGATTAAAGCAGACAAAGCGTGGGCAGAAACGACCTTTAATGGTGAACCAGCTCTACGTGAAACGGACACATTCGACACCTTTATGGAGTCATCATGGTATTACGCGCGCTACTGTTCACCACACGCGGATGAAATGCTTGATTCCGATGCGGCTAATTACTGGTTACCCGTTGACCAATATGTCGGCGGCATTGAACACGCATGTATGCACCTGCTCTATTCTCGCTTCTTCCATAAACTGCTTCGTGATGCAGGAATGGTTAAGAGCGACGAACCGTTTAAGAAACTACTTTGCCAAGGTATGGTGCTTGCAGATGCTTATCACTACACCACGGATAAAGGAACAAAAGTCTGGGTTTCTCCAACAGACGTTACTATTGAGCGTGATGAGAAAGGTCGTATTGTTCAGGCAGTAGATATGGATGGTAACGAGGTTGTTCATACTGGCATGACGAAAATGTCTAAGTCCAAGAACAACGGTATCGATCCCCAAGAGATGGTGGATAAATATGGCGCAGATACAGTGCGTTTATTTATGATGTTCGCCTCTCCTGCCGATATGACCTTAGAATGGCAAGAGTCTGGTGTTGAAGGTGCAAACCGTTTCCTTAAACGTGTTTGGAAACTGGTTAACGAACACACATCAAAAGGGGCTACCGAAGCGTTAGATAGCTCTGCATTGAGTGGCGATCAAAAGGCGTTACGTCGTGATGTACATAAAACCATTGCCAAAGTAACGGATGATATTGAACGTCGTCAAACATACAATACCGCGATTGCCGCCATCATGGAATTGATGAACAAATTAACAAAAGCACCTCAAGACACGCAGCAAGACAGAGCCATTCTTGATGAGGCCTTAAAAGCGGTTGTTTGTATGTTGTACCCTATTACACCGCATATCTCTTATGAGCTATGGGAAATATTGGGTGAATCAGCAATAGACACGGCCATCTGGCCAACAGCTGATGATAAAGCGATGGTAGAAGACGAAAAACTTATTGTTGTACAGGTCAATGGTAAACTTAGAGCAAAACTTACCGTTGCTGCTGACGCAACCAAAGAATACGTTGAAAGCCTTGGATTAAATGACGTGAATGTAACTAAATTCACTGATGGTAAAACCATTCGTAAGGTTATCTATGTACCGGGTAAACTACTTAATATTGTTGCGAACTAATTCGTTCGAGAACTTAATTAAGGTTTAGCGGTCAATAAACAGGATGTGCATTCATCCTGTTTATATTTATCTAATCGGAATTAGAACACTAGATTCTTATTAGATAAATATAAAAAGCAGAGAGTATTTTTGTGAAACCAATTTCCTTCAAAATTTCAATCAAAGTTATGGTTGTTGTACTATTTTCAGTGGTGTTATCTGCCTGTGGTTTTCACCTACGTGGGGACTATTTAATACCTGACGAAATATCAAAGCTTTCCTTCACCAGCTTCGATAAATATAGTCAATTAACTAGAAATGTAGATGCCAAACTTAGGTTAAATAACATTCAAGTGGTGCCTCCTTCCGAGAGCATTCCAAATTTACATCTGGTCAGTGAAAGCGTCAGTGAAAGCACGTTATCCTTATACCAAAACAGCCGTGCAGCTGAAAAAGCACTCACTTATAACACCTCTTATCGGATCACAATTCCAGAACTTGGCACAAAGACTTACTCTACTACTGTCACCCGAAATTATTTGGATAATCCAAGTACTGCGTTAGCAAAATCTGTGGAAAAAGACATGATTGAGGATGAAATGCGTCTACAAGCCGCCTCTCTAATTATGCGACAAATGGCGCGAGTAAAACAGCAAATCATTGAAGGTGAAATGGTATTCGATACTGAAGAAAACGTCGATACCAACCTTTCTAGCCCAACTGAAACTATTGCAAACGACAAAGAAGTCACCTCCTCACAGATTGAAATTAAAAGCGAGTAATTGACAAAATGCGAATCTTTGCGGACAAGCTACTTGATCAACTAGGCAGACAATTACATAACTGCTATCTCGTTTTTGGGAACGAGCCTCTGCTCATACAAGAAAGTCGCGACGCCATTATTGCCACGGCAAAAATGGCGGGGTTTGATGAAAAGCATAACTTTACCGTGGATGCTCAGATTAATTGGAATGATGTTGTTGACTGTTGCCATGCCTTGAGCTTATTTTCAAGCCGACAAATCATCGAATTAGAGGTTCCGGAAGCGGGCATCAATGCAGCTGCTTCTAAAGAGCTCATTCAATTAGTCGAAAGCCTTCATCCTGATATTTTGCTGCTTATTGTCGGCAGTAAATTGACAAAAGCGCAAGAAAATGCAAAGTGGTTTAAGACATTAAACCAACAAGGTGTCTGGGTAAATTGTCTTTCTCCTGATGTTCAAAGATTGCCTCAGTTCATCCAAAATCGATGTCAAAAACTCAAACTTAAACCCGATACCCAAGCGCTTCAAATGCTTGCACAATGGCATGAAGGCAATCTACTCGCGCTCGTTCAAAGCCTTGAAAAACTGACTCTGCTTTATCCTGATGGTGAGCTTAACCTAGTTAGAATTGAAGAGTCACTGAGCAGACATAATCACTTTACACCATTTCACTGGATGGATGCGTTGCTAGCCGGAAAACCCAACCGAGCACAACGTATTCTTCGTCAATTGCAGTTAGAGGGTATCGAACCTGTCATTTTATTGAGAACCTTCCAACGTGAAGTAAGTCTGATAACAGAACTGAAAAATGAATCATTACATACTTCTATCAGCTCTGTTTTTGATAAACGCCGCATTTGGCAAAGCAAACGCCCTTTGTATAGCGCAACACTACAACGATTAGAATTGATTCAAATACGCCGAATATTCAAAGGGCTGAATCAAGCAGAAATAACGACGAAAACCCAATATAACGATTCAGTTTGGCCAATCATTGCACAACTTTCATTGGAGTTCTGTTCTTCCGTCCCAGCCGTATTTCCAGACCTGCCAATTCAAAGATAAAGAATGTTATAATCTCTTGTGAGCACTTTTAATTTTAATGAGGTATTAATTTGTTAAGCGACGACCTAAAAACATTTCTCGCCAATAAAGCAGACGACATGAAAGCAGAAGATATTGTTACCATCGATGTCGTTGGAAAATCTAGCGTCACTGATTATATGATAGTCTGCACAGGCAGTTCTAAACTCCATGTATCCTCTATTGCGAACAACATGGCATCAGAAGCAAGTAGTATTGGTTTATCATCGTTGGGTATCGACGGTGAAAAAGAAGGTGAGTGGGTAGTATTAGATATGGGCGATGTCATGGTACATGTTATGCAGAAAGAACATCGTGAACTATATCAACTAGAAAAACTCTGGAGCTAACGTTGAAGATTCAGCTGATTGCTGTTGGAACTAAAATGCCTAAATGGGTAGAAGAAGGATTCAACGAGTATAAACGCCGTTTTCCCCATGATATGCCTTTAGAGTTGACAGAAATCACCGCAGGTAAAAGAGGCAAGAATGCGGACATCACAAGAATTCTGCAAAAGGAAGGTGAAGCCATGCTTGCGGCTGTACCAAAAGGAAATCGAGTTGTCACCTTAGACATTCCCGGAAAACGGTGGGATACAGAGCAATTAGCACAACAACTAGAAAATTGGAAATTAGACGCGAGAGATGTCTCAATCTTAATTGGTGGCCCCGAGGGGTTGTCTCCTGCCTGCAAGGCTGCAGCCGAACAGAGCTGGTCTCTTTCTCCTCTAACACTGCCGCACCCCTTAGTCAGGGTTATCATGGCTGAAAGCTTATACCGGGCTTGGAGCATCACTACAAACCATCCTTATCATCGAGAATAGAGTGACATGAGACGTAGACGCACTCAAATTCGCGACCATCAAATAGAATCTCGACTATTCAAAAGTAGAGCTGTCATTTCGTTTTTTGGTATTGTAGCGATGATAGCGGTACTGATTGGTAATTTGTACCATATTCAAGTCAATCAATATCAAGATTATAAAACTCGTTCAAACGATAACCGCATAAAAATAGTTCCTATCGCACCAAATAGAGGGTTAGTTTATGACCGGAACGGCAAAATATTAGCCGAGAATAGACCTGTTTTTAATCTGGAACTCATCCCTGAGAAGATCGAGAACATCGAAGAAACGCTGATTGAACTGCAAAAAATACTCGATATCCCACCAGAGAGAATCCAAGCGTTTCACAAAGAACGAAGACGTGTACGTCGCTTCAAATCTGTTCCGTTACTTACCCAGTTAAACGAACACCAAGTGGCTATTTTCTCTGTCAATCAGTATCGGTTCCCGGGCATCAAAGTTACTGCGACGTTAAAACGATTCTACCCATATGGGTCTGCACTCACCCATGTTTTAGGCTACGTATCTAGAATCAATGATCGTGATGTACTGAAACTTGCGAGGGAAGGAAAAGAGAGTAATTACCAAGCGACTCGTGACATCGGCAAACTCGGTATAGAGCGCTACTACGAAGAAGTATTGCATGGCACCGCAGGCTATCAAGAAGTTGAGGTCAATAGTCGCGGGCGAGTGATTCGAACCTTGAAATATATCCCACCTATCCCGGGAAAAGATTTGGTTCTTAACCTGAATATAGATGTTCAACTATACGTCTATAAACTGTTAGATAACCGACGTGGTTCAGCAGTAGTACTCGATCCAAAAGACAACGGAATCCTAGCGATGGTATCGACACCAAGCTATGACCCTAATGCATTCGTCCACGGCATTTCAAGTAAAGCCTACAATAAGCTACTTAATAATAAAAATCGCCCCTTGGTTAACCGAGCGACTTTAGGCATATATCCTCCAGCTTCAACCGTGAAACCTTTCATCGCTGTTGCTGCACTGCAAGAAGGTATCGTGACGCCCTATACCACTCGAAACGATCCGGGCTTTTGGAAAATACCAAATTCAAAGACTAAACCATTTAGAGATTGGTTACGCTGGGGGCACGGCCGAATTAATATTACTCAGTCTATTGAAGAATCTGTCGACACCTTTTTTTATCAAATAGCATACGACTTAGGCATAGATAGACTGTCATCTTGGATGATGAAATTCGGTTTTGGCGACTATACCGGTATCGATATCCATGAAGAAAGCAAAGCGAATATGCCAAGCCGTGAATGGAAGATGGCTCGCCACAGAACACCTTGGTACCAAGGTGATACTATTCCGGTTGGTATCGGACAAGGTTACTGGACTGCAACGCCAATGCAGATTGCAAAGGCAACCTCAGTGTTGATTCATAAAGGCGTAGTCATACCTCCTCATTTACTAAAGGCGACAATAGATAATACGACCGATACAGAAACCATCACACCCGAACCCATCGATGCATATCCTCCAATATTGGGCGTCCCTGACAAGTATTGGGATATTGCAATAAAGGGGATGAATCTGGTCAACCATGGCAAAAAAGGCACCGCACGCAGAGCGTTTCAAAAACTAGGTTATCAAAGCGGGGGTAAATCGGGTACTGCACAAGTCTTTGGATTAAAAGAAGACGAAGAATACAACGCGGAAGAACTTGATGAGTACCTGAGAGACCATGCTCTCTTTACTGGATTCGCCCCTCTAGAGGACCCGCAAGTTGTCGCGACAATTGTGTTAGAAAATGCTGGAGGGGGCTCGACTAACGGAGCACCTATCGTGCGCAAGATATTTGATAAAGTCATATTAAATAAAGAAGATGGAGAGGAAAAGTAATGAAACTAGATCCATCTACTGGGAAAAGCCGTGTTTTCTTTGAAAGGTTTCATGTTGATCTTCCTTTACTACTAGGCTTAATCGCCGTAATGATATTTGGCCTCATGGTCATGTACAGCGCAAGTGGTCAAAACTTAGCGATGATGGAGCGCCAAGCAATGCGAATGATTTTGGCGCTAGGCGTAATGATTTTACTGGCTCAAATATCCCCACGTACTTACGAAGCTTTTGCGCCTTTTTTGTTCATTGTTGGGGTAACATTGCTATTGGGTGTACTCTTTTTTGGTGAGTCATCAAAGGGGGCTCAGCGCTGGCTAAACATAGGGTTTATACGCTTCCAACCTTCAGAACTGCTCAAGCTTGCCGTCCCATTAATGATAGCCAGATTTATTGGTAAACAGTCTCTCCCTCCCTCATTCAAGACGCTAATAATTTCATTAGTTATGGTCTGTGTACCGACCATATTGATCGCAAAACAGCCTGATCTAGGCACCTCTATTCTTATCGCAGCATCAGGTATATTCGTTATTTTTCTAGCAGGGATCAGTTGGCGTTATATCTTTTCAGCGACGCTTGCCGTCGGTGCATTTGCCCCCATTCTTTGGTTTTTTCTGATGCGCGAGTACCAAAAAGTGAGAGTACGTACTCTTTTTAATCCAGAGTCTGACCCATTGGGTGCTGGGTATCATATTATCCAGAGCAAAATCGCAATTGGGTCAGGTGGTATAGCCGGAAAAGGCTGGTTACAAGGAACCCAATCTCAATTAGAATTTTTACCTGAGCGACATACTGACTTTATCTTTGCAGTCATCGCTGAAGAGTGGGGTATGCTAGGCATTCTTAGCTTATTTGCTCTTTACCTGTTCATTATTGGTCGAGGTTTATATCTTGCCAGCCAATCTCAATCCGCTTTTGGCAGAATGATGGCAGGAAGTGTCATGTTAAGCTTCTTCGTATACATATTTGTAAATGTAGGAATGGTCAGTGGCATACTACCTGTTGTAGGTGTTCCATTACCGCTTATCAGTTATGGTGGCACATCCATGGTTACGCTAATGGCTGGCTTTGGTATTTTGATGTCTATCCATACCCATAGAAGCATGTTATCAAAAGCGACATAATGACAATAAAACAGACAATACTCAGTACACTTTTAATTCTTTTATTGGCTGCCTGCTCTAGCTCCGGCGGCCGTTACTCGATATCCAATGATGTGGGCCCAGAAAAACCAATACAGCTCGACCATATTGAAGATGCCCACCCTGTCTATGAACCTTTTAGTCGAGGCGGAAATCGAGATTACAAACTACGCGGTGGTTCATACAAAATCATTAAGAATCCCGATGGTTTTAAGCAGAGCGGACAAGCCTCTTGGTACGGTAAAAAGTTCCATGGGCACCTCACTTCAAATGGTGAAGTCTATGACATGTACTCCATGTCTGCAGCACATAAGACCTTACCTATACCAAGCTACGTTAAGGTAACCAACAAAGACAATGGTAAAAGCACCATTGTCCGTGTCAATGATCGCGGGCCATTTCACGATGGGCGGATTATCGACCTTAGCTATGCCGCGGCTTACAAGTTAAATGTCGTGAATACGGGAACCGCAAATGTTGATATAGAGTACATATCGACAAAACCTCAGACACCTTCGTCCAAGATACCAAAAGTAACCGCTGGTTATAGTATTCAAACGGCCTCATCAAATCATGAAGAAAGAAGTCGAACTTTAGCTAAGAATATTGGTCAAACTCTTTCAATGAAGACCTATGTCGAGCCAAATAACGAGATCTATCGAGTTCTCGTTGGCCCATTTACAGACTATTCAGATTCCGTAGATGCGTTAGAGATATTGAGAACAAATGGATACCCGCAGGCCTTTATTAGAAAAAACAAAAATTAACGTATATCATGCAGTACTAGCGAATTGACGGAATTTTTGTCATAGTGCATCCAGAATTGCTGTCGAAGCTGTAATATTAAGGCTTTCGGCTTAAATAGTTTTATAACCAATAAAATTGATATTACAGATGAATAAATCGAAACTTACTTTTAAATCATTGCTTCTCGCGACAGCTGCACTATCTGCTCCATTTTCATATTCAGCGCCTATTGTCGTTCCCGATGCGCCTCAGATAGCGGCTAAAGGCTATGTGCTTATTGATTTCAACTCTGGAAAGGTTATTGCTGAAAAGGAAAAAGACACCCAGCTTTCTCCTGCAAGTTTAACTAAGATGATGACCAGTTATGTTATTGGCCAAGAATTAGCTCGCGGCAACATATCGTTGCAAGACGAGGTTGTCATCAGTAAAAATGCGTGGGCTAAAAATTATCCTGATTCATCGAAAATGTTTATCGAAGTAGGCACCACCGTTAAGGTTGAGGATCTAAATCGAGGTATCATTGTTCAATCTGGTAACGATGCCTGTGTTGCGATGGCTGAACACGTGGCAGGTTCTGAAGACGCGTTCGTTGACCTCATGAATGCGTGGGCCAATTCAATCGGCATGTCTCGTACTCACTTTGCCAATGTTCACGGCTTGGATCATAACGAACTCTATTCAACACCTTACGACATGGCACTTCTTGGTCGCGCGCTAATTCGTGATGTACCAGAAGAGTATGCGATTTATAGCGAAAAACAATTTACCTTTAATGGCATAACACAGTACAACCGTAACGGCTTATTGTGGGATAAAAGCATGAATGTGGATGGCATTAAAACAGGCCACACAAGCAAAGCTGGATACAGCCTAGTCAGCTCAGCAACAGAAGGTAAAATGCGCCTTGTTGCCGTAGTAATGGGAACGAAGAGCGAAAATGCGCGTAAAGCAGAAAGTAAAAAACTGCTCAATTACGGATTCCGTTTCTTTGAAACCGTTGCTCCACATAAAGCGGGCGAAACCTTCGTTAGTGAGCGTATTTGGATGGGTTCACAAGAAAACGTTGCCTTAGGTGTTGCGAGAGATACTTTTGTTACTCTACCTCGAGGCCAAGCTAAGAACCTAAAAGCGAGTTTCGTGCTAGAAAAAGAACTCACCGCGCCAATTAGCCAAGGTGATGAAGTTGGAAAGCTTTACTATCAGGTCGATGGTGAAGATATCGCTGAATACCCACTACTTGCACTAGAAGATGTCGATAAAGGCGGCGTCTTTAGTCGTCTAGTTGACTACTTTATCCTTCTTTTTAAGAGCTGGTTCTAAAGACTAGCGATGAACAAATTGTATTAAAAGGTCACTTAAATGTGGCCTTTGTTTTTCTTGAGATTGATCTTTTTTGAGCGTAATATGCGCTGCTAAATAAAACCTCTGGAGTAATTCATGCAAGAACAACCAACGCTTAAAGACCTGTTAGAGTTTCCTTGCCAGTTCACCTACAAGGTTATGGGTTATGCTAAACCTGAGCTACCAGAACTGGTTTTACAAGTGATTCAAAAATACGCACCTGGTGATTATAGCCCTACGATAAAACCGAGCGGAAAAGGGACATACAATTCTGTTTCTGTAACGATTACAGCAACATCTATCGAGCAGGTGGATTCACTTTATAAAGAACTCGGTGAAATTGATATCGTTCGAATGGTTTTATAAACAAACAAAGTCAGTTCATCATAAAAACAGCGGCCTTTGCCGCTGTTTTTGATTCCAATTCATACAGAAAATCTAATAGTCGAAGTACAAAAAGAAGTTTATAATGTGTTTACTTTATTAACTGTCATTACAAGGCTATCCGCTTGTCTAACATTGAAGATAATCTAATTGTTCGAAATCTTGGTCTTAACGACTACGAACCAATTTGGAAAGCAATGCATGAATTCACTGATAATCGCAATGACGAAACTGTCGATGAAGTCTGGTTAGTTGAGCACAACCCTGTATTCACACAAGGCCAAGCAGGTAAAGAAGAACACCTACTTAATACAGGTGATATCCCTGTTGTTCAAAGTGACCGTGGTGGTCAAGTTACCTATCACGGGCCCGGTCAGTTAGTTGCCTATTTTCTTATTAACCTACGTAGAAAAAATATTGGTGTTCGGGAGCTGGTTACCAATATAGAAAACCTCGTTATTAATACCTTGGCTAAATTTGATATAGAATCATCGGCACGTCCTGACGCGCCCGGTGTCTATTCCGATGGTAAAAAAGTATGCTCTCTCGGACTAAGAATCCGAAAAGGCTGCTCCTTTCATGGCCTAGCGTTAAATATCGATATGGATCTTTCACCCTTTTTGCGTATAAACCCTTGTGGATATCAAGGCATGGAAATGGTACAAATAAGTGAACTTGGCGGCCCTAGCAATGTTGAACTCGTTGGCGCAACGTTAGTTGAAGAGCTACTTTCCTTGCTTAACTACGAGCATGTCGACCTAATAAAAGAAAACAATAAATCATGAGCAAACCAATTCAAATGGAAAAAGGCGTTAAATATAGAGACGCTGATAAAATGGCATTGATACCAACTAAAACAGTGCCCGTTGAAAAACATGAAGTATTACGCAAGCCAAAATGGATGAAAATAAAGCTACCTTCTGACAGCCAACGCATTCAAGAGATCAAGTCTGCTATGCGTAAAAACAAACTTCATTCTGTTTGTGAAGAAGCGTCTTGTCCTAACCTAGCAGAGTGTTTTAACCACGGTACTGCTACCTTTATGATCTTGGGTGCCATCTGTACTCGACGCTGTCCGTTTTGCGATGTTGCTCATGGCAGACCAATAACACCAGACAACAATGAACCTCAGCATCTTGCACAAACAATTAGCGACATGAAGCTAAAATATGTTGTGGTGACTTCCGTGGATCGCGATGATTTACGAGACGGCGGCGCTCAGCACTTTGCGGATTGTACCCGCGAAATTCGTGCGAAAAGCCCTGGTATAAAAATAGAAACGCTCGTGCCTGATTTTCGTGGTCGCATGGACGTCGCGCTTGAAGTGCTAAAAGATAACCCACCGGATGTTTTCAACCATAACCTTGAGACTGCACCTCGTCTATATAGAAAAGCTCGCCCAGGTGCAAATTATAAGTGGTCATTAACGTTACTACAGAAATTTAAGGAGCTGCATCCTGACGTACCAACTAAGTCGGGGTTGATGATGGGCTTAGGCGAAACAAAAGAAGAAATCGTTGACGTTCTGAAGGACCTTCGAGCCTATGGTGTAACCATGCTAACCATTGGTCAATACTTATCTCCAAGCCGCCATCACTTACCCGTAGAACGTTATGTGCCGCCAGCTGAGTTCGATGAACTCAAAGAGATAGCATTAGAGCTTGGATTTACTCATGCGGCTTGTGGTCCCTTTGTTCGCTCCTCGTACCATGCAGATATGCAAGCCAAAGGCGAAGAAGTAAAATAACTGAGACAAACATTCAGAAAGACGACTTAAATTGGTGATCTTTTTGTATTCGCAACGTAAATTGTATATAAGTTCGGTAACAATAAGTAATTAGTAGTGTTTTAAAAGGAATTTAGGTATGCAGAAGTTAGGTTTATTAAGTTTTTTATCACTTATCCTTGTGGGTTGTTCTACGCAAAACACTCAACAAGATAACTATTTAGATGCGTCGTTTGAGTTGTGTAATACCGAAGTAAGAACCTACTCTGTTAGCGATGATGGTCGAGTAAGGATCATCTGTGAAGATGACTCGAAGTTCACTATGAACAGTGAAGCTACTTTAGAAATCATGCGTGACATCAATATCGATTATTGTACGGGTGAGGGCCTTTCTAAGTTTAACGAAAGTCGCCGTTACTACTCGTTCCAATGTAAATCTGGTTCGACGATAAGTATCAACAAAGAATAACCATAAATTCAACACAAATAAAAACGCGAGCCTCATTTAAGCTCGCGTTTTTTATTTGTGCCTAAAAATAGGGTTATTTAAACCCTATTTTATTTTACTTAAGCGTATACAGGTAACCGCTTACAGATATCTAGCACTTTTCGTTTCGTTGCTTCAATAACCGTTTCGTCGTTAATGTTATCCAAAACGTCACACATCCAACCCGCTAAAACCTTAGCATCTTCTTGCGTAAACCCACGGCGTGTAATTGCAGGAGAACCGACACGAATACCAGAGGTAACAAATGGACTGCGAGGGTCATTAGGCACTGAGTTTTTGTTTACGGTAATGTTGGCTGCACCTAACGCTGCATCCGCTTCTTTACCTGTAATATTTTTATCAATTAAATCGACAAGGAATAAGTGGTTTTCTGTTGAACCCGATACAATATTGTAACCACGTGCAATAAACTCAGACACCATCGCTTTTGCATTCGCAATAACACGCGCTTGATACTCTTTGAATTCTGGCTCCATCGCCTCTTTGAACGCAACCGCTTTCCCGGCAATAACATGCATTAGAGGGCCGCCTTGGCCTCCTGGGAATACCGCTGAATTCAGTTTCTTATACATGTCTTCACCAGCGTTCGATAAAATCAAACCACCACGAGGACCTGCAAGTGTTTTATGCGTTGTTGTCGAAACAACATGAGCATGCGGTAATGGAGTTGGGTATACACCAGCGGCAATTAGACCCGCAACGTGCGCCATATCAACAAACAGATACGCGTCAACTTTATCAGCAATTTCACGCATACGTGCCCAATCAACAACCTGAGAATAAGCAGAGAAACCACCGATAATCATTTTAGGTTTATGTTGAACAGCCAACTGCTCCATCTCGTCATAGTTGATTTGACCAGCTTCATCGATACCGTAAGGGATAATGTTATAGTGCTTGCCGGAGAAGTTTACTGGTGACCCATGAGTCAGGTGACCACCGTGTGCCAAGCTCATACCTAACACGGTATCCCCAGGCTTCAGTAAAGCCATATAAACGGCACTGTTTGCTTGTGAGCCAGAGTGAGGTTGCACGTTAGCGTACTCACATTCAAATAACTGGCATGCACGATCAATTGCAAGCGATTCAGCCTTATCTACATACTCGCAACCACCATAATAACGCTTGCCCGGATAACCTTCGGCATATTTATTGGTTAACTGAGATCCTTGAGCTTCCATGACTCGTGGACTGGTGTAGTTTTCTGAAGCAATTAGCTCGATATGCTCTTCCTGACGAAGAGTCTCTTCCTGTATTGCAGCATATAGTTCTGCATCATAATCAGCAATGTTCATGTCACGCTTTAGCATCTGTATCTCCTGACTCAGATAATCTGAAATTCTAAAAAACCACACATCCAACCAACGCAAACGTTTACGATGGTGTACTAAGTGGCGATATTCTACATAATTTGATCTATATCAGAAAGCAACTTAAGCAAAATAATCATGTGATTTTTTCATCTTCCATTTGAATTAAGTTCATATCAATAAATGACAGAAGTCTGTCAACACTAAACTGTCAACTTCTTCCTTTACAGTGTGTAAAGTGTAACTTACACACTGTACCTTCAAATTTAGCCTCCAAGCTACCGAAAATACAAATTTTTATCTACTATTCTCACCATTAAATACCGCAAAAAAAGAAAAATGATGCAAAAACACTCAATAAGAGAAGACTGGATAGCGATACTTACTGGTACGTTTTTAACGGCTCAGGGCATATTTTTTCTTCAATCTGCAAACCTCATTACTGGAGGAACAGCTGGCCTTTCGTTACTATTAAGTCAGTTAATACCATTTAGCTTTGGTACCTTCTATTTTTTGACAAATATTCCTTTCTTTATCTTAGGTTGGCAACGGTTTGGCGCTCAGTTCGCTCTTAATAGTATTGTCTCATGTGGGCTTGTTTCACTGTTTGTCGACCACTTAGATAGAGTGATCAACATCGAATCATTAAACGACATATATTGTGCCATTGCCGGCGGGTTATTGATGGGGCTAGGTATGTTAATTTTATTTAGGCACCGTTCAAGCTTGGGTGGTTTCAATATTTTTTGTCTGCTTGTGCAAGATAAAACTGGCATTTCTGTTGGCAAGACACAGCTCGCCATTGACACCACTATTTTATTCTCGTCTTTCTTCTTTATAACCCCAACGATATTAGCCATTTCAGTACTCGGTGTGGTTGTACTTAATATTGTATTAGGAATGAATCATAAGCCATCTCGCTATACGGTAACCTATAGCTGAGAGTAAGGTTACGAATAAAGATAAACATTGTGCTGTTAGTTTTTCTAAGTAAAGTAATGGAATACTAGCGACTTATTTGGATTAACAGCATGGATGCCACGTTAAATACTCGTCATTTCGACCCCGTTGAATTTAGAAAAAAACTGCACCGTCAACCGGAACTATCAGAGCAAGAAAAACAGACATCCACCATTATATTCGCACAATTGAAAGACTTCGGGTTATCACCCGTCGGTCAAATAGGTGGATACGGCATAGTCTGTACTGTTGATAGTGGCAATGCAGGTGACACGACCTTGCTGCGAGCAGATTTCGATGCCTTACCTATCTGTGAAATAGCACAACATGACCATGTGTCCGAATACTTGGGCGTAATGCATGCCTGTGGACATGATGGCCATACAAGTTCGCTTTTGTTGGTCGCCGAACATCTTTCACAACACCGACCTAAAACAGGCAAAGTGATTCTGTTATTTCAACCAGCAGAAGAAACAGGAACAGGGGCTCTCTCCATGCTTAATGATGAACCGTTATTATCATTAAAGGTTGATCATGTCTTCGCTTATCATAACCTGCCCGGTTACCCACTTAATCAGATCTTGGTAAAAGAAGGGACATTCGCCTGTGCTTCTACTGGCGTATTAATCGAGTTTGAAGGCAAGACCTCTCACGCTGCAAGGCCCGAAAATGGCTTCAACCCATGCCAAGCAATGGTCGAAACCGTGCAGTATTTGCAAAGTATTTCACAACAATATCCAGAGGCATTCAGTTTAGTCACAATAGTACATGCAAGGCTTGGAGAAGAAGCGTTCGGTATATCTCCTGGGTATGCAAAAGTAATGGCAACCATGCGCAGTGAGTGCAACCAGACCTTCTCAAGCATGAAAACTGATCTGCTATCGATGCTAGACAAACTACAAAAAGAAACAGGGATTAATGTAAAAATAGAGTGGGATGAACCATTCAAAGCGGCCATCAATTCTACCGAACATAGCCAACTAATTTTCCAACAAGCTAAGCGCCTAGGTATGTCAGTAGTAAAGCTTGATGAACCCATGTGTTGGTCCGAAGACTTTGCCGAGTTTTTACTCCGATGGAATGGTGCGCTGTTCTGCATTGGCAGTGGTGAATCTCATCCTGAATTACACAACCCAGATTATGATTTCCCAGATGATATAATGAAAACAGCCAGCCAACTATTCGTTTCAATTGTTGACCGACTGCATTCAATTTAAAAACCGAGGAGCTCTAGGGTCTATTGGTCTTTCGAGGCTATTTTGCCGCGATTAAAACAACTCGTGTTTCATAGGGTCGTAATGACATCTTTCCTTCAACAGCGAGGCAGATACCATCACTATAATTACCTATCAAATACTGTGCATTAACCAGGTCAATATGTTCAGGTAATGTGCATTCTGTTGGTTCAGCGTAGTAGTTATTTACGCAGATAAGTGTCTGTTCTTTGTTGCTACGGGCATAGCAGAAAACCTGTTTGTCATCAGGCATCAAATCTAAATAATCACCATCAGTAATTACCTGAATGTCTTTACGCAGCGTTAGTAGCTTCTTATAAAAGTGAAACACCGAATCAGGTGAATTGACCGCCAAGTCAGCATTGACGTCAATGTAATTTGAAGCAACACCTAACCACGGATTTGCTTTAGAGAATCCGGCAAACACCTTGTTATTCCATTGCATCGGTGCTCTGGAATTATCTCTCGACTTGTGAGACAGAATATCCAACATATCATCCTTATCGATACCTCGTTCGTTAACCATAATGTCATAGATGTTGGTACTTTCTACATCACGGTATTGTTCAATCGAAGTGTACTTCGGATTCGTCATCCCGATTTCTTCACCTTGATAAATATACGGTGTCCCTTGCATCATATGTATCGAGGTAGCAAGCATTTTCGCAGATTCAATTAGGTACTCTGTATCATTACCTAAACGGCTTACAATACGAGGCTGATCATGGTTACACCAAAACAACGCCCCCCAACCTTTCCCGTTCAACCCGCTCTGCCAATGACTAAATATCTGTTTTAATTCTATAAAATCAAATGGTTTTTTAGTCCATTTATCACCATTGTTATAGTCAACTTTCAAATGATGGAAGTTAAACACCATAGACAATTCTTTCTTATCTAAGGAAGAGTACTGTTGGCAGTGTTCCAGATTGGTCGATGACATTTCTCCCACGGTTACACTGCCGTATTTCTGAAAAACATCGCGGCTGATCTCTTGAAGGTACTCGTGAACCTTGGGTCCATCGGTATAAAATCGACGCCCATCACCAGCATAATCATTAGGAAAATCTTGTTGTTTAGATATCAGGTTAATGACATCTAAACGGAATCCATCAATGCCCTTTTCTGCCCAAAAACTGATTACATCTTTAACTTCTTGACGAACTTTGGGGTTCTCCCAATTCAAATCCGCTTGTTCTTTAGCAAATAGGTGCAGATAATATTGATCTGTTTTCTGGTCTAACTCCCACGCATTGCCTCCAAACTTGGATTGCCAATTAGTTGGCGGTTGTCCTTCTATCGGGTCTTTCCAGATATAGTAATCTCGATACTCACTCTCTATATTACCAAGTGCAGCTTGAAACCACTTATGCTCTGTTGACGTATGATTTACGACAATATCCATGATTATGCGAATACCTTTTTGATGTGCTATAGCAAGCAATTCATCAAAATCAGCCATGGTTCCAAATTCTGGGTTGATAGCGTAATAGTCTGAAATATCATAGCCATTATCTATCATTGGAGACTGATAAACTGGCGTCAACCAAATAGCATCAACGCCCAAAAGTTTAAGGTAATCAAGTTTACTCGTTATACCTTTAATATCCCCAGTACCTTTTGATCCACTATCACAAAAGCTTTTAGGATAGATTTGATAAATTGCTGCGGTACGCCACCACTCTGCCGTATTCATAATCATCTCTCTAATTTATCTTTACAAAAATGGAGTGGCCAATCTGACCACCCCAAAAGGGCTTATGCACTTGCGACTTCTAATTCGCCTTTTAACTGTGCTCTTTTGTAGAAAAATAGAGTCAATGTTATAGGTAGTAAGATAGCAACCAACATGGCAATTGCGTATATCGTCCAGTATTGAGGTTGAATAGAAAGGATACCGGGTAAGCCACCAACACCTATCCCGTTAGCCATGACACCAGCACTACCACAAATTGCCGCTGCAACCGCCGACCCAACCATCGCACTCAGCATTGGGAATTTATACTTTAGATTGATGCCGTACATTGCCGGTTCTGTTACGCCCAAATAGGCAGAGATTGCCGCAGGCACAGATATATCACGTTCGCCATTTTTACGGCTGATAATGATGATACCGACGACCGCAGAAGCTTGTGCGATGTTAGAAAGTGCGATAAGTGGCCAAATCGGTGTTCCACCAAGCTCTTGCATCAATTGCAGGTCAACGGCGTTAGTCGTATGGTGAACACCCGTAATAACAAGTGGCGCATACAAGAAGCCGAATACCATAGCACCAAGTATTGCGAAATCGCCCGTCATTGCGACTTTCGCAGCAAACGCGACACCATTACCGATAACGCGGCCAAAAGGGCCAATTAGGGCATGTGCAAGTACTACCGAAAGAATAATCGACACAAACGGTACGACAACAAGATACAAATACGATGGGACAATTCGCTTAAGGTTCGTTTCAATGAAAGCCAGTGCCACACCCGCAAGCATCGCTGGGATAACCTGAGCTTGATAGCCTACTTTTTCGATAACAAACAACCCAAAGTCCCATACTTCTGGCGCCGCTTTACCTATCATGTAAGCATTCATCAGTTGCGGCGACACTAAGGTAACACCAAGTGTAATACCAAGTATCGGTGTCCCACCTAGCTTCTTAACCGTGGACCAACAAACCCCAACAGGGAGGAAGAAAAATATCGCTTCACCGATCAACCATAGGAACGAATGTACCGTCGCCCAAAACTGACTAATCTGCGTAAGGGTTTGGCCATCAAACATCTTGATGTCGCCAATGACATTCCTGAAACCTAAGATCAAACCACCAGTGATAATAGCGGGTAGCAGAGGCACGAAAATTTCGGCTAAATGGGAGATGCCTCTCTCTAAGATATTCATATTTTGACGAGCAGCCACTTTTGCTTCATCTTTTGACGAGGACGACTGGCCCGTCATTTCAATTAGTATTTTATATACCTCATCAACTTCCGTTCCGATAACGACTTGAAATTGACCGGCATTGGTAAAACAGCCTTTGACTATTTTTAAGGTTTCTAGACCTTTAACATCTGCGATTTCAGTATCTTGCAATACAAAACGTAAACGCGTTAGACAGTGACTGACACTGGCAATATTATCTCCACCGCCTACTAACTCTATAAGACGTGCAATATCTTCTCTTGCAATATTACTCATTATTCTCACCCTTTTATAACTTATTAAAGTCTATACCAAACCCCAAAAAATTAACGCTTATCATCACAGACATTGAGGTTGAAAAACAAAACAAACAATTAATGGGAACATTCCCACTAACGGAAAGTATAATGCACGATTATGTGTAAATATAAAATGGGAACAGTCCCATTAATTGAGCAAGGTCACATCTGATCTTATTTATATCAATATAAACAAGACGTTAGATATTCAATCTAATTAATTGGGATTTGAGTGATATGTTTTTCCGTTTTATCCCCTAAAAGCTGGGATATCAGCATGTTAGCGGCATAACAGCCCGCTTCTTCATAGCCAGGGTCAACGCTGAACGTGTTAGGAAAAAGAAAGGAAAGTAGTTGATTGCCACCCACACCAGTCACCATCACTTCATCTCGTGAAAGCTCTTGTAATCTTTTAATCACACCTAGAGCTAAGGAGTCACTGGCGCAAGCAATCGCTTGAGTTTTTTCATTTAAAATTGAATCGACCTGTTGATAAGCACTTTCGTGACTCAATTGACCGGTGCTATAACAAGGCGTAGTGCCGTTCTTTTTACACCAATCTAAATAGGCATTTAGACGAGTCTCACCGGTTGATTTATCGCTTATATCGACACCGATATAAGCCACTTCCGATAAAGAATGGTTCTTTATATGCTCCAGTGCTTTTATAATCACACCCGCGTTATCGTAATCGACCGACGAGATACCTTCCACATCCATGGCAATGACGACGATTTTGCTTTTCCATTCAACCAGACGAGAAATATCACAGCCAGTAAAACCAAAAAGGATAACACCATCAACATTTCGCTTTTTGAGTACGTTTAGATGGTCGTTGGTTTTATCTTTATCAAACTGACTCTCCATGATAACCACATCGTATCCGGCACTATAAAGTGTATCGAGGATACTACTGACGGCGCTATTTTCGGAAGGAGAATCTAGACGAGAGATAATAACACCAACAACCTTCTGGCTACCTCCGCGCATAGACTGCGCTGATTTCGACGGTACATAACCAGACTCTGCAATTATTTTCTCTACCCGTTCACGGGTATCCGGCTTCACTTTAGGGTCATTGGTTAATACACGAGAAACCGTTGACTTACCAACACCAGAAAGTTTTGCAATATCATGAATAGTCAATTTTTTTGTTGGCATCAATTCATTACCTGATCGCAATTTACAACCGTATCCGAACTAAGTGTCAACATGGCTCGGGTTCCCTTTAGCCAAAGCAACAATTCACGGTCCGTGTTTTGATATTTGCTTCCCGAAGCCGCTGGAATTTGTTTTAGTGCGATACGTTTATGCGCCATGACTATTTCTGCTGTATTTTCGTCTATAGTTGACACCGTAAACTGCGTTCCGTTATTGCAAACATAGAACGGTTCTATGGTCGAACTGCATCCAACCAACACCATAATTATTGACATAAAAAGCCACTTTATATTCACACTAAAACCTTTATATCTGTTCAAGGTATGCTGGTACGTCTTTAATACTGTTAAGTACCGTCGAGGCAATAGATGCTCCCTTGTCTGTCACTGGCTTGCCGGTCCTGACTAATATTTTAGTGCCAACACCAGCCGCTTCCGCGGCCATCATGTCCTCCGCTTTATCACCGACCATAACCGAATTCTTCATGTCAATCTTTAAGAAATCACGCGCAGAAAGAAACATGCCAGGCTTGGGTTTACGGCAATCACAGTCTTGTTTATATTCACCAATACCATGCTCTGGGTGGTGCATGCAGTAATAGATCCCATCGAACTCAACACCGTTATCGACAAAGTTCCAATCCATCCACTCAGTTAATGAGAGAAACCTATCTTCGCTAAACAACCCGCGGGCAACACCGGATTGGTTCGTGACCAAAACCAAAAGATACCCCATCTGTTGTAATTTATTTGTCGCTTCAAAGACGCCGTCGATGAATTCAAAATCATGTTCATCATGAACGTACCCATGATCGACATTAATCACACCATCTCGGTCTAAAAACACAGCAGGTTTAGCCAAAGCGTTATCCTCATTAGATATTTAGATCGAAATTATTGCACGCTTTACAACGCTAATCACCATTTATCCTCAAACAACAAGGTTTGTTTAATGTCGTTTTATCGCGTTTAGAACGCCGTAACATCCAAATAACACGCTCCAAATGGAGCTACAGACGTCTAGACGTAAAAATATCTATTGACATAAAAACGTGATAGCCCTAGCATAATCTACAGTTTAGAAAGTTAACCAATACTTTATTCTAATTATCCTGATTAGGTTTTATTACATGATTAAAATCAGCAACGTTAACAAGGTGTTCTATCAAGGCGAAAAAGAAATTCACGCCTTAAAAGAGATAAACCTAACCGTTCCACAAGGCCACATATTTGGTGTTATAGGTTCCTCCGGTGCAGGAAAAAGCACACTTATCCGTTGTGTAAACATGTTAGAAGCCCCTACACAGGGTAACGTTGTCGTCGACGGAGTCGATTTGACTCAGTTATCTAAATCAGAGTTAAGCGAAGCTCGTCGCAATATTGGTATGATATTTCAACACTTTAACTTGCTTTCTTCTCGCACTGTTTTTAATAATATTGCCTTGCCTCTAGAGCTTGCAGGCATAAACAAGGAGAAAATAGACACCAAAGTTTCCGAGTTATTATCTTTGGTGGGGCTAGAGGATAAACGAGACACTTATCCGGCCAACCTAAGTGGTGGTCAAAAACAACGTGTCGCCATTGCAAGAGCGTTAGCGTCTGACCCTAAAGTCTTGCTATGTGACGAAGCCACCAGTGCATTAGACCCGGCAACTACACAATCAATCCTTGAATTGCTGAAAGAGATCAACCGTAAACTGAACATAACTATTCTACTCATTACTCACGAAATGGATGTTGTTAAAGGCATATGTCATCAAGTCGCCATCATAGGAGACGGTGAACTTGTCGAAAAAGGCACGGTTGGTGAAATTTTTGCTCACCCGAAAACAGAACTCGCGCACAGTTTTATTCGCTCTACGTTAGACCTCTCTATTCCAGAGGACTACCAATCTAGGCTACAACCAGATCGTATTGACGGAACGCATCCGCTCGTCAGGCTTGAATTTACTGGAGAGACAGTAGATGCCCCCGTTATGAGCCAGATCTCTCGTCAGTTTAATATCGATGTGAGCATCTTAAGTTCCGACCTAGATTACGCAGGCGGTGTTAAGTTCGGAATGATGGTCGCAGAGTTGTTTGGCTCAGAAGAAGATGACAATGCAGCGATCAAATTTTTAGAAGAACACAAAGTTAAAGTAGAGGTGCTTGGTTATGTCCTTTGATTCTATTACTCAATGGTTAAGCTTTAATAGTGGCCTATTATTGGGCGCCACAGGTGAAACGCTTTATATGGTTGCCGTTTCTGGTTTGGTCGGATTTGCAGTAGGTATTCCGCTAGGTGTTATCTTACACATCACCAAAAAAGGTGGCCTTGCAGAAAACACCAAATTGAATGGTGGCTTAGGTGCCGTTGTGAACATTGGCCGCTCAGTACCATTTCTGGTCCTAATGGTCGCTATCATCCCAGTAACAAAACTTTTAGTTGGTACGTTTATCGGTACAACAGCCGCAATCGTCCCTCTTACCATCGGTGCCATCCCCTTTGTTGCCCGTCTAATTGAAGGCGCATTGCTTGAAGTCCCGGGTGGCCTTGTAGAGGCGGCACAATCTATGGGAGCAACGCCTTTCCAAATCATTACCAAGGTACTGCTTCCTGAGGCTCTGCCTACCATAATCAATGCCGTCACTATCACTTTAGTCACACTAGTAAGCTACTCAGCCATGGCAGGTACCGTTGGTGGTGGAGGTCTAGGTGACGTCGCCATTCGATACGGCTTTCATCGATATGATGTTGTCATCATGGCGGTCACCGTGGTGATGTTGATAGTACTGGTTCAAATAATTCAATCGATAGGCGATACATTCGTCCGTCGTGTTGACCACAGATAATAATAATCACAACAAACTAAGGAGAGGTAACATGAAATTTAGTCTTAAAAATTTGCTCATAACAGCGACAGCGGCATCAACTCTAATATTGGCAGGCTGCGGTGACAAAGAAGTGGATAGCAACAAAATAAAAATCGGTGTAATGGCAGGAGCAGAAGCTCAAGTGGCTGAAGTAGCGGCAAAAGTAGCAAAAGAGAAGTACAACTTAGATGTTGAACTTGTCACGTTCACTGACTACGTCACGCCTAACGCAGCACTTGATGATGGTTCTGTAGATATCAATGCCTTCCAGCACAAGCCCTATCTTGATCAACAGATTGCTGACCGTGGCTACAAGCTTGCTATCGCAGGTAACTCGTTTGTTTACCCTATTGCGGGTTACTCTAAGCAGGTTACATCCGTTGACCAAATTGCTGATGGCTCACGTATCGCAGTCCCTAACGACCCAACTAACTTAGGTCGTTCATTACTACTTCTTGAGCAACAAGGGTTGCTTAAACTACGCGCCGATACTGGCCTTTCTGGCACCATTCGCGATATCGTAGAGAACCCTAAAAACATCACCATCGTAGAGCTAGACGCAGCACAACTTCCTCGTTCTCTTGACGATGTTGCACTATCAATCATTAACACGACCTATGCGAGCAGCATCAATCTAACACCAGAGAAAGATGGCATATTCGTAGAAGACAAAAAGTCTCCATACGTAAACCTGATTGTGGCACGTACTGACAATGTCGAGTCAGAAAAAGTACAAAATTTCGTAAAAGCCTACCAAACAGATGAGGTCTATAAAGCCGCATCTGAGATCTTTAAAGGTGGTGTCGTTAAGGGCTGGTAATAACCCGAACAACGTAAAGGTGTCACGCAGAAATGCCGGATTTATCCGGCATTTTTTATGGCTAATTTTTCAACATACTTCGCTTTAACTTCAGACCCGCTACATTGCCAATCGACAAAAGCGTAGAGCACAACGTTCTCTGTTTTTCTTCATGAACAGTATGAACAATATCTACTTAATGGACTTTATCTTCATTATTTTACCTATATTGCCACCCCTTTAACAAATGATTAACATTTGAGTAATCTGATGGGATAGACACGATGCTATCTCTAAAAACACATAAGGAGCGTGACCATGTATCAGTCTTATAAAACAACGATAACCCTGGCGATTGCCGCTACAACCTTCTCATTGAGTGCTTATTCTGCCGATATGGAAAAAATACATTTTCTCATTCCCGGTGGAGCTGGTGGAGGCTGGGATATGACCGCTCGTGGTACCGGAGATGTATTAATAAAATCGGATATCATCGACAGTGCTTCCTTTCAAAATATGTCTGGGGGCGGCGGCGGTAAAGCTATTGCGCATCTAATTGAAACTGCAGACCGACAACAAGATACCTTAATGGTGAACTCAACCCCTATTGTGGTTCGTTCTTTAACCGGTATTTTTCCACAATCTTTTCGTGATTTAACCCCAGTTGCCGCTACCATCGCAGACTATGGTGCCATTGTGACAAGCTCAGATTCAAAATATGCCACATGGGAAGATGTGGTTGCCGATTTTAAGGCGGACCCTCGAAGTGTAAAAATAGCCGGAGGCTCAGCACGCGGCAGTATGGATCATCTCGTCGTAGCCGCAGCGTTTAAAGGTGAAGGGTTTGACCCGAAATCCGTTCGTTACATTGCTTATGACGCAGGTGGCAAAGCAATGGCCGCACTCCTTTCTGGTGAAACTGAATTACTTTCTACTGGGCTGGGTGAAGTCCTTGAAATGTCTAAATCAGGTCAAGTAACCGTGTTAGCGGTCACAGCACCGAAACGCTTAGAAGCCGCACCAAACATTCCAACGCTAATGGAATACGGCAACAACACTGTTTTTGCCAACTGGCGTGGATTTTTCGCAGCACCGGGAATAAGCAAAGAAAAAGTGCAGGAATGGAATGCCGTACTATCGAAGATGTATACCACCGATGAGTGGACCATAGTAAGAGATCGTAATGGCTGGATTGATAACTACAAAGCCTCTGATGATTTTTTCAAGTTTCTCGAAGAACAAGAAAAACAAACCGGCGCACTTATGACTGAACTTGGCTTTCTAAACAAGTAAATCAGACAAGGCCATAGTCTCCTATGGCCTGATTATTTATCATTTCCTTCTGTTTTAATGGATAATTTTGGAGCGTTATGGCCAATAACAACTCGATACGGTTTAACGGATCAAGCGTACTATCTGGAGATCGAATAAGCGCGATAATTTTTTTGATTGTCTGTCTATGTTATGGATATCAATCATCGCTCATTCCCTTTTTTCCCGGTGACGAATACGAACCTTTCACGGCTCGAACTCTGCCGACTATTTTGACTGTGGTTGGTATTGTTTTGTCGCTGTTGTTGCTAGTTTCGACTTCATCCGACAAAGAGAAAACCGACATTACGCAATTTCATTGGCGGTTATTAGGGTCGTTTTTACTGCTCATGGCGCTGTATGGTGTGGGGTTAACCTATCTTGGATTTGTATTAGCGACGGGCTTTTTTTTAATGATCGGATTCTACTTGCTAGGAGAACGTAATAAAAAAATATTGTTTGGTGCCTCTTTTCCTTTTGTCATCCTTTTTTATTTAATGTTGACCCAAGGATTAGATATCTATCTAGAACCGGGCATTATTTTTACAATCTGGTAGGAGGTTATTATGTTAGACGGAATTTTACAGGGCCTATCCACCGCTATATTACCAATGAATATCTTCATGGTATTTGTCGGTTGTTTTGTTGGTACTTTCATTGGTATGTTGCCTGGCCTAGGGCCAATTTCAGCCATCGCACTCATGATCCCAATCACCTATGGGCTTGAACCCTCTTCTGGATTGATCCTTATGGCTGGTGTCTACTACGGCGCGGTTTTCGGAGGCTCAACCTCATCAATTCTTATCAATGCCCCTGGTTGTTCCTCTACCGTTGTTACTGCTTTTGATGGCTACCCGATGGCACAAAAAGGTCAGGCTGGAAAGGCGTTGGCATTAGCGGCATACTCTTCATTTACTGGTGGTACTCTTTCAGCCATCATGCTACTGGTCGCCGCCCCAGCGTTAGCTAAGGTCTCGTTAAGCTTTCAGTCACCAGACTATTTTGCTTTAATGCTAGTGGGCCTCTCTGCCGTAGCCGCATTTGCCGGAAAAGGACAGGTAATTAAGGCATGGATGATGACTATTCTTGGATTAATGCTTTCTACCGTTGGTATTGATAAAGGCGTCGGCGTTGAGCGCTTTACCTTTGGTTTAACTGATCTAATGGATGGGTTCAGCTTTTTATTGCTGGCGATGGCCACCTTTGCCCTTGGCGAAACCTTGATGGGGATACTAAAGCCAGAAAAAGAGAATCACCCTAAAGAACAGGAAAAAATGGTCGACATTGGTAGCATGAAAGTGACCAAGGAAGAGTTCAAAGATGTTGCGCCTGTTGCTATTCGTTCTTCTATTCTTGGGTTTTTCGTTGGTGTACTTCCCGGCGCGGGTGCCACCATTGCAGCCTTTCTAGCTTATGGTCTAGAACGAAACCTAGCACCAAAAGAAAAACAAAATGAATTTGGTAAAGGCAGCCTACGAGGCCTTGTTGCACCCGAATCCGCCAACAATGCCGCATCTAGTGGGTCGTTTGTACCATTGCTAACCCTTGGTATTCCTGGATCCGGCACCACGGCGATTATGCTTGGGGCGTTAATTGCTTACGGAATTCAGCCTGGACCTCGCTTATTTGTAGAGCATCCTGAAATATTCTGGTCTGTCATCATTTCGATGTACATCGGAAATATTGTCTTGATCATTTTGAATCTGCCGCTGATTCCCTATATTTCTAAACTTCTCGCGGTACCGCGAACCGTTCTATTGCCTATGATTCTTTTTTTCTCAATCACTGGTGTGTATCTCGTCTCGTTTAATACGATGGATGTCTTCATCATGTTGATTATTGCGATGGCAGCGATTGCATTGAGGCTCGCCAACTTTCCTTTAGCGCCTTTGTTGCTAGGTTTTATTCTCGGAGGAATGATGGAAGAGAACCTAAGAAGAACGTTGATGATAAGTGATGGGGAGTTAAGTTTTCTGTGGGAGCGCCCGATTACCTTAGCGTTCACGATTATTGCGGTGATTGTTGTCATGGGTCCAGTTATTTTATCCCTCATGACGTCTCTCTTTTATCGCCTGAAAAAAAGGGAATCATAGAACCATCACGTATTAATAAAAATGCGCCTACAACGGCGTATTTTTATACTCTCACATGATCGTCAGCATCAGTGATCAAAGACCATATCGGTCAACGAATCCTTTTTCGATAACATCGTTCAGGGCGACCAACGGTACCATAATTAACATCGGCGTCTAATTCACCCGTACTTATCAAGTATTCCAGATACCGTCGTGCGGTCGTACGGCTAGAGCCAATCGCCTCCCCTGCCTCATCCGCGGTAAATACCTTATTCGAAAGAAATAGACCTCGTATTTTTTCAAGTGTCACTGAATCTATCCCTTTAGGCAAACCTAATTCTCGGTTCGGTTCTGAAGGGTGATTACGCATCATTTCATCCACCAACGACTGGTTAAGCCCTTCCGTTTGGTGTAGTTTTTCCGCTCTATTTTTGTATTTCTCTAGCGCGGACTCCAGTCGGGAAAAGAGAATCGGCTTGAGTAGGTAATCAATCACCCCATAGCGCATGGCCTGTTGCAATGATTCGACCTCTCTAGCAGCGGTAATCAATATTACCTCACACGCCTGATTGAGATGACGTAAACGCGTTAATATCTCGATACCGGTTCCGTCTGGTAGATAGACATCCAGTAGGATTAACTCCGGCTTTAATATGTCAAGTTGCATCTCCGCTTCTACGACTGAAGTGGCAATGGCGACCACAACGAAACCCTCTATAGTATCGAGATACCGTTGGTGCAGCTCGGCAATATTGATGTCGTCTTCGATTATCATGACTCGTATTGGTGTGCTCATTGCTTTCCTTCCTTGGGAATATAGACGGTTACTCTTACGCCTGCCGTTTTGTTTTTCACTAACTCTATATGGCCACCGTATCGGTCGGTGAGTTGCTTAACTAAGAACAATCCGACCCCTCTGCCATTCAGCGCTTTGCTCGATACCCCTCGTTGCAACAACGAGCCTGTTTCTAAATCGTCAGGAAAACCGCACCCATTATCAATAACGTCAATGATGATGTCATGACCAAAATCACTCAGTACCACCTCGATATTACTCCGCGACGATCGCTCTATTGGTAACTGAGTAATGGCGGCCAAACTGGCTTCAAATGCATTATCAATAAGATTACCTAAGATAGTGACCAGATCATCTGCATCTACATGGCCATTTAACGAAGCCAGCCAAGACTCTCTATCCACAATAAGATACAGACCAAGCTCTCTTGCTCGCTCAGTTTTGCCTAACAACATACCCGCCACCAAAGGATCTTGGATCATTTCACGTAAAAATTCGATGAGCGCTTGGTAGTGCTCTGTCTCTTTCCCAATCAGTTGCTGTACCGCATTTAACTCCCCCATTTGTATCAACCCACTAATGGTATTGAGCTTATTTCTGTTCTCATGTGTTTGAGAACGCAGCATTTCAGCATACGCCTTAGATTGAGAAAGTTGTTTTGTTAGTTCGCTGATTTCATCTCTACGCCTGAAGCTCGATACCGCCCCAACCACTTTCCCTTCAACAAGGATAGGGTTGCGATTGGCGATGATACGTTGATGATTAAAATACAGTTCAATATCGTGCTCGGGCTGCTCTCTCTCTATTAGGCGATACAGATCCGAGTCCGGAAGTACTGTGGAAAAAGGTCGATTTATCACCTTCGTTTTATCTAAGCCGAGAATGTCGCAAGCGCTGGTGTTAATCGACCTTAAAATTCCCTGCGAATCGATACTGATGACGCCTTCTTTAATCGTGCTCATCGTGACATCAAGTTCACCGTATAAACGTCCGATTTCTTCTGGTTCAAAACCAAGAATAGCTTTTTGGAATCGTCTGGAAATATAGTTAGAAATAACGGCATTTACCATCATAACAAGTACGACCATGCCAAGAAGAAACGTCAAATAAGATTCAATGCGGTCTTCCAACCCCGCTAATAAATACCCTACAGACACGACACCAATGATATGCCCATCTGCATCAAAGACCGCCGTTTTCCCACGAACGGATTTACCTAAAGACCCTTCCGCAAAGGACACATAAGACTGGCCATAGATGAGTGCGAGATCATTGTCGCCCCCCTTCATTGGCTGCCCAATACGGGTTTTCACTGGGTGAATAAGGCGAATACCTTCTTTATTCCCAACCACTATAAAAGCGGCACCAATAGCATTGGTCATCTCTAAAAATCGCGGCTGAAGATTGGCGGAAGAGCCTTGTTCTAACATTTGAATAACGGCGGTAGATTGAGCAAGAAAGTTGGCAATACCTTGGGCTTTAAGACCCGTTTCCTGTTCTTGTGAGTGTTTAATATAGCTGAACCCAGCTAAGGATAAGACCAATAGCTGCAATAAACCGGACAGTATCATGATAATGAGCATTCGACGGCGAAAACTAATTTGACTCCATTTCATAATGACTCCCTGACCTCCAATCTACGCTTGAACTGGTGCAGACTGACTAGCAAACCTGCTCATCAACTGACGGCATCAACACTAATACTTACTTAACAATACTACAACATAGCGATAACTATTCTGTTTAATTGTTGATCTACTTTCAACCAGATAGGTCGGTTAACGTCCAAAAGTATCTAAGCATGTTCCTCTGCCACAGATTTTAAAATGTCACTCCAGCGATGATAGACGAGTAAATGACCAAGGTTTTCAAATTCATGAAATGTTGAATTACTAAAGCTACGGTGAAATTTTCGTGCCAATTGAACGGGAACATGCTGGTCCAAACTGCCATGCCATATCGTCACTGGTGAAACGATAGTTTCAAAATTAATGTTCCATAGACGACTAAGAATGACCAGATCTTCGCAAAAGGCATTCGGCCCTTGTCGCATCGCTTCTCTAAACGCCAATAAAAAATTATCGGTGACTTCTGTTTCTGACAATGCCGCCGCATCACTCTTACACAAATGTTGATAAACCTGATCAAAATACAACTCGTGATCCTTCATCAAATTATTGGTAATAATTTTTAGAAGTGGATGCAGTACCGACGGGGCTCTCATCGCGATTTGCGCTAAAAACTTATTACTGGATTTTACGCCATGGAAGAGATTGATTGGTTGGTAAGGGGTGACAGTACTGACAATCGTCGTATGCACTATCCGTTCTTTTAATAGGGATGCAGCCGCTAAGGCATAGGGCCCTCCTCCACAAAATCCCATAAGAGAAAATCGGTCCAAATTGAGAAAGTCCGCCAACGTATCTATGTCGCGCGCGATACTCGCCAAAGTTCGGCTTGGATCGGCCGTTGATAAGCCAAATCCTGGGCGATCAATGGTAATTAAACGAATATTATGGTCAAAAAGAGTCCGATTGTTTGGATGTTGTTGCAGTCGTGAACCCGTACTCGGTGGAAGCAAGATAACCGGAATACCGCTTTTTCTGCCTATATCACTGAATCCTAACTGCCTCTCATCACTGACTTTACAGATTTGATGATAGCGTGCGGTTTCAAAAATAAGCTTGGATTTTAACGAACTGACAGCATCTCTACTTTCCGCTGTAGGATTCATCAGAATCAGCTTCATTAACTCACTTTGCCGGTGGCAATCTGTTTTTTGAAAGACAGATTTTAGTTGAGTCCGAATGGTATTAATCGAAACACCGTGACTATCGCTAATCTCATTCAATGTTTTATTATGCGCCAGTTTTTCGACCAGTCTCTGCTCGGCTTTCGTTAAGTTGTAGCGTTGACAGAACCCGGTTAGATTGGGTTTTACATCCACATTTTGATTTGCAAAAAGAACCAGTATATTGCTGCCAAGCTGATATTGGTCATCAATCCGAGACATACTGATACTCACTGGATTGGTTTGAAAACTGTCGCGAAGACGCATTGTGGTTTCGCGCTCCTCCCTTTTTAGATCAGTCAGTTCAGACAATAGTTTATTGAACCGCTGTTGTTGGGAGTTGAGCGAGAATACAACATGACCACCCTCTATTTTCACTAAATCTGTGGTCTTTAGAAAGTCGAGTGCCAGTTGGTTCTGTTGCACCAACGCCCCATTAGCAGTAACAACAAAGGCAGGTAAAGGTAAGAAGTCGAATAGGCTCAATTGCAGATGTTGGTGCTCATCATTATCTTTCATTCGATTACTGATGGCGGCACTTCGCTCTAGGTGTTCAACGATAGTGGAAACCTGAGAAAGGCCTCTATACCTTTCGACCTCCCGCATTGATAACCGTTGATTTACCTGCGCAGTTGCGCTCACCACACGTTCTACTTCCAATGGTGGAAGCGTTGATGCTATCTGTTCCAACAAAACAGGCCACTGGGTCGGATCCAATGCAGTATCATAGATCTGCGCAACCAATTCTGGCGAAATTTGACCGTTAGCATCCATTCTAGAGTTCTCTATGCAATCGTGGGCTTATCGTTCCAGCAACCATAGTATCGACCTGTTCAGTTGCAAACATTGACGAGAGTCATTGCGTAGCGCTTTTCGTTGCCCAATGAATTTGCTACACTCTTTCGGCAAACATATTTTAGATATTAGTCGGGGAGCGATGGGCCACAACCCAAAGCTGAGACCATTTCGATGGGACCCGTTGAACCTGATGCAGTTAACACTGACGTAGGGAACTGATAGCCATGCCTATATAAGGTTGTCTACATCCCGTAGCCTACCTCCTCCATCTGGCTGCTGTTATTCCTTTACGATTACGTTTAGGAACCAGAGATGACCGTAAAGAACACAACACCAATTGTACTTACCATTGCCGGTTCAGATAGCGGCGGCGGTGCAGGTATTCAGGCGGATATCAAAGCCATTTCGGCGACAGGCAGTTATGCTTGCTCCGTCATTACAGCCCTTACCGCACAAAATACCCAAGGTGTCACTGGCATCTTCCCCATCTCACCTGAATTTGTAGAACAACAGATGGACGCTGTTTTTTCCGACCTCAGTATCCAAGCCGTAAAAATCGGTATGTTGAGCGACGTTAACATTATAAAAGCCGTCGCCAGAAAACTTCGCCAATATAAGCCTAAACACCTTGTCATCGATCCTGTAATGGTCGCGACTAGTGGCGACTTACTGCTCGAAAGCTCAGCCATCAGCACCTTAAAATCCGTTCTATTACCCTTAGCCACGATGATCACACCTAATCTTCCGGAAGCGGCCGCCTTAACCGGCGAATCGGCACCTAAAACTGAAGCGGAAATGAATGCACTCATTGTAAAGCTTAGACAATTAGATACGCGAGCTATCTTACTTAAAGGTGGGCATCTGGACTCTTCCGATAACAGTACCGATCTATTTATCACTAAAGGGCATGTCGAACGCCTATCGACAACCAGAATTAAAACGCAAAATACTCACGGAACAGGCTGTACGCTTTCATCAGCGATAGCCAGTTATCTTGCACAGGGCTATACACTCAAAGAAGCAGTTCAACTCGGTAAACACTACATTACTCAAGCAATTTCGCACGCTGACACGTTAGATATTGGCCACGGTCACGGCCCTGTTCATCACTTTTATCCGGGACACCAATTGGTTCAAAACCTTTATTCGTTTCCAATACAAGATGAAAACACACAATCTAGCGGTGACGTTGCGTATGACTAACCCTGTACTCATTGAACTAAAAAATGCCTCGTTAGGCTACAAAGATAGCCAACAACTCATCCTTTCTGACCTGAACATGCAGATATCAAAACAGCGATGGACCTCTATTTTGGGTAGAAGTGGCTGTGGAAAAACCACCTTGCTTCGCTTTCTGGCTGGCCTGTTAAATGATGACCTTGACTGGCAAGGTGAGATGAAAAGCAGCCTTAGCGGTGAGCCACACCAAAATGTCGCCTATATGGCACAACAAGATTTACTCATGCCATGGCTCAATGTCATGGATAACGTCTGTTTAAGCTTCAAATTTGGCAACCTCATCTTGTCAGAAAAAGACAAACAAAAGGCCGTTCAACTTATCGATCAGGTTGGACTGTCGAATCAACGCCATCAGTTCCCTAATCAACTTTCAGGAGGAATGCGTCAACGAGTCGCTCTTGCCCGAACGTTAATGCAGGATAAGCCTTTGGTATTGATGGACGAGCCGTTCTCAGCATTGGATGCGGTGACTCGTTACCAGCTTCAAAATCTCTCAGCCACACTTCTACAGGACAAAACTGTGGTGTTAATTACACACGATCCTCAAGAAGCGCTGCGATTAGCTGACCACATCTATCTCATGTTAGGAAGTCCATCTCAAACGCGTTCTTTTCCTGTTCCCTATGGTCATGCACCTCGATCCTTGAACGGGGAAATAGCAGAGTTACAACAGAAACTAATAGAGCAATTGGAGCGAGATTATGTTGGAAATTAACGTATTGGACGCCACCACTAAAGCGCATATCGCAAAAAAAAAGAAGGCTATACACCCTTTGCTTCAGGGCCTGCTGACCGCCTGTCTATTGTTTGGATTATGGCAGTTGATTGTTGTGGTGTTTGCATTCCCTCCTTTTATCTTGCCGTCGCCTCACGCCGTCATGATGAAACTTATACTAAGATTCGACGTGTTGCTCTTCCATACATGGATAACCACTCAAGAGATAGTACTTGGCTTAATTTTAGGCCTCACTATGGGGTTGTTTTTTGCATTACAGATGCTTTTATTCGAGCCTTTGAAACGCTGGCTGTTGCCTCTCTTAATTGCCAGTCAAGCCATTCCAGTATTTGCTATTGCTCCAATATTAATGCTGTGGCTCGGTTATGGGATCGCATCTAAAGTGGTCATGGCGGCACTCATTATTTTCTTCCCCGTGACGACATGTTGTTACGACGGACTGCGCTCTACCCCTAGCGGTTATATTGACCTCGCTAAAACCATGTCAGCATCTAAATGGCAAACGTTAAGACACATCCGCCTCCCAGCCGCATTACCGGCCCTTGCTTCGGGCATTCGAGTTGCCGTCGTCGTTGCCCCGATCGGCGCGGTAGTTGGTGAATGGGTAGGTTCCAGTGCTGGACTGGGGTATTTAATGCTGCAAGCCAACGCACGAATGATGATCGATGAGATGTTTGCCGCATTGTTTATTTTAGCCCTATTTTCTATCACCCTATATTTCATCACAGACAGATTACTCAAACGAGCTATCCATTGGCAGCTCTAACCTAAACCCATCAATATTTAAGGAAAAATAATGCATTCCCAAACCCGAACAGGTTCTATCGCAAAAAAAGGATGGTTGGCTCTTTTACTCTCTGGTCTTTCTCTCAATGCGAGCGCAGAGCAAAAGAGTGTTACGTTAATGCTGGACTGGTTCGTAAATCCTAACCATGGTCCTATCGTCATAGCGCAAGAAAAAGGTTACTTCAATGACCAAGGGCTTAACGTTGTGATTCAAGAGCCCGCAGACCCAAGTATGCCGGCTAAGCTTGTCGCTGCAAATAAAATCGATTTGGCTATCTCCTATCAAACCAGCTTAACCATTGATGTCGCTGAAAACCTTCCTCTCATTCGCGCATCTACTCTCATCGCGACGCCACTCAATACCCTGATGGTTTTAGACAATGGCAAGATACATTCTCTAGCTGATTTAAAAGGTAAAAAAATAGGCATCGCTATTGCGGGCAATGAAGAAGCAACTGTAGGTACCATGCTCGAATCAGCGGGTATTACCTTCGATGATGTAGAAATAATCAACGTTGGTTGGGCGCTTTCTTCTTCTTTAGCATCGGGGAAAGTTGATGCGATTTGGGGAGGTTTACGCAATTTTGAGTCAAATCAGCTTGCGATTGAAGGCTATAAAGCGAAGGCTTTTTATCCTGAAGAACATGGTGTCCCTGCCTACGATGAACTTATCGTTGTAGCCAACGCGAACCATTATGATGCCGATGCTATCCGTCGATTTAATAAAGCGATAGAGAAAGCCACTATATACATTATTAACCACCCGCAAGACGCATGGATAGAGTTTGCCGCTTACTCACCAGACACATTAAATAACGAGCTAAACAAACGAGCTTGGCGCGATACGCTGACACGATTTGACCTTAGGCCCGCAGCCATTGATCTGGAACGTTACGACCAGTTCACTCAGTTTCTATATAAAAACAAAATCATTCGCTTAAAACCTAAAGCATCTGATTTTGTACCAACGTTGTAATACTAAGGAAACAGGATGAAGCATCAAGATCTTATCAACGCATGCATAGATGAATGGCAAGCCTATACCGGCCATTCATTCGTTAAACAACTCGCGACTGGCAAGCTTAATGAACACGCTTACTTACATTATCTTAAACAAGATTTTCTATTCCTAAAGCATTATGCGAGAGCCTATGCGATGGCAATCTACAAAGCTCAAACATTAGCGGAAATGCGCATGGCACTGCCAAGTGTGCAAGCACTACTGGACAGCGAGATCTCACATCACGTCACCTACTGCCAAAAGTGGGGACTTAGTGAAGCAGATATGGAAGCAGAACCAGAAGCGTTCGGCACGGTCGCGTACACACGTTACGTTTTGGACACTGGAATGTCAGGGAATCTAATCGACCTTTATGTGGCCTTAGCACCCTGCTCTTTAGGCTATGCCGACATCGGGAAAAACCTTTTGCACAGTGCCGATACTGAAACGAACAACAACCCATATCTGAACTGGATAGCGCTTTATGGCGGTGATGAGTTTCAAACCGGTGCGAACACCAGTGCAGGTCAATTGGATGACTTACTTGTTGAAATAACGCTTGAAAGTGAACGGGGCCAGCAGTTGTGTGACGTATTTAGAACAGCAACGCGAATGGAAATTGCATTTTGGCAGCAAGGATTAGACGCTGCGATTTAAATAAAGGACACAGACATGACAACTATGAACCAGAAAAAACAACATATAATCAAACAATTAAAGTCTGTTCGGGATCAGAAACCATTGGTCGTTAATATTACCAACTACGTCGTAATGAACAATACCGCCAATGCTCTTCTCGCCATAGGCGCGTCCCCTATTATGGCACACAGCCAGCAAGAAATGGCGGAAATGATGAGCTTTTCAGGTGCATTGGTTATTAACATCGGCACCCTTGATAGTGTGTGGACTCCGCGTATGGAATATGCCGTTGAGCAGGCCAATATTAATAATAAAATAGTGATCCTTGATCCCGTAGGGTGCGGAGCAAGTCAGCTAAGAACACAGACGGCACGGCGTATTGTTCAGGCGGCAGACAAGCTTATTGTGCGAGGTAATGCATCGGAGATCATTGCGTTAGCAGGTGAACAAGCTCAAAGCAAAGGCGTTGACGCTCTGGATTCTAGTGATGCTGCAGTAGATAGCGCCCAATTTTTGACTAAAGAGTATAAATGCAGTGTGGTTATATCCGGTGCAACCGATTATGTGGTAACTGAAACGGAGGTTGTGCAACTGAATAATGGTGACACGATGATGCCCTATGTCACCGGAATGGGCTGTACCCATACCGCTCTTATTGGTGCATTTGCCGCCGTAGGCGACACGAGCGGTTTAGCCGCAACAGCAATACTGGGCGTTGCGGGAGAAGTCGCGGCAGAGAAATCAGCAGGTCCAGGGTCTTTGCAATTACATCTTCTAGATACGCTTTATCAACTGGATGATGACATGTTGCTTAATCGTTTGAAGGTGAGCTAGTTCGTCCATTGGCGAAATCAGGCTCGCGAAGGCCGTAAATCTAGAGCATTAATGGGTCAGGAATATGGAGATACTCGAGCATCTGCGGAACGATCTCCATATTGTTCACGATCTTAATTGGCTTGGTATAAAAGGGAAACGACAGGTGAACCAAACAGCGAATAATAAATCCACTCTATATCGACTTTATTTGGTTACGGATGATCAGCAAGATATTAACACCTTAAAAAAAGTAGTACAAAAAGCGGTCCAAGGAGGGGTAACAGCGGTTCAAATACGTGAAAAACATGGCGATGTCCAAGCATTTATTGAAAGAGCCATGGCAGTAAAAACGATCCTAAAAGGTACTGATGTCCCTTTGATTATCAATGATAGGGTTGATGTCGCGCTAGCGGTTGAGGCTGACGGAATCCATTTGGGTCAAAGCGATATGTCCGTGGTCATCGCTCGTCGATTGGTGGGTGATAACATGATTATTGGCTTATCGGTAGAAAATGAAGAACAGCTCGAGGCATCTACACATCTGCCTATTGACTATATTGGTCTCAGTGCCATTTTTTCGACACCAACTAAAACCAACATCGTAAAGCAGTGGGGGCTAGAAGGGCTAGAACACACTGTAAAAATGAGCCCGTTACCGGTTGTCGCTATTGGTGGGATTAATCAATCAAATATCCATCGAGTATCAAGAACCGGCGTGGATGGCATTGCGATAGTTTCCGCTATTTGTCACGCAGATGACCCACAATTAGCCAGCCAACACCTGTTGGAATTAATGAAGCAATAATCAAAGCTGCTGACGTGAATGTCATCATCGTTGATCGATGACTCGTGAACTCGGTTCTCTAAAAATAAATTCTGGCCGATTTTTATGCTATTTTATCTGTACTAACCACTAACCTAGTAGACAGATGGATTACACTTTAGAGCCAATTGGTATCATTCATACGCCCTATAAAGAAAAGTTTGCCGTCCCTAGACAGCCTAGATTGGCACCTAGCGCTACCGCAAGAATTCAATTAAGCGGCCAATCTAATTCACCTGAAGCCGTTCGAGGAATCGAACAGTTTAGTCACCTATGGCTGCTATTTATGTTTGACCAGAACCTTCACGCCGGTTGGACACCAACGGTGAGACCACCTCGTTTAGGGGGTAACGAACGTGTCGGAGTATTCTCCTCTCGCTCTCCTTTTCGACCTAACGGCATAGGTATGTCTGCTGTCGAATTAAAGGGAGTCAAACAGGAGGAAGGGCAAATCTGGATTGAGCTAGGTAGCGTCGATCTAGTTGATGGAACCCCAATTATTGATATCAAGCCCTATATACCGTATTCAGATTCGATATTTGACGCCAATGGTGGATTCGCTCAAACGGAACCAAAGTTACTCAAGGTTGTATTTTCTGCGCTCGCCGATCAACAGATTGGCTTTCATGCAAATAAAGAACAGGTTAGAGCGGTAATTAATGAGGTGTTAAGGCAAGACCCTCGACCCGCCTATAAAAAGAACCAGATTGACAGTAAAGAATATGCAGCAAACCTGTTCGATCTAAACGTTAAATTTAAGGTAAACGACGAATTAGTTATCGTCACTGCCATTGAACGCTTTTGACTAAAGCAAATGGCTGATATCATATTCAGCTAATTTTTATTAACCATGATGAACGGATACCATAAATGCGTACCAGTAAATATCTTCTTTCAACCCTGAAAGAGACGCCAAACGACGCAGAGATCATTAGCCACCAACTAATGCTACGTGCAGGTATGATCCGCAGACTTGCTTCAGGTCTTTATACTTGGCTACCTACCGGTTTACGTGTACTGCGTAAAGTCGAAAATATTGTTCGAGAAGAAATGAATAATGCCGGTTCTGTAGAAATGATAATGCCCGTGGTTCAACCTTCTGAGCTATGGCAAGAAACAGGCCGTTGGGACAAGTTTGGACCTGAGCTGCTAAGAATTGCAGACCGACATGACCGATCGTTTGTGCTGGGCCCAACGCACGAAGAAGTGATCACGGACATGGTTCGAAATGAAGTGAAGTCATACAAACAACTTCCTTTGAACCTTTTTCAGATTCAAACAAAATTTCGTGATGAAGTTCGCCCTCGCTTTGGTGTAATGCGCTCGCGTGAGTTCATTATGAAAGATGCATACTCGTTCCACCTAGACAAAGAGAGTCTAGAAGAAACGTACCAGGAAATGTATCAAGCATACTGCAATGTATTCAACCGTATGGGTTTAGATTTCCGCCCAGTTTTAGCCGATACCGGCTCTATTGGTGGCAGTGGTTCTCACGAATTCCATGTGCTTGCAGAAAGCGGTGAAGATCTGATTGCCTTCTCTGACGGTTCCGATTACGCAGCAAACATCGAGAAAGCTGAGGCGTTAGCACCGACAGAAACTCTAGCAGAAGCAACGAAAGAGCTTGAGTTAGTTGATACACCAAACGCAAAAACAATTGCCGAGCTCGTCGAACAGTTTGATCTTCCGATTGAAAAAACAGTGAAAACTTTGTTTGTCAAAGCATCTGAAGAAATCGATGCCGACTTGGTTGCTCTGCTTATACGTGGCGATCATGACCTAAACGAAGTCAAAGCAGAAAACTTAATTGAAGTTGCTTCGCCTCTCGAGTTCGCTGAAGAAGCGGAGATACGTACATTGATTGGTGCAGGCCCCGGTTCACTTGGCCCGGTAGGTCTTACACTGCCCGTCATTGTTGACCGTGCAGTTTCGGTAATGAGCGATTTTGGTGCTGGTGCAAATGTTGATGACAAACACTATTTTGGTATTAACTGGGGTCGTGACGTTGAACTAGGAAAGGTTGAAGACCTACGCAACGTTGTAATGGGTGATCCTAGCCCTTGTGGTAAAGGTTCTCTACAGTTCAAACGCGGTATCGAAGTTGGCCATATCTTCCAACTTGGTAACAACTACTCAAAATCGATGAACGCTGGTGTTCTTGGTCCAGATGGAAGAAACCAGATAATGGAAATGGGTTGTTATGGCATCGGCTGTACCCGTGTCGTCGCGGCGGCCATTGAGCAAAACCACGATAAATTCGGCATCATCTGGCCAGAGGCTATTGCCCCTTTCCACGTCGTTATTGTTCCGATGAATATGCACAAGTCTGGTCGTGTTAAAGAAGCGGCTGAGAAACTCTATGCGGATCTTACCTCTCAAGGTATCGAAGTATTGTTCGATGACCGTAAAGAGCGCCCAGGTGTCATGTTTAAAGATATGGAACTGATTGGTATTCCGCACACTATCGTTATTGGCGATCGTAGTATGGACGAAGGTAACTTCGAATATAAAAATCGTCGCAACGGTGAAAAAGTCGCTATTGCTATGGATTCGGTTGTTGAGCATATTAAAGCTCAACTGAGTTAAGTTACGCTCAAACCGTTAGGAACAAGGGTTGCATTTTTGCAGCCCTTTTTTATCTCTCTATTTCTCTACTTTTTTGTAAAACAGAGTAGATGTAATTAGTATCAACATATTGATATGAAAATCTGGATAATGAAATGAAAATATATGATTGCTGTAATCTCGTTCGCGAACTTTATGCTCAAATTGGAAGTGGCGACCAAGGCTATATACCACAAGCAATTACTTGTGCAGTTAAAACCCTAAATGATATCGCAGCCGATGAAACACTGATTAAAGATGTAAGAGATAGAGCCGCATTTGCTGCCGCTAACTTGCTTATTTCTGATTTTGAGGACTAGAGATGGATCTATCCAAATTCGAAAGCATGGATACCATTATGCTGATGAGCATCGTTAACCTAAAACTTAGGGACGACTTTAACGGTGACTTAGGCGAGTTAGTAAAGTTCTTTGAGATTGACCGTCGTGCTCTGGTAGCGAAACTTGCCACAGCAGGCTTCGAGTTTTTGACCGAAGCGAAACAATTTAGATAATAACCACCTGCAAAGCAGGTGGTTCCAGTTGCCTCTAGATAAGAGGCTTGTTCTCTCGGCACCCATAAGTCCATTGCTATTCTCGTATCAACGTAATGTTATTCGGTTAGCGCTAAATACTTCGTCATTCCCGTGAAAACGGGAATCTTGGTGATTTTAGATCCCCATTTTCATGGGGATGACGTCGGTTTTCGTGAAAACGGGAATGACGGTGAGATTAGACCCTCACTTTTATTAAGGTGATGGCGGGTTCTAGACCGTTCATTCTAGGCTACATTACTTCACGCACATTAAATCAAAAATACCTGATAATCTTTAAGTTCTGGGATTTTCTCATGCAGCATTTTCTCTTCTTCCGCTACTTTTTCCAAGTCACCGCAGTACTGTTTCGCGTCTTTTTCTAATCCTTTTGAATCCGCTTTTAACTTAGTATTTAAGCTCGCTTGTAGTTCAATCAATTTGTCCTTCAATTCAGTCAGGTTTAGCCCACCTTCTGCCTTCATTTGATCTGAAATTGCGGTAAATGCACTGGAAAAAAATTCGGCGTTAAAGGTTTCTCTTGCCGCGGCGAGATCTTCTTTCCACGTCGAGACAGCATCGCTAAAAGCCGCCTCTTGAAGCACAAATTGCTCTTCATTCTTGTAGCGCTGCTCCACCCCGTTAAAAAATTCTTCCAGTGCTTCTTTAACATTATTGAATGCTTCTGAATTATTAAAGCTAATGGCTATCTCATCTAAGGCACTTTGCGCTAACACCAAACCGTCTCGAGCGATATCTAACATCTTCGGAACGTATTTATTCATATGTTCACGATAGCTTTCGACAGCGTCTTGTTGCGCCTGACTCAAATCGAGTTTTTCGCCATTAATGAAGACGTTATTGTTCTCATCAATGAGTACTCTAGAGGTATCTTTCTGGATTACCTCTACTTGTTGGCCATCAAGATGAACCTCATTTTTGATATCAACGCTACACTGATTCGCCGCATGGGCACTGACACTAAAGCAGAGCATCAACCCTATTGTAAATTTATTCATCACATCCTCGAATTCTCGTCATATCAACTAAATCATAGCAAGTCATCATCTTAGTTCGTCAATATTGGGTTAGATTATATGAATAATCTCATACCAAACCTGTTTTCCTGCTATATCCAAGTTAATCTCATCACCTATCTGTTTGCCTAACATGGCGTTGCCTAAAGGGGCTCTAGCGGTAATGAGCGCCACGTTTTTACTCTGACAATGAACCGTCACACCACCAGCACACGGTCCCATGAAAAAAAGAGAATGATTATCCTCTGCATTCACTAGTTCAATCAATGCACCGATATTCACCTTTTCATCCTGATTAAACACTCTGACGGGCAAACGTTTATACTGCTGAATATCCGATTCACACTCTTGCACTCTGCGAGCCTGCCCATGCGCAAGATAAGCGGCCTCCAAAGCCAATGTGTCGTATTTATTCTCAGGTACTGTCTCTTCATCCGTTGCGGCGTCTATCGCCGTCTGAGTCGCACTCAAAGCGATTTGGTGTATTTTTTCTAACTGTTCAACAATGGTATTAATTAGTAAGTTTTTATCCACTATAGTTCCAAACTCAGTTGTTTCGTTTGCTCTTCTGGCTTTAGCATCACATTCAATCCAAGAAGCCGAATCTCTCTACCATTTTGGCGTTGCAGAATATCATGCAGTAGTTCTTTAAAATATGCCAATTCGAGCTGATTATGGACGTGCTCTATGGTGGTTTGCTGAAAGTCAGCAAATTTCATTTTTATCCCTTGTTTTAATATTTCGCCATTTGGTGTGGCTTTAAGTAAACGTGCCTCTAACTCAGGATAGAGTTTTTCTTCAATGAGTTGCCAACACTGATCGTAACTTGAGATATTCTTAGAGAAGGTTCGTTCCACTCCTACCGATTTTCTTTCCCGTTCCGTTTCAACTTGTCGCGTATCGATACCGTGGCTTTTTTTCCATAGTGAAGCCCCTAATCGACCAAATTTAAGCAACAAATCTCGGTAATCACTATTTTTTATATCTTCACATATATAAAAGCCGGCTTGTTGTAGTTTTTCTAAACTCACCTTTCCGACACCGGGAATCTTCTCTAGTGGCAGCTTATCGACCACATTTTGTACCTCCTCTGGAGTTATAACAAATTGACCGTTAGGTTTATTCATATCGGATGCTACTTTGGCTAAAAACTTGATAGGTGCAATGCCTGCGGATGCGGTGAGCTTTAACTCATCCCGGATGTCTTTACGTATCGCCTCTGCGATTAATGTCGCTGAGCCATGAAGCATCTTACAATCGGTCACATCCAAATAGGCTTCATCCAACGAAAGAGGTTCGATTTTTAATGTGTATCTTTCAAGAATACGTCTTATCTGCTTAGATACGTCGCTATAGACCTTCATTCTACCAGGCACCAATTGCAGATGAGGGCACAGTTTTAAAGCCTGCCCGGTGGGCATAGCCGAACGCACGCCAAACTTCCTTGCCTCGTAATTACACGTACTAATAACACCACGTTGCTTTTCATTTCCACCAACCGCTAATGCAACATCTTTATATTCGGGAAAATCTCTCATCTCTACAGCTGCATAAAAGCAGTCCATATCAACATGAATGATCTTTCTTAGTTTATCGGGCGTTTCTAGCATCGTCGTCAGGATATAATTGGCTGTATAAAAAAACAGTATAACTTATAAACTCGCTGAAACTCGAGATAATGCATATTAATATTGAGGGTTGTTGATCCCTCGAGTTGTGATTTATCCAACCCATCGACATATTTTGCCAAAATATGTACTTAGCACGGACTATTTATTCTATATTTAGGCTAAGCCGTTAAGCCGATTAAAATCCAAAGGTTGGAACACTCATTGAATAACCGAATTCTCGTGGTTGAAGATAGTCGAAGTTTTAGAAACTATCTAAATAATCAGATAAGCCAAATCAACATGGAAGTGGTGTCAACCGAATCGCTAGAAGAAGCGAAAGCTATATTAGAAAATGACACTGATTTTTTGTGTGCTGTACTAGATTTCTGTTTACCCGATGGTCCAGATGGTGAGGTAATCGATCTCGCGCTCTCCTATGATATGAAGGTCATTGTTGTCACAGGGAAATTCGATGAGCAATTGCGTGACGCCATGCTCGCAAAAGGGGTTATCGACTATATATTGAAGGATAGTTTCGCGTCTATATCCTACCTACTCCCTTTATTGACTCGACTAAACAGGAATAAATGCCACAAAGCATTGGTTGTTGACGATTCATTAACTGTGCGAAGGCATCTAGTTCAGTTACTTGACCATCATTATATCCGTTCTGTACAGGCAGAGGACGGCTTAGAAGCACTCGAAATACTCAAGGCTGATCCAGAGATAACATTGATCATCACTGACAATACCATGCCGGAAAAAGATGGTATTTCTATGACAAGAGAGATTCGACTGACTTATGATCGCAGCCAACTCGCAATACTTGGTATTTCCACTGCCGAGTCAAAAACTGTCACGGCACAATTTTTGAAAGCGGGTGCCAATGATTATCTAAAAAAGCCGTTTAATCAGGAAGAGTTTTATTGTCGAATACAAAACCTATTAAACATGAAAGATATTAGTGACGATATGTTCAAAATGGCGAATCAAGATGCGTTGACGGGTCTTTGGAACAGACGCTACCTATTCTCAAATGCTGATAACAATAAAGCGCAGCGAAATGTCGCGATGCTAGATATTGATTTTTTCAAAAGGGTTAACGACAACTACGGGCATGAAGGGGGAGATCAAGCACTGGTTACTATCAGTCACATTATCGCAATTTATTTTAAAGAGGATCTAGTCGCACGATTTGGCGGCGAAGAGTTTTGTATCATTAGTTACGGCGATTACGATGCTTTCGTTCAACGCCTAGACAGCATGCGACAACGTATAGAAAAAACAGCGATACCTTACAATGGAGAGGAAATTAAGCTCACCATGAGCATTGGAGTGACAAGGGCGAAAAGAGACATTGATACCATGATTCGTATCGCAGATGAAAGATTATACACCGCAAAAGAAACCGGCAGAAACCGTGTTATCTCTGAGGATGTTGATTAGAAACAATACCTCAAGCGGTGATTCTTGAGGTATTCAACCATTAAAGCAGTCTGTTTTGTTCCCATTCCGCCATTTTAGCTGCACGCGCAGCCTCTTTGGCTTCACGACGCTTACGTGCATCGCAAGGCTCCGGGCAGTTACACACTTTGTCTATTCCTACAGAATCTAAACCACCACAGCTTCCTGCTACCGCTTTCTTTTGGAATATGTAACCGACGGCCATAGAAGCTATAACGGCTAAGAAAACACCAAACGTTACTAGAAAAGTTCCCACAGAATCACCTTATTGTTCTTTCTTTATTTCTTCAAATATTGAGCAAAAGCATCAGAGTAAACTTCTTTATAGCCATCTTCTGTCTTTACTACCATAAATACCGCGAGACCATTCTTATTCGCGACGTCAATTCCTACTTCTTCACCCAACACCATCAGCCCAGTTGCTAGGCCATCAGCCGTCATGCTTGAAGCATGTAGAGCGGTGACAGAAACGACTTTGTGGTCAATTGGTTTACCCGTTTCTGGGTTGATAATATGAGAGTAACGTATACCATCACGCTCAAAATAATTCCGATAGTCACCCGATGTTGCAACCGCCATGTCTCCAGGAGAGATAATCTCTTGCACGGATCTTTCATCGACATCCGGTTTTTCTATCGCAATTCTCCAAGCCACATTCTCACGATTTTTACCTTTAAGGCGCATCTCACCACCGATTTCCACCATGTAGTTTTGAACACCCTGTTGCTCGATATAGTTGGCAACAACATCGACCCCCCAGCCTTTCGCGATCGTTGATAAATCGACATAAAGGTCTGGGATATCTTTCGAAAGGCTGTTCCCTTCTAATGTTAAATGATCAATACCCACATTTGCCCTACGCGCGGCCAACTCTTCATTTGTCGGCACCACTTCGGGCCTCGCTTCTGGGCCAAAACCCCAAAGGTTAACGAGAGGACCAACCGTAACATCTAATGCACCTAAGGTAAGGCGATTCAGCCTGATTGCCTCTTTTGTTACTTGTGCTGTATCCGGTGAAACAACAAAAGGGTCGGACCCTTTATACTGATTAAATTGGCTCAACTCCGAAGTTTTACGATAGGTCGACATCTGGTCGTTTACCTGCTCGAGCAGCCTATCTACTTCAGACTGTAATTTTTCTGGCGATGGAATACCATCACCATGGATAAACTTGATATTGTAAGTCGTGCCCATTGTTGGACCAGTAAGATGAATTTGCTCTCGAGTCTCACTACAACCAACTAATAGAGATATAGAACAGATGAACAATAGAAAAACTTTCATCTGACTAACCTTTTTTGAAAAACTAAGCGTCATTACGCTTTCCTATTCTACTGTTTATTTTAAATACCTACTTCACTGTAGTACTGTTCAGATGAAATAGAATCGATTTTGATAGCGCAAATACGAAAATAGAAATTGGCATATTTCTAAATAAAAATAGAGGCCGCATGCAGATTGTGGAATCGTATTTTTCCTATTTACTCTGCATTTTGTATCTATCACCACAGAAAAACAAATGGCCGACTCATCAGAGTCAGCCATCAATTTCTCGCTAAGTTATTAAAACTTAACCACCGAAGTCATCGAGTAAGATATTTTCATCTTCTACGCCGAGGTCTTTCAGCATTCCGATAACGGCTGCGTTCATCATTGGTGGACCACACATATAATATTCACAATCTTCTGGTGCGTCATGATCTTTCAAGTAGTTTTCATAAATCACGTTGTGAATAAAGCCAGTGTATCCATCCCAATTATCTTCTTCCAATGGATCAGAAAGGGCTACGTGCCACTCAAAGTTCTCATTGTCAGCGGCTAGCTTATCGAAATCTTCAATATAGAACATTTCGCGCTTAGAACGCGCACCATACCAGTAAGTCATCTTACGCTTAGATTGCAGGCGTAACAGCTGATCAAAGATATGAGAACGCATTGGAGCCATACCAGCACCACCACCGATAAAGACCATTTCATTGTCCGTTTCTTTAGCGAAGAACTCACCAAATGGACCTGAAATAGTACAGGTATCACCTGCTTTCAAAGACCAAATATACGAAGACATAATGCCCGGTGGTACATTTGGATTATTCGGCGGCGGAGTAGCAATACGTACGTTAAGCTTAATCAAGCCTTCCTCTTCTGGGTATGAAGCCATAGAGTATGCACGGATCGAATGCTCTTTTACGATAGACTCATAGCGGAACAAATTGAACTTGTCCCAGTCTCCACGATATTCATCAGGAACATCGAAATCCGAGTATTTTATGTGGTGAGCTTCAGCTTCAATCTGAATGTACCCACCAGCACGGAACGGTACTTCTTCACCCTCAGGGATCCTAAGTACAAGTTCTTTAATAAAGGTCGCTTCGTTGTCATTAGAAAGAACTTCACATTCCCACTTCTTAACGCCAAAGATCTCTTCAGGTAGTTCGATATCCATGTCAGCTTTAATCGCAACCTGACAAGCTAAACGCTCACCTTCACGCGCTTCGCCTTTAGTGATGTGGTCAAGTTCTGTAGGCAGAATATCGCCACCACCAGATTTCACCTTCACACGACACTGGCCGCATGAACCACCACCGCCACAAGCGGAAGATACAAATATACCACTACCCGCCATAGCGCTGAGAAGCTTATCACCTGGAGAAGTAATGAAACTTTTTTCAGGATCGCCATTGACAGTAATTGTAACGTCACCTGATGGTACGAGCTTCGATTTAGCCATTAAAATGATTAAAACGAGTGCCAGTACGATCACGGTAAACATCACTACACCAAGAATAATGCTTTGCATTTACTATTCCTTATTTATTGTGTCGTTTACCCGACTTACAGTTGAACACCAGAGAAAGACATAAAGCCTAACGCCATCAATCCAGTAGTGATAAAAGTGATACCCAGTCCACGAAGACCTGGAGGCACGTCTGAATATTTCATTTTCTCACGAATACCCGCTAATGCCACAATAGCCAACATCCAACCAACACCAGCACCGAAGCCGTACACGACCGATTCTGCAAAGTTGTAATCACGTTGAACCATGAATGACACACCACCAAATATTGCACAGTTCACTGTGATAAGTGGAAGGAAGATACCCAGAGCGTTGTACAACGGAGGGAAGAAACGGTCTAACACCATCTCTAAAATCTGTACTAACGCAGCAATAACACCGATAAAGGTAATGAAGTTAAGGAAACTTAAATCCACACCCGAAACCAGCGCGCTATCTTTTAGAACGAGGTTGTACAACAAGTTGTTCGCCGGTACCGCAATGGTAAGAACAACGATAACTGCTACACCTAAACCAAAAGATGTTTTAACTTTCTTAGATACCGCCAAGAAGGTACACATACCTAAGAAGAACGAAAGTGCTAAGTTCTCGATAAAGATCGAACGAACAAGCAAACTAATATAATGTTCCATTACGACCTTACTCCTTCGCTTCTATTTGTTCTGGTTTAATAATTCGGATAATCCAAATCATAAAGCCAATCAAGAAGAATGCCGATGGTGCTAGTAGCATCATGCCGTTTGGCTGATACCAACCACCTTCAGAAACCAGAGGAAGAACCTCCATTCCGAACAGTTTTCCTGAACCAAATAGTTCACGGAAGAAACCGACAGTGATAAGTACAAAACCATAACCCAAACCGTTACCAATACCATCTAAAAAAGAAGGAATCGGTTCTGATTTCATCGCATAAGCTTCAGCGCGTCCCATTACAATACAGTTCGTAATGATCAGACCAACAAATACCGAAAGCTGTTTAGATATATCGTATAAATATGCTTTCAAGAATTGGTCTACCACGATTACCAATGATGCGATAATCGCCATCTGCACAATGATTCGTACACTGTTTGGAATGTGGTGACGGATAAGAGAAACGAAAAAGTTCGAGAATGCCGTAACAAAAATTACCGCTATTGTCATAACAAATGCTGTTTCAAGTTTGGTGGTTACTGCTAGTGCAGAACACACACCCAAAACCTGAAGGGCAATCGGATTATTATCTATGACCGGAGCGAAAAGATTTGATTTCATCTCTTTAACATCAATAGACATTAGTTCAGACCTCCATCACGTACTTTAGTTAGGAAAGGACCAAAGCCCATATCACCCAACCAGAAATCAAACGTATTTTGTACGCCATTCGCCGTCAATGTTGCACCTGAAAGACCATCAACACCGTGTTCACTGCCTGCTGGAGCGCCACCTTTAACAATCTTTATGGCTGGCTTGTGGTTCGCATCAAACAGTTTCTTACCAACGAACTGGCTACGCCAGCGTGGATTTTCAATTTCACCACCAAGTCCAGGCGTTTCACCTTGCTCATAGTAAGTGAGACCAGAAACTGTGTTACCGTCTGTCTCAACAGCAATGAATGCATACATCATTGACCAAAGGCCGTTGCCGTGAATGGGTAAAATGACTTTAGATACGTCGTTTCCATCTTTAACAAGATAAACAAGGCCAGTGTTGGCTCGACGAATGATCTTCGCCTCGTCTTGCTCACCCGTTAATTTCACTGACTGCTTCGAGTTCTTAGCCGCTTGACGTTGGTCATATGCGTACGCATCACCTTCGACAAAGTTACCAGAATCAAAATCAACTAAGCGTGGCTCAATATACTGAGTAAATAGCTCTGTAATTGAACCTTCTTTATTTTCAAGTCCAGCCACCGCTACGATGTTTTTCTGTTTATCAAGAACAGCATTTGCTTGTTGTTTATCGCGTAAGAATACCGCAGCAGAAGAAACGACTACTGAGCACACCAAACTTATTGCGATGACAACAAACAGCGTTTTCTTAATGCTATCGTTTTTACTTGCCATAGCGTGCTTGCCTCCGCTTAACGTTTTTCTCGATGACAAAATAATCGAAAAGTGGTGCAAACAAGTTAGCAAATAGAATCGCCAGCATCATACCTTCTGGGTAGGCTGGGTTGACTACTCGAACAAGCACACACATCAAACCGATAAGAATGCCGTAAGCCCATTTACCTTTGTCGGTAAACGAAGCTGAAACTGGGTCTGTCGCCATGAAGAACATACCAAATGCAAAGCCACCAAGTACTAGGTGCCAGTGCCAAGGCATTGCAAACATTGCGTTTGTATCAGAGCCAATTACGTTAAATAGGAATGAAGTCGCTATCATGCCGATCATTACACCCGCAATGATACGCCATGAGGCAATACCCATATACACAATTAATGCAGCGCCTAGCATTAATGCTAGCGTTGAGACCTCACCGATAGAACCTGGAATATTCCCTAAGAATGCGTTCATCCAAGAGATAGGTTCGCCAGTTACATTGTGTATAAGTGCACCAGAACCACCATGAGCCCATTGGCTTAGCGCCGTTGCACCAGAAAAGCCATCCGCAGCAGTCCAAACCGCATCACCCGAAATTTGAGCAGGGTAAGCGAAAAATAGGAAAGCACGACCAGCCAGTGCAGGGTTAAGGAAGTTACGACCCGTACCACCAAAGATCTCTTTAGCAACAACAACACCAAAAGTAATACCTAGTGCAGCTTGCCAAAGTGGAAGCGTCGGTGGAACAATCAGAGCAAACAAAATAGAAGTTACGAAAAAACCTTCATTTACTTCATGTTTACGAACGATACAGAAAAGTACTTCCCAAAAACCACCTACGGCGAAAACGATGCCATAAATGGGTAAGAAGTATGACGCACCAAGAAGCATCTTAGTACCCCACCCCGCATCAGCCCCAAGGCTGCCGGCGATGGCTTCTGTCACCCAGTAGTGCCAGTTTCCAGATATTACTTCTGCAAGTTGAGCACCTTCGTACATATGGTTTAGGGCAACAATCGCTTGATGACCAGAGTTGTACATTCCCCAGAACATAGCGGGGAATACAGCAAACCACACCATGATCATGATACGTTTCAAATCAACGCTATCACGAACGTGAGAACTACGTTGGGTTACCGTACCTGGAGTATAGAAAAGTGTTGCTGTCGCTTCGTAAAGCGGATACCACTTTTCGTATTTACCGCCCGCTTCAAAATACGGTTCGATATCCTCAATTATCTTTTTAAGCATGGATTACCCTTCCTTCACTATTGTATCTAGGCAATCGCGAAGCATTTCGCCAAACTCATATTTGCCAGGACATACATAGGTGCACAATGCCAAATCTTCTTCATCTAACTCTAGACAACCTAGACGTTGTGCACTGTCTGTGTCTCCAGCACATAGATCACGAAGTAGCAAAGTTGGTTCCATATCAAGAGGCATCACTTTTTCGTAATTACCAATCGGGACCATTGCACGTTCACCACCATTCAGAGACGTTGTCATATTAAATAACTGTCCAGTGAATAGATGACTTAAGAAAGATCGGGTTACCGAGAATTTATTTTTGCCAGGCATTGCCCAACCAAAAAATTCTTTATCACGGCCTTCACGTAATACTGAGATCTGTGTGTGATAGCGACCAAGATAGGCATGAGGGCCAGCGGCTTGAACACCAGTTAAAACAGAACCAGAAATAACACGCACTTCTCCAGGCATTAACTCGTTGTCAACAATATCGTCTATACATGCACCCATATGCGTGCGTACAAGACGAGGGTTAGTCACAACAGGGCCACCTAAAGAGACCACGCGGTCAGTGTAGATTTCACCAGTTAGGAACAGCTTACCGAAAGCGATAACATCTTGATAATTGATACTCCAAGCCACATTTTCTGCATTTACAGGATACAGATAATGCATATGTGTACCGACTAAGCCCGCAGGGTGAGGCCCATCAAACACATGCTCTTCAACGTTAGACTGCTCACTGCGAGGAAGGCTAGTGCCTTTCTTACAAACAAACACCTTACCATCAGATAAATTTGCTAACAGATCAAGACCTGCAACAAATGCTTCGGATTGCTCTTTGATAATCACTTCAGGATCGGCAGCCAGTGGATTGGAATCCATTGCTGTAACGAAAATTGCCTTGGTGTTTGAATCAACAGCAGGGACCTTGCTGAACGGACGAGTACGCAATGCAGTCCACATTCCAGAGTCAATTAGCTGCTTCTTAACTATTTCACGGTCAAGGGTTGCCAATGCTTTGGAATCAAAGCTATCAAATGTAATTTGCTCATCACCTGCAACTTCAATCACAACAGATTGAAGCACACGTTTTGCGCCACGGTTTACTTCGATAACTTTACCACTTGCAGGAGAGGTAAATAGAACACCTAGATTCTTTTTATCTTCAAAAAGAACTTGGCCTTTCTTTACTTCATCTCCAACGCGAGTATACATCGTAGGACGCATACCAACGTACTCTTCGCCTAGCAAGGCGACTTTTTTGATGGATTTACCATCATTAATCACCTGGGCAGGAGCTCCCGAAATCGGAAGGTCTAGACCCTTTTTTATTGTAATCATACGCACTTGCACTATTTTATCGGGAAAAAGATTCTGTTTTGCGTGACATCTACACACGACATGTTTGTGTCATTTCCCGACCGCTCACATGGGTCGAGATTGCAACATTCTATTAATTAACCCTTCACAATACTTACAGAGAGGGTTATTAGGCTCGACAGTTTAGCATTTTTTCGAGACATGACGCCATGGGCTAAGGCACCAATGACTGTGATTTTTTTTCACCTTACGGTCCAGAAATCGATCAAATATCAATAAGTTTGAACTTAAGCACGATTGTTAAAAATTTCAGCAACAGATCATGGAGTCAATGTTTGATTCTGATCCATTCTCTTAACATTTGACATGAGTAAGCGCTCTGCACTTGATTAAAGCTCTAATCTGTCTGTCTAAACCTTAGGTCGTCTATCTTAATAACGTGCACTGTCTTAGTCTTAGCATTAAATTATTTTTTATTTCCGCCTAAACAGTCTGGCGTTTTTGGAATCAATCCACTTTCTATCAGCCATTCAGATTCTGTATAGGTGTGAATAGATAACGCATGTAAACCATCTTGCAACTCTTCGGCAAGAAGTTGGTTTATCTTACGATGCCTTGCTATCAGACGTAGCCCATCAAACTCATCACTAACCACAATGACTTTAAAATGACTTTCGGACCCAGCGGGAACATTATGCATATAACTTTCATTGACGACTTGCAGATGTTTGGGGGAAAAGGCGTTATGCAATTTTTTTTCGATAATTTCTTGACGCATAATCTGGTCTCTAATTTTTATTGGATTAACCGCCCTGCAAGGGCGAATATGATACTTGTCTCCAGGATAGACATTAATACCTAATAGGGGTTATATCATGGCATTAACATCACAAAAAAACGAATAACCTTAATGGCGAACGCTAACAATAGCAACTTACTCAACCATCTGCGATAATCTTCATCCTTTTCATTCAGTCAGACAGCCTGCAACACTATGAGCGAAGCGAATACTCACCTTTCTATATTGCAAAGAGATCTGTCTCTTTTCCGTTTTCCCAAACGATCAAACGAGCCATTACAAGCTTGGGATGCGGGGGATGAATACTTAATCAATCATGTTGAAGGGTTAAATTTAACCGATGGTCTCAACGTCCTCATCTTAAATGATAATTTTGGTGCGCTTTCGTGCTGGTTTTCAGAAAAACACAATGTCACGATGATGAGCGACTCTTATATTGCTCATCAAGGTGCTTTACGAAATATTGACGTCAATAAAAACCCGCCTATTCAATGCATTGAGGCTCTAAATAACATTCCAAAAAACATTGACTTAGTTTTGTTACAAATACCGAAAAACAACCGCTTACTTACCTGGCAGTTGTACCAACTTAGGACTCAGTTAACGAAAAATTGCCCCGTTATTGCCGTGAATAGAGCCAAAGATATTCATTCCTCAACGCTTAAGTTGTTTGAGAAGTATCTTGGTATAACGACAACATCACTTGCAAAGAAAAAACATAGGTTGGTATTTAGTCAGCCAAACAGCCAACAAATTCAACTCGTCGAGTCAATTACTGAGTGGCCCGTTGACGATGAAACATTTTCACTTAAGAACTACCCAAACACCTATTCTGGTGAAAACCTAGATCTCGGTGCTCGATTGATGCTTAAGCATCTACCAAGTGACCCAACATTGAAGCATATTATTGACCTTGGTTGCGGTAATGGCGTGCTGTCGGTTAAAGCCGCTCAACTAAATCCACAGGCCAAAATAACCTGCGTGGATGAAAGTTATATGGCTTTGGCATCGGCAAAACTCAATGTAAAGAGCATAATTGAGCAATCGGATCGGTTTCAATTTATTGCTAATAATTGTCTGGATGGGTTTCGCTCAGAAAGCGCCGATTTGGTTGTCTGTAATCCGCCATTCCATCAAAACAACGCAATAACTGATCACATTGCTTGGCAGATGTTCTGTGATGCAAAGCAAGTTCTAGGTAGCAATGGAAAACTAATAGTTATTGGTAACCGCCACCTAGGCTACGATGATAAACTAGTGAGACTGTTTACTCGGTCACAAGTCAAACAAATAGCAGGCAATAATAAATTTGTTATTTTACAAGCGACTAAGTAATTACTTATGATTGTAAAATTCAATTTTTATTGCGTAGACATTAAAAGGACATTATTCATGAAAAAACTGTTAGTTGCAGCATCCATATTATTATTGGCTGCTTGTTCCTCTTCCCCGAAGGAGCCTCAAGTTAATTTTATTCCGCAAACGACAACAAGCCAAAATAAAACCGTTGATAATCTGATGTTTTCGCTAGATAGCAAAGATGTGCGTTCAGCTCAATATGTTGCGCTTATCGATAGTGGCCGCAATAACATCCAACCTGTTCACGCAAAACAGAACATCAGAATCACATTAGAATCGGCCCTTCAAGACCAACTTCAATCTCAAGGTTTCCGAACGTCAGTTAACAGTGAAAACAGCGTTACACTTGAAATTCAGCAACTGTTAGTAAATGTACAACACAGCATTATGTCCAATGAAATGGATGCCAAAATCACGCTGCAAATAACTGCAGAAACACCGGCTGGAAAGTTAGAAAAAATATTTAATGGTTCTGCAAGCAAAACGGGAACTTTTAGCGCCTCTGATTCTCAAATTGAACAGATTGTAAATGATGTCACGAGCTTGGTGTTAGCCGAAATAGCAAATGATACTGAACTTAATAACTATATGAAGGAGCGCTTTTAATGCGTAATCTGTTTATCTCTCTACTCTGTCTTTTTAGTGCCTCTGTAATGGCGGCTCCAAATGTTAACGTGGAAACGTCTGTCGGTAACTTTACCATCGAACTTGACTCGAAAAACGCACCTATTACAACTGAAAACTTCCTAAAGTATGTCGAAGATGGCAGTTATGAAGGCACGGTATTCCACCGTATTATTCGCGGATTTATGGCGCAAGGCGGGGGTTTTGATACGGATATGAAACAAATAAAAACCTATGCTCCAATTAAGAATGAAGCGAATAACGGCCTAAAAAACAAGAAAACAACGATTGCTATGGCTAGAACGTCGGATCCTGACTCTGCTACTCGCCAATTCTTTATCAACTATGCTGACAACGATTTTCTAGATGCTTCAGAGAAAGGTGCTGGTTATGCCGTATTTGGCAAGGTAACGAAAGGTTTTGATACCATCGAAAAAATGGCAACGCAACAAACCGCGTCTATCGGTAGCTATCATGATGTCCCTGTTAAAGCTATCGTCATTACGAAAGTAACTATACAAAAGTAACTCATCTAAAAAGAGTCGACCATTGTCGACTCTTTTTTATGTCCCCTTTTCCATTCTATCCATTAACAAGGAATGTTGGATGACAAATCAAATGACTTGGACTGAAACACTTAAAAGCTATCTCGATAAACGGCTCTTATGGGTGATGATGCTAGGTTGCTCTAGTGGTTTTCCGTGGGTGTTGATTGGTTCCAACATGTCCGGCTGGCTCAAAGATGCTGGCTTGACTCGCGCCGCTATCGGCTATTTTGGCTCTGTATTTGCTGTGTACGCTATTAACTTCTTGTGGGCTCCGATTGTAGACAGAGTCAAACTCCCCGTATTACATTCACTCTTAGGGCAGCGAAAAAGCTGGGTCTTTTTCTGCCAGTGCATCATTTTAGTCTGCACACTCTTTATTGCTGGTGTAAACCCTGCCGATGACTTAATGCTAACCTCTATGCTCGCTCTAGGTATCGCTACGGCTTCCGCTACTCAAGATATTGCAATCGATGCATTTCGTATTGACACGTTCCCTAAATCTGAAGAGAGTAAGCTGCCGCAGGCTTCCGCAATGGCAGTCATCGGTTGGTGGACGGGATACTCATTACCTGGATATCTCGCCTTCATCAACGCTGATAGCATTGGATGGAATGGCGTGTATTACGGCATGGCTTTCGTTATTGCCATCCTAATGGTCTTCACTCTGCTCGTTGGCGAACCTAAAACGAAACGTGAAGAGCTTCAGAATATTGCTCTTGAACGACACAACAAAATCGTCAAATCCCGTGTCGCAGCGTGGATCAGTGTGACCGTCGTAGAACCATTCCTAGATTTCTTCAAACGAAACGGAGTGCAAGTGGCATTGACGCTCCTCTTGTTTGTTTTTCTCTTTAAAATTGGCGAAGCATTCTTGGGAAGAATGTCGATAACCTTTTACAAAGAGGTTGGCTTTAGTAATGAGCAGATTGGACAATACTCCAAACTCATCGGCTGGTGGGTCACCATATTCTTTACACTGGTCGGCAGTATGTTCAATGTTAAATTTGGCATTGTTCGCGGATTAATGATTGGTGGTATCGCCATGGCTTCAAGCAACTTAATGTTTGCTTGGATGGCCAGCGTAGGTCCAAACGAACACCTTTTCTTGGCTACAATTATTGTAGACAACTTTACAACGGCTTTCTCTACTGTTGCGTTTGTCTCCTTCTTAACCATGTTGACTGGACAAGCCTTCTCAGCAACTCAATACGCACTTTTAGCGTCACTGGGTAACTTAGGTAGGACAACATTAGCCTCATTCAGTGGAGAGCTTGCGGACTACCTTAATGATTGGTCACTCTTCTTTATTATTACGGCTCTTATGGTCATCCCTAGCCTGATAATGCTTTACTCATTACGACATTATTTTAATGAATTACTGGAAAAAGCAAGATACCGTAAAGAGTAAACTATTCACTTAGTATTTGAGGGCAACTGATTATCAGTTGCCCTTTTTTATTGGAATCTGCTTTTTCATACCAATCTAAAAGATCGACGGCTCTGTAATATGAGTGTACTCACAATAGGTACGAATAAAATTCATATAAAGTAAAAATCGTCTTTTATTAACAACTTAAAGCTATTAATCTCAAAATAATTACGCTTAACATCAAAAAATCTAACTTATTTATTGCAACAATGATAAATATAAGGACAATAAAAAATATTAATATTTACATCAAATACGAATGCCAAATACCCATCAGGCCAGCATATGCAATGCCTAAGAAAAACTAACTAACCATTATTGTTGATAGAGTGAAGGCAATCGAATAACTTTCGATACCACCAATATCGTGATAACAATCTCATTTTTATGCAAAAATAATGCAACAAAATATATTCAGATAAAAGCTCCCTAATTTAGATCATTTATCAGACATTGATCACGAATAAAGTTGTAGTTTCCACATTGGCTCACTTTTAATTGTGAAATATATCGCTATGATTCGCACCACTACGGAAATGAGCGGCCACGGATGCGGCTTATACAACAATTAACTAAAGAGAGTTCCCCTATGCGCAAATCACTTATTGCTCTTGGTCTATTAGCTGCAACAGCAGCCGTACCTGCGCAAGCAGAGTACCTATACGGTTTTGGTAGCATGTACGCTGACTACCAAGTTTGGGACCAAGGTATTGGTAACGACGATGATAACTTTGGAAATGATATTGGTGACCGCAATCAAGCTGTTATCGGTATTGAAGGTGGAGCTGGGTTTGACTGGGGTCAAATCTACGGTTTCTACGATTACGAAGGTGTGGATCGTTCAGGCAACGATCGCGGTGCATCAACAAAAGGTACTATCCACTATAACCTGACTGATTCTGGCATTAGCTTATACGGTCAAGTATACAATACTGATACTGATGCTGGTTTCCATGAGCAGAACCGTGTATTAGGTCTAGGGTACACAGGCTTAAATGGTGATGGGTGGGGAGTGACATCATTTATCGGTGTTCACCAATTAAACCTTACTGATGCTAATTTTGGCGGTTCAACAAACTCTGGCAGCAATGGTGGTATGGCAGGTTGGGTTGGCTATTATAACACTGATATTGGCGGTCAAAACTTTACATTTTCTACTTGGGGCGAATTCGAATTTGCTCGCAACGACGACTATTCAGACGCACAAAGTACAGATTTCGCTTCAGGCGTTGGTTCTGAAAGCTGGGGCCTAAATGGCGCGGTAAACGCTTTATGGAACTTCCATGAAAACTGGTCTACTGGTGTTCTTTATCGTTACACTGTAAACAAGCTAGCTCGTAAAGATTATCAAGATCTAATTATTTATCGTTTACAATATAACTTCTAATCTCAGATTTTATATATAAAAAGGCGCATTCAGCGCCTTTTTTATTTGGAATAACTTCATACAATCGCTATCCTTAGATAACTCTTCTTTTGGATTAAAACGCTTTGAATATCACTATACTAGGCGCAGGAGCGATAGGTTCACTTTGGGCATGTCATCTAGCCAACGCTGGTCACAGCGTTTCAATATGGTCTCATAAGCCAGAAAAATCTGATGTCTCTATTACATTGGATGATAAAAATCCAAATCGATTCATCACCAACAGTGTATTACAACTCAAAAGTGCAGACGTCATTCTTGTCACTGTGAAAGCGTGGCAGGTAAAGGGATCTATCTCTCCCTTACTTAGCCATTTGACGCAGGAAACGATTATTGTATTTATGCATAATGGCATGGGGGTGATAGAAGAATTACCAACAACAATTGATAAGCACCCCGTCGTACTTGCAACAACAACACACGGTGCTTTTAAACCTGACAAACATAATGTTCATCATACGGGGTTAGGGAGTACAACCCTTGGTGGTTACAACCATTTAGGACACCAGTGTCAGTTCTTATCCGATGTTTTTGACCACGCCCTACCTAGTGCTCATTGGAGCGATTCAATCAATACCGCGTTATGGCATAAGCTTGCTATTAGCTGCGTAATTAATCCATTGACCGCTACACATCAGTGTCTTAATGGCGATCTATTACAAGAAAAATTCTCTACCAATGTAGTGCAATTGGTCGGTGAAGTAAGCACGGTGATGAAGGCTGAAAATATAGAAGTATGCTCAGAAGCCCTGCTCAATACCGTGCATCAAGTTATCTCAGCGACCGCAAAAAATCACTCCTCGATGCAACAAGACATTCAATACAAAAGAGCAACAGAGATTGGCTACATTACAGGTTATCTATGTAAGGTTGCGCAGCGTCATGGGATTAATGTCCCCACCAATCAAGATTTGTATAGTAGAATTAGAACCATCGAACAGTCATGGAGTTAATATGACTCACAAAATTTTAGTTCCTATCGCTCCTGGAACAGAAGAGATGGAAGCCATCACTATTATTGACATAATGAACCGTGCTGGATACCAAGTTACTGTTGCTAGCGCAGATTTTGAAGGTTCACTTTCAATGAAAGCTTCTCGTGGCGTGACGTTAACGGCCGATTGTAAACTCGTCGATGTCGCCGATGAGGAATTTGACTTAATTGCGCTTCCCGGCGGCGTAGATGGCAGTGAGATATTTAGAGACAGCACTTTGCTCGTCGAAATGGTCAAGCAGCAAAAGTACGACGGACGATGGATGGCGGCAATCTGTGCTGCCCCCGCACTTGTCTTGCAAAGCCACCAGATATACCCAGAGGCGATCATGACTTGCCATCCTTCATTTCAAGATCATATTCCGAAGGAAAAGTGGCGGGATAAACGCGTAACAATCGACATTACAGATAAGCTTATAACCAGCCAAGGGCCAGGTTCTGCGCTGGAATTTGCAATGGAAATCATTATTCAGCTATCAGGTAAAGCTCACGCTTGGTCCATCGCTGAACCTATGGTGACCTTGCCAAACCTTCATTACAATATATTGGGTAAGCAATAATGTTTGATGCTTGTCAGGTTCGTGAACAATTCCCCGCATTAGCAAGCCAAGACTCACTTATTTACTTAGATAGCGCGGCAACAACACAAAAACCTACGATTGTCATTGATGCGATTAGACACTATTACCAAAAGCAAAATGCGAATGTACATAGAGGCAGTCACCGTTTAACGGCAAACGCGACATCGGAATTTGAAGCGGCACGAAAAACGGTTCAAACATTTATTCAGGCCGACTCGGAGAAAGAGATAATCTGGACTCGCGGGGCAACAGAAGCAATAAACCTCATTGCTCAAACCTATGCGAGAACCACTCTTAGACCAGGCGACGAGATCCTGGTCAGCGAAATGGAGCATCACGCCAATATTGTTCCATGGCAAATCGTAGCACAACAGACCGGGGCAATAGTCGTAAAGGTTCCGATTCAAAAAGATTGCACACTCGACATGGAAGCCTTTAATCAGTTGCTTTCTTCAAGAACAAAAATAGTCACTGTTGCACATATAAGTAACGTCACTGCTACTCGAAATCCAATCGAAGAAATTATCTCATTGACCCATGATGTAGGCGCTATTGCTGTTATTGATGGTGCTCAGGGCATAGTTCATGAAGACGTGGATGTCGCTCAGTTAGACGCCGATTTTTATCTGTTCTCAGGTCACAAACTTTACGCACCAACCGGCATCGGCGTACTATACGGAAAACTAGAATTACTCACCATGATGCCGCCTTGGCATGGTGGCGGAAAGATGGTCGATAGGGTTTCATTTTCGGGTACGACTTACTCTGCATTACCGGGGAAATTTGAGGCTGGAACACCAAACATTGCAGGCGCTATTGCGCTAGCTGCCGCGATACGTTGGTTAAACGGTTTTTCACGAATCGAGGTAGAACATCATATTCATCAACTTCAAGAAAAGACATACAACGCGTTATGTAAAATAGAAGATATTCGCGTGATCGGTTTTCAACCACAAAGCTCGCTCATTAGCTTCATTATGGAAGGTGTTCACCACCAAGACATCGCAACGTTACTCGACCAACAAGGCATAGCCGTTCGTGCAGGTCATCATTGTGCTCATCCATTGATGGACGCGCTCGATGTAAAAGGAACGGTGCGTATTTCATTTGGTATCTACAACACGTTAGAGGATGTAGATAAACTGATTAAAGCGGTGAGAAAAGCCGTTGATATACTTTAAAGAAACAGTGAGTGATTAGTAATTCTGTTCGGTTAAGGTTATTTAAACCTATCATCCCGACGAAAATTGATCTATTTCCACGAAAACCAACGTCATCCCCATGAAAACCAACGCCATCCCCATGAAAATGGGGGATCTAAAATCACCAAGATTCCCGTTTTCACGGGAATGACGAAGTATTTAGCACTAACCGAACAGCATTACATTCTCACGGGAATGACGATGACTAGTTTTACTTAAATGTTCGGCATTAGTGACTGATTAACCTGTTCTTGTATACTATCCACGATCGCTTTTAGGCCATTGCCTCTTGAGGGGCTCAAGTGTTGAATAAGACCCAGATCTTGGAAGTACCCTTCAACATCAAATGCCAAAACATCTTCTGTCGTGCTGCCATCAAATGCAGCCATCACTAAGGCAATCAAACCACGAACGATACGCGCGTCAGAATCCGCACAGAAAAACCATTTCTCATCTCGTTGTTCTCCGAGCAGCCAAACAAGACTTTCGCATCCCGCAACCATAATTTTCTCAGATTTCAACTCATCCGGCATTTTGGGCAATATCTTACCCCATAGGATAACCTGACGATATTTTTCTTCCCAACCTTTACAGCCTTGCATGGTGGCAATAATTTCACATGGTGTTATATCATTTGTAAATGGAGACAAAGGGAAGTTCATACCGTTCTCTACTCAGATTTTTTATTAAAAATAACGCTACTTCATGTGTTTCGCTAACAATTTTTCTACAATCTTTGACACCGCAACAAATCCAAACGTTGCCGTAACCACGGTAGCGGCACCGAACCCAGTCGCGCAGTCCATTCGTTTTGGTCCTTCCGCCGTTGATTTAGTAGAGCAGACCGTGCCATCAACTTGAGGGTATTTTAGCTGCTCAGTTGAAAATACGCAGTCGATACCAAACTTTCGCTGTGGATTTTTGCTGTAATTGTAAAATCTACGTAAGTTTTCTTTTATCTTTTTAGCCAATGGATCTTGAATCGTTCTGGCGAGATCCGCTACTTGGATTTGAGTTGGATCGGTTTGTCCACCAGCGCCACCTGTCGTAATAACCTTGATCTTATTACTCTTACAATAGGCAAGCAGAGCTGTTTTTGGTTTTACACTATCAATAGCATCAAGAACATAATCATAGTCTTTTGAGATATGCTGTGACACATTATCAACGGTAATAAAGTCATCGATAAGATTCACTTTACAGTCAGGATTAATCAACTCAACACGTTGTCCCATAACTTCTATTTTGCTTTGACCGACAGTAGTAGATACTGCATGGATCTGTCGATTAATGTTTGTTACACAAACATCGTCCATATCGATCAGAGTCAATTCACCGACCCCTGTTCTTGCGAGAGCTTCTACCGCCCAAGAACCCACGCCACCAATTCCAACGACACAGACATGTGCTGCCCTCAAAATATCCACTTCTTGGTTTCCGTATAAACGGCGAGTGCCACCAAATCGTTGGTCATAACGGTCAGAAGCAGGCGTATTGAGGTCGCGCATAATTTGTATTCCAGAGCGAGATTGAAAAAGAAAGAGTGCGTTTTATACGCACTCTTATTAGAAATGTCTAGATCGAAGTTTACTGAATAAACCTGACTGTTTCACTATTCTTTCGGGAAGCTTAACTCCAAATCACTTGATGAGATCCAAGGTGACGATGTAGAGGTCTCTGCTAGCCCTAATTTCCATACCCGACCAAAGTGTTTGTATTGACCAGCATCGGTTCCTGCTCTTGGTCCCATACCATGGTAAAGGTCGAGGTGATTTTGTTTAACGGCTCCACCGGTATCCAAAACAATAAGTAGCCGCAACGCATGCGCCCCACTCCAAGTCCCATCTGCATTCAATAGAGGAACCTCAGCTAAAATAGGCGTCCCCATAGGAAATAACGTTCTATCACCCGCAACCGATGCCATTGGTAATAATGGAATGCCTGCTGACCCTCTTACCGAAGAATCATTGCGTGGTGAAAAGAAAACAAAGGATGGATTCTGTTCAAGCAATTGTTGAACGGCTTGCTCATCATTACTCAACACCCAATCCTTTATCGCTTTCAAAGACATATCTTCTCTAGCAACATCACCCGATTCAATCAAAAGACGGCCAATACTCACATATTCTTTATTATTTTTCCCAGCATAGCCGAAGTACTGCAGGCTCCCATCGTCTTCATAATGAACAAAACCACTGCCTTGCACCTCCATTATGAATGGATCAATCATATTGGCGGCATACCCCAACTCTAATCCGAGGCCTTCTAGCGCACCGTTATAAATCTGAGTTCGTGTCGGACAATCTTCACTACAATCAGGTAGGCCATAAACAGGGTATTTATAGGTCTCATCGATTTGATGTCGGAGCTCCATTACGGGAGAGAAATAGCCTGTAAACAACACATTTCCTTTTTTGTCACCACCACCTAACTGCGCAGTTTGAATCCCAAAACTGGCGAGTTCAGTCGGTTCACCACTTTGTACTACCCATGTATTCAATTGCTCATAAAGTGCTTGATAGCGTTTCGCCATAGATGGTGAGTTATCGATAACTTGTTCAGCCTGCATCGAAAACTTGGAAAAATCTCTCGGTTTATTCGAATCAATAGTGGCAACCTGATTCAGGTCCGTATCAAAACTATCACCGTTATATTGCTGTGCCAAACTCGTGGACTGACTGCAGCCAACCAAAACTGAAAGACAAGTAAGAGGGACGAATATCCTCTTATTTTTTAATATTTTATAGCTTGATAACACTGATAATATCCATATTGTAAGAAAATCTAGTCATAGCTAGACTCTTCTTCGTTTGGTTTGTATTTCCCACGCACGTGAAAAACGGACTCGTAATGAAGAGGGGCGATTCTTTGAAGTTCGGTGACATTGTCGTCTAGCACAATATATTCAAATTTCTTGCCTTCAAACTCATAAACAAGCGTTGAACCATCAAAGGTAAAATGCGTATCCACAATGCGTTCTTCAATATAAATCGCTTCCTCACGAACTTCGAACCTATCTTGGGCAAATGAAGGTACATTCTGTTCTTCCCATACTCCATAAATTAGTGTTTTTGAACGCGTATCATCAAGATAATGCGCAACTAAAACACTTGATAACCCAATGATAAAAATCAATAAAAGCGAAACAACGATAATAACGGCTCGTTTCACCCTGATCTGTTTTTTGATCAATTTACTGCTTGCTGAATTTGCCATACTTTTCGTTTCATACTCTATCCGATACCAAATACTAAACTATAAGAGCTGCTAAAGGGAGAACAGATAAACCCAATTTCACTTTAGTCAGAAAAAACATTTGCCCAGTCATGAATTTTAATTCATTATAATCATATAATAATTCAACAGTATTCCACTATGAAGATTCGCAACACCGCATTAGTTAAAGGATTTAGACAATCAACTCCTTATGTGAATGCCCACAGAGGCAAAACAATGGTCATCATGCTCGGTGGAGAGGCTGTTGATGCACCCAATTTCACTAATATTATCAGCGATATTGCTCTACTTCATAGCCTTGGCGTGAAGATTGTTCTCGTCCATGGAGCAAGGCCTCAAATAAACAGAATACTTGAGTCGCAAAAAGGGGTGACCCCTTACCACAAAGGAGTTCGGGTTACTGATTCTTCCACGCTAAACTTAGTTATGCAGGCCTCGGGGCAATTACAACTTACGATCACCGCTAGATTGTCGATGAGCCTAAATAATACACCAATGGCCGGTACACAACTCAATGTCGTGAGCGGAAATTTCGTCATCGCCCAACCACTCGGCATCGATGATGGGGTTGACTATAGCCATAGTGGTAAGGTTCGTCGTGTCGATACTGAAGCGATCAATCAAGTGCTGGATCAAGGGTCGATTGTATTAGTTGGTCCCGTCGCGAGTTCCGTCACTGGAGAGTGTTTCAATTTACTTTCGGAAGAGGTCGCTACTCAGGTTGCGATACGACTCAGAGCGGATAAACTTATCGGTTTTTGTTCTGAACAAGGCATTGTCGATAATAATGGCGACGTCATTGCAGAGCTCTTTCCAAACCACGCTGAAAGTATTCTGCATACTTTAGAATCAGATAGCGATCTTACGACCGACAATAGCTCGGGAACACTTCGTTTTCTTAGGGGCTCAATTTCGGCATGCCGAGCTGGCGTTAGAAGAAGCCACTTAATTAGCTACAACGTAGACGGAGCACTTATTCAGGAGCTTTTCTCGCTCGATGGTATCGGTACACAGGTTGTTATGGCCAGTGCAGAACAGGTGAGAAGAGCGAATATCGACGATATCGGTGGTATTCTTGGGCTAATCAGGCCATTAGAAGAACAGGGTATCCTTGTCCGTCGCTCTAGAGAGCAGTTGGAACAAGAGATACATCAATTTACATTGATTGAAAAAGATGGATTGGTCATTGGTTGTGCCGCTCTTTATCCATATCTAGAAGAGGAAATGGCCGAAATGGCTTGTGTTGCAATACATCCAGATTATAGAGATGGCAACCGCGGACTCGATCTACTGAACCAGATGAAACAATACTCACGTAATGTTGGTATAGAAAAAATATTCGTACTCACTACGCACAGTCTTCATTGGTTTAGAGAGCAAGGTTTTCAAGAGGTGGAAGTATCGGAACTTCCAATGGGTAAGCAGAATCTTTATAACTTCCAAAGAAAATCAAAAATATTAATTTTGGACGTCTATTGAATGTATTTACAAATCAATAGTTTATTAATAAGCTCAAAACAGACCATCGATAACCGCTTGCATTTGATTGTTTGACTGTTAATATGCGCGGGTCCAGTTGGCTCAAGGATTCAGTTTTCTAGACTAATATAAATATTTGAAAATTGAAGGATCATTCTGATGAGCACTTTTTATGAAAACTATCATTTGTAATTCGGTTCAGAGTTTTTTAGACATGGCCGAAAATAATTTTCTGAACGGACTAAATGTACACTGCGTTTTCCCTGCGAACGATAGTGTTAAGACAATGATTATGCATTGTCAGAGACGACACAGCATTCAACATGTCTCCTTTTCGGAAACCGTTTCTGAGAGAGTTTAGACAAGAAGTTTTACATCTCTCTAAAAAATAAAGGCTAAGTTCATACTTAGTCTTTATTTTTACCTAAACTCAAAGAATTTAAGTCTTTGCTGCAACCCGCTTAACCTTTGCGTTTTTCTCCTTATCCCTTTTAATAACACCGCATTATCTGCAACAATAAATAACCTATTTTTTGCCCGCGTTACACCAGTATAGATAAGCTCTTTTGTTAATATTGGTGAATACGTTCTGGGTAAGATCATCACGGTCGTAGGGAACTCACTGCCTTGTGATTTATGAATTGTCATCGCATAAGCGGTATCGTGTTCTGGTATCCTACTCGGTAACACGGCTTTTACGCGCCCATCGGGCAGCTCAAAGTAAACCTTTAAATAGCGATGCAATTCTCCGGATTCATCTTTTTCAGAAACCAGCATTGTGATACCTATATCACCGTTGAACAACCCCAGGGCATGGTCATTCCGAGTGATCATCACAGGACGTCCCATATACCAAAGATCATGACGACTTTGGATAATTCGAGCGCTATTCAATGCTTTCTCTATGTGTTGATTTAATCCCGATAGCCCAAAATCCCCTTCTCGAATAGCGCAGAGCAGTCGACAGTTTGAGAACAGAGAAAGCGCCTCGAGGGCGTATGATTCTATTAAATCAGATTCAATTCCCGCCGCGTTTTGAACACAATTAAGATAGTCGGTATATTCCTCTACGAGAAAAGCGATCATTTCCTGATAGCTTTCTGTCGTTAACGGATCATATTTTATGTCTTGATATCCGTGCTGTAATGTCGCCTTTACCTTTGGAACATCCGCCGTATTTATCGCTTTGGCCAAGACACCAATACCCGAACTTTCATCAAACCGATAGCTTTTTTTGAGCATACATAAGCTATCTGAAATACGAACAGATTCTGTTCTTTGTTTATGTGGTGACAGTTCGCTTTCCTCGATACCCGTTAATCGCGAGAGTAACTTAGCTTGTACATCGCTATAGCCGTAATCTAGAAACGAACAGATGTCCCCGAGTACCGCACCGGCCTCTACAGAAGCAAGTTGGTCTTTGTCACCTAGTAATACGAGTCGTGCATGCTCTGGCAATGCTTCGAGAAGCTTCGCCATCAATGGAAGGTCGACCATGGATGCTTCATCCACAACCAGAAGATCGAGATGCAATGGATTGCTCTTATTGTGTCTAAACTCAGCTCGATTCGGTATCGCACCTAATAACCGATGAATGGTACTCGCGTTGTTCGGTATCAGTAATTTGGTTTCACTATTAATTGCTAACGTTTTAATGGCACCACTTATCGATTCAGTTAAGCGTGCGGCCGCTTTACCCGTTGGAGCCACTAATTTTATCTTCGGGATATTGTCTTTTTGAATACCGTGTTCAATCAGAGCCGAAAGTAATTTCACCACTGTTGTCGTTTTTCCCGTTCCCGGTCCCCCAGAAATAACGGAAAGCCGACGGCTTAAAGCGACCGCAACCGCCACTTTTTGCCAGTTAATTTCATTGGACTGCAATTCGGCATCCGGGAAAAGTTCAATGAGTTTTTTAGATAGGGTATCGCTCTCCTGATCTGAAAATGATATTGGCTCTGCCAAGGCATTTAGCTTGGTCGCAATAAACTGTTCATAGTACCAATATCGCTGTAAGTAGAGTCTCTGACCATCAAATATAAGCGGTTGATTTTTATTGTTAATATCATCACCGACACAAGACGCATCGGTTAAAACTGCTTGCCAGTCTACCTCGTCGACATTTGACATGAATGACTCTGAAGCGTGACCATAAAGCCCTAACATCTCTATAAAATCTAGTTCACTTATCTTGATACATATATGGCCTTTAGACAGTTCATGGCTAACAATACCGGATATAAAAGCCACTTCATCAGCGTATTGCGTCTCTATCGAATGGATAAACCGTGCAAACTGAACATCCAGCTGTCTAATACTGTTTTTTGCGCTTAATAACTCCAGATTACTTAGCATTTTCAACCTCTACTTGCTTACCATCGATCAAGCTGTCAAACCGGTCTAGAAACTCAGCGTCTGGTTTGCTATAGAAAATACCATTTCCGCTGTCATCAACGCCTCTCAGAAATAGGTAGTAAACCCCACCAAAGTGTTTCTCATACTGGTAATCGGCAATTCGATTACGCAAAAATCGGTGCAGGGCGAGTGCATAGATTTGATACTGGAAATCATATCGATGATCGATCATCGCTTGTTGCAGTGCTTCTTCTTGATAAGACGCGGTTTCATCCCCAAGATGATTAGACTTCCAATCTAAAATATAGTATTTACCTTCGTGAACAAACACGAGATCGATAAACCCTTTCAACATCCCCTGCACATCACTAAACCCTAACTCGTCCGTTTTCTGGGATAGTTGATCATATTGTTTACTTAAGTCATTAAACAACACTGAAGAAAGGTGTTGAATTGGCAATAAAAATTCCATTTCAACGAGCTTTTCTGAGCTGTCTTTATCGCAAAGTTGTAGCGCCATACCGTCTAACCGGGCCGACAATACTGTGTCTATCATGCCTTGTAAGATAGGTAACCATTTCTCTTCATACTGCTCTACTTGCAACAGTTCAGATACTATCTTACTGGTCTCATCACTGGTCGCAGGTAATGTAAAATCAATTTCTTCAAAAATGGTGTGTAAGAATGTCCCAGGTCTGGCGCCTCGCGGAAAGCTAAAAATCGTGGCTTCGGGCTCATCTAACGGCAACTCATCTTTATCTTCCGCTGAATCAATATCGAGACCCGTCGATTGAGTCTCGATCTCAAATTGGGCACTAGTATCGATTTTGCTGTGCCCTTGTTTAACGAGCCCAGAGTAACTAGTGACTCGCCAACTTTTGTCGATATCTCTATACATAACACGAGCATTTAGATCATTGTGTTCTTTTAGGTCGCTATGATCAAAAAGCTCTATCTGTTCTGCTAAATTTACCTGTGTTTTATTGTCCATCATTTCTGGAATGTGGCTGATAGCCATGAGATCTTGATGCTTTGCTACTTGGCCGTGAGCGGTACTTTCAAACTCAGCAGTGGAACTCTCCTCTCCATTCTGAAGAAGGTACCCAACGGCACTTAAGTGTGCACCAGTTGGATCTTTTCTAGAACGACCTTTCCTCAACGGGGCAATACCAACAAAACAGCCATAAACGGCGCGAGTAATCGCCACATATAAAAGACGTAAATCTTCCGCTAAACGTTCTTTATCTGATAAGGCAACTGACGTGGACTGCAGTGTAATATCTAGGAAGGTGGTTTCGAGCTCTTCATCGTAATATTGACCGTTTTTCGATTCTCTATACGCTGAAGCAAACGGCAAAAAGACCAAATCATATTCCAACCCTTTCGATTTATGGATAGTAACAATCTGTACTAGATTTCTTTCCGACTCTAACCTTTGAATCTGTTCATCACCCGCTGAACCACCCTGCTGAGTGTCTTGAATTGACTCAGCAAACCAACGAACCAAAGCATGATCACTATCTAACGTTAAACTTGCTTGCTGCAATAACTCCGCTAGATGCAGAAAATCGGTAATTAATCGCTCTCCAAACTCCTGCGCTAATAGATTTTCACCAATCCCTTCTGCCGACATTATCGCTCGAAGCATCGGCATAACACCTCGTTGCTGCCAAACGACTCGAAATGCTTTGAATGCGTTAATTTTCGCTTCTAACTCGATCTCATTTTCATTTAGATTATCAAGTGCTCGGCTGCTTTTCATGAGTACATCAGAAGCCAATGCCGCTCGTAAAATTCGCTCATCCTCTGGGTAAAGCACTGCTTGTAGTAAACGCAGTATGGCGCTCGCCATCGCACTCTTAAATACGCTATCTCTATTAGAGAGATAGACACTCGCCACTCCTTTTTTCGCTAACTCTTGTCGAACGAGTTGACCTTCTCCTCCCGTTCTTACCAAAACCGCAATATTACCGGCTTGTATTGGCTTTCTCTGCCCTTTTGAGTCCACAAAATAGGCCTCATCACTGCTTTGCAATATCTGACTAATTTTTTCTGCGGTTCCCACGGCCATGCTGTTTGTGTAGTCGGTTTTTGCCATTGGTTCGTCTGTTTCTTGTAACCAATAGGTCAGTGCTTTCTGTTTAACCCCATCTAACCACCAGCTACGATTTTCTGCATCTGGGCTTGGGTTAACACGGTGGAAAGGGATGTCATTATCATACACAAAGGGCGAAGCAGCTTGGGTAAAGACCCCATTAGTCGCATTAACCATATCCGCACTAGAGCGCCAATTGATATCCAACGTGTAGTGATCCACCACCTCATTTCTTGCTCGAATATAGGTAAAAATATCTGCACCCCGAAAGCCATAAATCGCTTGTTTGGGGTCCCCTATCATTAGTAAGCCAGATTCTGGATTAGAAAGGTAGATACGGCTGAAAATACTGTACTGCAATGGGTCGGTATCTTGGAATTCATCAATCATCGCGACGGGAAAAAGAGAACGTATCCTTGCTATAAGACTTCCTTGTTCATCCGAGTCAATGGCAGCAGAAAGGTTGGTTAAGAGATCATCAAATGAGAGCCAGTGCCTCTCTTGCTTTATCTGTTGCAAGTTGCCTCTACACACCTGAATTGCGTGCGCCAAAAGCGGTTCTTTAATACTGGGTTTGTTCGCAATAAACCGACTCACGTGAGCAAAAAGAGGATGATCTGGAATGACTTTATTATCCGGTGTTTTTTCTATCAAAAATTCCTGAGTGAATTTCTCTAGCTTATCTGGGTACTGATACCCTTCTGTTGGGTTTTCTGCCCATTGAGAAATCTCGTTAATCCAGGCAGGCAAATTCTTTTTAGTGAATGAGCGCTTACTTACATCAGAGTCAGTTATTATTTGAGGAATATCTTCAACACTTTCTTTCCAGAACGCTTTAAGCGACTCTATCAGAGCAAGGTTTTTAAGGTGAAGCGCTTCCAACGTATCTTCCATCGCTTCCACAGTAAGAGTGACAGGAACGCCAGTTAATTGGGTAGAAATATCCTTAAGAAGTAACTCTGGTTCGCGCCAAATGGTGCGCACTTCATTAGCGAGATTCAGCGAAAGAGAATAAAAATTTCGGCGCCAATAATCAGCAACCACTTGGGCTTTTAGTTTACTTTCATCCGTGATGAATTCATTGTTGAAACGACTGCCAGATTCAAATGCATTTTGCGTTAACATTCGTTGACAAAATCCATGAATAGTGAAAATTGCCGCTTCGTCCATTTGACGCTCGGCATTGAGTAATACCGATATCACCTGTTTAGTATCAGTGAGTTGCTCGAGCAATAACTTTATGACCGGATCGTTACTCTCGCCTCTTAGGAATGCAATTCTTGCGTCATGAATCTTACTTCGAATGCGTTCTCTCAACTCTGCCGTCGCCGCTTCCGTAAAAGTAACCACTAATATTTGGTCCACGGTTAATGGCGAAGTATGACGGCTCTCCTGATCACCATGCCCTAAAAGCAATCGCAGGTACAAACCGGAGATGGTAAAGGTTTTACCTGTACCTGCAGAGGCTTCAATTAACCTTGCTCCATGTAATGGGAAGCTCATCGTGTTTAAGGTTTGCGGCATAGTTCGATTTCTCGGTTATCAGTTACAATTAGCGCGATCACAATCACGGTTAAGCGTATGGTTTACGGTTAATATCTGTTCAAAGAATTTATGGTCCCTCTGGCCATTGTGGCCGTACTGTAAACGCCCTACAAATAATAATGATTTGCGGACGGCCACCCTACATTCTTTTCCCTTTCATGATTTTTATACATCTACATTTTCACTATCTTGTGTCTGTTTCAGTACACTTAATAACACATCACTGGCAAGTACAGAAACCTGTTGGTACAGTGATTCACTCCATTCTGGCCATACTCGATTAATATATCGGTTGCTGCCTTCACCACTAAACTGATAACCATCGTTAAACGTGTTCGCCATTTTGACATCACCGTCTTCTTTCCCTAAAACCAGCCTTTCCATACCGATTAACGCTGTTTTAGGAAAATACGCTAACGGTTGATTTAGGCCATTAAAATAGTATTGCACCAGTTCAACTAGCCATAATTTAGCTTGCTGTTTGTCGACAGGAAGAATGACTTTATGTTCTAGCCCCGATTTGTCATTAAAACCAATTAGGTGTGTTTTTTTATGCTCTCCTACTACTGCCAAACAGAGGTGATCTATCCAAGCTAGAAGTAGATCCTGACTACGAATTCTACCGCTCCGATAACGAACTAACCCGGATTGATAGTTACCCGATATCCAACCGTTAAGGTTGATAGGTTCCTTCCAGTCATCCAGTTCTATCTGCAGATCGACTTCTATATCACCGAGTGGTGCTTGGCAAAGGAACAATAATTCATCCACCAATTTGTCTGTCTTTTCTCGATTAACACTCAGTTCCAATTCACCAAATGCACCAACTGGCAGGCCACCTTTCGCCCGCTGTTGTTGAACAAAGTTCTGATAAACCGTATTTTCATCTTGATTGTCTAGTTTTGCTTTAAGCAATGAATGTAAGAGTTCATCTCTCAAGTTGAAGCTCTGCAGGTTATTAAGCAGAAAAGGTTCGTCATCTTCTGTGGCTCGGCCAAACTCTTCAAAGAACACCTTGAGTCGACGATTAAAAAAGTACTGAACAGGTAACCGCCAAAAACGTTGCAACTCAGCCAATGGAAGGTGCTCTGGTTGTTCGGCAATATCACGGTAGTCGGGTAAAGGTTGTATGAATGGTTCCGCCTTATGCCCGTCTCTTTTGGCCGAAGCAAGCCATTCGCTAGCATAGCTTTGATATTCAATACCAAATGCTTTCTCATTAAAAGGAACCATAGGGTAATGTACCGTTAAGTTACTTATTAACGAGTGGGCAGAGTCATCGCTGTTTGTCTTTTCTTCTCCAACTAAACAGAAGTTTTGTCCGCAATAATCTAGAAGTTCAGAAACAAGGATTGAAGGAGAACGCTCACTATTATCCTGAATTGAACGTCCAACATAGCTTATATAGAGCTTACTTTGTGCCGACAACAATGCTTCCAAAAACAGATACCTATCATCATCACGCCGAGATCGGTCACCCGCCTTCGCCCGTTTATTCATCAAATCTAACCCGTCCTGTGGCATTGCACGAGGATAAACACCATCATTCATACCTAGAAGGCAAACGACTTCGAATGGAATGGAACGCATAGGCATCAACGTGCAAAAATTAACTTGCCCAGCAAGGAAGCGCTGGCTGACACGTGAAGCCGAGAGTTTGGATTGTAAATAATCCACCAAAATAGTGGGTGAAAGGGATTGCAAATAGTTGGCGTCGGAGAGTTGTGTCGCCAGTTGTTGCAACGCATCACGAATAGATTTTAGTGCTACCTCGCCTTCTAATTCTACTAAGAAAAAATCATCGATTAGACGGTAAAGCAGTGCTTGCCAATCCCCTATTGATTGAGCCTGAGCGAGTTCACAACGGTAGGAGGTAATACGATCAATAAAATGGGCGAATTTTCCGGCTATTTCCGCGTCCATTCCTTGTACTTCATTATATGGCGCAATAGATTGAGTTGAGGTTTCATAAACATTGATGCTTTCATGCATCGCGTAGCCCAGTAGCATACGTTGAATGCCAAACAACCAGGTATTTTGCTTGGTATCTGGGAGGTTAAACTCGGATCCAGTCGTACTATCAAGCCCCCATCGAATACCGGTTTCCTCTACCCAACGTTTACCTTTCTCAAATTCATTATCACTTAAAGAGAATCGACAAAGAATTTCTGGTGTCTCGAGTAATTCAAGAACCTCAGACGCACTGCACCGGCTATCTGGTAGTGTTAACAAACGGATAAAAGCATTCAGGATTGGGCTCTCTTGAGAGGCACTCCTATCAGAAATTGAAAATGGGATGTAGCGTTTGCCCGGTGCATTACCAAAAACAGCCTGAATTGCCGCACTATAAGCATTAATATCCGCCACCATAACGATAATATCTCGTGGTTTCAGTTCCGGATTTTCTTCAAACATCTCAAGCAATCGATCGTGCAGCACTTCCACTTCTCGCATTGGACTATGACAAGCATGCAGTGATACAGAGTTATCCGTGTTATTTATCTGGTTTTTATGGTGACTAGAATAGAGGTTTTGATCATCTTGTCTCTCTTCAAGGTTTAAGATATCCGCCTGAATTTGATGCAGTAGATTATCTCGATTAACCTCAACAAAGGCTTCTATTTCATTGGACGAAAGTTGAGACAGCAGAAACATATTGTCTCGACCCAGTTTACCCAATGATGCCAGTAAACCGTTTCCGATAACCTCGGTGTGAAGCGTATCGAGTTCATCGTCATCAATCGGTTGCTTCAGTTGTGCTGACTCTCCTGAAAGCTCATAAGAATTTGGCGATTCGGGACTGTCTTTCCACTCGATATGTTGACGATTTTTCATCGCTAACCTTGCTAGATATTTACGATCTCTTACCTCTCCCCAATAGTAACGACTGGGGTTAGTAAACATCAGGTGTACATCCATATGTTGGCCCAATGCGGCCAATGCATCCATATAACGTGGTGGAATAGAAGAGATACCAAAGACAAATAAGCGCTTGGGCATAGACGCCAAGCGGCCCGTATACTGCTCTAGTGTCTCTATGAAATGCTCATAAAGGTTGGCTCTGTGGTAGGGAGATTGATCCAAGACGACGGTATGATCATACAGTGCTTGCCACAAAATTTTCTGCCATGGCTGTTCACCATTCAGTTCCAGCACCTCTTTATCTTGTTCCCACATCGCTATCCATTCGGGTCGGTAAACCAAATAGCCGTCAAAGATATCGGCGATTTTTTCCGCTAACTGGTAGAGTTTGGACTGATCATCATCGTTAACCAAATAACTTCTCAACTGAATGAAATCAGGGCTGTCCAACAACTTGGGTAATATATGCATCAACTTCCAAGTCATCGACTCTTTATTAAACGCACTCTTAACCGGAACGTCATCTAACACCTGAACAAACATGTTCCAGATAAACGTTGCAGGCAATGGGAATTCAATATTTGCTGCGACGCCAAGCTCTTTTGCTAATTCGATCTTGAGCCACTGAGACATCCCAGGGCTCTGCACCAAGATCTGCTCCGTATCGAACGGGGTGTCCAACGGGTTCGCTCGTATTAGCTCCGCAAGGAGAGACTTAAGCACATCGATTTGATTAGAGTGATAAACGGTAAACAAGGAAGGTCCTCTATCCATTAAGGCAGTTAGATAACGCTTGAATCAGATTAGCATAACTACCATTGCCAAGTAACCTCAAGATAACACTTCAAGTCAAAGCCTTGTCATTGGCAATCAATAAGATAGATTAATAGATAGCGAATTATCCACACGCATATTATAGTTTAAAAATTCTTAACCTTTTACCCTTTCTATTTAAGAAATTATGAACATATCTCTAAAGCAACTCAATGTGTTTATTGCGATAACCCAGCATAAGACTCTCTCTGCTGCCTCAGGGTCGCTTTGTTTATCGAAAGCTGCGGTAAGTCTCTCTTTAGGCGAGTTAGAAAGACAGCTAGGCCATACTCTGTTTGATCGAGTGAATAACCGTTTGGTTCTCAATCAACAAGGTCAGTTATTGCTACCTTTAGCTGACGAACTTATCAGTCGAGCCAACGATATAGAGCAGCTTTTTGTCTCGAATAATACGCTAATCGGTCACTTACACATTGGCGCAAGTAACACCGTTGGGAATCAAGTGGTTCCTTTGTTACTCAGTCGTTTCAGAGAAAAGTACAATCACTTTAATCAAACACTCGTCATTGCCAATACGGAACAGGTCGGTCAGAAACTTATCGATTTCGAATTGGACATCGGATTAATTGAAGGCGAGTTAAAGCAAAGCAACATTAAGGCTACCCCGTGGTTTTTTGACAATATGGTGGTGGTTGCATCCCCCACACACCCTTTGGCAAAGCATCGAGGCATTACACTGCAAGAACTGGAGAAACAGGCCTGGTTACTTCGAGAGCCGGGGTCTGGTACCCGAGAGTATTTCATCAAACATTTAGCCACAAATTTAACGCATTGGAAGGAATCTTTTGAACTCAATACTACCGAAGCGATAATCAATGCAGCATCAGCAAATCTTGGTTTAGCATGTCTTTCTCAGCTTTCCATTCAATCAGCCATTAAAGATGGTCGAGTCGTCTGTTTAGACTTTCCTTTAACCACAAAGCGAGACTATTGGCTTATCGTACACAACGATAAATACCAAAGCCCTTTGGTTCAGAAGTTTATAGCGTTTTGCCTACACTATCAGGGAATAAAAATAGACTAGCGAGATCCATCCTTCGTTGATATTTCTATTCGATTCCGTCCTTTTGCCTTTGCCGTATACATTGCTATGTCGGCACTTTGTACTAATTTCCCTAACGTAGTCCCATGGTGGGGATAACTGGCGATACCGACACTGACCGTTAGCTCATTATCCACACTAAGTGGTAGAACACCTGTAGATTTCGCTATTTCTTCTCTCAAGAATTCAAGCTTATTTAGTGCTTCAAGGCTATCTAGCGATGGGAAAAATATTAGAAATTCTTCCCCTCCCCAACGGTATAGAATACCTTTTTTACCCAAAAATCGGTCTATCCTTTCTACCAATGCTTTCAACACCATATCGCCAGCTGAGTGTCCAAACTCATCATTAATCAATTTAAAGTGATCAATATCTAACAGAGCAATAGAGAATTCGCTGCACTTCTTCTTTGATTCAATAATTCTATTTTCAATATTTTCTCTGCAGACTCGACGATTAAAAGCACCTGTCAATTCATCTGTAGAGGCTTGATTTTCCAGACGTTGTTGCAATTTTACCTGTTCCGTTATGTTCTGCACCATACCCACAGCGACCAATGGTTCACCGTTCTGTCCATACTCACTCACTTTCCCTTTATCCTGCACCCAAATATAGTGTCCAGCTCGAGTTTTCAGACGGTACCTAGCTTCAAACTTATCCAAGTTACCTTTAAGGTGTTCATTCAATAAAGCAAATACCTGCTCAAGGTCATCGGGGTGTATCCCTTCCTTCCAGAAGTTCACATCAGAAATAGGCTCTTGAGGGCCATACCCTCTCATCTGTTTTAACTTTGGGCTAACGTATATCTCATCGGTTTGAATATTCCATTCCCAAATCCCATCAGTCGCGTCATTCAATGCATACCATAAACTGTGCTGATGGCCTTTTAGTTCTTCATCTATCATTACTCGAGTAGTGATATCGCGTGCGATAGAAAGAAAAAGATGTTTACCATCACGGTGAATATTGCTCGTTCTTACTTCAACTGGAAAGACACTGCCATCCTTGCGTTTATGACGACCAAGAAATAAATAGGGGTCTTCAGACTGAGATATAACTTCCGCGATTTCTGTCCATTGTGGTTGATTAATGACATCTTCTTGCAAGCTCATTACGGATTGATAAAGCACTTCATCACGAGTCATTCCATGAGAATCACAACCCGTTTGATTTACGTACAGTACATTGGAGGTTTCAGGTTCGATAAGGTAGATAGCATCCGCAAGGTCATCAAGTAGACAATGACTTACAATATTTTGATTTTTGTTCCCATGACACTTCTTTAGCTTCATGCGTTCTCCTTCCACCGACTTCTTATCAAAGGTTATATGCTTACCCCTGTTTTAATCAAGAATCGTTGCCATTTTTAAGCCTAAAAGCGTGGTGAGGTCTAACTAATGCTGCCTATCTAAAAATTGAATGGGGGTAAGGCCTCTGTTATTTTTAAACATACGGCTAAAACTCGCAACATGAGTATAGCCGAGGCTCGCTGAGACCTGCTCGATCGAATACCCTCGAATAAATAAATTAACCGCTAGATTACTCAGCACATAACTGGATATTGTGGTGAAATTAATACCTAAAGAATGCAATCGTCGACTGAACTGCTGCTTCGACAAGCCCATTAATCTAGACACATTATCGACACTAGGTACCCCTAAATGACGGGAGTAATTAATTGTCTCGTAAATAACCTTTATCTCATCGGCAGGATCAGGCATGTTCAGAAGATCATCCAAGTCTGCAAAACTCATCGCTAAGGGCACCTTAGCCGATACATTAACGTGAGAACGCGTAAACCTCTCATTATCATTAAACCAAATCTCCGCCTTGCTATGATTCCAACCAATATCACATTGAAAGAAGTCTTGATATATACCGAGGTTTCGACCGGATCCCGGAAGCATAACTCGTATAGGATTAAAACCTGTGCCTAAATAACGGCGCAGAACCTTTGTCATAAAGACGGCAATCCGCACACTGTCATGGGTTTTTGCCTTTGCGTCTATCGAAGGGTTTTCATAAACCCACTTTAACAGCGGACCCACCTTTTCCCCCGCCAAAAAGGCACCTGATTGCAAACAGCTTATTCCCGTATTTATTCTACGAATAGTCGTAGCCAAATCGCTGCCAGAAAAGATCCAATGGCTGATCGGCCCCATTTTGTCGATCTTTTCATTCTTAATCATTTTTATAACAAAATCAGGGTCATTGGTTAATTTTTCTAGTTCCAAATACCATAGACTCACTTCTGCAACTGGAATTAGATTCATTGGTTCAGCAAATACTTTATCTGGTAGATTCAACTCATTGACAGATTGCCCATAGGTTTCAATTGCTTTGCGGTACAAACCTAATTGCATCATAACCCGCGAAAAATAACGATTTTGCACTTGTATCACCCCAAAACACGAATAACAGATCTAATCAATAATAGCTCAATATTAAACAAATTTGTTATTTTCCAAACTAATGACTCTGATGTCATTCATTATGGAACCATCAGTTTTTAATGAGGAATCGAGATGAGTTTATTAAGTGTCCCCTTTGTGGGTACGGGAGCCGATACCGCACTACATGTTGTTGCAGGGATAGTGCTAATCGCTAGCGTGGCTGCGGCTATATATGGTTTTTGGCGCTTCCACGAGATGCCGATTAATAAAGCTCATAGCCGAAACCACCAACAAATTGGACTGATTACCGCACTCACTTGGATTGGATTTATCTGGCATTGGGTATGGGTTATTGCCGTAATCATCGCTTTTGTTGATATCGAAAAAGCAGTCATAAATTTAAGAGACACATGGAAACACTCTCCCGCTCACACAGATAAAGAGGAAATTGAATCATGATTGAAGGTTTAGCCATTTGGGCACTCTTTATTTACCTACTCAGATTGGTGGGTATGCCGTGGAATAGCTATTCAAAAGTATTCTCCTATCTTGGCGGTGTGATGTGGTTAATGTTTGTCTGGGTCGGGCTTATTAATTACGCTCCAATGGACCTATCCGGCGGTTCTGTGGTGCAGGCACCCCATATTCAACTACGTCCTGATTCGCTTAATGTAAAGGGCAAGACCACCAAGATTCACATTAGTCCTAATCAGAAGATTGAAAAAGATCAGCTAATTTATGAGATCGATGACACCTCTTTTATCATTGCACTGAATCAAGCAGAGGTTCAACAAACCACCACAGAGTCAGCATTGAATACCGCGCTACAAGAGGTCGTCATTGCCGAAGCAAATCACACTGCGAGCCTACAAGAAATTGAAACGGCGCTGTCTCAGATTGCAGCAGCGCAGGCCGACCAGAAACTTCAAGAGAAAACACTTAAGCGATATGTGGAACAAAACAAAGCGGTGAATCACACGATTACAGAAAGTGACATCGATAAACAGGCGACCGCTTTAGAGCTATCAAAACAGAAGGTTTCAACTCAGAAGTCACAACTCGTTTCTATAAGACTTGATGTCGAGAAGGCAAAACTCAACATTGACAAAGCTGAGCTCAACGTGACAAGTCGCCAGAATGATATCTCTTCAGCAAAACAAGCGGTGGCCAAGGCTCAATGGGATCTAGATAGTACGATTGTGAAAGCGCCAACAGACGGCTTTGTAACAAACTTTATTCTACGTGAAGGGCAACGCGTCTCAACCATGCCTCGTTTACAAATGTATACCGATGAAAAATATGTGCTTATGCGAGTGAACCACCAAGCTATTCGCAATGTAAAAGCAGGGCAAACTGCAGAGTTTGCATCAGCCGTCTACCCGGGGAAAGTATTTTCAGCTGAAGTGGAAGGCATTGTAGAAGCGACCGGAGAATCACAAGGCTCACTAACCGGTTTTGACGACTCGGTTCGCGCAACAACGGGGAAAAACCTACAAAATAAGCATCACTTTGTAAGGCTAAAGATTGAAGAACCAGAAGGTTATGATATTCCAGTTGGTTCGGTAGGATTGGCATGGGTAAGTGCTGAAAAGCCAATTACCTTCCTTTCTTTTCTAGATATTATTCGTGGAATCATCATTAGAATGAAGTCACAGGTTTACTATTTTTATAGTATCTAATAAAACTCCCCGGTTTAAGCCGGGGATTTTTTATTTATAAAACTACAAACTTTTCAACCCCCACTTTTTGGCTGTCTCATCGAAGAAGCCTTGGGTTTTCTTAAGCTCTACCCAGTGATTAATATAGTTAATCCACACCTGGTCATCTTGAGGTAAAAGCATCGAAATAGGGGTCGGTTTTCGCGCATCTTTGACAGGAACAATAGCCAATTGCTTAAAGCGTTTTACCAATGTTGCTGCTTCAACGTTTGACGTTACTGATACGTCTGCACGGCGAGCAAGTAATTCTTGAAAGTCGCGAGCTGGTGCTTCAATGACAATATGTTCTGCATTCGGAAAAAAATCTTTAACCATTTTTTCCTGAACGGTGCCTAGGGTCGCGGCTACCTTAACACCCGCTTTATTTATATCACTCCAGTCATTAAATTTGTCTAACGATTTCTTTTGAACAACGGGAACAAAAGCCAAATAAAAATAGGGCTGACTATACCCCGCGACTTTCGCCCGAGACATGTTTAATGACGCACTGCCCGTAATATCATATTTGTTTGCAGTGATACCATTAACCAGCGTTTTCCAATCTGCCGCGACATATTCCACTTTTACGCCCAGATCCTTCGCCAGTTCTGTGGTGATATCAATATCAAATCCTTTGTAGCTATTCGTTGCTGGATCTTTGACTGTCATAGGGTTCCAGTCGCCTGTCGTTCCTACTTTAAGCACTCCAGAATTCAAAATTTCTTTCAGACGGCTTGTCTCTGCCGATGCGTTGCCAATACTTAGCATTGTGGTGAGAATTAGTAAGATCCATTTATTCATTGTTATTCCTATTTAATTTGTCCATAACCGTGCAGTACTTGTTAACATAGCACTTACGAGAAGAATTTCTAGAAAAGTGACCATGCCGTTTTTTCATAAGCCATATCTAATTCTTATTTTGTCCCTATCTTTACTCACTGGATGCAGTGATTATGAATGGGGTTGGTATGTACTCAACCCAAATACCGAACAAGGGGCGGCTAACCTTGGATTTTTAGTGTCAGGATTTTACGAGACGATCAATATATCCTTGATCAGCATGGGCTTAGCAATGATTATAGGGCTGCTCATTGCTTTTCTTTCGCTATCAGATTCTCGTTTACTCCGTATTATTAACAGAGTCTACGTCGAGATTATTCGTTCCATACCCGTATTGGTGCTACTGCTTTGGGTCTATTACGGAATGCCGACACTATTAGATGTTAGCCTCAATCACTTTTGGGCTGGAGTTATCGCACTCTCTATCGCAGAAAGTGCATTCCTTGCGGAAGTATTTCGTGGCGGTATTCAATCCGTATCGTTAGGTCAGCATGAATCAGCAGAATCTTTAGGGCTTACTTATTGGCAAAAAATGCGATTAGTGATCCTTCCTCAAGCTATCCGACAAATGCTACCGCCATTGGGTAATCAGTTTGTGTATATTTTGAAGATGTCATCATTAGTGAGCGTCATCGGTCTAAATGACCTGACAAGAAAAGCGAACGAACTTGTCGTCAACGAATATTTACCCCTAGAAATATACAGCGTCTTAGTCATCGAATATCTTGTCTTAATATTAATTGTCTCTCAAGGCGTTAGAATACTTGAGAAAAAACTCGAAATCCCACATCATTAGGTTTAGTGTCATCCAATTATTTTGTTATTTTCACTTCTCATAAACAGAGATCACAGTGGACTTACCTAACAATAAACTGTATAAACACACAGTAGATATTTTAACGATGTTTGAGGAATAACCATGGCTGTAATCGTCAAGTACGTGGTGGAGCGCAACGGAGAAGAAAAGATGACTTTTACCTCTAAGGCTGAAGCTGACGCTTACGACAAAATGTTAGATACGGCTGATGAGCTCTTTGAGCTTATTGGTAAGAGTAAGCTTCTTGAAGATGAATCGAAGCAAGAAGAGCTATCACTATTTTTGGCTCAAAACAAAGAAGAACTGCTTTATGCTTTAGGTGCGAAACGCAAACCCGTCCCTAAAAAGCCAAAAAAAGTAGAAGCTGTTGAAGACCCGCAAGAAGACGCGGCGTAAAAGCATCTAAGCGTAGTAATTAAACTGCGCTTTTTTTTGTTCTCTAGTTTTCTTTTTAAAGAAATATATCGCCAAAAAGACAAGGCGTATCAATTTACAGACTTTCTCCTGTTTTCCCCTTTCATCTATTGTTCGCTCTCATTATGATGACCCCATAGTGAACGATAATTCTATTCTGCTTAACGCATCACGAGAAAAATTGGTTTCTATTTAAGTGAACTCTTTCTCATTCATTACAATCAGACAATACATTTTTGGAGATACGCACAAATGGCTAACTTTTCTCTCGCATTTGGTACCGCGACAAAAAACCGTGACGGTAAAATAATTGAAGCATTCTTCCCTAACCCTATCTTAAATCCAAGCGACGCTCTGGTTTCTGCTTTGGGTCAGGTGAGTGGTTATCAGGGTGGCAACCAATCCATCGAAATTTCTAATCAACTAAGCGGTGAGATTGCAACAGCATTTGCAGCAAACGCTGATGTAGAAAACGCCTCATTTGCAGAGAAAGCCGTAAACTCAGAGCAGCCGCTTGTTCTCGTTATCCTAGCGTCAGATGAGAAACCGCAATCGGTCGCGGAAGGTTTCTTAAAGCTTCAACTTATCTCTAACCGTCTTGTAAAACCTCATGGCACAATATTGGACGGTATCTTTGGTCTTCTGCATAACATTGCGTGGACGAACAAAGGCCCTATCGATCTACCTGAGTTAACTGAACGTCAAATAGACGCTCGCCTAGCAGGCGAGGTTATCAGTGTCGATTGCGTAGACAAATTCCCTAAAATGGTGGATTACGTTGTTCCTGCAGGTATCCGAATCGCGGATACTTCACGAGTACGCCTTGGTGCTCACGTTGGCGAAGGCACAACGGTTATGCATGAAGGTTTCATTAACTTTAATGCGGGTACCAGTGGCGTAAGCATGGTTGAGGGTCGTATTTCGGCGGGTGTTTTGGTCGGTAATGGTTCTGACATTGGTGGTGGTGCGTCTATTATGGGGACTCTTTCTGGCGGTGGTTCAGTGGTCGTTTCTATTGGCGAAAGTAGCTTACTAGGTGCTAACTCTGGCCTTGGTTTCCCTCTAGGCTCCCGTTGCACAGTAGAATCTGGCCTTTACGTTACGGCTGGCTCTAAGGTTCTTATGCTTGACTCACAAGGTCAAGAAGTCGAAGTAGTGAAAGCCAGAGAACTAGCAGGTAAGTCTGATCTATTGTTCCGCCGCAACTCTGTAACGGGCCAGATTGAGTGCCTCACAAACAAATCAGCCGTTGAACTAAACAGCGAACTACACAGCAATAACTAATCATCCATGATTATTTGGAATACTAAATGACTTAAAGGGCTGAACTACCAGCCCTTTTTCTTTTCTGTTTTACGCGCTACTATCATTGCCATCATCATTAGATTTTTAAGTGTCTCATCGTCATGTTTCTCGACCACCAGCTAGCGCAACAGATTGTAAATCGAACCATGGATATTATTGGTAATAATATCAATGTGATGAACCATGCCGGGACGATTATCGCAAGCGGTGATACCAAACGTTTAGGCAAACTGCATGATGGTGCGTTGCTCGCAATTAAGCATGGCGATACCGTGGAAGTGAGTCTCTCAGATGCCTCCAGCTTAAAAGGTGTGAAACCAGGTATTAACCTACTGTTGGTAGCGGAAGGAGAAATCATCGGCGTGGTTGGCATAACCGGTGATCCTGACACCATTCGTAACTACGCTGCATTGGTAAAAATGACGGCAGAAATGATTGTCGAACAAGCAAGGTTAATTGAACAACTGCAATGGGACAGAAGACATAAAGAAGAGTTTATAACCGCGTGGATAAACAATAAACTGTCGATCGTTGAACTTCAAAACTGGGCATCTCGACTTGATATTGATTTATCTAAGCCTAGAGTCGCCGCTGTCATTTGCTTTAATCGATCTAACACCTCCGTCAGTCAAAGCACTATTCGTCAAGTTGTTGAATTACTTGAATACCCAGAGCGAGACAACCTCGTTGCGGTATTATCACTCAATGAAGTTGTGGTTCTTAAACCTTATGTTGATGGTAGTGGGCAGGTATTCAGTAAAAAGGAAAGCCACAGAATTGATCAACTTATTGAACGATTAGAACAAAATGGTATCTTCAACATAAACATCGCCTTAGGTAAATATTTTCCTGGCCCCGAAAACTTGTTCACTTCATTCAAAAGCGCCTTACAAGTAATGGCGTATGGACAATTGCACCTGCCTAACAATAATAAATATCTATTTGAAGATGCACGGTTGCCCGTACTGCTCTCGCCATTAAGTGATTCTTGGCAAGGTAAGCAATTATGCGAACCCTATTACCGATTACTAAAAGAAGATAAGTCTGGTCAATTGACCAAAACGTTGCATGCTCTTTTTGAACACCAAGGCAACCTAAAAGAGTGCGCTGAATCTCTGTTCATCCACAGAAATACTCTACGCTACCGCTTAGACAAAATAGAAAAAATCACGACTATTTCCCCGCATAAGTTTTCAGGTCTCGTCGAGTTATACATTGCGAACCAGATCTCTAAAAACCAGACATAATTGTTCGGATGCACAATAAGCTACCTAAAACTCTCTCTTATTTTGGTTTATCGCCTAAAGTATTTCCTACCCTAACTGTTGATAATACTCTCTAACCAGAAATCATTTCTGGCATCAATAAATAATAATTACTAAATAAACGGAGTTAAACATGGGTCTAATTCTTATCCTACTCGGTGTCATCACATTTATTGTTTTAGCCACCACCAAATTTAAACTACACCCCTTTTTGGCCTTAATCGTCGCCGCTTTCCTTGCTGCTTTTGCTTATGGCCTTCCCGCTAATAGCATCGCTAAAACGATCGCAGGTGGTTTTGGAGGAATACTAGGATATATCGGTTTAGTCATCGTATTAGGTACTATCATTGGTATTATTTTAGAAAAAAGTGGCGCTGCGATTACCATGGCAGACTCAGTAATAAAGGTACTTGGCGAACGTTATCCTACGCTTACGATGAGCATCATCGGGTACATTGTCTCTGTGCCTGTATTTTGTGATTCAGGTTTTGTTATATTGAACTCACTAAAAGAGTCGTTATCAAAACGCCTTAAAACCTCAAGCGTAGCGATGAGTGTTGCTCTTGCCACTGGTTTATATGCTACGCATACTTTCGTCCCGCCAACACCCGGACCTATCGCAGCAGCAGGTAATCTCGGCTTAGAATCGAACCTTGGCCTAGTCATCGGTATTGGTATTTTTGTCGCTGCTACAGCTGCAATCGCAGGAATGCTTTGGGCAAACCGTTTTAAGGATGTAGAACCCGATCTTGTTGATGAACAGTATGAAGAACAGCAGGACTGGAAAGCACTAAAAGCTTCCTATGGTGAACTACCAACCGCTAATCAAGCCTTCGCTCCAATTTTTGTTCCGATTTTACTTATCTGTTTTGGTTCAATTGCAAAATTTCCGAGCAGCCCTTTAGGCAACGGATTTGTATTTGAAACATTCGCATTTTTCGGGCAACCACTTACTGCATTAGTTATTGGTCTGTTCTTATCTGTACGCTTACTAAAAACGGAAAACAAAATTGCTGAATTTAGTGAACGTATTAGCCAAGGTATTACCGCAGCAGCACCGATACTGTTAATTACAGGTGCAGGTGGCGCTTTTGGCGCAGTTCTTAAAGCAACGCCGTTAGGTGAGTACTTAGGTGCAACGCTTTCTGCATTAGGTGTCGGTATATTCATGCCATTTATAGTCGCAGCAGCGCTCAAATCGGCTCAAGGTTCCTCTACCGTAGCGCTTGTAACAACTTCAGCACTAGTTGCACCAATGTTGTCTCAACTTGGCTTAGACTCTGAAATGGGACGAGTATTGACGGTAATGGCAATTGGTGCTGGAGCAATGACCGTTTCTCATGCTAATGATAGCTTCTTCTGGGTCGTATCTCAGTTTAGTCGCATGAGTGTCGGGTTAGCTTATAGAGCACAAACAATGGCAACGTTAGTACAAGGTATAACCGCTATGACGCTCGTTTATATCCTTAGCTTAGTGCTGCTCTAAACCATCATCTAGGAAATAAAATGAAAATCGTTATCGCACCAGATTCATTCAAAGAAAGCCTAACTGCAAAAGAAGTTTGTCAAGCTATTGAGAATGGCCTACGTCGCGTCTGGAAAGAAGCTGAAATCATACATGTGCCTGTTGCCGACGGTGGCGAAGGAACCGTACAGTCTCTGGTGGATGCGACTCAAGGAAAAATAGTTGAGCTTACTGCCACGGGGCCATTACAGAAAAAAGTAGACGCTTTCTATGGCATTTTGGGCGACGGTAAGACCGCTGCTATTGAAATGGCAGCCGCTAGCGGCCTACACCATGTTGAAAGCGCCTTGCGTGACCCGAAGCTCACCTCTAGTTATGGTACCGGTGAGGTAATTCTTCACGCATTAGATAACGGTGCAACGAAACTTATTATTGGTTTAGGCGGCAGCGCAACTAATGATGGTGGTATCGGTATGTTGGATGCGCTCGGTGTTAAGTTCTTTGACAGCAAAGGTCAGCGTATTGAGCCTAACGGTGCTGGGTTAGGTTCAATTGCCACTATCGATAACTCGGAGTTAGATCCTCGCTTTATAAATTGCGAGGTGTTAGTTGCGTGTGATGTAGACAACCCTCTTTGTGGAGAACACGGTGCTACGGCAACATTTGGTCCACAAAAAGGGGCAACGGAGCAAGATATGGTGCTTCTCGATGCGGGAATGCGCAACTTTGGTGAAAAAGTTCAGCAACAACTAGGCAAAAGCATCATCGATGTCGCTGGCGCAGGTGCTGCTGGTGGGATGGGGGGCGCCTTGCTAGGTTTTACCTTTGCAAAACTAAAACCAGGGATTGATATTGTGATGGAAACCGTTGAACTAGGAAAGCAGGTACTGGGTGCAGATTTAGTCATTACTGGCGAAGGTCGCATTGACTGGCAAACCATACACGGAAAAACCCCGATGGGAGTTGCACAAGAAGCGAAAAAAACCAATATCCCCGTGATCGCAATAGCGGGCTGTGTCGGCAAAGACTATCAAGCGGTGTACGACTACGGTATTGATGCTGTATTTGTCGCCATCCCAAGGCCTTTTGACTTAGCCACTGCCTTCATAGAAGCAAAAGTCAATCTGGCAAATCTAGCTGAAAACGTGGCTAGAACGTGGAATATAACGAAGTAATATTAAGCGAAGTAGCTTTGTGAGCAATTACATTTTTATATTGCTATAGCTTTTGCTGAATGCATTCACTAAAAAATACCGCCTATTTGGGCGGTATTTCACTATTTTGTCTTCTACATCAATCATATAGAATCATAGAAGTGTAACGTTTACACGAAAACATTAACCTAAAAAACAACATGTTACCTACTACTTTTTGATTATGCGACACTCCGCATTGCGTTAGTTCCACTATCATTGTTTAATTATAAACGGATGCAATCGAGGTGACGTATGTCAACAATCAAAGATGTAGCAAGAGAATCAGGTGTTTCTGTTGCGACAGTATCAAGGGTAATAAACAAATCTCCTAAAGCGAGTGCAGCCTCTGTAGAGTGCGTAAAAGCAGCAATGAGCAAGTTAGGCTATCGACCCAATGCTAACGCAAGAGCGCTTGTCAATCAGACTACAAACACGGTTGGTGTACTCGTTTCTGACGTATCCGATCCTTTTTTTGGCACGGCAGTAAAAGCCATTGATAACGTTGCTCAGGATCATGGTAAACATATCCTTATTTGTAACGGTTACCACGACCCAAAACTTGAAAGAGAATCTATTGAGCTTTTGATCAATAGCCGTTGCGAATCTTTAATCATCCATGCTAAAAGTTTAACCGATAAAGAACTGATCGACTTTGCTAATGAAGTTCCCGGAATGGTCATTATCAATCGACATATTCCCGAACTAGCTGATAGATGTATCTCTTTAGATAACCGTAAAGGGTCCTATTTAGCCACTGAGTTTTTAATTCGTCATGGTCATACTAAAATTGCCTGTATCACCTCATCACATGCAATCGAAGATGTCGAGGAACGAGTCGAAGGCTATCTAGCCGCGATGAAAGATAATGGTTTGGTGGCAACCAAAAGCCACATTGAATACGGTGAGCCTAATAGTGAAGGTGGCGAGTATGCAGCAACAAACTTGTTAACTAAATCAGTCCATTTTACGGCCGTTGTCGCTTACAACGACTACATGGCTGCAGGTGCTATCTCGATATTTGAAGAAAACGGAATGAAAGTGCCACAAGAGATGTCTATTGTAGGCTTCGATGATGGGTTAATCGCTCGCTATATTCACCCAAAACTTACAACGATACGCTATCCTATTAAGTTAATGGCGGAAAAAGCGGCTCGACTTTCTCTCTCTCTTGCAAAAAAAGAGAATATCGAACCGGAAGCGAATCGCTTCTCCCCTACGATCGTCCGTAGAGAGTCAGTGGTAAAAATTTAGTTCCGGTTAATTGGCCTAGCGGAGGGATAACGATGAAAAGCAAACGGGCATCAGATTATTTTCACGGAGAAGAAGGTTACAATTGCGCACAGGCCGTCTTGAAAGCCTTTCAACCAGAATCAGGTATGTCTGAACAGGTTATTCGTTCAGCTGTTGTGGCTGGGGGTGGGCGAGCTAGAGAAGGGACATGTGGCGCACTTTACTCAGCCATCATTTTACTTGGCGAAGGTGAACATTCTAACCAGCTGTCACAAGAATTCTTAGGTGTTGTTGGCTCTACACTATGTAGCGACATTAAGAAATCCGAATGTGGTTGTCGTGGTTTTGTTAGTAAAGCCGCTGAGTTAACCGAAAAACACATACACAAAATAGACAAACAGAATTCAGAATATGTCACAGCAAGAGAATTTCGCGAAATAGAAATGCTCCCTCAACCAAAAGAGTAATGTCGATTTACACTGTCGAAATCATAAACACTTACCCGCACAGACCCAATTTTACGACTAATGACAAAAAAGAATCCCACTTTCGTGGGATTCTAAATTAATTACTGCGTTTTAATTGTGCCCCAAACTCAAATCCATATCGAGTTTGATAACTGTATTCATCTCCGGGACGTAAGATCGAACTCTCTTGCTCCCACTCAGGGTGATTTGGTGAGTCAGGTAAAAACTGAGTTTCTAATGCGACACCAGCGTAGGCAGGATACGCTTTACCTGTACGTCCTTTCTCTCCGGCAAGCCAGTTCCCTGTGTATAGCTGAATAGCGGGCTTGTTCGTATATACTCTCATCTCTACTTTCTTATCGACTGTAGTGACGGTTGCTGCACACGCACCAGTACGACACTCTGGATTTAAAAAGAAAGAGTGATCATATCCGTTAGCAGGTTGTTGTTGCTCGTCTGCTAACAAATCTTGCTCTATCGTTTTCGCTGCTCTGAAATCAAAACCCGTACCGATGACTGGCGCTAATGCACCAAGCGGAATACCAACATCATTGGTTGGCAAATAGCGATCTGCGTTTATTTGCAAAGCGTATGATTTACAATCCTTACCTGAAGACTCACCTTGCAGATTAAAATAAGCATGGTTAGTAAGATTGATAGGCGTCGCTTTATCTGTTGACGCTTTAAAGCTGATGACAACCTGATTGTCATCGGTCAACTGATAGGTAACAAAGACATCCAGATTACCTGGAAAACCTTGGTCTCCGTCTGGTGATACTAAGTTAAACTGAACATAATTGGATCCCTGAGAAGCCACGTTCCAACGCCTTGCATTGAACCCATTTGGACCGCCATGAAGGGCGTTTCCAGCTTGATTAGTCAGAACTTGATATTTTTTATTGTCGATCTCAAACTGACCTAGCGCGATACGATTGGCAAATCGGCCCGCGGTTACGCCCATATAAGAAGACATTTTTTTAAAGTCTTCCATATTTGAGGTACCTAAAAGCACCTCTCGACCTTTATTACCAATAGGCAAAACGCAACTAAGCCATGTTGCGCCAATGTCCATCAAGGTAATGGTCATTCCAGATTTGTTTTCAATTTTGATTAACGACGCTGGGTGCCCATCAAAGGCAGCCTCTTTCGTCATTGTTTCAATTAGTGTGTCAGCCATGACTATTGATTACCTTTATTCTTAGTATTGCGGCTAAACTAGTCCTGCGCCATCTTTTGCTTGGCACACATAGATAGACGCTTTGAGACCCGTTGCTGCTTCATATTTTTCTTGTATTGTTTCTTTAACGTTATCAACAAGAGCGGGTGGTATAAGTGCTACGATACAACCACCGAAACCTCCGCCAGTCATACGAACACCACCTTTATCGCCGATAACCTCTTTAACCATATCTACCAGAGTATCAATCTCTTTAACAGTAATTTCGAAGTCGTCTCGCATAGAAGCGTGAGATTGGGCCATTAGCTCTCCCATACGCTTCATGTCACCCAATTTAAGAGCCTTAGCGGCTTCTACAGTGCGATCGTTTTCAGTGATAACATGTCTAGCCCGATCAGCCACTACTGGGGTTAACTCTGTCTCACGAGCTTCAAATTGTTCGATAGTGACATCTCGCAATGCTTTCACATTGAATACGCGGGCTGCCTCTTCACACTGTTCACGACGAGTATTGTATTCACTATCGACTAAACCACGTTTCTTGTTTGAATTAATAATAACCACAGACATGTCCGTTGGCATCGAAACGGCTTGCGTTTCAAGTGAACGACAATCGATGAGCAGTGCATGGTGCTCTTTACCTTCGGCTGAAATAAGTTGGTCCATAATGCCGCAATTACAGCCTACAAACTCATTCTCTGCTTGCTGACCGTTTAGTGCGACCTCAGCTTGGCTAATATCTAATTTGTATAATTCTTTAAATGTTTGACCAATAACAACTTCTAGTGCAGCAGAAGAACTCAATCCAGCGCCTTGAGGGACGTTACCGCTGACAGAAATATCGGCACCTTTGAACTCATATCCACGCCCTCTCAAGCACTTTACTACACCACGAATGTAGTTTGCCCACATACGGTTTTCTTGAAATAGGATCTCTTCAGTGAGATCAAACTCATCGATTTCATTATCATAATCAACAGAAACGACACGAATAATGTTGTCATCTCGCGTTGCTGCGGCGACAACCGTTTGATAATTAATTGCGCAAGGAAGCACAAAACCATCATTATAATCTGTGTGCTCACCAATAAGGTTTACTCGCCCTGGTGCCTGAATGAGGTGTGTGGCTTCATAACCTAGCACTCGGCTAAATGAAGCTTTCACACTGTTAGATAATGTCGTCATAGTATTTTCTCTTTTCATTTTGGGTTGACTCTCAACGCACCAACTTTCGCAGAAAGTTGAGAACCATAATTCTTTACCGTTCGTTTTTGATCTTTCGTTTTAATAGAACAGATCGATTACTTCTGCTCTTTAAAATGCACGTCACTTAAATCTCGCAGTCTTTGAGCTGCTTGCTCTGCGGTAAGGTCACGTTGAGACTCCGCCAGCATTTCATAGCCAACCATAAATTTACGCACTGATGCGCTACGCAACAAAGGAGGATAAAACAGTGCATGAAGTTGCCAATGTTCTATATCCGTTCCCTCTTCAAAGAAAGGGGCGTAATGCCACCCCATTGAGTAGGGGAATGAACACTCAAATAGGTTGTCATATCGGCTAGTAAGTTTTTTAATTGCCAATGCCAGGTCATCACGTTGTTCGTCGCTCAATTCACTCATACGACGAATGTGTGTTTTGGGAAGCAACATTGTCTCAAATGGCCATGCTGCCCAATAAGGAACAACGGCAATCCAGTGTTCTGTTTCAACAACGGTTCGTTCACCGTCTTTCATTTCTGCTTGAACATAATCAACCAGAAGATTGGTTCCTTGATCTTCGTAATACGCTTTAAGATTCTTCTCTTTACGTTCAATTTCATTAGGTAGAAAGCTGTTTGCCCATATTTGACCATGTGGATGCGGCTGAGAACACCCCATTGCTTCGCCCTTGTTTTCGAAAGCTTGAACCCAAAGATACTCTTTACCTAACGCTTCAATTTGTTCGTTCCACGTATCAATTACGCCACGAATTTCGTTCACTGGAAGTTCTGGCAGTGTTTTACTGTGATCAGGTGAAAAGCAGATCACTCGGCTAAGACCACGTACACCTTGTGTTTTAAACAACGGATTTTCGGATTCAGGTGCATCGGGTGAATCTATCATTAATGCGGCGAAATCATTGCTGAATACGTACGTACCTTCATAATTTGGATTCTTATCGCCAGAGATACGAGTATTGCCTGCACAAAGAAAACAATCTTCATCGTAATGAGCGAGTTCCGCTGTATCGGGCTTTTCATCTTGACCACTCCAAGGGCGCTTTGCTCGATGTGGAGAAACCAAAATCCACTGGCCAGTGAGAGGATTGTAACGGCGATGAGGGTGATCAATTGGATTGAATTTTATTTCAGACATACACGTTCTCGATAATTTGTTGGCAGCTAGGCACTCGTTAGAGCACCTAGTTTTAGATTTTATTAGTAACCTTGTGGGTTCTTCGATTGCCAATTCCACGTATCAGCAGTCATCTCCGTTACAGTACGAGTCGCCTTCCAACCAAGGTCTTTTTCTGCCTTAGCGGTACTCGCCCAGCATTCAGCGATATCACCGGGACGGCGAGGACACAGTTCGTAAGGTACGGATTTTTCACTCGCTTGAGCAAACGCGGCTACCATTTCCAGCACACTAGAACCTTTGCCTGTACCTAGGTTGTATATGTGCAAACCTGATTTCTTACCCACTGAATTAAGCGCTGCGATATGACCATCGGCTAAATCCATCACATGGATATAATCACGGACACCCGTACCATCCGGTGTGGCATAGTCAGCACCAAAAACAGACAATTTTTCACGACGGCCAACAGCAACTTGAGCGATGAAAGGCATCAAATTGTTAGGAATCCCTTGAGGGTCTTCCCCCATGGTTCCCGACGGATGTGCACCAACTGGATTAAAATAGCGAAGTAACGTAATACTCCAATCAGGTTGCGAGTTGAAGAAGTCAGTTAGCACTCCCTCTACCATGTATTTGCTACTACCATAAGGATTTGTTGTCGCCCCAACAGGAGAATCCTCTGTAATTGGCACCACTTCAGGGTCGCCATATACGGTTGCAGAAGAACTGAACACAATGCTTTTCACACCGGCAGTTCGCATGGCTCTAGCCAATACAAGTGAACCATTTACATTATTGTCATAATATTCAAGCGGTTTTGCTACGGACTCACCAACGGCTTTCAATCCTGCAAAATGAATGACAGAATCAAACTTGTGTTCAGAAAAAACTTTATTTAAAAATGCTTCATCGCGAATGTCACCTTCATAAAACATAGGGCGTACATTGGTAAGAGCTTCAATTCGGTTAAGGACTGTTGTTTTACTATTACAAAGATTATCAAGAATAATTGGCTCAATGCCTGCTTCCAACATTTGAACACACGTATGACTTCCTATGTAACCCATGCCACCAGTAACTAAAACTTTCACATTAGCCTCTCTATCTTCACTATTTCGCGAATAAAATTAAACTCTAATAAGTGCTCTTTTAAAAATGAGCCTATATATAGAATATGTATGCAGTGTAGAGGCAATCTGCCTCCCTTGCTGTGATCAAAATCAAAGTGTGTAAACGTTTCCACAAAAAATGTAAAAGTCCAAGCAACATACTTAGACTTAAATAATCTTATCGCAATTCAGATTTTCAAACTATTGGCCAAATAGCGGTAGATCGAGGACTTAATAACGCTATACAAATTACATAGCGGCTTTCACTGCTCGTGCTAACCTTTCTGGTGCCTTTTTGGGGTCGGCTGATTCATCGTTAAAAAACTCACTGATCACATCTATCATGGCATCTCGAATGTAGCTGGTTGTGGACATATCCGCTGAAAAGCTTGGCAATAAATTTTTGCTCCCTTCCGCCATAGTAAAGGCCGTCTTGGATTTAAATGAGCAATCATCAAACCTTTGCATAGACACATCCGTTCTTGCCGGTAACGACCCCTTACTGAAGTTAAACGCTTCTTGAAAGGATTTGGACATGATCGTTTTTGCTAGCTCTTTTTGCCCTTGCCCTCGAGACGGGTCATGCGATTTAAAGAACACAAAGCTATCTATATTGTAACTAAAAATCCCTTCGGTTCCCGGCGCAGGAATGCAAAGGTAATCCTTACCAGCGACCTTTCCGGCTACCGTCAACTCTCCTTTTACCCAATCCCCCATAAGCTGCATTGCAGCCTCACCATTCATCAGCATCTGTGTGGCGGCATTCCAATCTCGACCTAACGCTTTATCATCGATATAGGTGCGCATCTTTTTAAATGCCGTAAATACTTGCTCCATTTTTTTACTCGACAATACACCTAAGTCCAACTCTACAAATGCCTTGTAATAATCGTCAGGTCCTAAGATAGCAATAGCAATTGATTCGAATACTGTTGCGTCCTGCCAAGGCTGTCGACCGTGGGCTAAAGGAATATATCCTGCGGCTTTTATAGCATCAGCCACAACAAAAAATTCATCAAGTGTACGTGGGATAGGAACGCCGACTTTTTCCATCACTTTTGGATTTATCCATAACCAGTTCACCCTATGAATATTCACCGGTGCGGCCACATACCGCCCTTTGTATTTCATGGTGTCAGAAACCAATTTAGGTAATAGAGAGTCCCACTGATCTTCTTTAGCCACTTCATCTAAGCTGGTAAGAAAGCCTAATTTTGTCCACTCTTGGATATCAAATCCCTTTATCTGCGCCGATGTAGGTGGATTTCCGGATACCGCTCGTGCTTTTAATACCATCATCGCACTCTGCCCACCACCTCCAGCAACGGAGAAATCTTTCCAAACGTGACCTCTCTCTTCAACACCCTGTTTTAGCAATTCAGCCGAGCGTGCTTCACCTCCTGACGTCCACCAATGCAAAACCTCGATCTCACTCGCATTGGTTAATGAGGCGGATAACATCGCGAAAATAAGCGACAAAAATGAGAACACCATTTTTTTGACGATCTGTCGTACGTTGAATAAATCTAGAATTTTTGTCATCTTAATGTTGCTCTTTGTAAGTCTACCTGTACTTGTAAACCGCCTTCCTCTCGGTTACACATGACCAATTGGCCACCAAGTGAATTAATAATGCTTCTGGATATCCCAAGGCCTAATCCATGTCCTTCACTGTCTTTTGCTAAACGGAAGTAGGGTTTAAATACGTCTTCCATTCTTGATTCAGGAATCCCTGGACCTTTATCAATAATAATGATTCGTAGTAAGTCCGTTTCATCGCTCACGGAAACAGTCACCTTATCTCCGTACTTCACACCATTGCCGATAAGGTTGGAAAGACATCTTTTTAAAGCCAGTGGTTTGCATACTAGTGGTTCTATATTTAATGAGGTAAAGACAACACGCTGCTCGTGAGTATTATACTGCTCAGCAATACTTTCTAGCATGTCGACGACGTCAACTTGCACTAAGTTCTCATGTATATCAGTATCTTTTACCGTCTGTAGAGCCCCTTTCACCATAAGCTCTAATTCATCCAAGTCTCTGTTAAATTTTAATCCTCTCTGATCGTCTTCAATAAGTTCGGAACGAATTCTCAGTCGAGTAATCGGTGTCTTTAGATCATGGGAAATAGCGGTAAATAGTCGCTCTCTATCATCAATGTGTTTTTTAAGGCTTTCCTGCATACGGTTAAATGCTCGTGTCGCCGTCACTAACTCACTTGCCCCCTCTTCAATTAAAGGGGGTTGGTTTATATCGGTGCTTAAAGCGTTCGCCGCTTTGGCGAGGTTCTTCAAAGGCTTAACCTGTCTACGAACCATAGTGTAGGTAAACGTCATCAGCAACGCCGTAATAAAGAAGATGAAAAACATCTGTTGATTGGAGATGACTTCATCTTCAAGTAAAGCATATGGAGCAGGAAGCAAGGCGGCGATATAAAGCCATTCATTTTCAGCCAATCGTATCTGCACTACTAAAATAGGCGGGTTAAGCGGTTCCAGTATGAGTGTGTAATGAGCCCAAGATTTAGGCAGATCACCAAGTAGTGTATCATTGGTTAATACATGCAGATTTTCTGGCCTAGAGAACTCCACTTTCACATCATTCACATCACTGAGTTTTTCTAGTTTCTTTGCCAGTACGTCTTTCACCACGTTGACGGTGACGTTTTTCATTTCACCCCGACGTGCAGGATCAATGATTATTTCTTCTTCATTGAACGAAACGAAAAATCGAGTTCCACCTATATTTCTTAGCTGGTTCAATACCATATGCCGATATTCTAAAGGCAACGACTGGAAAAAATTTGCGGTTGAAGCAAAGTTATTTGCCATGCTGGTCGCGGTCGATGTCAGCCCTTCTATCTCTCTATCTTTTGATTGGGTATACCAGATAGTCGTTGCAATAAGTTGGGCAAGTATTACCGACAATAAGGTTAACCATAAGGTTCGAGAAACTAGTGAACGAGGCACAATGGGTGCACACTTTTCGAGTATAATTTCGTATACACCAACGAGTTTACTTATATTCCGACTACGCTTAGACAGGTTAATCTTCATATATCACATCGGCAGAAAGTATATACCCGTCGCCGCGCATCGTTTTAATTAACTTTGGTTTTTTGCCACTATCCCCAAGTTGTTGGCGCAGGCGAGATAATTGAACATCAAGTCCTCTCTCCGTCGGTAAGGCGTTTCGACCTTTGATGACTTGAGAGATAGTGTCCCTATCTAATATCTGATTGGGATTCTCCAGAAATAACATCAATAGAGTAAAGTCCTTACCTGATAATTCAAACTCATCATTGGTTTCAAGGTTTGTTAGCGTGTGAGACTGAACATGGAGTTTCCAACGAGCGAATTGGATAGATTTTGGTTTATGCTTTTCAGTTGCCACTTCCATCGTTTGAGTCCGACGTAACATCGCCTTGATTCTCGCCGTAAGTTGGCGTGGGCTGAACGGTTTTGCGACGTAATCATCAGCACCAATTTCTAACCCGACGATTTGATCCGTTTCATCAGAGACCGCTGTCAGCATAATAATAGGGACATTAGAAGATTTACGAACGTATTGACACAATGTGAAGCCATCATCACCTGGCATCATGACATCTAACAAGATTAGGTCCGGCTCGATTTCAAGCAATCGGCGCTTCATCTCTTCTCCTTCGGATGCCAAAATGACGCTGTATCCAGCTCTTGTTAAATATTCTTCAAGAAGGTCACGAATTTCCTCATCATCATCAACAACAAGTATTCGTTTGTTTGCATACATAAATCTCATCCTTCTATTATTGTGTGCTGTAGGGTTATCACAACGTATCTCTATATAATCGTAATAAATTTTTAAAGCAATAACTAAACACTCTCTATAGGAAAGTGCCATTTTCATGTTTGTAACTTGAATTTAGCACATTTTTACCTCGGCATTACTAACCCTTGCACTCTGTTACGTTTTGTTACGTTGGGCGTGACAGTAACCTCTTTAATAATAGTCGCGACCAATTAATATACTCCCCGTAAACAGAAAACATATTTCTTATTCAAATGTGATTAATTAATTTAAATTTATGCGATATATATTCGCTCCCTTTTATTAATACATTTGAATAAATAACTATATTAATTTTACTCATATCTAGTCATGAAATTAATATTCTATTATAAAATTGAACGGGGGTTCTAATGGACTTTTTTAGTACAATGCAAAAGATGGGTCGCAGCTTAATGCTTCCTGTTGCCTGTATGCCAGCAGCTGGTATTTTACTCGGTATTGGTGGTAACTCAGAAGTAGCAAAATTCTTACCTGATATCGTAGCACAAGTCATGACCGAGGCTGGTCTGGGTGTGTTTGCAAACATGGCGCTTCTATTCGCTATTGGTGTTGCTTTAGGCTTTACAAAAAATGATGGTGTTGCAGCACTTGCAGCAACATTAGGTTACCTAACAATGACTCGCGTACTTGGTGTTGTTGCAGATGGCACCGATACTGGTGTATTTGGTGGTGTTATTATGGGTCTGGTGGCAGCTGAGCTGTTTAACCGTTACCACACTATCAAACTCCCTACTTACCTTGGTTTCTTCGGTGGTAAACGTTTTGTACCAATCGTAACCTCTCTAGCAGCTTGTATTGTTGCAGCAATCCTTGCGGTTGTTTGGCAACCAATCGGTGCTGGCATTGCGACATTCTCAGAGTGGGCTGCATACCAGTCTCCTGAAGTTGCATTCGGTATTTACGGTATCGTTGAGCGTTCTCTTATTCCTTTCGGTCTGCACCACATCTGGAATGCACCTTTCTTCTACGAAGTTGGTGAGTTCACAACAGCTGCTGGCGAAGTCGTTCGTGGTGAGATCCCTCGTTACCTAGCAGGTGACCCAACAGCTGGTAACCTAGCTGGTGGCTACATGTTTAAAATGTTTGGTCTACCTGCAGCATGTCTAGCCATGTATGTAACGGCTAAAAGCGATAAGCAAAAGGTTGTTGCTTCAATCCTTGGTTCTGCTGCATTGACTTCATTCCTAACAGGTATTACTGAACCAATCGAATTTGCTTTCTTATTCGTTGCACCATTACTGTATGTTGTTCACGCACTGTTAGCTGGTTCTGCATTTGTTGTAATGATTTTACTTGGCATCAAACACGGTACAACGTTTAGCCATGGCTTGTTTGACTTCACGTTATTGTTTGGTCACTCAACAAACGGTTGGATGCTACCACTTGTAGGGCTTGTATACGCGGCAATCTACTTTACTGTCTTCGTATTCCTAATCAAAGCGTTTAACCTGCAAACACCAGGTCGTGAAGATGAAAGTGAAGCGAAAGTTAAAGCGAATACAAGTAACGATGACTTAGCAAAAGACATCACCGTAGCATTCGGCGGAAAAGAAAACATTAAAGACTTAGAAGCTTGTATCACTCGTCTACGTGTTACTGTTAACAATGCTGAACTTGTTGACACTGATAAGCTGAAAGCACTAGGTGCTGCAGGTGTATTCACTCGAGGTGATAACTTCCAAGCGGTATTTGGTACGCACTCTGAAATCATTAAAGGTCAAATGGAAGCACTAATTTAATCCTTTCTCCTTTAAATTAAAATCCCGAGCAATTGCTCGGGATTTTTTTGTTTTATAAACAGTACTATTCAATTCCACAACCCTTACCAATACATTAGACAATAAAAAGCGCTCCACTAGGGAGTAATTTAAGACAAAGTAGTCATCGTCATTCCCGTGCAAACGGGAATCTTGGTGGTATTAGATCCCCATTTCCATGGGGATGACGTTGGTTTTCGTAAAATAGGTCAATTTTCGTCAGGACGACAGGTTTAAATAATCTTAACCGAACAGCATTCCGTGAAAACGGGAATCTTGGTGATGTTAGATCCCCATTTTCATGGGGATGACGTCGATTTTCGTGAAAACAGGTAAGTTTTCGTTAGGATGACGGAGTTTGATGTCTTAAGTGAACAGCATTACTCCATTATGGAGGGTTCTAATAAGACCATTCAACATCTAAAAAAAAGTAACTTGGTATCGAAAATGCTTATTTTCAATCAAGAATTCTTTATGGACGCTAGGGCTCCATGAATCATCACCGCCCACCCCCATATGCTTATGATCGATACGAAGATATACCGCGTCTTCCTTTTCTAGTTCATTCGGATGCTTTGCAGCGGCGATCTTAAACTGGTCATACTGATTCACAGTAAAATTAAACTTACCCGTGACTTTAAGTTTACCCAATTCAATGTGGCTTGTATTACACCGTAAACCACTTTCAGAAGGGAAAACATAAGGAGTAAACATCTTATCAATTGGTGCTTTATAGTAACCTACACGCGCTGCAGAAAGGCGATCTGGGTAGTTCTCAAACGGACCATAGCCATACCAAGTCACATCAGGGTCTACAATCGCTGGATTCAGCGCAATTTCAATACCAATTCGTGGTAACGGCGGCAGATGCTCGCTAACATCGACTTCAATATCCAGCGTCAACTCATCCGATGGGTTCAGCGTAAATACCCATTTCGTTATCGCCATTAGCTGATCTTGGAATCGATAAGCAAATCGACTCGTTACCTGTACGGTAGACCCTATTTTTTCTAGGTGAGCAGATAAACAGGTTTTCTCCCAACATCCTACGCCCACTTCTCCCCAACGCGTAACGGGTGCATTAGGGTCGACAAAATCAGCTTCACTTGTGCCAATATCATTGTCTAACGGCGCACGGTAGAAGTTGTCTCTAACCGAACCAGCTAAAAATGAAATGCCACCTTTTGACCAGCCATCAAGTTCGCCTGTTTGCTTGTTCCAAACGTACTCACTTGTTGCCACTTGAGCTTTCCAAGAGGTAGGTTCATCAGTTAACAATAATTCAGTTGTACAATTAGGAGCTTCAGCAATAGTTAAACTATTCTTGTTAGCAACTTTAAACTGCTCTGTTGCAATAACATGACCCGAGTCGGCCCAAGGCTTATCAGAGCTTAGTTTTACATCGATATTAAGGTAGTAATCGCACCCTGATTTTAATGTGTAGTCGCATTTGATTTGCCACTCTTGGCTTGAATCCGCTGGAATATCTAGTGTAGACGCATCTAAAGAGACAGGCATTCCGTCTTCTAAAAGCGTCCACATAAAGGCATCATCACTACTTGATTGGAAAAGCTGCTCATTGGTCACGTTAAGTTTCCATATAATAGACAGCCCTTTCTCTTCACTCGATAGCCATTCAATTTGATAAGGTTGCTGGCAATACTTCACTTCAAAAAGCGTCGGGTGTGGTGTTCTATCTGGGAAGATTAGACCATTGATACAGAATTGACGATCATTGCTTTTATCTTCAAAATCCCCGCCATAGCCCCAGTATTCATTACCGTCTTCGTCTATTTTCGTGATCCCTTGATCAACCCAATCCCAAATAAAGCCACCTTGAAGACGAGGGTATTGACGGAACGCTTCCCAATATTTATTGAAGCTGCCGATACTGTTACCCATTGCGTGTGCATACTCACACAGAATCAAAGGCCTATTCTCACCCGGCAAACCAATCCATTTCTTAATGGCCCATTTTGGTACCACTGGAAATGGCTGATCTTGATCAACACGTGCATACATTGGACAGATAATATCAGTCGCAGTGGTATCGGCACCACCACCTTCATATTGTACTGGACGAGATGGGTCTCTATCTTTGGCCCAAGCATACATAGCATTATGACTACCACCATGGCCAGACTCATTCCCTAATGACCAAATAATAATGCTCGGATGGTTTTTGTCACGCTCAATAAGTTTAGTAAAGCGCATCATATAGGCTGCGCTCCAGAGTGGATTCGCCGACAAACGTTCCATCGGAAACATACCGTGGGTTTCAATGTTGGCTTCGTCCACTAAATACAGCCCGTACTCATCACACAACTCATACCACCGAGGGTGATTTGGATAGTGCGCTGTACGAACCGCATTAAAGTTAGATTGCTTAAGCAGTTTGATATCGGCAATCATACTTTCTTCGCCGATAGCATGACCGTTGTCTTGTTCGTGCTCGTGTCGGTTCACTCCTTTTATAAGCAGTGCTTTACCGTTAACCAACAACTGACCATCTTTAATTTCGATATTTCTAAAGCCAATGTCATAGGCTTCTACATCAACAATATTGCCGTGTACGTCTAGTAATGTAACAACAAATCGATACAGGTTCGGTGTCTCGGCAGTCCAATGTCTTGGTTCTTTAACACCAACAGATAAGAAGACTTTGTCATCCCATCCACCTTTCTCGTCGACGATACGATTTTGTATCGTACCAACGACTTGTTCTGATACCGCTTTCGACCCATCAAACAGCTGTATTCGTACCTGATTTTTACTTGGATTTGCTAAGCTAATCTCTGTCTCTATCAAACCATCTCTAAAACAAGCATCAAGTTTCGGCGTGACAAATACATCGGCTATATGGGTTTTAGGTTTAGACAAGAGCGTCACATCACGGAAAATGCCGCTTAACCACCACATGTCCTGATCTTCCAAATAACTACCATCACTCCATCGAATGACCATGACCGATAACGTATTCAAACCGCCTTTAAGATAGTCAGAAAGATCAAACTCTGCTGGCAAGCGGCTGTCCTGAGAGTAACCAATCCAAACACCGTTACACCACAAATGAAAGGCTGAATTCACACCATCAAAGATGATTCTGGTCTGCATCTCCAAATCCGCCGCGCTCACTTCGAATTGAGTACGATAACAGCCTGTCGGATTATCCTGAGGAACAAATGGCGGGTTTACTTCAAATGGATATTTAATATTAAGGTAGATGGGATTGTCTCGCCTCCCATCTTTTGAGCCTTCCATTGTGTTTAACTCGTCACCTTGCAATTGCCAATTGCTCGGTACTTTTATTCGATTCCACGACGCATCGTCATAGTTTTCGTCAATAAAATTGGCCGCTACTAATTCTGGTTTGGCAAATAACTTGAACCTCCAATCACCATTCAAACTGACTTTGGATTGGTTTTGTTTCACGAGCGCATCTTCCACACTAATAAAGTGGTTAAGTGGGCTATGTGCCTCTAACTGATTGGCCTGAAAAGACTGGGGGTTCTCCCAATCACGGCGAGCAATTAGCGCTTCAAATGTAACCATAATTCTGCTCCTCTATACAGCCTTGATACTAATAAGCATTGCTGTTTCTGGATCTTGAATTGGCATCGTTAAACCAATCTTATTGAGTAATTCGCCGCTCAACACTAAAGGTTTATCCATCCATGATGGCATTACCTTATTAAGCTTTTTACTCGCTTGTGGAAAATCAACTACCTCGACTAAATACTGTTTTTCTGTCTCTAGATAAGCAAAGCGAATTGGTTCTGCGTTTGCGTAATCTGGCATAGTAAGCTGACAAACCGTTAGCAACATTTCATCGGTATTTTTCACACCATATACATTACGAGTCGTATCAACAGAATCTAGATAGAAGACCTCGCCTGAGTGCAACAATGAGCGAAAACGTTTATGCAACTCAATATAATGCGCAAAAAGCGACTTTTCTTCTTCGCTTTCTTTAACAGGGTCTAATTCGACGCCCATATGGCCGCCGAGTGCTGTTATGCCACGCAGATTAATATCATGTCGACGTCGTGTAGTATGGCTTTCATAAGGACCAATATGTGCACCCATCACTTCTGGTGGGAAAAAGTAACTCATCCCTTTTTGAATGGTTTGTCTTTCCAGCGCATCATTACAGTCCGAGGTCCAGAATCGATGCGTTCTTTTCAATACCTCAAAATCAATTCGACCACCTCCAGATGAACAAGATTCAATCTCAACTGTCGGGTGCCTTTTACTTAGTTCATCGATTAGACGATAAAAAGCTTTCGTTTGTCCGCTGGCCGCGGGAACACCTTCATGGGCAGGCTGAACCAATTCTCTATTCATATCCCACTTGAAATAACCGATGTTGTAGTCCGTCAACAGTGCGTCTAAACAGTTAAATAGGTAGGTAAAACAATCGTTATTTTGCAGGTCTAGCAAGTATTGATATCGACCACTTGGTTGATCATAACCATCAATACCTAACATCCAATCTGGGTGTTTACGGAATAAATTAGAATCTGGATTCACCATTTCTGGTTCAACCCAAAGGCCAAACTCCATACCAAGTTGATTCACGTGCTCGATAACGGGTTCCAATCCATTTGGGTATTTTTTCTTGTCTAAAAACCAGTCCCCAAGCGCGGCTCTTTCACCATCACGACCAATGAACCAACCATCATCAATAATAAAACGTTCAACACCGATTTTCGCTGCTTCTGTTGCCATCTGCTTAATGTAGTCAGGATCGTGTTCGAAATAGATCCCTTCCCACGTATTAAGGTGAACAGGTCTTAGCGTCTTATTAGGGAACGCTAATATTTTACTTCGCACAACATCATGAAATTGACTGCGAATGCCGTTTAGCCCCATATCGCTATAACAGGCATACAATTCAGGAGTGCTATAACGTTCATCTTTGCCAAGAGATACCTCGCCAGCGATAAGCAATTCACCCAATTGCGCAAAACGCCGACCATCGCTCTTCGTCTCACACCTCAGGTGGTTATTACCACTCCAAGCCAAGTGGAAACCCCACACCTCGCCCGTTTGTTCTGAGAAACCTTTGTTTCCGACCATCATCCCTGGAAAATATTCATGGGAAGTTCGACCACGCCGATTATCTTGACTAAAAGCGCCATGATCGATTGACACTCGTTGTGTTTGAAACTCTCGACTCCATCGACCATGAAAACTCATGACTTCATTTGCTCTATGCGGTAGCGGCAAGGTATTAACCAAGCGGTTCAAATGGTAAGGGTCTGGAGCTAGATTTTTAATTGATAAGGATTTACGTAACACACCGGATTTATCCAGTTGTAAAACAACGGACAGTTCTAACTTAGCAATATCATCAACACAAACAAAACGTGCGCTGCTATTGTTCGACTCAACCTCTGTTGTTTCGAATACGGGAGCCCAATCTAGGTTTCTACCATCCGTACTGGTTCTAAACCCTTCTAATCCTGCCGAACTAAAAAGGCCACGACCGCTTTCTGGGCACAATGTAATGGGAATATCGATATCAAGACGCGCCTGAGAGACAGCGCGTTCAGTTAACAGGGAAAGGGTTTCGTCAAGGTGGTTGAGTCTCTGTCCCCAATATAGGATTTGAGGCGCCGGTGTCGAGAGGATAACAACGCTAGTGTTCGCACTAAATAGATGAATAGTGTTCATATTCAATCGCCTAATAGTTATATCAATTGGAATAAGCAACTTAAGCTAGATACCCGCTTTAATTGACTAGTCCAATGAATATAGAACGAAGAGAAAAACCGCAGCTATGCTAGCTGCGGCTTGTTCTTCCATTACATTATTCTAGCAAGAGACTATTTAAATTCTCTTTGACGTACTTTTTCAAGACGCTTAAGAATTGCATCTAGACGCTCAGGTTTAACCATGAACTCTTGGAAGCCTTTCATGCCTTCTTTAGCCATCGCTGGACTTGTATCGCGGTCATAAAATTGTGCGGTACCTTCAGCTTCAGCAAGCATCTTCACACCAATATTCAAGAACTCGTTATCAACCGTCGTTGCTTTACTGTTGGTAGGGATCTGAAGCATGGTGTCGTTAACAAGCTTTTGGATTTCAGGTTGAGACACAAACTTAAGGAATTTACGTGCGTCTACTTTGTTCTTCGCTTTCGATGGAATATGGATAGTATCCATCGGTGCGTCTTCTGCCATTGGAACAGCAGGATCGATCACTGGGAATTGGAAGAAGCCCATTTTGTCTTTCACGTCAGCTGGGAAGTTAGGCGCAATAAAGTTACCAATGAGGTACATTGCCGCTTGACCATTATAAAGGAATGGTTGTGCTTCCTGCCAAGAGTAAGATGCATGGTTTTTTAGGTAATAACCTGGCTCTACAAGCTCTTTCCAATTTTCAAATGTTTTCTTAACTCGCTCATCCGTATACGCTACTTTTCCGTCCATCAACTGAATGTGGAAGTCTAGGCCATTAGTACGCAAGTTGAGATAATCAAACCAACCCGCTGCAGTCCATAGATACTTTGTACCGATAGCAAAAGGGGCGATGTCGTTTTTCTTCAGTGTCGCCGCTGCTGCTTTTAACTCGTCATAGGTTTTTGGCTCAGAGATACCGAACTTTTCAAAAAGATCTTTACGGTAGTAAACACCCCATTGGTAGTATGTGTAAGGAACACCGTATTGCTTACCATTTACTGTCATTGCTGGTGCAGCCGATTTGAAATCCTGCATCATGCCTTGCTCTTGCCAGATATCACTGACATCTTCGATCAAGCCACGGTCAACAAAAGTTTTCATACGGTTACCCGCGTACCAATAAACGACATCTGGTGGTGACGTTACCAACCAGTTACGAATGGTCGTTTTATACGCTTCTTTATCGTATAGATTGTATTTGACTGTGATGTCAGGGTTTTCAGCTTCAAAAAGCTTGATGATTTCTGCCCACGCCGCTTTAGGTGCAGGGTCGGCTTGATCAGAGTTAATGACGAGTTCGCCTGCAAAAGCTGTTGCTGATAATGAGGCCGTCAGCATTGCAGAGGTAGCAATATGTTTCACGTATTTCATTATTGAGGTCCTTTTTAATTAAGCCGTAGCTTAGGTTGGTCCGATGACTAATTATAGTTTTAGTTTATTTCTCAATTTTGTTAAGGGGTTAATGTCGATTATGTTTTCTAGAACAGTGGTTCATTAAACTCAATCTCTATTAAGTGCTTTAACCAAAACAGCGGCTTAGTCATTTTGCTTACTAAGTCGCTGTTATTCGTTACCCTTTAGTAGCACCTAAAGTTAATCCGGCGATAAAATGGCGTTGCATAGTAAAGAATAATATAACTGGAGGTATTGCCGCGACAACCGCTCCGGCAGACACGAATTGCCATGATGCTGTCCACTGCCCTTTCAAGGCACTAAGGCCTGCGGTTACAGGACGAACTTCATCACTTTGTACGAGTACCAATGCCCAGAAAAAGTCATTCCAAATAAAGGTAAATACAAGTACAGCAAGCGCAGCCAAAGCCGGTCGAACGAGTGGCAATACAATGTGCCAGAAAATCTTCCACTCACTCACACCTTCAACGCGCGCCGCTTCAATCAAGGCATCCGGGATACCAACGATGAAATTACGCATAAACAGAGTACAGAAACCCGACTGGAAGGCGATATGGAAGAATATCAACGCCCAGTGAGTATCATAGATCCCGAACGCAATAGTGATATCACGCACAGGAATCATAAGGATCTGAAATGGTACAAAGTTACCCGCGATAAATAGAGCAAATATCCAAATGCTTGCTTTAAATTTATATTTGGCCAATGCGAATCCAGCGAGCGTCGATAGCGCTACTGCCCCTGCAACAGCAGGCAATGTAATTAATAAGCTATTAATTAGATATTGCCCCATAGGAGTTTGAGTAAAAACCTGAGAATAGTTTGCGATAAACTGGATATCTGTTGGCATTCCCCAATAGTTACCTGTGTTTATATCTTCAAGTGAACGAATTGATGTCATCATTACCGCTGCTAGCGGTAGTAGCCACAGCATTAAAGAGATAGGCAGTGCTATTCGATAGCTTATATTGACAAAGCGCCCAGACTTTTCAATCGGTTTTGGAAACATTATTTTTCACTCCTCAACATACGCCACAAGAAGTAAGCGATATAAATATCCATGATTAAGAACAGCATTACAGCAACGGATGCACCGTAACCCATGCGGTAGTTAAAGATAGATTCCTCATACATTAAGTAAGCCAGAACCGTAGAGCTGCCCCATGGACCACCTGTCGTCATTACTGCAACAAGGTCAAACGAGCGAAGTGCACCAATAACCGTTACAACAATAGCGATAAAGGTCGCTGGCCTCAGTTGTGGAATAACGACGTACCAAAGCATCTTAAATCTTTTCGCGCCATCAAGGCGTGCAGCTTCTAATTGCTCTGGATCTAAATTATTTAAACCAGTGAGGTAAAGAATCATGCAATAAGAGATTTGAGGCCATAACCCAGCAGCAATAATACCGTAGGTGACTAAGTCTTCATCCGCTAGAATGGAGATTGGCTCCATACCAAACCAACCAAAAGCAATATTCAACAAACCGAAGTTTGGATCATAGAACCAAGAGAAAACCAGACCCACAACAACCTGTGAGATTACAAATGGGAAGAAGAAAAGTGATTTAACAACACGGATACCTCTCACTTGCTGATTCAAAAACAGTGCTATAGCTAAACCGATTGGTGGGGCCAACATAAAGAAGACTAACCACAATACGTTATTCTTTAGCGCAGTATAAAATGCTTCAGAATTAAAAAGCTCTTGGTAGTTAGCGAAACCAACCCAAACCTTTTCACCAAGTCCATCCCATTCGTAGAAACTTAACCAAATACTGCTAAGGATCGGGTAAACCACATATATCAAGAAAACTATCAAACCTGGTGCGAGAAACAGCCATGGTGACAATTTTGAACTGATGCGCCTTTTCTTACTTACCGAAGGCATTCGGTTCTCTGGGTAGATCGTTTTCACTGAAGGCTCCATTTGTCCGACACTCCCACTAATTATGTCGCGTAATGACTATGTTCGAAGGCCTAATTAAAAATCTTCAAATAGGGTTAATAGCTATTATTCACGACCGCTTACCAGTTAATCATAGAACTTAGGCCAAAAATTTGCACAACCAAGATGTCTTTTTGTAAACGTTTCCACAAAATTAACTTAAATTCATGTAATAAATATGACTGAGATCAACAATTCAAATTTCATTACTAACAAATCCTGTCAGAACGGGTATGTTTTATACTAATTAAAGTACGAATTGCAGAATTCATGCAAATAGACACTCAGCCAAGCAGTAACAAAGGAGTCAGTAATGGCAAACATTACGCTAAAAAAAGTCATTAAACGTTTTGGTGACGTACAAACTATCCACGGTATTGATTTAGAAATAGAAAGTGGCGAGTTTGTTGTATTTGTTGGGCCATCAGGTTGTGGCAAGTCAACGCTACTACGCCTTATCGCTGGTTTGGAAGAAATAACTGAGGGTGAAATTAGCATCGATAATATTCTCGTTAACGATGTGGATCCTGCAGATCGTGGCGTAGCAATGGTGTTCCAATCATACGCTCTTTATCCTCATATGACCGTTGAAGACAACATGGGTTTCGGTTTGAAGATGAATGGTGTGCCGAAGGAACAGATCGAGAAGCAAGTTAATATTGCGGCGAAAACGCTTCAACTCGATCACCTACGTAAGCGTAAACCTAAAGAGCTGTCTGGAGGCCAACGTCAACGTGTTGCGATTGGTCGAGCAATAGTACGAGATCCTAAAGTCTTCCTATTCGATGAACCCCTGTCTAACCTTGATGCTGAGTTGCGTGTAGAGATGCGTCTACAGATAGCAAAACTTCACCAAGAACTCGAAAATACCATGGTCTATGTGACACATGACCAGATAGAAGCAATGACACTAGCAGACAAGATTGTTGTGTTAAGGGATGGTCGTATCGAGCAAGTAGGTTCACCACTAGACCTGTATCACCGCCCAGGTAACCTCTTTGTTGCGGGATTCATCGGCTCCCCTAGAATGAACTTCGTACCAACAACAGTAACCGAAGTAACAGCGGAAAACATAACGCTAAAAGCAAATGATGATACTGAGTTTGTTGTGCCTTTCACCAAGAAGCCGCTGACCGTTGGTGATGCCATCATCTTTGGTATTCGCCCAGAGCACCTACTCATTAACGAAGAGGCAGATATTAAGTTGACCTTCCAAAGTGAAGTGGTAGAACGTTTAGGCAACAGTACTTATATGTTTGGTCAATCTTCTGGTATGGACGGATTCAAGGTTCATCTGCCTGGCGATCAAGAAGTGAAAAGTTTCCAACAGATTGCATTAAGCTGTGCAGCATCTGATGTGCACTTATTTGACGCTGACGAAATTTGTATCACGAGTAACTAGAAGTCACTCTATGGTATTTTCTTTATGCATTGATTAGGCGAACCCTTTTGGTTCGTCTTTTTTACCAAAGTACACACTAAAACCAGCGATAAAAAAACGCAGCACTTAGGCTGCGTTTTTCCTATTTTCACAAATTCTTAGTTTACCGGCGACTCATCGACAATATCGACACGTCTATTCTTCTTACGACCATCTGACGTTTTATTATCAGCGATAGGTTCGCCCTCACCTTTCGAAGCAATAACAAAGTTATCACCTTCAGCTCCACGACTAAGCAGATAATTTTGAGTCGCTTCTGAACGTTTCAAACCTAAGGCAAAATTATAGTCCTTCGAGCCCGTATTATCGGTATGTCCTTCTAAAATAAGTTCAGATGGGTTTTGCTTGACCACATTCGCCACGGCACCAAGTATGTATTTCGACTCATCAGTAAGGTTAAACTTATCAAAGTCAAAATAGACACGTGCCATCACGTTGCCCTGCTCGTAACCCTGCAAGCGGCTGTGTGTCATTAGGTATTCGGCGCATTCTGGATCAACACCCATGTTGGTTAATTCACTAGAAATCATTTCTAAAGTCACTTGAAAATCACTTTGGGATTCAACGAGAGAAAATGATCCCCTATTTAAGTTAACTTGGCGGATTTTACCAATAGAGACTGTTTGTTCTGTATTTATATCTAATTTAGAACAAAAATACTTTATCTCATTATTCACTTGCTCATTCGCGTAGACAGTACTTGTAATTAATGCGCTCGATACCATAACAAGAAAAGCTAGGGTGGTATTTTTATTATTTTTGCTCATATGCATTTCCATTTATTTATCCAGTTAACCCTAATTATTTTAGATGTCCGATTTCTTCACTAATTAACTCTAATATTTTGTTTAAAATATCATTCGTATTTTGCGCTTTAAATACATTGTCCGTCCCAGCACACGTCTGAAGCGCAGTATTACCACTTACATTATAATCAAAACCAATGACGGCGATTTTAGATGTCACATCATCTCCGCTGGACGTTACTTTCGCATCGAGCGTGTCCCGGATAGTACTGCACATTCCTGCGTTAACTAAGCTTGAGGTTGTCGATGAACTATTATCATCACCATCTGACAACACTATGATCAATCTACGAGGATTATCGCCTTTTGCCACGATCTGAGCACCTCGTATCAAGCCTTGATATGATGAGGTGCCAGAATCTGGAGAAAACGAAGAAATCGTGTTATTAAATGCTGAAAAATCAGAGGTCAATTCAACATCATAAAAATAGGCATCATCGCCATCACTGTTATATTCTTTCCCCAAAACCAAACGTTTCCTTGTAGAACGACATGATTTTTCAACAAATATGTTATTGACAGCCTTAGTCCAGTTACTTCCATAAAGTTGATTGTATACACACAACTCAATAACAGTGGTTCCACGAGTTATCCAGCGTTCTCTGTTACCAAACCATATATATTTACTTCTTGAAAGTTTTGTAGATGACACAAACCTTCGAGTATAACGATTGAACCCAACATAACCGACAGTATTATCGTCCATGTTGACCAGACCATTGAATTTTGCAAGCTCAACGGTTACTTCATCAATAACATCTACCAGATCCAAATATTTTTTCCTTGAACCACCATTCCAAGAACTACGCATAGAACCTGAAAAATCGGATACAAAAACGATATCAACAGCATGATTTTGATATTTACGTGATTTCCCATTAGATGTAATTTTATAGCTATCTACATTGCTATACTCGGTACCAAAGACCACATCGTGATTGGTTGTTGCAGTAACTTGGTATTCAAAAAATCTAGGTTCGCCTTTTTCTATCCCAGCGACACATTCTGGAATATCCTCACAGGTCAATTTGGCAATTTTCACCGATGAAATACTTTTCAGATCCTTATTCATGTACTCCGAAATATAGGCTTTGGCTAAAGTTTGGTTAAAACTACTGCCTATTCCGAACTTTCCATCATCGACACCATCATCATCATCATCGTTCGGATCATTGGCGGCGGAGACGGCTAGGCTCGCGGCCTCCAACGCATCGTTAAGGCGCGCATCATTCTGCATCATTAAAGCGCCATCCGTTCCTATGGTAAAGAATCCCAACATTGGGACCAATACCAGTATGAACATTAGAGCAGCGGCACCTTTTTGTTTTTGTATAGGACGCATAATATTACCTACCTAATATCACTGAGCTAGAGTTTACTCGAGTAAATCCACTTCCCAATGCGAAACCAATGAGCCAATTCTCTGTTTCATAGCATAAAGTTACCCGATACATAGTACTCTTACGTCCCCAAGAAGTAGTGACGGCAAGTTTATTTTCAATTTGGGACAAACTCTCAGGCACACTGCACGTAATTCCACCTATTGTATTCCAAGTTACAAGGGCATTCTTAGCCCCCGACTCAGAATATGTTTGCTCCTCATACAACATGCCGAAATCTGCTTCTTTATAATTGGTATATGTTCGCTTAAGGGATTTAGCCATAATCTTATAGATATCGTTAATCTGTTGATTAGACATCGTGTAATCTTCGCTGTACAGCTGAGTACGCTCTTTAGCCACACTTGCTGCTGAAAACGAGAGTCGGTCAAGCTTACCTTTCATTGATATTTTTGTTACTACGTCACCAGCAAACATCAACATCATGACAAAGACCAGAGAAACCATAGCAAGTTCTATGGCAAAGGTGCCCTTCTGCTTGGCTCTAAATTTGGAATGCAGTTCTTTCATATTCTTGTATCACAATAATCTCACGGCTAAATATCGTTTTTTGATCAAAAAACACAGTAAAAATACCGTCGAATTCATAATCAACGTAATAGATGGCAACGGCACTATCTGTTTCAGAGCCGCACGTTGTAATACCACCATTAGAGGCAGGCAAGCACGTGTCTTCTATGTCATATAGGTCATCCAAACTCTTTGCGTATTGAACACTCGCTCGAATTTTAGATGTATCAACAAACTTGCTCCAAACACTATCACTTTTTGTCAAAGTAGCTTTAAAGGTGTCTATATAATCTTCCGTTTCTTTTTTAGATGCTCTAGCCGCTTCAGATACCGCCAAATCACCCATAGCAGATATATAACCCATATAGCTGATCTCCATCCATGCGGCCATCATCAACAAAAAAGCACCGAACCCTATAGCAAACTCTATTGCAACAACACCATTTTGTTTTCTTCTAATTCTCCGAATCATATGCTTCCCCCTTCACCACCTTAATCCGTTTTTTCGCTGCCGGATCAAGATCAGTCGCAAGGCTTTCTGAGGTTGTCACACGAGCAAGTTGACTATTCGCTTCTCTCAATGTGATGAAAATAGTTTGTATCTGCTGCTCTTTATAGCCCTGCTCTTTTAGTATAGTTTCTACTTGCTTATACTGCCCTTTTTTTGTGAGTGCAAAAACGAGATTCGATTTGATTTTTATGTCTGCATTTCCTGCTGCATAGATTGGCTGCAAACGTTTTACCACTGCATCATATTCTTCCTGTATGAGATCAAGTACTGCCAGATTATTACTGATAGTTAGGTCGTCATGATAGTGGCCTCTGGCTAAAAGAAAATAGTCTCGCGCTTTTTCAAACTCACCTTTTTCCGCCAATATCAAACCCATCAGGTTTTCAGCTTCTGGGTACTTATCTCTTTGTGATAACGCGGTTTGGCAGTTGCTATAAGCCTTATCAATCAAGCCTTCTTCTAAATAGACCTTTGCTCTTAAAAAAACCACTTCCGCGACATTGGAATCATTGACCTTTATTGTCCCTAAATGAAACGCGGCCAATTCCGTATTACCACTTTGAATATAAGCGTTTATCAGTTTTATCTTATTCTCACTGCTCTCTTCTTTAGCCAGTGCCTCTTTATAAAACTCGACCAATCGTTCCTGATTTCGAGCGCTAATGAGCATCTGCTCTCTAGATTCAAACGTTGCCTGTTCCGCCATCTCTTCCTTGGACAGGTCGCCATTTACGGCACATCCGTTAAGAAGAAATACAAAGAGCAGTGGTTTAAGAAATAAACTCTTCAATTACATCATCCTCATCACGCCAGGTGCAGCCGTTAAAATTACAATAGGAAACATGATAAAAAGTATCAATGGCACGGACATTTTTGCAGACAATTTGCCTATTTTTTCTTCGAGGCCCAGCATCTGTATCTCACGAATATCCGTAGCCAATCGTGTTAAAACTTCATAGATAGATGAACCGTATCGGAGGCTTTGGCTTAACGTCATCACAAAACTACGAAACTCCGCCGTAGGTATTCGAATGTAAAGCTCCTCTATTGCCTTCTCCAGGCCGACTATCTGAGCCCTCTCATTGGTTCGTTTCAGCATATGCGCCATATCTATATCGAAGCCAACCATTTCTTTAGCAAGGTAAGTCATTGAAGACTCTATTGTCATGCCCGTTTGAACACAGACACCCATCATATCCAGAAGATAAGGGAGCTGACTGGAGAGCTTTCTTTTTATGTTGTTTGTTCGAATCGCTAAATATCCATCAGGAACTATAATGGCAACTACTCCCCATATAAGCGACCATACTAGATACCGGGACGGTTCAAGTTGAAAATGTAGCCCCAGAGTAATTGCCAATGCTACACCAACCACTAGTAACAGGTATTTAATAGGGACAAATAAGTAAGCAAGTCTCGTATTATAGACCCCCGCAGCTATAAATTTATTCTCTATTTCAGTGTCAGAGGCGGCAACGAGATTAGATATTTTTTTACCTAATGACTCTAACCCTTTTTTTCTTTTTTCTGTTTTATGTTCTTTTTCAGATAGGCCAATTTTACTAAGTTGATTGCTTCTCTTTACTTGCTCGTATAGCACATAAGCGATAGTGGCAATGCCGACCGCCAGAAACCAGATCGACAGGACTAGATAGAATTGTTTGTTCTCTAGTAGCTCCATATCATCTTACTCCTTTGAGCAAAGCGGCAATAATTGTCATACCAATCGCTTCACTAATTAGGACGTAGTATAAAATCGGCCTTCCTTCCTCACTAAACATAACGAATTCGTAGTTCAACGGACTGACATACTGCATAAGTAACAAGAACAGAAATGGTATCGATGCGACAATTTTAGCTGAAATTCGAGCTTCTGAGGTAAGGGCGGATTTTTTCTTATCGATGGCTCTGGCATCAAACATGAGTCTATTTAGTCGCGTGATAACATCTTTCAGCTGCCCTCCACGATGCATATTTGCTCTAAGTGTTATTACAAAAAAATAGAAGGAAGGATATGGAAAGCGTTTACATGATTTCCTGAACACTTCGTCCGGAGCTTCCCCCATCTGTAAGCGATCACCCATGACCTTAAACTCGGCACCTACATCTCCGTCTAGATTTTTGCCAACATACATAATGGCATGCATAATACTTTCACCAGAGGAGACGGCACTTGCCAATATATTCAATGCATCTGGAAAAGCTTCTTCAAACTGTGTTCGCTCTCGTTTCTGTAGCCATGAATAGGCAAATAGCAAACCAATAATGACGGTAATAACCTCTATTAGAATAAGGTTACCGCGTAAAAAACGTTGATTAATCTCATTACCTGCAAAGAGTAATACAGCCACGAATAAGATTATTTTAATGGATGCGAGTGCACCTATTTGCTTCTTAAGATTACTTACTCTATCCTGAACCCTCTGCCAAAGAGTTCTGTCCGATAGGGTATTAAAATCGACCGCATCATCATCTCCACTTAGAGAATAAACGTGGATCGTTTTATTGTATTCTTCTAAATAGTTATTTTTTTTTCTATCTGTAGCAAGAGAGAAAACGATGAGGACAACACCCAAAATAACCAAAAATAGATATATCATGACCGTCCTCGTTTATTCTGGAACAGAGTATCTAGCTGTTCATCTAGTCCAAAGAAGCGTGCCTTTTCCACTAATATTGAGCGTTTCATTAAACCCGCGGTTACAAAATTTCCCTGCACTTTCTCAGCGTTAGCATCCCCGTGCTCGGGTCTAAACTGAAATATTTCTTCCAGTACCACACTAGAACCTTCAAGCCCGACAACCTCAGTAATGCTCATCACTTTTCGACTACCGTCATGAAGTCGGCTTATCTGGATAATAATATCAACTGCACTTACAATGGTTCTCCGGATAGCTTCTAATGGTAGGTTGGCTGTTGCCATCATTACCATGGATTCAACACGCGCGATGGCATCTCTTGGTGTATTGGCGTGCAAAGTCGACATTGAACCATCATGCCCGGTATTCATCGCCTGTAGCATTTCGAATGCTTCACTACCACGACACTCGCCGACGATGATCCTGTCGGGTCTCATACGCAATGCATTTATCACCAGATCTCTTTGGTGGATCACACCGGTATTTTCAATACCAGCGGTACGGGTTTCCAATCGGACGACGTGAGGCTGCTGTAGTCTCAGTTCTGCGGCATCTTCTATCGTGACAATACGTTCTTTCTCAGAGATAAACTGAGATAAGGCATTAAGCATAGTGGTTTTACCAGAACCGGTACCACCAGAGATCAAAATATTAAGCCGGCACCTCGCCGCTATCATCAAAATTTGAGCCATTTCAGGACTCATCGCACCAAAACCAACCAGTTGAGAAAAATCGATCGCTTGCTTTTTAAACTTACGGATAGAGATAGAGGTTCCATCTAAAGCAATGGGAGGAATAACAATATTCACGCGACTTCCGTCTGCAAGTCTGGCATCACATAAGGGAGACGAGTCATCGACACGTCGGCCAACCCTTCCAGCAATACGCTTCGCAATCTCTAACACTTGGGCTTCATCGACAAAGTTAACAGGCACTTTTTCAACGAGTCCACCCCGCTCAATAAACACGTGCTCGTGCCCATTGATCATAATATCTGTAATGGAATCGTCTTCCATTAATGGCTGTAATGGCCCTAGACCATGCAATTCATCAACCAAGCTTTGAACAAATTCATTGCGTAATACAACGGGAACTTGGAGCGTGTCTTTTTCAACAAGCATATCGACGGCTTTAGAGAGCTGTTGTGCTAGTTGACTATCCGACAGTCGATTTATAGCCTCTGGGTCTAAAGCATCATAAATCTGCCTTCTAATATTTACGTAAATTTCTTTTGTTTCACTCATCCGTTACTTCCTACGAGAAAATAGTGAAAAACCTTTTTTTTCATCTTCACCCACGATGAGTGATACCAACCTACGCAATCCTTTCTCTGCCTTCCCACCGATCTTAGAAATTCTTTTGCGTTCCAAAACAAATGCATCTAGCTGTTTTACAAAAGGTATGATCACATCGACTTCTCTTCGCAGGTATTTTTCGACTTCTTTTAGAGTGATCGTGCCTGAAGAGGTAGGTAAGCAATAGTTTAGTACGACAAACATTCGCATATTGCTCTCTTGATTTTGGCCTTCTAGTTGTTGCTTGATTCTTGCCGCATCTCGTAACGAAGAAACCGTCGGTTCCAAAACAAGAATGACACTATCAGACAACTCAACCACTTCCTCTTTGTTGAAATTTTGTCTGGCAATGGAAGAGAGGTCATCGATAATAAAGTTACAGTCCGCAGCAATATGTTCCACGACCGTTTTTGTGTATTCTTTTATCTCTGCATTGGCGAGCGAGTCTGATGTCAGTGAAAGTACCGATAGTAGTTTATTATGTTTGATTAACATACCTTGAGCGGAGGTATTATCTAATGTGGTCGCAAACGCGCCAGGTCTGATTTGACGTTTTTCAAACTTCTCCATACCGAGCATTATATCGATGTTGCCACCTTGATAGTCGTTGTCTACCAGAACACACGACGACTTCTTGTCCTCAGACAAGAGATGCGCTATTTCTGAGCATATCAATGTAGTCCCGACACCGCCTTTTGAACCGATGACACTGATCTGTTTTGCTTTGCGCTTCTTGCCAAGTCCTTTATTTCTATTTCTATTCTCGTGAACACTGACCACGAACTCAATAAGCTCATGTTTGGTAATCGGCCAAAATAGATAGTAGAAGCCCATTCCTTTCAGGTTTCTTATCGTAGAAATTGCATCTTCACTGCCAATCACTATCACAGATGCATCATTCGGCAATAAGTGACTGATTCTTTCCGCATCTTGGCTTACATTGTTACTTTCGTTGAGCTCAACGATTACAATCTCGATACTCTCGTTTCTGACATGCTCTTTAATATTCTCATCGTTATTTTGAACGATAGCCGGAGTTACTAGCCCTTCGAAACGATAAGCCTCTTTAACCAGAGACTGACATTTTTCGGTTTGATAGAATAGTACCGATGTGATTTCATCTTTTGGCCCATCATCTCCATGTGCACTATCTTTTTTAAGAATATCAACTAAATCAAACATCCCTGCACATCCTATTTATTATTAGTTTCAGCTAGCATTTTTTCAGGATTGACCATAGATTTCCATCTTGCACTCTCCGCATAACAGCCACTTTCTGTTTTGCCAAATGTACCCACTTTTTCGTAACTACAAATACTTGAGAACACCTTATTAACGACGGTTTCAAATGTCAGATCTTTTGCGAGCTCCTCTTGGATAACACCCTTAGATATCGTTATCTGATTCCTATTTAGGCCTTTTGAAAGCAGGTGTTTCTGGTAGTCTTCGGCTAACTTATTTCCAGTAGAGGTATACCATGTGAAAATCAGTTGTTGAGTCGCAATCCTATCCCAATTATTTTCTACATATTGGTCGAGCTCACGCCAAGCGGCTTTCTCTTTATTTTTCTTAACGCTCAGATTCAACGTGTAAGTAATAGGTACGACCTGTAGCTCCGCGCCTCTCCTTTCAGAGATGACATCCACGCATGCGTTTAAACTTATTGCGCAAAGCGTTATAATTACAGCCTTCAATAAATTCACTTTTCTCATTGTTTGAACCCTCCAGAAGCAAGCACCTCATTGGCCCATTTTTCATCTGCTTTTTTATATGACCCTTCGATACCAAAAAAGCGGTGCAAATTGGAGGTTTTTTCCATCGTCGGTAACTGTATTTGATTGGCACGAATAGGCTGTACCAGATTAACAGTAGCAATAATGAGTAGTTCTGTCTTAGTTCGGGTTGTCTCAGTATGCCTAAATAGCGCGCCCAGAATAGGGATATCGCCAATATAAGGGATTCGTCTCAGTGATTCAGTATCTTCCGAACTCAATAATCCAGCAAGCACAAAGCTTTGACCATCCCCTAGCTCGACAGTCGTTCTTGCTCGGCGAGTTCTGAGCGCTGGTACGTTGTAGGTATCATCGCTATAAAACACATCATCTAACGCACTCACTTCCGGCATTAGTGAGAGCTTAATTTTGTCATCTCTAAGTACCTTCGCCATCAGTTCAAGACGCACACCATACTCTTTGTATTCCACGTTTGTTGCACCATCGACATAAGTAACAACGGGCAACTCACCGCCAGCCAAAAAACTTGCAGTCTCACCGGAAATAACCGACAGATTAGGTTCTGCAAGTATCTGACCGACACTATCATCGCCTATCGCAGTGATGACCGAAATAATATCATCAGCACTAAAGTTGGTTAGATAATCAACAAAAACGCCAGCAGTCTGTCCGCTACTGCCTAGTTGAATACCAAACTGTTCCATAAATGAGTGAGATACTTCGGCAATAGATAGCTTAACGTTCACTTGCTTTGTTGTTGCCACCTCGATGTTGTTAACCAAGCCAGGGAAACGATACTTGCGCATAAAATCCATTTCGTATTGGGTATCACCTAAATCCCATTCGACAATCGTGATCTCAGCGTCTTTGGCCAGTAGTTCGCCTACCAAATGATAGATGTCTTCTTTCTCTTGATCACTTGACACTAAGCCACTGAGAACCGCTTGATCGCCCAGATTGTAGATGTTGACATCTACGTCGGGATACCGGAGTTGTATCTGTTGCTGGATATGAACCATGCTCTTATTCACGACTAGCTTTCTCGATGCCAGTGTTTGCCCTTCTTCATCGAAAATAATCAAAGAAGCATTGCCAATTTTTTTGCCAAAAAACACGACTTTATTCTTGTCTATAACCTGATAGTCAGCGATGTCTGGGTTAGAGATGAATACAGAGCCAATTTCTTCCGTTACCGTTATTGTTTCCGCATCACCTTCGGACAAATTTACTATACGCGCGCCAAATGCAGAGACGCTAAACAGACACGCTATAATTACTAACCACTGATATAAACTACGAGTATCCATACCACTTAACCTTTATTATTTTATATTTACATCACCCGCGCGAAACTCTTTGATCGCTCGATAGGTGGGTAAGATATCACCGGAATTGGCTTGGAGTAATTCGGCCTGTTCGGCACCAACTGATTTATGAAATTCTAATTGTGCTATTTTTTTTGCAATCACCAACTTGGCAAGTTGCTTTCGCGTCAGTTCCAACACCAAGCTGACCTCGGTGTCGTCTTCTAGCACATTTTGCTCTACTTTTAAGACTTTGACCGCGATAAGAATAGGGGAGAAGAAAACGGTTTGAATTGGCTGAACTTTATCGCTAGACGCTAGGTTCTGATTGAGTGAAGAAAGCGCAACAACATCGATTAAGCTGCCATGAGTAATAACACCACCAATGATAGTGTCAGAATTAACCTTTACGCCGTAGGGCACCATATTGTCGCCAATGATGAGGTCTATGTACCCATCTTGATCTGGTTGAACAAGATCTAATTCAGTAACCAGTTCACCGGAGCTTATATCTTTAGACGAGACCTCACCACGAACAAATTCTATTTCGACATCCTCTGTAATGCCGTTGTCATTCGCTTCAGGTTCGGTAACTTTGGCTACATAAAACTGTGCACGTGTTACCATTTGACCCTGTTTTATATCTTCCTTTGCCTTCCAGACAGTGATCATTTTGACTTCTTCAACCACATCGACCACAGTCTGTTCTGCATCTTGGTTGATCAGATTGCCCGATAAACCGTATAGCCCTGCGCCAATAGCGATAAGTGCAACAGGTATTAATATTCTAAAATTCATCTATATACCCCTAAGGGATTGAGGCAATTATCCCTAACCAACATCCGATAGAGATTGGAATGCCATATGGGATATGTATATACACTCTGTTTTTCTTAAGCCGAGAGCTTACAAAAATAACAACTGAAAGTGCTCCACCAAGAAAAGCGATCAGCAACAGAGTTGCTACAAAATGATCAAGGGATATCATTGGTGAAACTCCAGCAAGCAACTTTGCGTCCCCTGCTCCCCAGATACTCAATCGCCACAGTAGAAGGCCAAAAAGAAAAACGGGCACAACAATCAACCACTGCATCCAATATCCATTAAATCCACAATACAGCGTCGAATTTATCAGCAACAAAACTGACGCTGTATTAGGAATTTTTTTCTTACGAAAATCGCTTTGTATTACATAAATAAGAGTCGTAGTTGTAACAAAAATAATAATGCTAATAACTGTCACAACAATACCCTTTAACTGATTATAGTTTTGACTTTAGCAAGTAAGGTTGTAATTACAGAGCCAAGAGCACCTTTTTCATCTGTACCAAAAGCAACTGCAACAACAGTCGCAACCGCAACTGCAACGATCGAGTATTCAATCGCTGTTACACCGCGTTCATCATTTTTGAATTCTTCTAGAAAAAGTTTTGTTTTAACATAAGTTGAAAGAAACATAATAGACTCCACATTGTATCTAATTGATTATTACTCAACTTTAATCACCAACAACCAAAGTAAGCATCTGTATTATTAATATTCATTGTTTATAAAGCACCTACCCAAACCAGGTAGAGAACACTTTAAGAACGAGATTTAGAATATCATACCGTTTAAAAATGACACCCTAAAAAATTCAAACATACTGCTCGTTACCTTATTAGTTAATAAGGAATTTAGCCTATTTGCCATACTTAAGTTGAGCTAGCAGAAAAACCACACCTCAACCGTAAAATGCTGCAAAGCTATTTCTAACTATAGCCCAAATGATGATGTTGTCATTTAAACCCTATGAAATTCTAAAGTTTTTATTGAGAACAATAACTCATCGAACCTAAAAGAACCTTTACTCTAAAAAATAGAAAACCAAACTATGAGGAATTCACAAATAACAACAATAAGCTTAAATTACAATTACTTACAATGACAAATGTCCTTATAAATAATTTAAACCAACAGCCTTTTACTATATTTGCCCATCACGAGATTTATGTTATGGCTGTCTCATATACGGGACACCTAACCACACTATTTGAGAACTACATCACAATTAAAGAAAATGTTCTATTTCTCAAAATCGAGACAATTATTCCCCTACATTATTGAACTAAGATCACTAATAATTCCTTGTATTTAAAATGTAGCTCATAGGATTGGTCTGTCAATTTTCTACTTATAGAAAAAATCGGTTATTTTTTCTATTTGATATAATTATCAGAAATGGAATTAACCTCATAAAATTGGACGTGGTCATTATTAACAAGAAGCATTCAAATAGAGCTTATATATTTCTTCTCCACTATGGTCGCATATACGACCATAGTGATATTCAAACGCTCGTTTAAAAACTACCAATATGTTGCTAGTATGTTACAATAAAGTAATAAAATACTAACAATGGAACGGGTAATCATGAGTCGACCAATACATGCAGAAGTAGAACTTAACCAAGAAGTGGCCTCGCAATCTTGTTCATTGCCACCACCCAATGAGCTGCTGCTTAAATGGGCGGACTCTCGACCCCAAGAGGTTTATCTTAAACAGATTATTGACCGTCAGTTCGTTACCTATACCTATTCTCAGGTTGCACAGATGGCCCTAAAATTAGTTACCGCCCTGAGAGATAAAGGACTACAGCCCGGCGATAAGATTGCGTTGATATCTAAAAACTGCGCGGAATGGTTTATCACCGACCTAGCATTGATGATGGGTGACTTTGTTAGTGTCCCTATTTTCCCTACCGCAGGTGCAGACACCATTGATTACTGTATTAATCACAGCGAAAGTAAAGCAGCCATCATTGGCAAGCTAGATAACGCCGCTGCTGTTGAATCCGTAATAAATGCTCATCCTGAGCTTTTAACGATATCTTTGCCTTACGACACGGCACCAAAATGTGACCTCGAATTTAATGCCATGATAGAAGCTTCACGGCCAACGGACGAACGTCCTCAGCACTTCGACGACAAACTAATGTCATTGGTTTATACCTCAGGTACATCTGGAACACCGAAGGGTGCAATGCTCACTTATGGCGCCTTTAGTTGGTCAGCTGAGCGCCTAGTTGAGATCCTTGGTGTTCAAAAAGATGATCGTGCATTCTCTTATTTGCCGTTGGCGCATATTACAGAACGTGTATATATCTTTGGTTCGTCTATCGTTGGTGGTGTTCAGGTTGCCTTTCCTGAATCGTTGGACACATTTATTGACGACGTCAAAATGCAGAGGCCCACATTGTTTATTTCTGTACCTCGTCTATGGGCTCTCTTTCAACAACGTATCCAAGACAAAATGCCTCAAAAGAAGCTCAACTTTCTGCTAAAAATACCATTTGTGAATTCAATCGTTAAAAAGAAAATTATTGAAGGATTAGGACTTGATCAAAGCCGAGTCTTAGGTTGTGGTTCTGCACCCGTATCACCGGCACTTCTCAATTGGTATCACAGTGTGGGCATAAATATCACCGAAGCGTGGGGGATGACGGAGTCGTTTGCTTACAGCACACTCAACTACCCTTTCAGATCTGAAAAAATAGGGACAGTAGGTAATGGCGGCCCAGGTATAGAACTTAAGATAGCCGCCGACGAAGAAATCATGGTCCGTAGTAAAGGTATGTTCTCTGGATATTATAAGAATGAACAAGCAACCAAAGCTTCCTTCGATGATGATGGTTGGCTGCATACCGGTGATATTGGGTCGTTAGATGACGAAGGTTATCTCTCCATACAAGGGCGTAAAAAAGATACATTTAAGACGGCAAAAGGCAAATTTGTCGCGCCTGTACCTATTGAGAAAAAACTCTATGAATACAGCCGGGTAGAAATGATGTGTTTAATAGGTCTAGGTATGCCTGCACCCATTCTTTTAGCTGTCCCTCATCAGTTCCCTAACTTTGACAAAGAGCGCTATCAGAGGCGAGCAGAACGCGTTATTAAACGCATGAACCAGGATTTAGAATCTCATGAAAAAATTAAGGGGGTTTTGATGGTAAAAGAACCGTGGAGTATCGAAAATGATATTTTGACTCCAACCTTAAAGATTAAGCGGCATATTCTAGAGAAAAAATATCACGACGTTGGCGCTAACTGGCCAAAAGATAAAGTGGTTATTTGGGAAGAGTAATCCGCGTTTTAACTTTATAGCATATATAAAACCGACTTCTCTAGCCTAAGTCCATAATATGAAGACCAACTACCTTTCGGTATAGGTCTTCAGAAGCTTAATTTCGCTTACTTACCGCTGCGATAGACCACTTTAAATCGTTCGCAAACAAGCTCCATATCTTCTGACCATTTAATGCTTAACTCATTACACACCGACTTAAAAAAATTGGTATGAGTGAAATGCCATCCCCGATAGCTTCTATCCCCTTCACCTTCGGCGAATGCAAAGTTTTCTGAAACTTGATTGAATGGTATTTGCTTTATAGACGTTGTTTCTATGATACAGACAGGAACTTGATCCCAATTCAGCACGATCATCAACTGACCAACTTGAGGAAGCGCTTCACCTTCGAGCTTGTAAGCAGCCTTCAAGCTACAGGTTGCTGTTTTAACGCCTTCCAACACAAGACGAGCACACTCATTTGCATTCCATTCATCACCACAAAAATACTCAGCAATGACTGGGATACTGCCTGTACATTGATCCTGTGGCAGTGTCTGAAAATATTGTTCTAAGTAAGATTGATGTTCTGCATTCATATTGGCTAACCTTATTTTTTTACAGATTATCTATCATCAGTAGATATAACGTATAATAACGGCAAAACTATCTGTAGGCACATTATGACTCAACTCAATAACCCACTTCATGGGGTTAAACTTGAAAAACTACTCACGGATCTCGTCGAACATTATGGCTGGGAGGAATTAAGCAATATGGTCAACATCAATTGCTTTAAGAAAGATCCAAGCATCAAATCGAGCTTAAAATTTTTGCGTAAAACGGAATGGGCGAGAACGAAAGTTGAAAGCCTATGGCTTAATATGCAATAAAATAACCCACCACTAATTGTGGCATTAACAAATTTCATCCAATAAAAAACCCGAAAGCATACACTTTCGGGTTTTTTTAACTCAGAATAAAGAAGTTATTTCTTCTCTTTTCTTTCTCTTTCTTTGTCTTCTTTAACTTTAGCAATTACTGCTTCAGCAACGCTGTTCGGACACGGAGAGTAGTTAGCAAATTCCATTGAGAATTGACCACGACCAGAAGTCATTGTACGTAGGTGACCGATATAGCCAAACATTTCTGAAAGAGGAACGTCTGCTTTAATACGAGCACCAGTAAGACCAGCTTGCTGATCTTTGATCATGCCACGACGACGGTTAAGGTCACCGATAACATCACCAACGTGATCGTCTGGCGTAAATACGTCAACGTTCATGATTGGCTCAAGAAGTTGCGCACCAGCTTTAGGCATAGACTGACGGAATGCACCTTTCGCTGCGATTTCAAATGCGATTGCAGATGAATCGACTGCGTGGAAACCACCATCGAATAGCTCAACTTCAACGTCTAGCGTTGGGAAACCAGCAAGAACACCGTTTTCCATCATGCCGCCAAAGCCTTTCTCGATTGCAGGCCAGAATTCTTTAGGTACGTTACCACCAACAACAACTGATTTAAACGAGAAACCTGAACCTGGTTCACCTGGTTTGATACGGTAGTCGATTTTACCAAACTGACCAGAACCACCAGACTGCTTCTTATGCGTGTAGCTATCTTCAATTGCTTGAGTAATAGTTTCACGGTAAGCAACTTGAGGAGCACCAACTGTTAGGTCAACACCGTAAGTACGCTTAAGAATGTCTACCTTAATGTCTAGGTGAAGTTCACCCATACCTTTAAGGATAGTTTCGCCAGTCTCTTCATCTGTTTCAACTTGGAATGAAGGATCTTCCGCAACCATTTTACCAATTGCGATACCCATCTTCTCAGAACCACCTTTATCTTTCGGTGATACAGCAATCGAGATTACTGGCGTTGGGAAAACCATTGGTTCAAGCGTTACTTGATGCTTAGGATCACAAAGAGTGTGACCAGTCTGCACATTCTTCATACCAACGATAGCTATGATATCACCAGCTTGAGCGCTAGTAAGTTCATTACGGTCATCGGCTTGCATCTCAACCATACGGCCAACACGCTCTGTTTTACCAGTGAATGAGTTCATAATGGTGTCACCCTTGTTCAATTTACCTGAGTAAATACGAACGAAAGTTAGGGCACCAAAGCGGTCATCCATTATTTTAAATGCAAGTGCTTTAAATGTTTCGTCTGGAGAAACGATAGCGTACTCGCCATTTTCTTCGCCTTCGTCATCCATAAGAGGTTGAGGATCAACTTCAGTTGGAGCAGGCAGGTAGTCAACAACAGCGTCAAGAACGATTTGAACGCCCTTGTTCTTAAATGCTGAACCACAGAATGTTGGGAAGAATGCTAGATCACGAGTACCTTTACGGATACAACGCTTAAGGTCTTCAACAGAAGGCTCTTCACCTTCCATGTACGCTTCCATTAGATCATCGTCTTGCTCTACAGCAGTTTCGATTAGCTCTTCACGGTACGTTTCAACGTCATCAACCATATCAGCTGGAACGTCCAGAATTTCGTAGTTTTCAGGAAGACCAGTGTCATCCCAAACGTAGGCTTTACGAGTTAATAGGTCTACAACACCAACGAAATCATCTTCGCGGCCGATAGGTAGAACCATAACAAGTGGCGTCGCGCCTAGAACTTTCTTAACTTGATCAACAACGCTAAAGAAATCTGCACCCATACGGTCCAGTTTGTTCACGAAGATCAAACGAGATACTTCAGATTCGTTAGCATAACGCCAGTTAGTTTCTGATTGTGGTTCAACACCACCAGAACCACAGAATACACCAACACCGCCGTCGAGTACTTTAAGTGAACGGTAAACTTCTACTGTAAAGTCAACGTGTCCAGGAGTATCGATAACATTTAAACGGTGATCTTTCCAGAAACAGCTCACTGCTGCTGACTGAATGGTAATACCACGCTCAGCTTCCTGATCCATGAAATCAGTTGTAGATTCGCCATCATGAACTTCACCAGTCTTATGAATTTGACCAGTCAGTTTAAGGATACGTTCAGTTGTAGTAGTTTTACCCGCATCAACGTGCGCGAAAATACCAATATTTCTGTATTTTGATAAATCAGTCATTGTCTTACTCTGTTAATAAGGTATAAAAATGCGCGCAGAGTATACCACAATCTCTCGAGACTGATACCCTAACGTGCGTTGATTCTATAAAAAAGTGGCTTATCTTACCACGTAGATTTAATTGTAGTTAGACATTATTTGTCATCAAGTAGAGAATTTATTATTAAGACATTCATAGACTACTTTTAAAGAGATCTCATTAACCGATTAGACCTCATCAAAAGCATCAATTGCCTCCGATAACTTTCTAACGCCATGTATTTCCATTCCGGCTATTCCCCCTTTAGGCATATTGGCCGATGGGATAATCGCCTTTTTGAATCCGTGCTTAAAAGCTTCCATCAATCTCTCTTGGCCGCTAGGCACTGGGCGTATTTCACCCGCGAGCCCCACTTCACCGAAGACGACGACATCCTTAGGTAACGGCCTGTCTCGAAAACTGGACAGTAGCGACATTATTAGCGCTAGATCTGCACCTGTTTCTGTCACCTTTACGCCACCGACAACATTAACAAACACATCTTGATCTGCCATCTGCAAGCCACCATGTTTATGGAGCACCGCAAGCAATAACGATAAACGGTTTTGATCTAAACCAACGGCCACTCTTCGTGGATTGGCTTGCTGTGAATAATCAACTAGCGCCTGTATCTCAACGAGAAGCGGACGCGTCCCTTCCCAAACCACCATCACAGAACTACCGGATGTCTCTTCTTCTCCACGAGAAAGAAAGATAGCCGAAGGATTGCTGACTTCTCTGAGCCCCTGTTCGGTCATTGCAAAGACACCGAGTTCATTGATAGCACCGAATCGGTTTTTGTTGCTCCTCAGTGTTCGGAAGCGACTATCTGAACCACCATCAAATAGTACTGAGCAATCTATTATATGCTCCAGCACCTTCGGCCCCGCGAGAGTCCCATCTTTGGTAACATGACCAACCATAAACACAGCCACATTATTTTGTTTTGCATATCGAGTAAGCGTCGTTGCAGACTCTCGTACCTGAGCAACACTGCCGGGTGAAGATTGGACATCTGAAACATGCATAACTTGAATCGAGTCTATCACCATAATGCGAGGCTGCTCTTTCTCCGCAATCTGGACAATTTTATCTACATTTGTCTCAGAGAGCATTTTTAGATGCTCTTTCGGTAGCCCTAACCTAGACGCTCGCATGGCAACTTGTTGGAGAGATTCTTCTCCTGTCACATAAAGCGCAGGCATCTGAGAGGAAAGCATACACATAGTTTGCAAAAGCAAAGTAGATTTACCAGCACCCGGATTACCTCCGATCAAAATAGCCGCTCCTGGCACTATTCCGCCGCCTAAAACCCGATCTAATTCTTTGAATCCACTAGTAAAACGAGGCACTTCTTGTAGGTCAATCTCGGACAACACTTGAACGGTAGACTCTACAGCGCCAGCATAGCCCACCAACCTTTCATTTCTTGCCACTTGGGGAGACGCCGCGAGACGTATCTCAGTAATAGTGTTCCAAGCCCCACATGCATTACATTGCCCTTGCCATCTAGGATAATCAGCCCCACAATCGTTACAAACGTAAGCTCGTTTAACTTTTGCCATGGATCCTCAATAAATGTTATCTAAATCAATTAATCGAAATATTACGCACATTTGAATCGAAACGAAATATTAAAGTAAATCGTTAATAAGCCGATATATACTCAATAAACCTAACTGAGCTCACTCTACCAGAAAAAATGCAACAATCTGAAATACTCTCTTTAGTAGAAAGATTAATTCCTGTTTATGGCTCTCCTGACTTCAATATAGTGTTAGAGCAGCTAACGTATGGTGAACCTGCGTCAGCAAAAGTGATTGCAAAAATGGAATTAAATCGACTGATGAACCCATGCACTAGGTCTATAGACTTGAGAGGGAGGGTTCAGGGTGAGTGTAGAGAATACAAATTAGATGGCCGAACACATTGGTTAGATGACGTTGCGATCAACTCATATCATAAAAAAATAAAACGATTTGGTAGCTATACCGAAGGGGTATACGAAGCAATGGTCAACACGAGAAATAATTTTCGTGTTATGCACCAAAATACAACATCTAATTCTAGTTCGGGTTTGACCAACCCAGAAAGCCCGTTTGAAGTCGAACCTATCACACTAGGTTTGGTTCTGAACAGACAAGAAAAACGGCTAAAAATGTCTACACAAGTAGATATTACATTGAAAAATGGTCAAAAGATTCATGCCTCCAGCGTTGATTTATCCAATTCAGGTGTAAAGCTCAAAGTGCCAAGTGCGTTCGACTATAACCTTGGCGAAATGGTTGAAATGCATTTTTTTCAGTTAGAGAAACAGAGCAAAATTAATGAATTAGGCACATCACTTGATTATCGCGTCATCGGTATAGAAGAGTGCTATGAGAACGATAGCATCCGATGGTTACGTGCAATTAGACTCACCGATACCAATATCATTGGTCGAGCCATCAACGTCATGTTAAACAGCAGCATTAAAAAAGTCAATCATGATAATCAAGATAAAATATTGCAGTCAAGAGCCCATGGTTATGAACACACCTACATCAAGTACACACGTAACCTACCTCTCTTTTTCTCAGGCACAGAGTTAAAATACGCTCTTCTCAATGATTTCAATAAAGAGGTCTGGGATTACTGGCATGACGAACGATATCAACAAACACTAGGTTCTCTATTTGATGCTTCACGAATGAATGAACTGACTAAATTCGGTGCCAAACATTCAAGTAACGTTATCTATACGTTTGTCCATGAACACCAAGATAAAGAGTTGCACTATTCACTGATGCTTCCAGAAGCGACCAGAGCTGAGCGACAACTTTTTTGGCATACAGGCGCACGTAGAAATAGCTGGAAAGTTTATCGCATTCATATGCACGAACTTAGCCCTGAAGAGAAAAGTAGCATAGCCGGTGTATATGCTAAGGCAGGAGAAGATAACATAACCCATTTCGGCCTGTTGCAAGAGATATCAAACGTGGAATCTGTAAGGGACTATCAGCTAACTGAAAAGCCTCCTTTGAATTCAAGCATATTGAATAAATTTAGACATTCTAGAAAAATCGTTGGCAGCCCGAAAGGTGTCTATTACGACGATGTATCTCGCCGAAAGGAGCAACGTTATAAATTTCGCTCCCCTATTGAAATTGCTATCGACAGAAACGTGCCTATTGCGGGAGAAACCATTAATTTTTCATCTCGCGGCCTGTTTGTTTCTTTATCTCAACCTTTGCAGTGTAGGATTGGAACCACGATAAAGGTTAGTCTGAATGAACTGCAGCAGTATGATCAATCAGCACCATTAACACACATCCCCTATACCGTTGTGCGCATTAGCCCAAATGGGTTGAATATTCATTTGTCTCTGGAGGAGAACAGCCTCACAAACCGAGCAATGAATTTCCTAAAAAAACTCATTACCCACAACAAGAATAAGCTACCACTCACTGACGAAGAACGGCCTGAAATCGATCTTCTGCATACTATGTATGACATAGTATTACCCAGATTAGCCAGTACACCATTTTATATATCTAAAAAAGATAGCGTGTTGCAACCCATCGCGATTGGCGTTAATTATCCATTAGAACCGCACTTAAAAATATTAGAAAAACTAGGGCATCAAAAAGATTTCTCTTTAGAGCCTATATTTAAGAACAGAAGTGCAAGACTACTAAAAGACCCTATTCGTCCTGTTCCCGGAGCAAAACCGGTATACCATGACGTTTATATTGCCGTAATCAAGAAGGACGACGAGATAGAAGCTATCTACACCAAGCTTTATGATGAATTTCCGACACTTCAAGAAAGGTTGCGATTTATTAAGAAATCAAAACAACTGGGTGAGTTTTACGTATTACGGATTAATGGTGTACCCGTCGCAAATACATCAACTAAGATTTTAATAAAAAAATTAAATGAACTTGCTTCTTCAAGCATGCATCATGCAAGAGCGCTCGACAAAGAATTCAGCTCAATAGTTGGCTTTGGTGAAATCATAGACATAACGGAAGAAATATTAATCCGATTAGAGCTAACTTAAGCGTCACTAAATCACCCTAAATACGACGATCTAGGGTAATTTTATTCACGCGCTAGCACATCAAAAACTGATCTTCCGATGCTTAGCTAACAGACCCGATAGTATACACATTACCCCACCTAGCCCCGCGTATCTTACCGACGTTTGAGCTTGTTGCTCAACTTTGGGTTTGGCATGGTAGGCAATACCTAAACCGGCTACCTCCATCATTACTAAATCATTTGCGCCATCTCCTACCGCCACAGTATTCTGTTGAGTAACGCCATATTCTTCGGCAAGTTGTTGAAGAATATCAGCCTTAGTCTGCGCGGACACCACTCCTCCAATAACCGCACCGGTAAGCTTCCCATCAATAATTTCAAGCGTATTCGACTGTGCATGATCAAGCTTTAACTCTTGCTTCAAGTAATCTGAAAAGTAAGTAAAACCACCAGAAGCAATGGCCGTCTTCCATCCAAATCCCTGTAGACTACTTATGAGTTCTCTCAAATCTGGCATAAATGGCAGCGTTGTTCTCACTTGACCTAAGATATCTTCGTCAGCACCTTTTAATGCCAATACTCGCTGCCTCAGGCTTTGCTCAAAATCTAACTCACCTTGCATGGCTCTTTCTGTTACTTCTGATACCTGTTCACCAACACCAGCCAATTTTGCGATCTCGTCGATACACTCTATTTGTATCGCAGTTGAATCCATATCAAAAACAATAAGACCTGGTTGAGTTAGGTCTGGCACATCAGATAGAGAGGCGTAGTCAACCTTCAAGGCTTTGAGTACTTTCTCATGTTCATTTGTTAGTTCACCCGACATCAAAGCCACTTCGTAGTGTCCAACGCTCCACACATCCAACACAGAATTATAGGTCTGCGTATGAAAATCAATATCCTCAAAGAGTTGAGGTGAAAGATAAGTCGAAAATACTATCCAGCTTGCATTTTTTCTATCCAATTGGTTTGAAAGTCGGGTTTCAGGTAACCGTTGAATAAGTTCTGTCTGTTTTTTTATCGGTAAAGTTTTCATTGCGTCCATGCCCACTAAATTCACTTAAGCTAAACGTTAACCTATTGCAATTTCAAAAGGCAAGCGCCAATATGTGATTACATTGAAAAACAAAGAATAATGGTCAAAAATGAAACGTTCACTTTTCTCTATAGGTCTATTTCTAAAAAGTATCGCCATTATTTTTCTACTTTTAATATTTGGCTACATCGCACAAAACAGTGTTGTGATAAGTAAAGGCAACGAGCAGATTCAGTCTCGCCAGCTAGAAACGCTAACGAAGGTACTTGTCTCCCAAGCTTCTCTTTCTGCCAGTGATATGATCACAAACAGTGACCAAGAGCGGCTTCTGAAGCTAACGAATCAATTAGCCAGAGAACGACTCGTTTTTGATGCCACTATCTACGATTCAGAAGGTATAAAACTTGCTGCAAGTGAAGATGCAAAATCAACCAGAGAGATATTAGGGTTAGATACGCCATTAGAGACAGCAAGCATCGGTCGTCTACAACTTGTAGAACCTATTTTTCACGATAAGAATCTGATTGGATACGTTCGTATAACGTTCGAGAAAGGGATGGTCACGGCTATTTCAGATCATCATTATCGTAATAGTGATCGCTATATGTATGTCATGATAATAATTAGTTTTTTAAGTGGAATGTTAATTACATTAATCTTGATTAGAAAACCGAAAAATAAGCAGGAAAACCTATTAGTAAAGGAACGAGACTAATCGGTTGGGGAAACGCCAGTTCTTACATGTAACAGACTCTCTACTCCAAAACCGTTAAGCCATTTTTGTTACTACGATTGCATAAAAAAAGCTCTGACTTAAAATCAGAGCTTTTGAGTTTGAAGACTATCGATACTTTAGTCTTTATCACCCAGCAATACTGAATCTAGTGCTATTAGCATCATCTCATTAAACGTGGTAGCACGCTCTTCAGACGTGGTTTGCTCACCGGTCTTAATATGATCCGATACGGTACAAATCGCTAATGCTTTGGCACCATATTCCGCTGCAACGCCATAGATACCTGCGGCTTCCATTTCAACGCCGACGATACCGTACTTGTCCATTACGTCGAACATGCTCGGATCCGGTGTATAAAAAAGTTCAGCTGAGAATAAGTTACCCACTTTCACGTCGATACCACGAGCTTTTGCCGCTTCTTCAGCTGCTTTGACCATTTTATAGTCTGCAATAGCTGCAAAGTCATGGCCTTTGAAACGAATACGGTTAACTTTAGAGTCCGTACTTGCCCCCATACCAATAACAACATCGCGAACCTTGATGTCTTCGCTTACCGCGCCACAACTGCCTACACGAATGATTTTCTTAACACCAAAATCTTTGATTAGCTCAGTAACATAGATAGAACATGATGGGATCCCCATTCCATGGCCCATAACTGAGATCTTACGTCCTTTATATGTACCAGTGTAACCAAACATATTACGAACATCACACACTTGGACAACGTCATCCAAAAATGTTTCCGCAATGTATTTGGCACGCAGTGGATCACCTGGCATTAAAACGACATCAGCAAAAGCACCCATTTCAGCGTTAATATGTGGAGTTGCCATTAATTTATTCCTTTGTAGGTTTTAAATAGCTCCTATCTCTAAGGTTCTTTGCCTTAAGAGAAGCACGTATTGTGCAGGAACTAACAATCATAAACTGTTACTGAGTGACCTGAGGCAACCCAGCAACGCTCTATCACAAAAAGCTTTTTCCGTAATCCATATCAGAGGTACCGAAGTACTCTGCTAGGCTCTGGCCAATGTCCGCAAACGTCTCACGGCGACCTAATGAACCTGCTGGAATCTTTTTACCATATACAAGAACAGGGATATGTTCACGAGTATGGTCACTTCCCGGCCAGGTTGGATCACAACCATGATCAGCAGTCAGAATCAAGACGTCATCTTCCTCAAGAATCTCGATCATCTCTGGCAGTCTCTTATCAAAATATTCTAACGCGGCAGCGTAACCGGCTACATCACGACGATGGCCGTAAGACGAGTCGAAATCAACAAAGTTGGTGAATACAAGAGTATTATCACCGGCTTCTTTAACTTGCTCTAGAGATGCATCAAATAGCTCTTCTAGACCCGTTTTCTTCACTTTCTTCGTGATGCCGCAGCCCGCATAAATATCGGCTATCTTGCCTATCGATACCACTTCTCCACCTTTCTCTTCTACAAGCTTTTGCAGTACAGTCGTGGCTGGTGGCTCTAAAGATAAGTCACGACGGTTTCCCGTACGTGCAAATTCGCCCGCTTTCGCACCAATAAATGGACGAGCAATTACGCGGCCAATATTGTAATCTTCAAGCTCTTCGCGAACGATGTGGCAAAGATCTAACAAGTTATCTAGGCCATATGTCTCTTCATGACACGCGATCTGGAATACTGAATCTGCAGAGGTATAAAAAATCGGCTTACCTGAAGCCATATGCTCTTCACCTAGTTCATCAAGAACAACCGTACCGGATGAATGACAGTTTCCTAGGTAACCGGGTAAATTTGCACGTTTTACAATTTTATCTAAAAGCACATCTGGAAAGCTGTTGGTTTTATCAGAGAAATAACCCCAATCAAATAACACCGGAACACCAGCGATTTCCCAGTGACCAGATGGCGTGTCTTTACCTGAAGACATCTCAGCAGCATGGCCATATGCGCCGATAATCTCAGCATTTTCATCTAAGCCCTCAGGAAAATGGCCTGTTGACTCTTGAGATGCTAGGCCAAGCCCCATCTTAGAAAGATTTGGTAACGTAAGTGGCCCTTTACGGTTTTCGTTGTCAGCCAATCCTTTTGCACAGTGTTCTGCAATGTGTCCAAGAGTATCTGAGCCAACATCGCCAAATTTGTCCGCATCAGCTGTCGCGCCAATACCAAAGGAATCTAAAACTAAAATAATTGATCTTTTCATTTTTGCTCTCCGTCAGAAGAAATAGTCAATGTGGTCACCTGTATAATGGGCAAAATCACACATCTTCCGCGCGTATTTGGCGGTACACATTTGGGGTTGAAATATATGGGTCATTACCTACAACAATGGCGTTCTGTAACGCCGTTGCTGCTTCTTGCCACTGTACTTCATTGCGTGCATGAATGATGGCCAAAGGTTTGTCCTCATTAGCCGTTTCACCTAAACGAATAAAGCTATCAAAACCTACAGCATAGTCGATCGTGTCGGTTGCAACACGACGGCCTCCACCCATACCAACAACGGCCATACCGATTGCTCGAGTATCCATAGCGGATACAACACCACTCTCTTTTGCATAAACAGGTTTGATAATTTCAGCTTTATCAAGATAGTTATCGTAGTTTTCAACAAAATCGATTGGACCACCTAGGCCCGCCACCATTTTACCAAAGCAATGTGCTGCGCTACCGTTATCTAATACGGCTTGTAGCTTATTGCGCGCATCATCTTCATCGGTTGCCAATTTAGCTAATACTAACATTTCAACACATGATGCCATTGTCACTTCAAATAGGCGTGGATTTCTATACTCGCCCGTTAAGAACTGCACTGCTTCGCGAACTTCAACGGCATTTCCTGCGGAAGACGCCAGTACTTGGTTCATATCGGTTAAAATTGCTGTTGTCTTCGTTCCAGCGCCATTAGCAACGGCAACAATTGACCTTGCTAACTCTTCAGATGCTTCATAGGTCGGCATAAATGCGCCCGAACCTACTTTCACATCCATCACTAGAGATTCTAATCCTGCGGCTAGCTTCTTAGAAAGAATAGAAGCCGTAATTAGAGAGATATTGTCAACGGTCGCAGTGATATCACGAGTTGCATACACACGTTTGTCCGCTGGTGCTAAGTCACCTGTTTGACCAATAATGGCAACACCAGCTTCTTTCGTCACTTGGCCAAATACTTCATTGGTTGGCGTTATATTGTAACCAGGTATAGATTCAAGCTTATCTAAAGTACCACCAGTGTGACCAAGGCCTCGACCCGATATCATGGGGACAAAACCGCCACATGCTGCCACCATAGGGCCAAGCATTAGAGAGGTTACGTCACCGACACCACCAGTAGAATGTTTGTCTACTATTGGGCCACCAAAATTCATATGGTCCCAATCGATGACCATGCCAGAATCTCGCATTGCACACGTTAAGGCAATACGTTCAGGCATCGTCATTTCATTAAAAAATATAGCCATTGCAAAAGCGGCTATTTGACCTTCAGATACTGTGTTTTTAGCGACGCCTTGAATGAAAAAATCAATTTCTTCATTGGTTAATACTTCGCCATCGCGCTTTTTACGGATAATTTCTTGTGGTAAATACATTAGAATTGCCCTGCTTTAAAATTAAAAAAAGGAGTCATTCCCCTAAAGACGCGATAGTTTGCGAGAACCTATCCATCCCTAGGGGCGTTTTCTTCTATTTAGTAAGCGCTTGGATCCGCAACTTCTTTCGTTACTTCTAATGTATTGAGTAAGCTGGTTAATAAGCTTGATGCACCAAATCGATAATGCATATTATCCGCCCATTCAGCACCAAGAATATCGTCTGCCATTGCAAGGAAGGCCGCTGCATCTTCAGCTGTTCGTACACCACCAGCGGGCTTGAAGCCAACCTTTTCAGCTACACCCATATCACGAATAACTTTCAACATTATTTCTGCTGCTTCTGGTGTCGCATTAACTGGCACTTTACCTGTCGATGTTTTAATGAAATTTGCACCAGCGTCAATAGAAAGCTCTGACGCGCGTTTAATGAGTGCTTCTGTTTTAAGTTCACCCGTTTCTATGATTACTTTTAGTAAAGTATCACCACACGCTTCTTTACATTGTTTTACCAATTCAAAGCCTGTTTTCTCATCCCCAGCAATAAGCGTACGGTAAGGGAATACAACGTCAACTTCATCAGCGCCATAAGCGATAGCCGCTTTTGTCTCTGCTACTGCGATAGCAATGTCGTCATTGCCATGAGGAAAGTTTGTAACCGTTGCAATGCGAACGTCAGGCGTACCTTGTTCACGAAGTGTTTTCTTAGCAATTGGTATAAAACGAGGGTATATACATATTGCAGCCGTATTACCTACCGCTGTTTTCGCATCATGACAAAGCGCAATCACTTTTTCATCAGTGTCGTCATCATTTAGCGTCGTTAAATCCATAAGTTTTAGTGCACGTAGAGCTGCAGCTTTTAATTCGCTCATTTCTATCTCCGATCAAAATATTCAATTTGTTTACCGAAAAGCATACTCAGTCCAATCTAGTATAGATGGTCGTGTATGAATCGCTTTCAGGTTACGAAATGAACGGACTTGGTTCCTTGAAGACTTAGTAAAGATTCCGTCGAATCCACCTACTAATTGCTATCCCTGTCACCGCACAGTACCAATTTGTCTAATGGCACAACAATCTGTGATTGCGGTGTTTATCTAAGGTAATACGTCGTGTATTACCGACTGGAAAAATATAACTTACTCACTTGCGTTCTAGTTTTACTATCTATCTCTAGACCACAAACTAATACGTTTTCCAGATGTATATATTATAGCCATTACAACAGAATGTGATAGGGGTATCACTTAACGCAAACGTTTTGTATCTCAAAAAAATTCAAATAAACGCTGTAGCGTAACTGTTTTCCAATTTTGTTTAGCTTAAGACAACAAAAAACCGCAGCAATTTCTTGCTACGGTTTCGATTCAGCATTATCTGTTTTGTTCTCTATATTGCGGCAAACTTAGAATGCAGCAAGAGAGATACAGAAACCAGCAATAGTTGCAGCCATTAGGTTAGACAATGTACCAGCAACAACCGCTTTAATACCCATACGTGCGATATCATGGCGACGACCTGGTGCAATACCACCCAAACCACCTAGTAGAATGGCGATAGATGACAAGTTTGCAAAACCACATAGTGCGAACGAGATGATTGCCGTCGTTTTCTCAGTCATCACTAGACCTGTTGCCGCGACTACTTGAGCATTTTCACCCACGTACGGTACAAAGTTCAAGTAAGCAACGAATTCGTTAACGATAGTTTTCTGACCGATGAAAGAACCCGCCAGTGTCGCTTCTTCCCAAGGCACACCGATAAGGAATGCAAGAGGAGCAAAGATCCAACCAAGAAGAAGTTCTAGGCTTAATGATTCCATACCGAACCAACCACCGATGCCACCAAGGATACCGTTGACTAATGCAATTAGACCGATGAATGCGATAAGCATTGCACCTACGTTAAGTGCAAGTTGCAAACCAGCAGACGCACCGCCAGCTGCCGCATCAATAACGTTAGCAGGTTTATCGTCGCCACCGTCAAGAGCATCTGCAACATCACTAGCAAATTCTTCTGTTTCAGGTTTGATTATCTTAGCAAACAGTAAACCACCAGGGGCGGCCATGAAAGAGGCTGCTACAAGGTATTCTAGAGGAACACCCATTGAAGCATACCCAGCAAGTACACCACCCGCTACTGACGCTAAACCACCACACATTACTGCAAACAGCTCAGATTGAGTCATTTTAGGAACAAACGGACGAACCACTAAAGGCGCTTCAGTTTGACCTACGAAAATGTTAGCTGCTGCGGACATAGATTCAGCTTGAGACGTACCCAAAGCTTTTTCTAATGCACCACCAAGAATTTTGATTACCCACTGCATTGCGCCGATGTAGTAAAGCACAGATATTAGTGAAGAGAAGAAGATTAGTGTAGGCAGCACTTGGAATGCGAAAATAAAACCAAGACCATCTACTGAAAAGCTCACTAGGTTACCGAAAAGGAAACTAGTACCGCTTTTGCCGAAATCGATCACGCTAGCGACACCGCTAGAGAAACCACCGAGTAAATCTTTACCCCAAGGCACGTATAGTACGAATGCACCTAGAATAAATTGGATAGCGAATGCTCCACCCACAGTTCTTACATTTATTGCTTTGCGGTTGTCGGATAGAAGTACTGCGATTGCAATGAGTACTACCATGCCGATTAGGCTCATAAACAGGCTCATGGTTTATGGCTTCCTTATTTAGTTAAATGGCGTGTGATAAAATTGGTGCTAAAAAGCGAGGCGATTATAAACAGACCCCAAGATATAAAGTAATGGCAAAGTCACACTTTTGTACTGCACTCACCTGTAATTCATACCAAAGTGTGAACGCAATCGCATTTACATCAGAAAACGTTCAGCAATGAAACATTTAACTACATTCTCGTTCACAAATTGCATACATCGACTTGCTATTTTCAAACACCTGATCTGCAATCGTTTGCTCGGATTCACTTCGGAGCACGTTCAGTTCATTTAGTATGATTTTTAAATTTTTGGGGTGATTTTTTTTACCTTGGCGGCCCAAAACCGGCATGTCAGGTGAATCTGTTTCTAACACCAACGAACGAAGAGGTAACTGAGAAATGGCGTCACGTGTCCTTTTGGCTCTAGGGTATGTAATCGACCCGCCAACACCAATATGAAACCCTAGGTTAATATAATCCATTGCCTGCTGATAACTCCCAGTAAATGCATGAATCACTCCACCATGGCGAGCTTTATTTTGTTTCAGTAACTTGATTATATCTTGATGTGCCTTTCTAGAATGGAGAATCAATGGAAGATGGTATTTATTGGCTAACTTAATCTGTTCTGTAAAAAACTGCTTTTGAACCTCCTCAGACTTACGAGAGTGAAAAAAATCTAGCCCACATTCTCCTACAGCAACACATCGACTACTTCTGCTTGATAATAATGTATCCAATAATTCAACATGTTCATTTAAATGCTGGTCGATAAAATAAGGATGCAACCCCAGAGAGAAAAACACCCCCCTATTAGTATTGCAAAGCTTCTCTACTCTTTTCCAATTAAAAGCACCACAACCGGGAATAAGAAACTTAACAACCCCAAATTGCCTTGCTAGAGCGATCTCTTCTTCTATATTTTCTGAGAAATCCTCTCTATCCAAATGGCAGTGTGTATCGAAAAGCTTTATATGATTCTCACTCATTTTTCCTCTCTTTTGATTCAAAAATATCTTCTTTTTTTATTGGTACACAACAACGTTTTTGTTCTGGTGTTAAACCAAGCGATTTACACCATTCATCATAGCGCTTAATGGCCTTTTTAAAATTCCTGATCATAATCATATCTCCTAAAAATCAACACACTCTTTCAATAACCCTATATCCCTTTCGCCTTTATTCTTACCTTTTCTTCTAGAAATCGCCTAATTTGTGAGAGCTAGAATGCAGAGCTGGGATGCAACCAAGACACCCTACCCCACGAAAACGTGATCCAGACCAAGAATTATCGTACTACGATGTTCTATTACCTAGTTTACCTGTGAGCGAAACGCTTTTTTTTTTGCCAAGCAAACGATAAACTTACGGGCGATAACTGTTTATGTGTACATAATTGCACAAGACCATCAACGCAGTTGCATATAAATATAAATGGCACTCATTTGTTCGTTTGAGTTTGGGATAAAAACATAGGGATTCTTACAGTGAAAAAAACTACTCTTAAGCTATCTGCATTAGCACTAGCAGTATCTTCTTTTAGCGTGTTCGCAGCACCAAAACCAGCCGTTATTTACGATACAGCAGGCAAATTTGACAAGTCTTTTAACGAAGCTGTTTATCAAAATGGTGTGAAAGTATTAGAAACTGAAAAAGGCATTAAAGTTCGCGAATTTGAGCCACAAAACGAAGCTCAACGTGAACAAGGTCTTCGACGTCTAGCAAGTCGCGGTTTTAGCCCAATCGTAGCGGTTGGATTCAACATGGCATCAGCAGTAGAGAAAGTCGCTACTGAGTTCCCTGAAATCAAATTCACCATCATTGATATGGTCGTTGATAAGCCAAACGTTCAATCTATTGTGTTTAAAGAGCATGAAGGTTCTTTCCTTGTTGGTGCTTTAGCTGCAAAGCAATCTAAAACAGCAACCGTTGGCTTTATTGGTGGTATGGACATTCCACTAATTCGTAAGTTTGCCTGTGGTTATGAGCAAGGTGCAAAATACGCTAACTCTGAAGCAACAGTGCTTCAAAACATGACTGGTTCAACTCCTTCTGCTTTCGCTGACCCAGCAAAAGGTTCTGAACTTGCTAAATCACAGTTCTCTAAAGGCGCTGACGTAATTTACGCGGCCGCTGGTGGTACTGGCCTTGGTGTTTATCAAGCAGCAAAAGATGCGGGTAAATTCGCTATCGGTGTTGATGCTAACCAAAACCATCTTCAACCAGGCACCATGCTAACGTCTATGGTTAAACGTGTTGGTATTGCAGCCAAAGATGCTTGGATTGCAGACATGGATGGAAAATGGAAACCAGGAATTAAAGTTCTTGGTCTTAAGGAAGGTGGTGTTGCTTGGGCTCTAGATTCAAACAACGAAGCCCTAATTACGCCAGAAATGAAAGCATATGTAGAAGGTATCGAAGCAGACATCATCTCCGGAAAGATCGCTGTACATGACTACATGTCAGACAATACTTGTAACTACTAATCATAAAGTTATCAGTTGTTAGATGATCTTTACGCCGTTGCTTTTAGTTCAAAAACTTTAGGCAACGGCGTACTCATTTTTATTTTGCAGTTCAGGAATTTCACGTGACTCAAGTTCAAAACTTTGCCATTGAACTAAATCAGATAAATAAGCGTTTTGGCGCAGTACACGCCAACCGTGATATTGATCTTAAAGTTCCCGCGGGCACCATTCACGGCATTATTGGTGAAAATGGTGCGGGTAAATCCACGTTAATGAGCATCATTTACGGTTTTTACCATGCCGATACCGGCTCTATGCTCGTTAATAATAAAAACTACAAACCATCCAATTCTCAAGAAGCCATTAGTTCCGGCATTGGTATGGTTCATCAACATTTCATGTTGGTGGAGACTTTCACCGTTTTGGAAAACATTATTTTAGGCGCTGAGAATGGCTGGAAGTTAGAAGAGAGCTTGAAATCTGCTCGTAAAAAGCTCGTTCAAATTGAAAAAGATTATGGCTTAGATGTTCCTCTTGACGCGATTGTGGGAGATTTACCGGTAGGTTTACAACAACGCGTGGAAATTCTAAAAGCATTATATCGTGATGCCAAAATACTTATACTTGATGAGCCTACAGGTGTACTAACACCACAAGAAGCCGACCACCTTTTCACTATCCTTGACAAGCTTCGTGCACAAGGCACCACCGTTATGATTATTACGCATAAATTGCGTGAGGTCCTCGCCATCACAGATAACATATCTGTAATGCGTCAGGGTACGATGGTTGACCATGTTGTAACTGCAGATACCAATCAAGATCAACTTGCTGAACTCATGGTTGGACGTAAAGTTCGACTTAAAGTAGAAAAACAACCAGCACAACCAAAAAAGGCTAGAATCAAAGTCAATAAACTCAGTTACTTTGATAACAGCAAAGTGCAAAGAATTAAAGAGATTAGCTTTTCCGTTCGTGAGGGTGAGATTGTCGGTATTGCAGGTGTGTCTGGCAACGGTCAATCTGAAATCCTCGGTCTGCTTTCTGGCATCCTAAAGCCCGCATCAGGTAGCATTGAACTCAATGGCAATATCCTAACGTCTGAAAAACCTAGCGACCCTCAACAGGTCCGTGCCATGGGAGTTGGTCATATTCCGGAAGATAGGCATAAACAAGGTTTAATTAACAGATTTGAAGCGCAAGAAGCTTACATTCTTGGTTATCACAATCTACCAAAATACAACAAAGGTTTACTCCAAGATAAAGAATCGATTAAAACGCTTTGTCAGTCGAGCATGGACAAGTGGGATGTTCGTCCAAATGATGTCACACTCAAGACAGCAAATTTCTCTGGAGGTAATCAACAGAAACTCGTTATTGCGAGAGAGATGGAAGAGAACCCTAACGTTCTACTTGTTGGTCAACCCACTCGTGGTGTTGATATCGGCGCCATCGAATATATCCACCAACAGATAATAATGAGCCGCGACGCGGGAAAAGCTGTATTGCTCGTTTCCGTCGAACTAGATGAAATATTAAGTCTTGCCGATCGTATTATCGTGGTGTTTGACGGCAACATTGTTGGTGAAGTACAAGCAGACCAAGCCGATGAAAAAACACTAGGATTAATGATGGCGAACATCATGCCTGAACATCTTAAAAACAACAACGAATCCCAAGGAGAAGCATTATGAGTCAGGCTAAAATCCCTGCTTGGGTAACCGTTGCGTTACTGCCTGCCATAAATGTAATGGTGGCATTTTTAGTTTCAGCATTATTGTTTATTTATATAGACATTAGCCCTATCGACGCCGCCAAAGTTATGTGGACCGGTGCATTTGGCTACGCTGAAGGTTTTGGTTATACCCTATATTACGCCACTGGTTTTATTTTCACTGGACTTGCAGTTTCAGTGGCATTTAATGCCAGCCTTTTCAATATCGGTGGAGAAGGACAAGCCTATATTGGTGGCTTAGGTGTTGGCTTAGTTTGCCTTACCTTAGGCGAATATGCACCTTGGTATATCACCTTCCCTGTCGCGATTATCGTCGGTGGGCTGTTTGGTGCCGCTTGGGCTTTCATTCCGGCTTACCTACAGGCGAAAAGAGGTTCACATATCGTGATTACCACGATTATGTTTAACTTTATTGCCGCCTCATTGATGGCTTACCTTTTAGTCGATGTTTTAAAACCTGAAAACACCATGGCCACAGAAAGTAGGGTTTTTGCCGTTAGCAGTTGGCTACCAAAAATGCACGAAATGGTTGCGGTGTTTGGCTTCGACATTGCGCCTAGTCCACTAAACTTGAGTTTTGTATTTGCTCTACTTTGCTGTGTTTTTGTCTGGTTGTTTATCTGGCATACACGTTGGGGCTATGAACTAAGAGCGGTTGGTGCAAACCCATCTGCATCTGGATACGCTGGCATAAATTACGTACGAGTCGTGATTATCACCATGTTGATATCTGGTATGTTAGCGGGCTTTTTTGGTCTCAATGTTCTTCAAGGAGAGCTGCATCAGATAAAACTGAACTTTGTCGAAGGATTTGGTTTTACCGGTATTGCTGTTGCCTTAATGGGACGTAATCACCCTGTAGGGGTATTATTAGCTAGCTTGTTATTTGGCTTTCTCTATCAAGGCGGAGCAGAATTGAGCTTCGAATACGGTGTAGACCGAAATATCGTTGTGGTATTGCAAGGATTGGTTATTCTTTTCTCGGGCGCATTAGAACATATGTTCCGACCATCCCTAGAGCGTACTTATCTTAGAGTGTTCGCTAAATCTAAAGTTGGGGTAGCTTAATCATGTTTGAAACGATTATATTGATGCTTGATGCAACCATACGAGTTGCTACTCCACTCATATTAGCAGCACTTGCGGGTATGATAAGTGAACGTTCCGGTATTGTTAATATCGCTTTAGAAGGTAAGTTGCTAGCTTCTGCGTTTGCAGGTGCGGCGGCAGCCCATGTAACTGGGTCTGCATGGCTTGGTTTATTTGCTGGTATTTCTGTCTCAATATTGCTTGCCCTATTACACGGTTTTGCTTCAATAACCCATAGGGGTGATCAGGTTGTGAGCGGTATGGCAATAAATATTCTTGCTGCTGGCCTTACGGTTACGTTAGGGCGCCACTGGTTCCATCAAGGTGGTCAAACTCCAGCGTTATCCGGAGATGCACGCTTTGCACCAATCCACTTACCTGGCGCCGATTCATTAGCGGACACCCCTATAATTGGCCTTCTCTATTCAGAGCTATTAAGCGGCCACTCAGCACTAGAGTACCTTGTTATTCTTATTGTGCCCTTAACGTGGTTTATCATGTATAAAACCCGTTTTGGTCTAAGACTACGTGCTGTAGGCGAATCACCCAGTGCTGTTGATACAGCTGGTATCTCTGTGGTTAAAATGCGCTATCTTGCGATGGTCCTTTGCGGAACTTTAGTTGGGATTGGTGGTGTGTACCTTTCTGTTGGGCAGACAGCACAGTTTATTCCAAACATGAGTGCAGGCAAGGGCTATATGGCGCTTGCCGCATTGATCTTTGGCAAGTGGAAACCTATTACCGCAATGGCGGCTTGTCTGTTGTTTGGCTTCCTTGATGCGCTGGCTATTCGTTTGCAAGGGGTAACCATTGGTGATTTCCCAATTCCGGTTCAAGCAATAGAAGCCATTCCGTATATTCTCACCGTATTCCTGCTTGCGGGTTTCATTGGCAAAGCCATTGGACCAAAAGCGGTTGGTGTTCCATACACCAAAGAGCGTGAATAACCGCTTTACAGCGATAAAAAAACGGAGCCATTTGGCTCCGTTTTTTTATACATTATTTAAACAATGCTATTAGTGCTCGCGTGTTGCTCTGAATTGAATATCAGGGAAACGCTCTTGAGCTAGATTTAGATTTACCATAGTTGGCGCAATATAAGAGAGATTATTACCACCATCAAGCGCCAAGTTCGCTTGCCCTTTACGTCTAAACTCATCCAGTGTTTTCTCGTCATCACATTCAATCCAACGAGCCGTTGCCACATTCACACTCTCGTAAATCGCTTCTACGTTGTACTCTGATTTCAAACGTGCGACGACGACATCGAACTGAAGCACACCTACCGCACCGACGATAAGATCGTTATTTTGTAGAGGACGGAACACCTGTACTGCACCCTCTTCAGAAAGTTGGACCAATCCTTTGAGCAGTTGCTTCTGCTTTAACGGATCTCTTAAGCGAATACGGCGAAATAATTCTGGTGCAAAGTTAGGGATACCGGAGAACTTAAGCGCTTCTCCTTGAGTAAAGGTATCGCCAATTTGAATGGTTCCATGATTATGTAGGCCAATAATATCACCCGCATAAGCCTGCTCTGCACGAGAACGATCACCCGCCATAAACGTAACAGCATCAGAGATATTTATCTGTTTGCCTAGACGTACATGATTCATCTTCATACCCTGAGAGTATGTTCCGGAAACTATACGCATAAACGCAATGCGGTCTCGGTGCTTTGGATCCATATTAGCTTGAATTTTAAATATGAACCCGGAAAACTTCTCTTCTGTTGCTTTTACTTCACGTTCATTGGCTTGGCGAGATAATGGCTGAGGAGCCCAACTGGTTAACCCTTCTAGCATATGGTCTACGCCAAAATTACCAAGAGCCGTACCAAAGAACACCGGTGTCAATTCTCCAGCAAGAAACAACTCTTGATCAAATTCATGCGACGCACCAATAACCAATTCCAGTTCATCTCTAAGCTGTTCTGCAAGTTCATCGCCAATAGCTGCTTCAAGTTCAGGATTACCTAACCCTTTAATAATCTTTTCTTCTTGAATAGTATGGCCTTGTCCCGTTGAATAGAGATACGTCTCGTCCCTATGGATGTGGTAAACACCTTTAAACTCTTTACCACAGCCTATCGGCCAAGAAATTGGAGCACACGCTATCTTTAATTCGCTTTCGACTTCATCTAGAAGCTCCATAGGGTCACGAATTTCTCGGTCGAGTTTATTCATAAAGGTAACAATAGGAGTGTCACGCAAACGCGTAACTTCCATCAGCTTACGTGTGCGGGCTTCAACACCCTTTGCTGAATCTATAACCATTAAACAAGAATCGACAGCCGTTAGCGTCCGATAAGTATCTTCAGAGAAGTCTTCGTGCCCTGGGGTATCAAGCAGGTTAACTAAGCTACCATTAAATGGAAATTGCATTACAGAAGTTGTCACTGAAATACCACGTTCTTTTTCCATCTCCATCCAGTCTGACTTAGCGTGCTGGTTTGAGCCTCGACCTTTCACAGTACCAGCAGATTGAATAGCGCGCCCGAAAAGTAACACTTTTTCGGTGATGGTTGTTTTACCTGCATCTGGGTGAGAGATGATCGCGAAGGTTCTACGTTTAGACACTTCACCTATAAAAGGGCTATTTGACATGGATACGGGTCTTCTAAATTGCAATACAAAACCGCTTAAAACAAAATGTAAAAAGCTAACTTTGAGTAGTTAATCGAAATTGGCGCCTATTTTGTCCGATCTTGCCCCTTTAGACAATAAAAGTGTGCATATAGCGGACGAAATTTTGTCATATGCTAGAGGGATGGACAAAATCAATGACATAAATTCAGGCTTACAGTGGAGGTCCGGTTGAAACCGTTAATTACTTGGCTTTAAAAAAACAGATAACTCATGATAACAGCATCCTCTTTCCCTTTTTTACTAGGATAATAATTATAGCGTCTATCAACTTCATTAAACCCTAAAGCCTCATACAAAGAACGAGCCTTCTGATTACTTTCTCGAACCTCTAGCCAAACACTTTCAGCCTTTGCGTCTTCACACATCGTTAAAAAGTATTCGAGAAGCACTTTACCCAGTCCTTGCCCTTGCCTTTGCGGATCGATAGCAATATTGAGCAATGTCACTTCGCCGACGATATTCTGGGCATAAAAGTAACCCACGACTTCCTCGTCACACAGAAGTACATGATGACAAGCCCCTCGGCTAGTCACATCGCTTATCATAGACTGTGCCCAAGGGTGGCTATGTGCGTCTTGTTCAATCCGCCACACATCTTGCAGAAAACCTTCTGCTAAAGGCTCTAATTTATTTGTCATAAGAACAGATGTTCTGCCACAAGTTTCGTCGCTCTTGATTGTTGCCATCTATCTTCGTTAACACGGGAGAGACTAGCGTATTTAAATTGGGTATCCCTGTTTTATCACAGCCAGCAAACCAGACCCATTTTAAATGGTGGGAACCTAGATAATTAAACTGTTCAGGGAAAATGTGCATCGCTTGCGATAATTCTAATTTCATGCTTTTCAGCACCTTTTCAAGCATGACGACAATATCACCTTCCGGTTTCTCGGGTGACACCAACAATAATCGGCAAGACTCAGGTATATCAACGTTCTCAATTGGGCAACCAGAAAGCCTTGAAGGGTGAAGTAATACCCAATTCTGAATATCCATTTCTTCAAGATATTGCATACTAGTATTGTTATTAATCATATTAGAGTAATGAGAATTCAGGACTATATTCTATCAAGCCCTGTTTACCGAAGAATTCATTCTCAGCTAACTCTTTAACACGAAATACGCCTTCAGGCACTTCCCATGTCGAGCGCATATCAAATAGGGTCGCGTCGACAAAACCAAATCGACTATAAAATTCTGGATTCCCCAGAACGACACAACCTAAATAGCCAAATTCATAAAGAGAATCTAACCCTTCTTTAATCATGTTGCCCGCGATACCTTGATGACGAAACTCTCGTTTCACGGCTACGGGTGCTAAACCTTGCCACCCCAGTTGTTCGCCATTCAACGATACTGGAGTAAAAAGAGCATATCCAATCAATTCTCCATCATCGGTACACGCTACCAGTGAGAGCGTAAATCGGCTATTTTCTCTTAAACTCATAACAAGTTCAGCTTCTGCGTTTGTTTCAAACGCAGATTTAAGCAAAGTGTTAATAGGTAATATGTCTGCTGGAGCTTCGGTTCTAATAAGCATTGGCCATTCCATCTTGATTTTTTTCGCTGTGCAACCCTTTGTATACAAAGTCTGCTAACTCATTAATAAATATTTGAAGGGGTTTTGGCAGCGCATCAAGATCAACGCTATCCATTAAATTCTTGACCTCTAAGCCGAGTTCTGTATCGCCTTCAATTCTTAAACGCCTTTGAAAAAACAGGGTATCAGGATCTTCTTTACGACCAACAATTAACACCAAATCATTAAGTTGACCAGCAAAGCTCACATCTTCAGTGACCGATTCCTTTGCTATAACTAATTCATCATTTCGATAGCTAATAAACCATTGCAGGTTCAAATCCAAAATAGTCACTTTCAACCATTTATCTTCGAGAAATTCAAAATCACCGTCTTCCAAGGCTTCATGAAAAACTTGTTTTAACCCTTCGATTAAGATTTTGTTTTGTAAATGTTTAGGGAAAACTTGGACTGGAGATCTCAAAATTTGCGCTGCGTTTTGCACTAATTGAGTTCGAAGCTTGTTTAACACTACAGAATTCCGATACTTTAAATAATCATTCTTGCCATAATAGTGGATATCGAATGAGAATTCCTGTTATGTATCATAAAAATCACACCTGATGTCCAGTTCCCTTTTATATCAGGTGTTTCACGGTTATAGTAAATAATAATCTTAAACATAATGAATCATATTCATTCAATTGCTTAATATAGAGCGGTAGAAAATTAATGCCAACAAAGCAGTTACAGCACTGGTTTTCAAAACTCACTGATGCCAGTCCATTTCTCTTTGCTATTTTGGATAAGGAGCATCACTACGTTAGCGTCAATGAACGCTATTGTGAGATTGCAGGCCTATCAAAAACAGAACTTGAGGGGTTGGATGACACTAAGGTGTTAGGTGATCGATTTTACCAAACACTTAAACCTTTTTATGACCGTGCGTTTGACGGCGAAAGCATAGAAACCGAAATTACATTAAATGACGAAGATCACGATACTAGCCTGCACTTTAGTGTTTCACCGATTGTTATCGAAGGTAACGTTGATTTTATTTCGTTCCATGCCAGTGATACCTCAGAAAAGCAAATCCTTGCACGCTCTTTAGCTGAGTCAGAGCTTAAATTCTCTACGTTATCTGACTTATTACCAGACGGCTTAATTCTGGTTGAAGGCAACACAATTATCTCGACTAACTCTATCGCCTTACGTTTGTTAGGTTTTTCGGAAGTTGATGATTTATTGGGCGAACAAATAAGCCGCTTATTCTTAGATGAAAACGCTAAGACCGTATTTAGTGATACCTTCACAACACAATTACTTAACGAACCCATTGTGTGTTTGACTAGTGCACGATGTGGTGTGGAACGAAAAGTTCGCTTGAGTGCAGCAGAAACTACAATCTTAGGTAGTGAATCGATAATAATTGTTGTTGAAGATGGAGAAGCTAATCATTCAGGTTCAACAGACGACCGACACGACTCTCATTATGATTCGCTGACTAAACTCTACAATCGCTACGGCTTTACAAGACGTCTCGAACATTTTATTGATAACGATATTCCACTGGTTATGCTCTACCTTGATATCGATAATTTCAAAAACATCAATGATTCTTTGGGTCACCACATTGGTGATAAAGTTATCAAAGAGGTATCTTCGAGACTACAGAGGTTGCTCCCTTCACAAGCTATATTAGGGCATCTAGGTGGCGATGAGTTCGGCATTGTTTTACCAGAACCGGAACATAACCGAGTGACAGAGTCTCTCGCTGAAAAAATCATTTCTCTTATAAATCAACCTTTTGATCTTCACCATTTTAGTAAACGATTAGCTTGTTCGATTGGTAGCGTAATGTTCCCAGGTGATGCGAATGATGCTCGTGTATTATTGCAAAATGCAGATACCGCGATGTATGAAGCCAAGAACAGAGGCCGTAACCGTCTGGTCAAGTACCATGATCAGATGAATAAAGAAGCGCGCATGCGCTTATGGCTAGAAATTGAACTTCAGAAAGCATTGCAACAGAATGGTTTAGAAGTCTGGTATCAACCTCAAGTTAATGCGAGAGACTTTAGCATTAACGGTGCTGAAGCACTTATTCGCTGGAAACATCCGATTGAAGGTTATATCAGTCCCGCCGCCTTTATTCCCGTCGCTGAAAAAGCGGGATTAATTGAACATTTAGGCCGGGTTGTTATGCGTGAAGTATTTGCTACGGTTAAACGTTGGAAAATACAAGGAATACTGCCTGGCCGTGTCGCTATAAACCTTTCTCCTGAGCAATTTGGTAACCCCAAGTTAATTGATTATATGGAAAAACAATTGCGCACAACGGAATTGGATCCAAGCTGTATCACATTTGAACTAACAGAAAGTGCAGTAATGAGCGACAGTGAGCATACACTTCAAATGCTTAAAGCCATTAAAAACTTAGGCTTTGCGCTCTCAATTGATGACTTCGGAACGGGTTATTCTTCATTATCCTATTTGGCTCGATTTCCTATTGACGAACTCAAGATAGACCGCGCGTTTATAAATGACATCGATAAGTTACCGAAACAGGTAACCGTTATTGAAAATATCATCAATTTGGGACGGTCCCTAGACCTAACTGTCGTTGCTGAAGGTGTAGAAACAAGGCAACAAGCCACACTACTTTCAAACTTGAATTGTCATACTATTCAAGGTTTCCATTTTTATAGACCACAACCAAAACATGATATTGAAGAACTATTAGCGCAAAACCGAAGACACAAAAACTAACAATATCAGTCCAGTTTTTATACGTTCGCGCACATTTCTAAAGGCAGAGTTATACAAACCTGCCTTATATCAAAATTGTCTTGAGATATAGCCCATAAAATACAGCCATAAAGAACAACTGGTTGGCTCTGATGGAACTACTATGCCCCGCAGGTAATTTACCTGCACTTAAAACCGCAGTCGACTGTGGTGCAGACGCTGTATATATTGGGTTTAAGGATGATACAAACGCAAGACACTTCGCTGGCCTAAATTTTACCGGTAAAAAACTGGAAAGAGCCGTACAGTATATTCGCGACCACGAAAGAAAGCTTCATGTAGCCCTGAACACATTTGCTCACCCAGATGGATTTGAACGTTGGACTAAAGCGGTGGACAACGCAGCGGCAATGGGTGTTGATGCCCTTATCGTTGCAGACGTGGCGATTTTAGAATATGCCGCAACCACTTACCCAGAATTAGAGTTACACCTCTCTGTTCAAGCCTCTGCTACCAATGTAGCTGCCGTCAAATTTTACAAACAAAACTTCAATATTAAACGTGTTGTACTACCTCGCGTATTGTCTATCCATCAAGTAAAACAACTTTCACTCAATATCCCTCAGGGTGTAGAGCTCGAAGTTTTTGCTTTTGGTAGCCTATGTATAATGGCAGAGGGTCGTTGTTACTTATCTTCTTATATGACAGGGGAATCACCTAACACTGTTGGTGCCTGCTCTCCAGCGAAGTATGTTCGCTGGCAAGAAACAGATAACGGCCTAGAATCTCGCCTTAATGAGATCTTGATTGATCGCTATGCCGAAGGTGAAAATGCGGGTTATCCAACGCTATGTAAAGGTCGATTTGATGTCAACTTAAATGGAAAAGATAAGCGGTACCATGCGTTAGAAGAGCCGACCAGTTTAAACACCTTATCTCTGTTGCCTGAACTATTCGCTGCAAACGTTTCTTCGGTCAAGATAGAAGGTCGCCAACGAAGCCCCGCCTATGTCGAACAGGTCACCCGAACATGGCGAAGTGCGATCGACCGATACAAAGCAGACCCAGATTCATATCATGTGGAAGATACATGGAATGCTGCGCTGGACAATGTTTCTGAAGGTACTCAAACAACGCTCGGTGCTTACCACCGTAAATGGCAATAACCGGAGATAGGTATGTCCAACCAATTAAAATACGCTCTTGGCCCCTTACTCTACTTCTGGCCAAAACAAGATGTCGAAAGCTTTTACGAAAAAGCGAAGAATTCTAGCGCTGATATCATCTACCTTGGTGAAGCCGTATGCTCAAAACGGCGATTAATGAAAACCAAGGATTGGTTAAGTATTGCTAAGGATCTGTCTTCCAGTGGTAAACAAGTCGTGTTATCCACGATGGCGTTGCTAGAAGCGCCTAGTGAAGTTAACGTTATGAAAAAGTATATCGATAATGGTGAGTTTGCTATTGAAGCGAATGACGTTTCCGCTATCCAATTAGCGCACGAGCACAATGTCCCATTTATTGTTGGTCCTGCTGTAAATGCCTATAATGCACAAACGCTCAATCTTTTTCTTAAAAAAGGGATGACACGCTGGTGCATGCCGGTCGAACTGTCTAAAGAATGGTTGCAGCAAGTGCTCCTGCAATGCGAGGATCTTGGCATCAAACATCAGTTTGAGACAGAAGTTTTTAGTCATGGTTATCTGCCATTGGCTTATTCTGCTCGCTGCTTTACCGCTCGAGCTGAGAATAAACCCAAAGATGAATGCGAAACTTGCTGTATCAAGTACCCCACAGGCTTACAAGTAAATAGCCAAGAGGGCCAATCTTTATTTAATCTTAATGGCATACAGACACAATCTGGCTACTGTTACAACTTGATCAACGATTTAAAGGACATGAAAGGCTTAGTTGACGTTATCCGACTAAGCCCTTTGAATGTAGAGACCTTCGATAAAGTGGACCAATTTCGTCAAAATGAAGACGGCACTAACCCGGAGAAACTAGGGGATTTTCAGTGTAATGGCTACTGGCATCAATTAGCCGGTTTAGAAAAAACCTAGTATTGAGGGGCTGTTTTTCGGCCCTTATTTTTCTTCAACATCAAAACCAATACAACACTTAAGATAATATTTGATATCGGGTAGGCCAACCATACTCCTGTGAGACCAAACAAGGTCGGCAACACATATAAAAATGGTAATTGAACCAACATATTTCCAACCGTTGTAAACATCGCTTTCTTACTATCCCCAATCGCTTGGTAATAAGCGGCCACCACGACAATAAAACCATCTAAAAAAATAGCAAACATATGCAGCCGTATCCCCATAATGGCCTGCTTCATTAGTTCAGGGTTATCATCGTTAAATATCCCTACAACGTGTTCAGGATAGAGGTTCATGGCAACGATAAAGCCGATACCAATCGATATTGATACCCAACAAGCGATAGAAAACAGCTTGCGTACCGCCTCTAAATTATTTGCGCCATAATTGAAACTCACTAATGGCTGCATACCATTGGCAATACCTTCAACAGTCAAATAGTACATAGTGAAAATAGAACCTAGCACCGCGTAAGCACCAATAGTCAAAACTGATCCGTACTGGATAAACATCCAATTGTGTACGGCAACCATCACAGAACCATACATGTACATGAACATACTCGACGCACCTATCGAGAGTATCTGAGGTATATCTCCATAGTGGATTGTGAAATTGAAGAACGATATCCTCACTTTAGCGTACCGACTAAAGAAATATCCAACACCCAATATAGTCACCACACTTTGTGCCAACAAGGTCGCTATCGCAGCCCCTTTTAACCCCCAACCTAGTATGGCAATGAAAATATAATCAAATCCTATATTGATTATCGCTCCTAACACCATTAAAAAAGTAGCAAAATTAGGGCTTCCATCGTTACGCAATAGAAAGGGTACCGCGATTGAACCTAACGAAAACAAGCTGCCCAATATAAGTACTTTTAAGTACTGTTGGCCTAATTCAAATACGATACCTTCAATACCTTGAGCCAATAATAAGGCATCAGAATATTGCCATAAAACCAATGCGATGAATGGGAAAACCATCAGTATCAGAGCAAGCCCTGTACTTACCGTACCCTTTGCCTTCTTGTCATTTCCCGCACCACTATTGATAGACAAGATGGCACCTGTACCGACGCCGATCATCATACCGACACCTAGTACAGAACCGATCACAGGCCATACGACGTTGATCCCAGCAAGCCCATTCGCGCCTATATAGCGACCGATAAATATCCCATCGACGATCTGATAAAGTCCGTTGACCAACATTGCGGCAACCGTGGGTATAGTATATTTCCAAAACTGTTTGTAGATGGATTTTTCCATTTCTTGTCACTCTGTTAGCCAGGCTAACTAATTAATTAAAAATTTTTTAATATTACTTGAGCATCTTAGATAAGATTTTTACGAGTTGCTCCGACTCTTGCTTTGACACTTTATTTTCAAGTTTTTCTGTAATAATTTGAAGAACACTATCTTCAGTTGATAGACCTTCTATCGCTTTATCAGTTAAGACGACTCTTTTCGCTCTCGCATCTTCAGGGCAAGAAATTCTACGCACGAGTGCCTTTCTTTCCAACCTAACCACCATATTTGATGCAGAAGGTTTGGTTACCATCATCTCGGAAGCTAAATCGGTGATACGAATAGGTTCGCTTGAGTACTGAATAACCTTTAAGTAATCAAATTCATTGAAACTTAAGGATGATAGAGGGTCATCTTTCGCATGCACACGCCACTCTTTTGACATGAAACGTTCCAGATCGATTAAACAGGTTTGAAAAGACACACAGAGAACCCAATATAGTTAGCAAGGCTAACTATATTAATGTAAATAGGTTAATTTACAAGAAAAAAAACGCCAGATTTTCATCTAACGTTTTTATTAAGATAAGCTGAGCAAGGCAATATTCTCAATAGATTATTTTTCTACCGTTAATCCATTTTCAATCGCATTTTCTTTTTGTGCTTCTTCTTGTAAGGCCCTTACGTCATCATAGATACGTCCTAGTTCTAAGAAAGAATAGCGATGTTCTACGTATTCATAAACATTAAACGACAGTGCAAGCTTATAGAGCGCAATAGCATCAGCATATTGCCCAGAGAACTGGTAGCGTTTACCTAAATAGAAATATGTTTCGGTTAAACGCTGCGCTAGCATAACGTTATCTCTCGTTCCATTTAAAACGGCTTTAAAAGCCTGTTCTTCGCCTACTTCATTCAGCATGATACCAACCAATACCCAGCCCCATTCTTGGCTCTTATCTGAGTAGCGTGATCTTAAATTTTCTTCCGCTTTAGCTGCGTCTATTTCACGCTCAATTATATAGAGCCATAGCGCCCTAAAGGGATCATCTGGATGATCCGAATAATGCGCTTGCATCTCTTGGTAAGATAGATCGATACGATCACCATAATAAAGGGCAATCGCCATGTTGCGTTCCGCATATTCATTCGAAGGGTCGAGTTCTAATGTCGAATCAAATGCTTCATACGCGGCATCATATTCACCTACTTGAGTAAAATAAACACCGAGTAAATTGAAAATATCTGGTTGAGCAGGATTGATGCTCAGTGATTTATTGAAATCTAGACGGGCTAAATCGCGTAGGCCGACGCTGTCATAATAACTTCCTCGTTCATAAAACATCTTCGCCCTAACGGCGTTTTCTAAGTCTGGACGTTTTAACAATTGATTTAGCCTTGCTATCTGCACTTCTTGCTGAATACTCGCTTGTAACGGCACAGCCATTGGCGGATAAACCCACTGGTTTGAATTATTACTCGGGTTAGTGGCACAACCCGAAAGTATTATCAAAAATCCCAGACTTGCTATTTGAAACCATTTCACAGACGCCTATCTCCTTTTATGATCCACAATTTCCGCATAACCATTTTTAGTAGCAAAAGAAAAGGGGGAACAATCATGTTCCCCCTTTTATAACACGCTTTACGCTATATACGCTAGGAAAGCTATTATCTCTCAGGATTTACACTATCCACAATCGAGAAGCCTAGCTAACGCAGCTACAGAGCTTATTCAGCTTCTGGAGCTTGTGCTTCTTCAGCTGGTTTATCTTGTGCTTCTTTCATACTTAGACGTACACGACCTTGGCGGTCAATTTCTAGTACTTTAACTTTAACTTCTTGTCCTTCACTTAGGTAATCCGTCACCTTCTCAACACGCTTGTCAGCGATTTGAGAAATGTGTACTAAACCGTCTTTACCTGGAAGAATAGTAACAAACGCACCGAAATCAGCCAAACGAGCAACTTTACCAATGTAAATAGTGCCAACTTCAACTTCAGCGGTTAGCTCTTTAATACGGTTAATCGCATCTTCAGCTTGCTCACCAGACGTTGCAGCAATTTTAACTGTACCGTCATCTTCTATTTCGATAGTTGTACCCGTTTCTTCACAAAGCGCACGAATAACAGCGCCACCTTTACCGATAACGTCACGAATTTTGTCAGTGCTAATCTTCAACTGGTGGATACGAGGTGCAAACTCAGAGATATCATCACGAGCACCAGAGATAGCTTCATCCATTACAGAAAGGATGTGCTTACGAGCGCCTTGTGCTTGGTTAAGCGCAATTTGCATGATCTCTTTAGTGATACCTTCAATCTTGATATCCATCTGAAGTGCGGTGATACCTTCATTAGTACCCGCTACTTTAAAGTCCATGTCACCAAGGTGATCTTCATCACCAAGGATGTCAGAGAGAACAACAAAGTCGTCGCCTTCTTTAACTAGACCCATTGCGATACCCGCAACAGAAGCTTTAATTGGAACACCAGCATCCATAAGAGCTAGTGATGTACCACATACTGAAGCCATTGAAGAAGAACCGTTAGATTCTGTGATTTCAGATACAACACGAACCGTGTACGGGAATTCTTCAGCTGAAGGCATTACCGCTTGGATACCGCGTTTTGCAAGCTTACCGTGACCAATTTCACGACGCTTAGGTGAACCAACAAAACCAGTTTCACCTACACAGAATGGAGGGAAGTTATAGTGTAGAAGGAAGTGCGACTTCTTCTCACCAGTTAGTTCATCAATGATTTGAGCGTCACGTTGTGTACCAAGAGTCGCGGTTACCAATGCCTGAGTTTCGCCACGAGTAAATAGTGAAGAACCGTGAGTACGAGGAAGAACGCCAGTACGTACATCAAGTGCACGAACCATATCTTTTTCACGTCCATCAATACGAGGGCTACCCGCAATGATGCGACCACGTACTACGTTTTTCTCTAATGAACCAAGCATTTTTTTCACTTCGTTCACGTCAAGCTCTTCATTTTCAGCAGAAAGCGCAGTAACAACGTCTGACTTAATTTCGCCAACTTGCTCATAACGAGCCATTTTTTCTGTGATTTGGTAAGCTTCAGTCAAACGAACTTCAGCTAGCTCAGCAATTTTCGCTTTAAGATCTGCGTCTACTGTTGGTGCAACCCAATCCCATGAAGGTGTTGCGACTTCTGCAGCAAACTCTTTTATTGCAGAGACAACAACTTGTTGTTGATCATGACCAAATACTACCGCAGATAGCATCTCTTCTTCTGATAGGTTATCTGCTTCTGATTCAACCATAAGCACGGCACCATCAGTACCAGCAACAACAAGATCCAACTTAGATGTTTCTAGTTCGGTATTGCTTGGGTTAAGTACAAGTTGACCATCGATATGACCAACACGAGCAGAACCGATAGGGCCATTAAATGGAATACCAGAGATAGAAAGAGCGGCTGAGGTACCGATCATTGTTACGATATCAGGTTGAACATCTGGATTTACAGATACAACCGTTGCGATAACTTGAACTTCGTTTTTGAATTCATCTGGGAATAGAGGACGAATTGGACGGTCGATTAGACGCGCTGTCAATGTCTCGCCTTCTGATGGGCGACCTTCACGCTTGAAGAAACCACCTGGGATTTTACCAGCGGCGTATGTACGCTCTTGGTAGTTAACAGTAAGCGGGAAGAAGCTTTGGCCTTCAACCGCTACTTTTTTACCAACAACAGAGACTAATACTGCTGTATCGTCCATTGTTACCATAACAGCAGACGTTGCTTGACGTGCTATTACGCCTGTTTCTAAAGTAACAGTATGGTTACCATACTGGAATGTTTTTACGATAGGATTCGCGAACATTATATTTCCTTTCATATAACTGGATTCTGAGTAATCAGAATCACATAGGGAATACACCTTTCTGTATTACCAATCGCGACTAATGAAAAGTATCTTGATAGAAAATTTTCATTAGTCGCGACCTTAAGGCCGGCTACGCTGACTGTAATACTAGATAAAGTGCAGATTGACTAAGCAAAGCTCAGTTGGGCAGTATTATAGATGAAAAACGTGGATATGTGCAGGTAGAAGCGAGGAATATTTCTGATAAAAAAAAAGAGGCTATAAATAGCCTCTTTTTTTACAAACTGTTCTTAGCGACGTAGGCCTAAACGTTTGATAAGACTTTGGTAACGTTCTAGATTCTTACCTTTCAAGTAGTCTAGTAGCTTACGACGGCTTGAAACCATACGTAAAAGACCGCGACGACTATGGTGGTCGTGTTTGTGGTTAGCAAAGTGACCTTGAAGGTGGTTGATAGAAGCAGTAAGTAGTGCTACTTGTACTTCTGGTGAACCTGTATCGCCTTCGCCTTGTGCATAATCGGCTACGATAGCTGCTTTTGTTTCTGCGTTCAGAGACATAATCTCTCCTAAATAAGAGTTGAGTTAATAAAGTGTGCCGCCAATCTCTGATTCAGCTGACACGATGAGCGCGCATATTACTTTGCTACGCATCTAACCGCAAGCGATATTTGCGTAACAACCCTACATACACCAAATCTAGCGCCTAAAGTTCTTCATCTCGAAAAACGACCAATCTCTTTGGGGCGACTCTACCATCATCGTCTATTTCGCCGATGCCAATAAATAGCCTTTCTTCACCACTAGTCATTCTTACTATACCGTCAGTTGGCGCACCAAATACTTGTACGGGTTGACCATGCTGAACCATATGCGTTAGTTCTGGGATCAGATTGATTTCTGGTAAATCTTGTACTGCCGAGTCCATAGGCATCAAGAGTGGGTCAAGCAATTCGCGTGGGGCAATATCTTCTTCGCGCGCTTTCTCTAATAATGCTTCTAGCTGCTCTAACGTCACCATATTTTCGTATGGATAGTTCGATACACCTGTGCGACGAAGATAGGTAACATGAGCACCGCAGCTCAACATTTCACCCAAGTCATCAACAATCGTTCGAATGTATGTCCCTTTAGAACAGTGCACCTCCATTTCAACTTCCGTACCTTCAAAGCTCAGAAGTTCAATGGAATAAACAGTAATTTTCCGTGATTCTCTCGGAACTTCGATGCCTTCTCTCGCGTATTCGTATAGCGGCTTGCCCTGATGCTTCAGAGCTGAAAACATTGATGGGATCTGATCGGTTTCACCACGGAATTTGGCAATACAGCGTTCTAGCTGTCCGCGATCGACTTTCACATCACGGGTCTGAACCACCTCACCATCTGAATCAGACGTATTGGTTCTTTCACCAAGTTTAGCGACAACTCGATAGCGTTTATCCGATTCAAGTAGAAATTGGGAGAACTTAGTTGCTTCCCCAAAACAGATTGGTAACATGCCAGTCGCTAACGGATCGAGAGCGCCAGTATGCCCGGCCTTTTCTGCAAAGTAGATTCTTTTTACTTTCTGAAGTGTGTCATTAGAAGTAATTCCAGCTGGCTTATCCAGCAATATAACGCCATCTACAGGGCGACCTTTACGACGACCTCTGCGACCCATTACTCTTTTTCCTCGTTCAGACCACTATCATCGTGATCAACACTTTCGTCTCGGCCAGATTCATGAGCTCGACGTTTGTCATCACTGATTATTTCACTCACTAGGTTAGACATTCGCATGCCTTCCACAAGCGTATTATCGTAGGTAAAACGTACTTCTGGCGTTAGTCTTAGGCGAATGCGCTTGCCTAAAATCATGCGCACATTAACTTCATGTTCTTTCAACGCTGCAAGACTTTTCTCTGGTGTCTGATCGCCAACACATAAGAAGGTAACGAACACTTTTGCATATGCAAGATCACGAGAGACTTCCACGTCAGAGATAGTAACCATACCAATGCGGGAATCTCGAACTTCACGCTGTAATATTAGCGCGAGTTCTTTTTGTAATTGTTGCGACACGCGTTGCGTGCGACTAAATTCTTTTGACATTATTTTTTCTCTTAGAAAAAATGAGGGGCTAAAGCCCCTCATGGTGTATTTAACAACCGTTTTTCAAACGTTAGCCAATAATGACTAATCGAGGGTACGCTTTATTTCAATCGTTTCGAATACTTCGATTTGGTCACCAGCGCGAACATCGTTATAGTTCTTAACGCCAATACCACATTCGTAGCCATTCTTCGCTTCTTGCACGTCATCTTTGAAACGACGTAGCGATTCTAGTTCACCTTCGTATATAACCACGTTTTCACGTAGAACACGGATAGGCGCATTACGTTTGATAACACCCTCGGTAACCATACAACCAGCGATAGCACCCAGTTTAGGAGACTTAAATACTTCACGTACTTCAGCAAGACCAATGATTTCTTGTCTGAATTCTGGTGCCAACATACCACCCATCGCTTGTTTAACTTCATCAATCAATTGGTAAATGATTGAGTAGTAACGAAGGTCTAAGTTTTCATTTTCAATCATACGGCGTGCAGATGCATCAGCACGAACGTTGAAACCTAGGATGATAGCGTTAGATGCAGCGGCTAAAACAGAGTCAGTTTCTGTAATACCACCGACACCTGAACCGACTACGTTCACTTTTACTTCTTCAGTAGAAAGTTTAAGTAGTGAATCTGATATCGCTTCGACAGAACCTTGAACGTCCGCTTTCAGAACAACATTAAGTTCTGCTACTTCGCCAGCTTCCATATTAGAGAACATGTTCTCTAATTTCGATTTCTGTTGACGTGCAAGTTTCACGTCGCGGAATTTACCTTGACGATAGTTGGCGACTTCACGTGCTTTACGCTCATCACGTACTACCGTGGCTTCATCACCTGAAGCAGGAACACCCGACAGACCGATAACTTCAACAGGAATTGAAGGACCTGCTGTAGTGATTTCTTTACCATTTTCGTCGCGCATTGCACGAACACGGCCATATTCTTGACCACAAAGTAAGATATCACCTTTATTCAAAGTACCTGATTGAACTAGTACCGTTGCAACTGGACCACGTCCTTTATCAAGACGAGATTCAACGACAACACCAGACGCCATACCATCAGCAACAGCAGTCAGCTCAAGAACTTCAGATTGAAGAAGAATCGTTTCCAATAAACCTTCAATGTTCGTTCCTTGTTTAGCAGAGATGTGAGCAAACATGTTCTCGCCGCCCCACTCCTCAGGAATAACATTGTATTGAGCAAGCTCATTCTTAACGTTATCTGGATTTGCGCCTTCTTTGTCGATCTTGTTCACCGCAACAATAAGAGGTACGCCAGCCGCTTTCGCATGCTGAATCGCTTCTACTGTTTGAGGCATAACACCATCGTCTGCAGCAACAACAAGTACAACGATATCCGTCGCTTGAGCACCACGAGCACGCATTGCGGTAAACGCGGCGTGTCCAGGGGTATCCAAGAAGGTAATCATTCCGTTGTCGGTTTCAACGTGATAAGCACCGATATGCTGTGTAATACCACCCGCTTCGCCAGATGCAACGTGGGCTTTACGGATATAATCCAGTGTTGATGTTTTACCGTGGTCAACGTGACCCATGATAGTAACAACAGGTGCACGTGGCACCGCGTGTTCTGTTCCATCACGATCAGAGAGAATCGCTTCTTCAAGTTCATTCTCTTTACGTAAGATAACTTTATGACCCATTTCTTCAGCCACTAGAGACGCTGTTTCTTGGTCAATAACTTGATTAATCGTTGCCATTGCACCCATTTTCATCATCACTTTGATGACTTCAGAGCTTTTCACTGACATTTTATTCGCCAGTTCAGACACAACGACTGTTTCACCAATTACAACGTCTTGCTTAGCAACCGTTGCTGATTTATCAAAACCATGTTGTTGCATTGACGTTGGTTTAGCCAGCTTGCCTTTACGGCCTCTTCCACGTTGGTTACGACCACCGCGACCTTGCGCTTCGTTGCTTTCAGGCGCTTTTTTCTTACGCTTACGGCGACTAGTAGGACCAGGTGCAGCAGCTTGACGATCCGCTTCATCTTCGGCTTCACGAGCGTGAGTTGAAGTAGTGACATGGTAGTCAGTCGTCTCTTCCTGAGCCTTCTTCTTCTTCTCTTCTTCCGTCCAGCGTTCTTGATTGTCTTCAGCCAACTTACGAGCGTCTTCAAGTAATTGAAGCGCGATAGCTTCCGCTTTCTTCTTCGCTTCTTCGTCTTGACGAATTCTCAAATTATCTGCTTCTTTTTGAGCCGCGTCTTGTTTTGCTTTTTCTTCTGGATTCATTTTTTGCTCTGCTTCGCGCTTAGCTTTTGTTTCGGCTTCTCGTTTCGCTTTTACTTCCGCTTCCGCTTCACGCTTAGCTTTAGCTTCTACTTCACGTTTTGCCGCTTCTTCTGCGTCGCGTTGAGCGGTTTCTTTAGCTTCACGTTTTGCTACTTCTTCCGCTTCACGTGTTGCTGCGTCATCTGCTTCGCGTTGAGCTTCTTCATCCACTGCGCTGCGTTTAACGTAAGTACGTTTTTTACGTACTTCAACTTTCACGTCTTTACTCTTACCGCCAGTTGCAGCAACACTTAGTGTGCTGTGCGTTTTACGTTGTAAAGTTAAACGTGTTGGTTCTGCTTCACCAGAAGTGTCACCGTGTTCTTTCTTAAGGTGAGTAAGAAGATGTGACTTCTCCTCATCAGAAACATTGTCGTTGCTGGTCTTTTTCATACCGGCATCAGCAAGTTGTTCTAACAAGCGATCAACCGGTGTACCGATTTCATCACTCAGTGCTTTAACTGTTAGTTGCGTCATTGCGCTACCTCCTTGCTGAAATTAATCTTCGTCGCTAAACCAACAGATGTTACGTGCAGCCATAATTAATTCGCCTGCTCGTTCTTCTGTTAGACCTTCGATGCCTTCTAGGTCATCGATGCCTTGTTCAGCTAAATCTTCTAGTGTTGCAACGCCTTTGGCTGCAAACTTAAATGCCAATTCACGTTCTAGACCTTCGAGACCTAATAGGTCCTCTGCTGGTTCTAGACCATCGAATGACTCTTCTTGTGCAAGAGCTAACGTTGTTAACGCATCTTTAGCGCGGCCACGTAACTCTTCAACGATCTCTTCATTCAGACCGTCCACTTCTAATAATTCATTAACGGGTACGTAAGCGACTTCTTCTAAAGTTGAGAAGCCTTCTTCAACTAGCATCTCTGCGAACTCTTGCTCTATATCAAGATACTTCATGAAGTTTTCGATAGAAGCGACGGATTCTTCTTGGTGCTTCTTCTGTAACTCTTCGACCGTCATTACGTTCAATTCCCAACCAGATAGTTGAGAAGCTAAACGCACATTTTGACCATTACGGCCAATCGCTTGTGCGAGATTATCGGCTTCAACAGCGATATCCATAGCATGCGCATCTTCATCAACAATAATCGATGCAACATCAGCTGGCGCCATTGCGTTAATAACAAATTGTGCAGGATTATCATCCCAAAGCACGATATCGATACGCTCACCGCCTAGTTCACTAGATACGGCCTGAACACGAGCGCCACGCATACCTACACACGCCCCTACAGGGTCTATGCGGCGATCATTTGTCTTCACTGCGATCTTAGCTCGAGAGCCAGGATCACGTGCAGCCGCTTTAAGTTCAATCAACTCTTCAGCAATCTCTGGCACTTCGATACGGAAAAGCTCTGTCAACATTTCAGGCTTTGAGCGACTAATGAACAACTGGAATCCACGTGCTTCTGGTCGCACTGAATATAGAAGGCCACGAATACGATCGCCTGGACGGAAGTTTTCACGCGGAAGTTGGTCATCACGCATGATTACCGCTTCGGCGTTGCTACCTAAATCAATAATAATTGATTCACGATTTACCTTTTTGACTACACCAGTAACCAGTTCGCCTTCGTTATCGATAAACTGCTCAACAACTTGGGCACGCTCAGCTTCACGTACTTTTTGTACGATAACTTGCTTAGCCGTTTGTGTAGTAATACGGTCAAACGTAACGGATTCGATATCATCTTCGATGTAATCGCCCAGTTCAATTGTTTCGTCCTCGTATTGCGCAGCTTCAATAGAGATCTCTTTGGTTGGACTCTCTACTTCTGCAACCGCCATCCAGCGACGAAACGTACCAAAATTACCTGTTTTACGGTCGATTTCGACACGAACTTCAATCTCCAGTTCGTGTTTTTTCTTCGTGGCTGTCGCTAATGCAATTTCTAACGCTTCAAAAATACGCTCACGAGGAACCGCTTTTTCGTTAGAAACAGCTTCAACAACTGCTAAAATTTCTCTGTTCATTAATCTAGCCTCTCAAACAATTCTCTCTAGGAGAACTAAAATTTAGGGATCAGGTTAGCTTTCGAAATATTGCTCATTGCAAATTCTTCAGTTTGTTCTTCAGCGATGATAGTTATCAATTCACCGTCAACTGCATGAATAACACCTTTCCATTTACGGCGGTTACCCATAGCCATTTTGAGAACAATATTGACCTCGTGACCAATAAATTGTTGGTAATGCTCTGTTTTAAAAAGTGGTCTCTCCAAGCCAGGAGAAGATACTTCCAAGCTATACGCTACCGAGATTGGATCTTCGACATCTAGCACTGCACTTACCTGACGGCTTACTTCAGCACAATCATCAACATTAATGCCGTTTTCACTATCAATATAAATACGTAAAGTTGAGTGTTCGCCTGCGCGAATAAACTCGAGACCGACTAATTCATAACCCGACGCTCCTACAGGAGACTCAAGCATTTCAGTTAGTTGCCTTTCTAAACCAGTCATTTAACCACTCCAGAAACAAAAAAAGGGCTCAGAGCCCAATCTAAACCCCAAGCAATAACACTGTATTTCGACCTAATTGGCGAAGTACAGATAATAAAAAACCCCGAAAAAGTCGGGGTTTATTATTGCTGGACCCTGATAATACTAAATAATAACCAAAAATAATTATTATTTAGTTCATAGTTAATGTGACTCTGTAAATCGCCATTAACTATGAAAACTTATAAATCAGACTCAGTGAGTATTGGTTGCGGGGGCCGGATTTGAACCGACGACCTTCGGGTTATGAGCCCGACGAGCTACCAAACTGCTCCACCCCGCGTCCGACTGTCGAGCATTATACGCTCAACAGATTGATTTACAAGTTACATCAACCTAATCCTGACATTACTATCAATCTTAAATTAATGGTGCCGAGAGAGGGACTTGAACCCTCACACCCTAAGGCACTAGCACCTCATGCTAGCGTGTCTACCAATTTCACCATCTCGGCATTTAAAGCTTATGCTTTTTAAAAAACAATCAATAAATTAATAACAATTGTCATTTTAAAACAATTACTTATTGAGGAATTTCGTCGCCACTCTTTTCAGCGGGAATTTCACTCGGTACGTCTGCAGCTTCTTCTTGGATTATTTGACCTTGTGTAGGGTCAATCCATTGAGACTCAGTTTGATGTGTTGCCATGTTACCAAACATCAGAGCTACAGCGAAAAATACAGTTGCACATATTGCAGTCATTCGGGTTAGGAAACTTCCTGAGCCACCAGCACCAAACACTGTGTTTGAAGCACCGGCACCGAAAGATGCTCCCATATCTGCGCCTTTACCTTGTTGAATCAAAACAAGACCTATTACACCAGCCGCTGCCAACAGGTAAACCACAAGTAATATAGTAGTCATTTTTCCACCTATGTTACTATTTGCCTAACTAGCAACGCCTATAATAAATAAAGGCAAAGCTAACGACCTCCGGTATCGAAGGCCGAGCAATACTATAGGATTGGTATTAGGCTGACAAGTAAAAATTTACACTTAAATACTAAGTGGTTAATTAAGCGTCAAAGCTCGACCTAACCGCATCGGCGATCTTTAACGCAGACGACTTCACAAGTTCTTCGTCTTCACCCTCAACCATTACACGAATTAACGGTTCAGTACCTGATTTTCTTAAAAGGACTCGTCCTTTTGAAGCCAGTTTTTGTTCCACTTCTTTCGTCGCATTGATAACCGCTGACGCTTCTAATGGATTAGAATTACCGCTGAATCGTACATTTTCCAATACTTGAGGATAAAGCGTCATGCCTTCCGTCAGTTCTTTGAGGGACATTTCGCTGCCTATTAGCGATGCTAAAACCTGTAACCCAGCGACAATAGCATCACCGGTGGTAACTTTATCAAGCAAGATGACATGTCCGGAGTTTTCGGCACCGATAGACCAACCTTTTTCCTGTAGTTGTTCCATAACATACCTATCACCAACAGCCGCCCGAACAAAGGGTATACCTAGTTGCTTGAGACCGTTCTCCATACCAAGGTTTGTCATTAATGTACCAACCACACCACCTTTCAACTCGCCTCGTCGCAAGGCATCACGGGCGATGATATAAGCAATTTGATCACCATCCACCTTATTGCCTTCGTGATCGACCATAATAATACGATCACCATCCCCATCAAATGCTAAACCTAAATCTGCTTTTTCTTCCACGACTCGTTTCTGAAGCGCTCTGACATCGGTCGCACCGACCTCAGCATTAATATTGGTACCGTTAGGCTCAACCCCTATTGTTATGATGTCTGCGCCCAGCTCTTTAAACACTGAAGGGGCAATATGGTACGTCGCGCCATTTGCACAATCCAAAACGATTTTAAGGGTGGTTAAATTAAGGTCTTTCGGAAAAGTACTCTTGCAAAACTCAATATACCGTCCTGCGGCATCGACAAGTCTCGCCGCTTTACCGAGTTCGGCAGACTCCACGCAGACAAGTTCTTTATCTAATTCAGCTTCAATTGCCAACTCAACTTCATCAGGTAACTTCATCCCCTCAGACGAAAAGAACTTTATGCCATTATCATAATATGGATTATGAGAAGCAGAAATAACGATACCTGCTTCAGCACGAAAAGTCTGAGTTAGATACGCAATAGCTGGTGTAGGCATTGGCCCAGTTAACGTTGCATTTAGCCCTGCTGCTGCCAGCCCAGCTTCTAATGCCGATTCAAGCATGTACCCAGAAATTCGAGGGTCTTTACCAATAATAACCTGTTTAGTGCCCTGCTTAGCGAGAACTCGTCCAGCAGCCCAACCTAGTTTTAGTATAAAATCCGGCGTGATTGGGAACTGACCAACTTTGCCGCGTACACCATCGGTACCAAAATAACGTCTTTCTGACATAGGGAATTTCCTACTTAAATAGTTTTATATTCATTTAGACATTGGACAATCTTTAATGCATCCAACGTCTCTTCAAAATCATGCACTCGTATAATTTGTGCACCTTTTAATGCCGCGACAGTTGCACAAGCAACACTCGCGGCCACCGTCTCAGGCGGTTGTTTATTTAACACATTAAACAACATGGATTTCCTAGACATACCAACGAGTAATGGAAACCCAAAATGGTGAAAACTCTCTAATTTATCAAGCAATTGATAATTATGCTGTAACGACTTACCAAATCCGAAACCAGGATCTAAAATAATTCGACTTTTATCAATACCAGCATTTTCACAAGCTGCTATTCGGCCCACTAAAAAATCTTCTATATTTGAAAAAAGGTCGCTATATATTGGATTAGACTGCATCGTTCGTGGCTGTCCTTGCATATGCATAAGACAGACGGGCACATCAAACTGAGCGGCTACTTCTAGTGTTCCTGGTTCATTCAGCGCACGGACATCGTTAATAATGTCGGCTCCAGCGTCTATCGCATGCCGCATCACCTCGGCTTTACTCGTATCGATTGAGATCCAGATGTTAGAATGCTTCCGTATTGCCTTAATCACAGGAATCGTTCTTGAGAGCTCTTCTTGTAAAGTAACGTCAGGTGCCCCAGGACGAGTTGATTCACCTCCGATATCAATGATAGCTACACCCGCCTCTATCATTTTTTCAGCGCGAACTAAAGCATCGTTAATATTGTTGTAGTCACCACCGTCAGAAAATGAATCAGGGGTCACATTTAATATTCCCATTACCTTGGCGGTATCTAGGTTAAGCTCTTTGTTGTTGGATTTTAATATCATCATTAGGCATATTGAATATACAAAAAGACCCCGATTATATCGAGGTCTTGGTTTTATTTATTCAGAAATCACTCAGATTTGTTATCTTTCTCAACATCACTTTGATCTTCTGCTTTTTCTTCAGGCGATTCGTCTACCGGTTTTTCTGGTGACGTTTCTTTCTTCGCACTTCCGCTCAGTACTTCTTTTGCTTCGTCACGCGATTTCTTCACTAGATCTGCAGAGTCAGTCGTCCAACCTTGAGGTTCGCGTATTTCGTCTTTACGCGCCATTAAGTCATCCAGCTGTCCTGCATCAATGGTTTCATATTTCATCAACGCATCTTTCATAGAATGCATGATATCCATATTTTCTTCCAAAATCTTCTGAGCGTGTTTGTAGTTTTTATCGATAATGATACGAATCTCATCATCGATTAACTTAGCGGTATCATCAGACATGTGTTTTGTCTGTGTGACACTACGACCAAGGAATACTTCACCTTCTTCTTCTGCGTACAAAAGAGGACCCAGTTTTTCAGAGAAACCCCATTGAGTCACCATCTTGCGTGCGATATCAGTTGCACGTTCAATGTCATTTGAGGCACCTGTTGATACTTTATCCGCACCGTAAATGATCTCTTCCGCGAGACGTCCACCATACAGAGTCGCAATCGATGACTCTAATTGCAAACGAGACATGCTGATACGATCCTGTTCTGGTAAGAACATCGTCACACCCAGAGCACGACCACGTGGGATAATAGATACCTTATAAACAGGATCATGATCTGGCACTAAAAGACCGACAATTGCGTGACCCGCTTCATGGTAAGCCGTCGATTCTTTTGACTCTTCAGACATAACCATTGAGTGGCGCGCCGCGCCCATCATGATCTTATCTTTCGCGAGTTCAAACTCAACCATAGACACATTGCGCTTGTTACCACGAGCAGCGAAAAGTGCGGCTTCGTTTACAAGGTTTGCTAAATCCGCACCAGAAAAACCAGGCGTACCACGAGCGATAAGCGAAGGTTCAACATCATCAGATAAAGGGACTTTACGCATATGTACTTTTAGAATCTGCTCACGACCACGAACGTCAGGAAGACCAACCATAACTTGGCGGTCAAAACGTCCAGGGCGTAATAATGCTGGATCAAGTACATCTGGGCGGTTTGTTGCTGCAATGACGATAATACCTTCATTACCTTCAAAACCATCCATCTCAACAAGCATTTGGTTTAGCGTTTGTTCTCGTTCATCATGTCCACCACCAACACCAGCGCCACGTTGACGACCTACGGCATCGATTTCATCGATGAAAATAATACAAGGTGCCGCTTTTTTTGCCTGTTCAAACATGTCACGCACACGAGATGCACCAACACCAACAAACATTTCAACAAAATCTGAACCTGAGATAGTAAAGAACGGTACTTTGGCTTCGCCAGCAATAGCTTTTGCCAAGAGCGTCTTACCTGTACCAGGAGGACCAACCAACAACACACCCGTTGGTATTTTACCGCCTAGTTTTTGGAATCGACTTGGATCACGTAAGTAATCTACCAGTTCTTTCACATCTTCCTTGGCTTCGTCACAACCTGCAACGTCGCCAAATGTGGTTTTGATTTGCTCTTCGCTCATCATACGAGCTTTACTCTTGCCAAAGGACATCGCGCCTTTGCCACCGCCGCCTTGCATTTGACGCATGAAGAAAATCCACACACCAATAAGCAGGATCATCGGGAACCAAGAGATAAAGATAGAACCAAGCAAACTTTGCTCTTCAGGTGGAGAACCCTGAACCTTTACGTTCTGATTTATGAGATCATCAAGCAACTTATTGTCATAGAAAGGCATATAAGTAACGTTGCGAGAGTTGTCGCTACGATAGAATACGATTTCTTGATTATTAAAGGTTGCTTCACGAACTTGGCCTTGTCCCACTTCTTGTACGAACGTGGTGTAATCCACCGTTCTGCCGTTACTTTCACCAGGTCCAAAACTCTGGAATACCGACATCAAGACAACAGCGATTACCAGCCATAGAATTAAATTTTTTGCCATGTCACTCAAGGTGGCAGCCTCTCGATAACTAATTGTAATTAAAAGTAGAGTACTACAGATCGTTGTCCGTAGCTACAGCGCGTTAGTTAGCCTTTATAACCAGTGGCTACTATATAGACTTCTCGAGAACGAGCTCTCGATGAGTCTGGTTTTCTTATTCTCACGACTTTAAATATGTCGCGTACATCTTTCACGTATTGGTCGAAGCCTTCACCTTGGAACACTTTAACAACAAAGCTACCATTAGGAGCAAGAACCTGTCGGCACATATCAAGTGCAAGCTCTACTAAATACATAGCTCTTGGTTGATCAACTGACAAGTTTCCCGCCATATTAGGCGCCATATCTGACATAACCACATCAACCATATTCGGTTGAATTTTTGCTAATAGTGCCTCTAATACTGCATCTTCCCTAAAGTCACCTTGTAAAAAATTCACTCCGGCAATGGAATCCATTGGCAAAATATCACACGCAATTACTTGGCCTGCATCGCCAACGACTTTGGTCGCATACTGTGACCATCCTCCTGGAGCTGCACCCAAATCTACAACAGACATGCCTTGTTTAAGCAATTTGTCTTTTTCTTGAATCGCTTCAATCTTAAATATAGCACGTGAACGATAACCTTTTTTCTTTGCCTCGTTGACATATTTATCATCAAGGTGTTCTTTAAGCCAACGTCCAGAACTTGCTGAAAGTTTCGATTTACTCATTCTATTCCTAGTAAATTTCGACAAATAACCAAATAAGTATGGTAGAAAAATTAGTCTTCGTGATTAGATGGCGCTAAAATACGGTTTTTCAACCCCGAATCCGCTTAACTTTCAAAAATTATCATGCGATTTTTTAATCTTTTGAAACTTGAGCACTTTTAACTACTAACATAATTGGCCGCGTAATGAATCTAAGCACCAAGCAAAAACAGCACCTTAAAGGCCTAGCACACAACTTAAAACCAGTTGTGCTAATGGGCGCGAACGGATTGACCGAGGCTGTTCTGGCTGAAATAGAACTGGCCCTTGATCACCACGAATTAATCAAAATTAAAGTTGCATCAGAAGATAGAGACACCAAGGAACTCATTATTGATGCAATTATTCGTGAAACTAAGGCCGAAAAAGTACAAGGCATAGGTAAAGTTTTAGTTATTTATCGCCAATCTGAACAACGAAAAATTGAGATACCTAGAAAGTAATTAATGAATCATTCTGTAACAGAATGATAAAAAAGGTCGCAATTAAAGCGACCTTTTTTATATCTCGAACTCATTATACGTCTAAACGTATAAGACTTTATCGATTTCGTAGTCCTTATCTCCACCAGGGGTAGAAATAATCACTTCATCACCTTCCAACTTGCCAATGAGGCCACGTGCGATTGGTGAGGTTACAGAAATACGACCCGCCTTAATATTCGCTTCATCTTCGCCGACAATTTGATACGTGGATTCTTCTTCTGTATCTAAATCAATTAAGGTCACCGTAGTACCGAAGATAATTTTACCCGTGTTATCCATTTTAGTAACGTCGATAACTTGGGCTACTGATAGCTTATATTCAATATCTCTAATTTGCGCCTCACAGATACCTTGCTCTTCTCGAGCGGCATGATATTCAGCGTTTTCTTTTAAATCACCTAATTCACGAGCCTCTGCAATTGCAGCCGATATAAGCGGGCGACGTTTCAATAATATTTCTAATTCTTCACGTAGTTTTTTTTCACCACGTAGAGTCATTGGGACTTTTTCCATTTTAAACCTCTAAGACCAAAGTCAGCTTTGGACAATACAAACCCGCTCAACAAGTGCTGAGTGGGTTTAGGAACGAATTGATTTTGATTAGTGTAAACAAAGATCAGTGATTAATCATCTATATTCACGTTTTGTATCACAAAAACAAACCTGAACAGCAACTTTGTGCTTTTTTACTCATTTCATTTCAAATCAATAACTAAAAAAATCTAAAAAACATCGATTTACTTATAATTCTCACTAGTCATAAATGCAAAATAAAACTCAAACAATCAGCAACTTAACAATGATCGCACAGTGTTCGATTGTGGTTTTTATATAATTTTACTAACGAGTCATGGAACTTTCGCTGTACAAATTGTTCACGAGGAAACACAACACCTTGAAGTCTATATAAAGAGTTTAGGCAATTTCGGGTGCTGTAATAGTCCGTGTTTAAACCAAAAAATTATTTACCCCTTAGATAATTTGTCAGATTAGGAATGATCCACATGAACAAGAAAATTTTAGTTTTAGCAGTATCCGCAGCGACTTTGTCAACAGGCGCTTTTGCTTCAGCTGACGGCAAGCAAGCTGGTTCTATAGACGGTACAACAGTATATAGTTCAAATGGTAACAGCTTAGAAATAGGTGGTCGTGCAGAAGCGCGTATGTCTATTAAAGATGGTACTGCTGATGACAAATCTCGTGTACGTTTAAACTTCTTAGGTAAAACTGAAATCACCGATGATTTTTACGGTGTCGGTTTCTATGAAGGTGAATTCGTTACTTCTGACGCCGGTGCTTCTACTGATTCAAACAGTGATAGCATAACTAACCGTTATGCATACGCTGGATTTGGTGGCACATTTGGTGAAATCACTTACGGTAAAAATGATGGAGCTCTTGGAGTCATCACAGACTTCACTGATATCATGGCATATCACGGTAACAGCGCTGCTGACAAAATAAATGCAGCGGACCGTGCAGATAACATGGTTTCTTACAAAGGCGCATTTTCTGACTTAGCAGTAAAAGCAAGCTACCGCTTTGCTGATTCTCAAGATGATAACGTAAATGGCGGTTATACAGACAATGGCCAAGACGGCTATTCTCTATCAGCTATTTATAGTGTAGCTGATACTGGCCTTGCTTTAGGTGCTGGTTACGCAGATCAAGACCAAAACAATGAGTACATGCTTGCTGCATCATACAAGATTGGTGCTTTCTATGCTGCGACTACGTTTACCGACGGAGAGAAAGATTTTGATGGCGCTCAATATAGTGGCTCAAGCAACTTCTCTGGCGTTCAAGACTACACAGGTTACGAACTCGCTGCTGCATACAAAATGAATCAAGTTGTATTCACTACTACATACAACAACGCAGAAACTGGTAGCCACACATCAGCTGACAACGTAGCAGTAGATGCAACCTATTACTTCAAGCCTAACTTCCGTACATACATCTCTTACAACTTCAACCTATTGGACAAAAATGACCAACTAGGTACTGGTACAGTTGGTGAGCGTGGTGCAGAAGATGAAATCGCACTAGGTCTTCGCTACGATTTCTAATTCATTATTGGATTAGCAAGAAGTTGATTACTTAGAAAACGCCTGCTTTTGATAGCGGGCGTTTTTTTTATTCTATATACTCAATTTTCTTAAATTTATCACACTAATCCCACTAGGTTAGCTATGCGCACAATTATCACACTTATATGTGTAGGATTCTCAAGTTACCTATTCGGATACGCTCCTATCGACACCTTACCCCAAGGCAGTCGCGTTAGCTTATTGGTAAACAATTCAGTTGGTTCACCTTTATCTATCAACTCAGACCAACTTTTCCCACCAGCCAGTACTTTGAAAATAATTACTGCATTAGCAGCAAAATTGGAGCTCGGTGATAATTTCAGATTCAAAAGTCAATTAGAGTCGAAAGACAACGACATTATTGTGCGCTTCTCTGGTGACCCAACGCTAACAACAAAAAATTTAGATGACTTATTTAAACGAATATCCCAACAAGGGATGAGTTCTATAAAAGGAAATATTTGGCTTAATAATGGTATTTTTACTGGATACGAAAGAGCTGTTGGTTGGCCATGGGATATCTTAGGGGTCTGTTATAGCGCTCCTTCTAGCGCAATAACACTCGATGGAAACTGTGTACAAGCATCTATCTATACCAATGTAGATGGAACGACTCGAGTCTACGTACCAGAGCACCAGCCTATTACTGTGCGAACGACGGCTATTACCGTTTCCAAAGATGAACAGAAAGAGAGGCAGTGCCAACTAGAGTTACTGACTTCAGATAACAATACCTATCACCTTTCTGGTTGTTTAACGGAGATGAAAAAACCTTTGCCGCTAAAATTTGCAGTACAAGAAACACAGGCTTACACAGAGTCCGTTATCCGTAGATTACTGGCTAAACATCAGATTTCATTCAATGGTCAGATCGCTAAACACAATGACATACAAGGGAAAATCGTTGCATCCCATGCATCAATTCCTTTAAATGAAATGTTGGATACCATGCTAAAAAAATCATCCAACCTAATTGCCGACAATATTACTAAAACGCTCGGTTCTCGTTTCTATTCTCAAGCTGGTAGTTTTAATAATGGCACTGAAGCAATTAAACAGATTATTTTTTCTAACAGTGGTATAGATTTAAGCGACGCCCAATTAGCGGATGGTTCTGGTTTATCCAGAAACAATCGAATCACGGCTCGCAACATGAGTAGAGTACTCGATTATATCTGGAAGAATGACTCAACCCTCAATTTAATGAAAATGTTGCCAAAATCGGGTGAAACTGGCACTTTAAAATACAGAAAAAGCATGCAAAAACCATCTATTAAAGGATACATGCAAGCGAAAAGTGGCTCCGTATATGGCACCTATAATATGGCTGGATATGTGTTAGATGAAAATGGCCGACCAAAATCAATCTTTGTGCAATTTATTAGTGACTACTTTCCAAATAAAGAGGAGAAGGAATCTAATTCACTCCCCTCTGTATATCGGTTTGAACAGGCCTTCTATCGAGATCTGATTAAGCTATCCCCAAAAAGTAGTTCACTACCGTAAAATAGATCCACATCCCAGATATATCAACAATAGAAGCAAGCACCGGACTCACCAATACTGCTGGGTCCAACTTGCACGCTCTCGCCAATATCGGGAGTAGCCCCCCCAATGTCGTCGACATAGTAACCTGAATAAACAGCGCAATAGCAATCGCTAGCGCGACAATATTGATATCGAAGCCTCCCATTGCTCCAGAGTCACTGAAGAGTAAAATACGCGCGACGATGACCAACGCGATGACCAACGCTAAGCAAATGGCTATACGACTTTCTTTCAAAAAAACCTTAAACCATTGCCGTTTTTTTAGTTCGCCCGTCGCTAACGCTCTAATCACTAGTGTTGCCGCTTGCGAACCTGTATTCCCCCCTGCGGCCGCGATGACGGGCATATATATCGCTAGCAATACCAATTGACTTAACGTGTCCTCATATTGCGAGATAATAAGGCCCGATACGATACCCAATAAGGCAAGCATCACTATCCATCCCACACGTTGTTTTACATGGTCCAAAACGCCAGTGGAAAGGTAACCTTTCGTGGGTTCAGCCTCCGAGCGTATAAAGCCTAATTGGTGAGCATAGTGCCGTGCTTGCTTATCAAAGCCCTGAAGTTCGAGCTGCTGAATTAGATGTTGCACATAACCAACGGTGCAGTGCTCAAGAATCCCCACCGCCTCCTCTATTGGCATAATAGTCAGAAAATGAATTTGTTGGTCTTGTTCATATTGCAAAAAAGCATTTCTCGCAGCCCCTATTTCTATGAATGAAAAGGCGCTATTTGTTTCTAAATATTCATGGTTTATTACCGTCATGGCGAATCTCCCGATTAGCTGACGACCATCATTATCACCGTTCAAAAAAAACCAAACACAAGAATGCTTTATTGATTTCAGATCGGTAATTTAAATAATATCTGGAGAAAAATAGAGAGGAGGGATGAAACAAAAGATCGCCTACTGTTGGGTAGGAATGAAGAATGCCAATACCGTCGCGGTTATCTTTCTCCCTTGATACTAGGAGGATGGTCGATATTGTTCATATAAATCTCCAAGGTTACTGCGATTTGCAGCGAGCGCATTCTATCACTATAGGACATATTTTCACGTCAGTTTAATGTAAAAAAGGCGCTATAAAAGCGCCTCTGCATAATGATTATGGAATAATCATTAATTCAGTGTGATACGGGCAAATTTACGCTTACCTACTTGATATACCGCTGTTCCTGTTTCAGGAATCAGTTTCGTATCTTCTATTTTATCCCCATCAATCTTTGCCGCACCTTGGCGAATCATTCGCATAGCATCTGATGTTGAATTCACTAAACCCGCTTCTTTCAGCAAATTACCAATGGCAATACCTGACTCAAATTCAAACTCTGGCATTTCATTTGGCATCGCACCTTTTTGGAAGCGATTAATAAATTCCTGTTCCGCTGCTTCAGCGTCTGCTTCTGTATGGAAACGAGCAATAATTTCTTTCGCAAGTAGAATTTTAATATCACGAGGATTTTTGCCAGCTTCAACATCGGTTCTAAACCGCTCAATTTCTGCCAATGGACGAAAGGATAGTAACTCGTAGTAACTCCACATAAGAACATCAGAAATAGACATGATTTTACCAAACATATCATTAGGCGCATCACTCACACCGATGTAGTTATGAGCTGACTTGGACATCTTCTTCTCACCATCAAGGCCAACAAGAAGAGGCATAGTAAGCACACACTGAGGCTTCTGACCGTTTGCCTTCTGCAGTTCACGCCCCATTAGTAGGTTAAACTTTTGGTCTGTGCCACCTAATTCGACATCTGTCTCCATCGCAACAGAATCGTATCCTTGAAGAAGTGGATACATAAATTCATGGATCGCGATTGGTTGATTGTTCGAATAGCGTTTTTTAAAATCATCTCGCTCTAACATACGTGCGACGGTTTGATTTGAGGCCAAGCGAATCATTCCTTCAGCGCCAAGCTCCGATAACCATTCTGAGTTAAACTGAATTTTAGTTTTCTCAGGATCTAGTATCTTAAATACTTGTTGTTTATACGTTTCTGCATTTGCTAATACATCTTCACGAGTCAGTGGTGGTCGCGTTGTATTCTTACCTGATGGGTCACCAACCATACCAGTAAAATCGCCGATCAAAAATGTGACTTCATGCCCCAACTCTTGAAACTGACGTAATTTATTTAGTATAACGGTGTGTCCTAAATGAATATCAGGCGCCGTTGGATCTGCGCCTAACTTAATACGTAAAGGACGATTCTCTTTCAGTTTTGCAATCAGTTCTTCTTCCGGTAAAAGTTCATCAATACCGCGCTTTATCTCAGCCAATGCTGCTTCTATACTCGCCATTCTTGTTAACTCCCACAGATTTGGCAAAAATTAATAGTTGCACAGTTTACTTGAATAGCTATGTATTTTGAAACCAGTTAAACTCAGTATTGACGAATTTCACCAAATTTAATAATTATCGACCATGCTTTCTACTTTTTTTCGACTTCCGATTATCCATCGCGCCCTGATTTTACTGTTTTCAGCGCTAATTACCGTTGTTATTTTTCTTCCTGATAGCGAAGATCTAACTAAAAACCAAAATACTCTAGAAATTGGTCGACACTATCCCCTCGCCATATCTCTCGAAACGTTAGAAACAAACAACAGTATTCTGCCTGAATCAGTCGTTCGCTGGGAGAAATATAAAATAGCCTCCGGTGAAAGTGCCGCTAAGTTATTCAATAGAATTGGATTATCGGCACAACTACTACACAAACTTATCTCTAGTGATACAGAAATCAACAAACAGCTTTCTCGTCTTCGCGTGGGTGAAGAACTCACATTTGGTTTTGATGAAAACCACGAGTTATTGCAGATAAAACGAGTTATCACTCCATTTGAAACTTTTCGAATAAGTAAAGCCGATATTGGATATAAAGCGGCATTCGAAACGAAAACCGTTAATATTCAGTTTAATTACACGGAAGCTGAGATCAGCTCTAATTTCTGGAACGCTGCACTTTCCGCCGATCTAACGCCCAATCAAATAATGGAACTTGCCGGTATTTTTGGTTGGGATATAGATTTCTCCCTTGATATTCGTGCGGGCGACAGTTTTAGAGTGCTCTATGAAGAAAAAGTGGTCGAAGGAGAAAAAATGGGACGCGGGCGAATTATTGCTGCCATTTTTTCTAATCAAGGCGAAACGTTTAAGGCAATACTTGACGACAACACAGGCAACTATTACGACGAAAACGGCAGGGCAATGAAAAAGGCGTTCTTACGTTCTCCAATAGACTTTAGGCGGGTAACGTCCAACTTTAACCCAAGGAGACGCCACCCCGTCACTGGTAAAGTTGTTGCTCACCGTGGGACCGATTATTCTGCCCCAGTAGGAACACCTATATGGGCTGCTGGTGACGGCGTAGTGGAAAAATCCGGCTATAACCAGTACAACGGCAACTATGTATTTATACGCCACAGCAACACTTATATTACTAAATACCTACATATGACACGTCGCTATGTTAAAACCGGCCAGCGAGTTAAACAGGGGCAATCCGTCGGGACATTAGGTAGTACGGGGCGTGTAACTGGTCCTCATCTTCATTACGAATTCCTCGTTAACGGTGTTCACAAAAACCCAAGAACCGTCAAATTGCCTCAATCAAAATCGCTTAAAGGGCAAGCAAAGACGGAGTTTATGACCAACGCGAAAGACAGGCTCTCAAAATTAGAGCGATACGGACAACTCCTATTCGCCAATCAAAGTTAACGCATTACATCGACAATTATCGCCTTTAATATCACTAAAAAACGAATAAAAAAGGCCGCTAAAATACTCAAATTAAAGCCCTCTATTCACTTAGAATAGAGGGCTTTAAAATTAACCTAGATTTGAGCTTAAAGAAGCTTAACCACGATGAATTGCATCGTTCGCTTGTTTAAGAAGGTTTTGGCTTTCAGTCATAAACTGTTGCGAGTAGTCACCAAACCAATCACTCACCTTCTCAAAGCTTTCAACAAATGTGGCTTTGTCATGACCTTCAAGTACTTTGATCGCTTCACCGAAACTAGTATGGAAACGCTTAATCATCTCTATATTTTCTTCCGATGATAAAATAATATCACCGTATAGGTTTGGGTCTTGAGCAAATAGTCTACCCACCATAGCGAGCTCCAAGCGATAGATAGGTGAGCTCAACTGTAACAACATATCTATATTAGGGTTTTCACGACTTAAATGGAGACCATATGCAAACGAAGTAAAGTGACGCAAAGCCTGAATTAACGTCATTCCATGATCATGCTCTTTCGCATCGATATTACATAAGCTGGCACCCCAAATACCAAATTGCTTTAACAACCATTGATATTCCTCACTACCGCGACCATCACAATAGACAATAACCTGTTTTGCCAGGCTCGGTACATCAGGTCCAAACATTGGGTGTAAACCAACCACTGGGCCACCGTGAACACTCAGCATTTTTTCTAGTGGTTTAGATTTTATCGAGGTTAAATCACAAAGAATACAGTCATCAGGTAGCGCGTTTAATTTCTCTATAACGCCCGTTGTTAAGTGAATAGGCACGGTAACAACGACTAAACCAGCATCATGTAACAGATCATCAGCATTATCCCAATCTTTACTACCTAATACTTTCACTTGATACCCAGAAAGTGTAAACATACGACCGAATAAACTGCCTAATTGGCCATTACCACCAATAATAACAACAGGGCCCAATGAAGGCGCTAAGCATTTGAAACCAGAATCTTTTTCACTCGCATATGACTCTCGCATTGTTCTGCGTAGAATATCTTCAATTAGCTGAGGTGGAATACCACGCTTCTCTGCTTCTTGTCGACGAGAAGCAAGCATTGCCGCTTCTCTATCAGGGGCATAGATAGGCAAACCGTGTTCACTCTTGACTTCTCCGACCTTTTCGACGAGAGAAAGACGACGAACCAGAAGCTCAATCATCTGCTTATCTACTTCGTCAATTTGATCACGTAACTCACTTAATTCAACTGCCATCAAATTTGCCTATATCTGTATTTACTAAATAAAAAATGAAGCTGCTAAAAGCCGCTCCACTGTTTGGTAAAATTATTCGTCACTTCTATCTCTTAAATCAGTGACTCATCACTTAACTCTATCTTGTAAGAATGGCACCAACTCTTTATGTGCATTGCGTAATAGTGCCTCAGTTGATTGCCAATTAATACATGCATCTGTGATAGATACCCCGTACTCCATCTGCTTTAATGGTATATCAGATGGCTGATTCCCTTCGTTCAAATGACTTTCTATCATTAATCCTATGATAGATTTATTACCTTCGCGTATTTGAGAAATTGCATCTTCAGCGACCAAAAGCTGGCGACGATAGTCTTTACGTGAGTTGGCATGACTACAATCTATCATTAAAGCGGCATCAAGGTCATATTTGGCTAACTCACCTTCACACTCAGCAACAGAAACTGAATCATAATTCGTTTGTTTTCCTCCACGCAAAATCACATGGCCATTGCTGTTCCCTTGAGTAGTCAGAAGCGCGACCTGCCCTTCTGTATTAATTCCCATAAAACGGTGACTAGAAGAGGCTGCCTGCATCGCATTGATCGCTGTCGATAGACTACCGTCGGTGCCATTCTTGAATCCAATAGGCATAGAAAGCCCACTTGCCATTTCACGGTGAGTTTGTGACTCAGTAGTACGAGCACCTATCGCTGCCCAACTGAATGTATCAGAAAGATATTGTGGACTAATCGGGTCCAATGCTTCCGTTGCTAAAGGGATGTCCATTTCAGCCAAATCAACCAATAACTTACGGCCCACATGCAACCCATGCTCGATATCAAAGGTCCCATCTAATTGAGGGTCATTTATAAGGCCTTTCCAACCAACCGTCGTACGTGGCTTTTCGAAGTAAACACGCATAACGATGTATATCTGATCCTTAAGCTCTGCAGAAAGTGCTTTAAGGCGTTTCGCGTACTCCATCGCAGCATCTACATCGTGAATTGAGCATGGACCACAAACAACCAATAAACGATGATCCTTCTTGTGTATAATGTTTGAAATCGTCTGACGAGATTCCTGGATAAACTGTCTTGCGTTATCGCTAAGAGGCAATTTCTGTTTTAACTCATTAGGAGTGATTAAAACCTGTTCATCACTGATGTTGATATTGCTTAATGTGCTTTTTTTCATCTTATTTTCCGTAAATATTTTTTTACACTTAGTTTCGTCAGTGATTCGTAACAGCCAACTTAATGCTTAATTTACCAGTATTAATAAAACTTTCAAGTGTAAATAAATAAAAACATTTTGTGTAAAAATAAATTTACACATCATTAGCTAATACCACGTGTTATAAATATGATCTAGGTTCTACGCAATTTACCTAATCTCGCATAAAATGGCATTGTAATAACTTCTACTGGGCTAAACATATGGAATTGATTCTCTCGTTGTTACAACAAATGTGCGTATATCTTGTTTTGGCTTATATGCTCAGTAAAACGCCCGTATTTTTACCCCTACTCAATATTTCAAACCGTCTTGAAAACAAGCTTAACTGTTACGTAATTTTCTCGCTATTTTGTATAATGGGAACCTACTTCGGGTTGCAAATTAATGATGCCATCGCTAACACTCGTGCAATCGGCGCTGTCATGGGCGGCATTTTTGGCGGGCCTATTGTTGGTTTTGCTGTGGGCTTCACCGGAGGTATACATCGTTATACCTTGGGTGGTTTTACTGACATCGCGTGTGCGATATCAACAACAGCTGAGGGCGTAATTGGTGGTGTACTTCATAGTTACTTAATAAAAAAAAATAAGCAGGAACAACTGTTTAATCCTAGCGTCGTTTTTTCTATCACCCTCTTCGCTGAAATCATTCAGATGTTCATTCTTCTTATTGTGGCAAAACCTTTTGACCAAGCTTATACCCTCGTCTCCGCCATCGCGGCACCTATGATTATTGCCAACTCAATTGGTGCTGCACTTTTTATGAGTATTCTACAAGACAGAAAAACCATTTTCGAAAAATATTCAGCCACCTTTTCCCGAAGAGCTCTTAATATTGCTGAACGATCTGTCGGTATTTTGAATTCTGGGTTTAACTCTAAAAATGCGGCAAGAATAGTGCGAATTGTTTATGAAGAAACGAATGTGGGAGCCGTCGCAATAACGGACACAAATAAAATACTGGCGTTTGTCGGTATTGGGGATGACCATCATAAACCGGACACCCCTATCTCGTCTCAATGTACATTGGATGCCATTGAAAAAAATGACATCATTTACTTAAATGGTAAAGACAATCCTTATCAATGTTCTATTTCCGAAAACTGCAAATTGGGGTCAGCACTCATTATTCCTTTAAGGGCTGGCGATAAGGTCGTCGGAACAATAAAGCTCTACGAACCTAAGCGAAAACTATTCTCTACTATCAATATGTCCATGGCTGAAGGAATAGCTCAACTGCTTTCAAGCCAAATTCTTTATGGAGACTATCAACAACAACAGATGTTGTTATCTCAGTCTGAAATAAAGCTTCTCCACGCTCAAGTTAACCCTCATTTTTTATTCAACGCACTCAACACAATTAGTGCTGTTATTCGTAAAAACCCTGACAAGGCAAGAGAGCTTATTCAACATCTTTCTCATTTTTTCCGCAGTAATCTTAAACAAAATATAGAAACGGTTAGCTTAAAAGAGGAGTTAGCTCACGTAAATGCCTATCTAACTATCGAGAAGGCACGCTTCAGTGATCGATTAGAAGTAGAGATGAATATTAGCTCTGAATTACAGGATAGAAAAGTACCGAGTTTTACGCTACAACCTCTCGTTGAAAACGCGATTAAACATGGTGTGTCCCACATGTTAGAAGGTGGAAAAGTTAAGATTTACAGCCAATGTAACGACATGGGCTGTGAAATAATTGTTGAAGATAACGCTGGAAGCTATCTAGAACCAAGGAAAGATCATAAAGGTTTAGGTATGCAAATTGTGAGCAAGCGCTTATCTAATTACTTTGGCCGTGACGGGGAGCTAAAAACTTACGTCGAAAAAGACCAAATAACACGAATGAGCTTTATCATTCCTAATGAGAAATAACACAATAAGGGATCATAATGCTTACTGCATTAGTCATCGATGACGAACAGCTAGCTCGCGAAGAACTCGCCAATCTATTGCATGACACTAATAATATTGAAGTTATAGATCAAGCCAGCAATGCAATTGAAGGACTGAAAAAGATCAATGCATTGAAACCTGATGTTATTTTCTTAGACATTCAGATGCCTCAAATATCAGGCATTGAACTGCTTGCAATGCTTGATCCCGATACCATGCCAATGGTTGTCTTTGTTACTGCTTTTGATCAATACGCCATTCAAGCATTTGAAGACAATGCATTTGATTACCTGTTAAAGCCTATCGAAATAAAACGACTAGAAAAGACGGTTTGTCGTTTAGTAAAACAACATAACAAACAAATTGAGACACAAGATTTGTCTATACTGGCCCCCGCATCATTGGAACAAGTCCCCTGTATAGGCTTAAATAGAATCATGATTATTCCAACTCGAGACGTCGAATATGCATTCAGTGATATCAGCGGTGTACATATCCGAAGCGCAGAGCAAATCGCATCCAGTCAGTTGACATTAAAAGTATTAGAGGAAAAGACCGATCTTCTTCGCTGCCACCGACAATACTTAATAAACACTAAGGCCATCAAAGAAATAAAATTGTTAGAAAATGGCTTAGCCGAAATTATAACGCGAAATGATTATCCGGTTCCGGTTAGCCGTCGATACCTAAAATCACTAAAAGAGAAATTAGGTATTGTCTAAATCATCTAGAGCTTAGATTAACAATGAGTTAGCCAACAACTTTTTTCATTGCTTCACTAGCCTCAATCCACTCCCTCGATCGCTTTAGTTCTGACAATGTAAAACTTTGCGTCTTAAACAACGTTTCTGCTATTGGGGTCTGGACGATTGGAAGCCTGTCTAAAATGTCCACACTACGGTTGCGATTATTACAAAGTAACAACATATCACAACCAGCGGCTAGCGCCTGCTCTGCTCGTTCTACGGCACTACCCATTACCGATGCCCCTTCCATATTCAAATCGTCCGAAAAGACAACACCTGAAAAGCCTAATTTTTCACGCAAAACGTCTTGCAACCAATACTTAGAGCCACTTGCAGGTTCTGAATCGTAATGAGGGTAGATAACATGAGCTGGCATCATCGCATCTAAAATGCCCACCTCGATCTGTGCTTTAAAAATAGCCATATCAGTTTCAAAAATAGTATCTCTATGGTCATAAGGCGTCTCCAAGTGAGAATCAGCAATAACACCGCCGTGCCCGGGGAAATGCTTTCCAGTGGTCGCCATGCCTACCCGTTTCATACCCTTCATGTAGGCGGTACTATTCTTCAATATAGTGTGGATGTCATTACCGAATGCGCGACTTCTTATCGCCTTGCATTCGTGTCCTTTATCCAAAACAGGAGCAAAGCTAAGATCTATGTTGTGCGCTATCAATTCTGCCGCCATCAACCAACCGGCTTGATGAGCTAATTTTTCACTATTTTCATATTGTGAGAGGGCTTGCGCCGAAGGAATAAGAGTAAAGCCTTGTCGAAATCGCTGAACCAAGCCTCCTTCTTGATCCACACCAATAAGGGCGCGACCTTTACTTACTTTTCGGATGTCATCACACAGGGCCAATAACTGCTCATTATCGTGGAAGTTTCTAGAGAATAAAATTAACCCACCGACCGTTGGGTGTTGCAGGATCTCTCTATCTTCTGCGTCTAGCTCGTATCCTGAAATATCAATCCAAAGTGGCCCCATCTATAATCTCCTGAAAATGTTGATGTACAATCAAAAAATGATTATAACCTTAAGTACCTTAGATATAATCAATTTCCAATACGTTATCTAAACAATTCACTTTCTACTGAGGGTAGTCATTTTTTATGAATAAAAAAGAACTCTATATTGGCGTCATGTCAGGGACCAGCCTAGATGGTATTGATACTGCCTTAGTAGAAATTAACGATAATGAAACGACACTCATTGATTTTGATTGCTATGCCATACCCGAACCTATTAAAAAAAGTATTCTCAGCTTCGCAACAGGACAGTCTACCGATATTGTTACCATTGGGCAGCTCGAGACATCTCTCGGTATTTTATATGCAGATGCCGTGATACAACTTTTAGACAAGACCGGAACCAACGCTTCAGATGTCGTCGCAATTGGTAACCATGGCCAAACGGTATACCACCAACCCACTGGTGACAATCCATTTACCATGCAACTTGGCGATGCCAATATCATATCTGCTAAAACGGGTATTACGACTATTGCCGACTTTAGACGTAAAGATATGGCACTAGGAGGGCAAGGCGCGCCTTTAGTTCCTGCTTTTCATCGAACAATTTTTCAACCAACGCATTCTACCGTAGTGGTTTTAAATATTGGTGGAATCGCCAACATCTCAGTACTTAGACCTGAAATGCCTACCATCGGCTATGATACTGGTCCAGGAAATATGTTATTGGACGCTTGGATATATGAGCAGATAGGTAAGAAGTTTGACGAAGATGGCTTATATGCCACGTCTGGAAAAATTATACCTAAATTACTAAAGCGTCTATGCACCGAAGATTATTTCTCACTAAGTGCCCCTAAAAGCACTGGACGAGAGCTTTTTAATCTAGCTTGGTTAACCGAGATACTCGAGCATTTTGATAACCAATTTTTACCACAAGATGTTCAAGCAACGCTGACAGAATTTACCGCCGTCACTATATGTCAGGAAATAGAAAATCATACGATAGGAACCAATCCAGAGTTACTAGTATGTGGTGGTGGGGCAAACAACCCTTTGTTAATGCAGAAACTCAATACTTATCTTCCCGCTTGGACGGTTTGCACTACGGATGATAAAGGAGTAAGCAGTGATTATATGGAAGCCATCGCATTTGCTTGGTTGGCTTATCGACGAGTGAAGGGATTACCAAGCAATTTACCGGACGTCACCGGAGCCTCTAGATACGCATCTTTAGGTGTTATCTACCCATCTGAGTAATAGGAGTACTCTAATGACCAATGAAGCACTGATCTCTGCCTTATCGCAATTGATATCGGAAGGGCGAAACCCCCACGGCTACAACGGTACGTATTGTCATGCAAGCGACAGAATGCGACGAATCGATTGCTAGATAAACAAAATGGTTTCTTAAGAAAGGCAGTGGAGGGGTGAGCCCCCCTTCCCGGTATCTACTAATAGCAAACCATTAACATGCGAATATGTTTTAGTTTGACTCGTTCCAACCTCTTTGCCACTCCATGCGAAATCGCTGAGACTCTTCAGTACCTTCACACACACCCTCATAGTATTGTCCGGAAAGGCCTATTTGGTAGGCAAAATCAGGATTACAGTACTCTTCAACGCCTTTAAGGTAACCTTGATCATACTCAGCTTGATTTGCTTGACCTAGTTGTTGTAGATCGCTAAAAGAGCGAGAATGATGTCCTTTAATACCATCGGAAAAACCAATTTCGTGCCAATCTCCTTTTTTGGCAAGATCGACATTACTAGATGAGCAAGCCACGACCAAAAATGAAAGTGTTAACACGACCAATTTGTTAAACAACATCAGAAACCCCTTAATATAAATATATGCAATACAAAAATGGTCTATTTTATCTTGAAAGTCAAACACCTATAATTTCAACTTCCACTATTTACTGTTAATTAGAAACCAAACATCGAACTCGATCAATCGAAGTAATAAAACCATTAAATTTACACAGAAACCACTTAATGTTGAATAGTGCCACTCACTCAAGAATCGGATGCAGCTAGCATTCACTCGTTTTAGTATTGACACTGAATTATACAAATTACTAATAACACTGGGACGAATATTATGATGTGGTTTCTCTTTTGTGTCGCGGCCTTAATTGGCGGATACGTTATCTACGGTGCGTTTGTTGAAAAGGTTTTCGGTATTAATGAAAATCGCAAAACTCCAGCGCACACAATGCAAGATGGTGTCGATTTTGTGCCGATGTCAACACCTAAGGTTTACCTTGTACAGTTACTCAATATTGCAGGTGTGGGTCCAATTTTTGGTCCAATCATGGGTGCACTATATGGGCCAGCGGCTCTGTTATGGATTGTACTAGGTTGTATATTTGCTGGTGCTGTTCATGATTACTTCTCTGGAATGCTATCAATTCGTAATAAAGGGGCATCTGTACCTGCGATAACTGGTCGTTACTTAGGTAACGGTGCACGTCATTTTATGAATGTTTTTGCTATCGTTCTTTTACTTTTAGTCGGCGTTGTGTTTGTTTCTGCACCAGCTGGCATGATCACAAACCTTGTGAATGAGCAAACATCTTTCGAAATGTCTAAAGTGAGCATGGTCGTACTCATCTTTGCATACTATATAATCGCAACGATTGTCCCTGTTGATAAAATCATTGGTCGTTTCTATCCGTTCTTTGGTGCATTACTTGTATTCATGTCTGTTGGCTTGATGGCTGCAGTTGCTTTCTCTAGTGAGCACACGGTAATGGGTGGCTTTGTTATCAGTGACCTATTCAATAACATGAACCCGAACAATATGCCTCTATGGCCAGCGCTGTTTATCACTATCGCGTGTGGTGCTATCTCAGGTTTTCACGCAACGCAGTCTCCACTGATGGCTCGATGCATGGAAAATGAAAAGAATGGTCGTTTCGTATTCTTCGGTGCAATGATTGGTGAAGGTATTATCGCTATTATCTGGTGTACACTTGCGCTCTCTTTCTTTGGTTCAGTTGAAGGTCTTCAAGAAGCGGTTAAAGCTGGTGGTCCAGGTAACGTAGTATATAGTGCTTCATTTGGTCTTCTTGGTGTATTTGGTGGTATCTTAGCTTTCCTAGGCGTGGTTATTCTACCTATCACATCAGGTGACACCGCATTTCGTTCAAGCCGTCTCATCCTTGCTGAATACTTTAATGTTGAGCAAAAAACATTGCCAAAACGTCTTCTTATGGCGCTTCCACTATTCGTAGTTGGCGGTATATTAACTCAAGTTGACTTCGGTATTATCTGGCGCTACTTTGGGTTCGCAAACCAATCTACAGCAACTATCATGCTTTGGACCGCGGCGGCTTACCTACTTCGCCACAATAAATTACACTGGATTGCTACTATCCCCGCGATGTTCATGACAACAGTATGTATCTCATTCATCATGAGCAGCGCTAAGTTAGGCTTTGGCTTGCCAATTACCATATCTACTGTAATCGGTGTTGTATCCGCTCTAGGCGCTGCTGCTTACGTTATTACCGTATCGAAAGGCAAGGGTGAAACAGACTTAGCAGATGAAGAGGAACCCGATTCTCCGGTTAAAACTGCATAATCGCTTTAGCTCAACACATAACCTGAGCATTGAATAAAAGTGTTAAGCATTAATTTAAAAGGGTTCCCAATGGGAACCCTTTCTGATGAAACCGCTTTAGCTCAAAAATTATTTCTCAAGTCACATTTTTAATTTGTAACTCCTTGGGCACTTCAAAGAACATATTCTCTTTCCTGCCTTGAACTTCTTCTACTTCCGTTGCTCCCAATTCTCTTATTTTATTAAGAATCTGGTCTACAAGCTCTTCAGGTGCAGATGCACCAGCGGTCACACCAATTTTGGTCACATTTTCAAACCACTCGGCTCGAATGTCCTCCGGACAATCGGTTAAGTATCCTTTTGTGCCCAGTTTTTCTGCAAGCTCTTTTAACCGCGTAGAGTTCGAGGAGTTTTTTGAACCAACGACAACCAATACATCCACCTCCAAAGATAAACCACGAACAGCATCTTGTCTGTTTTGTGTTGCATAACAAATATCGTCTTTTCGAGGACCTTGAATACTGGGATAGACTTCTCTCAACCTGTCTATCACACTGGCTGTTTCATCAACCGATAACGTAGTTTGGCTTACATAATGCAGCTCACTCGGATTCTTAACCACAAGCTTATCTACATCTTCAGGCCTCTCCACGAGGTACATGCCACCATTGTCACTCGCATACTGTCCCATTGTCCCTTCAACCTCGGGATGACCCGCATGACCAATTAGAACCACTTCCATATTTTTTTTGCTCGCTCTCGCGACTTCCATATGCACCTTGGTAACCAATGGGCATGTCGCGTCAAAGACCGTTAAATCGCGAGATTTTGCCTCTTCCCGAACGGCTTGCGATACGCCATGAGCAGAAAAAATAACGATGTTATCATCTGGCACTTCACTGAGTTCTTCAACAAAGACGGCACCTCGCTGTTTAAGCCCTTCAACGACGAAACGGTTATGTACCACCTCATGTCTTACATAGATTGGTGTTTGATATAAATCTAATGCGCGCTCTACGATGCTGATTGCACGATCAACTCCGGCACAAAATCCTCTAGGATTAGCGAGTAATACTTTCATTAATTTGCTCTTGATATATCTTTAGCATTTATTCTACCGATAATATTTCAACTTCAAAGGTAACATCTTGTCCAGCTAAAGGGTGATTAAAGTCAACGGTAACGGAATTACCTGCTATATCGGTTATTATACCGGGAATTTCCATTCCATCAGGTCCAGAAAAGGCCATTATCGTACCAACTTCAACGGCGGCATCACCAACAAATTTTGCTTTGTCCATATGATGTATATTATCTGGATTTGCCGAACCGAATGCATCTGCGGCCTTCAGCTCAACTACTTTAGTATCACCAGGAGATAAACCGATAAGATGACTCTCGAAATTTTCGCTAAGGCTACCATCACCAATAGCTAGTTGAGCCGGTTTACCCATATTATGAGTTGAGTCTGCAACCGAGCCATTACTTAGCTTGATTGTAAAATGCAGAGTGACCGTGCTATTGGATGCAATAGTTGAGTTGTCTAAAGTGACATTAGTTTGAATTTGAGACATGGGTTAAGGCATTCCTTAGTGAAAATAAAGACTTTCCATTTCTCTATTTAACCACCAAGTGAAGATATAAAAAACCACAAGTTTATTCAGGACGTAAGAGTTGTGAGAAAGAGCAGCGTTAGATGCCCATCAATTCATTGAAGAAACGGCTTTCAGTATCGGCAAACAACATATCTTCTTTCTGAAGATCTTGCGTTGGAACTCGGATTTGAGAAGAAGCATTATTTCCATACATACATGACTCTAGTTGCTTCGCCTTTAGATGAAAGGGGATATCTCCCTGCTCAACAACAGACTCAGTAAACAATGTTAAAGCCTCGCGTGGAGTAAGGCCTGCATCCTGACATACTTTTGCAAAAGCCGCTTTTGTCTTGCTATCAACAGGACTCAATTTTAGATTATCGTTACGCATGTCACGGCCCCTCTCATTAATCATTTTGTCATTTATTCCATTCTAGCTTGAATCAACACAGAATCCCATACCATTAAATAAGATAAATTACACCAGAACAATTGTCTCAATTTTAAGAATAACTAAAAATAACACAAGAAGTAAGGCGTTAGAAGGCTTCTAGGTTGGATCTTTACACCTAATTAAGAATATTTTATGTAATAAAAAGAGAACCAAATCACATTTTAAAATACATAAAAAAACACCAGAGGATTAATCTCTGGTGTTTTTTAAAATTAGTTAAGCAATTCCTTACTGACTAATCGCTTTTTCTGCTCCTAAACCCGTCTAATATAATCATTGCCGCACCGATGCAAATAGTGCTATCCGCTAGATTAAATGCAGGCCAGTGATAGGTACCCCAAAACAGATCAAGATAGTCAATTACAAAGCCGTGAACGATTCGGTCGAAAACATTACCAATCGCACCACCAATTATCATTGCATAAGCAATGTTATTCCATTTCTCTTTTGCAGGAAGTTTGCTCATCCAAAAAATAAGCAATCCACTGACAAAGAAAGCAATACTGGCAAAAAACCATCTTTGCCAACCTGCTTCTTCACTCAGAAAACTAAATGCAGCACCATAATTATGTACATAAAGTAGGTTAAAGAAAGGCGTTATCTCTATTCGATTCGCCCAACCGTAATCCATTTTATCCATCACCAATAACTTGATACCGATATCAACAACAAACACCAGAGCCGCCAGCCAAAGCCAACGCACTCCAGATTGTCTAATTGCCAGTGATTTAACGTTCATATCTACCTTTAACTAAACGAAATGACGCTCTTCTCCGTCACCTTCAACGTTTGTAACACAGCGACCACAGATATTCTCGTGACCATTCACCGTGCCTACATCTGCAACATGGTGCCAACAGCGCTCACATTTCTCAGCTTCAGAAGCTTTAACTTCTACATAGAGACCTTCGACTTCCGTCGCCTGTGCTTCATTTGATTTTTCATCAATTGATTTAACGGCTGCTTTTGAAGTCAATAAAACGAAACGTAATTCATCTTCAAGTTTGTTTAATTTCTGTGCTAACGCACTATCAACATACAAGGTTACTTCGGCTTGCAGAGCACCACCAATCACTTTTTCTTTACGAGCAACTTCCAGAAGTTTATTCACCGCCCCGCGGACAGCTTGAACGTCATTCCAGAACTCATCATTTAGCTCTTCACCATCTGATATTCCAAATAGCCCGTCAAACCACTCTTCTGTGAACACGTATTGATTGCGCTTGCCAGGCATTTCATTCCATATCTCATCAGCAGTGAATGACATGATTGGAGCCATCCAACGAACCAATGCTTCTACAATGTAATACAATGCCGTCTGACAGCTACGTTGAGCGTTACCACCATGTTTAGCGGTATACTGGCGATCCTTGATCACATCGAGATAGAACGAACCCATTTCGATAGAGCAGAACTGCATCAAACGTTGCGTTACTCCATGTGTATTATATTCATCGTACGCTTTCTCAATTTCATCTTGTGCTGCTTTTGCACGACCGACAGCCCAACGATCGATTGCAACCATATCTTCTACTGGCACAAGATCTGTTTCTGGATTGAACCCATTTAGATTCGCTAGGAAGAATCGAGCGGTATTACGAATGCGGCGATAGGCATCTGCACTACGTTTTAAGATCTCATCAGACACGGCCACTTCACCAGTGTAATCTGTTGAAGCAACCCACAAACGGAGAATATCCGCACCTAATCGGTTAGTGACATCCTTCGGAGCCACGACGTTACCAATAGATTTAGACATCTTGCGGCCATTGCCATCTACCACAAAGCCGTGAGTTAGCACTTGCTTATAAGGAGCAACACCTTTCATAGCAACAGCAGATATCATTGATGACTGGAACCAACCACGATGCTGATCTGAGCCCTCTAGGTACATATCTGCACTATGGCCGTTAAACTCTTCTCTATTGTCTACAACCGAATAGTGAGTGACACCAGAATCAAACCAGACATCCAAAGTATCGAGTACTTTTTCGTATTTAGTTGCGTCGTCGTCACCAAGCAGTTCGGCAGGATCAACATCCCACCATGCTTGAATGCCTTTTTCTTCTACCAGCTTAGCTACTTTTTCAATAAGTTCTGGGGAATTAGGATGAAGTTCTGCCGTCTCTTTATGAACAAACAAAGCAATCGGAACACCCCAAGTACGCTGACGAGAAATACACCATTCTGGGCGGCCTTCTATCATCCCTTCAATGCGACTTTGACCCCAATCAGGGATCCACTGAACACCTTTAACCGCTTCTAGTGCTTTTGCACGTAGACCGGCTTGATCCATAGACACAAACCATTGTGGCGTGGCCCGGAAAATGATTGGTGTTTTATGACGCCAACAATGTGGGTAGCTGTGCTCATACGCATGATGATGCAATAAAGCACCATGCTCTTTTAGAACCTCTAAAACAGAATCGTTGGCTTTGAATACATGTTGACCTGCAAAAAATTCTGTATCTGGTAAAAATACACCGTTTGAACCAACAGGGTTGGCAGTTTCAAGTCCATATTGCTGGCCAACAACGAAATCTTCTTGGCCATGGCCAGGTGCAGTATGTACAACACCGGTGCCCGCTTCGGTCGTTACGTGATCACCAAGGATAACAGGGACATCAAAATCGTAAAACGGGTGCTTAAAACGAACAAGCTCTAGATCTTCACCAGTCGCAAAACCAAGGTTGTGGTAGTGTTCGATACCAGTACGATCCATCACTTCTTTTGCTAACTCAGATGCAACGATGAGGCGTTGTGGCTTATCACCTTCTACCTGAATTAGAACATATTCTAGATCCGCTCTAACAGTTACCGCACGGTTAGCCGGCAATGTCCATGGAGTTGTCGTCCAGATAACAATAGATACGTCACCTTGACCTTCGTGATCTTTAATTAAAGCAAACTTCTCAACAACCGTTGCTTCATCTTTCGCTGCAAATTTCACATCAATAGATGGGGAGATTTTATCTTTATACTCCACTTCTGCTTCTGCAAGAGCAGAACCACAATCTGTACACCAATGAACAGGTTTGAAACCCTTCAATAGATGGCCTTGATCTGCAATTTTTCCTAGTGCTCTAATGATGTTAGCTTCTGTACCAAAGTCCATTGTGCGATAAGGTTTATCCCACTCGCCCAATATTCCGAGACGTTTAAAGCTCTCCTTTTGCCCTTCAACTTGCACCGCAGCATATTGGCGACATTTCTCACGAAACTCTGCTGCCGTTACTTTTTGTCCTGGTTTGCCTACTTTCTTCTCTACCATTAATTCTATAGGTAGACCGTGGCAATCCCAACCCGGAACGTAAGGTGCATCGTATCCAGCAAGGGTTTTAGATTTAATAATAATGTCTTTAAGAATCTTATTTAATGCATGACCGATATGAATATCACCATTGGCGTAAGGAGGGCCATCGTGCAATATAAAAGATTTTTTGCCTTTCTTAGCTTTACGGATTTCACCGTAAAGATCTTCTTTATACCAACGCTTAAGCATTTCTGGCTCACGATTGGCCAAGTTACCGCGCATTGGAAACCCTGTTTCTGGTAAATTCAGGGTATCTTTATAGTCTGTCATTGATTCTTAATTCCGTTATCTTGGGCGAGCGTTAGACATTATTTAACCGACATTTCGGCTAATTCTCTAGCTGATGCAACCACACCCTTGCTGCTTCAGCATCCATTTTTATTTGTTGTTTCAATGCTTCGAACGAATCGAAACGTTTTTCATCTCGAAGTTTCTTTAATAGAGCAACTTCGAGCTGCTTTCCATATAAGTTATCACTAAAATCAAATAGGTGTACTTCTAACTGTTGACGGACACCATTTACCGTAGGCCGCTGACCTATATTCGCAACACCACCAATAGGCTTATTGCCGATACCATGTACTTGTACTACATACACACCGGATACAGGTGAAACACAACGCTTTAACGGTATATTAGCCGTTGGAAAGCCGATGGTTCTGCCTAGTTTTTGTCCATGCGACACACGACCATTGATACTGTATGCTCGGCCAAGCAGCATTTCCGCCGCCGCTAAGTCATTGTCGCTAAGCGCCTTTCTAATAGCCGTACTACTGACTCTTTGTTCTTGCACACAAAAGCTTTGTGTACTCACGACTTCAAAGCCATATTTTATGCCCGCTTCTTGAAGCATAGAGAAGTTTCCTGCTCTATCTTTACCAAAGCAAAAATCATCGCCTACAACCAAAAACTTAACACCCAACCGCTTGACTAATAAGTCACGGATAAATGACTCAGCTGACCATTCGGCGAAACGCTTGTTAAAGTTAACACACAGTAATCGGTCAACGTTCAGCTTCTTCAGTTGAACATACTTGTCGCGTAAGCGACTGAGCCTTGCTGGTGCCCTATCTCTGGCAAAAAGCTCCATCGGCTGAGGCTCAAAAGTCATGACGGTTGAGACAAGATCCAGAAGCTTAGCTTGATGAGCAACCTGACTTAATACTTTCGAGTGTCCTAAATGAACCCCATCAAAATTACCAATAGTCAGAACGCACCCTTTATGATGCGCTTTTATATTGTGAATGCCTCGAATCAGTTCCATTGGATCAATTACAAACTCAAATTTATTAATATCATTAGTGCGAAACCGACGGATTATATACCAAACATCCTTTGTCCGTAACTGCTTTTATAGCTAAGCAACGTAACACATTTCCTTTAATATCCAAGAATATTATTAGGAGGGTGCCTTTTAAAGAAAAAAACCGCTATTTAATGGGTGATAATTGACTCATACGAACACCCAATAACACTGCCGTAAGTAGGTACGTTATCCCCCCTGCCCCGATCAAGGCTGCGAGTACCATCACTCGCTCCATTAATGTCCAATCAAGCCACAAAGCAATATCGGGTAACTGCCAACGGAGGACATAGACCATCACTATCCCTGCGACAACTAAACGCAGTACAAACATCATAGTTTGCTTAGAGCATCGGTACACATCGGCCATGTGCAAACCACGATACAGTAGCGCCATATTTACAAATGCAGACAGAGCGGTTGCCATCGCTAAACCTACATAGCCATAAAAATAGGCAAAAATAGCATTGAAGACCATATTTGATATCATCGCAATGATGCCATATTTCACAGGCGTTCTTGTATCTTGTCGCGAATAATATCCTGGCGCGAGCACCTTAATAAGCATAAAATTGAGCAAGCCAGATGCATAGGCAAATAGAGACAATGAGGCTTGCTGAACATCATATACGGAAAACTCTCCACGCATAAAAAGTACCATTAACATAGGCTTAGCTAACAACATCAATCCGAGCATTGCAGGAAGGCCTAGCAACACAACCATGCGAACACCCCAGTCCATCGTATTTTTAAAGCCGATGCTATGAGCGTCAACATGATTACGCGAAAGCGCAGGAAGGATGACCGTTGCAATTGCAATACCGAACAAACCCAGAGGAAACTCTAAAAGACGATCAGAGTAATACAGCCAACTAATAGAACCAGTCCCTAAAAAGCTGGCAATAAACGTATCCAACAGAAGGTTAATTTGACTAACAGAGACACCAAATAATGCTGGAATCATCAAGGTACGTATCTTAACCACACCAGGTTCACTCCAACCCCACTGCGGTTTCACTAACATTTTTTCCTTCATCAAAAATGGAATTTGAAACATAAATTGAACCGCTCCCCCCAAAAACACCCCAATGGCGAGACCAATTTCCGGTTGTGCTAGGTTTGGCGAGATAAATAGGGCAGAACCAATAATCATCACATTAAGAAATACCGGAGTGAAAGACGATACGGCGAACTTTCCTAAGGTATTTAATATTGCCCCTGAAAGTGCAACAAATGTGATAAACCAGAGATAGGGGAACGTAATTTTCAACATCAAACTGGCAAGTTCAAACTTGTGTGCCGAAGGGCTATCGTTAAGCCAATCGATGTACCAACCTGCGCCAAAAAGAGCAGTGACAACGCCAGATCCTACTACGCCAAACAAAGTCACTATCGTGACTAACACCCCTAATGTACCCGACACCTTTGCGATCAGTTCTCGCGTTTTTTCTTTATCATCAAGCGCTTGGTATTCGGTCAATACGGGAACAAATGCCTGAGAAAATGCGCCTTCAGCAAATAGACGCCTTAAAAAATTCGGAATTTTGTTGGCAAAGAAGAATACATCCGCACTTGCCCCTGCGCCCATGAGATTCGCGACAACCACATCACGAACTAATCCCAACACACGTGAAATGAGCGTCATTGCACTAACAATTAAGCCTGACTTTAGGAGTCGCTTGCTCACAAACACCTCTTTTATATAGATAATTAGGGACGTTATACACCAGAATCTCACAACCATCCATATTGGTTGGTTTATTTAATGGCATTGGCATAGAAATACTGTTAGAATCCCGCCATCTTAACCGCGTTAACCTAACTATTCCAAAAATTGTGTGGATTAGCTGGGTTTTTGCACAAATCATTTGACATATTGGCGATAAAGAGGCATATTCCTCCGCCTTAAATTGTCACCAAACTAAGTTTCTGGGAGTTAGACCCTTGGCAAACAGTAAATCTGCTAAGAAGCGCGCTATCCAAGCTGAGAAACGTCGTCAGCATAATGCTAGTCGTCGTTCTATGATGCGCACTTACATGAAAAAAACAATCGCCGCTATTGAAGCTGGCGATAAAGAAGCTGCAACAACTGCATTAGCAGTAGTTTCACCAATTCTAGACCGTATGGCGAATAAAGGCGTTATTCATAAGAATAAAGCTGCACGTCATAAGTCTCGTTTCGCTTCTGCAATCAAAGCACTTTAATTAACCCTAGGGTTTTTAAAAGATTTGATTTAAGATAAAAAAAACCGGCGATTGCCGGTTTTTTTATATCTGTAATTTGAGAATTATAAGCTCAAGAGCCGCAATACAAAGAATGAAGCAAGCGAATCATCTCTTTAACTTCGCGACTATATAGCGAATAGTATACTGTCTGTGCCTCTTTTCTTGTCGAAACAAGCCCATCTCGTCTTAACCATGCTAAGTGTTGAGACAAAGCGGATTGACTGAGGCTTAGTTTAGTACACAGTTCACCTACAGATAATTCCTGATCATGCAATATACAAAGGATTTGTAACCTTCTTTCGTTCGCCATCGCTTTCAATAAAGCAACGGCTTGAGCAGAATTTTTTTCCATATCCTGTAGGTTCATTTCGCAATCTCCATCAAACTTAAACTAGCTAGGAATGTCATTGGTTAACTCATCTATTCTTGTAATGTAACTGTTTTTTCCCAATAATAGCGATACAAACTACCGCTATATGACGCTTTCGGCAAGTATCTACACAAGAAAACACTAATTTAGTCAAACAAATTACTAAAATCCGCATCACAAACATTCTTTACCGCAGGGTGTTGAATCATTCTTTCTGCAAATATAACGTAATACTCTTCTTTGAGGTCGTGCACGTTTGCAATTAATTGGAGTGGTGACTCTTCAAGTATTTCAGAAAGATAAAGGTTTGGTGCGAGAAAAATGACATCTTTATGAGATTGGGCAAAGGCTTTCATCAATGCTACGTCATCAAACTCACCTAAAATATTTGCCCTAATACCCTGTTGATCAAACCATTGAGACACCTTTCGTCCCATTGACGTACGACTGCCAGGTACCAAAATTTTTCTCTCTTCTAAAACAACTGGAAAATCGATATCGTCAATTCTGCCATAACAAAAAAAACTTAACGAACACTCACCCAATTTTTTACTGTAAAGGCCGGGGCTTTGAGTCGAATCAACTGGGCAATCTGAAAGAATCATATCCAATTTGTGTTGTGACAATTGTTCGAGTAATAACTCATGGGTTGACTCAAAACAGCGCAGATGAATACTGTTATCTTCAGGAATTGTTGTCATGAGAACTTTGCTCACTAGACGCTTGGAAAGCGCATCCGCGACACCAACATCAAACAATACATTTGATCGTTGACTGTAGTTTACAATATCGAGCATCTCATAGCTTAGTCCAAACATTCTGTCAGAATACTTATATATTAGCTGGCCAAGTTCTGTTGGTTGAACATTTCGACCATTTCGTTTTGTTAGCTTTCCACCCACCCTCTCTTCAAGTGCTTTTATCTGCCCTGTGACCGTTTGAGGGGTCAAAAACAAAGCATCAGCGGCTTTAGATACAGAGCCTTGCTTGCACACCATCCAAAAATAGTAGAGATGATTATAATTCAAATGTGACATGATAATTTCCAGAGTTCTTTTGACCTAGTTTACTTGATACGCTGTGTTAAACCTAACTTTCGTTATATCCGATCTAAATCCGGATAATGATTGGTTTTTCCGAGGTTTTATATGTCGAAGATGACAGTAAATTTGGTGAGATGTGCACTTTTTTGTCAATTTGTTGGTTAACCTTATAACAAATCATCAAGGCTAAAATGTTTTATCTATTAATTTTCATATAGATAGCGTTTATTTCATACCATACATTCCCCCATAAAACGCCGCCAAACTAAATCATCAATTTTATAAAAGTGTAATATTATTGAAATATTCATTCTCTACTATTCCGATCAGATAAGTAAACTGACTTAAATATGGTCCTGGAGAAAAAAATGAACCAAGCGACAACGAGCGCTACACCGCGACAAAGCTCTATCAAGAATTTGATGCGTTGGGCGAACTTGGTATTCATGCTTTATTTACTTCTGCTTGCTGTTTCAATGGTAGGTGGTGGCTTCAAACTTGCTACTGGCGAGCAAGCTAAGACACTCTTTGAATTCGCATCTCACCCCGTAGCTGGTCTAATGATAGGTTTAGTCGCAACGGCTCTCATCCAATCATCTAGTACTGTCACGTCTATCATTGTGGGCTTAGTAGCAGGTGGTTTACCTGTTGAAACAGCTATTCCAATGATCATGGGTGCCAATATAGGGACCACTGTAACCAATACCTTAGTCAGCCTAGGGCATATGCGTTGCAAGGTTGAATTTAAACGCGCTTTTGCCAGTGCCACTGTTCACGATTTCTTTAATTTGCTTGCGGTGCTTATATTCCTACCAATCGAAATGATGTTTGGTATGTTAGAAAAAATATCTCATTGGTTAATTTCTCCTATGCTTGCCACTGGCGATATGAGTATAAAAGGGTTTAACTTTGTTAAACCTATCACTAAACCTGTCATATCAGCGCTCAAGGAGCCTCTCGGCGCATTTAGTGACAGTATTGCTGGCATCATTCTTATTGCCCTAGGTATCACTACTGTTTTCCTAGCGATCACTGTGATGGGCAAGTTAATGAAAAAACTGATGGTTGGTCGTGCAAAAGACATTCTTCAAAGTGCGATAGGTAAAGGTCCTATACACGGTATCGTATCAGGTTCCATTGTTACCGTTTTGGTACAGTCTTCGTCTACGACAACAAGCTTGATGGTGCCACTCGTAGGTACAGGCGTACTCAAAGTGAGAGATATCTACCCATTCACCTTAGGTGCTAACATAGGGACTTGTATCACGGCTTTACTTGCTGCAACTGCTGTAACGGGGGAATATGCCGTATTTGCGTTACAGATTGCACTGGTTCATTTAACCTTTAATATCCTCGCAACTGTATTCATCTTTGGTATTCCATTCTTACGTGAATTACCACTTAAAGGCGCCGATATTATTTCAGATATGGCAATGAAAAATAAATCCGTCGTCGCTATCTATTTAATTGCTGTATTCATTGTAATGCCGGGTGCCATTCTCGCATTAACGACTTAATGTGATCCTAAACCAAGTTAAATTAGCGGACTCTAAAAACGTAGAACGAGCACCAAGCTAAGTACGTTCATGTTCCGTCAGTTTTCCAGATTGATATTATAAAGGTTCGCGAAAGTAAAAAATCCCCAGTCATCTTAGATGCTGGGGATTTTTAATTCATGTATTCATAGGGTCGAGACTATACCGAAAACGGGTACTTAATCGCATCATGACTCTCATAGCCAATTACTTCAAAATCATCTAATGTGACCCAAGTCTCTAAGTCTTCTAGAGATTGAATCTTAGGATTTATTTTCAGTTGTGGTGCAACTAGAGGCTCCCTTTTTAATTGAACGTCTCTCATCAGTTCTAATTGGTCTTCATATATGTGACCATTAACTATCTTATGATAGGCCAGCCCCGCTTTTTTACCGGTAATCTGAGCCATAATAGCCAAAAATACGTGCACCTGAACCATATTAAAATTAAGCCCCAATGGCACATCACATGAACGTTGAGTGCTATTCAAATACAGGGTATCTCCTAGTAAAGAAAAGTGATGACTGTACATACAAGGCCTTAAACAACCCATGTGAAATTCACCAGGATTATAAAAATTTAAGATTTCACCTCGATCATCATTACCATTCGTTAAATCATCAACAATTTTTTTTAGTTGATCAACAAAACCACCGTCTGGTTTAGCCCATCTACGTCCTTGAACACCATATACCCTGCCCATATCATCATCACCTTTACGATATGGGTTATCCAGCCAAGCCTCATTTAAGTTTGCATTCGCATCCCAAGTTTTGGCGCCTAAATGACGAAAATCTTCCGCATTATCATAGCCTCGAATATAACCAAGTAGCTCTGCAACAGCGGCTTTCCAAAAACTCTTTCGAGTTGTGACAAGGGGAAGTTGGTTATTACCTACATCATAGGTTAAATCCGCATTAATAACCGTCAGGCAACGCTTACCTGTTCGGCTATTTTCAATCCAAACCCCTTCGTCAACAATACGTTGGCACAAATCTAAATACTGCTTCACTTATTTACCTTTAACCGTTTGTATACGACTATCTGTTTTGTACGCCCAAATCATCATCAAAATACCAATTATAATCATTGGAGAAGAGAGTATTTGTCCCATAGACACAAAATTACCAAATAACCCTAAATGCTCGTCGGGTTCTCGGAAATACTCGACAATAAAGCGAAACGAACCATAACCAATTAGGAATAACCCCGATACCGCTCCAGCTGGTCGAGATTTTCGTATGAATACATTCAATATTACAAAGAGTACAACACCTTCTAGAAAAGCTTCATAAAGCTGCGATGGGTGTCTAGGTAAATAACCACCGCTAGGAAAAAGAACCCCCCAAGAAACATCAGTAACACGCCCCCAGAGTTCATCATTCATAAAGTTACCGAGTCGACCCAACCCTAAGCCAAAAGGAACCAGCGGCGCGACAAAGTCTGCAATACTGAAAAATGTACGGCGGTTCCGATATCCATACCATCCCATTGCGGATATAACACCAATCAATCCACCATGGAATGACATACCACCTGTCCAGACTTTAAATAAGTACAGTGGGTCATCCAAAAACAGATCAAAATGATAAAACAACACGTAGCCGATTCTGCCTCCTACCACTACACCTAAAAAACCGGCAAATAGTAAGTCCGAAACCTGTTCTCTTGTCCATCCGCTATTGGGTTGATCTGCCCTTCTATTTGCCAACCAAATAGCGAACATAAACCCAAATAAATACATCAATCCATACCAACGAACCGAAACTGGTCCAAGAGACACGAGGATAGGATCAATCTGTGGAAACTCAATAAAGCCTTGAGCCATAATAATTTACTTCCTTAATTGCATAGCGGGCTATACGGATAACAATATTTTACCCGCAACATCACGCAAAAATACAGCAAACACACCTTTAAGACCAAAAGAACGTTTATTGCTTTCCTGCGCGAGTAAAACCTGCGAGATTCTTGTTTTCTAAATATTTCAACATCATAGTATATGTATCTTTGCTATATCGCATAGTCAAAGCTTTGTCAGAAAATGATTTTAATTCTGTCGCGCTTGTTTGCCTCAATAGATATTTTACTCGGGCCACATTTGAGGTATTCATACTTAACGAACGATATCCTAAACCAACAAGCAACAATGCACCAACAGGATCGCCAGCCAACTCCCCGCATAAGCTCACCGGGATATTGTATTGATTACACGTATCAAGTATTTGCTTCAATGCCATGATAACCGCGGGGTGGATAGATTCGTAAATATCAGAAACGCGAGAGTTATTACGATCTACCGCCAGCAAATATTGAGTAAGATCATTACTCCCTACAGAAACAAAATCAACTTTATCCGCAACCATAGGCAACAAATAGATCATAGATGGAACTTCAACCATGATACCTATCTCAGGTTTAGCGACTTTTGGCTCAAAACGCTTAACTTCAGTAAACGCCTGATCGATAAGTTTTAACGCTTCGTCTAACTCCTGACAGCTAGACACCATGGGTAGTAATATACGTAAGTTATCCAAACCAATGCTCGCCCGCAACATTGCCCTTAACTGAATAATAAATATATCTGGGTGATCTAACGTAAAACGTATGCCCCTCCAACCAAGAAATGGATTATCTTCTTCGATAGGAAGGTATGGTAGTGGCTTATCTCCACCAATATCCAACGTTCGCATTATCACCTTTTTATTGATATACGCCTTTAGGACACGTCTATATTGTTGAGCCTGCTCATCCTCTGAAGGGAATCGATGTTGTAATAAAAATTGAATTTCTGTCCTGTAAAGACCGACACCATCAACGCCTTTGTTAATGGCTATATTTGTGTCCGCACTCAGACCTGCATTTAACAATACTTCAATCTTTGTTCCATCATTAGTGCAGGCATCTTGACTAAGTTCACCCTCAACCATTTGAGAAAGCTCAAATTCTTCACCTTGTAATGATCGGTATTCTTGTAATAATTGATCGTTGGGCTCAACCAAGATCTTACCGCTGTATCCATCAACAACCCCCATGCGACCATGGATAGCTTCTGGTGATAGATTAGCTCCCATTATGGCAGGAACACCTAATGCTCGAGACAGAATAGCGGCGTGCGAATTAGCGGCACCTTCTAATGAAATAACCGCTAATAATTGTTCCTTGGGCACGCCTGCCAATATTGATGCTGTAAGCTCTCTAACAACTAGAATAACGGGCTTTCTCAGATCAATTTGACCAGATTCCGAATTATGTAGAAAATAAAGCAACCTTTGCCCTAGCTCTTTAATATCCTGAGCTCTTTCGCGCATATACACATCACTCATTTGAGCAAATCGATGTGAATAGGTCTCCACGACTTGTCTCAACGCCCAATCAGCTCTATCACCTTTGTTTATCTGTGTTTTAAGGTCCGCACGCAACATTGGGTCATTTAACAGGTGAGTGAATAAGTCAAAAATCGCCAATGCATCTTTATTTAACTCACCATCGAATCTTTTGCGCATTCGCCTAAAATCGGTAATTGCATTCTCGATCGCCAACATTAACCATTCATGTTCTTGTTCGGTGTTTACAGCAGAGGCGGGTAAAACGTTTGAGAGTTCAGGTTGGGTATTGTCCCACCAGAATGGGCCTACAGCGACACCTGGAGAAGCCGCAATACCAGAGATGCTTATTGTCTTTTGTTCAGCAAGCAACCAATGGCCCTTCGTTTGGGCGTGAGCAACGATAACTGCGACCTGTGCGGCAAGTGTCACCAAAAATGACTCTTCGATTTCACTAAACAATCGAGGTGATTTTTGCTGAATGACTAAAACACCTAAGACTTGTTTTCGATGAATGATTGGCGTACCAAGAAATGAATGGTAAACCTGCTCACCTAATTGAGGAAAAAATTTATAATTTGGATGTTTTGATGCTTCCGCTAGATTTAGCGGTTCAGCACTGCGACGCACCAGTCCCACAAGTGCCTCAGAGTAATCTATATGAATAGAATGGCCTTGCAATTGCAGACCTTGAGTTGCCATTAACTCAAGCCGTTGCTGCTGATCATTAGCCAAATAAACAGTGCAACAGTCTGTTTGCATCGCAATACACGTTTCTTTGACCAAAAGGTTTAAAGCTTGATGTACATCATCAAGCCTTATAACCTTTTCAACTATATCCCTCAGCTGAGTTAGCATTGCTATCCTCTACGGTTTTTACGTTTACCTTTCGACTTTCGCTCCTTAAAAGGCATAGCTAAAGAAGCAAACTCTTTCATCGCACGCCTATAGACATCACGTTTGAATGAAACAACCTGCCTAACAGGGTACCAAAAACTAACCCAACGCCAACCATCAAACTCAGGGGTATTACCACGTTGCATATTTACTTGCGACTCATCGCAAATCATGCGCAGTAAAAACCATTTCTGTTTTTGCCCGATACAAACAGGTTTAGAATCCCAACGAACAAGGCGCTTTGGTAGGCGGTACCTTAACCAATGACGGCTTGTTGCTACTATTTTTACATCCTGTTTAGTAAGACCAACTTCTTCGTATAGCTCTCTGAACATTGCTTGCTCAGGAGTTTCTCCGTCATCAATTCCCCCTTGGGGAAACTGCCAAGAATGTTGCCCGTATCGTTTAGCCCAGAATACCTGACCATGGTTGTTACAAATCACGATTCCCACATTTAAGCGGTAACCATCGCCATCGATCACTGGCCAACCTCTAGAAAATTCTCGTTGGCATGATTTTTTCACATATCCCTAGATGTCGCAAACTTACAGTGTAAGTTTAAGTAATATTTATTAGCCAACACTCACTTTTGAATAAACTCTAGCCAATATACTAGTTATCAACACTATCTAATGACACCTAGCCAATTTATTCACTTTTTCTGTGAATAAGTTTGTGAAGAATTCCAGTGAACTAAATCCACTTGCTCATACATTACACAGGGACAAAAAATGCTTCACAAGAATATTTAAAATAAATCATAATTTAACAACAAGTTACATAAAAATTAAAGGATCAACTGTCGCTAAAATTGACTGAAGATCTTCATCTTTTTTTGATCGGTCAAAGATCAACCACAGAGGTTCTTATCCACATCATTGATCCTAACTTTCATTATTTGAAGATAATATCAACTCCAAAATCCGATCAAAACCACTGTTAATTGATCCAGTTACAATTAATATTGCGTTTTTTCTAACAAGCCTGTGGATAACTAGGGTTAATCTCAAATAAAAGGCATAGATCTTCACAGGTACTCCGTTCTTTCTCTGGAGTTTGTTACAATAACTTTTTTAGTCTAGTGGTCAATAATGAAACCAGAACCAAAAACCGAAGCGGAGCTCTTGCAAAGAGCGTTAGATATTGCAGGGCTTTCATTTCTTGAGCTCGCAGAAGATGCGAATATGATCGTTCCTCCAGATTTAAAACGCGACAAAGGTTGGGTTGGTCAATTACTTGAATGGCACCTTGGTGCTACGGCAGGGAGCAAACCACAACAAGATTTCTTGGATCTAGGAATAGAACTTAAGAGCATTCCTATTAGTTACACAGGAAAACCACTAGAAACGACCTTTGTATGTGTCGCACCACTCGTCGGTGTACATGGTTTAACTTGGCAGACAAGCCATGTACGACAAAAACTATCTAAAGTACTTTGGATCCCGATAGAAGGTGAGCGGGAAATACCGTTAGCTGATCGTAAGGTAGGATCACCGATCTTATGGTCACCGAACAAAGAAGAACAAGACCAACTACAACTAGATTGGGAAGAGTTAATGGAGATGATCGTTTTAGGCCAAGTAGAGCAGATAACGGCGAGACATGGAGAGGTTTTGCAGTTAAGACCCAAAGCAGCCAACAGTCGAGTCTTCACACAAGCGTATGGCGCAACAGGAAATCCAATAAAAACGACACCAAGAGGCTTTTACTTAAGAACTCAGTTCACTCATAAAATATTGAAGCGGCACTTTTCTTAACGCCGCTATCAAACGTCAATCGACTACTTAATTTCTGAAATCGGTAACCAATCTACCTTTACACCTGCTTGCAAAAACATATCTTGGCTAACGTTGATTTTGTCTTCCCAACGAGAGAGAAAATCTTCTGTTTGCTCAGGACAATGTACGCTAGCAATACCGGTCTGAATAATCTTCGCCGCACAATTTGGACACGGAAAATGTGTCACCCAAATTTCACAGCCATCGAGATCCCGCTTAGCAAACAAAATCGCATTTTCTTCCGCATGGAGAGTTTTAAGGTATTTCATATCACGATCATCGGTACTAGCACTATCTGAAACACCATGCGGATAGCCATTAAAACCAACAGATACGATGCGATTTTTTTCAGTAATTACCGCACCAACTTGTGTGGAAGGATCTTTACTCCATGAACCCACTAACTCAGCCATTTGAAAAAAACGCTGTGCCCATTTTGAAATCATTCTAACGTCCTCAATTATCGATCATTTATTCGACAAAAAATCATGGCCAACTACTGCTTGATCTTACTATCTCAAAGGCTAAAAAAGAACCAGCCAAATCAGAAAGATAAGACTAGCTCATTAGGTATGCAAGCGAAACTTATGTTTCGCGTGTGTTAATGTCCTTACGGAGACCAATTCGTTAGATAAAATGTATTCGATAAAACGATGATCAACGTAGTCGATATCAATTTTTAATGTGTCTGCAAGGACATTTCTATATCATGATAAGGGATAGAATCACCAAAGGCACTGCATTCATCATCTGTGTTGTGCAAACGTAAATAGACAGATTCCACCCCTAACCGCGAAAGAACATCCTTAACTTGCTCAAGAGATGAAAAATGCATCGGTTCTCCATCTTTGTGAACGGGTTCCAATTTATGCTTGTATTCCACCGCAAGTAGATAATTTGACAGATCTTCACAACCAATGACATACAATTTCGGCGCAATATGTTTCCCAGAATGATCGGCATGTAACCAGTGTTCGAGCTGAATCTTTTGCATAGGATCCTCCTTTATTCATACTAAGCTTAGACCAGACTGCAACATTTTCTAATCATTCTTATTTTTCCAAGATGAAACCTGTTCAATATATTCAATAAAACAGTATCAAAAACAATTGATTTATAACATCGTCATCAACACTGACCACTCAAAAATCATGTGCATTTGCATCGCTAAAGCCACGCATAAATTTTAATTTAAATTAACTTATCCTATTGAATAATAAGAATATTAATGATTTTTTAATATTCAATACACTGATAATTAAGATACGATTCATGCCTATCTAGAGGAAATAACATAAGCACTTGTTCGCTCATGTATTATTAAATCGATAGGTACATTGGTTTAAAAAATAGAGATGATGCTTAGGACTAAAGTCGTACTGGTATCTAAACATAAGCAATCAAAAAACGTTTCTCTACATTAGTTATTCTTACGTACATTTGAAAATTGGAACGGGGGAAGCCTACCAAAAGCTAGAGCTCCCCCCAACCTCTACGTGACAATTCGAGAACGGTGTACGCGACGAAGATGACGGATACGACGTTCAACGATGACATGGCTAGGTTGACTGTAACCAATAGTACGACCGTCAGTTTCAAGGCCGATATCCTTTAGTAGGTGTGCACTCTCCCAAGGGATATCATATACAGAACGGCGTAGCTTTCGTTTCCATACTCTTTCTTCTCTTTTCAGATCGGCTTTAACAAGAAGAACAGCAAGGTGTAAATAAATAGAACGACTCATATTTTTTCTCCAGTATCTCTGCTGGGAAAAATAACATCTTAATGGGGAATAATTGAAAGGTTCCCTATTTAGCTGCTATCTTTCCGCAGCCTTATAAGGTTTACGGACTAGTTAGTTATCAGATAGATCTATTCGCAAATCAACCGCATGAGTTGCTGACATGGTTTGCGTTTTTAAGATCACAGAAGCGCAACAAAAATGAATTCGTTTTAACTGTTTCATATCGCGCCTCCTATCTAACTAATTAATCCAATTAAGAAATGTGTGAACTTCAGTTCACGGTGAAATTGTAACCAAATTGTTTATTTCTTCAACCCTTTATTTAATTAAATTATAAAATATAACTAATATCTCTAAATTTTAACGACTTATAGAAATCATCACAACTTATTACACCATGTACGTATGAGTATCCAGAGTAATATACTACCCTAATAAATCTCAGTGCCATTTACATGAAAATGGGGATCTAATATAACCAAGATTCCCGTTTCCACAGGAATGACGAAGTATTTGGCACTAACCGAACAGCATTACATCTTAGTACGCGCCATTTATTACGAAGAATAAAAACTACATAGCTTCAGTTATCAGGTTATGTTTATTGAGTAATCTGTACATAGTCGCTCTCGATACTCCTAGTTCTTTTGCAGCAGGTGATACCTGCCCATCATGCGACTCTAGTACATATATCAAGGCGTCTTTTTCTGCATTCTCGCGAATAATTTTCAGACTACGTTTACCACTTGATATCTGTGGTAAATCCAGTTGTGGTAATTCGATAATATCGCTGTCAGACATCAACACAGCGCGTTTTATCTGATTCATAAGCTCTCTTACATTTCCAGGCCAATGATATTGAGTCAATGCCTTAACCGCTTCGTCTGAAAAGTCTTTTGCCTGCGCGTTGTACTCTTTGGAGTACTCCTGCAAAAACTGTTTAGCTAAAATGCCAATGTCTCCCGCTCTTTCTTTAAGACTGGGAACGTTAATTCTTAAGACATTAATATAATGATACAGCTCGTCATTAAAATCCTTATCAACCAATGCTTTTTCAATATCAGAGCTATATGCTGCCAATATTCTTACGTTAAGTTGTTTATTACCGTCGACAGTGTCTATCTTTCCTTCTTGCATAAAGCGCAAAAGGTTACGCTGCTGTGAGCGTGGTAACGTTAAGATGTCATTAAGAAAAAGCGTACCTTCATTCGCCTTTTCCAAGAAGCATTCCACGCCTTCTTCCGTGCCAATACCAAATATTTCTTCTTGCATTCTTGCTTCTGAAAGCGCACCACAGTTAACCGTAATGAATGATTCTTTAGAACGTGCCGACATATTATGTATCGCTTTTGCTACGCTCTCTTTACCTGAACCATTCTCACCGTAGATAAGAATACTGACATCTGTGGAACCGATTCGCCTCACTTGTTCTCTAAGGCGCTTAATAGATACCGATTCACCGGAAATCCCCATGTCTTTAGTGCTACCAAAATTAGGCCATACTTTTTTCTCTAATTTAAGCATCCCCAATTGGTGCCCTATCGTACTCATAAGCTGAGCATCTGGGATAGGAGAGGTAAAAAAATCAATACAAAAGTTAACGATGAACTGACAAATAGTGTCAGACCCAATTTGCGACTCTCTAATAAAAGCAATCCAACGAACATGCTTGTGACTGCTAACTAAGTTGGCAATGCCATTTAAGCTGAATTCATCCTGACTTAAATCGACAATACCAATACAGGGGCCGATTTCATGTAAAAGTGTATCGGCCTTACGTAAGTCGCCACATCTTTGACATTGCCAACCAGCTTGTTCTAATACAGATAACCAAGGTTCGTGCTTACCGCTTACCACTACGAGTGAGCCGGGGACAGAATCCATACGGAATTGAGTTCCCATCAAAAATCCCTTATTGTTTTATGAGAATTACATTCAAACAAAGGGTTCAATATTCGAACCGCTAAGCCAGTCCTTACATTATCAAGACATTCGCTACAATTTACTGTCTCATTATTAAGACATAGCACATGTAAGCATTCCGTCAAGTTATGCATACATTTTTAGAACTAGTATCACATTAAAAAGCCCGCTCATTTGAGCGGGCTTTTTTTAGCTAAATCAGCGAGTTTTCTATGCTGGTTCTTGGAAAATCACCGTATCCGCTTTTTTCGTATACTGACCCATTTTATGGAAGTTCAAGTAACGGTAGGTATCTGATGCTGTTGCATCAAGCTGTTTAGCATATTCGAGATACTCTTCCTTAGTCGGAATTTTACCTAATATTGCACCCACAGCGGCGAGTTCAGCGGAAGCCAAGTAGACGTTTGCTCCTGTACCTAAACGGTTAGGGAAGTTACGAGTAGAGGTAGACATGACCGTTGCATCATCTGCAACACGTGCCTGGTTTCCCATACAGAGTGAACAACCCGGAGTTTCAATACGCACCCCTGCTCGACCAAAAATACCATAGTACCCTTCTTCCGTAAGTTGGTCTTTATCCATCTTAGTCGGTGGTGCAATCCATAGCCGAGTATCAAGTTGCCCCGTATAATTGTCCAAGAGCTTACCAGCAGCACGAAAATGACCAATGTTAGTCATACATGAGCCAATAAAGACTTCGTCAATCTCTGTGCCTTGTACGTCTGATAACACACGAGCATCATCCGGGTCATTCGGAGCACAAAGAATGGGCTCACTGATGTCCGCAAGGTCAATCTCTATTACATGCGTATATTCTGCATCGCTATCCGCTTCCATCAACTCAGGGTTTGCAACCCACTCTTCCATCGACTTAATACGGCGCTCTATAGTACGACGATCGCCATAGCCTTCTGAAATCATCCACTTAAGCATAACAATGTTCGAACTGAGATATTCAGAAATCGACTCTTTGGACAACTTAACCGTACAACCAGCAGCTGAACGTTCAGCTGAGGCATCAGACAATTCAAATGCTTGTTCTACTGAAAGATGATCAACACCCTCAATTTCAAGCACCCGGCCTGAGAATTCATTGACCTTACCTGCTTTTTCAACCGTCAATAGTCCCTGCTTAATTCCGTAGTAAGGGATAGCATGAACCAAATCACGTAACGTGATTCCTGGCTGTATTTCACCTTTAAAACGTACCAAAATAGATTCAGGCATATCCAACGGCATAACACCCGTTGCAGCAGCAAATGCAACCAAACCAGAACCTGCAGGGAAAGAGATACCTAGAGGGAAACGTGTATGAGAATCACCGCCAGTACCAACTGTATCAGGCAGTAACATCCGGTTTAGCCATGAGTGAATTACACCATCGCCAGGACGTAAAGAGACACCTGCACGATTCATAATAAAATCTGGCAACGTATGATGCGTATTCACATCAATCGGCTTTGGATACGCGGATGTATGGCAGAATGATTGCATCACTAAATCAGCTGAGAAGCCTAAACACGCCAAGTCTTTGAGTTCATCACGAGTCATCGGGCCTGTCGTATCTTGCGATCCAACCGTTGTCATCTTAGGCTCACAATACGTCCCAGGACGAACACCATCTATACCGCACGCTTTACCAACCATTTTTTGAGCTAACGAATAACCTTTACCCGTGTCCACAACCTCTACAGGTCGGCGGAATACGTCTGAAGTATCGAGACCTAGCGATACACGAGCACGATCTGTTAGTCCGCGACCGATGATAAGTGGGATACGGCCACCGGCACGAACTTCATCGATTAACACGTCCGTCTTCAATTCAAATTCAGCTAAAACTTCACCACTTTCATGACTCTTCACCTGACCTTCAAATGGATAAACGTCGATTACATCACCCATATTAAGCTTGGAAACATCAACCTCTATTGGTAGAGCACCTGCATCTTCCATTGTATTAAAGAAGATAGGTGCAATTTTACCACCAAGGCAATAACCGCCTGCTTTCTTATTCGGAACGTTAGGAATATCATCCCCCATGAACCAAAGTACTGAGTTAGTTGCCGACTTACGCGAAGATCCGGTACCCACAACATCACCAACATAGACTAATTGATGACCTTTTTCTTTTAGAACTTCGATCTGCTTGATAGGACCAATTGTCCCTGCAGCATCGGGATTTATGCCTTCACGCGCATTTTTTAGCATCGCCAAAGCATGAAGAGGTATGTCAGGACGAGACCATGCATCGGGGGCTGGTGAAAGGTCATCCGTATTCGTTTCACCGGTTACTTTAAACACCGTTAAGGTGACTTTTTCTTGTAGTTTAGGTTTTGATAAAAACCATTCAGCTTCAGCCCAAGAGGTAAGCACCTGTTTAGCGTACTTATTTCCTGATTTTGCTTTTTCTTCAACATCATAGAATGAATCAAACATTAGCAAAGTATGCGAAAGTGCTTTCGCGGCAATTGGAGCCAAACCTTCGTCGTCTAGAAATCCGATAAGAGAATCAATGTTATAACCGCCTTGCATTGTTCCAAGCAGTTCGGTGGCTTTCTCTTTGCTTATTAACGAGGAAAATACTTCACCTTTAGCAAGTGCCGTTAAGAAACCTGCTTTTACATAAGCGGCTTCATCTACACCAGGTGGAATTCTGTTTTCAAAAAGATCAAGAATAATGGATTCTTCACCCTTTGGTGGGTTCTTTACAAGTTCTACTAGTGCAGTAACTTGTTCAGCATTTAGGGGTTGAGCAACAACTCCCTCAGCAGCACGCTCTTCGACGTGTTTACGATAGGCTTCAAGCACGACTTCTTCCTCTCATTACGGTTTGTATATAAAAAACAAACATCCTTGGAAATATGGCTTACCACCATTTTTAGTGTTGATTTGTCCCAAAACATCAACAGTGGCAATGGCCAAACTGTGCGTAGAGAATAGCAAATTTAACGAAAAATTAAAATCTAATCAATTTGACCAACATAGCAACTTACGACTAAAGTTCTACTAAAAATCATTAACAAACTTTAATCTTTAAAGGGCAATACAACATCAATATGTATGGCCCACAATCAAGTAATACGACTGGTAATTATCTTCTGTCAAACCATATGCAAACACAATTGGTCCTATGGGAGACGCAACACCAGCAAACACAGATCCTGCGGTATAAAGAGGCGCATCAGAAAAAGAGATGTCGGTATCTGACCACACTCCGCCATATTCTAGGGACGCGCCAAAGTAGACAGGCGCCGTAAATAGGCCAAAATCATTCTCAAACCATTTATATCGATAAACGATACTGCTAAAAAGTAGATTTTCCCCCACTAAACTGTCTCTAGAGACACCAGATAGTCGTAAAAAACCACCGAGTTCTTTAGGCTGGATAGGTGGATTGTTGCCCGTTTTATCCTCAACTAAGCCATATTCGAGACCCGCAACAAAGGTGTGCTTATCAATACTAAATGCACCACGTACTTTGGTTGAAATCTCATGAACCGTATCATTGCTGTATTCAATTACATCACCTCCACCAGTGTCCGATATGGAACGTCCACGTACGCTGTCATCAGAGATAAAATATTCTAAATCAATAAGAAAACCGGAAGTGGGTAGGCTATAATCATCCAATGTGTCCAGTCGAAAACGAGCAAAAGGGCCTTGGCGAGTGTAGTTAACGTCACCAAAAACAGGCAGTGTCGTTAGGTTGGCTTCACCATCTATATATCGAAAGCCAACATAAGTAGAATGCCAAAATTTAGGCTGATACCCTAATGCGGCTTCAAGCGTCAAATCAGTATAAGTCGTCGATAGTGAGTTCTCTGTCATATCTAAAGAACTGCCCGATCCAAACCCCTCTACGGGTGTGTTTTTTTTATCTTTACTATACGTAACGCTAGCTAAGCTTATTATATTAGGATTAAACAGAAACGGAGATGTCCATACCAAGGCGATTCTTCTATCTGTTCCTAAGTCCAAATTAAGCTTTAACTCGGCACCCGCACTATTCAAACCAGTAAAATTGGTCGACACACCAAGAGAATATTGACTATCGGAAGTGAAATCTTCTTCTAGGAAAAAGCGGAAATTCATATAATTAGGACCCCACCCTTTCTCTTTTATATCAACAACTAAATTGGTTTCATCGTTGTCTGTTTCAAAATGATAGGTGACCGTTTCAAATCGGTCTAGGGCATAAAGATTACGAACTTTTTTCTCCATTACTTCTGTTGGTATCTTTTCACCCGTTTGAATACCGAGTCTGTTGAGAACCAAACGATCATCGTAATGTGAATTATTATTAAGGGTAATACGATCAATGACCAGTTCATCACCATAAGTCAGCGTTCGTCTAGCCTCTTCTTTTTCGTCAATATAGTTTTGGTACTGAGACGTGGATATTGAATAACGAGACAGCTTCTCTTTTTCCTTGAAGGCAATGTCATAGCCTCGGATATAAGCCTCCGGCATTTTATCAAATTCCATCGTATCCATGTTGCCAACAGAAGGACTTAACAATGTATCTTGCTCGGTCAATAATTTTATCTGTTCATCCGTTGTCCGTCGGACAAGGTAGTTTGAAAGTTGGCCACCAACTGCGACAAAATTTTCTATCTCGTCTTCATTATAATATTCGCTGCTAATATCGACGGCGATAACGATATCTGCACCCATCGCTTTTGCAAGACCAATTGGCATGTTGTTAGTCACACCACCATCAACGAGTAACTTTCCATCTATTTCATAAGGAGGCAACGCCCCTGGTACGGACATACTTGCCATCATTGCATCGGTTAATAAACCTTTATCAATAACTACTTCTTCTAGTTTAACGATATCGGTGGCCACGGCACGATACTTAAGAGGCAGTTGATCAAAAGAGTCAAATTTAGGCAGATTACCGGAGGTTTCTCTCAGTATCTCCATCATCCCCTGCCCCTGAACAACACCTTTTGGGGAGCGAAACTCTCCAAAACCAACACCTAGGTCAGCATTAATCTGATAGTGATCTTCATGAATTTTTTCTATGACTCTTCTTTCGCTTCGATCAACCCTATCTCGATAACCGCTGTTCCATTCTGTTGAATAGATAAGCGATTCGATCTCATCTGCACTCATGCCTGTCGCGTAGAGTCCACCAACATACGCGCCCATACTCGTACCAGTAATAATATCTACTGGTATATGCATTTCTTCCAGAGCTTTAAGTACACCGATGTGCGCGGCACCTTTTGCGCCACCTCCGGCTAATACAACGGCGATGGTGGGACGTTTAACTTTACCTGTGGTGTCCTCATTTGATGCTGGCATACTCTCACCTTTGGCTAATGCCAACGGTGAGAAAATCGAACTCATCACAGTAACAATGATAGAACAACAAAACAGGCGTACATTTTCCACATTAAATCCTTTTACATATCGGAAAAATCAAACAGATAATACAATGACTATAAAGCATCCCATTGTTAATCAAAAAGATTCTTTAGCCACTGTGTAGGGGAGCTCTCACACGATTTTTTCAATGTACCACTTGCATCCCACACGGGCAGTTTAAACGCATTCCCACACTCCAATTTTAGACCGCCATTTTTCTGCTTAGCATAGCCCATTGTCGTCACTCCTTTTGGCCAAGGTAGCTGCAATCGTTGTGGTATTCTGAAAGATAAATACTCGTTATATACTCGTAATGCACCAGTAGAACCCGTCAGTTTTGTGGGTTTATTATCGTCCCTTCCTACCCATAAAGTCACAACTTCTCGGCCATCAACGCCCACAAACCAACTGTCTCTACTGTCATTACTCGTACCTGTTTTTCCAGCTAAACCTGCCCAGCTAAACTGATTCTGTAGATATCTTCCGGTACCTTCTAATACAGCCTTCTTCATAACATAGGTTGTTAACCATGCGGCTTGTTCATCAATGGTAATCTGTTTCCTTGGCATTGACTGATAATGTATCTCATCATCCAGGTCTTTTACTACCCGTAAAGCACTAAGCGGTGCTCGTTGACCAGAGTTTGTTATTGTTTGGTACATCTGAGCAACCTGATAAGGTGTCAGAGAAAATGAACCTAAAAACATAGAAGGTACGGGCCGGATCTCTTTTCTATCAACACCCAATGCTGCTAGAGTATCTGTCACCTTAGGAATGCCTAACTTAAGTCCCAACCTTACTGTTGGAATATTAATCGATTTAGCCATGGCTTGATAGAGCGGGACTGAACCTCGGAATTTGTTATCGAAATTTTTCGGTTTCCATATCGTGCCTTTGCTGCCTTTCAGTTGTATTGGTTCATCTTTTAACGTTGTCGCAAGAGTATATTCATCAGGGTAAGATAACGCGGTTAAATACACCGCCGGTTTTACAAGAGAACCAATTTGTCGACTCGCATTTAAAACTCTATTAAAGCCGTCATACCCAGTCCTTTTCCCTCCCACCATAGCTCTAATTTCACCCGTTTTTCTGTCGACGGCAATAGCAGCAGCCTCAAGTCCAACTCCATTCTTCTTTTCCAAGTCTGGGAGTTTTCTCTCAATCGCTTTCTCTAACATAGTTTGAGAAACAGGGTCTAAGGTAGTAAATAGGGTCAACCCCGCAAATGTAGTAAACTCTCCGCCCAGTTTTTTCGCTAGTTCGTTCTTGAGTTGTTGAAAATAAGCGGGTTGCCGACTTGCAATTCTAGGATTGTCTTGGATATCTAAATTACGGCTAACCGCTTGATTATATTGACTAGCAGTCACATAATCCTGTTGCATCATCAGTCTCAGGACAAGGTCTCTTCGCTTTTTAGCACGCTCAGGGTTTTTTATTGGATTATAGTAAGATGGGCCCTTTACCATACCGACAAGGAGAGCAAGCTGGTCATATCTGAGCTCTTGTACCGGAACGCCAAAATAAAGACGAGATGCCAAACCAAAACCGTGTACTGCAAGTCCACCACTTTGTCCTAGATAAACCTCATTTAGATACGCTTCCAATATCCTATCTTTGTCATAACGGTAGTCAAGAATTAACGCAATATACGCTTCACGAACTTTGCGCCAAATCGTTTTTTCTCTTGTTAAAAAAAGGTTTTTGGCTAACTGTTGGGTTAACGTACTCCCGCCCTGAACGGTTCGTCCAGCTTTAACATTCGCGACTAGGGCTCGTAGTATAGAGGTCGGCGATACTCCATCGTGTTGATAAAAATCTCTATCCTCTGTCGTTAATAATGCATCAACTAAAAATTCAGGGAACTGATTGCGTTTCAAATAGAGGCGAGTTTCATTCACCTCTTTTTCTAACATTCCAAGCATCTTAGGTTCTATTCGTAAAAAGCCAAGATCACCCTTTTGCTCTAATGATTGAATTCGATTAAGCCCCAAATTATCAAAATGAAGCATCACGTGCCTATCAGGCTGAGGCCCGTCTTCAAAATCAAATGGGCGACGAATCATTTCTACTTTTGTCGATGACGCAGAGTACTCCCCCGCATGCCTAGGACTTCGAACTTTTTTATAAGCTAACGCATCCAACTCTTGTTTCATCTCCTTGATGCTAAATTCCATCCCGGGAGACAGATGTAACACACGAGCATAAACAACCGTAGGCAGATCAAAAAGTTGTCCTTCGAAGCGCTCTTTTACTACAGAATCAAAATAAATGCCGACAAACACAATTATTGCGCCACCGGCAACCGATACCTTCCACGCTAAGCTCCACAAATATCTTAACCAACCTCGTTTGGTTGGTTTTCCTTTAGTGGTTCTACTTGACGATTTTTTTGCGACAGGTCGCTTAGTCGGCACCTTCTTTTTCGGTGCGGCTTTTTTCGTCGTTATTGTTTTTTTAGAAACTGTTTCTTTTTTATTTATCATGACTTTAATTGTCGTTTAGTTTTAGTTGTCGCAATGTGATTGGCAGGATCGTCAGGCCAAGGGTGTTTAGGGTATCTTCCCTTCATCTCTTTTTGCACTTCTTTATAACTTCCCATCCAAAAACCAGCCAAATCTGATGTTATCTGCAGTGGACGATGAGCAGGTGACAGCAACTCCAATACTATCCGTTTTCGTCCATCGGCTATTAGTGGTGATGTTTTCTCACCAAACACTTCCTGCATACGAACCGATACCATGGGTTCTGCTCCTGCTTTATAAATTATTTTCTTATTGCTTCCTGTTGGAACTTGATAGTACACCGGCAATAAACCATCGATCTCTTTATTCAAAGGCCAACCAAGATATGCCAGTAAGGCCTGAGAGAGGTCTATACGTTCAAGACTCTTTACGCTCACTTTTCCAACCATGAATGGCTCTATCCATTTGTCCAAATGATCGACCAAGCCATCTTCTGTTAAGTCCGGCCACGATTTCTCGCTGAACCAATCTGAAGCGCAACGCATTCGTTCTAAGAGAGCCAGACTACCTGGTGTCCAATTCAAGCACGAAAGTCCTTTTCGACGAACAAAATTAAGTAGAGCTTGTGTCATTTTTTCTGCATTTGTTTTCGGAAGTACTTCTTTTTTTATGATCAACTTTCCAAGTTTCAAATGCTTTTCGGCGACAAGTTGCCCTTTATTTTCGTCCCAATCTATACACTCAATAGAATCAAAGATAGATGGATTAAATTGATGTAATTCATCTATGTTTAAATTTGCACCTACAAATACCCTACTCGTATCCTGCCAGCTTCGCATTAGGTTAACGACAACAACATACTCGTTCGTAGACAGGGGTTCCAAATCATCAATAGAGGCCCCATGTCCATTGGCCAACAGGAACTGTCCATCCTGTCCTTTTCTTTGTTGAGCAATTCGTTCTGGATACGCCAGAGCTAGGCAAAGCCCAGCTTCCTCTTCTTTTATACAAGATAGAGAGAAACTAGTACCCATTTTTTCAGCTAGTTGCCTTGCTCTGCGTTCAATGACACTTTGCGACCTATTTTTTCTATGCTTTAGCGCATACAGTGATTGAGCGATATCTACATTCACCTGTGTCGACTCTTCCACAATCGGAATTAAAGCCAATGCCGTAGGCAGCAAAGTTTCATTCATTTGATGTATTTTAACTAACATCGCAGCAAGTCTGGGGTCAATTCCGAGTTTTTGGGCAGACTTACCAAGTGATGTTAACTGTCGTGTATCGGACACCAGCCCTAACTTTTCAAGTAACGTAAAGCCTTGTTCTAGGCTTGTTGTCAGAGGCGTATCTAACCAATGAAGTTCATCCGCTTTTGTGGTTCCCCATTGGACCAACTCCAAGCATAGCGACGAAAGATCACTATGCCGTATCTCTGGTTCTGGTACTAAAGCAAACTGTTTAAATTGATCTTCGCTATATAAACGAATACAGATGCCATCTTCAAGACGGCCGGCTCTTCCCGCTCTTTGTATAGCAGAAGATTGTGCAATTTTAGCCTCTTCTAATTTCGTAACTCCAGTCCTTAAATCAAATTTAGCCACTCTCTCAAGACCTGAGTCGATAACGATACGTATGCCTTCAATTGTTAACGATGTTTCGGCAATATTCGTCGCGAGCACAATTTTCCGGTGTCCCTTGGGGCTCGGCGCAATTGCCTGCTCTTGCTGTTGAAACGTTAATCGTCCGTAAAGAGGATAGACCTGCGTTTTTTCATCCAGAGTTCCAAGCTCTAACGCTAACTGCTTAATGGCCCCAGAACTTGGGAGGAAAACTAAAATGGAGCCTTGTTCATTTCGCACTGCATGCAAAATGGCTTTGGTCATACTCGGAATCAAGCGCTCATTGACACGCAGTGGCGAATAGCGATAGTGAATTGGGAAGCCTCTTCCGTCAGATTCAATATACGCAGCTCGAGGAAGGAGGTTCTGTAACGCCTGCTGATCTAGCGTTGCTGACATCACGACAATTTTAAGGTCATCCCTCAACGCCTCTTGCACCTCTAGTGCAAAAGCAAGAGAGGTGTCAGCATGAATACTTCTTTCATGAAATTCGTCAAATATTAGTAGATCGACACCTGAAAGCTCAGGGTCAGACTGAAGCATACGAGTCATGACTCCTTCGGTCACTATTTCAAGTTTGGTATTCGAACTCACCTTTGTTTCACCTTTTACGCGAAACCCGACTTGTTCCCCTACATTCTCACCAAGCTGCTTTGCTAAAAAATAAGCGATATTTCTCGCCGCTAGACGTCTAGGTTCCAGCATGATTATTTTACCTTTAATTACCTTATGTTTAATCAGCTGAAGTGGGAAATAGGTTGATTTTCCTGCACCTGGTTGAGCTTTAAGGATGATTTGGTCACTCTTTTCGACATGAGTTAACAGATCTGAAATAACAGTTTCAATTGGTAGTTGTGGCAAGGTGAAACCTTATGATTTACTAGTTAAACGAGATTGTAATGAAAACAGTGAAAAGATGCACTTTGAACCTAAGCTAGAATCTGCCACATTAATCAGACGCTACAAGCGCTTTTTGGCTGACATAGAACTTCCATCAGGAGAAATTCGAACCATACACTGCGCAAACACTGGGGCGATGACGGGCTGTGCTGACGCAGGAAATATCATTTGGTATTCAACTTCTGACAATCCGAAGCGAAAATATCCAAATAGTTGGGAACTCAGTCAGAACGCGAGTGGTGAAAATATTTGCGTAAATACCGCTAGAGCAAATAATCTTGTGGTTGAAGCAATCAATACCAATGTCATTTTGGAGCTTTTAGACTACGATAAATTGAGTACAGAAGTTAAGTATGGCAGTGAAAACAGCCGTGTAGACATTTATCTTGAAGGTAAGGGAAAAGCCCCTTGTTACGTAGAAGTAAAAAGCGTCACGTTACTAGAAAATAGTGGACAAGGGTACTTTCCTGATTCCGTGACAACTCGCGGTCAGAAGCATCTGCGTGAGCTCACAGAAATGGTTAATTGTGGTAACAGGGCGGTACTTTTTTTCGCTGTTTTACATTCAGGCATTGAAAAAGTGTCCGTTGCACACCATATAGATGCAAATTATTCACAATTACTAAAACAAGCAAAAGAAGCTGGTGTTGAAATACTCTGTTATAAAGCAGAATTATCAAGCCGTGAGATTCGCCTCGTTTCTTCTATCGAGTTTATCGATTAATAAAAAATGATGCAGACCTCACACAGAAGGCAATTATGAAATTTCTTAATTTGCTTCCAGCTTTTCTTTCTGCTATAGATACCCGCCTAAAATTAACTACAAGTCAGTTGATGTTGGTGTAAGTAGGAGACGTGGTATGCCAGAAAAGAAAAAAGCGCTAGGCATCCTAGCCATAGCAGGCGTTGAGCCTTACCAAAAAAAAGCTGGTGAAGAGTACATGTCACCAGAACAGATGGATCATTTTTCCAAGATCTTAGGAGCTTGGCGTGACCAACTTAGAGATGAAGTTGAACGGACTGTGCACCACATGCAGGATGAAGCCGCTAACTTTCCAGATCCAGTTGATAGAGCATCACAAGAAGAAGAATTCAGTCTTGAATTGCGTAACCGAGATCGTGAACGTCGTTTAATCAAAAAAATTGAAAAGACGCTCAATAAGATCGAAGAAGATGATTTTGGATTCTGTGAGTCTTGCGGTGTTGAAATCGGTATTCGTCGATTAGAGGCTCGCCCAACAGCCGATCTTTGTATCGATTGTAAAACCCTTGCGGAAATGAAAGAAAGACAGATGCAAGGTTAATCTAAGAGTAAAAACTAAAGGGAGCCTTGGCTCCCTTTTTTCTTTTACTATACCGAGTTAATACTGATTTAATTATGAGATATATAGGTCGTTTCGCTCCATCACCTTCAGGTTCGTTACATTTTGGATCACTTGTTGCGGCTCTTGGCAGTTATTTCCAAGCCAAGTCGAACAGCGGAACATGGTTGGTTAGAATGGAAGATCTCGACCCGCCAAGAGAGATACCTGGCGCCGCCACCCATATCCTAAAGACACTCGAAGCATACCATCTCTATTGGGATGGAGAAGTGATGTATCAAAGTCAACGTCACAACACATACCAACAAAAGATTGATGAATGGTTAGCCACTGGGCAGGCCTATTATTGCCAATGCAGTAGGAAAAAAATCAAAGCCCAAGGTGGTTTTTATCTTGGAACCTGCCGGGACAAAAAAATAACCACACAGAAAGAGTGCGCTGTACGAATACGAGTGGATGACCCAATAACGTATTTTGTCGATTCTGTTCGAGGTAAGATAGATATCCCTGATGCGTTAGCTTCTGAAGACTTCATAATCAAACGTCGAGACGGATTATTTGCATATAATTTAGCGGTTGTGCTCGATGACATAGAGCAAGGTATTACCGAAGTAGTTAGAGGTTCAGACCTCATCGAACCAACGGGACGCCAAATTGGTCTTTATCGGCTTCTAAACACGACGCCAATTAGTTATTTTCATCTACCATTGGCGATTGATGAATTTGGGCATAAACTGTCCAAACAAAATCATGCGAGAGCCATTAATTTGCAACAACCAACGCCTACTCTTATTCAGGCAATGCAATTTTTAGGTTTTGTTATTCCTCAAGAGGTTCAAGAGGCAACATTGGATGATATTTTGACATGGGGATGCTCAAACTGGTCAGTTAACGTACTGCCACCGGAGACCAAGATCACAACACCATTCTCAAATGGTGCTCCGTAGGCTATTATTAGCACCGTTTTTGGCATTAGCACATGAAGGTCAAATTAGAATTGCTTAATTTGACTATGAATGCCAACTGGCAAACAATGAAATATATAACTATTGGCAGACAAAACCATCCAACTAACAATTAATATATTGGAGAAATCAAGCTGAACATTATCAATCGAAATGAGCACGGAGTTTCCCGTAAAGACATTAGTGACAGTGCATTAAAGGTGCTCTATCGCCTTAACAATGCCGGATTTGATGCATTCTTAGTTGGTGGTGGTGTAAGAGATTTACTTTTAGGTCATAAACCAAAAGACTTTGACATTGCCACAAATGCCACTCCAGAAGAGATTCGCGCATTATTTAAAAACTGCCGCCTGATTGGTCGAAGATTTCGCCTAGCTCATATTATGTTTGGCCGCGAGATTATCGAAGTCGCAACATTTCGTGGGCATCATCAAGAGCCAGCTAAAAATGTATCGGCGCAATCTGACGAGGGCATGTTACTCCGAGATAATGTATACGGGACCATTGAAGAAGATGCTGAGCGTCGAGATTTTACAGTCAATGCCATGTATTACAGTATTGCCGACTTCAGTATTCAAGATTTCGCCGGCGGTAAAGAAGATCTCGATGATGGATTGATCCGTCTTATCGGAGATCCTGAAACACGATACCGTGAAGATCCCGTTCGAATGCTGAGAGCAGTACGTTTCGCTGCCAAGTTAGATATGGATATTTGCGAGACTACCGCAGATCCTATCCTCGATCTAGCCTATTTGCTCGAAGACATTCCATCTGCTCGTCTTTTTGAAGAATCACTCAAGCTCCTTCAATCTGGGCAAGGTTTCGAAACCTATTTATTAATGAGAGATTACGATCTCTTTAAAGCGCTCTTTCCACTTGTTGCAGAAGAATTTACTGACGAAGGTGACTCTGAAACTGAGCACATGATTGAACTTGTTCTAGACTCGACAGACAAGCGAATCAATGAAGGTAAACGAATTAATCCTGCCTTTATGTTTGCAGCCCTACTTTGGTATCCACTTAACCGAGTCGCACGCCAGATGATGGCAGAAAAAGGCCTCGCGTATTACGATGCCATCATGGAAGCAAGCAATGTTGTATTGGATCAACAAGTAAAAAGTATTGCGATACCAAGAAGGCATACCGCAACGATCAGAGAAATTTGGCAGCTTCAGCTAAGACTACCAAGAAGAAGCGGCAAGAGAGCAACACGCCTTATGGAACTTAACAAGTTCCGTGCAGGATTTGACTTTTTAGAGATGCGTGGTGAAGTCGAGCAGGGTGAGGCAAAAGAACTCGCTAAATGGTGGCAGACCTACCAAAACTCAGGACGGAATACACGCCAGACAATGAGTAACGAATTAGGAGACGACAAACCAAGCTTTCGTCGCCGTAAGAACTATCGCAACAAGAAAAGTAAACCAGAGTAATGATAACGGTCTACATTGCGATTGGCAGCAATCTAAATGATCCTGTCAATCAAACAAAAAATGCAATAGAAGCATTGAAAAATTTGCCAAAGACCCAATTTATACTGGCATCATCATTGTATAATAGTGCTCCTATGGGACCACAAAATCAGCCTGACTATATTAATGCTGTTGCGGCGATAACAACAGAGTTGACGCCCATAGAGCTACTCAACGCAACACAAGCGATTGAGCTAGAGCATGGTCGCGTACGTAAAGATGAACGCTGGGGGTCTCGTACCTTAGATTTAGACATTCTACTTTATGGCAACTCAACGATAAATTCCGAGCGCCTTACTGTTCCTCATTATGGAATGAAAGAGAGAGAATTTGTTCTCTATCCGCTCGCAGAAATCGCACCAAATTTGAAGCTTCCAGATGGAACCGAGCTATCAAATCTACTACTTCAAGTAGATAAAAATGGCCTAAATGTTTGGCAATAATAGTCCATTCCATCTGAAAAGGATTACACATGAAAAAAATCACTATTAACGATCTCATCACTTGGAAAAGAGAGGGTCGTAAATTTGCTTCATCAACTGCATATGATGCAAGCTTTTCTCAACTTTTTGAACAACAAGAAATGCCAGTACTGCTTGTTGGTGACTCTTTGGGGATGGTACTCCAAGGGCAAGATAGTACCTTACCTGTCACCATCGATGATATGGCTTACCATACCCGTAGTGTGCGTGCGGGAAGCCCAAACAGCCTACTGATGACCGACATGCCATTTATGAGTTATGCAACGCCTGAACAAGCGGGCCAAAATGCTGCAAAACTAATGCAAGCGGGTGCTAACATGGTTAAGTTAGAGGGTGGCGACTGGTTAGTTGACACGGTTAAGTATTTAACCGACCGTGCCGTTCCTGTATGCGCTCATTTGGGGCTAACACCTCAATCTGTCAATGTTTTTGGTGGCTATAAAGTTCAAGGTAGAGATCAAAAAAAGGCGGATCAAATGGTTCGTGATGCTATTTCAATGCAAGAAGCAGGCGCTCAAATTGTTCTTTTAGAATGTGTACCTGCTGAATTAGCAAAAAGAATCACCCAAGCCGTTGACGTGCCTGTTATCGGCATTGGCGCGGGAAGCGATACCGATGGTCAAATTTTGGTAATGCACGATATGTTCGGCATCTCCGCTAATTATATGCCTAAGTTCTCTAAAAACTTCTTAGCTAAAACAGGAGACATTCGTAAGGCGGTGTCTCTCTATATCTCAGAAGTACAAGATGGTACTTTCCCTGGTTCTGACCACACCATCGCTTGAGGAACAATATAATGCAAACTATCTCAGATATTTCCTCTCTTCGAGAGCAAATTACTCTTCTGAAACGTGACGGTAGAACCATTGCCTTTGTCCCTACAATGGGCAACCTTCATGAAGGGCACTTAACTCTAGTACGTAAAGCAAAGGAATATGCTGATGTTGTTGTGGTGAGCATTTTTGTTAACCCAATGCAGTTTGAACGAGCAGATGATCTAAATAATTATCCTCGCACCTTGGACAAGGACTTAAGTAAACTGAATGGCGAGGGTGTCGAACTCGTGTTTACCCCCCCCCCTGAAGTGATGTATCCAGAGGGTTTAGATAAACAAACCTTCGTCGAAGTACCTAAGTTATCACATATGCTTGAAGGTATTTCTCGTCCCGGTCACTTCCGCGGTGTGGCGACGATAGTCACCAAGTTATTTAATATCGTTAGACCCGATTTTGCCTGTTTTGGTGAAAAAGATTTCCAACAGCTTGCTGTTATTAAACAAATGACCGAAGACCTTTGCTTGGGCACCGAGATTATCGGTGTGCAAACCGTTAGAGAATTAGATGGATTAGCGATGAGTTCTCGCAACGCACTTCTCACTATGGATGAACGTCAGCGTGCTCCCGTATTAGCAAGAACAATGCGTTGGATAAGCAGCCAAATTCGAGGAGGCAGAAACGATTACGACTCAGTCATTGAAGATGCAGAAGACCAACTAAGAGCCGCTGGTCTACGCCCAGATGAAATATTCATTCGTGATGCGAAATCGCTTTTGATTATTGGTGAAGAGACATCTCAAGCCGTTATATTGATATCTGCTTTCTTAGGTAAAGCAAGATTAATTGATAACCAGGTACTTGAGTTAGTTGCGGAAGAAAAAGAGCAAGAGTAATACCAATGATGCGTTAAAATTGTATTTGATTTCGTCGTTTCTATTACCAATATCGATAAATAAAAATAGCTATCAACAGTCACTGATAGCTATTTTTATATCCAATCGTAACCGATACCCTAAGATCTAAGTCCAATACCTTTCGTTACTAAGTAATGTGCTATAGCGTACAACGCGACGACAAAAGCAATAAGTACGGTAAAAGAGGTCACAATCCCTACGTCAGATACACCTAAGAAACCATATCGAAAGGCATTAACCATATATACAATGGGATTAATCTTTGAGACCCCTTGCCAAAATTCTGGTAACAGGTTGATCGAATAAAATACACCACCTAAATAAGTTAGAGGTGTCAGAATAAACGTTGGGATTATCGATATATCGTCAAAGGTTTTGGCAAAGATAGCGTTAATTAAGCCGCCCAAAGAAAAGACAACAGACGTCATAAAGACTGTCGCAATAATGATCCCCCAATGCTCGACCTGCAAGTCGACAAAGAATAAAGAGACAACCGTTACAATCGCGCCTACGGCTAATCCTCTAGTCACCCCGCCCATAACAAAGCCGATAATAATGACGTAATTAGGGACAGGAGCGACCAGTAACTCTTCGATATTCTTTTGGAATTTGGAACTATAAAAAGAAGAGGCAACATTAGAATATGAGTTGGTGATAACCGACATCATGATCAAACCAGGAACGATATATTCCATATAGCTGAAACCATTCATCTCTCCAATTCGAGAACCAATGAGATTGCCAAAAATGATGAAGTAGAGTGTCATTGTAATCGCAGGCGGTACGAGCGTTTGTACCCAGATACGCATAAAGCGATTGATCTCTTTCGATAATAAGCTCTTAAAAGCTGTCCAGTAAATTTGATACATAATTAATTATTTCCCGCTCTGTTCTCGAACAATACTCACAAATAGCTCTTCTAGCCGGTTCGCTTTGTTTCGCATCGATAAAACATTGATGCCTTGCTCAGTTAATTGACTAAAGACAAAATTCAAACCTTGTGTCTTGTCTATCTCAATTTCTAGAGAGTCATTATGATGAGTCATAGAATTCACACCAGTAAGCTCAGGTTTAGAACTACCTTCATCCAAATCAAGAATAAACGTTTCAACATCCAGCTTGTTGAGTAACTCTTTCATTGTTGTATTTTCGATTAACTCACCGCGATTAATAATGCCGATATTTCGGCACAACATCTCCGCTTCTTCTAAGTAGTGAGTAGTCAGTATAATCGTGATTCCTTCCGCATTTATTTTTTTAAGAAAATGCCACATAGAACGACGTAATTCTATGTCCACACCCGCGGTAGGCTCATCTAAAATAAGCAGTTTGGGTTCATGCATCAGAGCACGGGCGATCATTAAACGTCGTTTCATACCACCAGAAAGGTTACGTGCTCGCTCTGACCGCTTTTCCCAAAGATCAAGTTGGGTAAGGCACTTCTTTGCCCTATCTTTGGCTAATTCTTTTGACACGCCATAGTAACCCGCTTGCTGTATAACTATCTGCTCAACGGTTTCAAACTGATTAAAATTAAATTCTTGCGGTACAAGGCCGAGGTGCTGTTTTGCTTGCTCTAGGTGAGTGTCCATATTGTTGCCAAAAACCTTTACCTCCCCAGATGTTTTGTTTACTAAAGAAGAGATAATACCAATAGTTGTGGACTTACCCGCTCCATTAGGACCTAAGAGCGCGTAAAAATCGCCTTTTTTGACCTGTAAACTGATCCCTTTCAGTGCTTCAAAACCACCTGAATAGGTCTTTCTCAAATCTTTTATTTCTAGTGCGTACATAGTTATGATCTTATTTAGTGGCCTTGCAGCTTCGTATGGAGACGATAAATACAGAGTGACAGTAAAACTAAATGGGGGCTAATCCATATAAAAACAACATTTATTTATTAGAATCATCTAAATAAAAGTGCCTTGTGTGAAATAGCCTATTAAACGCCAACAACTACTCTTACCAGTAATGTAAATGTAAAAAAGCATTAACTATTATGGGAACCAATTCAGTAGCATGTGTATAGTATGTAAAATACAGAGGGAACATAAATGCCACATATAAAAGAACTATTTGAAAAAAATGCTGAATGGTCAAATCGGATGACCTCAGAGAGTCCTGAATATTTCACTAAATTAGTAGAAAGACAAAGTCCAGATTATCTATGGATTGGGTGTTCGGATAGTCGTGTGCCAGCAGAATTACTGACAGGATTAGATTCCGGCGAGCTTTTTGTTCACCGTAATGTTGCAAATCAGGTGATTCATACCGATCTAAACTGCCTTTCAGTCGTTCAGTACGCCGTCGATGTATTAAAAGTAAAACATGTTATCGTTTGTGGTCACTACGGTTGCGGTGGTGTCAACGCATCCATAGACAACACACCATTAGGTCTTATTAACAATTGGATACTACACGTTCGAGATATCTACCTTAAACACCGCAATTGGTTAGGCGAATATCCTCGAGAGCAATGGGGTAACAAGCTTTGTGAGGTCAATGTAGCCGAGCAAGTGTATAACTTGGGTAATTCAACCATATTGCAGAACGCTTGGGAGAGAGGTCAACAGATAGATCTTCACGGTGTCATTTATGGTATCGATGATGGAAAGCTAAAAGATCTAGGTATGCGAAGCCACAGCAGAGAATCTTTAGAAATTGCCTACCAAGGTGCAATATCTAAACTGACTAGTCACGGTGAAATATAGCCAATATTTTCTGGTCTATAACTCAATAAAAAACGCGATAAACTGAAAAATACCCGAATAAAAAGGAGCCCATAAATGCGCTCCTTTTTTGGATTTATTCTTGAGGTACTACTTTACCAATGTAAGGTAAGTGACGATACTTTTGCGCGTAATCGATACCGACACCAACAACAAACTCGTCTGGTATCGCAAACCCTATCCATTTAACCGACACATCTACTTCTCTGCGTGAAGGTTTGTCTAATAGCGTACAAATCTCAATTGAGTTAGGCTCACGTATCGACAATATTTCGCACACTTTGCTCAATGTATTGCCAGTATCGATAATATCTTCAACCAGCAGTACATCCTTACCTTTAATGTCATCATCTAAATCTTTTAAAATACGTACATCACGAGAGCTTTCCATCGTGTTTCCGTAGCTCGAGGCCGTCATAAAATCAACTGAGTGATTGATCTTAATTGCTCGCGCAAGATCGGCCATAAAAACGAAAGAGCCTCTTAAGAGTCCAACCATTACTAAGTTTTCGGAATCGCCATAATGTTCCGTAATCTGCTTACCAAGCTCTTGGACACGCTGTCGAACCTCTTCTTCAGAGATCATCACTTCAACTGTATGTTTCATTCTCTTCTCAATTATCTGGTTAAGCTATAAACGCTAAATATACCACTAAAAATCTTGCCGTATTCTAACATTACTCTAGTGGTGGTTGCTAACTAAGTTCTAGTGATGATCTCCGGCTTAGCTCTATAAGTTCTAACCCGACTATCACTAATAACATTTACATCATTAATGTAAATGAAATATAAGATTTCATTCTGTTTTGTGGGGGAATCTCAAATTAGTGACATAATTGTTAACTGTATAAATTGACCGCATTTATATGCACTTGTACACTCATTAAGCAATATAAACAATCATAATAAGTATAAATTAGATAATCAACGATTTGGCAAGGTAAACCCGTTATGGACATGATAAAGAAACATCCTCGGACTCGTTTGTCCCCGCAAAAACGTAAATTGCAATTAATGGATATTGCATTAGACGTTTTTGCCCGTCGTGGTATAGGCCGTGGTGGCCACGCCGATATAGCTGAAATTGCACAAGTTTCAGTTGCTACGGTTTTCAATTATTTCCCTACAAGAGAAGACCTCGTCGACGAGGTATTACACCATGTTGTTCGTCAGTTTTCTGCTTTTCTCAATGAGAATATAGACACTTCTTTACATGCTAAAGAAAATCTTAAAAACACAGCAGATAATATGTGTGAACTGGTATTACAAAATGAGCACTGGTTAAAAGTGTGGTTTGAGTGGAGTGCATCAGCTCGCGATGAAGTGTGGCCGCTTTATGTTTCTCTCAATAAAAACAGTCGACTATTAGTAGAAAACATGTTTTCCCAGTCTATTGAACGTGGGGAGATATGTGAAAATCAAAAACCTGAAAACCTGGCTAAAATGTTTCATGCCATCTGTTACGCTATCTATTTGGAAGCGAATCGTAACAATGATAAACAACATCTTGACCAGTTCACCGATAGTTTTTTGAATATGCTTTGTATCTATAAAGAAGATTAAAATAATAACGTTAATTGGCAATAAACAAAAAGCGATGGGCGACCATCGCTTTTTTATGGCAATAAAAAACCGCCAATAAAGGCGGTTTTTTCAAGAAAATATAATTACTTCTTCTTCGCTTTTCTGTTTGGAAGATCGGTAATTGTACCTTCAAATACTTCCGCAGCAAGCCCTACAGATTCATGTAAGGTTGGGTGTGCGTGAATGGTTAATGCAATATCTTCAGCATCACAACCCATCTCGATTGCTAGACCTATTTCACCCAATAGCTCGCCACCATTAGTACCAACAATAGCGCCACCAATCACGCGATGAGATACTTTATCAAAAATAAGTTTAGTCATACCATCTGAACAATCAGATGCAATTGCACGACCCGAAGCAGTCCAAGGAAAAGAGGCTACTTCGTAATTTATTCCTTCTTCTTTTGCTTCTTTTTCTGTTTTACCAACCCAAGCAACCTCTGGTTCAGTATAAGCAATAGAAGGAATGACCTTAGGATCAAAGTAATGTTTCTTACCAGAAATAACTTCAGCAGCAACATGCCCTTCATGCACACCTTTGTGAGCAAGCATTGGTTGGCCTACAATATCACCAATAGCATGGATATGAGGTACGTTTGTACGCATCTGCTTATCAACATTAATAAAGCCGCGGTCATCTACTTCTAAACCTGCTTTTTCCGCATCAAGAAGCTTACCATTTGGTACTCGACCAATCGCAACGAGTACTGCATCATAACGCTCTGGTTCCACAGGCGCTTTTTTGCCTTCCATCGTAACGTAGATACCATCTTCTTTCGCTTCAACTGCTGTTACTTTAGTTTCCAGCATCAAATTGAATTTGTTTTTAATTCGTTTGGTGTACACCTTGACGATATCTTTATCCGCCGCAGGAATAAGTTGATCAAACATTTCTACAACGTCGATCTTAGAACCTAAAGAATGATATGCCGTACCCATTTCTAGGCCAATGATACCACCGCCCATAATGAGTAGTTTTCCAGGTACTTCTTTCAGTTCTAGAGCATCCGTAGAATCCCAAATACGTGGATCTTCATGTGGAATAAACGGCAGCTTAATTGGACGAGAGCCAGCGGCAACAATCGCGTTGTCAAAGTTTACCGTTGTTTTACCGTCTTCACCGTCAACCTCAATAGAGTTCGGGCTGGTAAATTTTCCGTAACCATTAACAACAGTAACCTTACGCATTTTAGCCATACCAGCGATACCGTTGGTTAGCTGTCCAACCACTTTGTCTTTCCACAGACGTATTTTATCTATATCAGTTTGTGGCTCACCAAACACGATACCGTGTTCAGCTAGGGCTTTAGCTTCTTCAATTACTTTCGCTACGTGCAGCAATGCTTTTGATGGAATACACCCAACATTCAGACATACACCACCTAGTGTGCTATAGCGCTCGATAAGTACGGTTTCCAAACCTAAGTCTGCACAACGGAATGCAGCGGAGTATCCACCAGGACCGGCACCAAGTACGACGACTTGGGCTTTAATTTCTTTGCTCATTGTGACCTCTTGTAGTCATTATCCCTAACAGGCTAAAGTCGATAATTGTTAACTTCTTTTTCTTTCAGACCCCAACAGTTTACAAACTTGTTAACGAAGTGAAAAGAAATTCCATTTAGCCTGTGAGCTGTACAACAATTCCATTAACAGCAATGCCGTATCAATGAAATTATTGTCGTTAATTTATAAATACCATACTCGAAACTAACCAGAATGATATGAAATTATAAAACAAGAAAGGTGGCTACATCGCCACCTTTCATTTTTACTACAGTACTAATCGACGGATATCCGATAGACAACCATTTAGATAAGTAATGAATCGAGCACCTTCTGCTCCATCAACCACTCGGTGATCGTAGGAGAGCGATAAAGGTAATTGTAAACGCGGCACAAAGTCTTGACCGTTCCAAACAGGCTTCATCTCAGACTTAGATACGCCTAAAATAGCGACTTCAGGCGCATTCACTATTGGAGTGAACGCTGTTCCGCCGATACCACCTAAACTTGAAATGGTGAAACAACCACCTTGCATATCCGCTGCAGTAAGTTTGCCCGTACGCGCCTTCTTCGATACAGCCATTAGCTCGTCAGAAAGCTCATAAATGCCTTTCTTATTCACGTCTTTGAATACCGGAACCACTAAGCCATTTGGAGTATCAACCGCGATACCTACATTAACGTATTTCTTCAGTATTAAGCTTTCACCATCTTCACTCAATGAAGAGTTAAATGTCGGGAATGCTTCAAGCGCCTTCGCAACCGCCTTCATGATAAACACGAGAGGCGTAATCTTAACACCCGAATCTTTCTTCGCTTCTACTGCATTTTGCTCTTTACGGAATTTTTCTAGTTCAGTAATATCAGCATTATCCCACTGTGTAACATGTGGAATCATTACCCAGTTACGGTGGAGATTCGCACCAGAAATCTTCTGAATTCGTGATAGCGGTTTAGTCTCGACATCACCAAACTTACTAAAATCAATCTTCGGCCAAGGAAGTAAGCCAAGTGCACTACCATCGCCTTTACCTGCGGCGGCGGCACCAGATTCAAGACGTTTCAATGCTTCTTTAACGTAGCTTTGAACATCTTCTTTAAGGATACGGCTCTTACGACCCGTTCCCTTAACTTTCGCTAGATTGACACCGAACTCACGTGCGATACGACGAACCACGGGAGACGCATGCGAATAGTCATTATTAACCTCAAACTCACCCGTTGTTGGCGCTTGTGATGCGGCGGCTTTAGGTGCTTCTGGTTTAGTTGCGGGAGCGGCTACTGAAGGTGCGGCTGCAGTTACTGCGGCTACTGGCGTGCCTGCAGACATCGTTTCAAATATCATAATCAAAGAACCAGAAGTAACTTTATCGCCTTCTGTGATCTTGATTTCTTTTAAAACACCAGCAAACGGGGCAGGCACTTCCATTGAGGCTTTGTCGCCCTCAACGGTAATAAGTGATTGCTCTTCTTCAATAGCATCACCCACTGCGACCATGATCTCAGTGACTTCAACCTCATCACCACCAATATCAGGTACCTTGATCTCTTTACGCTCAGCGACAGCTTGCACTGACTCAGTCGGCGTTATTGTGGCAACTGGTGCCGCTCCGCCTTCTGTCACTTCAAAAACCATGATAAGTGAACCCGTGGTAACTTTGTCGCCTTCAGTTATCTTGATGTCTTTCAACGTACCAGAGAATGGAGCTGGTACTTCCATTGAAGCTTTATCGCCTTCAACAGTAATAAGTGATTGCTCTTCATCGATAACATCGCCGACAGCAACCATTATTTCAGTGACTTCAACTTCATCACCACCGATATCCGGTACGGTGATCTCTTTTAGAGAGACGACTGCAGCAACCGTTGAGGCTACTTCAGGTTCTGGAACCGGAGCTGAAACTGTTCCATTATCAGCGGCTTCAAAGATCATTATCAATGCGCCCGTCGTTACCTTGTCGCCTTCAGCAACTTTAATCTCTTTTACAATTCCCGCTTGTGACGCAGGAACTTCCATTGAAGCTTTGTCGCCTTCAACGCTGATAAGAGATTGCTCTTCTTCAACCTTGTCGCCTACGCTGACAAGAATCTCAGTAACTTCAACCTCATCCGCACCTATATCCGGTACATTAATTTCGATTGCCATTATTCTGTCCTATTTTATGCGTATAACGGGTTAGTTTTATCTGCATCGATGTCGAATCTCTTGATTGCTTCAGCTACCACAGATTTCTCAACATCACCACGTTTCGCCAGTTCATTTAGAGCTGCGACAACGACATATCCAGCGTTCACTTCAAAGTGACGACGCAGATTTTCGCGACTATCTGAACGACCAAAGCCATCAGTACCAAGCACTTTATAAGACTCGGCAGGGATAAATGCACGAACTTGCTCCGCATAGTTCTTCATATAATCCGTTGCTGCAATTGCTGGTTCAGAACCCATAACGTCAACGATATAAGGCACTTTTGCTTCTGCTTCAGGATGAAGCATGTTGTAACGTTCCGCTTCTTGCCCATCACGAGTGACTTCATTGAACGAGGTAACAGAATAAACATCAGAGGCAACACCATACTCTTCACTTAGAATTTCTGCTGCTTTGCGAACTTCATTCATGATAGTTCCAGAGCTCAGCAATTGAACTTTGCCTTCACTACCTTCGTGAGTTTCGAGCTTATAGATACCTTTACGAATACCTTCTTCAACACCTTCTGGCATCGCTGGCATCGCATAGTTTTCATTCATAAGTGTCAAATAGTAGTACACGTTCTCTTGGTCACCATACATGCGACGAATACCGTCTTGTACAATAACAGCCACTTCATAAGCAAAAGTGGGATCATAAGAGATACAATTTGGTACTGTACTTGCCATGATATGGCTATGACCATCTTCATGTTGAAGACCTTCACCATTCAATGTTGTACGACCCGCCGTTGCTCCCAATAGGAAACCACGTGCTTGTTGGTCACCGGCCATCCAAGCCATATCTCCAACACGTTGGAAACCAAACATAGAATAGTAGATATAAAATGGAATCATTGGCAAATCATTGGTGCTGTACGATGTCGCAGCCGCCACCCATGAAGACATTGCACCTAGCTCATTGATACCTTCTTGAAGTACCTGACCTGATGTCGCTTCTTTATAATAAGAGACAATATCTCGATCCTGAGGTGTATAGTTTTGCCCTTGTGGGTTATAAATACCAATTTGTCGGAATAAACCTTCCATACCGAAAGTACGCGCTTCATCAGCAACGATAGGAACAATATTCTTACCAATGCCTTTATTTTTCAGTAACACATTAAGCGTACGCACAAATGCCATTGTTGACGAGATGTCACGCTTTTGTTCTTCAAGTAGTGGCTTAAACTCATCCAGTTGAGGTATTTCTAACGGCTGAGTGAAGTTAGGCAAACGAACAGGTGTATAACCATGCAACGCTTTACGACGAGCGTGTAGATATTCGAATTCAGCGCTCCCTTCTTCCAGTTTTAAGTAAGGCAGAGACTTCATTTCTTCATCAGAAACAAGATCTTTTAGGCCTAAACGATCACGAAGTTGTTGAACATGTGTCATGTCCATTTTCTTCACTTGGTGAGCGATGTTCATACCTTCAGCTGCTCCACCCATCCCATAACCTTTAACTGTTTTAGCAAGGATAACCGTTGGGCGATCTTTGGTTTGTGCTGCATTTTGGTACGCGGCATAAAGCTTCGAAGAATCATGACCGCCACGTTTTAGGGCGAAGATCTCAGCATCTGTCATATCAGACACAAGCGCTGCAGTTTCGGGATAACGTCCAAAGAAATGCTCACGTACATACGCGCCATCTTTGGATTTAAATGTTTGATAATCACCATCAACTACTTCATTCATTAACTGCAGTAGTTTACCTGATGTATCTTTGGCAAGCAGTGCATCCCAGCCGCTGCCCCAAACAACCTTAACTACATTCCAACCCGCGCCTTTAAATAAGCCTTCTAACTCTTGAATTATCTTACCGTTGCCCATTACAGGACCATCAAGTCTCTGTAGGTTACAGTTAATAAGGAAGCATAAATTATCAAGTTTTTCACGAGCGGCAAATGAGATCGCGCCGCGTGACTCCGGCTCATCCATTTCACCATCACCTAAAAACGCAAAAACACGCTGCTCAGATGTATCTTTAAGTCCACGTCCATCTAAATACTTGAGGAATCGAGCTTGGTAAATAGAAGAAATAGGGCCAAGTCCCATAGAGACAGTTGGGAACTGCCAGAATTCGGGCATTAATTTTGGATGCGGATAAGAAGGAATACCCTTGCCACCCACTTCCTGACGAAAATTATCAAGCTGCTCTGCCGTCAATCGGCCTTCTACGAATGCACGAGAATAAATACCCGGAGAAATATGGCCTTGATAGTAAACTAAGTCACCACCATCCTTCGCATTGGGTGCGCGAAAGAAGTGATTAAAACACGTTTCATAGAACGCAGCTGAAGATTGAAAAGACGCCATATGACCGCCCAACTCTAAATCTTTCTTAGAGGCGCGTAATACAATCATAATTGCATTCCAGCGAATAATAGAACGAATACGACGCTCTAAAGTAGTATCACCTGGATAAGCGGGTTCTTGATCGGGAGATATCGTATTGATGTAGTTTGTAGTAACACCAGTAGGCATATCTACACCATCAAGACGTGCTTTATCTAAAACTGTTTCTAGTAAGAACTGTGCACGCTCTAAACCCTCTTCACGTACTACTGACTCTAGTGCAGCAAGCCACTCTTGAGTTTCCAGTGCATCAACGTCATTATTAATGACTTCAGACATGGCGGTCTATCCTTTTTATTAGTTGGATCTAGTGAACATGCGATAATTCAATTACGACTTATCGCTCTGCTGGATTCTACGTAAAGAGCGTTTCCTTCTACTCTCTTCACGATTGATATCCAACAATGTTTCCTCGATATAAGCTAAATGAGAATGAGAAAGTTCACGAGCCTGTTCAGGCTGTCCAGAAACGATCGCATCAACAATATTAGCTCTGTGTCTACTTACTTTTCCAGCCACATCACTGCGGCGGTTCAATAGTTTTAAATTCTGTAATACGTTTTGCTCAAGAAGAGGCGCTAGGCTTCGAACAATATGTAGTAGCACAACATTATGGGCGGCGTCAGTGATAGCGATGAGTGATTTCATTACTTCGGCGGCTTCTTGCTCTACATTTTTCTCTTCTTCCGCTTTTTGGATCCGCACTTGGATACTGCGAATTCTTATATAATCTTCTTCTGTCCCACGCAAAGCGGCAAAGTAGGCCGATATTCCTTCTAATGCGTGGCGAGATTCTAACAAGTCTAATTGGGTTTCATTATGAGTAGATAGAAGTTCAAGTAGCGGATCTGAAAAACCTTTCCATAAGCTTTCGCTTACGAAGGTTCCACCACCTTGACGACGAGTCAAAAGACGTCTGGCTTCTAGTCTTTGAATCGCTTCACGGATAGAAGGACGCGAGACATCAAATTGCGTCGCTAGTTCTCTCTCCGGCGGCAATTGCTGGCCTGGTGAGAATGTTCCTTCTAATATCAGCCTTTCAATTTCTTTCTCTATCACATCGGAAAGTTTAGGCTGACGTATCCTTTGATAAGCCATATCGTTATTTATTACTCAATTATTCAAATTTGTGAACCATGTAAATTGGTATTACCAATTTTAAAGTGGACAAAAGTTAACATAAAAATAACGTTAGTGTCTAGACGAAAATTGATTTAAATCATATAAAATACCACGTGTAACATAAGATTAACATCTCATTGTCATCGATATACATTAATCTGTTGATGTAGCTACATTAAGTATAATAATTTTCACTCTTGTTAAAAAAATGTTTCTTTGCGTTTTGTTAAAACACGCAACATCATTGACTACAATACGATTAGTCACACTTGATTACACTATGAAAATAGCGCCAATTAAAGACCAAACCTGGATCCGTTTTTCTTAGTGGGGCAATGTATTGGTGACCCGTAATTCGATCGGTAGTTATAAACGGATATCGTTCCATCAATAGCGTTGTAACCCGTCCTAAAGACACATATTGTTGATCTGTGTACGAATCAAAATCGGTACCTTCCAATTCGATACCAATGGAATAGTCATTGCATCGCTCTACGCCTGAAAAACTAGATTTCCCAGCATGCCAAGCTCTCATATTAAATGGTACAAACTGCACCACTTCTCCATCTCTACGAATTAAACAGTGAGCCGAGACCTTCATTTGATGAATGACGGCAAAAAATGGATGTTCACTTGGTACAAGTTTGCCAGTAAAAAATTGTTCAATTGCGTTGCCGCCATATTGGCCTGGAGGTAGGCTTATATTATGAACAACAAGCAAACTCACATTCACCTCATTAGGCCGTGTATCGCAATAAGGAGAGGGTACATGCCTCACACCTTCCAACCAAGCATCCGTTGTAATTCTCATTATGCATTCCTGAACTGGTTAATCTTTGACACTCTATCGCAACTATCAGAATGACAACAAGGGCTTGGTAGGCATTACTGGGCAAGTTTTTAACATTAGATACACAAATTGCTCGTTTTCCTGCTGAAATAATTCACAAGCCGGAGTATCATTCCCTACTCCCTACCTACTTGCGCCAGATCAGCCATGAAAAATACACACGACAGCGACGCTCGCCTTAATTACTTAAAAAAGCAACTTCCTTTAGAAATAACACGTACAGTCTCAGATTCACTACGTGAAGACTTAGGCGGTACATTGGAGGTTACGGCAGACATCACCGCAATGCTTATTCCGTCAGATCGACAAAGCGTCGCAACCATTATTACTCGTGAATCGGGCGTTTTTTGCGGGCAGGCTTGGGCTGATGAAGTGTTTAAACAACTTGGAAGTAAGGTAAGCATAGATTGGCATGTACAAGATGGTGACAAGGTCGAACCAAATCAAACCTTGTGCACGCTATCTGGTCCCGCAAGAGTGTTATTGACGGGTGAGCGCAACGCCATGAACTTTATTCAGACATTGTCTGGTTGCGCAACCACAACTGCAAAATATGCCCAACAGATCGCAGGAACAAACTGCAAGCTACTAGACACACGTAAAACTATTCCGGGTTTACGCAGCGCGCTAAAATATGCGGTTGCCTGCGGTGGTGGTTTTAATCATCGTATCGGAGTATTCGACGCCTATTTAATTAAAGAAAATCACATCATCGCTTGCGGTGGTATTAATAAGGCCATTTCAGTGGCGAAAACGCTTAACCCTGGCAAGCCAGTTGAAATTGAAACAGAATCGCTTGAGGAGCTCATAGAAGCAATTGACGCTGGTGCTGATATCGTTATGTTAGACAATTTTACTACCGATATGATGAGAGAAGCAGTGAAAATCAACGCTGGCAGAGCAGATTTAGAGAACTCAGGAAACGTAACATTAGCGACCATTAGAGAATTTGCGGAAACGGGTGTTGATTATATCTCTGTGGGCGCATTAACCAAACACCTAAAAGCGATGGACCTGTCAATGCGTTTTAAGTAACTATCTTCGAGCATCGTTAGAAGACAATAATAAATTAGTTTATGAGAAAAGAGGCCTAGCCTCTTTTTTTTTTCCCGTAAATCAATGTTCACTCCAGATCAGCTAGCATTAGATTAGGCATGGTCTAATTCAGTTTCTGTCGGATCATTTTTAACAACACCCGCAACAAAAAATAATTTTCATTAATCGACACGCGTTCTCTGATCGACAGCGTTTCTGTTTACCCCCGTTCTTTCTACTCTTGCTTTTCGTTATGACCCACAGCAGGAGAATATTATGCTTTTTAACCCCGACACCGCTTTCAAGAGCAGCGGTAGTTTCCGCCTACCCCATAATCGCAACATAAGAAGTAGTGGCTTCACTTTAATAGAACTGATGATAGTCGTTGCTGTTATTGGTGTGTTGTCCTCTATCGCCATTCCTCAGTATCAAAATTACATCAAAAAGTCTCAATTAGGTGCCGCAATGGCAACCGTTGCCGCACTTAAGATTAATGTAGAAGATTACATAGCAACGAGTGGAGCGTTCCCGACGTTATCTTCAAGCCAAATTGCCTCAGATCTCGGTGCGACCGCTTCATCACTAGGTGATATCGAAACAAAGTCAGCAACCAACCACCCTCTATCAGGTCAACTGATCCTAACGATGAGTAGTGATACTCAATTTAATAAGAAGAAAATCGCACTTAATCGCGATAACGTGGGAAGTTGGACATGCATTACAGACGTTACTGAAAAATTAGTTGTCCCAAAACAATGCTCAACAGGCACGGTATTTTGATTTAATAGCTATGGGTTGAATATTGAAATCGGTTAGGTGAGCGTATAGGAGTAACTATGGATATAATTAGAAACATCAGCAATGACCAACTATCTGAATTGGTGCCTCTTTCTGATGAAGAACTAAACATAACTAGTGCTGAGTTGCAAAGAAATGACCCTATTAGCCGTTATATCAATCAGGTTTTGTTAGAGGCAATACAGAAAAGATCCTCAGATATTCATTTCGAGCCTTATGAACATAAATACCGTATTCGCTTACGATGCGATGGTGTATTAGTCGAGATAGATTCTCCGCCCTCCCAATTAGCAAATAGGCTGTCTTCTAGAATAAAAGTAATGGCCAACTTGGATATTGCAGAGAAAAGACTTCCGCAAGATGGGCGGATTAAACACACGCTAACGTCTAAACAGAGCGTTGATATTCGCGTCTCTACATTGCCAACATTATGGGGAGAAAAGATCGTCCTTAGATTGCTCAAAACACAATCAGTCCCATTAGACATAACAGCCCTAGGTTTATCCCAAACGCAATTGGACCTCTATGTGTCTGCAATTAGTAAACCTCAAGGATTAATATTAATCACCGGCCCTACAGGAAGTGGTAAAACCATTTCACTATATACCGCGCTCACCTATCTCAATACACCAGAAAAGAACATATCAACGGCTGAAGATCCGATCGAGATTAACCTATTAGGTATCAATCAAGTACAAATGAACGACAAAATCGACCTGAACTTCACCTCCACCCTAAGAGCCCTTCTAAGACAAGACCCTGACATTATTATGGTCGGAGAAATTCGTGATATTGAGAGCGCTGAGATTGTAATTAAAGCGGCACAAACTGGTCACCTTGTACTTTCCACACTGCATACCAACTCAGCTAGCGAAGCAGTTACTCGACTGCTTAACATGGGGGTAGATAAATTTAGCCTAGCCTCATGCTTATCATTAGTCGTCGCGCAGAGACTTACACGGGCATTATGTCCTGTATGCAAAGAATTCGATTTGGAAACCTCTTCGAATCGAAAGCTAAACCCTCGAGGTTCTCTACAAATATACAAAGCTAATCCTCACGGATGCTCCGACTGTCTCAACGGTTACTCAGGGTTGATTGGTATATTCGAATTGCTAAACATAGACAAAACCCTTATGAGAACAATTGAACGCCAAAACAGTGCTTCTAAAATAAACGACATAGCGTTAGAGAATGGTTTTATTCCTCTGTCTGAATCAGGGAAAAATAAATTAATTGAAGGGATAACGAGTATCAAAGAATTGCAACGAACCTTAGTCTTTTAGTACCCACTTATCGCGCTAGCTATTCAAAGGCAAAAAATGAAATCAACTCGACTTCCCTTACAGCGTTACCGCTGGACCGGCCGAAATATTACTGGAAAGCAAATAAATGACACTATGTTCGCAAGAGATAAATATGAAGTCATTTCAATACTGACAAATAGGAATATTTATATAAGAGATATAAAACAGATCAAAATCTCATTTTATTCGCTAAAAAAACAACGAATGACAGCAAAAGACATCAATCTATTTACTCGACAATTAGCCACACTACTTAATTCTGGACTTTCCTTAACTTTATCATTATCACTGCTTGCAAATAATCACCCTAAATCAGGTGGCCAACTTGTTATTACCTTAATTAAAAATGCGATTGAGGAAGGATGTCCACTGTCCGAAGCCCTTAAAAAGGCCAGTCCCCTATTTGACAATACCTATGTACATTTGGTTTCTAGCGCTGAACTTTCCGGGCAGTTAGCACAAACTTTCGAAAGAATTGCTCATTATAGAGAAAAAACGACGCAACAAAAATCTAAGCTTGTGAAAGCAATGATCTATCCTATCTTTGTCTTATTATTAGCCTTTTTAGTCACCTATTTGATGTTAGTAAAGGTCATACCCGAATTTGAACATATGTTCCGTAGTTTTGGTGCTCAATTACCTTGGTTTACTCAGAAAATCATTTCCCTCTCTCACTGGTTAAGTACTAATACGGCCAAGCAGTTAACTTGGTTAATCGCACTTACTTCGTTTTATAAGTTTCTCATTGTCTACTCTTATCGTTTTCATCGGCTCATCGACAAAAAAAAACTCAGTATCCCTGTTGTTGGCCCTCTGATCGTGAAATCTATCATTGCTCGATTTAGTCGGTCATTGGCGGTAATGGTTCGTTCCGGAGTTCCCGTCATCAGCGCCATTCGTAACAGCATAAATCTAACCACTAACCTTTATTTTAGAGCAGCCGTGAATCAACTATTCGATGAAGTATCAACTGGTGTACCTATCTATGTAGCCATGACGAAAACCCACTGCTTTCCAGATTTAATGATTCAAATGGTCATGGTAGGGGAACAATCTGGAGCACTTGATTGCATGCTAAATAAAGTTGCGGATACGTTTGATACAGAACTAGATGAGAGCATAGATAAATTGAATACCTTAGTAGAGCCCTTACTTATTCTGTTTTTGGGTGTCGTTGTCGGTGGTGTAGTCATCGCTATCTACTTACCTATCTTTAACATGATGGACGTATTAGGATAGAATGCGTATTGCACCTCTTTTTACCTAGGCCTATAAATGGAATTATTCGAGTATTACCCTTGGCTTTACCCTGTTTTCGCGGGGATATTTGGACTCATTGTCGGCAGTTTTTTAAATGTGGTAATACACCGCGTACCAATCATGATGGAGCGCGAATGGAAACAAGATTGTGCGGAAACATTCCCAGATCTTAATATCCCATTGGATAACAAAAAATTTAATTTAAGTATTCCTCGTTCTAGTTGCCCTCGATGCAAAACGCCATTACGTATAATTGATAACATCCCAATAATAAGTTGGTTATTGCTCAAAGGAAAGTGCCATCATTGCAAAGAACCTATTAGTATTCGTTATCCTTTGGTCGAGTTATTAACGGCAATAATGAGTTGCACAATTGCTTACTATTTTGAACTAAGTTACTACTCTATAGCTCTTCTCTTCTTTTCTTTCGCATTAATCTCAGCAACGTTTATCGATCTCGATACCATGCTTCTTCCCGATAGCATCACCTTACCATTAACTTGGTTTGGTCTCTTCCTTGCGTTGATTGGGTGGAGCCCAGTCTCTTTGCAAGATGCCGTAATTGGAGCCATTGCTGGGTACCTTTGTCTATGGAGCGTGTATTGGGTATTTAAGATAGTCACAGGTAAAGAAGGCATGGGATATGGCGATTTTAAACTCCTCGCGGCACTTGGGGCTTGGTTAGGTTGGCAACACCTACCTATGATTGTGTTATTGTCTTCCTTTGTGGGACTCATATTCGGACTCATTCAATTACGCTTGCAAAAAAAAGGAATCGATAGACAGTTTCCCTTTGGTCCATATCTTGCTATTGCTGGATGGATAAGTCTACTATGGGGAAATCAAATCATGGTCTGGTACTATTCTTCTGTATTAGGTATTTAACATGCCATATATAATTGGATTAACGGGAGGCATTTCTAGCGGCAAAACGACGGTTGCCAATCTATTTCAGCACCACTTCAATATCGGTATTGTTGATGCCGACGTCGTTGCAAGAGAAGTTGTTGGACCCGGCACTATTGGTTTAGCCGAAATTACTGAACACTTTGGAAGAGATATACTAAGTCCAAATGGTGAACTCAATAGAACAGCACTACGATCTCGGGTATTTACAGACCAGAATGAGAAGACTTGGCTGAATAACTTGCTGCATCCCATGATTCGCGACAAGATGAAACAAGATCTCGATAAGATAACAACACCTTATGCACTATTAGTAGTTCCCTTATTGGTTGAAAATCAACTACAATCAATGACAGATCGAATCTTAGTCGTTGATGTCAGTACTGAGGTGCAAATAAGGCGGACAATGGAACGAGATAATGTTTCAAAGTCTCAAGTAAAATCGATACTTTCAGCTCAAGCAAGTCGAGCTGATAAGTTGAAATTTGCAGACGATGTTATTCAAAATGACAATGAGAACATTGATCTTTTACCTCAAGTTTCGAAGCTTCATCAGCACTATATGTCGCTAAGTCGAGCATGATCAAAGAAGTAAACCAAAGGAGACGGTAAGGTCGCGGAATGACAAAACACAAATTTGAACACCCACTAAATGAAAAGACCCGTATCTATCTTAGAGTAGAAGCACTCATGAGACAGATGCACCACTCCGCAAGCTTTGTCGATAATCTACAGTATCATCAATTTTTCCGTTCAATTTTTGATTTACTTGAGATATTTGAACAGATCCAATTAAAAGCTGAATTAGCCAAAGATTTAGAGAAGCAGCGCCTTAATTATAAGCATTGGTTAAACGTTGATGGTGTTGACCAAGAGAAGCTACTTACTGTATTGGAAGAGTTAGACACAACTCATAAGTATCTCATGGCTGCAGAACGCTTTGGTCGTACATTGAAAGAAGACCGATTTTTAAGCTCCATACGTCAACGATTTAACTTACCTGGTGGAACATGTTGTTTTGACCTACCGGCTTTGCATTATTGGAATCACCTCCCTATCGAGCAAAGACAAAGAAATGCTCAAGGATGGATGAACACGTTGGCACCCTTGTCAAAATCACTTAATCTATGGTTAAAACTCTGCCGAGAAACCGGATATTTTAATCCACAAATAGCCCGTAACGGCTTTTATCAGAGTGATGCAGAAGAGGCAAATATCTTACGTTTGAATATACCGTTAGCTGATGGTGTTTTCCCGATGATTTCGGGACACAAAAATCGATTTGCGATAAAATTTATGTCCTTTGATAATGGACAAGCCTATAGCCAAGATGTCGAATTCGATCTTGCTATTTGTAATTAAGGAATACAATTCGTGTCTACACCAATTAAATCTAAACCATCTATCGTTTCTTGTCCTCAATGTAAAAAAGAGGTGGTTTGGAGTACAGAGAACCAATATCGTCCTTTCTGCAGTAAGCAATGCCAGATGATAGATTTTGGGGAATGGGCTGATGAGAAAAACACGATCGCAGGCGCTCCCGACATGTCAGATTCAGATGGTTGGTCAGAAGAGCCTTATTAAACGACGGTTTAAATCGTTACTTGGCAAGATTAAGTACTCTTTTTTACAGTTTTATTTCTCGTATAAAAAAACGGGTTCCATATGGAACCCGTTTTCTATTTGAGAATGCTGGTTAGCATTACTTCTTAGCAAGCTTCTCTTTAATACGAGCTGACTTACCAGAACGCTCACGTAGGTAGTACAACTTGGCACGACGTACTGCACCACGGCGTTTAACTTCAATGCTATCAACCATAGGAGAGTGAGTTTGGAACGAACGCTCAACACCTTCACCGTTCGAGATCTTACGAACAGTAAATGCTGAATGTAGGCCACGATTACGAATACCGATTACAACGCCTTCAAAGGCCTGTAGACGCTCGCGATCGCCTTCTTTTACCTTAACCTGAACAACAACAGTGTCACCTGGGCTGAACTTTGGAAGGTCTTGTTTCATTTGCTCTTCTTCAAGAGCCTTGATGATGTTACTCATTTTTAAAATTCCTAGAATAAACTGATACTAAATAAAATAGGTTACTTAACTGTATTTTAAGACCGATAGTCTTTTATAAAATCAGTTAGTAATTGTTCCTGTTCGTCAGTCAGAGCTAGGTTTTCCAAGAGCTCTGGTCTTCTAAGCCAAGTACGGCCTAACGATTGTTTCAATCGCCAGCGACGAATATCCTTATGATTTCCAGATTTCAGTACCAATGGTACTTCTATTCCATCTAAAACATCAGGACGTGTATAGTGCGGACAATCTAGCAAACCATTTGCGAAAGAATCTTCTTCCGCTGACGCAAAATCTCCAAGTACACCGGGTATAAACCTCGATACTGAATCAATTAACGTCATGGCTGGCAGTTCACCACCCGTCATCACAAAATCCCCAATTGACCATTCTTCATCAACTTCAGATTGTATGATGCGTTCATCTATCCCTTCATAGCGTCCACAAATAAGAATCATATTCTCGTTCGTAGCAAGCTCTTCAACTCCACTTTGGTCAAGTTTTCGACCTTGAGGAGAAAGATAAATAACCTTCGTCTTTCCCGGTGCTGATTTCTTAGCAGTTTGTATGGCTTCGCGCAAAGGCTGCACCATCATCAACATACCAGGACCACCACCGTAGGGTCTATCATCGACTGTTCGATGTTTGTCGTGAGTGAAATCTCTAGGATTCCATATCTCAACTGACAAAAGACCTTTTTTAACCGCTTGACCTGTAACCCCAAATTCAGTAATTGAACGGAACATATCAGGAAATAGGCTAATTATGCCAACCCACATATCTGTTCTCTCGCTCTACTGTGGAGTTTAAAACGCAGGATCCCAGTCAACTTCGATCCGTTGAGCATCGCGATCAATATTTTTAATCACTTGCTCTTCAAGAAACGGAATTAATCGTTCCTTTTGGCCAAAAGCATCTTTCAAATTTGCTTTCACTACCAAAACATCATTTGCACCAGTTTCTAACATATCAGAGACAGTACCGAGGTCGTATCCCTTCGTTGTTAATACCTGCATACCAAACAATTCACGCCAGTAAAATTCATCTTCTGACAGTTCCGGTAATGACTCTGGATTAATCACAATTTCAAAGTTAGTTAGAAGATGAGCGTCCTCTCGGATCTCTAATCCTTCAATTTTAGCAACCATACCTTTGTTATGGCGCTTCCAACTTTCAACCTTGTATTCAACCCATTTGCCTTTTTGGTTTATATACCAAGGGCTATAGTCAAAAATGCTTTCAGCATCGTCTGTATAGGAAATAACTTTAAGCCAACCTTTGATACCGTAAGTCGCACCAAATTTGCCAACTACGATTCTTTCAGCTTGCTCGTTCATTAGTTCGTTTCCTTTAACCGACATTGCTTTGTTACATAATAATTAAGCCGCTTTTTGAACGTCTTTTACTAGTTTAGTAACACGGTCAGATAGTGAAGCACCTTCGCTAACCCAGTGGTTAACGCGGTCTAGGTTAATACGTAAACCTTCTTCTTGACCTTGAGCTGTTGGGTTAAAGAAACCAACGTTCTCAATGTAGCGGCCAGTAGCTGCGTTGCGGCTATCTGCTACTACGATTTGGTAAAATGGACGCTTCTTTGCGCCGTGACGTGCCAAACGAATGGTAACCATATCGTCCTCTTTGCTTTCTCAATAATAAAAATAACCCCAAAAGCCGTAATTTTTAATTTAACAACCTGGGGTCTCGTGCCAATTTAAAGCCCCGGAATTTTACTCTTATTTGGGGTTTTTGCAAGGCTTTTTGTGATCTAGAAACGGTTTCGGAAATGTTTATATTTTGGTAGGAGGATCAAGCAGCTAAAGCAGTAAGAAAATATTAGTCAAAGCTATATGGCGCATAGCTTGCGCCATATATTCATGTTTGAGTGTTATCGGCCGAATGGTCCACCCATTCCGCCCATGCCACCTGCGCCACCCATGCCGCCCATCATTCCTTGCATATTTCGCATCATTCCCTTCATGCCACCCTTCTGCATTTTTTTCATCATCTTCTGCATTTGAGTAAACTGTTTTAGCATGCGATTCACATCTTGCACTTGCACGCCAGAACCTGCAGCAATACGCTTTTTACGTGAGCCTTTGATTAATTCAGGGCGTAAACGTTCTTTCATTGTCATGGAGCTAATCATTGCTTCCATCTGATTGAACATCTTGTCATCAACTTTATCTTTAACATTAGCAGGTAGGTTACTCATGCCTGGAAGTTTATCCATCATTCCCATCATGCCGCCCATATTCTGCATCTGTCCAAGTTGCTCACGGAAGTCTTCAAGATCAAAACCTTTCTTCTCTTTGAACTTCTTCGCCATTTTGGCGGCTTTGTCTTTGTCGACATTACGTTCTAAATCTTCAATCAAAGATAGAACGTCTCCCATACCAAGAATACGTGAAGCAACGCGATCTGGATGGAAAGGTTCAAGTGCGTCGGTTTTTTCGCCCACACCTAAGAACTTAATCGGTTTGCCAGTGATATAACGAACGGATAGTGCAGCACCACCACGCGCATCACCATCTACTTTTGTCAGGATAACACCAGTCAAAGGTAATGCATCACCAAAGGCTTTTGCTGTGTTCGCGGCATCTTGACCCGTCATTGCATCGACAACAAACAACGTTTCTACTGGCTCTATCGCGGCGTGAAGGTCTTTGATCTCTCCCATCATTTGTTCATCAATGGCTAGACGGCCTGCGGTATCAACCAAAAGAACGTCATAGAATTTCTTCTTAGCATGGTCAACGGCAGCATTCGCAATATCAATCGGCTTTTGATCAGCAGAGGAAGGGAAAAAATCCACTCCTACGTCAGACGCAAGCGTTTCCAACTGTTTAATCGCCGCAGGGCGGTAAACATCGGCAGAGACAACCAACACTTTTTTCTTGTTAACGTCTTTTAAGTGTTTAGAGAGCTTAGCAACACTGGTTGTTTTACCGGCACCTTGCAAACCTGCCATCAAAATTATGGCTGGTGGTTGGGCGGCTAGATTGAGCTCTTCGTTAGATTCACCCATTACCCCTTCTAGCTCTGTTTGAACTATTTTTATAAATTCTTGGCCGGGGGTTAATGATTTAGAAACCTCTACACCAACGGCACTTTCTTTTACGCGCTTAATAAACTCACGTATAACAGGAAGGGCGACATCAGCTTCTAAAAGAGCCATACGTACTTCACGTAGTGTCTCTTTTATATTGTCTTCTGTTAGGCGACCTTTGCCGCTAATATTTTTAAGTGTACTGGATAGTCTATCCGTTAAATTCTCAAACATGTCTGTCTCTTTAGCTGGACTTTTCGAAACACCTTTTAGCAAAGCAAGGGCGATTAATGTCGGCAGTATACCTTAGGTAATTGATCTTCCAAAATCTAAACGATGATTTATTCGATCCTTAGATAGCTCATCGAGTTTAACCGCGTTATAATCCGTTCATTAGATAAGAATTTATTAGGAAAATATGGACAGTATAATCGCTATTGCCGCTGCCATTTTATATGCAATTGCTACCGCAACAATAGTCCCAGGGCTATCTCAGCAGACCCACATAAAGGCAAAAACAGTCTTCGTGAGTGCGGCGTTAGCAATTATTTTCCACGTATGGCTATTACACGGCCAAATTCACAACAGTTCAAGCGGACAAAACTTGAGCATGCTCAATGTTGCTTCTCTCGTCAGTTTTATTACTTCATTAGTAATGAGCTTGGCGATGTTTAAAACCCGTTTGTGGTTTTTGTTGCCTGTCGTTTACGGGTTTTCGATTATTAGCATTCTCGCTTCAAATTTCTTACCTGGTGCATTCATTACTCACTTTGAAGGGAAAATGGGATTGTTAATCCATATTACAATCGCACTTTTCGCTTATGCGACCTTAACGATTGCCGCACTATATGCAATTCAGCTCGCTTGGTTAGACTATAAATTGAAGAACAAAAAAGCGATGGCAGTGAACCCTAATCTGCCGCCATTATTAAAAGTAGAAAGGCAACTTTTTAACATAATCCTCATTGGCAATGGTCTGCTAACCTTAACGCTATTATCTGGATTCGTATTTTTAGATGATATGTTTGCGCGTGGTTCAGCCCATAAATCTATTCTTTCTTTTGTTGCTTGGGTAATTTATTCCGTATTACTCTGGGGACATTATCAAAAAGGTTGGCGTGGTAAAAAGGTAACATGGTTTGCGATTGCAGGTGCAACCTTGCTTACACTTGCCTATTTTGGCAGCCGATTTGTTCGAGAAATCATTTTGAACTAACCGATTACCCGCTACTAAAAACACTATTTATTCATAATATAATTGACAGCTCAAATCACTTAAGTCATAAATTGAGCGATAATTAAAAAAAGGAATTCCAAACATTGAATGACATATCAACGGGTGTACTGTTTACCATACTCGCATGTCTAATCGTCATTTCTGGTTATTTTTCAGGTTCTGAGACTGGAATGATGTCCTTAAACCGATATCGACTAAAGCATCTGGCTGGAAAAGGCCATAAAGGTGCAAAACGTGTCGAAAAGCTATTAAGCCGCCCCGACCGCTTAATTGGCCTTATTCTCATTGGAAACAACTTAGTCAACATCCTCGCCTCTGCCATCGCAACCATACTTGGAATGCGTCTATTTGGTGATCTTGGTGTCGCAATAGCGACGGGGTTATTAACGCTTGTTGTGCTTGTCTTTGCTGAAGTTACCCCTAAAACATTAGCTTCGCTCTATCCAGAAAGAGTCGCCTATGCCAGCAGTATTATATTAAACGTACTGATGAAGGTGCTTGCACCCGTCGTGCTAATGGTGAATTTAATTACCAATGGTGTATTACGATTATTCGGTATAAAAGCGACACACCCTACTGAGGATCCTTTAAGCTCTGATGAACTTCGTACTGTTGTAAACGAGGCCGGAGGTCTCATTCCTCGTGGTCACCAAGAAATGCTGGTATCCATTCTCGATTTAGAGAACGTCACTGTAGATGACATTATGGTGCCTAGGAATGAAATTACGGGTATCGATATTAATGATGACTGGAAATCAATCGTTCGACAGTTAACGCATTCACCACATGGGCGAGTCGTACTTTATCGCGACCAAATAGACGAAGTTGTCGGAATGCTGCGTTTACGTGAAGCTTATCGTTTGATGCTAGAAAAAAATGAGTTTACAAAAGAGACACTTTTACGTGCAGCAGATGAAGTTTACTTCATACCAGAAGCGACGCCACTAAACGTGCAACTACTGAAATTCCAACGTAATAAAGAAAGAATAGGACTCATTGTCGATGAATATGGCGATATTATTGGTCTTGTCACTCTCGAGGATATTTTGGAAGAGATCGTTGGCGAATTTACGACGTCTATAGCACCAAGTCTATCTGAAGAAATCACCCCACAGGGTGATGGGAGCTTCCTCATTGAAGGAAGTGCCAATATTCGTGACATTAATAAGGGTTTGAAGTGGCAACTGCCTACGGACGGACCAAGAACACTTAATGGGCTTATATTAGAACACCTAGAAGATATCCCTGAAAGCCAAGTTAGTATCGAGGTTGAAAAACACCTAATGGAAATCATGAAGTTTACGGAAAACAGGATCAGCTTAGTTAAAGTCTTTCCTGCTCGGAAGTAGCCGGTTCGAACTTAACATTCAGTCATAAGAAAGGGAGTGTCACCATAAGGTGACACTCCCTTTAAAATACCATTCGCTTCAAATAAAAATACGTTTACTTATTCAGCTCTTTCAACATCGAAGCAGGCAATGCCAACTCGTCATTTTTATTCACTAAAATCCCAGCTTCAATCACATTTTTGGCGATATTTTTCGCATCGGCTAAAGAGTGCATACCATAGGTACCACATTGATATTCATTTAGCTCTGGAATGTTATTTTGGTTTTCTACCTTTAGCACATCTTCCATCGCGGCTAACCACGCATCTGCTACGTGCTCTTCTGCTGGGGTGCCAATCAAACTCATATAAAAACCGGTACGGCAACCCATTGGAGAGATATCGATAATTTCAATACCCGCACCGTTTAAATGTGCACGCATAAAGCCCGCATACAAATGCTCTAACGTATGAATACCTTGTTCAGAGAGTATCTCTTTATTTGGCACACAAAAACGCAAATCAAATACAGTAATCGTATCCCCTTTTGGCGTTTGCATAGTTTTTGCCACGCGAACAGCTGGTGCATTCATTCTTGTGTGATCAACAGTAAAACTATCTAGTAACGGCATTTTTATATCTCCATTGGCTCGATTCAGATTTCGAGCCGATTCATTATTTTAGGTATGAGAAGTAGTCTTCAAGAAACTCATCAAAATTCACTTCGTCAGCTTGCTCTATCTCTTTTTGAGCTTGAAGAGAAGCGCTTACTTCATATTGCATCTCTTGTTGACTATAAACATTATAGTGATTTGATAGGTGGTGGTCTCTATACTCGCGACCGTAGGTGCAACCAACCTGACCAATACCGCCTAGCTCTTTTGTTTTCTCTAATAACTGGCCAGAAATAGTCAATTCAGGATTGTCTATCCACGTCATCAGTTCTTGGCATGTTTGCTGATACTCATCGCCATCACTCGCCATATCCATCTCAAAGGCAATCAGCTGTAGATCAGCAAAAATGTGCTTAGTATAATCGTGTAACGTACGCTCTTTGCCATCACAGTCTTCCGTCAACATCAAATCGGGTTTGCGACCTTCTTGAATAACTCTATTCCAGTTATCCTTCCAACAGCAAAGCTCTTTATTGTCTATTGGGCCTGTATCTTTAATCAAGCACCAGGTTAAAAAGAGGTCTAAAAACCGAATCTGTTCTTTTGTTACCCCTATCGGACTGAATGGGTTTACGTCCAATGAGCGTACTTCTATGTACTCTACACCACCACGCTTTAATGCTTCTGATGGTTTTTCACCAGATTGACCTACGCGCTTGGCACGAATGGGAGCATACAATTCATTTTCAATCTGCAGAACATTACTATTAAGTTGTTGGTACTCTCCGTCTATCTTGATACCGATCTGGGCGAAATCACTTGAAGGCGTTTGAATCGCTTTTTCTAAACCGTCTAGATATCCATCAAGATTATTATAATTAATTTGCAACTCACTCTGAGCACTATTGGTATAACCCAAGTCACTTAATCGTAAGGATGTACCATAAGGAAGATAAAGCGTCTGACCGATATTTTCAAAAGGTAACTCGGTTTCTCTACCTTGTAAGAAAGAAGAACAAATAGCAGGAGAGGCACCGAAGAAATAAGGAATTAACCAACCAAACCGGTAATAATTTCGGATAACGTTGAAGTATTCATCTGATTTTGTATTGGCTCTATCGCTATCTGACTGCTCGCCGTAAAGAGAATCCCATAAGCTTTCAGGAAACGAAAAATTAAAATGAACACCAGAAATAATCTGCATCAAACTACCATAACGGTTTTTAAGTCCTTTACGGTATAGCGTTTTCATTTTACCTACATTCGATGAGCCATACTGTGCGAAGGCGATATCATCTTCATTCTCGACATAGCAAGGCATGGAGAGAGGCCAAAGCTTCTCTTCTCCCATCTCTTTCACGGTAAAATGGTGAATATCGGATAGCTGACCAATTAATTCTTCTACGTCAGTAGAAACAGGGGTAATAAACTCCAATAATGATTCTGAAAAATCGGTGGTCACCCATTTGTTTGTCAGTGCAGACCCTAAACCAACAGGATGTGGTGTTAGTGCTAAATGCCCATCCAAGGTGTATCGAAGAGTTTCGCGCTCAACACCACGACCAATGTTTTTAAAATTATCAGGGTTTTTCGCTACTTTTTTCAGTCTTGAGGAAAAATTTGTCAAAATGGTGACCACTTTTAATCTTGTTTTTGCGTAGGTTACGCTTTTTTATATAAAATACTAGTTCTGCATTTTTGTATGCAGCGAGTATAAAGAGAGACAATTTGTGCCTCTCTTTATATGTGTGCGCTACTTAGAAATTTCAAGTTCTACCACTGGTATATCCAGATCTTTCAATTGAGGTTTTAAGCTCTTAGCATCTCCTACTACTATAATTTGGTAGTCAGTAGGATTAAACCATTTGCTTGCAACCTCATTCAATGTAGAGCGATTTACATTACTCAATACCGCGTTCCGCTGCTCTATATAGTCATCATCTAACGAATAATTAAGTATATTTGACAGCAATCTCGCCTTTTGGCTTGGTGTTTCGTATTTCAAAGCATCTTGTTGACCAACAGCCAAGCGCATAAACGCTAACTCTTTAGAGGTCATGCCATCTTCACTGTAGCGTTTCATCTCTTTAATGAACTCTTGAATAGATGGGACGGTTGAATCTGCTCTAACTTGAGCATCGAAGACAATGATACCTATCTCTTTATTACTCGCATGATAACCACTCGCACCATAGGTATACCCTTTATCTTCGCGTAAATTCTGATTAATTCGGCTATTAAAGTTACCGGCCAGATTGAAATTAGCGAGTTGGTTGAGGTATTGTTCACCAACCGTATCATATGGCAGTCCTTGTCGGACTAACCTAATTACACTTTGTGGCGCACTTGGCTTATCAACAAGATAGATATGTTGTCCTACCGGTGGTTTTACTATTTGAGGTCGTAGTATCGGTGCATCAGACCCTTCCCACTGACTCAGAAATTTAAGATTGGGGATTAATGTCTCTTTAGAAATATCTCCGACAACAATAACTTGGGTTCCTAGCGGAGTATAATTACTATTATAAAACCCTTTCACGTCTTCAAGTTGAATGCTCTCTATCGACTTTAAGGTACCATCATTTGAACGGCCAAATGTCGATCTGCCAAACAGTATTTGTCTGGTTGCTTGCGATGCTAACCATGCAGGTCTTTGGTGTTCATAGATAAGACCTTCTAACGATTGTTTCTTTAAACGGTCAAAATCATCTTGTTTAAATTCTGGTTTAAAGAGCATCTCCTCAACAATGACTAACGTCTGACTGAGATTTTTCTTCAATGAAGAAACGCTGATCGTTGTCGTGTAGTTTCCAGAACCAAAACTAATAGAGCTACCCAATTTATCGAGCTCGGCTTGAATCGTTTCGATACTTTTTTCTGTCGTACCTTCTTGCATCATTTCAGATGTAAAGTTTGCCAAGCCTTCCTGACCTTTAGATACATATCTGTGCCCAGCAGGTAATAAAATCTGCAATTCAACCGTAGGGGTCTCGCTTGATTCAGTGCCTAGAACCTCAATCCCATTATCTAGGTAAACATTGTAGAGTTCAGGCATATTACCTTTAACGGCGCCGCCAACAGAAGGCATTATCGATCGATCAAAGCTGTCCTCTGCTTTAGAATATTCTAAATCGCCGCTTTCAATTTTATTGTATTTAGGTAGTGTTCTCTCTGGGGTAATAAAATCTGCTTTTTTTACCTCTAAATCTAATTGCCCTTTTGGTACAACACTCAATGTCACCTTATTTTTTCCATCGACAAACCTGCTATAGGCATTGATTACCGCTTCAGGTGTCACACCTTTAAGTTGTTCCAGCTGTCGCTCTATCCTGTCCGGTTGACCATAAAACGTTTCATTGGAAGCCAATTGAGTCACTTTCCCATGAACACTCTGTAATGCAAATACGGCGCTAGATTCTGCTTGGCCAATAATCTGTTCAAGCTTATCTTGTTCTACTCCATTCGCTTTAAAGTTGTTTAGCGCCGCCATCAGATCATCATAAATTTTACTTAAGTCACCTTGATCACCAGAATCGCCCATTGCATAGACATAAAAACTACAAGAGAGCTCAGCGCACTGATGGAACGCTCCTGCGTCTATCGCTTTCTCAGTCTTCACTAACTCTTGGTATAAAACGCTATTTTTTCCACTACCTAAGATTGACGCAAGGGTATCTAATGCCGCTTGACTCTCTTCTCCTCGATAGGTGGTTGGCCAACCAATCATTACCATCGGCTGTTTTATTCGATCTTCGAGCGTAATGTATTTGTCTCTATCCAATTTAACCGGTTGTTTTTCTGAGTTCTCTACGGCTGGCCCTTCAGGAATTGAACCAAAATACTTACTGACCCAATTGAGTGTTTGCTCTACATCGATGTCACCACCAATGGTTAACGTCGCGTTATTTGGACCATACCAACGAAGAAAAAATGCCTTCAAATCGTTAACATCTACTCTATCTAAATCTTCTACGTAGCCAATTGTTTGCCAAGAATATGGGTGGCCTTCGGGATAAAGTGCTTCACCTAATCGCTCCCACATTAAACCGTATGGACGATTGTCATAATTTTGTGCACGCTCATTCTTAACCGTATCTCTTTGTATTTCGAATTTTTTTTGTGATACAGCATCAATAAGAAAACCCATACGATCCGATTCTAACCAAAGAATTTTCTCTAATTGATTGGAGGGAATGGTTTCAAAATAATTGGTTCTATCTCGGTTGGTCGTACCATTTAACGTACCACCAGCTTCAGTGATTATTTTAAAATGCTCTTGATCTCCCACGTGTTCTGAACCTTGAAACATCATGTGTTCAAAAAAGTGGGCAAAACCAGATTTCCCGACATCCTCTCTTGCTGAGCCGACGTGATAAGTCACATCCACATGTACTAAAGGGTCTGAATCATCCGGTGACAAGATCAATGTGAGTCCGTTATCAAGAACGAACTTGGAATAAGGTATCGAAACCTTGTTGGGTTGAGCTAATGATTGCTCAATGAAAGTAAAACCTTCAGGTACTTGAATATCACTATCTGTTGATGTTGTTTGAGAACAACCATATAAGGCGACTAAAAAGATCGCACTGAGCCCTATTTTTTTCATTAATAAATCCTTAAATCAATCCATAAAACAACGCGGTTAGAGCGCTGTACCTCAATGCCTTACCGAGGGCTATTAAAATAAAACTGGGAAGAAATTTCATCCTCAACCATCCTGCTGCCAAACATAGAGGATCGCCGATAACTGGAAGCCAGCTAAAAAGAAGGGCAACATAACCGTACTGACTTAGCCATCCTATCGCTTTATGACCATGTTTTTCTTTTTGAGTTCGATTTGGTAACCATAAACCTATCCAATAATTTGTAAGGCCACCTAACGTATTACCTAAAGTCGCGATAAAAATAACAGAAAAAACCGTGTGTTGTTTAATACCCAAGGTCGCAATCAACGTCGCTTCCGAAGCGCCGGGTAGCAAGGTTGCACTCAAGAAACCAGATATCCCTAATACCCAAAGGGCTGAGTCAGTAAAATACAGAGCGATCTGATCTAACACCGCATGTCCAATACTAACTTGCCTCTAGTATGCCCGGTCTCAAGCCTATGATGGGCCTCTACAACGTTTTTATACGATATCGCTGGCTGAACATCTACTTTCAACAAACCAACACTTACCATATATAACATAGTGTCTAACTGTTCTGGATTCGGTTCTACAAGCATGCCATCAGCACTAAACCCTAAAATTTTAGCTTTTTCACAGATCAGATCTTTGGTGATGGTAGGAACAGTGACTACTTTGGCTTTATCTTTCAAACACTTAAGGGCATCAAGAGCAACATCACCACCAATAAGATCAATAAGTACATCCACATCGGAAACTCGTTCAGATACAGGAGCAAACTGATAGTTGACGGCATGAGCACCAAGGTTTGCAAGGAAATCCAAATTTGATTCACTACACGTGGTGTAGACTTCTGCTTGCGCTGCTACTGCTATCTGCACAGCAATATGTCCAACGCCTCCTGCTCCAGCAAGTATCAGAACCCTATCCCCCGCTTTTACACCCGCTTTATTTAGTGCCTGAGCCGCCGTTTGTCCCGCTACTGGTAACGCAGCTGCAGCCTCTAACGTTACTGCATTGGGGACCAAACTCAAATGTTTTTCCGCCACACAAAGATATTGACTGTATCCACCTGCATTTAATGGAAAACCAACCAGCCCCGCGACAGTATCACCCTCGACAAACCGTTGCGTATTCTCACCCATAGAGACAATTTTACCCGATATTTCATAACCAGGCGTCCAAGGTAAATTATCTTTATTTTGAGCCGCAGCCCAGCCCATTCCTGCTCGGGTTTTGACATCAATCGGATTCAAGCCTGAAAAATAGACCTTTACTAAAACTTCACCTTTTTGAGGTTTAGGTATCTCTCCACTCACAAAATCCAAAACATCAGGTTTTCCGAACTCAGGTATTACTATTTTTATATTCTCAGTCACTTGGTTCCCCTCAAACAAACGAAAAAAGGGATGCGTTAGCATCCCTTTGACTATAAACCATTTTGTTCTACTTGGTTAACCCAATTGTTTGGATTACGACCAGATATTAACCGACCAACGCTAACAAAATACCAGCAGCTACCGCAGATCCAAGTACACCGGCCACATTGGGCCCCATCGCATGCATCAATAAAAAATTGTGTGGATTGGCCTCAAGGCCGACCTTATTCACAACTCGTGCAGCCATAGGTACAGCAGAAACGCCTGCCGCACCAATAAGTGGATTAATATCTTCTTTTGATAACTTATTCATTAGCTTAGCCATAAGTACGCCTGCCGCCGTACCGATACTAAATGCCACTGCACCAAGCGCCAAAATACCTAACGTTTCTAGGTTTAAGAATTTATCGGCCTGTAATTTAGAACCAACACCGAGACCCAAGAAAATAGTCACAATATTAATTAGTTCATTTTGTGCCGTTTTAGATAAACGCTCAACAACGCCAGCTTCACGCATCAAGTTGCCTAAACAAAACATCCCCACCAAAGGTGTTGCTGATGGTAAGAAAAGTATTGTCATTAACAGGACAGCGAGTGGAAACAGTATTTTCTCGGTCTTACCAACATGACGCAACTGGGCCATCTTGATTTGACGTTCTTCTGGCGTGGTTAATGCCTTCATTATCGGTGGTTGAATGATAGGCACTAATGCCATGTAGCTATATGCAGCAACCGCAATAGGACCCAGAAGATCAGGCGATAATCGACTGGATAAGAATATCGCCGTCGGTCCATCAGCACCACCAATGATAGCAATAGACGACGCGTCTGCTAAAGTAAATTCCATACCAGGTATGTAATTCAATAAGATAGCACCAAACAGTGTTACAAAAATCCCGAATTGAGCCGCGGCACCTAACCACAAGGTTTTTGGGTTAGCTATTAAGGCACCAAAATCGGTCATTGCTCCTACACCCATAAAGATGATTAATGGGAACACACCAGTCTCAATACCTACGTGGTACACGAAGTAAAGCATACCGCCAGGCTCAGTAAAACCAGCATTAGGGATATTTGCTAGTACTGCACCGAAACCAATTGGCAGCAATAGTAAGGGCTCAAAGCCCTTACGAATGGCCAAAAATAGTAACAGGCATCCGACGGCGATCATACAGATCTGACCAAATTCAAAATTGGCTATTCCTGTATCATTCCAAAGACGCATTAAACCTTCCATGATTCTCCCTTAAGCCAAGCTAAGTAGAGGAGAACCAACCATTACGGCATCACCTTCTTTAACGTTGATTTCTGCAACTGTTCCAGCTTTTGTTGCGCGAATTTCTGTTTCCATTTTCATTGCTTCTAAGATGAGAAGTACTTCACCTTCCGCAACCTGTGCTCCAGGGGCAATCATCACTTTAAAAATGGTACCAGCGAGCGGTGCAAGAACCACTTCAGCATCGCTCGCTGCTGCAGGAGTAGTTGTTGGTGCAACAGTAGTAGGTGTCACTGTCGTAAGCTGACCTTGTGGACCGACTTCGACATCGTATACTTGACCATCCACCTTAACACTGTACGATTCAACACCGCCAACCACTGGTGCTGCAATTTGTGCTGGTGCTGGTTTTTCTTTACCTGGAGCGGGTTCAAACGCGTCTGGGTTGCGACGGTTTTTAAGAAACTTAAGACCCACTTGAGGGAATAACGCATAAGTTAAGACATCATCTACTGTATCTTCTGCTAGAGAGATGCCTTCTGCTTTTGCTTTTTCCAATAATTCCGTTGTCAATGTATCCAGCTCATCTTCTATCAGATCGGCTGGACGGCAAGTGATCGCCTCTGCTCCATCCAATACACGAGCTTGCAGTTCTTTATTTACTTCAGCTGGTGCTTGACCATATTCACCTTTAAGTACACCCGCCGTCTCTTTAGTAATACTCTTATAGCGTTCGCCGGTTAAAACATTGATGACCGCTTGAGTACCCACAATCTGAGATGTTGGGGTGACCAATGGGATAAAGCCAAGATCTTTACGAATACGCGGGATCTCTTCCAATACTTCATCTATACGATCAGCAGCGCCTTGCTCTTTTAACTGGCCTTCCATATTCGTTAACATGCCGCCGGGTACTTGAGCAATCAGAATACGTGAGTCCACGCCCTTCATCGCCCCTTCCCATTTCGCATATTTTTTACGAACTTCACGGAAATAGGCGGCAATCGGTTCTATCTCCGTTAGTTTAAGACCAGTATCACGCTCAGAGCCCTCTAGCATCGCCACAACGGTTTCCGTTGGCGTATGACCGTAGGTCTGGCTCATAGAGGAGATTGACGTATCTAGTATGTCTAGACCCGCTTCAACGGCTTTTATAGCCGTTGCGGTAGATAAACCAGTAGTCGCATGACAGTGTAGCGCCAGAGGCACGTCACAAGACGCCTTAATACGAGTAACTAACTCTTCAGCTTCATAGGGTTTGAGCAGCCCTGCCATATCTTTGATACAAAGAGAATGACATCCAAGATCTTCAAGGCGTTTCGCTAAGTCTACCCATGTATCTGAATTGTGAACCGGACTTGTCGTATAAGAGAGTGTGCCCTGAGCATGAGCCCCTACATCTACAACAGATTTCACTGCTTGTTGGAAATTACGTACATCATTCATCGCATCAAAGATACGGAAAACATCCATACCGTTTTTATGAGATCGTTCAACAAACTTTTCAACAACATCATCACCGTAATGGCGGTAGCCCAATAAATTCTGGCCACGCAGCAACATTTGCATCGGTGTATTTGGCATCGCCTTTTTAAGCTCACGCAGACGTTCCCACGGGTCTTCACCTAAGAAGCGGATACATGAATCAAATGTTGCACCACCCCATGTTTCCAAAGACCAATAGCCTATATTGTCCAGTTCCTTTGCGATCGGTAACATATCTTCGATACGCATACGAGTAGCAAATAACGATTGATGGGCATCGCGTAGCACAACATCAGTAAGAGCAAGTGGTTTAGACATGCTTAATAACTCCTTTTAATCTTATTAAATTTACTACTTAGTATGAGAAGTTCGGTACTGATGTACCGCAGCAGAAATCGCCGCTATAACTTTTGGACTAACAGTAGATGATGTTTGTTGAACTTTAGAATGTTGAATTGGGGCAGCTATCAGTTGTGGTACTTCTTCAGGTACCAGCGAAGACATCAGCCGAACTAGGTATACAAGAATGGTCAGAAACACAAACACGACACCCATACCAGTGAGCATGAGTGTAGCGGCCTGTTCCAATAAACTTCCAATATCTGTCATTATGCTTCCTTTCGCTGTCTTAGAGACAATTAATCCTAAGCTTGAGATCCATTCACAAACTTGTCGTTAAGGATTATCTCGATTGGGGTCTAATTGTCAATTTCGAATACGTGTTCAAATAAGCTAACAGAGTTTTCTATTGTTTAATCCATTAAAACTATACGAATTACTACAAATCAGCCTCTTTGGAAATATATTAACGGAACGCTAAAAATAAATTAAGCGAATACAGCAATAAATACTGAGAGATAGGTAATAAAATTAAAATTTCTTTCTAAAAAACAGCAAGATGTAAAAACCATACACTTAATATGCTAATGCTTTGTTAACGAGAATCACTAAAGATGTTACGGGTTCTTGGCGTATTGGAATTGTTAGAAATCTTAGAGTTAAGAATGGTATCAGACGAGCGGGTGATTTGAAGAAAATATGGTGCGCTCGGAAGGATTCGAACCTTCGACCGCCTGGTTCGTAGCCAAGTACTCTATCCAGCTGAGCTACGAGCGCACAATTTCTTTATCGGTACATGGCCTGATAATTCATACTTGGAAAAGAAGCATGTCAGCGTTCAGATACCACATTACCCTTGATGTATGGTGCGCTCGGAAGGATTCGAACCTTCGACCGCCTGGTTCGTAGCCAAGTACTCTATCCAGCTGAGCTACGAGCGCACAATTTCTTTATCGGTACATGGCCTGATAATTCATACTTGGAAAAGAAGCATGTCAGCGTTCAGATACCACATTACCCTTGATGTATGGTGCGCTCGGAAGGATTCGAACCTTCGACCGCCTGGTTCGTAGCCAAGTACTCTATCCAGCTGAGCTACGAGCGCACAATTTCTTTATCGGTACATGGCCTGATAATTCATACTTGGAAAAGAAGCATGTCAGCGTTCAGATACCACATTACCCTTGATGTATGGTGCGCTCGGAAGGATTCGAACCTTCGACCGCCTGGTTCGTAGCCAAGTACTCTATCCAGCTGAGCTACGAGCGCACAATTTCTTTATCGGTACATGGCCTGATAATTCATACTTGGAAAAGAAGCATGTCAGCGTTCAGATACCACATTACCCTTGATGTATGGTGCGCTCGGAAGGATTCGAACCTTCGACCGCCTGGTTCGTAGCCAAGTACTCTATCCAGCTGAGCTACGAGCGCACAATTTCTTTATCGGTACATGGCCTGATAATTCATACTTGGAAAAGAAGCATGTCAGCGTTCAGATACCACATTACCCTTGATGTATGGTGCGCTCGGAAGGATTCGAACCTTCGACCGCCTGGTTCGTAGCCAAGTACTCTATCCAGCTGAGCTACGAGCGCACAATTTCTTTATCGGTACATGGCCTGATAATTCATACTTGGAAAAGAAGCATGTCAGCGTTCAGATACCACATTACCCTTGATGTATGGTGCGCTCGGAAGGATTCGAACCTTCGACCGCCTGGTTCGTAGCCAAGTACTCTATCCAGCTGAGCTACGAGCGCACAGGTTGTGAAATATATCACGTTTATGTTTCTGAGAAACAAAAAAATGGTCAAATGAGACCATTGTGTTACTAATTACATTGTATTACTAACTAGGTTAGTAATGGCGGTGAGGGAGGGATTCGAACCCTCGATACGGTATTAAGCCGTATACTCCCTTAGCAGGGGAGCGCCTTCAGCCTCTCGGCCACCTCACCACATGTTAGAAATGGTGCGCTCGGAAGGATTCGAACCTTCGACCGCCTGGTTCGTAGCCAAGTACTCTATCCAGCTGAGCTACGAGCGCATAATTTCTACTAAACACAAGGATGGCGGTGAGGGAGGGATTCGAACCCTCGATACGGTATTAAGCCGTATACTCCCTTAGCAGGGGAGCGCCTTCAGCCTCTCGGCCACCTCACCATCTTGCGGAGGCACATATTACGATTTACTAAAAATATGTCAAATACTTTCTTAGTTAAATTAAGTAAAAAACGTTTGATAGGGCACTAATCAACCAACATCTTAGAAAAACACAGTTTTCTTTGCTTATTACTTTTATTTTTCGGTTATACCGAAACAAAAAAGGCCAGCACATTGCTAGCCTTTTTTGCGATATCTACGCTTAGTAGTTTCCTGATACCGTACTGCTACCTGGTACTGGATTACTTCCTGCTACGGTACTCGTCGCCGTCCCTTTTTCAGCTTGGATACGCATGTATATTTCTTCGCGGTGGACGGATACCTCTTTCGGAGCATTCACACCAATTCGAACTTGATTCCCTTTGACACCAAGTACTGTCACTGTTACTTCATCACCTATCATTAACGTTTCGCCAACTCGGCGAGTCAAAATCAGCATTTTTCCACTCCTTGAGTAATCTCTGAACTTTCTCTGTAATAAGGCTTATTATCCAACAAAACATCTATCTTCGTAAACAATACTAGTTAAGAAATAGCTAATTTTCGTTGTTCTTCAAGCTCTACCTTGAATTTAATCTGTTTTTCGTGAATAAGATTAGCTGTTTTCTCTAATAACTCAGGCTTAAGAATAAACGTTGAGTAGTTTATCCCTGCCGCGCGGTTTAGAATTTTTATATCATGCTGTGCAAATAATTCACAAGACTGCTGCAAAATCCCTTTCGCTTTGCTACCGACAATAGTCAATGCACTCACCGCTTCACTATTACGGATTTTTTCAATAAAAACCAGACTTAACTTAGCAAAACTCTCTTGAAGGATCACTACACCACTCTGATCTGTTTCCTCGATCACGTTCCACAGCGCAATTCCAAGCAGCCGACACTGTTTTTTTAATGAATCCAGATCATCGGCATCCACTTGCACAAATATCAATGACCTTTGTAACGCAATACCGCAAATGCCCTTATCGCAAGCCTCTCCTTTAACGAGAGTTCCTTTATCGTGAGAAAAAGAAGAGAGTACTCTTAATGGCACATTTTGAGCCCACGCGAACTGTACGCTAGGGAGATGAAGAACTTTGGCCCCTTTTCTAGACATCTCCTCCATATTAGGAAAGTCTATACGATCTAATTTTCGTGCGCTCTTAACTACTCGAGGGTCGCAGGTATATATTCCGTCGACATCGGTGAATATCTGACATTCGTCAGCCCCCAGAGCACCGGCAAGTGCAACCGCTGTAGTATCAGAGCCACCACGCCCTAACGTTGTAATGTCGCCATATTCAGTGGTCCCTTGAAAACCAGCAACAATCACTATCTTGTTATCCGCTAATAGACCTTCTATATGGCTAGTATTAATTTGTCGGATAGTGGCATCGTTATGAACGTTATCTGTTAGTATTTGAGCCTGCCCGCTTGTCAACGACACGCTGCTATAACCATGCTTACTTATCGCAATCGAAAGTAAAGACATCGCAACCTGCTCTCCGGCAGACAGCAATACATCTAACTCCCGCGCATTTGGCACGTCGTCAATCTCTTGCGCTAGACTCATCAGTCGATTGGTTTCACCCGACATTGCAGAAACAACGACGACAACATTAACCCCTGAGGATTTCGTCTTAATAATTCTATTCGCAACGGCTTTAATTCGCTCAATAGAACCAATCGACGTCCCACCAAATTTCAGTACATATAACGGTTTGTTCACCGGCCTTCACCTTCCCTAAGAGTTCTTCTCGTATAAATCGCTGCTGTGAGTTCATTCATTATCTGCCCAATTTAGAACGATAATCAATGTAATTAGTCATGCTATTTTTAACCAAAACGCATATATACCTAGCTTAGTAAGCTTGTAACAATTGACTTAGCTTGATACTGGTTCATTGCGAATAAACCAAAATAATGGCTTATCGCAAGTTCAGATTACTTAACAACAAAAAAACCAACTAATTGTCATTAGTTGGTTTTTTTTCAGTTAACATAATCAGCGGTTAAAGACGTTCTTCTAACCATCCATGAACCGATTTAATCGCTTCCGGCAATGCAGCAATATCTGTACCACCAGCTTGAGCCATATCAGGACGACCCCCACCTTTACCACCAACCTGCTGTGCTACCATATTCACCAGTTCACCGGCCTTAACTTTGCCAATAAGGTCTTTAGTCACACCTGCTATTAAGCTGATTTTTCCATCATTAACATTGGCTAGAAAAACAATACAACTGCCCATTTGGTTCTTAATATCATCGACCATCACTCGTAAGTTTTTGTTATCGCCCCCTTCAAGAGCGGCGACTAAAACTCGGTGACCAGCGATAGTTTCAACCTTACCCATAACGTTAGCGCTTTCGACCGCAGCCAACTTATCTCTAAGCTGTTGCATTTCTTTCTCTAGAGCTTTTGATTTATTTGCAGCATCACTCAACTTCACTTCATATTGAGTTTGCTGAGCATCAATTGCGTCCAGAGCGGCTTCCCCCGTTACCGCTTCAATACGGCGAATACCGGCAGCGATACCACCTTCTGATACCACTTTGAATAGACCAATATCACCCGTATTTTTTGCGTGAATACCACCACAAAGTTCAGTAGAAAACTCACCCATACTCAGCACGCGTACTTCTTCATCATATTTTTCGCCAAACAGCGCCATAGCGCCTTTTTGTTTAGCTGATTCAATATCTGTGACATTAGTTTCTATCACATGGTTAACACGTACTTGGCTATTCACCAAACGCTCGACTTCACGCAACTCTTGAGGCTTAACCGCTTCAAGATGTGAGAAGTCAAAACGTAGGTTCTCAGCCCGAACCAATGAGCCTTTCTGAGTAACGTGGTCACCTAAGACTTGACGCAATGCTGCATGCAATAAGTGTGTTGCTGAATGGTTGAGAGTGATCGCAGTACGGCGTTCGGAATCTACCTGAGCAGAAACTGAATCTTCTTTCGCAAATACGCCTTCAATAAGCTCACCATGATGTGCAATGGCACCGCCCAATTTTTGAGTATCTTCAACCTTGAATAGACCAGAAGCAATGTTCAGATAACCAGCATCGCCGCACTGGCCACCAGATTCTGCGTAAAATGGCGTTTGGTCTAAAACAATGATCGCTTTATCGCCTGCAGAAAGTGATTCGACTTCATCACCATCAACAAACATTGCCACTACGTTTGATTGTCCTTCTGTTCCACCATAGCCAAGAAAATCAGTTGTAGCATCAACCTTTATCACTTGATTGTAGTCAGTCTTAAACTGACCCGCTTCGCGAGCTCGCTTACGCTGAGCTTCCATCGCTTTTTTAAAGCCAGCTTCGTCGATTGTGTACTCACGTTCACGTGCAACGTCGTTAGTCAGATCCGCTGGAAAACCATAGGTGTCATATAGTTTAAATACGGTTTCACCGTCGAGTTCTTTTCCTTCAAGCATATTCAACGCATCATTCAATATTGCCATGCCGCGTTCAAGAGTACGGCTGAAGTTCTCTTCTTCGATTCGAAGTACTTTTTCTACCAGCGCTTGTTGTTTCTTAAGTTCAGTACCTGCGGTTCCCATAACGTCGGCGAGAACACCCACAAGCTTATAGAAGAACACGCCTTGCGCGCCTAGTTTATTGCCGTGGCGAACCGCGCGGCGAATAATACGACGAAGAACATATCCACGGCCTTCATTCGATGGCATAACGCCATCAACAATCAAGAAGGCACAAGAACGAATATGGTCTGCAACAACACGTAAAGATTGGTTTGATAGATCTTTATATCCAATCACTTCACTAGACGCTTTAATTAGTGTCTGAAAGATATCCGTTTCATAATTTGAGTGAACACCTTGCATGATTGCCGCAATACGTTCGATACCCATACCAGTATCAACAGAAGGCTTAGGTAAAGGCTCCATAGTCCCGTCACTCTGACGGTTAAACTGCATGAATACGTTATTCCAGATCTCGATGAAGCGATCACCATCTTCTTCAGGGGTGCCTGGTCGACCACCCCAGATATGTTCACCATGATCATAAAAGATTTCAGTACATGGTCCACAAGGGCCTGTATCGCCCATTTGCCAGAAGTTATCGGATTCGTAAGGCTTGCCACCTTTCTTGTCGCCAATTCGAACAATACGGTCAGCAGGGATGCCTACATCTTTATTCCAAATCTCGAATGCTTCATCGTCAGTTTCATAAACAGTAACGAGCAATTTTTCCTGAGGTAACTCAAGCACTACCGTTAAGAATTCCCACGCGTAACCAATGGCATCATTTTTGAAATAGTCACCGAAACTAAAGTTCCCTAACATTTCAAAAAAGGTATGGTGACGGGCAGTAAAACCGACATTCTCTAGGTCATTATGTTTACCACCAGCACGAACACATCGTTGTGCACTTGTCGCTCGCGTATAGGCTCGTTTGTCGATACCTAAGAAACAATCTTTAAACTGGTTCATTCCAGCATTGTTAAACAGCAAAGTTGGATCATTTGCTGGTACCAATGATGAACTTTCTACAATCTGATGTCCTTTGCTTTCAAAGAACTCTAGAAACGCACGGCGTATCTCGTCGGTGCTCATAAACATGCGACTCTTCCTGAAACTTTCGATATGAATTTAGGACAAATATTGCCCACTAACAGATATTTGGCGAGTATTGTAAATCAAGGTTAGGATTTCGCCTAGTTTTCTTCATCAAAAGAATAACGCCAATCCTACTAAACATCTGGTCAAATTAAATGTGCTTTTCATGTAAAAGTTAATTGGTACTGATCTCATAATTAGGCCTATTTAGAAACCGAACGCTTTCTATAACATCGAGTAGATTTCAATTACATGATTAATATGACCGATATAATATCAAATTTATCAAATTTTTGAATAATTTAGACATGATTACGCTAATCTTAATGATAATTGCCAGCGATAGTCTTTAGGTTTGATTAATGTAGAACAGATAAGAATCTAAATCGACGATATAGAGCGGGAGTTTTTAATGAGTACACGGGTATGAATTGGTTTTCCATGTTGGCACTTTGTGCCTCTGCAAACTCACCTACAACAGTAGATTGTGATGCAGTCCACCTTGCCTACAAAAATGAAATAGCTGGAATAGCGTTATCAGTGACCGATATCGATGCAATAACACGGACTGCCTATGCAGAGGCTTCTAATCAAGGTTCTATCGGGTTAAGCGCTGTCGTATTTGTCATTCTTAACCGTAAAATTAGTGAACAATTCTCAAACTCTATTGAGACGATTGTCAACGCAAAAAATCAGTTCGAACCTGTGTCTAAGGTAGGGACTTGGCAGCAACTTCCTGAACCAAGTTCCGATCAATTCGCTCGCATCGAGACCATTTTAGATCTGGCCAAAAATGGTTATTTGTCCGACCCTACCAATGGTGCGCTCTACTTTCAAAATTCTAAAGTTGTATCGGAAAGAGCACGAAAAGGTAGAGTGTCAAAAGAACTTATTCATTTTGGTAATGCGCCTATTTCCGCTACTATCGATGACCACACTTTCTACGCCCTGATGTGCAATACAACGAAAATGCCCGTAACATCAGATGAAAAGCCACCGACATTGCGTCAGTGGGAAAATCCGATCCAAAAAGGAGTTAAACAGTTACGAGGAGGCACTCAAGATCAAGATTAAATCAAGATCTCTGATTTATCCATGCTTCTTGGTATTATGTTGTCATACGCTACTTTAGCCTATACTCGTTCGCCTCAATAATGGATGCCAGCACGATATTGGATTGCTCGTTCAGATTCGATTGCTCATAAGCATAGGGCATAGCTTCCGCTTTAATCTGTCACTCTCACTCATAAAAAAACCCCGCATTAGCGAGGCTTTATTCATGATACTTAAGCGTTTAGTTGCTTTTACAACTCTTCCTGAGGAACTTGCTTTTCTACGACTTCTTCAACAACTGGCGCTAAAAGAAGCTCTCGTAGTCTCGTATCAATTTCTAGTGCAGTCGCAGGGTTCTCACGCATGTATTTACCTGCGTTAGCCTTACCTTGACCAATTTTATCGCCTTTATAGCTGTACCAAGCTCCTGCTTTTTCAACAATTTTGCTCTTAACACCCAAATCAATCAATTCACCTTCACGATTGAAACCCTTACCGTAAAGAATCTGTGTTTCAGCTTGTTTAAATGGTGCTGCTATTTTGTTTTTAACAACCTTGATACGTGTTTCGTTACCAATAACTTCATCACCATCTTTAATGGCGCCAGTACGGCGGATATCGAGGCGAACAGAAGCATAAAATTTAAGGGCATTACCACCCGTTGTCGTCTCTGGAGAGCCAAACATAACACCGATCTTCATACGGATTTGGTTGATGAAAATACACATGCAATTTGACTGTTTAAGGTTACCCGTTAACTTACGCATTGCTTGAGAAAGCATACGAGCCTGAAGGCCCATGTGGCTGTCACCCATCTCACCTTCAATTTCAGCTTTAGGTGTCAACGCCGCGACGGAATCGACAACAACAACATCAACAGCACCAGAACGAGCAAGTGCATCAACAATTTCTAAGGCTTGCTCACCAGTATCTGGTTGTGACACAAGTAACTCATCAATATTTACACCTAACGCCTTAGCGTAAATTGGGTCTAGGGCATGTTCAGCATCAATAAATGCACAAGTTTTACCTTGTTTTTGCGCCGCAGAAATTGCTTCAAGTGTTAGGGTTGTTTTACCTGATGATTCAGGACCATAGACTTCTACGATACGCCCCATAGGAAGCCCACCAGCGCCTAGCGCTATATCCAGAGCTAGAGAACCTGTTGAGATGGTCTCTACGTCCATAGTGCGGTTATCGCCAAGACGCATAATTGAACCTTTACCAAATTGTTTTTCAATCTGACCTAGAGCCGCTGAAAGCGCCTTCTTTTTGTTCTCATCCATTACTTTCTCCGCACTATTTGATTATTCGCGTGTTACTTCTTAATTAAGGTTAATTATACTGTAGATTCATACAGTGTCTATAGCTATGTGAAAGTTTTTTCCTAATACTACCGTAACTCATGCTCTAATAAAGATGCGCAATAGAACATTAAGGAAACAAATGGATATGGATATTACTTTTCACCAAGTTACACTTCAAACTACAGGTACCTATTTAGAAATAGAAGATTGGCATATATTTTCTAACCAATCATGGGGCATATTTAGTACCGAAGGTGATATAGGTTCAATACTTGGTGATTTACTCTGCCAAGAACGGCATCCAGGTGCAGGGACTATAGAGGGGCTATCTCAAAACATTGCTCAGGTTTCACTTGTCGAACAACAACGTTTGTTAGAATCAGAACTCGCCGATGACGATACGGATTTTATAGACAAGATAGACACCGGCACGCCTGTTTATTCTCTTATTTATCAACAATGCCATGATGATGAACAAACCCTTGAACTTATGTTTGAACTCGACCTGACCCATTTAAAAGACACTGGCTTTCGAGTTTTGTCTACCGGAGAAACGCGCCGATTAATGCTGGCGCGTGTTCTCGCGTCTAAACCAACACGACTTCTGCTCGATGAACCTTATGCAGGCTTAGATGTTGAACACAGAAAGCACCTCACTCGCTATCTTGAGCACCTAAGCGCATCAATACAATTGATTATTGTGGTATCACGAGAAGATGAGATGCCCACTTGGATTGACAAAGTGGCTTTATTTTCTTCAGGTAAACTCTGTGAGATTATGAGTAAGTCAGAATGGGACGGGCACCCCATTATAAGTCAGATAACCGCTCAATCACAAAAACAGAGTGAACAAGTCATAGCACTGATACATAAACACCAACATACCAGTTATTTTGACAACCCACTCTTTGAGCTGGAAGACGGAAAAGTCGCTTACAGTGATTCGGTCATTTTTACCGGTGTAAATTGGCGCATTAATAACGGCGAACATTGGCAGATTAGAGGCCCTAACGGATGCGGGAAGAGCACCTTACTAGGCCTGATTTTTGGTGACCACCCTCAATGTTATAGCAACGTAATTCATATTTTTGGTAAAAAACGAGGATCGGGAGAAACTATCTGGGAGATAAAACAAAATATCGGCATGGTTTCATCTGCAATCCACCTTCAATATCGAGTAGGTTGCACCGCTTTAGAAGTCGTTTTGTCTGGATTTTATGACTCAATTGGCCTGTATAGCCAACCTTCAAGAAAGCAGATAGAGATAGCAAAAGAGTGGCTTGAAATACTGCACATGACCACGTTCATTAAGACGCCGTTTAAGCAGTTGGAATATGGGCAACAACGACTACTCTTGATCGCTAGAGCATTGGTAAAACAACCTGCCCTCCTTATTCTCGATGAACCATACCAAGGTTTAGATAATCTTGGGCGAAGACTGGTCATGAATACCTTAGATATGATAGCAAAAGAGAATCTAAGCCAACTTTTGTACGTATCCCATTATCAACAAGACACATTAGAAAACATCCATAACTTCGTGGATTTTGTTCCTGATGAACAGAATGTTGGATATAAAGTTGTCGTTACTCAACATTAAAAAGAGTCGCCGAAACGAACGTTACGACGACTCTTTATTCAGCTTTAACAGCGTTCTATCGCATCTTTGTAAACGAATAAACCTTTGTGAATTCGTTTACAAAAGCGTTTAAGCTAGGCTTTCTTTTATCTTTGCATGTAACTCTTGTACAGAAGTGACCGTCTGACGATCATCTGCCGTATGCGCCATACAAGTCGCAAACGCAGCATTAAGCGTGGTTGTGTAGTTCACTTTCTCTTGTAATGCGCCACGTCGTAAGACCTTTGAGTCTTCAATCGCTTGGCGACCCGCAGCTGTATTGATGATATAGGTATATTCATTGTTCTTGATTCGGTCAAGAATATGAGGACGCCCTTCATGCACCTTATTTACTAAGCGAGGGTTAATACCCGCTTCGCCAAGGATAACGGCTGTGCCGTGGGTCGCGTCTAATTGATAACCAAGCTTGGTCAACTTAGAAGCAAGGTCAACAACACGCTGCTTATCATCATTACGTACAGAAAGTAGAGCTCGTCCACCTTCCGGGTACTCCTTGCCACAGCCAAGCTCTGCTTTAGCAAACGCTTCGGCAAAGGAGGCACCAACGCCCATTACTTCACCAGTAGAGCGCATCTCTGGTCCAAGTAGGGGATCAACACCAGGGAATTTATCAAACGGCAACACGACTTCTTTGACCGAATAATACGGTGGTATAATCTCTTTAGTAAACCCCTGTGATTCAAGAGATTGCCCGGCCATAACACGAGCGGCAATTTTAGCCAGTGGAGCTCCCGTTGCTTTAGATACAAATGGTACAGTCCGAGCCGCGCGAGGGTTTACCTCAATAAGGTAAACTTCGTTATCTTTTACCGCAAACTGGGTATTCATCAAACCGCGAACGCCGAGTTCGAAAGCCAGTTTTTCTACCTGTTCACGCATCACATCTTGTATTTCTTGGCTTAACGTATAAGCAGGTAATGAACATGCAGAATCACCAGAGTGAACACCCGCTTGCTCTATATGTTCCATAATACCGCCGATAACAACACGCTCACCATCACAAATAGCGTCAACATCGACTTCGACAGCATCATCTAAGAAGCGGTCTAAAAGAACTGGAGATTCATTTGAGACACTTACCGCTTCATTAAAATAACGTCGTAAGTCAATTTCATCGTAGACGATTTCCATTGCACGACCACCCAGTACATAAGACGGACGTACAACGAGTGGAAAACCGATATCTTTCGACTTCTCGATGGCATGTTCCATTGCCGTTACTGTGGCGTTTTCAGGTTGCTTAAGTCCTAAACGGTCAACCGCCGTTTGAAAACGTTCACGGTCTTCCGCTCGGTCTATAGCATCAGGACTGGTACCAATAATTGGCACACCTGCCGCTTCGAGAGCACGAGCAAGTTTCAGTGGCGTTTGACCACCATACTGAACAATGACACCTTTCGGCTTTTCGACACGAACGATCGCAAGCACATCTTCGAGGGTTATGGGTTCAAAATAAAGTCGGTCTGACGTATCGTAATCGGTTGATACGGTTTCAGGGTTACAGTTAACCATAATGGTTTCATAACCATCTTCTCTAAGCGCAAGAGAAGCGTGCACACAGCAGTAGTCAAACTCAATACCCTGACCAATACGGTTAGGACCACCACCAATAATCATGATCTTTTCTTTATCCGTCGGTCTTGCTTCGCACTCTTCATCATACGTAGAGTACATATATGCGGTATCCGAAGAAAACTCGGCAGCACAAGTATCAACGCGTTTATACACTGGGTGTATATCATGTTGGTAACGTAATCGACGGATTTCGCTTTCAGCAACGCCAAGTAAAGCAGACAAGCGAGCATCAGCGAAACCTTTGCGTTTTACTTGACGAAGTAAATCTTTATTTAATCCAGCAAATCCACCTGCTTTAATTCGCTCTTCGATTTTAACCAGCTCTTCAATCTGGGCTAAGAACCAGCGGTCAATCGACGTAAGATTAAATACACCATCTACCGATAAACCAGCACGGAATGCATCGGCGATATACCAAATACGGTCGCAACCCGCTTCTTTCAATTCATGACGAATAGTCGTGAGTGCATCAGGTGCATCAAGATCGACCATTTCATCTAAGCCGTTTACACCAACTTCCAATCCACGAAGCGCTTTTTGCAAAGACTCTTGTTGGTTACGACCTATTGCCATAACCTCACCAACCGACTTCATTTGGGTGGTTAGGCGGTCGTTCGCACCAGCAAATTTTTCAAAATTGAAACGAGGGATTTTCGTCACGACATAATCGATGGTTGGTTCGAAAGAAGCCGGAGTTGCTCCTCCCGTGATATCGTTCATTAACTCATCTAGGGTATAACCGATTGCAAGCTTTGCGGCGACTTTCGCAATTGGGAACCCTGTTGCTTTTGAAGCGAGAGCAGAAGAGCGAGATACACGAGGGTTCATTTCGATGATGACCATGCGGCCATCTTTAGGGTCAATACCAAACTGTACGTTAGAACCGCCCGTTTCAACACCAATTTCACGAAGTACGGCTAAAGACGCATTTCTCATTAACTGATACTCTTTATCCGTTAATGTTTGAGCCGGAGCAACGGTTATTGAGTCACCTGTATGAATACCCATTGGATCAATATTCTCAATGGTACAAACAATGATACAGTTGTCATTCTTATCTCGAACTACTTCCATTTCGTACTCTTTCCAACCGATAAGAGATTCATCGATTAAGAGTTCGTTGGTTGGAGAGAGATCCAAGCCACGACGGCAAATCTCTTCAAATTCTTCTTTGTTATAAGCAATACCGCCGCCCGAACCACCCATGGTAAAAGAAGGGCGGATAATACATGGAAAACCGACCATTTCTTGGACTTTATGTGCTTCGTCCATCGTTTTAGCGGTATCCGCTCTTGGACATTCTAATCCAATAGATTTCATTGCTTTATCAAAGCGAGAACGGTCTTCTGCCTTATCAATCGCGTCAGCTGTCGCGCCTATCATCTCAACACCGAACTCTGCCAGAACTCCGTGTTTTTCTAAATCCAACGCACAGTTAAGCGCCGTCTGACCACCCATAGTAGGCAATACCGCGTCTGGACGCTCTTTTTCAATAATGTTGCGAACGACTTCCCAATGAATCGGCTCAATATATGTTGCGTCCGCCATATCTGGGTCAGTCATTATTGTTGCAGGATTAGAGTTAACAAGAACAACTCGATAACCCTCTTCTCTTAGCGCTTTACAAGCTTGTGCGCCAGAATAATCAAATTCGCACGCCTGACCGATAACAATCGGCCCAGCACCTAGGATTAGAACACTTTTGATGTCATTACGTTTTGGCATTCTTCTCGACTCCGTTTATGCGCTGTGCTGTTCAATAAGTTCAATAAAGTGGTCAAACAATGGTGCAGCATCTGCTGGACCAGGGCTTGCTTCTGGGTGACCTTGAAAGCTAAATGCGGGTTTATCTGTACGATGTATACCCTGTAAAGAGCCATCAAAAAGCGAAACGTGTGTTGCTCTGAGGTTTTCAGGCAATGTTGCTTCGTCAGCAGAAAAACCATGGTTTTGAGAGGTAATCATGACTACGTCTCTATCCAAATCTTTAACTGGATGGTTTGCACCATGGTGCCCAAATTTCATTTTTTTAGTCTTTGCACCAGACGCCAACGCAAGGATTTGATGTCCTAAACAGATACCAAATATTGGCAAACCCTTTTCAAGAAAAATTTTCGTCGCTTCTATCGCGTAGGTACATGGTTCAGGATCACCAGGACCGTTAGATAGGAAAATACCATCAGGATTCATGGCTAACACTTCTTCAGCTGATGTTTGTGCAGGAACAACCGTTAAACGACAGCCTCTATCCACCAACATTCTCAGTATGTTTCGTTTTGCCCCGAAATCGTATGCCACTACGTGGTAAGGGAGTTCACTATCATCTTTCGCTTCAGGTAGCCCACCAATTAATTGCCAAGAGCCCTGCTTCCAAGAGAATGGTTCTTTCGTTGTTACTTCTTTGGCTAAATCCATGCCTTTGAGGCCGGGAAACGCTTTTGCTTTCGCTAAAGCGAGTGACTCATCAAGACTGTCACCGGCAACGATACAACCATGTTGTGCGCCTTTTTCTCGCAAGATACGCGTTAATTTACGCGTATCTATATCCGCGATGCCGACGATATTTTGTGACTTCAGATAATCAGACAGAGTCTGCTCACTACGAAAGTTAGAAACGATAAGAGGAAGGTCACGAATCACAAGGCCTTGTGCATGAATCAAAGAAGATTCTTCGTCTTCTGAGTTAGTGCCAGTATTACCAATGTGAGGATAAGTTAAGGTGACGATTTGTTGGGAATAGGAAGGATCAGTGAGGATTTCTTGATACCCCGTCATCGAGGTATTAAAAACGACTTCTCCGACTGCAGAACCTTGTGCCCCAATGGAAACTCCGTTAAAAATTGTCCCATCTTCTAGGACGAGCATTGCTGACTTACTCAAGACAACCTCCAGAATAAAAATGCATAAATTATGTATTAATTTGCAATTCTACCTTCCTTACCGCTGATTACAACAGCATTATGGAATTTAGACAAATTGGCGGTATTCTAGAGATCGGTGTGATATGTGTCAACAACATACCGACAACTACTCTGTCTTTTTTCAACCACATGAGGCACAAGTTAGCCAGAAGGCTTAAAAAACCAAGTTAAGTCCATGTTTAAACACAAATACATTCATCAAAACTCAAACGAATACGTGTTCAACGCTAGTTTCGCTAATTCAACATTAAATTAGAATAGCAAACGTTAACGCTATCGACTTAAGTGTGATTTTTGGAGGGAATTATCTACTTATGAGCTAGAAGCCTAAAAAGGAACGGTAAAAAAGAGGATAAAGGTGAATTAATCACCAGCATAAAATTCAATCACAAAGAAGGAATTTGAATTGCGCCAACCAGTGTTGGCGCATAATTATGTAGTTAAAGCTCGTTTAGCCCTAACACATCGGACATGGTATAAAAACCCGCTTGCTTTTGATTCAACCAGATTGCAGCTTTTACAGCACCATTAGCAAAAGTCATTCGATCTGTTGCTTTATGGGTAATCTCAACTCGCTCACCAATATCTGCAAACATAGCCGTATGCTCACCGATAATATCGCCAGCTCGAATAGTGGCGAAGCCGATTTCGTCTTTCGTTCGTTCGCCAGTTATCCCTTCACGTGCATAGACAGCAACATCGCTCAGCTTGTTATCCATAGCGTCCGCGATTGCTTCACCCATTCCAATAGCAGTACCAGAAGGTGCATCTATTTTAAATCGATGGTGAGCTTCCACTATTTCTATATCGCAGTAGTCGCCCATTACTTTTGCTGCTTTTTCTAGCAACTTAAAGACTAGATTTACGCCAACACTGTAGTTAGGGGCCATAATGATTGAGATATGCTTAGCCGCTTCATCGATGATTTCTTTTTCTTCTTCAGTAAAACCCGTCGTACCAATAACCATCTTTTTATTGTGCCGCTTACAAAGTTCAATATTCGCTAGCGTACTTTTTGGCACGGTAAAGTCGACAATTACATCAAAATCAGATATCGATTTTTCAAGATTATCTACAAGAGAAATATCTAAATGCCCTTCGCCACATAACTCTCCAACATCAACGCCAACAAGTGAGGATTCTGGCCTCTCAGAGGCAGCACCAACTGATGAGTTTAAGTTATGGTGGGTAGCTTTCACTAAATTGCGGCCCATTCGACCCGCTGCTCCTGCAATCGCAATTCGAACCATTGCGTAAATCTCCGTACATTTGAGTGAAATCCAATTTAACTGAAATGAGTAATCGCTTCAAGGTATCTTAAAAATTGATTTTTTTAATCTTGTTTTTAAGGCGAGAGTGAAACCACTCACCTTATGGGTTACTTGAATCTTATTAATCTCACTTATTTATCCGTATTGTTTCATTACTTTTTTTAGAATAGAAATATTGGCTTCAGGAAAAGCATAATCTTCTAATAGTCCTATTTCCACCCATTCTCCTAGCTGACCTTCTTTACCGTAAGGTTCATGTTCAAACCCCGTCACAGTAAAAAAATCAAACTTCAGAGATTTGTCTGGATAATCATATTCCAAATGCTCAAAGAGTGATTGCTGAGTCACTTCAATGCCTATCTCTTCAAACAATTCTCTGCTCATTGCATTCTCTGGGGTCTCATTTAACTCGACTTTACCGCCAGGAAACTCCCAAAACCCTCCTTTATGCGCATCTTTATGGCGCTTAGTAATAAAGATTTTATCTTTCTCACCGTTAAGGATGATTGCTGCAACTATGTGTAAGCGTTTCATATCTGACTCTTGTTATAATTTTAAATATTTTGTGTATAAAAAAGGCCGCTTCACGCGGCCCTTCTTTCATTTTATAAATTTTTCACTTTATAAAATCAACCAATTTTACCGTGGCATTGCTTATATTTTTTACCTGAACCACATGGACAAGGTTCATTTCTGCCTACTTTACGTTCTTCACGCACCATTGGCTGCTGCGCACCTTCACTACCTTCGGAATCATCGCCTAATTGGTTTTCCGCTGACTGGTGTTCAAACTGTTGTCTACGGGCAGATTCTTCTGCTTGAGCCTGACGTTGCGCTTCCATACGTTCAACTTCTTCTTGTTGTTGAACACGTACTTTACTCAAGATCATAATCACATCAACTTTAAGCATATCTAACAAGTTTTCAAACAGTTCGAACGACTCACGTTTGTATTCTTGTTTTGGGTTCTTCTGTGCATAGCCACGCAAGTGAATACCTTGACGAAGGTGATCCATTGCGGCTAGGTGTTCTTTCCATAGGTTATCAAGTGTCTGTAACATGACAGATTTTTCAAAGTTACGAAGGACTTGCTCCCCCACCGTATCTTCTTTTGATCTATAAACTTCTACTGCTGTATTGTGGATACGTTCACGAAGTGCTTCTTCGTAAAGCTTGTCGTCCTCATCTAACCAAGTTTGAATTGGTAGATCAAGATCAAAGTCGTTTTTAAGACGATCTTGCAAGCCTTCTATATTCCACATATCTTCAAGTGATTGATGTGGAATATATTCATCCATGACCGCATCAAATACATCTTGGCGGTTGTGGTCGATCATTTCACTAATATCGTCCACTTCCATAAGCTCGTCACGTAGTTCATAGACGACCTTACGTTGGTCATTAGCAACATCATCGTAATCGAGAAGCTGCTTACGAATGTCAAAGTTACGGCCTTCTACTTTACGCTGAGCTTTTTCAATAGAACGAGAAAGCATACGACTTTCTATCGCTTCACCTTCATCCATACCGCTTTGTATCAAACCAGCCATACGATCAGAAGTGAAGATACGAAGGAGTGAATCTTCCATTGATAGATAAAAACGAGAAGAACCAGCATCACCTTGACGACCTGAACGGCCACGCAACTGGTTATCGATACGACGAGATTCGTGACGCTCTGTACCAATGATGTGTAAACCTCCAGACGCAAGTACTTTGTCGTGCTCCATCTGCCAGTTATCTTTTATTTTCTGAATCTGTTCTTCGCTTGGGTTTTCTATCTTATTCAATTCCGCTAACCAGCTACCGCCCAATACGATATCTGTACCACGACCCGCCATGTTGGTAGCAATCGTCACGGCTTCAGGGGCCCCTGCAAAGGCAACGATATCCGCTTCCTGCTCGTGGAACTTAGCGTTCAAAACGTTATGTTTGATTTTAGACTTTTTGAGGGCATTAGAGAGTAGTTCAGATTTCTCAATTGAAACAGTACCAACAAGTATCGGTTGGCCTTTTATCACTCGCTCTTTAATGTCTTCAATGATCGCTGCAAATTTTTCTTCTTCTGTACGATACACCACATCCGGCATATCATCACGAACCATAGGTTGATTCGTTGGAAGAACAACAGTCTCTAGATTGTAAATAGATTGAAACTCAAACGCTTCTGTATCCGCAGTACCAGTCATACCTGACAGTTTTTCATACAAGCGGAAATAGTTCTGGAAAGTAATAGAAGCTAATGTTTGGTTTTCATTCTGAATCTTAACGCCTTCTTTTGCTTCAACCGCCTGATGCAAACCTTCAGACCAGCGACGTCCCGGCATAGAACGACCCGTATGTTCATCGACTATAATGACTTCATCATCTTTTACGATGTAATCAACATCTCTTTCGAACAATACATGGGCACGAAGTGCTGCATTGACATGATGAAGTAGGCTAATATTGGTTGGAGAATAGAGGGTGTCTCCCTCTTCCATCATGGCATTATTAACGAGTAGTTCTTCTACAAACTCTTGCCCTGTTTCAGTCAGGTGAACCTGCTTAGATTTTTCATCAAGCGTGTAGTGTCCATCCCCTCGATACTCTTCTGTATCTTCCTGATCTTGCAGCTTGAGAGAAGGAATTAAGGTGTTAATTTTTGAATAGAGTTCTGAACTATCTTCAGCCGGACCAGAAATAATGAGTGGTGTACGTGCTTCATCAATAAGGATGGAGTCAACTTCATCGACAACCGCAAAGAAACGATCTCTTTGTACGCGATCTTCCTTACGGAATGCCATGTTATCGCGAAGATAATCAAAGCCAAACTCATTGTTTGTTCCGTAAAGAATATCGCACTGATACGCTTGTTGTTTCTCTGGTGGTGCCATATTGGGAATATTGACACCAACGGTCATACCTAAGAATTCAAAAAGTGCTCTGTTTGTTTCTGCGTCGCGGCTCGCAAGGTAATCGTTCACCGTTACGATATGAACACCTCTTCCAGGTAACGCATTCAAATAGGCTGACAGGGTCGCAGTAAGTGTCTTACCTTCACCAGTACGCATCTCGGCAATCTGTCCTGAGTTGAGGACCATACCACCAATAAGCTGAACATCGAAATGACGCATGCCAAAAACACGTTTAGACGCTTCACGAACCGTCGCAAAAGCTTCCGGAAGGAGCTGGTCTAGTGATTCACCCTTATCTAAGCGCTCACGAAATTCAACGGTTTTAGCTTGTAGCTCTTCATCTGAAAAAGCTTCAAAATCTGGTTCAAAATTATTAATTTGTTTTACAATCTTTCGTAATCGACGCAGAGTTCGATCATTACGACTGCCAACAACTTTAGTCAGTATCTTACTTATCATTTTTTGCTTATCTCATGTTGTTTGGCTTTAAGCCTTTCCAATGCTTTTAGTCTCTTATAGACCGATGAGTCTTATTTAAAACAAGAAAACTGAAACAATATTATATGGTCAGATATTGTGGCTTACCTAATGAAATTCAAGTTATGTTTTAAAAGTTCTCAACATTTTAAGCGATAATTTTTTTTATTCCATTAGCATTTATATTAATTTGACCAAGATTGACTTTTTTGTCCCTTGATGGTCACTAAGCGAACAAGTGTACTGGTTCTTTCATATCAACGCGAATGTGATAGATCATCAAATATGGAAATTAAGATAACAAAAAATTGCCATGCGGCAATTTTTGTCACTTTCGAAGCCGCCGTAAACTCGCAAAAAATAAGATAAGATCACGAAATACACGATTAAATTAGGATAAAAAAAAACCAGACTTCATGTCTGGTTTTTTCAAAACGAATAATTGTATTTTATTATGCTAGAACCATATTGGGTTCAGCAAATGCAACAGGTGAACCAGCTTCTTCTTCAAATGTCGCCCATTCCCACGCTTCTTGATCAGCAAGAACAGCACGCAACAATTGGTTATTTAATGCATGACCTGACTTATAGGCACGAAGCTCACCGACAATGCTATGACCACACATATAAAGATCGCCGATGGCATCAAGAACTTTATGGGTGACAAATTCATTGTCAAATCGAAGACCTTCTTCATTAAGGATGCGGTATTCGTCTAGCACTATTGCACAATCGAAACTGCCACCTAAGCATAAGTTCTGCGATTGCAAATATTCGATATCATGCATAAACCCGAATGTACGAGCCCGCGAAATATCTTTAATAAATGCGTTTGAAGAAAAATCAAACAGAAGACGTTGTTCATCAGCGTCAATAGCAGGGTGTTCAAACTCAATTTCGAAATCCATACGGAAACCGTTATAAGGAACAAGCTCTGCCCATTTATCACCATCTTCGAAGCGCACTGGTTTCTTAATGCGTATGAATTTTTTTGGTGCATTCAGTGTTTCAATACCCGCTGATTGTAACAAGTACACAAAGGGACTCGCACTACCATCCATAATCGGTATTTCTGGAGCATCAACTTCTACGATAACATTATCGATTCCCATGCCCGCTAAAGCAGCATTTAAGTGCTCAACAGTGGAAATTCGTACACCTTCGTCGTTTACAAGCGCAGTACAGAGCATTGTGTCACGAACAGAGGCGGGATCTGCTGGGAAATCAACCGCAGGTTCTAAATCGGTACGACGATAGATAACACCAGTGTTTGCTGCTGCTGGACGCAAGGTAAGCGTAACTTTACGCCCAGAGTGTAAACCAACTCCAGTCGTTTTTACGATCTCTTTCAGAGTACGTTGTCTGATCATCTACCTTGCCTCTAATTAGTGTTATTTATCACGGTCAGCGTTGAAACTGACCGCGGATACTATCATAAATAAGACTTCTGTCAAATTATGACTATTTCTTAATCGGCTTGACGACGAAGAAATGCTGGTATATCCAAATAGCCACTTTCTTTTTCCGTCTTAGGAGCCGTGCTTTGGTTTGAACTGCCTTGCGACTGACCACTATTTGACGGTGCTGTCGCTTGCGGCTTCACCCCTTCTTTTTTATGCAAAGGTTGTGCCGTTTTTTCATCCACTTTTGCTGCAACTGGTTGTGAAACCGGGGTTGCCGCCATTGCTGGTTTCGGTTTTGCCGCAGAACCTGCAACTAATGTGATTTCAGGTTTCTTCTCTGCACCGATGCCTGTTGCTACCACTGTTACGCGGAACTCTTCTGTCATATCTGGGTCAAGAGAAGTACCAATAACAACCGTTGCATTATCCGATGCAAATGCTTTAACTGTATTACCTACCGTTTCGAACTCATCCAAACGCATGTCTAAACCAGCAGTAATGTTAACCAATACTCCACGAGCACCCGCTAAATCAATATCCTCTAAAAGTGGTGACGATATTGCTGCTTCTGCCGCTTCTTCTGCACGTTCTTCACCGCTTGCAACGCCACTACCCATCATTGCATGACCCATTTCAGACATAACTGTTCTTACATCTGCAAAGTCGACGTTGATCATACCAGGTCGCGTAATTAGCTCTGCGATACCTTGAACGGCATTCTTTAGAACATCGTTCGCATAACCAAATGCTTCTAATAGCGTTACGCTTCTACCATATACTTTAAGTAATTTTTCATTTGGTATTGTTATCAAAGAGTCAACATGTTTAGAAAGCTCTTCAATACCTTGCTCAGCAAAAGCAAGACGCTTTTTACCTTCAAACCCAAATGGCTTCGTTACTACGGCAACAGTTAGGATATTTAGTTCCTTTGCAACTTCAGCAATGACTGGTGCTGCACCTGTACCCGTTCCACCACCCATACCAGCAGCGATAAATACCATATCGGCGCCACTAAGGATTTCTTTAAGTTTTTCTTTGTCTTCAATAGCTGAATCACGGCCAACTTGAGGGTTAGCACCTGCGCCTAGTCCTTTAGTAATGTCACCGCCAATTTGGATAACAGTACTCACACTAGCTTTGCGTAAGGCTTGAGCATCAGTATTAATACTAATAAACTCCACACCTTCGATGGATTCTCGAACCATGTGTTCTAATGCGTTACCGCCACCACCACCAACACCAACGACTTTAATTACAGCATCGTCAGACATTTCCATCATCGGTTCAAACATGTGTTGTCTCCGTTTTTCCTGCTATCAGGTTAAAACTCTTTTTGTATCCAATTACGCATTCTACTAAAGAATGAAGTAAATGAGGAACGTTTTGGTTCACTATATTCACCATCGTCATTCATTTGGCTATCTTTTGCGTAATGAAGTAATCCCACAGCCGTAGAATGATACGGCTCTTTAACATAGTCTGTAAGTCCGCTAACCTCTATAGGCTTACCGACTCTAACTCGATTTGCGCCAAAAATTCGTTCAGCGCATTCAACCAGACCTTCCATTTGCGAAGCACCACCGGTTAATACAATGCCTGCCGCTAGGTGATGCTTGATACCATCTTCTCTTAATTGAGCTTGAACGGTATTAACAGACTGATTGATGAAGCCCATTAATTCAGCATAACGTGCTTCAATAACGCCAGAAAGTTCCTGACGCTTTAAAATTCTTGATGGTCTCCCACCAACGCTTGGTACATTAACCGTGTCATCTTTGCTCACTAACTCGCTCAATGCACAGCCATATTTTACTTTAATCTCTTCAGCGTCACCAACCGGCGTACCAAAAGCAAAAGCTATATCACTCGTTACTGAGTTACCCGCGTAAGAAAATACTTCAGTGTGTCTCAATGCGCCGCCAGTCCATATGGATACATCCATAGTACCAGCTCCGATATCAACAACACAGACGCCTAACTCTCTTTCATCTTCAGTAATCACTGCATTACTTGACGCTAAACCAGAAAAAACCAGTTGATCAACCTTCAAGTCGCATCGCTCAACGGCTTTTATAATATTTCTTGCCATATCATTATGGCAAGAAATCAAGTGAACGCTAACTTCCATGCGTACACCAGACAAACCTAGTGGGTTTTTAATCCCTTCTTGGTAGTCAATCGTAAACTCTTGAGGTATGACATGTAAAATTCGCTGTTCTTCACCAATTTTAATCGACTTAGCCGTATGAATTGCTCTGTCCATGTCATCTTGGGAAACCTCTTCATCAGCGATTGTCCCCATTCCTTTTTCTATCCGACTGGCAATATGTCTGCCCGACAACGAGATAAATACGTTGCTAATTTTACACTCAGCCATAAGCTCGGCTTGATCTACCGCTCTTTGTACTGACTTCACAACGGATTCTAGATCATTGACTCCGCCCTTATCCATTCCACGAGAAGGACTACTACCCGCGCCTATAATGTTAACTTGACCGTCGGGTAATAATTCACCAACTAATGCAGATACGCTTGCAGTGCCAATATCTAGACCAACAATAATATTATCGTCTGCATTTTTAGTCATTTAATTTCTCTTGCTCTTCTTCTAATTCATTATCCGGAAACCAGCCAACTGCCGCCCCGGTATCATATCTAAGATCGACATAGCTAACGCGCTGAGACTCATTACCTAACCGATAATAAAGTGACGTAAAACGCGCCACCCGTTCAATCAATGATTCTTTGCCTAATTCAAGACGAATACCATTATCTAATATAATTTGCCAAGCATGACGGTCGTTAAGCACCAAAGAGGTAATTTTGAGACCTAAAGGTGCGAACATCGGGCTAACTTGCCGCCATGTATCCAGTACACCGCGACTACTACCTTCTGGACCATAGAGCTTGACTCTATCCTCTTTCAACTCAGCAATGTCAGCGTTAAATACATCACCAGACGTATTCAGTAGCGAATTGCCATTCCAAATAGCAGAAGCCTTGTGCTCTACCAAATATATTTTAACTAAATCCGGCCATTGTTTTCTAATTGAAGCCTGAGCAACCCATGGTATTGCAACAATGACTTGTTGCAATACATCTACATCTTGCGACATGAACGTGCCCACGTTATCCATACTTCGTAACGCAAGCTGTACATCTTTACCTGAAACGTATTCAAGTTCACCCTGCAGCACTAATTTTGATAAGGGGAGACGTTGTTCATCAAGCATCCAACTTATGGTTGATTGCAACAATAAACCTATGGACAACAATACTAACAGCAAGAACATGCCACCAACAGCATGCTTTTTTGTTTTACTTATTTGACTGGTGGTATTTAGACCTTCATAGTCAAATTCACTTACCGCTTTATTCATCAAATTTAATTCATTAGCTTTAATAAGTGATATCCATATCAATAGACTTAACTAATAATGCGTATAATTTAACTAACAAATTATACTTAGACTGCCCAAAGTATCTACCCTTAGCAGAAGAATATTCGATCTTACTGCCTTAAAAAATAGCATTTGGAACAAATCTAAGACGACTTATTACTTTGCATGTCGTTTATATCAAGTTTTAACGCGGCCAGACTCTTGGCTACTTTACCTACATCACCAGCACCTTGAGTTAAAATCAAATCTCCATCTTGCATTAGGTTCGCTAATACTGATGGTAATGCGTTCTGATTTGCGACAAAAACAGGGTCGATTTTCCCTCTAGAACGAATCGTCCTACACAAAGCCCGGCTATCGGCACCATTAATTGGTTTCTCACCGGCCGAATAAACATCAAGCATGATAAGAAGATCCACATTTTCCAAAACATTTGCAAAGTCGTCATATAGATCTCGGGTACGGCTATAGCGATGTGGTTGGAAAATCATAACTAATCGTTTATCTGTCCAGCCTGCTCGTGCAGCTTGAATCGTAACATCGACTTCACTTGGATGATGACCATAATCATCAACAAGCATTACATTGCCGTTACCCGTGTTGAATTCACCTAGATGTTCAAATCGACGACCGGTTCCTTCCGTATCGACCATTGCATTCATAATTGCTTCGTCAGATATATCGTCCTCTGTTGCAACTGCAATGGCGGCTGATGCGTTCAAGGCATTGTGTTTACCAGGCATATTTAGAGTAATACGCAAAGGCGCTTTTCCTTCACGTTTAACTGTAAACTTTCCTTGTTGACCTTCTTGGGAATAATTTTCTATACGGACGTCGGCATCTTCAGAGAAGCCATAGGTAATCACTTGGCGGCTAATCTGAGGAATAAGGTCGCGTACGACCGGGTCATCAATACAAACAATCGCTTGTCCATAAAAGGGAAGATTGTGCAAAAAATCGATAAAGGTCTGCTTGAGAACCTCAAAGTCACCGCCATATGTGTCCATATGGTCAGCTTCTATATTGGTCACAATACTGACCATTGGTTGAAGGTAAAGAAAGGAAGCATCGCTTTCATCCGCTTCTGCAATCAAGATTCGGCTTGAACCAAGACGAGCGTTAGTACCAGCACTTTTCACCAAGCCACCATTAACAAAAGTAGGGTCCATCCCTGCTTCAAAATAAATCTGAGTGACCAACGCGGTTGTGGTTGTTTTACCATGTGTACCCGCAACGGCAATACCATGTCGAAAGCGCATAAGTTCGGCAAGCATTTCCGCTCGCTGAACCACTGGTATACGTTTTTGTTTCGCGGCTACAAGTTCTGGATTGTCTTTTGTAATTGCAGTAGAAACAACGACAACACTCGCTTTTGCAATATTCGATTCGGAATGACCAAAGAAAATTTCCGCACCTTTACTACTTAATCTCTCAGTCACTTGATTGGCGGCTAAGTCAGAACCAGTAATTTGATAGCCTTCGTTAAGAAGAACTTCAGCAATACCACTCATTCCGGCTCCCCCGATGCCAACAAAGTGAATACATTTCACTCTGCGCATTTCAGGGACAACAGCTCTAATTTTTGATAGGTCTTGAGTATGGTCTAGGGTCATTAAATCTTTCTCATTATTCAGTTAAGGCGACGATTGCCTTTGCAACGGTTTTATCTGCATTGAGCTTGGCAGCTCGTCTTGCATTGATAGCCATTGTTAACAAATCATTTCTGTCCAGTGTTGATATAACCTCTGTTAAGCTACCAACGCTTAAATCAGGTTGTTCTATCATTTTTGCTGCACCACACTCGATTAAGTGGTCAGCATTCAAAGCTTGTTGTCGGTCTTTATGCATAAAAGGAATGAAGATAGCACCTACGCCTGCGGCAGATACCTCTGAGACCGTCAAAGCCCCTGATCGACAAACGACAATGTCAGCCCATGCGTAAACAGCGGCAACATCATCGATAAACTCGGTCACCTCCGCTTGCGTTACGCCCATGTCCCGATAAGCTAACTGAACCTTTTCTTTATTTTTTTTACCTACTTGGTGGCAAATTGTATAGTCATTACCAAGATTTTTCATTACTTCGGGTAGTGTCGTGTTGAGAATTTGTGCACCTTGACTGCCACCCATAACTAAGATTCTTAATGGCCCTGAGCGTGCAGAAAACCGCTCTTCAGGGCTTACTAGTTCCGTGACGTCTTCTCTTACTGGATTTCCAACCACTTCAGCCTGGCTAAATGCGCCAGGAAAGGCTTGAAAGACTTTTTTGGCGATCTTGGATAGCCATTGATTCGTTAATCCGGCAACGGCATTCTGTTCATGCAGGACAACTGGGATGCCAGAAAGCCATGCCGCGATACCACCCGGCCCACTAACGTAACCGCCCATACCTAACACGACATCAGGTTGCCATTTCTTAATATGACGTCTGGCTTGAATGATAGCGTTCACGATCTGAAACGGCGCTTTGAGTAGCTTACTGACCCCTTGCCCGCGTAGACCTTTTACTTTAATAAAGTCAATCTCAATACCATGTTGAGGCACCAAATCGGCCTCCATGCGATCAGCCGTACCTAACCAACGGATTTCCCAACCTTGTTGCTGTAACTGTTTTGCAACCGCTAGTCCAGGAAAAACATGGCCGCCAGTACCACCGGCCATAACAAGTAATCGTTTACTATTCTTCTTCATTATTAATCTGTTCTTTATTTTGTGTGTCTAGCGCCGAGAGGCGACATTCGTGATCGATACGCAATAATATAGATACCGCGATAGACATAATAATTAGACTCGAACCACCGTAACTAATCAGTGGTAACGTCAATCCTTTAGTTGGAACGATTCCCGCCGAAGCCCCCACATTAACCATAGATTGAAACGCAAACCACACACCAATTCCAAAAGCAAGGTAGCCGCCAAATTGTTCATTCGCTTCTAGGGCTTTTTTACCAATCAAAATGGCCTTAACCACTAGAGCGAAGATCAATATTAGAATGATAGTAACACCAACAAATCCTAGCTCTTCGGCTATAACTGCAAAAACAAAATCGGTATGAGCCTCCGGAAGGTACTCCAACTTTTGAACAGAATTACCGAGCCCTTGTCCAAACCAGTTACCACGCCCAAAGGCCATTAGTGACTGAGTTAGTTGGTAACCACTGCCAAACGGGTCATCCCACGGGTCCCAAAAAGAGGTGACTCGGCGCATTCGATAAGGTTCTATAAAAATAAGCAGTGCGACACCACCAATCCCAACCATCATTAACGCAATAAATTGCCATAACTTCGCTCCTGCTATAAATAACATTGCGAACAAAGTAACCAGCATAACAACGACAGTACCGAGATCTGGCTGCCCTAAAAGCAACACGGCTAGCACACCAAAAATAATAAGCGGCTTCATAAACCCGCTAAAAAAGGTGCGTCTTATCTCATCACCTTTTCGAACAAAATACCCAGCCATAAAGATAAATAAAGAGAGTTTTGCTACCTCAGCTGGCTGTAAATTAAATATACCAAGAGAAATCCATCTCGACGCGCCATTCACCGACTTGCCAGCTATTAATACGATAACCAAAAGTACTATTGAGGCGGAAAGCAACAGCGTGCTATACCTAAGCCATTTTTCTAAAGGGATCTGCAATACCACAGCGGAAACCGACAGCGCTAAGCAGAGAAAAACACCATGGCGGAGCATAAAATGAAAAGGCTGCTCGGTTAAACGCGTACTAATTGGAAATGACGCAGAGGTCACCATTACCAGTCCCACAAGCATTAAGCAAAGAGAAATCCAGACCAATTGACGATCAAATAAAACCTCTGGAGCGTTAGAGCGTCCTAAGTTTCTTATTCTCTCTTTAATAAACCCTAATCTCGACACCAATCACTCTTCCTAAGCGTATCGTTTCGCTAACTGGGTAAACGCATCCCCTCTAGCCATAAAATTTTTATACTGATCCAGGCTCGCGCAAGCTGGAGAGAGCATCACCATATCACCACTCTCTAATTTCGGTACAATTGCCTCAATAATTTCATCGATACTATTCCAACGAGTGGCAGATGAATGTAACACCATCAATTGATCGCCGTCTTGACCAAAACAGTAAAGTTTCACGTTCAACTTGGCTAATTCTGGAGCAAGCTCTGAAAAGTCAGCTCCCTTTCCAATGCCACCGACTAACAGATGAAGCGTCCCTTGAATAGCTAACCCTGAAAGTGCCGCTAATGTGCTGGCAACGTTTGTTGCTTTAGAATCATTAACCCACTGAATATTTCGATTATCCATCACTACCTGGCATCTGTGTGTCAAACCATTGTAAGACTTAAGTGCTGGTAACACTTTTTTATTTTCAATACCGACACAGTCTAACAGAGCAAGAACGGTCAATACGTTCACCACGTTATGTTTACCGACCAAAGACAGTTCACTCACAGGCATAATAGCGGCGGAGCCATTAGACAACCAATCAACGCCATCAATAGATAAGATAGTAAATTGCCCAGACTCCAGTCCAAAACTAACCAGATTTTGATCTGGAGCAAGATGATCTGGATACGTTTGACTATCACCTTCATTCACCACTAAATTCTTGGCATGATCGAATATTCTTAATTTTGCACCTCTGTACGAAGCCATTCCATCATAGCGATCCATATGGTCCTCAGACAGATTAAGAAATGCAGCAGCAACAAGATCTAGATTAGAAGTCGTTTCTAGCTGAAAACTCGATAATTCAAGAATATATAAATCACATGGTTCATTAAGTAACTCTAAAGCTGGAACACCAATGTTACCACCAACACCGACCTTCATATCTGAGGTTTGTGCAAGCACACCCGCCAGATCCGTAACTGTGCTTTTACCATTTGAACCTGTAATTGCAATAACTGGGGCTTCAACAGACCAAGCAAACAGTTCAATATCTCCAACTACAGGTATGCCTTTATTAATCACTTGCTGTATTTCAGGTGTCGCCAACGCGATCCCAGGATTAACAACCACTAGTTCCGCAGCAAGTAACCAATCAATATTCCAACTTGCCGTATGCAGTTCAATATTGCTGGTAAGTTTATCTTTGCCTGGAGGGTTTATTCTTGTATCTATTACCTTAATATTTAGAGCTTTATTCAGTTTCAATAGGTGCTTAACGACAGAGAGCCCGGTAATACCGAGCCCTACAACAACGACGTTTTTAATTCCGTTCCAATGATCCATTTCTTATCGAACCTTCAGTGTGGCCAAACCAACTAAAACTAAAACAATGGATATAATCCAAAACCGAACGATAACACGAGGTTCAGGCCAGCCTTTAAGTTCATAGTGATGGTGTATTGGTGCCATTCTAAAGACCCTTTGGCCACGCAATTTGTAGGAGCCCACTTGCAAAATAACAGACAAGGTTTCCATCACAAAAACGCCACCCATGATGACAAGGATGAACTCTTGGCGAACCAACACAGCAATAGTACCTAACGCACCACCTAATGCTAATGAACCAACATCACCCATAAATACTTGCGCTGGGTAGGTATTGAACCAAAGAAAACCTAAACCAGCACCAACCATCGCAGTGCATACTATGACTAACTCACTGGCCAATGGAATATGAGGTATATGTAAGTATTGAGAAAAATTAACATTACCTGTTGCCCAAGCGATGGCGGCAAATCCACCAGACACCAACACCGTAGGCATAATTGCCAAACCATCTAGACCATCAGTAAGGTTCACCGCATTACTGGTGCCAACGATCACAAAATAGGTCAAAACAATATAAAGCAACCCTAATTGAGGCATAACATCTTTAAAAAATGGAACAACAAGCTGGGTAGCAGATGTATCTTTGCCGTGTGCATAAAGTGCAAAAGCAACAACCAAAGCAATGGCAGATTGCCAAAAATACTTCCATCTCGCGATTAAACCTGCCGGGTCTTTCCTTACTACCTTGCGGTAGTCGTCGACAAACCCTACTGCACCATAACCTAAAAGTACTGATATCACAGCCCAAACATAGATATTGGAAAGATCGGCCCATAAAAGAACAGTGATGATAATGGAGGCCAAAATCATTATGCCGCCCATTGTTGGTGTACCACGTTTGCTGAAATGAGATTCAGGCCCATCATTTCTAACTATTTGACCTATCTGCAACAGCTGTAACCGTGCTATCAACCTAGGTCCCATCCACAAAGAGAGACTGAGAGCGGTGATTACACTTAAGATTGATCTAAACGATAGATATTCAAATAGTCGAAAGAACGAGAAATATGGCTGTAGTAATTCCGCAAGCCAGATGATCATTTATGCTTCTCCTTTAAAGCTTCGGCCACAGCACTCATATGTGCGCCGTTTGCTCCTTTTATCAACACAGTATGAACGTGCTTCGGTGTTTTTTGCAACTGCTGCCACATATAATCAATCAACTCACTGTGTGTAGAAAAATGTAGGCCTTGGCAAATATCACTAATCACTTTTGCTTCATCACCAAAGGTCAGCACATTCTCAAAATTAAATTGAGCTGCATATTCTCCGAGTTGACGATGAAATTCAAGACTTTCTTGACCTAATTCAGCCATATAACCGAGAACAAGCCAACGAGTGCCCATATATGAAGAAAGCAGCTTAACGGCGGCTCTCATAGCAGGAACACTCGCGTTATAGCTATCATCTATTAACCTAATTGCATCACTTAGTTGGATGATTTCTACACGGCCTTTCACGTTCACTACCGTAGCCAAACCCTTAGCCACATCTGTAAGTGAAGAGCCCAATGCCATAGTTAACGCTGTTGCTGCTAAAGCATTGGGTACATTATGTTCACCAACAACCGAGAGCTGAACGTCAATCTCCCCCACAGGAGTATGCATTGTAAAACTCGCATACCCTTGGTTGTTTAATTGACAATTTTTCGCATAGTAATTTGCCGAGATATTCGACATGGAAAAAGAGAGAATGCGCTTATTTGATAGCACCTGTTCCCATAGCTCCTCTCCCTGGCTATCTAAATTAACGATGGCGATATCACCAGCAGAAAGACCGTTATATATCTCGCCTTTCGCCTCCTTAACACCATCTATAGAACCAAAGCCTTCTAAATGCGCTGCAGCTACATTATTTACTAGTGCAACACTTGGCCTAACCAGATCGGTGGTATAGGCAATTTCACCAAGATGATTAGCGCCTAATTCAATAACTGCATAGTCAAAATCTGGCTGAGAACGTAATAATGTTAATGGGACACCAATGTCGTTATTAAAGTTTCCAGCGGTAGCTAGGACCTTACCTTTTAAACTTAAGATGGAAGAAGCCATTTCCTTAACGGTCGTTTTTCCACAGCTTCCTGTAATCGCAACAGTTTTTATATCGCACTGTTTATGAACCCAAGACGCCAATCTACCTAACGCCAACCGGGTATCTTGAACCACTATTTGAGGTAGTTCTACAGGTAATTTCCTTTCCACTAAAAGCGCGCTGGCTCCGCTTTCCTTCGCTTTTTGACAAAAATTATGTGCATCAAAGTTTTCACCCACTAATGCAATAAATAACGATCCTGGATGAATCGTTCTCGTATCCGTAGATACCGAATTTATGAGCGTATCTCCCCCTATTGTTTCTGTATTTAAGGCGTCAGCAATGGCTCTTAATGAGGTAGCAATCATTGATTTATTCCTAATATCTTAAAAGCAGATTCGCGATCAGAATAGTGTATGGTTTCATTCTCGAGCACTTGATAATCTTCGTGCCCTTTACCTGCTAAAAGAATAATGTCGTTACTATTGGCGTTGTCACTTGCCAATAGTAACGCCTGATATCGGTCATGCTCTGTCTGAACAAGATGAGGAGTATTTAGCCCAGCAAGCATGTCTTTAAATATACTTCTAGGATCTTCATTACGTGGGTTATCGTCAGTTAAAATCACATGGTCTGCCAAACGTTCCGCTATCTCGGCCATCATAGGTCGTTTACCAGTATCTCTATCTCCACCACAACCAAAAATAACCCATAGTTGGCCTACACAGTGCACTCGAAGTGCCATCAATGCCTTTTCTAAGGCATCTGGAGTATGTGCATAATCAACCACTATTTTGGCTCTATTTTCAGCCTGAAAAAGCTCCATCCTTCCGATGACGGGTTGCAGGTTTTTAGCGCAATCTAATAACACTTGCTTGTCAAAACCTAACGACAGCAAGGTAGCTAAACTGAGTAATACATTAGAGGCGTTGAACTCACCTATCAATGGTACGGTAAACTCACCGTCCCCCCAGCTGCCGTCAATAGACAATCGGATCCCAGAGTCAGAATACTCAACACTTCTCGCCCATAAAGAAAGCACATGAGATGGCTGACTTTCAATAGAAACGGCAACGGCTTGCGGAAGTTGAGTCAACCATTGAACACCAACTTCGTCGTCAGCATTGATGATTGCTTTGTTACAATGGTGCTGTGTAAAAAGCGCCAGTTTAGCCTCTGCGTACGCTTCCATCGTCCCATGGTAATCAAGGTGGTCTCTACTTAGATTGGTAAATACGCCAGCTGAAAAAGGTAAGGCCTTTACTCGTCCTTGAACCAATCCATGGGAGGAAACTTCAAGTGCTGCATAATCGGCACCTAAATCGGAAAGTTGTGCTAATGTTCTATGGATATCAATCGCACTGCCTGTCGTATTGGCTGATACTTGCAGGTTTTCTAGAAAACCATTCCCTGTCGTACCCATCACCGCCGCACGTTTTTCTACTAATTCGATCCACTGGGCAATAAGCTGAGTAATGGTTGTTTTTCCATTCGTCCCAGTCACAGCAATCAGTTTTGAATTACACAAATAAATCCGACTAGACAAATCAGATAAATGAAGATTAAGTTGTTCAATGTAGATAATTGGGCAGCCATTATGATACTCCACCGTACCATGAACATGCTCTTGACAGGCCTGAGCGATCACAGCATTCGCGCCTTTTTCGACCGCTTTATCAATAAACGCTCTACCGTCGATTGCATGCCCTAAGATCGCAACAAAGGTATCACCTTTGCGAACTTTGCGACTATCTAACTCCAAGTTAACGACTTCTATTCCTTGCAAAAAGTCATTCTTATCATCAAACACTTTACTCGCTGACTCTTTATTCTCTTTCTCATGACTCTCTAACCAAGGAGATAAAAGCGACAGTAAACTTTGCTTGTTAAGCATAAAGTTTGTCCTTCAATATTTAGTCTAAATTTTACAACGAAACCCTACCGCTTATTTGGCATCCGGAGCCACGTTTAGAATTTGCAGTGTTGACCTCATTACATCCGAGAACACTGGTCCTGCAACAGTACCGCCATAGTATTGGTCGCCCTGAGGTTCATTAACGACAACAACCATGGCAACTCTCGGGTTACTGACAGGTGCGACACCCGCTACGATTGCCACATACTCATCACTGTAACCACCAGCGATTGCTTTTCTAGAGGTACCTGTTTTCGCAGCAATTCGGTAACCTGACACAGCGGCTCGAGTGGCGGTGCCACCTTGTTGTGTCACACCTTCGAGCATTTCTAATACCCTCATAGAATGCTCTTCACTCATCACACGTTGAGAGTGTTCAAATTTATTATCGTTGACGATATGAAGCGCTCGGTACAGGCCATGGCTACCAAGCGTAGCATAGGCATGTGCTAGTTGAATGGGCGTAACGGCAATACCGTAGCCGAATGCTAATGTGGCGATCTCAAATTTCGACCAACGGCGGCGATCAGGAAAAAGCCCCTCGGTTTCACCGATAAGATCAACACCACTTACCGATCCAAAACCGACAGAGCTGTACATTCCTAATAGGGCATCCAATGGCATATCTAACGCCAGTTTTGCGACACCTATATTACTTGATTTTTTCAGTATAGTAGCAAGGTTCGCTTTACCAACTTTAGAGCTATCCCTAACGCGACTGCCGCCAATCTGCATAAGACCGTTACCGGTATCAACAACCGTTTCATAGTCTGCGGTACCGTTTTCTAGCGCAGCCAATACGACAAATGGCTTCATGGTGGAACCCGGTTCCATAGAATCCGTAATGGTTCGATTTCGCATCTTAAAGCTTTGCAACTGACCTTTATTGTTGGGATTATAGGATGGTGCATTCACCATCGCCAAGACCCCACCAGTATCAACGTCTAAAATAATAATTGAACCTGATGTTGCACGGTAATCTGCAACCGCTTGTTTGATCGCTTGATAGGATATAGCCTGAAGACGTTGGTCTATGGTTAGCTGTATTGGTTTACCTTGTTTTCGCTCATTGAGAGCAATATTTTCAACCACCCTACCGTGTCTGTCTTTCCGTATCGTTTTCTTACCCGCCTCACCCGTCAAGTATGAGTCGTAACTACGTTCAACACCCTCTAAACCATGGTCATCAATACCAGTTACACCAATAACGTGAGCACTCACTTCACCGGTGGGATAATAACGACGAGATTCTTTGTTTAAGCCAACTCCCGTCAACTTAAGTTCACTTATATAATTTGCCATCGCTGAGCTTACTTGCCGCTGCAAATAGATAAAGCGCCTTTTCTTGTTGCCCTCTATTTTTTTCAGTAACACGTCGCGTTTTATCCCCAGCACATCAGCTAAGGCATACCATCGGTTTAATTCTTCAAAACCACCCGCTTTAAAAATGGCGACAGGATCGGCCCAAACAGCCTGTACGGGCACGCTTACCGCTAGTTGTTCACCATTTTTATCGGATATGATGCCTCGGGCTGAAGGAATGGATTTAACACGGACTGAACGTAAGTCACCTTGTCTAATCAGATCATCTGGCTTAATAACCTGAATATAAGCCACTCGCGCTACAAGCGCAGAAAACACGATAAACACAAAAGCGATAACGATATAAAAACGCCAAGGTATCAGAAGTACCTCTTCTTTTTTTTCTATGCGTTTATTTATTGGCTTTTTATTCGCAGAACTTTTCGCTCGCTTTACCACTTTTTTTGTATTCATTTGGAAGAAATCACCACTTCTTTATCCGCATCAGGACGTTTCATTTCTAGGTCTTCAACCGCCATTTTTTGAACCCGGCTATGTTCCGCAAGTGCATTTTCTTCCAATATCAAATTTCGCCATTCATTATCGAGACGTTCCCGCTCTTCGTAGGCCTGATCTTTCTCTGTTATAGAGCGTCGAGTTTCATGGGTATTGAATACCACCCCCATGGCGGTGATAAATATCGCCACCAGCAAAATAAAGGGGACTACTCCAATCCTGAATATATCGAATACAATAAGCTTGGCAAGATTAGGCTTGTTCTCCATTATAATTTCTCTGCAATCCTTAGCATTGAACTACGAGAACGGTTATTTACTTCTACTTCTTGACTCGATGGTTTAATCGCCTTGCTGACCGTTTTAAGTGCAGCACTGCCCAATTTTTTTATTTGGTCTTCAGTCAGTGGTATCCCGTGTGGAACTTCAGGTCCTCGACTCTCTTTTCTCATAAAGCGTTTAACCATTCGATCTTCTAGAGAATGAAAACTGATAACAGAAAGTCTTCCCTCTGGAGCCAAAACGCTCAGTGCACCTTTAAGTGCGGTATCAATTTCTTCAAGCTCACTATTGATATAGATTCTAATTGCTTGAAAGCTTCGTGTGGCAGGATGTTTCTTTTTCTCTCTTGACGGAGAGGCATCTGAAATAAGTTTAGCCAAATGGCTAGTACGGCTTAGCGGTTCTTTTTCATCATCTTCACGATGCGCAATAATGGCGCGGGCAATACGCTTTGCAAATCTCTCTTCACCAAATTCTTTTAATACCCAGGATATATCATCGACATCGGCTTGCATTAACCACTGAGACGCAGAAATACCTGTCGTCGGATCCATTCTCATATCTAGCGGACCATCTTTCATAAAGCTGAAGCCACGTTCAGCGTCATCTAACTGTGGTGAAGAGACACCAAGATCAAGCAAAACACCATCGACCTTACCGGTAAGGCCGAAATCTTCAGCATAATCGGCCATTTTAGAAAAAGGCCCATGAATGATGGTAAAGCGCGGGTCATTTATTTTATTCGCTTCCGCTATAGCCGTTGGATCTCGGTCAATACTAAAAAGACGGCCGTTTCCACCTAGTTTAGACAAAATAGTGCGGCTATGCCCTCCACGACCAAATGTACCATCGATATATACGCCGTCTGGTTTAATCGCTAAACCATCGATAGATTCATTAAGTAATACAGAAATATGTTGGAATGGTTCGGTCATGACAGGTGCTCGTTTCCTTGGGGCTTCAGTTTGGAGTGTTAACGTTATAGTGTACCGAATTGCTCTGTTCTAGCCAGTAACAATACGTTTATTAAAGTAAATTCTCTGCAATAAATCACTATATATGGGTAACTCACTATTGAGTTGTGAGTCTAACGGCTCAAAACAGACTTTTCAGAACGGTTTTTCACCTTTATATCTAATGCCTGCTAATAGTATAGCTAACAACAGCAAAGGCCAGAGTATAACAACGATCTCCTTTGTCCCGCAAACAGATACGGTCACGAGCCTCATTCCAATGATACATATTTATACCTAAATAATAGAGGTTGTGAGGAGCCATGTAAGTTTGTTTATATTGAGCTCAGAGGTTAGAATTAGAACTCTGCCGAGGAGATATTTTTTGAGTTCAAAATACACGTTTTATGCATGGGACAAATCCCTAGAATCTACCGATGAAAAATTGGTGTTATTGAAATTGGCAGATATGGCCAATAATGAGGGCATGGTCTCGTTTGAACTAAAGGACATTGCCCAAGAATGTCTTTCCAACGAATTTAAGTTGGCCAACACTCTTACTTCAATCGCCAATCAAGGTTTCCTAGAAAAAACCCAAGTAGAGAGAAGAATGGGCCGTGAGGTTCATTGGTTTAAATTGCTTCTTTCGGATAATTCAACGACTGTTCAATTACCCGTTTATACTCCGACAGATATGGTTCAAAACGCCCCCGCAACAATTAAACCAATGGAGCAATCTAACGCACCTAGTTGGACTGGTCGATTTTTTGGCCTTTACAATATTCCAATGGCAAGTCGTGACTCTATTTGGCAGAAATTTGCTCGAGAAAACAACACTCAAACCACAAACTTAATTAGACTGGAACGTGACTTTGAAGGCTGGCTTGATCAGGCTAAGCAAGCGGGCGATTTAAAAACGTTTGTTGGCGATGTTAAACCTATTCAAAAACGAAGTAAGGTAGCGAAACCGAAGCATAGCGGTAGTAATTACCTATCTACACATGACCTAGATGAATATGATATTCCGGAATGGGCACAACAAACGCTGATGCATGCAGGTCTTCAGATTGATCCTAAGCTTTTTTGGGAAAAATTTGTGGTTTACTACAAGTCTAGAGCCAATGAATATATCTCCATTACCCAATTATTAAATAAGCTGCGATACTGGATAGTGAACGAAAAGCAGTCGGTTGAAAATCGCAAGCAATCAGAAGAACGCCGCCAGCTTACCTATCAAAATAATAATCAGCGGAAAAACTTAAGTCCCTCAGAAGAGTTTAGAGAGTACCTAAGAGCACAAGGCAAAAAACCAAATTTTTAGCCATCAATTATTGGTGCCACGACACCAAGTTAGCTGCTAAGGCTAGTTAACCCAAGCCAGTTTACGGACGAGAATATGAACAAATCAAAAAAACCTGAAAATATGGATTTTTCCTCGATGGAAAAAAAGCTGCGTGAACTCGGTATTGATAATGGCATTAGTCATCTTAGCAAAGCTAAAAATACCGCCATTTCGTCTGATTCAGGCAAGCAACATCCGGTCACTCCATCTAAAAAAACACCGGGTAAAGCTCGTCAAGTACCAAGTCAACTCGCGATTCAAGACGAAAGCGATAGAGTACCCAGCGATTGGTGCAACTACATATTTGGTACACTTCTAAGTATTTATGAATCGACATGGATAAAATCTTATGGTGGACGTCCTACTGGCCGCTTTCTTGATTTCGCTGATAGTCTCAGTGAAGAAGAGTTAATGCGCATTATTCAGCACTGTCGCGAACGCCTTCAAGGAGGTGAGACTTGGCCACCTATTATGGGTGAATTAACCATATTAAAAGGCCAATTAACCGTTTCAGAACTTATGGATGCTCAGATGAGAGTCATCAATAAAGAACCTCAAAGTCAGATAGAAAAATGGATAATTCAGAACAAAGGCTTCGAACTACGCCGGCTCTCACAAACCCAACTAGCGAAACGATTTAAAGAATTCTACCTAGAGGCAATGAAGCTTCAGGAGAAAGGTAAACTTAGAACAGAGATGCCTAAAGCTCTTGCCGCCAATTCGGTTAGAAACCTTAACGATGAGAAACAAGAAGAATATCGACAAGAGCACGGCAACCAAATCAATCCCCGAATCCAGGCAATATTGGATAGTAAAAAGTCACAAGAACAGTAATATAATTCGTAAAGGTAAGACCTCGCAAAATACCGCGAGGTAATGACTATTCGTCTATTTCCGAGCTCAACCATCCTACCCGCTTCTATCACAACCTCTTTGCGCTATTTTCTAGATGAACCTAACCTGAATAAGCTGTTCAACAATCATTAACGAATAGGGGTGTACCTTTGTTCCCATAGTCATTAACAATATCTATGGGGTTAACAATGAGCTCAATCAGCATCGTCGTCATTACACTTAATGAAGAAAAACGAATTGGTCATTTATTAGAAGACCTTGGCAAACAATGTCATCAAGATTTCGAAGTCATTCTAGTCGACTCAAACAGTGATGATACAACCAGAGAAATCGCAAGTTCATACGAAGAAACCCTACCCGACCTTACCATCCACAAGATGGAAACCAGAGGCGTGAGCCTCGGTAGGAATACTGGTGCATCAATAGCGAAGCACAATCGGTTGCTTTTTTTGGATGCAGACGTAAGGCTACCACCCGATTTTTTAAGTCGCACATTGTATCAGCTAGAGACAAAAAAACTGGAGGTAGCAGGATTCTATATGGGAGCCAAGGACCTACCGATGATATATAAACTAGGCTACTACTGCTTTAATTTTGGTTTATTCATCACACAGTTTTTTTTCCCGACAGCGGTAGGGGCATGCCTTTTCGCGACAAAACGCGTACATCAAGAGATCGGAGGGTTTGATGAGCAAATTACACTCTGTGAAGATTGTGAATACGTAAAAAAAGCTAGCAAAACATGGCGTTACCGCCTTCTGCCTTTAACATTTCATTTTGACCCCCGTCGACTAGATCAAGATGGTGCTTTCAAAACGGGCTTAACCTATTTGAAAGCCAACCTACGTCGTTTTTTCTTTGGCGAAATGCGTAATAATGAAATGGAATACAAATTCGGCCATTACAAAGAAAGTGTATAACGTCAGGACAGCACAATGTTTGAAGGAACAACCCTTTTTATTGGCGCACTACTAGATGCGGTAATCGGCCCCAATCTACTTGTGCCCGGAGAGCCTTTCATGTTGGCAGCGGGCTATCAACTTCATCAAGGAGTTTGGTCAGGCGTGATCGCTGTTTTACTCGGAGGCTTTATTGGCGACCAGATTAGTTTTTTTATTGGTCATCAAGTAGGTTCGCCCGTTCAAAAAAAACTAATACGATGCGTTCCTAAGACTCGTCGTGCTTTTGCCCGCTGTCGACGCTTGATGTATAAAAAAGGGAATGTCATATTGGCATTTGCTCGCTTACTTGGACCTATCGCTTGGGTCGTACCATTTATGGCAGGGAGCAACAGAATAACTTGGCCACGTTTTACTTTATTTTCCATGATTGGTTTATTATTGGGTGTTGGACAATTTGTCCTTTGGGGTTACCTTGCAGCGTATGGGTTAGAGAAGTTATCTATACTACAAGACGTACAAATATTTATTGCTGAACATAAATACAGCATACTCGCATTAATGTTGTTCATTGGTACTCTATACTTCGGTTATAAAAGAAAATGGCGATATTTGGCTATCAAGTCATTTTCCATTTTTTCCGCGGCATTACTGTTTACAAATTACAGTCACTTTTTTTGGTTCTCCGATGATTTAGAACAATCGAAAAAAATCAGTGAGCCACCAGAAAAAATTGAATTAATCAAATTTGACTACAAAGCTTATCCAGGAAAATCCTCGTACTTCAATGCCCAAGCCATCAATATTGTGTACATAGGGTCCTCTCCAAAACCAATGATGCTGTCGTTGGGTTGGATAGAAAACAAAACTTTCTCACGTAATGAAATCGAATGGACGGATTACCTCGAACTGCTTAAGGCCCAAACGCCACCTGTATCGGACCTATTTTGGCAAGGTTCACCACAACTCATGGCTTTTCAGTTACCCGGCGATTTAATGAAACGCAACCATATTCGATGGTGGCTTGCTGGCATCGATAGTAAAACGAATCAAACCATATGGGTTGGAGCGGCTAGCTATGACAACGGATTAAAAATCACGCCTTACTCTGGAATAATCACTGTGTTACACAAAATAGAACCGAATGTTGATCAGGAACGTGACGCCATAGCAATGCGAATACATCAGGTCTCGGAGCGATGGGGGGCGAATTATATCAAGCCAATAGCAGCAACGGTTCTTGACGAACAACATGATTACTATTCAGATGGTCGAGTCGTGATTATTACAGACAAGTCTTTAAATACTAATTCATAATTTTTTGAATGGTTAAATTAGACAAAATGCGAAGGTAGGTATCAATTGGGATTGTTTCACAAAGACCTCGCATTAGCTGCGAGGCCTTGTGAATACAAATGGTTGGAGTCGACCTGTAAGCCGGGTTCTGTATCCGCTTGCGCGGTGATAGCCATTCGTCTAGGCCAGCAATCACTCACTGGCTCAAGCAACCTACCCGCTCCCTAACACGAGCCGCGCTATGTGGAAGCCTATTTGGTCTTGCTCCGGGTGGAGTTTACCTTGCTACGAACTGTTGCCAGACGCACGGTGCGCTCTTACCGCACCCTTTCACCCTTACCTGTGCTTGTCTCTTCTTTCGAAAAGAAAAGCCATCGGCGGTTTTCTCTCTGCTGCACTTGTCGTGGGCTTGCGCCCCCCAGGCGTTACCTGGCACCCTGCTCTATGGAGCCCGGACTTTCCTCCCCTTCGTCAGTCTCCACAGGATAAACCGTAGGACATCAACGAAGCGGCGACTACCCAGTCAACTCCGGCGCGGATTGTAGCGGAAGCCACTAGAGATGTCGAGCTTATAGCACAGCAAATTCTTAATCGAATGAATTTTAGAATCCAAATTATGAGCTGAAATTCTCCAAACCCCATTTGTACAGTAAATTTTTCTTCAATCCATGGGTCTCAGCCACGATAGCTGCGGCCTTCTTCAAAGGCAGTTCAGCCACGAGTAATGTCAACAATCGCAATGCTTCTGCAGGAATTTCATCTTTAACATCTTCTCGATAACCATGGATAAGCAGAACCATCTCACCTCTCTTACGATTATCATCTTCTTCGATCCACGGTATAAGATCCCCTAAAGGCATTCCTTGAATTGTTTCAAAGGTTTTCGTCAGTTCACGGGCCAATACCACTATGCGCTCTGGCCCTAATACCGTAAGCATATCTTGGAGGGAATCCATTATACGGTGAGGTGATTCATAAAAAATACAGGTTCGCTCAGCCCGCTCTATTTCCCTGAACTTGTCTTGACGACCTTTACTTTTTGCGGGAAGAAACCCCTCAAAACTAAACCTATCAGAAGGCAAACCCGATGCACTTAACGCCGTCACAAAAGCACATGCCCCTGGTAGAGGAACAACTTTTACACCAGCTTGACGACATTTATTGACTAAATGATACCCTGGGTCACTTATTAGTGGTGTACCAGCGTCAGAAACAAGCGCAATTGACTGTCCTTGCAATAATCTATCAACTAATACTTGCGCTTTTTGTTGTTCGTTATGATCATGTAGGGCATAGGTCTTCGTTGGGATGTTAAAATGGGAAAGTAACCTGCCTGTATGTCGAGTATCTTCCGCGGCAATGACATCTACACGGGACAAGACCTCAATGGCACGCTGAGTTATATCTCCCAAATTTCCAATTGGGGTGGGTACAATGTAGAGAGTTGGGATCTCTGACGGGAAAGTTTTGTTATCTGTCATTTGTTTACCATCACTTCAGCGATTAATATAGAGATAATTTTACACATAGTTGAATAATAACTTATGGCTAGAAAGAACCAGCAACGAATCAGTGTACCACGCCTTGTAACTCCAATTGCACTAGCAATTGTCCTTGCAGCGTGTTCTTCTCAACCAAACGCACCAGAAAAGATTGATATTACCTTAGATCCTACGCTGTCGGCTCAAGCTTATATCGTCAAGGCGGACTCTATCCAAGGCAGCATTCAAAACGACTGGCTAATTATGGCATTGAAAGCAGCGTTAGCAGAAGGGAACACAGAACAGGCCGGCTTCTTAATAACTAGACTTGAAAAACAACAGTTATCCGAAGTACAACAGGCTGAGTGGCAACTTGCTAGAGCCAACCACCTTATATTAATGAAGCAACCAAACGAAGCGTTACAGCAGCTTAACTTCACTCAATGGTGGACACTCCCTCAAGAGCAGTGGAAAGATTACCACGCTACACGCGCTCAATTGTTTTCCCAACTTCAAGACTATATTAATGCCAGTCGCGAAACTATCCTACTTGGCAAGTATGCAGAACCAGCAGAACAAGCTGCGATTTCCGAGCAAGTATGGCGAAATCTTTCTCAATACTCTCAGTTTGAAATCAGTAGGCTGTCTGCACAGGAAGGCGAACAAGACTTAGCAGCATGGTTACAGCTCACCGTTTATATGAAAACACTCGACACAGATGTTGGTCAGCTTAAAAATGCACTAGAGACTTGGATGCTTGAAAATCCAGATCATTTAGCCGCGCTTTATATACCAACGGATGTTCAAATCATACTTGATCTTGAAATCATTCAACCTAAAAGCACGGCTTTATTGTTACCTTTGTCTGGAAAATATGAAAAGCAGGCTAAATTAGTGCGCGACGGCTTTTTGATGGCACTAATGAATGATTCAAATAGAGCAGACGATGCTATTCTTACGGTCATTGATACGAATAAAGTAACAAATGAGGCGTTAGCTCAAACTTTGGACAATAAGAATATTGATTTCATCGTTGGCCCTCTGATGAAGAAAAAAATAGAAGAAGTGACAGAAACTCAAGCTCTTCGTGAACAAAAAATCCCTATGCTAGCCCTTAATATCCCTGATGAGTTAGATACAACGTTAAACACTTGCTACTTAACTTTGTCTCCGGAACAAGAAGTAGAGCAAGCAGCCAAGCATCTCTTTGCTCAAGGCTTTCAATACCCATTAATCTTGGCACCTAAAGGTACTTTAGGCACTCGCGTAGCAACTGCGTTTCAAAACGAATGGAAGAAATACAGCAACAACCTAGCCGTAGTAAGCTACTTTGGAACTAAGGCTCAGTTGCAAAAAAACATAAATTCCGTTTTTGGTATTAATGCAAGTCAAAGTCGAATCGTGCAGATGGAAAACTTAACAGGCATGGAGTTGGAACATCAAGCGAGAAGTCGAAGAGACATCGATTCAGTGTATATTGTCGCAAATAGCTCTGAACTTACGCTCATCAAACCATTTATCGAGGTTGCGATTAACCCGGAAGCCAAGCCACCTAAGCTATTTGCAAATTCTAGAAGCAATAACCATGGGAAACGACAGTTTGAAGACCTATCCGGTGTTATCTTCAGTGATATTCCTATGCTAATAGAGAATAATACAGATCTACTATCACAAATAGATGAACTGTGGCCAAAACAAAGTAACGGTCAAAAGCGTTTACAGGCACTAGGAATGGACGCTTATAAATTGATCAATGAATTGCCTCAAATGAAGGTAGTACAAGATCACAAAGTACAAGGTAAAACAGGTACACTGAGCATAGATGAACAATGCGTCGTACAACGAGAGATCAGTTGGGCGGAGCATGACGCTCTTTAATAAAAGAGAGATCGGGAACAAGTATGAGGCCTTGGCGAATCAATACCTGAGTCGCCAAGGCTTAAATTTAATAGAACATAATTTCACCACCAAATTTGGCGAAATTGACCTAATAATGCGAGACAAAGACACAACCGTCTTTGTTGAGGTGAAATACCGAAAACATAACAAATTTGGCGACGCTGCTGAGTTCGTCAACCACTCTAAGCGTCTTAAACTCATTAAGACTGCTTACGTGTGGTTAAGTCGCCAAAATCGCTCACCTCATTCAACTAGTTTTAGATTTGATGTTGTTGCTATTCATCAAGATGGAACAGACATTAATTGGATAAAGAACGCTATAACGCAGGATTAACATAACCATGCAAGAAAGTATCAAAGCAAGTTTTACCGAGAGTATTCAGATCCAAATCGCCGCTGCTGAGGCGTTACCAGATGCGATCACTCATGCCGCGCAGGCCATGGTTACAAGCCTACTCAACGGCAATAAAATACTTTGTTGCGGTAATGGCGGTTCTGCAGCCAACGCCCAACAATTCGTTTCCTGCATGGTCAATCGCTTTGAAACAGAAAGACCAAGCTTACCTGCAATGGCTCTCACCGCAGATAATACGACCTTAACGGCTGTCGCAAATGACTATGACTACCAACAAATTTTTTCCAATCAAGTTAGAGCCTTTGGACAAGCTGGTGATCTATTGTTGGCTATATCCACCAGCGGTAACAGTCAAAATATAGTTAAAGCGATGGAAGCGGCAGTAACACGCGATATGACGATCATTGCGCTGACAGGAAAAGATGGTGGCGAGATGGCAGGTTTACTTGGTGAGCATGATGTGGAAATTCGCATTCCCTCACATAGAACCGCGCGTATTCATGAAGTACATATGGTGACACTCCACTGCCTGTGTGATTTGATTGACCAAGTACTTTTCCCTGCTCATGAGGAATAACAACATGAAGAAAATGCGTTTTTTGCTGGTTCCACTCATCACTATTCTACTTTCTGGTTGCGCAGGTTTATTTATTGCAGGGGCAGCAACAGCGGTATATGTCGTCACTGATCCGAGAGACAGCCGCGAATTAGCAACGGATCAAAATATCTCTTTGCAAGTCGGCGCTCTTGGCAACAAAGCACCATATCAATTTAACATCCGTATCACCGCAAATACATTTAAAGGCAAAGTGCTTCTGATGGGACAAGCGGTATCTCAAGAGTTAATGAACTCTGTTGAAGCAGACGTTCGTAAAATCAAAGGCGTTAAAGTTGTCTACAACCAGATGAAAGTAAAACCTTTACTTTCCATCGGTGCGATAAGTAACGATACGTGGATAACCACTAAGGTCAAGTCAGCTATTATCGCTGACAGCGAGCTAAGAGAAATAAAAATCACCGTTTACACAGAGGATACTGAAGTCTTCTTAACAGGCTCTATGTCGCCGTATCATGCTGATAAAGCAGTTGATATTGCTAGAAATATTTCAGGGGTAAGTAAGGTTGTACGAGCATTCTATTATGGTGAAGAGCCTGATGCTAAAGACGTTCAGAAAGAACAGCAACAGGAGATCAAAGCAGAGGTGGTTGATGTTAGCGAATCTCAGGTTGATACTGCAGTATTTGAAGAGGACGTACCTTTTATCGAACCAACAGAAGAGTAATCGATACTGACTTGCTTAGACTAATTAGATACACCAGAGTCAAAAAAGCCGTTTCATATGAAACGGCTTTTTAATTATTTAACAACTCTCAAGCTTGGTCGCTTTTTAGGTGTAGGCGGATCATTATCAGGGTCATTATCAGGTTCGTTATCTCCATCAAAAGATTCAGCTAGGCCGATTATTGGTCCACTTTCTTCAATCTCAAAAGGTTCGTCAACAATGCCCTCTTCGATAGCTCCTGTATATGCATCTTCAGGTTCAAACATAGTGCCTGCGCCATTTTCTCTGGCGTATATAGCTTGAACCGCATATAAAGGAACGATAACAGAATGAGGCTTACCACCAAATCTAGCACTGAAGGTAACCGCTTCGTTACTCATTTCTAAATTACCAACGGCTCGCGGCGCTACATTCAATATAATCTGACCATCTTGAACGAACTGATCTGGTACACGTACACCGGGGAGATCGGCCTCCACAACTAAATGGGGGGTCAAATCATTATCAACCAACCACTCATAAAACGCCCTTAACATATAAGGGCGCCGAGGGGTCATATTGCTGCTATCCATATATTTCGAATCAGCCTTTACTATTGAACCAAACGCATCTCGCGTTCAGCTTCCGTTAAAGAAGCCAAAAATGAATCACGTTCAAATACACGACTCATGTATATCTTAAGCTCTTTAGAACCAGGACCAGTTAACTCGATACCGTAGGTTGGTAGACGCCACAATAATGGAGCCAAATAGCAATCAATAAGGCTAAATTCTTCACTCATGAAGTATTCATATTCAGCAAAAACAGGTCCAAGAGTCAGTAGATCATTACGTAGCTTTTGACGAGCAGATTCTGCTTGCTCAGGGCTACCAGCAACGATTTTCTTCGCTAGTGAATACCAATTACGCTCAATACGGTAGATCATTAGACGGCTATTACCACGCGCCACTGGATACACAGGCATCAGCGGTGGGTGAGGAAAGCGTTCGTCTAGATATTCCATAATGATCTTCGAGTCATAAAGTGCTAACTCGCGATCAATTAGAGTTGGTACTGACTTATACGGGTTAAGCTCAATGAGTTCATTAGGCAAATTGGCATCATCAACCAATTCGACTTCAACACTTACCCCTTTTTCAGCTAAAACGATACGAACCTGATGACTATAAAGGTCAGATGCGCTTGAAAAAAGAGTCATTACAGAACGTTTATTGGCAGCTACAGCCATCGAGAACTCCAGTACACTTACAAACAGAAAAAAGAATGGAGACTGTTGTCTCCATTACATGAAAATTAGCACGGTATGGTAGCACATTTAGTGCACATCGCGCCAATACTCTTTCTTAAGTAGAACCACGACAATGGTAAACAGAACAAGGAATCCCATCACCCACCAACCTAGGGCTTCACGCTCTAACTTCACTGGGTCACCTGAATAGTCAAGGAAGTTTACGATATCGCGTACAGCGCTATCATATTCACTTGTACTCATTTCACCGCTGCCATCTGTCTCAACACCAACAACAGATGTTTTCTCGACACCATCAATACTATGCGTCTCAACTATTGCTGTTGGGATGCCTTGAAGTTCTTCAAGTACATGTGGCATACCTACGCTTGGAAAAACAATATTGTTCACACCAAACGGACGAGATGGATCGGCGTAAAACGAACGCAAGTAGGTATATAACCAATCCGCACCACGCACACGAGCAACAAGTGATAGGTCTGGAGGTGGAGCACCAAACCATTTAGCCGCTGAATCATCGGGAATGGCATTCTCCATTAACTGACCTATTTTCGCTTCAGGATCAAACACCATATTTTGTTTCATCAGATCCAATGGAATATCCAGATCCGTAGCAACACGTTGATAACGTTGATATTGTGTTGAGTGACACCCAAAACAGTAATTCATAAATAGCTTGGCGCCATTTTGTAGAGACGCTTTATCACTAATGTCGTTATTTGCTTTATCTAAATGAACACTGCCACCGCTCGCTAGAGCCAAAGATGGTAACAATGCAAAAAGTACTACAATCCACTTCTTCATTTGAATGTCACCCTTTCTGGTAATGGTTTCGTTGCTTCACGTTTACTGTAAATGAACAGCAATACAAAGAACATGAAATATCCTAATGAGAATAAGCGAGCCAAGAACGTATACAAATCTGTAACAGGCAACGCACCTAAGACACCAAGGGCTATGAAGCTCACCGTGAATTGAGCGATGTTAAATAAGTGGAACTTACTACGATAGCGATATGAACGCACCTTGCAACGGTCTAACCATGGTAGCAAGAACAACACAATAATAGCGCCACCCATTGCGACAACACCTAATAGCTTGTCAGGCACAGCACGAAGAATCGCGTAGAATGGTGTGAAATACCATACCGGGGCAATATGCTCTGGAGTTTTTAGTGGATTTGCTGCCTCAAAGTTAGGTGGCTCAAGGAAATAGCCGCCCATTTCAGGGTTAAAAAACAACACATAACAAAACAGGAATAAGAACCCAGCAATACCAATAAAGTCTTTTACCGTTCCATAAGGATGAAATGGAATGGAATCGATAATGTCGTATTTCTTTGTGTAATACTCATGGAATTTAAATGAACTTTCGTAATCGTCGCCCATGGTTCCTTTAGGCAGTTTTGTTTCAATGCCATCTGGATTATTTGAGCCTACTTCGTGTAGTGCTAGGAGATGCAATACAATCAAAAGAAGCAGAACAATAGGTAGTGCAACAACGTGAAGTGCAAAGAAGCGATTCAATGTCACCCCAGAGATCACATAATCTCCACGAATCCACAAGGTTAAATCATCACCTATAACGGGTATCGCACCAAATAGGGAAATAATAACCTGCGCTCCCCAATAAGACATTTGTCCCCAAGGAAGTAGGTATCCCATAAAGGCTTCTGCCATCAGCACGAGGAAGATTAACATACCGAAGATCCACACTAATTCACGTGGCTTTTGGTATGAACCATAAATAAGCCCGCGGAACATATGCAGATAAATAACAATAAAGAACGCTGATGCACCTGTAGAGTGCATATAACGCAGCAGCCATCCGTAGTCGACATCGCGCATGATGTATTCTACAGAAGCGAACGCACCATCACCTGATGGTTCGTAGCTCATTGTTAACCATATACCGGTAACAAGTTGATTAACCAGCACGAGCATGGCTAACGAACCAAATAAGTACCAGAAGTTAAAGTTTTTAGGCATCGGATATTCTGACAAATGCTTTTTATACGCATTTATTGAAGGCAGACGCTTTTCAAACCACTCAGCTAATCCTTGCATTAGGCTTCTCCCTCTTCATCAACACCGATAATAATTCTGGTATCCGTCAAATACATATGCTTCGGAATAACCAAATTATAGGGTGCAGGTACACCTTGGAATACTCGTCCAGCCATATCGAACTTAGAGCCGTGACATGGGCAGAAAAATCCAGAACTCACCCCTTGAACTTGCTCACTAAAACTGTCAGGTAAATAGGTTGGTGAACAACCAAGGTGGGTACATATTCCAACCGCTATGAAATACTCAGGCTTAATTGAGCGATACTCATTCTGAGCATAAGAAGGTTGTTGCTCTTCGTTTGAAGAAGGATCACTAAGTTGACTGTCAGCATCTTTCAATGCAGACACAACAGATTCAGCTCGACGAACGACCCAAACAGGTTTACCACGCCATTCGACGCGGACCATTTGGCCTTCTTCGAGTTTACTTATGTCGACTTCAACGGGCGCACCCGCTGCTTTCGCTTTTTCACTTGGGTTCCAAGATTTAATAAAAGGAACAGCTACGGCTGCAGCTCCCAAACCACCAACAACAGCTGTTGTTGCAGTTAAGAAGCGCCTACGTCCACTGTTTAAAGGCGCATTGCTCATATCCAGCATATCTCCCATTTGCCCAACTTTATCATTATGCTTTGAGTAGGGCATGGCTAACAGAAATTAAAATTATTGTATTTATAACGGTGCATGATAAGTAAATTTACACCTTTTGTTAACATTTATAACAAAAATTCGCTCATTGGTTCACAAAAAACTGAATAGATTCAAGATCTAGCTATGAATTAATATCACGTTAGTGTTTTGTCTCACAGTTGTTGTATTTAACCTGAGCCCCCAACAGTGAGTATTATTCCTCTAAATGAATCAAGGCAGACACTTCAATGTCAATTGTTTTGTCATTATCACGGCACATTAATGAAGGCATTGGGAGCTATCACAAACGAACTTAACGCGAGAAGGATGAAAAGTGCGTGATTGAAATAGGTCGCTTATCCTTCGTTAAGGTTATTGAATTGAACTTTGAGTAATGAACCAATGATGTTGTAAACGAATATTCAGCACGAAATAACTGAATTTTTGATACAAAAAAGCTCGGTATAAAACCGAGCTTTTGGTGCCACAATTCGGCCGAAGCCTGAACGTAAAATCCCGAAGGAAGATTAACGCTTTGAGAACTGTGGGCGACGACGTGCTTTACGTAGACCGACTTTCTTACGCTCAACTTTACGTGCATCACGAGTAACATAACCCGCAGCGCGTAGAGTAGGACGTAATGTTTCATCGAGCTCCATAAGAGCACGAGTAATGCCGTGACGGATCGCGCCAGCTTGACCAGAAATACCACCACCTTTAACAGTGATGTAAAGATCCAGTTTTTCTAACATATCAACTAACTCAAGTGGTTGACGAACAACCATACGAGAAGTTTCACGACCAAAGTAAACATCAAGGCTACGCTTGTTGATTACGATGTTACCACTGCCTGGTTTAATGAAAACGCGAGCAGCTGAGCTTTTGCGACGACCAGTGCCGTAGTATTGATTCTCTGCCATTGTCATAATCCCCGATTAGATGTCTAATACTGTTGGTTGTTGAGCAATATGGTTATGCTCAGTACCAGCGTAAACTTTTAGCTTACGGTACATAGCACGGCCAAGAGGACCACGTGGCAACATACCTTTAACAGCAAGTTCAAGAACCATCTCTGGTTTCTTATCAATCAATTTTTCGAAAGTAATTGATTTTAGACCACCAGGGAACTCAGAGTGACGGTAATACACTTTACCTTTAGCTTTGTTACCAGTTACGGCAACTTTCTCAGCGTTGATAACGATGATGTAATCACCAGTATCTACGTGAGGTGTGTATTCAGCTTTATGCTTGCCACGAAGGCGAGACGCAATTTCACTTGCAAGACGACCAAGAGTTTTACCTTCAGCGTCTACAACATACCAGTCACGTTTTACTGTAGCTGGTTTAGCAACGAAAGTTTTCATGCTAATAATAACCCGTTAATTAAATATTACACACAAGGAGTAGTTATACTCCCACTGTCTAAGAGCCCATATCATCACCCCTTCGAGTGTTGGCACTCTCGGCCATATTTTGGAAAAAATAGACCTGCAGTAACGGTGGGTCGCAGGATTATAGAGAAGTGTGAGGAAAAAATCATCTTTTTTGTGACTAAACATCAAAAAAAGCACAGAACACTCTTAACGGCCTTTTAAGCTAAATGTTCTTTGGCCAAATAATCATGGCTTTGCATCTCAACTAAACGAGATAAACAACGTCTGAATTCGAACGCCAATTGGCCTGAAGAGTAGAGATTATCCATGTCTACTTCAGCAGAGATTATCAGCTTGACGTTTCTTTCATAAAACTCATCCACTAACGCAATAAATCGTCTCGCGGCATCATCAAGTTGAGCATTCATTGCAACCATACCGGACAACAACACGGTGTGATAAATACGTGACATCTCAATATAATCATTCTGGCTTCGACTTGTCTGACACAACTGCTCAAACGTAACGAATAGCACACCGTCGCAAGCTCGTCTGACCGGGATATTCCTATGATTGATTTCGATTTCAAAAAGAGTATTTTTACAGTCGGTCGTCAACTGTCCATAATATCTATTCAGATTATTTTCAGCCACATCATCAAGAGGATAATGGTAGATCTCCGCTTGCTCTAAGGTTCTTAATCGGTAATCCACACCACTATCGACGTTCACAATTTGACAATGTTTTTCAATCAAATCGATTGCAGGTAAGAAGCGAGCTCGTTGCAATCCATTTCGATACAAATCTTGAGGTGGGATATTTGAGGTTGCCACTAAAACAATCCCTCTTCTAAACAACGCTTGAAATAGTGTCCCTAAAATCATTGCATCAGTAATATCTGAAACAAAAAACTCGTCGAAACAGATAATATCGGTGTCAGATTTAAATATGTCCGCAACCCTCTCAAGTGGGTCCGAGACGTCAGATAGATTTTTCATCTCATCGTGAACACGTAACATAAAACGATGAAAGTGCACCCTCATTACTCTAGAGTCTGACATTGTCTCGCAAAAAGTATCCATCAAGTAGGTCTTTCCTCGACCTACGCCTCCCCACATATAAATACCTTGCGGCAGTGTTGGCGGTTCGTTCTTTTTTCCGATTAAACGTTGCAGTCTGCTCAATTGCGGTTTTGGGCTTTCCAAGTAATCTTTATAAAGATAAAAAAGTTGGTCAAGTTGTTGTACAGCGTTGCTTTGCGCCGCATCTTTTTGAAAACCGAACTCTTCAATATCCTTTCTATACTTCTCTATTGGCGTCATCTACTTCGCTACCTAAAACTATTACTTGTTATACAAAACACTATTCTATTACGTATCTTCTTTATCCAATCGCATACTCATAGTAACATGAGAAATAAGCGTGCGTAATTCGTATGTAAACAATATGTTATCCCCGACTATTTAGAAAGGAGCTGTTATGCCTTGGATTTACGGACTTGTAGGCCTTCTCGTAGGGGCGATTTTGGGTATTGTCATTTCGCGAATCAAAACCCCTCAGTACAAAAAACATCAACAAATGAAAAAGGAACTCGCGACAACCAAGTTCGAACTGGAGCAACAACGACAAGAATTGACTGACCATTTTTCACAAACGGCTGAACTACTTGATGTATTAGGAAAAGATTACACCAAACTGTATCAGCATATGGCGAATACATCTTCGGAATTGCTGGCTAACGTACCTGAACAAGACCAACCTTTTGCCAATAAACTCACCCAAACAGTATCGGGCTCAGAACAAGAGACCAATATACAACCTAAAGATTACGCTAAGGGTGCAACGGGGTTACTGACACCAGAGAAGAAAGAAATAATTGAAGCTCCAGAAGCCGTCAAAGCGTCTAATTAATTGTCGTCTAATATTCACGGTAATTTTATTTCGTGTTTAATTTGAACTAGAGTCAAGTTTTTGAGTCATAAACTCCATAACAATAAAGAGGAGTAAACGATGAAAAAATCTATGCTTGCCTTAAGTGTATTGGCTCTAAGTTTAAACACTGTCATCACCCCAGCACCTGCTTTTGCAGCACTTCCCCTCAGTGTAGGGAATGAACAATTACCGAGTCTTGCTCCAATGTTAGAACATGTTACTCCGGCCGTTGTTAGTATTGCTGTAGAAGGAAAACAAACGTCGAAGCAGCAACTACCGGAATCCTTTCGGTTTTTCTTCGGTCCCGATTTCCCATCAGAACAACTTCAAGAACGTCCGTTTAGAGGATTAGGCTCAGGTGTCATTGTTGACGCGAAAAAAGGTTATATCGTTACCAATTACCATGTCATTAATGGCGCTGACGAAATTAAAGTCAAACTGCATGACGGTAGAGAGTATGACGCCGAACTTGTCGGCGGTGACCAGATGTCCGATATCGCACTGCTAAAACTAGAATCTACCAAAAACCTTACGCAGATTAAGGTTGCCGATTCAGATAAACTTCGAGTTGGTGATTTTAGCGTCGCGATAGGCAACCCGTTTGGTCTCGGTCAAACCGTTACATCAGGTATCGTTTCAGCTCTTGGCAGAAGCGGATTGAACATTGAAAACTTCGAAAACTTCATTCAAACCGACGCCGCAATTAACAGCGGTAATTCTGGTGGTGCATTAGTTAACCTACGTGGCGAGCTTATCGGTATCAATACAGCAATTTTGGGTCCTAATGGTGGCAATATAGGTATCGGCTTTGCGATTCCTTCCAATATGGTTATTAATCTCACTGATCAAATTCTAGAGTTTGGAGAGGTTAAACGCGGCATGTTGGGCGTTCAAGGTGGGGAAGTGACGTCAGAGTTAGCTGAAGCTCTGGGTTATGAGGCGAGTAAAGGCGCATTTATTAGCCAGGTCGTTCCGGATAGTGCCGCCGACAAAGCGGGTTTAGAAGCAGGAGATATCATTGTCAAAATCAATGGCAAGGAAATTAAAACCTTTAGTGGGCTTAGAGCCAAGGTTGCTACGCTTGGGGCAGGAAAAGAGATAACCCTTAGTGTGATTCGCGACGGTAAAGAGAAAAAATTCGACGTAACGCTCGGAGAAGCCTCTGATAGCAAAACCAAGGCAGAAACCTTACACGACGGCCTTAAAGGTGCTGAACTTGCTAACACAACGACAGATGACACGGTTGAAGGTATAAAAGTAAGTTCGGTTGAGAAAGGGTCTTCTGCAGAGGCGTTCCAACTTCAACTTGGTGATATCATTGTCGGCGTAAACCGTCAACGAGTGCACAACCTTGGTGAATTAAGAACCGTATTAGAACAAAAACCAAACGTACTCGCACTCAACGTTCAACGTGGCGACCGTACCATATACTTAGTCGTCCGATAACGAAGTACTCTTCGTCAATCCTAGCGGGAAGGTTACTTTGTAATCTTCCCTTTCTTTTACAAACACCTATCTGTATCCTTATCTTTTACGATTTATCTTACCTATACTTAAATATCGTGGTTGTGCTTTTACAGCATTAGGGGATACATGCTGAATTTTTTGTTACGTTCTGTTGGTTTAGGCTTAGTAACTGCGTTGATTGTTTTACTCGCCGTACCCTCACTAAGATCGAATATTATTCCAGAAAATATTGTTGATAACGTGAGTGCTTTTCAAGAGCTTCGAGTTTCATTCAGTGATGCAGTTCTCCGAGCGGCGCCTGCTGTCGTCAATATCTATAGCAGAAAATACACGGCGGAAGATCGCACTACATTAAAAACTCAGGGCCTTGGATCGGGCGTTATTGTTAGCGACAAAGGCTACATCATTACTAACTTCCACGTGATAGCAAAAGCCGATCAGATTATCGTCGCACTGCAAGATGGCCGAATAGCGAACGCGCAACTTGTTGGCAAAGACCGTCGTACCGATATCGCTATATTGCGTATTGAAATGACAGAGTTACCGACAATACCGCTTAATTCAGACTATGATGCTCATGTAGGTGATATCGTATTGGCGATAGGTAACCCTTATAATCTAGGTCAAACCACCACCTTCGGTATTATCTCAGCGACTGGGCGTTCTTCTATCAGCGCCGATGGTAGACAAGCCTTCATTCAAACCGATGCAGCAATCAACCAAGGTAATTCTGGTGGTGCTTTGGTTAATACCTATGGTGAGTTGGTTGGTATTAATACCGCGTCGTTCCAACAGGCGACCGACCTGGAAACCTACGGAATCTCCTTTGCAATCCCTTACGCCTTGGCAGATCGTATTATGCAAAAAATCATTGCTGATGGACGAGTTATTCGAGGTTACATCGGAGCTGATGGTCAAGATGTTAATACGATGACATCACGGTTATTAGGTGGCGATTACGTTGGGGCCATTATAATCTTGGGCATCGCCCCCGGAGGTCCCGCGGCAGATGCAGGTTTACTGAAGAACGATGTTCTTCTGAGTATCAATGAACAAACCATCCATGGTCGCCAAAGTGTAATGGACATCGTGGCCGATCTTCGACCAGGAACCACCGTTAATGTGACCATCCTTAGAGATGGCAAAACGCTTTCCATTCCGATTATAGTTGGCGAATCAACTGACCCAGAATAAAAGTGTAATACTAGTTACATTAATTATGTGTTCGAAATGAACTCGATTTCACAAACCGATTAAGACGTCCTTGTTCGCTTAGCAAAGGCCATCCATGCCCTTTGCTGTCTGCTCTATCGAATACATTTCATCTGATAAGTTGTTTAGTGTGACCCGTCGGTCATCGTTCTCTTCATGAAAAGACACCAACAAAAAGCCCAACTCGACGAGTTGGGCTTTTTTAATCTTCATCTGTCGCTTAAGGGTTATTCTTCAGGGCTAGATGTTTCTACTGTTGGCCCTATTTCAATTTCGATATTGGTCACACGCTGAAGGCCCCTAGGTAACAAGTTACCTCTGCGTCCCCTTTCCCCTTTGAAATTTTCAAGATCGGCTGGTTTCAGACCCAACTTACGTTTCCCAGCATGAAGCGTAACCTTTGCTCCCTGAGGTAAAGCGATTAAATGAGAAACAATCTCTTCTCTAACTTTCGCTTTTGCCGCAGGAATATTGATTATCTTGTTACCCTTACCTTTGCCCAACTGAGGTAAGTCCTTAATTGGGAAGATCAACATTCTACCTTGGTTGGTTATTGCCAATATGTCATCTTCATCAAGGTTGCTCACAGGTTTCGGCGTCAACACCTCAGAATTCGTCGGCAGGCTAACCAATGCCTTACCACTGCGATTCTTAGAAAGCAGATCGGCGCCTTTACACACAAAGCCATATCCGGCATCGGAACCAACGAGCCATAGTTGCTCGTTTTCCCCCATAATAACCTGACGGATAGATGTCCCTTCAGCGACATTTAAACGCCCTGTTATGGGCTCTCCTTGACTTCTAGCCGATGGTAACGAATGTGATTCCAAAGAATAGCTACGACCATCTGAGCCTAAAAATACCGCCTGTTGACTACTCTTACCGCATGCTTGTGCAAGATAACTATCGCCCGATTTATAGTTCAAATTCGCGGCATCAACATCATGGCCTTTCGCATGTCGTATCCAACCTTTGTCAGAAAGAACAACAGTAATAGGCTCACTCGGTACAAGATCTCTTTCTGTTAATGCTTTGGCTTCAGCACGCTCAATCAGCGGAGAGCGTCTGTCATCACCATACTTTTCTGCGTCCGCTTGAATCTCTTTTTTAAGCAGAGTGTTCATACGTCGCTCAGAACCGAGTAGCAGTTGTAATTTATCACGCTCTTTTTCTAAATCTGATTGCTCACCACGTATCTTCATCTCTTCTAGCTTAGCGAGATTACGAAGTTTTATATCTAAAATAGCGTCGGCTTGAATATCCGTGATAGAAAAACGTTCCATCAAGACCACTTTTGGGTGGTCTTCGGTACGAATGATATCTATCACTTCATCAAGGTTTAGGTAGGCAACCAGCAAACCTTCTAGGATGTGCAGTCGAGCAAGGATTTTATCCAAACGATACTGCAACCTGCGACGTACGGTTAAACGACGAAACTCTATCCATTCAGACAGTATCTGCACTAACCCTTTAACTTGTGGACGATTGTCTAAACCAATCATGTTCAAGTTTACTCGGAAGTTTTTTTCTAGATCTGTTGAGGCGAAAAGGTGGTTCATCAGTTGATCACAATCAACTCGGTTTGAGCGAGGTACAATGACGATTCGTGTCGGATTTTCATGGTCAGACTCATCTCTGAGATCATCCACCATTGGCAATTTTTTGGCTCGCATTTGAGCCGCTATTTGTTCCAACAATTTGGAACCAGAAACTTGATGAGGTAACGCTGTAATGACGACATCGGAAGCTTCTTTATGCCAAACTGCACGCATCTTAATGCTACCACGGCCTGTCTTATATATTTTTTGAATATCGCTACTAGGAGAGATGATTTCCGCTTCTGTCGGGTAATCAGGTCCTTTTACGTAATCCATTATCTCTAGCAGTTCAGCTTTTGGGTTTTCTAATATATGTATAGCTGCATTGGCTACTTCACGAACGTTATGAGGCGGAATATCTGTCGCCATCCCCACGGCAATACCGGTGATACCATTAAGCAAAATATGTGGTAATCGAGCAGGCAACATTAATGGTTCTTTCATTGTACCATCAAAGTTTGGCTGCCAGTCCACGGTACCTTGACCTAACTCACCTAATAAAACTTCTGCGAATTTAGATAATTTTGACTCGGTATAACGCATCGCCGCAAAGGATTTTGGATCATCCGGTGCCCCCCAGTTACCCTGCCCATCAACTAATGGATATCGGTAAGTAAAGGGTTGTGCCATCAATACCATCGCTTCGTAACACGCTGAATCCCCGTGAGGGTGGTACTTACCGAGTACATCACCAACAGTACGAGCTGATTTTTTATATTTGGCGGAAGCAGATAGCCCTAACTCGGACATGGCAAAAATAATACGTCTTTGAACCGGTTTTAATCCATCACCGATATAAGGCAATGCCCGATCCATAATCACGTACATAGAATAATTCAGATACGCATCTTCCGTAAACTTGCGCATCGGCATTTGCTCAATGCCTTCATAGGTTATTTCATTGGACATCTTTCTAAACCTCTGCTAAATCGCCGTTGCTTTGCAACCAAGTACGGCGGTCATCCGCTCTCTTTTTACCTAGTAACATGTCTAACATTTCGTCGGTAAGATCATCATCGTCAATGGTAAGTTGCACCAAACGACGAGTATTAGGATCCATTGTAGTTTCACGAAGTTGCAGTGGGTTCATCTCACCCAGACCTTTAAATCGTTGCACGTTTATCTTCGCTTTTTTCTTGCTTAATCGCTCTAGAATGCCTTCTTTTTCTTGCTCATCGAGTGCGTAGAAAACCTCTTTGCCACAGTCAATTCGAAACAGTGGAGGCATGGCAACATAGACATGGCCGTGAGCAACTAAGGATCTAAAATGACGAGTAAACAAAGCACAAAGCAACGTAGCAATGTGAAGTCCATCGGAATCCGCATCCGCTAAGATACATACCTTGCCATAGCGTAACGTTTCAAGGCTATCCGTATCCGGGTCTATACCCAATGCGACGGAAATATCGTGAACCTCTTGAGACGCCAAAACCTGATCGGCTGAGACTTCCCACGTATTCAATATTTTGCCTCGAAGCGGCATGATAGCTTGGAACTCACGATCTCTCGCCTGTTTTGCTGAACCACCGGCAGAGTCCCCTTCCACAAAAAATATCTCAGTACGACTTAAATCTTGTACGGAACAATCGGTAAGTTTCCCCGGCAACGCTGGGCCGGAAGCGACTTTCTTACGTACCACTTTTTTGCTGGCACGCATACGTCGATGCGCATTCGAGATGCACATTTCAGCCATTAATTCAGCTAATTGAGGGCGTTCATTGAGCCATAGGCTAAAAGAGTCTTTAACCACACCAGAAACAAATGCAGCACATTGACGAGACGACAAACGCTCTTTTGTTTGCCCTGCAAATTGAGGGTCTTGCATTTTTATTGACAACACATATGAACAGCGGTCAAAAACATCATCACCGGTTAGCTTTACGCCACGAGGAAGCAAGTTACGGAATTCACAAAATTCACGCATTGCATCCAACAACCCTTGGCGTAATCCGTTTACATGAGTACCACCTAGAGGCGTTGGTATCAGGTTCACATAGCTTTCTGTGATGAGGTCGCCGCCTTCAGGTTGCCAGATTAAGGCCCAACTCGCGCCTTCTGTTTCTGCTTTAAATTCACCCGTGAGTGGTGATTCAGGTAGTAAGGTATAACCTTTAACACCTTCAACAAGGTAATCTTTAAGACCATCTTCATACAGCCATTGATGTACATTGCCGCTAATTTTATCTGTAAATTCAATCTCTAGCCCGGGACAAAGCACAGCCTTCGCACGAAGATTATTAATAAGTCGAGTGGCAGAAAAGTTACCTGAATCAAAATATTTTGGTTCAGGCCAAAAATGCACGCTAGTACCACTATTTCGGCGACCACACGTCCCAGTAACCGCTAAATCAGACACCTTGTCACCATGCTCGAAGGCAATTTCATACACCTGTCCATCACGCCGAACGGTAACATCAACTCGCTTAGAGAGTGCATTAACAACCGAGATACCAACACCGTGCAAACCACCGGAGAATTGATAGCTTTTGTTAGAAAACTTACCACCTGCGTGAAGCTTACAAAATATCAACTCTACGCCAGATATTTTCTCTTCGGGGTGAATGTCCACAGGCATGCCTCGCCCATCATCAATAACTTCTAATGATTGGTCAGCATGAAGAATAACTTGCACTTTGGATGCATGGCCAGCCAGTGCCTCATCGACACTATTATCGATAACTTCCTGACCTAAGTGGTTAGGGCGCACGGTATCTGTATACATCCCTGGTCGGCGACGTACCGGCTCTAGGCCATTAAGAACTTCAATGGCCCCAGCATTATATTGTTCAGTCATAATACGGAAATAGTCTTATAAGTTTAGGGGTACTTTGCCGTGAAAACACCACGTTTTGAATTCAATTCGTAACAACCCGCTACTAACGGTGTTTTAGATATAAAAACGTTGGGTTCACGCAGAGTAAATACAAGGGAACATAGTCTGGAACAAGGGCTCCGTTGTCAAGCGCATTGCTCACGGGTTAGAAATTTTATGACATTTCCCGCATGAATATAGGTAATTAAAGCTCTAAAAATGCAATTATTTGTTCTGGATATCGGTCAAAGCCAACGAAACTATGATCGCCACCTTTTTCTACTGTTTGCTTGGAGCCAGAAAATTTCTCTACCGCCTGACGAAAATCTAAAACTTCATCATCTTCTTGTTGAAGTAACCAAAATTTATCTGGTTTCGCGAGTGTTAACACATCTAATTCTCTTAGTTGCTCAACATGCTTTTCTTGCAGTACATATGTCTCGTTTGTATACGGGTTAGTCTGTTCGCCTAAATAGTCTTGCAATAGTTCATAGGGTCTTACTGCAGGGTTTACAACAACGGCGGGAAAACCATAAAGACTGTTCAACCAGGTGGACATATACCCACCAAGAGAGCTGCCAACCAATCCAATGCGGTAATCGTCTTTGTATCGTCCAATGAGTTCTAACAACCGTTGTTTAGCCTGTTCCGGGAAACAAGGCATTTGAGGCGTAACGACTTTTATATCTGGTCGATTAACCTCGCAATACTGTTTTATAACATTTGCTTTCAGCGATTGAGGAGAACTATTAAAGCCATGGATATATAGCAATAATGAAGGTTTCATCAATATCCTCCTGCACTAAAATCTGGTATAAACTGACCATTTCGTAGCCGTCCAACCTTCGTTTCTAACGAGCCATCATCGAACAACTCTAATGTTCTCCACCCCGGAGTAAGGGTATCCAGTAAAAAATCTTTAGAATTTGGTTTAAACTGTACACAGGTTGAAGGCGTCGTCATCACTCGAACACCAGAGATTAACTGATTAAAATCTTGATGCACGTGTCCACCCAATATCGCTTTAACATTATTATGTTTAGACACAACGGCCCACAACATATCTGCATCATGTAGCGAATGTTGATCTATCCACTCACTACCGACAAAAACAGGGTGATGGTGGATCAGTACTAATGTATGCAAATGTGCATTATTGGCCAGTTTCTCGTCTAGATATTTTAGCTGTGAATCTGAGAGTCGACCATGAGGAACACCTTCAACTTGGCTATCAAGCAAAACAACTTGCCAATGCTCGCCTGCAAGCACATGAGTATCGGCATGAACTTGAGCGGAAGGAATAATACTGTCCATGCTCAACTTGTAATCGTGATTACCAGGCAACCAAAAGCAAGGCTTACCTAGATAAGTAATACCTTGTTCGAACCGTTGATATGAACGAATTGAATGATCCTGAGAAATGTCGCCTGTCACCAGTACCGCGTCAAACTCAATATCTTGCGTCTTTATTTCCTCAATAACCGCATGAAAACTGTCGAGAGTATTCACACCTAACAAACACCCGTCTGCTTCAGAAAACAGATGGGTATCAGTAACCTGCAAAAGTTTCATGCTGTTATTTAAGGTTGCTGATATCTTCAAAATAGTAAACCTAACTTCTTTCCTTTGAATTAAACTTTATTCTTGTTAATTTTTTATGATTATGAATTAAAACGCTTTTTATTGCCTCTATTTTGTGTGCAAAACCGCGACAAACCTGACACTAAAAAAGAGGAACGCGGCTTATGCCATGTTTTAAACAAAAAGATAGCCAGTCACTTAAAAACTGATTTAGCTGAAACTTCTCATCTTTTTGCATCATTTTTAAATTTGGGTAATCATAACGAGCTTGCACTCTAGAAATCTGTTCACTTGCACACACTTCCGCAACTCTAGCATCGTGATATAGCCTTACTGTCATCTTTGGCAATGGAAAAATGGGCTGTTGATCACACTGACTAACATCTATCAAGGTAGTGTACTTGGTTAATTCAATGACTTCTAATTGGTAGATCATCTGAGCCACTTGATAGGATCGTACATCACCGACACTCGGTTGGTTTGGCAACAGAGCGTTCAACTTAGCATAATTTGTTTCGTATACTCTCATCAACCCAGCCAAGTCTACATGATAAGGTTTCCCTGAGATTACGGTAGCCATTCGATTCTAAGTTTCTCGTGATTAAGCTCTAGCCATTGTAAGGCAACAATCGAGGCACCATTTTCAATTTTGCCTTCGGCTATTAGTGCATAGGCATCACTTCTGTTCATGACCAACGCCCGGATATCTTCATTTTCGTATTCAAGACCATATACACCTCCAGCCCCTAAAGAACTCACCTGACCAACAAATACATCCAGCTTTTCCGAGCATCCACCAGCGGAAGGGTAATAGCTCGCAACCGAGGCAATATTTGTCACCTCTAACCCCGCCTCCTCCATCGCTTCGCGGCGAACAAGCTCTTCTGTCTCTTCATCGGCATCCATTATCCCAGCAACAATCTCTAGTTGCCATGGGCTTTCATGCTCCAATGCACCGACTCGAATCTGTTCAATGAGTACAACTTCATCTCTAGCAGGATCATAAGGCAACATAGCCGCAGCATGACCGCGCTCAAATAATTCGCGTTCAACGGGCTGGCTCCAACCACCATCAAATAACTTGTGCTTAAATGTATACTTAACCATTTGAAAAAAACCTTGAAATAAGGTTTCTTTAGAAATGATTTTTACATCTTTAGAAGTAAATTGTGGCTTCATAGAGTAGTCGGTCCCATAAATTCATTATGCACAGTAATTTAATCATAGAGTAACTTTAGTGCCAATGATATGACTCAACTTTTTTAGTAAAATTTAAATAGTTTTTGAATTTGTCAGAATTTTATTGCACGAGCGTGTAATAAGTTGTAAAAAAGCATAAAGATTAGAACAAAATACCTTCAACATAGGTTAAACTCTTGAAGAATCGATCCTTAATTAAGGCAGGAACAAACAAAATGAAAAAGCTGCTTCCTTTATTTATCAGTGCTGCGCTAGGTACTACTTCTACCATCGCTCTTGCTGATGATCTTGCTGAAATCTATAATTTGGCAAAAGATAACGACCCGACACTGCGACGCTCAGCGGCCCAACGTGATGCCGCGTTTGAAGCCATCACTTCTAGTCGTGCTACTCTTTTGCCTCAAATCAATTTAACCGCTAGCTACGATATCGCACGCAGTGACTACGACGGTGCTGAAAATAACACATTGGCTGCGGGTATTAATTTTTCGCAAGAGCTTTATCAACGCTCAAGCTGGATCACTCTTGATACGGCAGAAAAATCAGCCAGACAAGCGGATGCAGCCTATGCAGCTCAACAACAAAACTTAATTCTACGTGTCTCTACAGCGTACTTTGAAGTACTTCGAGCTCAAGATAGCCTAGAGTTTGTTCGCGCCGAAAAAGCAGCGGTCGCAAGACAATTAGAACAAACAAAACAGCGTTTTGAAGTTGGCCTATCCGCTATCACTGACGTCCATGACGCACAAGCAGAATATGATACAGTGCTAGCAAACGAAGTCGTCAGCGAAAATGACCTTGTGAACAGCTATGAAGCACTTCGTGAAATAACAGGTCGCGAGCATACCGATCTTAAGGTTCTCGACACCAAAACGTTCTCGGCTAGTGAAACCCAAGAGTCCGCTCAGCAACTAATGGAACTAGCACAGACTAAAAACTTGACGCTATTAACGGCAAGAATATCGCAAGATATCGCTCGTGATTCCATCTCTTTGGCAAGCTCTGGTCACCTCCCATCATTAACATTAGATGGTGGCTACGGATATACAGACAAAAGCGAAAGCACTTTTGATTATGATGCCAATACTTTCAATGTTGGTCTGAACCTTTCTGTGCCTCTATACACCGGTGGCGACATTACATCTCAGGTTAAACAGGCCGAGTTTAACTATGTAGCCGCGAGTGAAGATTTGGAAGCGACGTATCGCAGCATCGTGACGACCGTTCGCAGTTCAAATAACAATATAAATGCAACAATTGGGACTATCCGAGCTTATGAGCAATCGGTAGTGTCGGCTAAATCCGCCCTAGAAGCGACAGAGGCTGGATTCGATGTAGGTACACGTACCATTGTTGATGTATTAGATTCCACTCGCCGTCTTTATGATGCAAACCGTAATCTTTCTGATGCTCGGTATAACTACATCATCAGCGTTCTAAATTTACGTGATGCGACAGGCACACTGAGTGAGCAAGAGATCCTAGACATTAATACCGGTCTTAAAGCATCAGAAGTCGCTAAAAAGTAAGCTTATCTGGTGGTTAGATAACATAAAAGAGGTTGGCCATGCCAACCTCTTTTTTAATCAGTTCCTAAATTCTAAACAAACCATTTGTTCCATTGTTGCCTTACGCAATCACGCTCTTCAATGAAGCGGCTCTCATCCACATCCGCATCTTGGTTAAGTAAATTTCTGTGGTGAATTTCATCTCTTAGGGTTGTATAGGCTCTGTTTAAGACCAATGCTTCTTGTTCTTCAATAATACCTTGGCTTGCTAACGACTCGAAAATTCTCACATTATCAGACCAACGAGTTAATGTAGGGTGTTCGCTGCTGTAAGAGAGAACCAAATACTGTGCGAGAAATTCGATATCCGTGATACCCCCTTTATCTTGTTTAAGCATAAATCGTCCCGCTTTCTTTCCACCTAAGTGCCCTCGCATCTTCACTCGCATCTCTGCAACATCTTGCTTCAGTTTTGCCTTATTTCTTTCATTAGAGAGCACGTTATGTCGTATCTCATTGAAGGCCAGTGCCAATGGTTTATCTCCATAGATAAGCCTCGTGCGAACAAGCGCCTGGTGTTCCCAAGTCCATGCCTCTGTTTGTTGATACTCTTCGAATGCTTCAGTGGGGCTGGCCAAAAGCCCAGATGCGCCAGAAGGTCTCAAACGAGTATCCACTTCATACAAAATACCGGAAGCCGTTCGAGTTGAAAAAATATGGACGATTCTCTGAGCCAGTCGTAAGTAAAACTGCCTTCCGTCAATCTCTTTTTTTCCGTCTGTGTACACATTTACAGGGCAATCATGCATAAAAACGATATCGAGATCAGAGTTATATCCTAGCTCCCAGCCACCCACTTTCCCATAACCGACAACAGCAAAGCCTTTGCCCTCTCTCTCTTTTAGATGGGTAGGCTCTCCATATTTTTCAGACAGTTGTAACCATGCTTGGTTTATAACGGCTTCTACGATGGCTTCCGCAAGGGAGGTCAAATGATCACTTACCTCCATCACCGGCAGTACATCGGCAATGTCGGCAGCGGCAATTCTTAGGCTGCAAATCTGCTTAAACTGTCGCAGCGCTTCCATCTGCTGCTCCATGTCGTCTTCTGGAATACGAGCTAAGTAATCTCGCAACTCCGTTCGATAAGATTCTAACGGTACTGGATTATACAGTTGGTTTGGGTCTAATAGTTCATCGAGCAATATAGGGTATCGACTGAGTTGCTCCGAGATCATAGGGCTTGCCGTACAGAGGCGTACGAGTTGGGTAAGAGCGGCAGGGTGCTCATCAAGAAGCTCTAGATAGGTTGTTCGAGTTACTATCTTATGCAAAATATGAAGAACCCTAGACAGGCCAAATTCGACATCTTTATGCGCAAATATGGATTGAAAGACCTTAGGCATCAACTTATTTAGGACTTCTCGACCTCTTGGTCCAAGTGTTTTTTTAGCTAAATCATTCTTAAATTGAATGATCACTTGAGCTTCTTTCAGTGGGTTCTCTCTTGAAAGATCTTGTGCTAGAACGTGCTCGATCACTTCTTCGTTATGTGCCATATCCCAAAGCTCAGAGAAGTGCTTCTTCACCGCGGTACTTTCTTCTTCCTCATCACCAATTAATAGCTCAAATATACGATGAACGGATTGCATATGAGTCTGCGTCTCTTGCAATAGCTCTTGCCAGGTTTCTTTGCCCATGGCCCATGCTAATTTCAATTGATCAGATTCATTTTCAGGTAGGGTTTGAGTTTGCTTGTCTGCCATCGCTTGCAGCAGGTTCTCTTGCTTTCGTAGAAAACGATATGAGGCTTCTAGTTGATCAACTTCCGCCACGTCTAGCAGATTAAGTGTCTTAATTGCCGCTAAGGTCTCTAATAACCCACGTCCTCTTAAACTCGGCTCTCTCCCACCACGAACCAATTGAAATACTTGTGCGATAAATTCAATTTCACGTATACCACCGGCGCCCAATTTAATATTATTCGCTAAACCTCTGCGCCTGACTTCGCTGGATATCATTGACTTCATCCGTCGAAGCGATTGTATGGCACTAAAATCGATATAGCGTCTGAATACAAAAGGCCTTAGCATCTGTCTTAACTCTTGATATTCCGGGTACATTTCACTTCCCATGACGCGGGCTTTTATCATGGCATAACGTTCCCAATCTCGCCCCTGCTCTTGGTAATAATCTTCGATGGCGGCATAGCTCATCACTAATGGACCACTTTCGCCAAATGGTCGTAACCGCATATCGACTCGATAACAGAAGCCGTCAAAGGTTTGTTGATCTAGTGCTTTAATGATCCGCTGGCCGAGCCGAGTAAAAAACTGGGCGTTGGCGATACTTCTGCGTACGCCCTGTGTCTCTCCGTTTTCAGGATAAGTGAAAATAAGATCGATATCCGATGAGAAATTCAGTTCACCACCACCGAGCTTGCCCATACCGATTATCAGCATAGGTTGAGGTTCGCCATCCGCGTTGCAGGGCGTTCCCCATTCCGCGCTACAGAGCTGATATTGCCAGCGATAGGTCTCAAAAATCATCGCTTCAGCCAACATAGATAGATGACCGAGGCTTTGGTCAAGGCTCCAGCTATTGGCAAAATCTCGCCACGCAATGTAGACCATCTCCCTTCGTCTAAATTGGCGCAATACCTTAAGCCCACCATTTTCATCGTTGCAGCTATCTAGCAGCGCAGCCAACCGTTCCCGATAGGTATGACACCGTTCATTTCCAGACAACATTTCAGGTAACGTCCGCACCAATCCATCGTCTTGAGAAAGAGATTCAGAAACAAACTTACTGAGCGATAATACACGCTTTAGTTCTACCTTAAGAGGCTTTGACCATGCCTCAATACGTCTTTGAGCGTCGTCATTAAGTTGAGAATAAGCGGATTGATAATCCAAAAGAAAGCTATCGGGCAGTTGCATCTGACATCCTTGTTCATTTACGTGTTTTTATTGAGACCCTAACCTGAACGGTTCAGATTCACTATACTCTAGCAATAAAAAAGACCTGCTAAAACTGAGCAGGCCTTATATACGTAAGTTACGTGATCTCTGAGGTAACTATATTTGGAAGGATTTGATTTTTCCGTCCAATTCTTCTGCATTACCTTGCATCTCTTCCGACATTTCCAATAGTTCAGAAACCACCACGACCGAGGCTTCAACCAATCCTCTAACATTTGTTAGGTTCTGGTTCATTTCGTCTGCAACACTGCTCTGTTGACCTGCTGCTGTCGCAATATGTACGTTCATATCATTAATGCTGGTGACTTGATCAACGATACCACTGAGCTCATCTCCGGCACTTCTTACTAATTCAGCGCCATCTGCCGCTTCAACAACACTCTTTTCCATCATATTAACGGCGGAACTTGCACTATTTTGTAGCTGAGTGATCATCTCTTGTATTTCAACTGTCGCCTTTTGCGTGCTTTGGGCAAGGTTTCGTACCTCATCAGCTACCACCGCAAAACCACGACCTGCGTCACCCGCTCTAGCCGCTTCTATCGCTGCATTTAGCGCCAACAAATTGGTCTGTTCTGAGATATTTTGAATCGTACCTACCACACTGCTTATTGAATCAACTCTAACTTCAACTTGATTCACCGCTTCTGCTGACTGGCTTATATCCTTTGATAACTCTCTCATTTTACTGACGCTATCGAGGACAAATTGCTGACCAGTTTGAGCTTGAACCAGCGCTTTTTCCGTTACTGAAGAGGCACTCTGCGCATGTTCTGCAACCGTTTGAACCGTTGCACTCATCTCATTCATTGCCGTCGCGAGTTGATCTATCTCACCAAATTCCTCTTGTGACGACTCTTTTGTTTCTGACATACTGATGGTCATCACTTCGGTCATGCTAGACAGCTCTTGAGACGTTTCAACCTGAGCTTTTATGACATCTTGAAGCTGCACTCTGGTTCTTTCAAGCTCTCTCGCTAAATCACCATATTCATCTTTACAATCTAATTCAATTGGCGTTAAAAGATCTTTACCTGCCATGCCTTTAATTGCTTCTGCAATATAAGTCGTTTGACGCAACATGACATTCGCCGCGCCAAGTAATATGCCGACAAAAACAATAATCATGATCAATGTTTGCCAGATAACCTGTTTTATATAGGCATCATAATGCTTCTGTGACACATCCGAACTTTGTGATACCACAACGACCCAATTGGCATTGGATAGTTTAATGGCATGTTCAAACCTTTCTCCACCAGCCAACTCGATATCTTGGCTGTTAGATAATTGAGAGAGCAGTTGCTTTACCGCATTGCCATCATTCGTAGTAGACGTCATCGAATTTAGAGAAGAGAAATCAGGATGACCAATAACCTTGCCGCTATCCCTATCTAAAACATAGGTAAAATGTTTTTTACTGCCACGATTTGACATCGCTTTAATCGCCGATTCAGCCGCTTGCGTATCCGAATTATTGGATAAAATAATATCAATGAGACTTGCTTCAGAATTCGCTTCAATTGCAATCTGTTCTACTTGAATAGAAGTAGAGGAGTCATAGAATGTCCGGGCATCCCATAATTGCTTAGAAATAATTAAAACTGTGCTAAAAACCATCAGCATGCACAGTTTGGGAACTAACCGTATATCGGTTATCACTCTTTCCCATGGTTTAATTGTGATACTTGCCATTCCTAATTCTCCACGTATTCTGGTACTACTTAACTCGTTAGTTAAATAATAAATGCCGTTTCTCTTGCATTTATTATGGCGACACTGAGCATCTTTATAATTAATTTGAGCCTCGAATGAAAAAACATCATATCAAAAATGACATCAAACCAATGAGCTTAATGTCACTGGTACTATCCTTTTTATCCTTATTTGTGATCTCTGGACTGATATTCTTTAAACCTTCGCCAGATACCTATTCCTTACTTATCGGCATCGACAGCGTAATCTGTAGTCTCTTTTTGTTACAGCTCACAATCGATCTCTTTCGTTCTAAAAATCGACTCATTTATTTGAAAGAACACTGGATAGATTATCTCGCAAGCATACCGTTGATAGAGCCCCTTCGCTACGGCCGAATATTCCAGATATTAAGGGTAATTAGGGTTATTCAATCGGGAAAGCACATCTTTCAGCAAATAAATAAAAATAGAAAAGAAGCGACACTTGCCTCTATCTTATTACTGCTGGTTTTTCTACTTACGATTGGGTCAACCGCGATTCTCGCAGCCGAAGGGGGACAGCCAGATGCAAACATAAATAATGCTGGGGATGCGTTATGGTGGGCTATAGTGACCGTCTCGACGGTGGGTTATGGCGATCACTATCCGACAACAGACATAGGTAAAATTGTTGCGTCAGTAATCTTAATTTGTGGTGTAGGTATATTTGGTATGATTTCAGGTTTAATCACATCGCTACTCGCCACACCTAAATTTAATAACCAGAATGACCAATCACTTAAAAATCATCAATTAGCGGAAAACAATCAATTATTAGAAAAGCTCATCTCCAACCAACAAATCTTAGTGGAAAGAATTGATCGATTAGAGCAGTCGATTGACAACAAGTTACATTCAGAGAAATAGTAATATCAATTCGAAAAATTAGCTGATCAGTAATGTGATTGTCATGAAACCGACATCAATGGATAGCGAGGCCCATTATTAAGCCTACAAGGCTATCTTGAGCGGTTGGTAGAATGACATTCATGTTGATCGTAATCTGAGTCTGATATAACTAAGAAGGTGAACAACATTCGTCGGTCACCTTTTCGTTAATAGAGGAATATTATCTTATGATCTTTTAGCTACTCCAATAAGGTTGAACCTCTATACTCATTGCTCGGGTCTGTTCCATTGCATGTAAAATGGAAGCCTCCTGTCTCGCAAGCCATCTTTCTAGTTGGCCTCTGTCCTCTTCATCAAGCTCTTTGTCGTTAATGAGCTCTTCGAGTGGTCTTAACGTAAGAAGATCGTCAATCCCGTGAAGAAGATCGTCCCAAGGCATACGGAAATTATTGCGTTGGTCAATATCGTACACCGACGCAAAACAGATACCAGTATAAAGGTTTCTCATTAACCCATAGCGTTGTTCTATGTATTCTTCACGTGTGAGCGCGGTATGAGGAGGGAAGGCTTCGATCAACTCAGCCCATGTTCGATCAAGTTGATATTGAGAAAAGCGCTTAATTGGATTTGCCATTTTCTCTTTTGCTTTTTCATCTAAGAATGGGTGCCAACCTCTTCCCATTAACCAGCGACTTAAGTCAAGAAGCAGCCCTGTATATCGAGCGGATGTAAATAAGGTAATCATGTCTTCTTGTGTTGGTAGCTCTTCTTTACTCTTGATAAGCTTATTCACCAGTACCTTTCTTGCATCAAGTTTACGAAGAGCATGGCCTTTATCTTCACAAAGGTCATCAATATAATCGGCCGTTTTTAACCAGCTAAGCTCTTCATCTAACCACTTCAACTCTTGACGCAATAATGCGCTTGCTCTTCGAGGAACAATGCCACCATACACCGTTAAGATTTGTCTGATAAACGAGATCGAATTACTGATTTGTGCAAGCACTTGATTCGAAGGGTGTTCAAAATATATCTGTTCGTGAAAATGCCAATGAGATAAAGCATGTTCAAGTGAGTTCACAAAACACACTTCAACGCTGTCCTCGGATTTAGTCTCCACCAAAGCGAGTGGTTTTACTTCGTCCCCCTCATAACCTTGAGCGAGTCGATAACCCCGTGCCGCTTTGCTTAGATTGCCTAAGCGCATCCCCCCCTCTTCACTTAAACTTCTTGCCAAAGTGAAAAGTGAGTCCGCTTGTCCTGACTTAAGTTCGAGTTCCACCTCACAAATCGGTGATTCTTTGTCCCCAGCAACCACAACACCTTGGTCGAATGCCACTTCAATTTGACTGCCGTCAGCCATGCTTACCAGCCATTGTTCTCGGGTGAAATTGGTTGAAAATATAGGAAGGATATCGTGTTGTAATTCGGAAAAGTCTTTACCTGGCGGCCATATATCTTTCGGGTGGAGTGTTAGGTCAGGAGAGTTACTACTATGTTCAGCGTTATATTCCGGTCGTTGATGCAATCCAGCTACCACTCGTCCAGATGTTTTTACAGTCTGAACATAAACCTCATCAAACCGTCGAATACGTAAGCCTATATCATGCTCACGCAGCCAGTTGTCTTGAGTATCAAAATAGATATTACCTAGTTCTCTACAACTGTTCTGAAGCGTTTTAACCTCCGCAATTTTTCTTCGTAATTTTTCTGAAAAATCCGGTCGTACAAAAAACTTCAGTTCTATCTCGGTTTCCATTTGCTATATATACCTTTAAAAGTAGTCCTACACAGGATATTGCCTATTTTTGCCTACCGCAAGATCGAAATTTAGCTGAATAGATGATCTAAATCAGTTTAATTGGTCAATTTATTAGGTTACCATGCGCGACTTTATAGCCCTAGGCAACCAATTACTTTTTTTTGGTATATGGTTTATGTAGGTTCTATTTTTTTAGGTTTGATCACTATGCCAGTAAATACAATCATGGGGCTGTTCGCCAAATCCCCAATAAAACCTCTACAAAAACACGTAGCGGTTGTAGATGAATGCTGTTCTCAGCTCATACCGTTTTTTGAAACTTGCCATCAAGGTGATTGGGAAAAAGCGGAAGAAATTCGAGCACGCATTTCTGAACTAGAGAAAGAAGCCGATGTTTTAAAGCGTGAAATTCGCTTAAAACTACCAAGCGGATTGTTTATGCCTGTCGACCGTACAGACATGTTGGATCTCATAACCCAGCAAGACAAACTCGCTAACCTCGCCAAAGATATTTCAGGCCGTGTTATAGGACGCAGACTGAACATACCTGACGCTATCAACGATAACTTTATTGCCTACGTTAAGCGCTGTATTGATTCAGCACATCTTGCGTATAGGGTCGTACAAGAATTTGATGAATTAATAGAAACTGGATTTAAAGGCCGTGAAGTAAGTTTAGTGGCTGAGATGATTCATCAATTGGATTTGATAGAAGACGACACCGATATATTGCAAATTAAATTACGTCAGCAATTAATGGCCATTGAAAATGACTATAACCCGATTGACGTTATGTTTTTGTACAAAATTCTTGAATGGGTTGGCGAAATCGCCGATCAGGCTGAACGAGTAGGTACTCGTTTAGAACTGATGCTCTCTCGTTCATAATTTTTCAATCACTTTGTAAATTCAGGTTCAATCATTGTGCCGATTAATCGGCATCAAAGTAATGTGCGCTGCGCATAACCTGGGTTTCTTAAATTAAGGTATGACAATGGATACCCTCGCTAATTATGGCACTATCCTTCTTATTATCGCTGCACTATTTGGTTTTTTAATGGCTATTGGTATTGGGGCAAATGATGTCGCCAATGCTATGGGAACGTCTGTTGGTTCTAAAGCCCTAACGGTAAAACAAGCGATTCTTATCGCAATGATTTTCGAATTTGCCGGTGCTTACCTAGCGGGTGGTGAAGTTACAGACACCATTCGTAAAGGGGTTATCGATACCTCTTTGTTTGAAAGCCAACCGGAGATTCTTGTCTTCGGTATGATGTCAGCGCTATTAGCGGCTGGTACTTGGCTTTTATTGGCCTCTTTTCGAGGATGGCCAGTATCCACGACGCACTCCATTATAGGTGCCATTATCGGTTTTGCTCTTGTTTCTGTAGGTTCAGAAGCTGTAGATTGGAAATCAGTTCAAGGCATTGTGGGTAGCTGGATAGTCACCCCTCTAATTTCAGGTATTATTGCTTACTATATCTTTGTCACTGCACAGCGACTCATCTTTGATACCGCCACGCCGCTCATCAATGCCAAACGTTTCGTTCCTGTTTATATGTTCATAACCACTCTAGTCATCGCCTTGGTTACGATCAAGAAAGGGCTAAAACATATAGGCTTACACCTAACTGGTTTTGAAGCTTGGGGTTGGGCAATTGCCGTTTCGGCTTGTGTAATGATCGGTGGTTACATCTACATTGGCAAGAAATTCGAAGCAAGTAAAGATGACCACAGCTTTGCTGGTGTCGAAAAAATCTTTAGCACCTTAATGGTTATCACTGCATGTGCTATGGCATTTGCTCATGGTTCAAACGATGTTGCGAACGCCATTGGGCCTCTTTCTGCTATCGCGGCAACGATTGAAAATATGGGTGAAATCTCATCTAAAAGTGCCATCGCATGGTGGATATTACCGCTTGGTGGTATTGGTATTGTGGTCGGCCTAGCCACCATGGGTCATAAAGTAATGGCGACAGTTGGAACCGGCATAACAGAATTAACACCGAGTCGCGGATTTGCAGCTCAGCTTGCAACCGCTTGTACGGTGGTTTTAGCATCAGGTACCGGTTTACCTATCTCAACCACGCAAACATTGGTTGGTGCCGTGTTAGGCGTTGGTTTTGCCCGTGGGATTGCGGCACTAAACCTTGGGGTTGTTAGGAATATCGTTATATCTTGGGTCATTACCCTACCTGCTGGCGCTATTTTAGCAGTGATATTTTTCTATATTTTGGAAGTGATATTTATCTAATCAATGTTAGAGCAATGTCATATTTGATTCAAAAGTGAAAAAAGGCACGTTTATACGTGCCTTCTTAGTTGCATGAACAGCATAAAATTCTTACTATTCTCCCACTGGAAAATTCGAATAATGATTAGAACGAAATATGGTAACGATTTTATCGCCATAAATTCGTAAGGAACACACTGTGAAAAAATTGGTTTATGTTGTTTTATTTGTTTGCTTCTCAATACCAAGTGCATTTGCAGCACCGAGGTACATCGCAGATAGTCTATTCACTTATATGCACGCTGGTCCTGGTAATGAATTTCGCATCATCGGCAGTGTCGATGCAGGTGACAAAGTGAACCTTGTCGACGTGAATACCAAGGCTAAATACAGTCAGGTTGTTGACTCTAAGGGTCGAAAAGGTTGGGTAGAAAGCCGGTTTGTAACCCGTCAAGCAAGTATGGCAGAACGTTTACCTAAGCTCGAAGCAGAATTATCCTCGGTTAAAGAACAGCTTTCTAATGCTCGCAAAAACTCAGATGAAGCAAAATCAGGCTTAGTTCAATCTCTTGATTTACGTAACAAACAGATCGCGGAACTAGAGCAGAATCACAGTGACATTAGCCAGCAATTGACGAGCTCTCAAACAGAAATCCGAGAACTTCGCGCTAAACTAGATACGCAAAAAGAAGACCTACTGCTTAAATACTTCATGTATGGCGGTGGCGTAGCGGGTATTGGCTTATTGTTCGGACTTGTTCTTCCGCATATCGTTCCTAGACGTAAAAAAGCACCAAACGGTTGGGCTTAATTCCTACTCTGTTTCGCGATTAGCTTATCACTATTAAAGAACCTAAAAAGGTCGCAATAATCGCGACCTTTTTCTATTTCTCCAGAGTAGTATTGATGTCTCTGTCGATCAACCCTGCCATTCATAGAGCGCTGGAATCTCAATAACATCGCCATCAAAACCAACGGTGATATATCTTGGGGTAATCGTCAGCAATTGCACTGCAGCACTTATCCAGTCCCCTTCATATAGCTCTACACCGTTAATCTTCACCCAGCGATGTTGAACATTGCCGGCATACATATGCGTCTGTAAGTTCATGGCGGGGAGTTTCCCCTCAAACACATACTCATAATCAACCAATTCAATTTTCTCGACATCGTTAGACGAGTAGTTGGACGATGGTGACAGAGAAGATACATCGCCATTTAACGCGTCTTGTACTCGCTCTGCAAGTTCCGAGGAGAGCCCACTAAGGTCAAGAGACTCTAATTGAAAGTCATCACTTACCGGCTTTGCATTATTGTTTGAATGCTTCGCTTCATTGCTTGTATACCCCACCAACTTAGTTTCACTATCTTGGGGCTCTAGCGATGGTTCGATAGTCCTAAGCTCTGCAAACTCTGGGTAAGCAAGAAATGTTACTAGTGGTGTTTTAGGTAAGATTTTCCGCTCTTGTTGTTCTTCAAGCGCCACCATCGCCTGATCCGTTTGTCGCTGCCACGATTGTTTGGCGTCATAGCCAATATAGGCGATAGAGGCGATAGGCGGCAGCAGTATTAAAGTGATAATCAACAACACGTTATTTTTTCTTTTTGGTTGGCTAAATTGATGTGCTGTGACAGGTGGCGGTGTATGAATCGCTTTATAGCCTTGCTCTGACTGTGCCAGAGATTTCATTAATTCAGACACAATTATGAACCCTCTTCTGTCAAGATGATTTTAGGTGAAAACTCGGTTGTCATTCGGTCAAGTAGCTTCAACGTATTTTTTCCTACTACTCCATCTGCCGTGAGTCCTTGCCAAGTTTGGAATGCTTTAACTCTATTTTCCAATTTCACATCAAAGATCTGGCTACCCATGCTTTCTTCACCTAATACTTTGGATAACATCGCGTCCAGTGTCCGAACATCTTCACCTTCACTATTCCGCTTCAGTACTTGAACAATTTTACTGTACCACAGTGTTTGATATTCACCATTCCAGTTAGAAGCCAACCAATCTGCGGCTAACACGACACGTTGCTTGCCATTCAATAGCTCAACTTTGTCTTGGTAAACCTTATACAACACCGCATAAAAAGTCCCTACTTCACTCTGTAAAGTAAGCACAACAGGTCTATTTTCTTGCATGATGGTCGGCAAATTTCCGTAGCGACTTTCGCAATGAAATGGTGTGCTTTCTGATGAACAATTGGCATCCAATACCGACGCTTTCACACCCCATAAACGATACAGCGCTTGCATTACATCGATTTGATTTTGACTTTTTTGGATAAATACACGTAATTCGTCATCAATACTCTGTTGTTTCTCGATCCTATTTTCCACAATGGGAATAGGTGGAAAATAGGATTGAATGAAGGATTCTATCGGTTGATTGAATTTAAACACCAAGCCGACCAGAATAACCGCCAACATGGTCGCGCTAAACATTGTAGGGAAAGCATTGGTTGTGCTGGTCTTAATAGCAGGTGTCAATGGTGCTTGAAATGACATTACGTCCTGACAAGCTTTTTCAGCTTGTTCTGCGGTTACTTCTTTTTCACCACTATAGAATGCATACAGTAATGCTTTATCGCACACTAAATTAATCAAGCGAGGAACACCCTGCGTGTGCTTGGCAATGACCTTTGCTGCCTTAGCACTAAATAATGAATGTTGACTTCCTGCGATGCGTAGACGAAATTCGATGTATTGGAACACCTCTTTATCGGATAACGGCAACAAATGATAACGACCCGTTATACGCTGAGATAGCTGTCGAAGCTCAACAGTTTGCAGCTTAAATTGCAATTCAGGTTGGCCAATTAATAGCACCTTAAGAAGCTTCTGGCTGTCGGTTTCTAGATTCGTCAATAGACGTAGCTGCTCTAAAACTTGGGATGAAAGATGTTGTGCCTCATCGATCAACAATAACGATTGAACCCCATTCGCATAATTTTCCAGTAAATACTGGTGGATACCTTTGGTTAACTGCTTAAGCGTGGCTTTCTCGGGGTACTGAACATTGAACTCATCGCATATCGCTTCTAAAAGATCGGTCTCTGAGAAGGTTGGATTAAGAATTAACCCCGCTTTTACGTCATCATTTAGAGACGCTAACATCGCTTTAGATACGGTTGTTTTACCCGTCCCTACCTCTCCTGTCAGCATCGCAAATCCACCACCATCACCAAGGCCTGCTTGAAGGTGCACCATTGCCTCTCGATGACGAGAGCTCAGAAACAAGTATCTTGAACTTGGAACTATCGAAAATGGTGCTTCAATAAATCCAAAATAATCCTTATACATTCACTAATCTCTTTTCGTAATCATTCGTTCGCGTTAAATAGACAAAATGTTTTAAGCAAAGTACCACTGGCTGATAGAATGTAAAGCCTGACTAAACGTTTTTACCAAGGAGCCTTGTTTGCAAACCTATCTTGTTGGCGGAGCAGTGCGTGACAAACTACTCGACATTCCCAATTACGATAACGACTGGGTTGTCGTCGGTTCTACCGTGGAGCAGATGCTCTCACTTGGCTTTCAGGCCGTAGGTAAGGACTTTCCTGTTTACCTGCACCCTAAAACGAAAGAAGAGTACGCATTAGCGCGGACAGAGCGCAAATCAGGTCACGGATATACAGGGTTTCAATGTCACTTTTCTCCTGATGTATCATTAGAAGAAGATCTTACGCGACGGGATCTTACCATCAATGCTATGGCACAAGATGAGTTCGGTGTCATCATTGACCCATACGGTGGTCAGGATGATCTCAATTCTCGTGTTCTTCGTCATGTATCCGACGCATTCATCGAAGACCCATTGCGAGTACTACGTGTCGCCCGATTTGCCGCCAAACTCGCGCCTTTAGGTTTTACCATTGCACCTGAAACCATACAGCTCATGAAAAGTATGGTTGATTCTAATGAGCTAAAACATCTTACGCCCGAAAGAGTATGGCAAGAATGGCATAAATCACTAAAAACTGAGCGACCCGATATTTTTCTCTCTGTGCTAAAAGAATGCGGAGCGCTTAAGGTTATCATTCCTGAGATTGACCAACTATTTGGTGTCCCTCAACCAGAAAAATGGCATCCGGAGATAGACACAGGAGTCCACACACTCATGGTGGTAAAACAAGCCGCCCTGCTCACGACTTCTACTGTTGTTCGTTTTGCCGCTCAAGTCCACGACCTTGGCAAGGGGGTGACACCCGAATCTGAATGGCCCAGCCACAAAATGCATGCTCATACAGGGCTAGCCATCATTAAGGCGCTATGCCATCGGGTAAAAGTGCCTAACGAATACAAAGAGATAGCCCTTGCTGTTTGCGCCCAGCATTCCAATGTACATAGAGCAAATGAACTTAAGCCTGCCACTTTCCTAAAGATACTGAATAAACTAGATGTTTGGCGCAAACCAGACAAACTGAACCTAGTATTGCTCGCATGTGTTGCCGATCACAGAGGAAGGAAAGATCACGAGGACTTACCGTACCCACAACGATCGATCTTTGAAGATGCTTATAAAAGCGCATTATCCGTTGATGTACAAGATGTCATTAAAGATGGATTTGAGGGGCAACATATTCGTGAGGAACTCGATAAGAGACGAATAGAGGCGATTGCGTTTTCCCGACAATGCGAGTGATAGGTAATACCCCATCACAAGCACCTATTCCTGTACTAATGCCGGATATCTTCGACCCCCCCCCACTTTCGTGGGGACATCCGGACGTAATTGGAATTAGCACCAATGATAATTGAACTAAGAACCAAATATCAAGAACCCAAACAGACCAAAACCAAGTATCAATCTATAGATAACAAACGGCAGCATCCCCATCTTGGAAATAAGCTTCAAGAAAAAGAAAATACAGATGTACGCGCTGATAAACGAGGTCATTATTCCTGTCATTAAATAGCCTAAATGCACAGGCTCCGCGCTTGTTACTAACTTGAGTCCTAAATATCCACCCGCGAGCATAATGATGGGGATAGACATCAAGAAAGAAAAACGCGCGGCAGCTTCACGAGTAAAACCTAAATAAAGTGCCGCCGTAATCGTCGCACCAGATCGTGATGTGCCTGGGATGAGAGCTAAGGCCTGCGCAATACCAATCATCAATGACTTTTTACCATCAGCCTGATATTCGTCATCTTTCAATCTCGCATTGTTATCAACCCACCATAACAACAATGCAAATACCACTGTTGTTGTCGCGATAATCCAAGGACTTCTCAAATATAACTCAATAATATCTTTGATAAAGAAACCCAAAATACAGGCTGGAATAGTCGCAAGTATCAACATCCAAGCTAACTTACTCTCTTTCGACCGTTCACCCTTGAATATCGATCCAATTAAAGCGGTTAAAAGGGTCATGACTTCACTTCTAAAATAGATCATAACCGCGGCAAGAGTGCCAACATGCACGGCAACATCAAATGCTAAGCCTTGATCATCCCAGCCAAGTATTGCAGACGGTAAAATTAGGTGAGCAGAACTAGATATAGGGAGAAACTCGGTAAAACCTTGAACCAAGGCAAGTATAAATGCTTCAAAATACGTCATTACAATTCCATTAATAAACAAAATCCACTTTCGTAAGGGATTCTAGGTGATCCATTATCTGCCAAATCTCTTTCACTCTTCTCCCGTCATTGGGGATAACCAATTCAGGTACAAGATCGAACAGAGGCTGAATGACAAATGGATATTTAAAAATATCTTCTCGGGGTACCGTCGGTGAGTGTGGTGAGACTTCCTCACCAAAAAGTAATATATCGAGATCTAGGTTTCTATCTTGACACTTTTTAGCGTCTTCAGGGCGGCCCCACTTTAACTCTATTTTACGAAGTTCGTGTGAAAAATCCGTCAATTTTTTATGAGTGGAAAGCTCTACAACAAAGTTATAGAACGAACTGCTATCAAAACCAACAGGCGCACATTCATAAATGGGCGAGACTTTTCTTTGATTATCCAACAAAAAGAGTTCATTAATCGCAGCATGAGTGTGCTTTATTTTATCTACGTTAGTACCAACGCCAACATAAACTATTGTCATTAGGCGTTTCTACTGCCTCTTTCAATCACTACACCGACACCTGCGGCCTGAGGAACGGCACCGGGTTTGGTCAAACGAATGTGAATCCAAGGTACATTAAACTGAGCCATAACTAATTCGGCTATCTCTTCTGCAACACGCTCAACCAACAAAAACTGACCATTCTCTATATGTTCGATTATCGCTTTACTTACTTTGGCATAATCCAGTGCCTCTTCAACATTATCACTTTGTCCTGCCGGTCTATTGTCATGTGCCATTTCAATATCAAGGACCAATTTCTGTTTGATCTCTTGTTCCCAGTCATACACACCAATCGTGGTAATGACCTCTAGTTTTTCAATAAACACTTTATCAACTGACATTTTCTATCCTTTAAAATGGTAGGGCAAATCACCGACGTGCCTCACATTACAATAATACTGGTCACCGGTTGGTCTTTCCCGCAGGCGCCATTACGCTACGAAATAGTTCAGATGCAAATAGTTTACATGACTAAAAGTATGTAGCGAAGCATGGAAAGTTTATTTGCACCATTTTCCTGCACTTTAGTTCACTCATTTCTCACGCTATTTCGTTCGCAAAATTGAACAAACATTACAACTTGTCAACAGGTCGGATACCAAAGAGAGCAAAAACAAAGTATTATTTTCAAACGAGCTATACTAGATGCTCGAAAGAAGAAAATACCGGTTCGATTCTCACATATAGCTATTAAGGACACCTATGACACCATTAGCGCTTGGAATGATCATCTTTGCCTATCTGCTAGGATCCATATCTAGTGCGGTGTTGATCTGTCGACTGCTCAAATTACCCGATCCAAGAGAAAATGGTTCAAAGAACCCCGGCGCGACCAATGTATTGAGAATTGGCGGAAAACCAGCCGCAATAGCGGTATTGCTGCTTGATATGTTAAAAGGCACTATTCCAGTCTGGGTGAGTTACTACCTCACTATTGAACCTCTGTATCTTGGTCTAATCGGCATTGCAGCATGTTTAGGCCACATCTATCCTATCTTTTTCCATTTTAGAGGCGGTAAAGGTGTTGCTACTGCAATTGGTGCAATAGCACCGATTGGCTGGGGATTAACAGGATTATTAGGTATTACATGGCTAGTCGCTGTGATTATAACAAGGTATTCGTCCCTTGCTGCTATTATCACCGCGTTGCTAGCCCCCTTCTATGCTTGGATGTTTAAACCACTCTATACGCTTCCTGTTGCGATGCTATGCTGTCTGATTTTGCTCCGACACTACGATAACATTCGCCGCCTTATGGATGGTACAGAGCCAAAAATTGGCTCTACGTCTTAATGTTTTCAAGCAGGTTCTGATTCAAACTGGCTAATATGCGCTAGCGAAGCGAAACTAATTCGACTTGATAGGTGATAGCTGATCAATTGGCCAGCGGGGTTGAGCTTTAACCGATAAATCTGAGGATTCATTATTTTTTAACCTCTGCATACCAGCATAGGCAATCATCGCCCCATTATCGGTACAAAATTCGGTTCTTGGGTAGTAAACTTCCCCACCTATTTTTTTGGCTAAGTCTCCTAAATCCGCTCTTAATTGCTTGTTAGCACTAACTCCTCCTGCAATCACAATGCGCTTCATTCCCGTTTGCTCTAATGCTCGTTTACATTTAATCACTAACGTTGCACAGACCGCATCTTGAAACGCGTAAGCGATATCTGCTCGGGTTTGGTCATCATTGTCATTCGCCGCAATGGTGTTAGCAGCAAAAGTTTTCAAGCCAGAAAAACTCATATCCAAACCGGGGCGATTCGTCATCGGTCTAGGGAATTTAAAGCGACCCTGAGTGCCTTTTTCCGCCAGACGAGAAAGAAGCGGTCCACCTGGATAATCCAATCCCATCAATTTAGCCGTCTTATCAAAAGCTTCTCCCGCAGCATCATCTATCGATTCTCCCAATATTTGATAATCACCAACGGCTTTCACTTCCACAATCATGGTGTGACCACCAGAGACCAGCAGCGCAACGAATGGGAATGGTGGTGGTGTGTCTTCTAACATAGGGGCAAGAAGGTGGCCTTCCATATGATGTACAGGAATCGCTGGCACATCCCAGGCATAAGCGAGACTGCGACCAATGGTCGCACCAACTAAAATAGCACCAACCAGACCCGGTCCGGCGGTATAGGCAATACCATCGATATCTTTTTCAGATAAATTGGCTTCTTTCATCGCCTCTTTGATTAGAGGAATTGTTTTCTTAACATGGTCTCTTGAGGCTAACTCTGGTACTACACCGCCATAATCGGCATGCAGCTTTACTTGGCTATATAATTGATGTGAAAGTAATCCTTTCTCGTCATCATAAATAGCGACACCTGTTTCATCACAAGAGGTTTCAATACCTAAAATACGCATGTTTTTCTCATAGAAATCGGAAATTGATGCAATATTACCTAATCTAAGAAAATTTGACCACGATAATACTTTACAAAGGGGCAGTGATCGGATTAAAATTCCGCACCATTTTTGATCTAACTGATTAGTGACCAATCGACTAAGATTTGAGTCCAAAGAATCAGTATTAACGAATAACCCCTGAGGTGAAAGGCATATGCCAATAGTTAAAGTACGTGAAAACGAACCGTTCGACGTTGCATTACGTCGTTTCAAACGCTCTTGCGAAAAAGCAGGTATTCTTTCAGAAGTGCGTCGTCGTGAGCATTATGAAAAACCTACTACCGTTCGCAAACGCGCTAAAGCAGCAGCTCAAAAGCGTCACGCTAAGAAGCTAGCTCGCGAAAACGCTCGTCGCGTACGTCTGTACTAATAACTGAGTCCCAAAAAGGAATTTAGTTATGGCTCTTATTGAACAACTCAAAGAAGAGCAGAAAATTGCGATGAAAGCCAAGGATAAATTACGCCTTGGCACTATTCGTTTAGCCTTATCAGCAATTAAACAACGTGAAGTTGACGAGCGGATCACTCTGACCGACGACGATATCGTAGTAATAATGACTAAGATGGTTAAACAACGTCGTGATTCTGTATCGCAATTTGAAGCAGCAGGTCGTCAAGACTTAGCTGATGCTGAGAAAGCAGAAATTATTGTACTTGGGGATTTCATGCCTCAACCGTTGTCAGAAGAAGAAGTATCAGCACTTGTTGAAAGTGCTATTGCCGAATCTGGTGCTGCGGGCATGCAAGACATGGGTAAAGTAATGGGTGTACTTAAGCCGCAAATTCAAGGCCGAGCAGACATGGGTAAAGTAAGCGGTTTAGTTCGTTCTAAATTGGCTTAAATCCCAAATCAATTTAACAAGCCGTGTTATTCTTTTAGAATGCACGGCTTGTTTGTATCTGCACGTCATTGTAATAAATTTATAAACAGTAAGGTTTTATGGCAGGACATATCCCACGACACTTTATAGATGATCTACTTGCTAGAGTGGATATCGTTGATATTGTCGATTCCCGCGTAAAACTTAAGAAAAAAGGCAAAAACTACGGTGCTTGCTGCCCTTTTCACAATGAAAAAACCCCCTCTTTCTCTGTAAGCCAAGAAAAACAGTTCTATCACTGCTTCGGTTGTGGTGTACATGGAAATTCCATCGACTTTGTCATGGAGTTTGACCGGTTAGACTTTGTTGAAGCAATAGATGAAATTGCCTCCGGCTTAGGCTTAGAAGTGCCAAGAGAACAGAGAAGTGGCGAACAATTTAGCAATACTCCTCGTGCCAATTCGCAAGAAAAGCGTGACCTCTACGATTTAATGGGGAGCATTGCTCAGTTTTATCGCTCACAACTCAAGGTTTCGTCAAACAAGCACGCTATCGATTACCTTAAAGACCGAGGTCTTTCTGGGGAAATCGTACAAAAATTCGGTATTGGTTTTGTAGCCGATGAGTGGGACGCTGTACGCAAAAACTTTGGTCAGCAAAAGTTAACACAAGACATGCTAGTCACTGGTGGCATGCTTATCGAAAACGATAAAGGTAACCGTTATGATCGCTTTCGTGGCCGCGTTATGTTTCCTATCCACGATAGACGAGGACGCGTTATTGGCTTTGGTGGTCGAGTCATCGGCGACGGAACACCGAAATACCTAAACTCGCCTGAAACGCCTATTTTTCATAAAGGCAAAGAACTTTACGGCCTTTATGAAGTACTGCAAGCCTACAGAGAGCCAACACAAATTCTGGTTGTAGAAGGCTATATGGACGTTGTCGCGTTAGCACAATATGGTGTTGACTACTCGGTGGCATCACTGGGAACATCAACAACAGGCGATCATCTACAATTACTGTTCAGACAAACCAACACGGTCGTCTGCTGTTATGACGGAGACCGAGCAGGTAAAGAGGCCGCATGGCGCGCACTTGAAAATGCACTCGGATATCTAAAGAGTGGCAACATTCTTAAGTTCTTATTCTTGCCTGATGGGGATGACCCAGACAGCTTTATACGAACACATGGAAAAGAAGCATTCGAAGAAAAAGTGACGAATGCGACACCATTATCTGAATATTTATTTAAAAATCTGACCGATCAAGTTCAGGTCGGTAGTGATGAAGGTAAAGCTGCACTTTCTGCGCTTGCGGTACCACTTATCGAAAAAATACCTGACGAACACCTACAAGCTCAACTATTAAAAATCCTAGGACAAAAGACTGGGATTTTCTTAGAGCACCAGTTCAACACAAAGAAAACTGTAAAAAATGAGACAAAAGCACCACAAAAGATAGCAAAAACACCAATGCGCGTAGTTATTGCGCTCTTAGTTCAAAATCCAAGCTATATTGAATATGCGCCGGATTTAACAAGTGTTCGAGAAATAGCCGTTCCAGGATTAGGTTTATTAATAGAAGTGCTTGATAAATGCCGAACAAATCCCCATATAACCACTGGTCAGCTAATAGAGCATTGGCGTAACCATAAAAATGAAATAATGTTATCACGTCTAGCCAGTTGGGATATCCCACTGGGAAAAGATGAAGATAATGAACATGATGTATTCATGGATTCACTGGATAAAATTTTAGTCCAGTGCATCGACAAACAGATCGAAGTTTTACAGGCTAGAGCAAGAAGTGTCGGCTTATCAGCCGAAGAAAAAAGGGAGCTTCAAGATTTGATCTTAGGAGCGTAACCCAGAGTAGCCAGTAAAGATTATATTTGCTATAATTGGCGGTTTGCATTTCGCATACTTTCACCATCACACAGACCTCAAGTTGGATATCGTCTATGGATCAAAATCCGCAGTCACAGCTAAAGTTACTTGTCATTAAGGGTAAGGAACAAGGCTATCTGACGTACGCCGAAGTAAATGATCACCTACCTGCCGAAATCGTAGATTCTGAACAGGTAGAAGATATCATTCAAATGATCAACGACATGGGTATTAAAGTCGTTGAAACTGCACCTGACGCAGATGAAATGTCCATCAATGAAGATAATAACGTCACTGATGAAGACGCTGCTGAAGCTGCCGCTGCTGCACTCTCGAGTGTAGAAAGCGAAATTGGCCGCACTACCGACCCAGTTCGTATGTACATGCGCGAAATGGGCACAGTAGAGCTGTTAACTCGTGAAGGCGAAATTGACATTGCTAAGCGTATTGAAGATGGTATTAACCAAGTTCAATGCTCTGTAGCAGAGTTTCCAGGTACTATCTCTTATGTCCTTGAGCAATTTGATAAAGTTCAGGCTGAAGAGTTACGCCTAACTGACATCATTTCTGGTTTTGTAGACCCGAATGATGATGGTTCTGCTGCTCCTACTGCGACTCACATCGGCTCTGAACTTACTGGATCTAACTTAGCAGATTCAGACAAAGAAAAAGACGATAAAAGCGACGATGATGAGGACGAGGAAGAAGAAGACACGGGTATTGACCCTGAACTTGCTTTAGAAAAATTCACTGGTCTTCGAAATACTTATCAAGATATGCAACTCGCCATCAATGAGCATGGCCGCGATAGCAAAATAACAGCTAAAGCAAAAGAAGCGCTACTTGAAGTATTTAGAGAGTTCCGTCTGATCCCAAAACAGTTTGATTACCTAGTCAATGAGCTGCGTACTTCAATGGATCGTGTTCGTACACAAGAGCGTTTAATTATTCGCCAATGTGTTGAATACGGCAAAATGCCTAAGAAGACATTTGTTCAAGCATTTACGGGTAACGAGTCTTCTGACGCATGGCTAGATAAAGTACTTGCTTCAGAAAAACCTTATGCGGAAAAGATAAAGCGCAATGAAGAAGACATTCGTCGTAGCATTTATAAACTACGAATTATCGAAAAACAAACTTCACTGCCCGTTCAAGTTATAAAAGATATCAGCCGTCGTATGTCAATTGGTGAAGCGAAAGCACGCCGAGCGAAGAAAGAGATGGTTGAAGCGAACTTACGTTTGGTTATTTCTATCGCGAAGAAATACACCAACCGTGGCCTACAATTCTTGGATCTAATCCAAGAAGGTAACATTGGCCTAATGAAAGCGGTAGATAAGTTCGAATATCGCCGTGGTTATAAGTTCTCTACTTACGCAACATGGTGGATTCGTCAGGCAATTACACGTTCTATTGCTGACCAAGCTCGTACCATCCGTATTCCGGTTCACATGATCGAAACGATCAATAAACTGAATCGCATCTCTCGCCAAATGTTGCAAGAGATGGGCCGTGAGCCGCTTCCGGAAGAGCTAGCAGAACGCATGCAAATGCCAGAAGACAAGATCCGCAAAGTACTGAAAATCGCTAAAGAGCCAATCTCTATGGAGACACCAATCGGTGACGACGAAGATTCGCACTTAGGTGACTTTATCGAGGATACCACATTAGAACTTCCGCTAGATTCTGCTACTTCTGGTAGCTTGAAGGTAGCAACGAAAGATGTTCTAGCTGGCCTAACGCCTCGTGAAGCAAAAGTACTACGTATGCGTTTTGGTATCGACATGAACACTGACCATACTCTAGAAGAGGTTGGAAAGCAGTTCGATGTTACGCGTGAGCGTATTCGTCAGATCGAAGCGAAAGCGTTACGTAAACTTCGTCACCCTAGCCGATCAGAAACTCTGCGTAGTTTCTTAGACGAGTAAAATGACAGAAACTGATGAAAAGGTGAGCAGTTGCTCATCTTTTTTATCGATTTCGGTCTAAGTGGATAAAAACTAAGCGCAAATGCCCTATAAAGCATCTAGACAGCATTGGTTACATCCCCTATAATCGTCAACCTAATTCGGCCCCTTAGCTCAGTGGTTAGAGCGCTCGACTCATAATCGATCGGTCCGCAGTTCAAGTCTGCGAGGGGCCACCAAATTTTGAAGGTTAGTAAGCATAGTGCTCACTAACCTTTTTTTATGCCTGTAGCTTTTCAGTCAAGTAGTTACACCAATCCGGAAAATTAACTGTACAGGTCAATCCAACTTCTAAAGTCCATTTTTTGTAACTTTCTTTGAGTTTTCTAAAAAACAATGCGACTTCACTTAGTAATTAAGGCACGACAGAATCGCTTGGTAATCACACAGGCATAAGCTTCTGACTAGGAAATATATCGCTGTCCAGCGTGAAAAAGTTCAAGACATTAGTGCCTCACCAAACCCTTGTTACCCGCGAGTAATATAGTAAAATCATTTACGACTTTTACCTTTGAATACCCATAGAAATGATTAAATATTTTCAAACCTCCACAGGTAAAACATATTCGATATATCACCACAAACAAGAATGGTTATCTTTGTTCCCTTAACTCTCAATTGTTACTTTTATTCTTTCAACTAAGAAGTCTACTGCCGCCTTTACTTTGGGTACCAAATAACGCTGTTTTTGATACAACAGGTAAACAGCCATGTCAGAATTTTGATTGATAGCTAACTCATGTTCAAATTTAAGCTCTTGCAATTTACCCGATTTAAGATATGGAGCTAATGCCCATCGTGTAGACATTAAAATGCCCTCACCGTTACAAGCTTTTTTCGCCAACCACGGCCCGTTATTTGAAATTGCGACTGCCGGCCCCGAAACATCATGCCATTGACCATTCATATTACATAGCCAAGGCGTTGGCCCTGATGGAGCTTTAAAGTAAAGGCCATTATGACCCTTTAATTCCATCGCATTATTAGGTACTCCATGCATCTCTAAATAACTTGGTGAAGCGACAGGAATAAAACCATTATCCATGAGCCTTATCGCTAACACTCGTTCATTTGGAGCGTAACCACCACGAATAGCAATATCTACGTCGTCACGCCCAAGTATCGATAGTTCGTCACTTAAACTGACATCTAATACAATTTCAGGGTATAGCTCACCAAACTCATCTAACAAAGGAAGCAATATCTTGTCACCAAAGCCCACCATTGAACTGATACGTAAACGCCCCATCGGTGTTGTTTGATAACTACGAACCGTTTCATTACTTTGTTCTAGTTGATTTAATATTTGTTGGACATCGTTATAATATATTTGCCCTACCTCTGTCAGTTTCACGATTCGAGTAGAACGCTTTAACAGTGTCGCCCCCAGACTCTTTTCTAGATCAGCAACGCGTCTCGACAACGATGATGGTGGCACGTTGAAAACACTGGCAGCTTTAGTAAAACTCCCCGTTTCGACAACTTTGCTGAAATACCGTATTGCTCGTAGCTGATCCAACTGGCTTCTCCATTAAATGAATATCTGAGTATTTAAATATTACTGACCAATTATTGTCTTTAAAGCAATAGTGATTGGTATTTTTCCCCATATATAACCAAATTTAAACAAGTAATAATATATTAAACTGAAACATTGCAACCTTGAACTTGTTGCAACGTGTAAAGGCAAGGCGTTGATTAAGCTTTGTTGGCAAACAAGCCACCTTCACGTTTATGATGGAAACTGATTTATGATGACTTTGCACGGTTTTGCCGCTAGCAACTATTACAACCTAGTGAAACATGTACTCCTATACAAAGAACAGCCGTTTGAAGAAAACCTTATTTACGGTGGTAGTGATGAGTTACTGGCAATCAGCCCTGCTGGCAAAGTACCTGTGGTCACTACGTCAGAAGGCCTTCATATTTCAGAGTCCAGTGTGATTTGTGACTTCATTGAAGAGACGTACCCTATCACCCCGCTCTACCCAGTAAATGCCACAGAACGTGCGGTTGTGCGTCAAATAATGAAAATAGCAGAGCTTTATTTTGAACTGCCAAGCAGACGACTAATACCTTATGCATTGTCAGGCACCGCAGCGCCTGACGCAGTTAAGGTTGAAGTTCGCCAAATATTAAACCGTGGAATTACGGCTTTAAATCGCTTGTGTCAGTTTTCACCTTGGATAGCAGGTGAACAATTCACCATGGCTGACATCTACGTTTATTACGTAAATACAATAGTGAGCACCTTTGGCTCTAACCAACTTGATTGGGACATACTTGCTGAGGTTCCTGGAATGAAAGAGTGGAACGACTCAATGAGCCAGTCCACCATTGCCCAAAACGTAGAGGCAGATCGTCTAGCAAACATGTCCGAGTTTCTTCAAAAAGTAAAAGCTCAGTTTCAAGCAGCAAATACTGAATAACACTTAGCGATAAAAACAACCAATACTAAAACACTTACTTAGAGTCACTACAAACATAGCATGACCAATACAATAACGTTATAGGTTCAACTAATTAAGTTTTTGCAGGAGCAAAACAGCATGAAAGATACTAACATTCAACTTATCTCTACAATCACCGAAGACAATAAACTCACCATTGCGTTACAAAACATAGACATGCCACAACCTAGTGCCGATGAAGTTGTTATTCGTATTGAAGCGGCACCACTAAACCCGTCTGATTTAGGTGTTATGTTCACCGCTGCAGATATGACAACAGCAACTCAATCAGGCACCCAGAAAAACCCTATTATTACTGCAAATTTTCCAGCTCAGTTTATGTCATCGTTTAAATCTCGTGTGGGTAAAGCAACCCCTGTTGGCAATGAAGGTGCCGGAACCGTTGTAGCCGCGGGCTCATCATCTGCAGCACAAGCCCTAATGGGAAAAACCGTTGCAGTGATTGGTGGTGGTACATATCGTCAGTATATATGTGCCAATGTACAAAGCTGTTTAGAATTAAAAGAAGGTACTACAGCTAAAGAGGGCGCATCTTCTTTTGTTAACCCGCTGACAGCATTAGCGATGGTCGAAACCATGCGAGCTGAAGGTCATAAAGCCATCATTCATGCAGCGGCAGCGTCTAACCTTGGTCAAATGTTAAACCGCATCTGTATTGCCGATGGCATCGATTTAATTAACATTGTACGTAAAGCAGAACAAGAAACTCTGTTACGTGATGTAGGCGCAAAATATGTTGTTAACTCGAGTAGTGATACTTTCCTTGCAGATTTAACTGCAGCTATTATTGAAACGAGAGCAACGATTGCCTTTGACCCAATTGGTGGTGGCCAATTAACAAGTGATATTCTTAACTGTATGGAAGTTGCTGCGGCTCGTGATATGAAGGAACACAGCATATATGGCTCTGACACATTCAAACAAGTTTATATTTATGGCGCATTAGATCGCGGGCCTATTACACTAAATCGTAACTTCGGTTTTGCTTGGGGTGTAAACGGGTTCCTGTTATTCAATGCACTAGGTAAACTAGGGACTAAAACGGTGATTGATATGCGTCAACGCGTTGCAGAAGAAATCAACACAACTTTTGCTAGCCACTACACTCATGAAGTTTCATTGGCAGAGGTCTTACAATTACCATCGATAGCCGCTTATTCTAAACAAGCTACAGGTGAGAAGTACTTAATTACACCTCAACAATAATGACGTATTAACTGAGCGAATAAAAGTAGAGAACGATTATAGATCTCTACTTTTATTTGGTATACCAGAGCGTTGGCTTTGAATTCAGGAGAATCGAGAATACTTTTCTTTATTGTTTGTCATGGTTTAACTCACTTAACGCAGTGTCCAAAACTACTGATTTAGACCAAAAAAGAAATAAGCCTATGATTAAAATCAATATTCCAATACTTCCTTTTAAGTCTAAAAATTGAAACTCACGATAACTTTATTTAACGACATAAACATTGTGCGCGATCAAATTGCGCAAAACTCAAAATTGCTAAAATCATGGTTTATATGACAAATATAACTAATTGTTTTTTAAGGAAATGAATAATGAAATTGAGTCGACTTTTATCTACATTGGGCATTATTATCACAGCCAATGCAGTAGCAGACACGAAAGAGATAAACGGTGACACCTTCAGGTGTATTCAAGAGATGACGCCGGTGAAACATTTTTTTGTAGATAACCTTAATGGTCATATTGAAGCAACCAAACAAGTGGCGCTTTCAGATACCGGCGGTGTATACCCTGAAGGTTCAGTCGTTCAGTTGGTACCAACCGAGGTAATGATCAAAAGGGAAAAGGGCTATAGTCCGGCAACAAAAGACTGGGAGTTTATTGAGTTGGATGTATCAAAGCAAGGTTCGACAATCAGAGGAAGGGGATTTGTTGACGTAGTTAATCGGTTTGGTGGTAACTGCTTTGCCTGCCACGTTAAGGCTAAACCTCAGTTTGATATGATATGTGAAAAAGATCACGGGTGTGATCCGATTCGTCTAACCGATACCATGATAACGGCCATTCAGAAGACCGATCCCCGTTGCACGCCAGTAACACTCTCTGAAGAGGAAAAACAGGCGTTAAAAGCGCTTCAGCAAGCACTCGCTCCTGCTTCGTAGAGACCTTGTAAATGATTAAATTGTACGCATGACTATGATCTACTCTCTATGGCATTGAGCAATCCTAAAGAGATGCTCAGGCAATGCAACCAATCCAGAACAGCTATTTGCCACAGGCGACATCGCAATAGACACGTTAACAAAAATAAGGGCAATTTATGCGCGCAGTAAGAATTCACCAATATGGCGGCACTGATACATTAACGTTAGAGCAGGTCGATACACCAACGATAAATGCTGATGATATTCTCATTCAAATAAAGGCCGCCGCAATCAATCCCGTTGATTGGAAAATCCGTGAGGGCTATTTACAAGATTTCATTCCATACGCACTGCCTATTACACTTGGTTGGGATGTCGCAGGTATCGTTACCCAAGTGGGCAAAAATGTCAGTCAATTCTCAATAGGTAACGAGGTATTTAGCCGACCAGATATTGCGCGTGATGGCAGCTATGCTGATTTCATCGCCGTCAAAGCAGACGAAGCCGTGCTGAAATCAACCAAGCTCGACTTTGCACAAGCAGCGGCCCTACCACTTGCAGGCATTACTGCGTGGCAATGTCTTGTGGATGTTGCCAATATTCAAACGGGTCAACGCGTACTTATCCATGCAGGTGCGGGTGGTGTAGGCCACCTAGCGATTCAAATAGCAAAAGCAAAAGGCGCGACGGTCATTGCAACCGCATCTTCAGCTAATTTGGAACTTCTGACTCAGTTTGGTGCTGATGAAGCGATTGATTACGCAAAAGCACCATTAGGTGAACAAATTGCACCAGTAGATGTAGTGCTTGATACCATGGGTGGAGACGTACAACAATCGTCCTGGTCTCTGCTTAAGCCAGAAGGCATGATGGTTTCAGTCGCCGAGCCACCAAGTGAAGAAACAGCAAAAGAGCACAACGTACAAGCTGCATTCGTCTTCATAGAGCCAAGTAGCCGTATACTGACTGAACTCAATACGCTCGTCGAGTCCGACCAACTTCGCCCATTGATTGAGCATCATTTCCCATTAGAAAAAATTGCTGAAGCACACCAACAAAGCCAATCAGGTCGTACTCGCGGTAAAATTGTAATCGACGTCAGCTAAAAAGATGTCGATAAGCTTCGTAAGGTTATGTTTTTTTACCCAAGTTGCTTATGTAACTTGGGTATTTTTATCTTCAAGCTTTATAGATTCAGATTCAGGATACGCAAATCGATTTCTGAAAACATATGTAATAGGGACATATACCCTAAAAAACCAAGTTAGCTATGCATTCCCACACTCGAGTGGAATGAGCAATAAAACTCGAAAGGTAACTAATTAGCAATATGAATGCAGTGGAGCAGACATCTATGGGCAAGGATGTCTTAAGCGACACTTTCAATATCTTGATAGTATTTGATAGTTTTGAGCTTCAATTCTTGTTGTGCATATTGGTCGGCGACAATAATAGCGTGTCTGTGTAATTGAAGAGCGGTGACTGTCCATATATGAGTAATGTTACCTTCTACGGCATGTTGGACAGCAAGCGCTTTGTTATGACCAGAAGCAAGAATCATCACTTCTTTTGCAGACAACAACGTAGCCACACCGATCGTTAATGCATAATCAGGGACGTTATTTACATCATTGTCAAAGAAACGTGAGTTCGCTTCTTTTGTAGAATGCGTCAGTTTCATCGATCGAGTAAGGGAAGACAACGATGAGCCAGCCTCGTTGAAAGCAATATGACCATCAACGCCTACGCCGCCAAGGAAAAGGTCGATTCCGCCAAATGATTGAATTTTGTCTTCATACGCAGAGCATTCCGCTGCTAGATCAACCGCATTGCCGTTAAGAAGGTGAATGTTTTCTTCCTTGATATCAATGTTGTTAAACAAGTTATTGTACATAAATGAATGATATGACTCAGGGTGTTCTTGTGGCAACCCAACATACTCATCCATGTTAAAGGTAACGACATTTTCAAAACTGATTTCACCCGCTTTAAATAAATCAATTAGGCAACGATAGGTAGCTAAAGGTGTTCCTCCGGTTGGAAGCCCTAATACAAAGGGGCGTTCAGGGGTTGGGCCGAATTCATTGATTTTGTTAATAATATAAAGAGCGGACCATTGAGCAACCTGCTCACCGCTGTCTAAAGGAATAAATCTCATTGTTACGCCTCAATTAAATTTGGTAGAAATGAAGAGCCATATTGTGGCGGTTGAGCATTAAAAAAATCACAGGCGGTTGCGCCAATATCCGCGAGTGTTGTTCGTTCGCCCAAGTTTCGGTGATGTAATCCTGATTTGTAAACGAGCAGTGGCACATACTCACGAGTGTGTTTGGAGTGCCCTATGCATGGGTCATTCCCGTGATCAGCTGTGACGATCAACAGATCGTCGTCTGCCATGAGATCGATGATTTTACTTAATCCCAAGTCTGCCCGTTCTAATGTATGCCAATATAAATCTGGATTTTGTTTGTGCCCAGAGAGATCAGTTTCCTGAACATTGATACAAAAGAACCCCTGCGAATTGCTTTGTATTGCCTTGAGACTTGTCGAGAAAACATCGTCAGTATCAACGATCTTGTCATGGCTTATGCCATGCGGATTTTGTACGATATCGGCCACTTTTCCGACAAGCGTCGTTTTAATATTTTGTTGATGAAGCATCTCTGGTGCTTGGACCAGATGATCGACACCATAGCCAAGATGAACGACCTGAAACCCATGGTCGTAAGCGCCAGATTTGGGTGCATTGATGCCGATGCATTGCCCTTTAACTTCGATAGCTTTAATTAAATTTTGGTTGGAATCTAAATAGCCACCAAATACCACATTTCTGGCAACATAGCTGTTATCTCTCACTACCTTGCCTAATACTTGCAGCGCTTCAAAGCTTATGTGATTGAAATTAGCCGTCACATTATAGACCTGCCCTAACTCTGCTTCCAAGTTATCACCGACCGCAACGCAACCATCAACAAGCAGCAGTTCAGCACCCTGTCTAGCGATTCGTTCAACGACGTATCCTTCGCAGACGAGTGCTTTTTCGACCTGGTCAATGGCATGGAAAAAGGGTTTTACCAATGGGGATTTCGGTTTCGTCCCCATTAATTCCTGATGGCCAGCGAAGGTGTCACAACCTTCGTGTTTTAGTTGAATTTTCCCTGTATTGGCACCTTGTGAAAATGGAATAGAGGAACAACGACATTGAACAATATTGTTGAGCCCTAGCTTACCTAATGTTGGCAAATTTTTTGTCGAAAAGGCAGACAACAGTTTATGCGCTGTATTCGCCCCAATATCTTGAGGTCTAGACGTTTTGACATCAGGCATCTCACCAATACCAAACCCGTCAAGCACCACCACAATAAACCTACGCATTAATGGGATCGCCTAAAGCCGTGTAGCGCCCAATAATTTTAGGTGAACCTGTTTGGATACCATCAACAAGAACCACATCCGATCGCGTAACAAAGATTTGAGTTCTGAATGCCATAATGACAGGTGAACCAATAGCGTGTTTTCCTGCTAACTTTAGGTGGTAGTCGATTGAGCTTGGTTCATCATTGGAGACCAACACCTTCTCACCATTTACAAGTGCTTTATTTAAGTGCCCACGGCGATAATACCCACCAGCAAAACAGTATGAATCGTCGACATAGTGATGTGAAACCTCCGACAAATACAACATCGCAATTTTTTCAGGTTGAGACCCGTCTGCATTAGCAGGAAACGTGCCTGTGAGTGCGTGTCCTGGTTCACCGTGAGTCCCGCCAAAGCCATGAATCATAGGAAGCGTTTCACAACACGTTGCCGATGGAATATTCATTTGATTCAATTGGATAGAGCTAGGCCAATTTTTCTTTACATTAAGTAATGTTTTCAAATTATTGGTCGGCTTAACACTTTTACCATCATGTAAAAAGCAAGGAAAATGAGTGATCCCCTCTATTATGAGGCCGTCCAATTTGCTTAATTTAGCAAGAACATCTGACATAGTTGACAATGAGAAGCCAGATTCTTGGTTGATGTAGAGCAAGTCATCTTTGTCATAAAATTTGACGAGAATACGTTGCTTAACATTTAGCTCACTCGCAATTTTGGAGATGGATTGCGCTTTTTCCAAGGAATATACGGTGATGACTTCGGGTTGTATATCACGAATAATTTCCCGCAACATACTCTCTGGTGGTTGGACAAGGTGACCAATATGGCTGATCTTGATTCCAGATTTATGAAGCACTCGTGCCTCTTTAAAATCAACGGCAACCACGCCTTCAAACCCCATATCCTCTAATAGCTTAGCCAAGTACGGGTTCCTGCCAAACTGTTTTGTCATGCTGTACAGTTTGATGTCCAACGCATCGGCTTTTTGTTTGATTTTTAAAGCATTATTTATAAATTGTTCTACATCAATGATGTATGAATCGGGCAATAATTCGCCGTTAGCATGCAAAGCAATAGCCGCATTAATTAACGAAGAATTTTGTTTTTCAAGGGCGTCTAAAAACATCAGTCACTTACCATTAATTCAATATCTTGAATATTTTGAATATTTACAATGTAAAAAATAGGCACTTAATTTAGTAAAATAGAATAGGGGTGGCTAAGTAAGAAGCTATTCTTAATGTTCATGGAACGATACTAGGTACCGTTCCATGACTTATTTACGTTTTATGCCGGAATATACAAACCCACGACAAACAAAATATTCAATAAAATACCAGTAAGAATCGCGGCTACCGCTGGTGACGCAATCTTTAACACTGGACGACCTAGAACTTCATTTAAGTAGTAAAGTATGGCGAATATAGTGAACCCAGTGGTTCCCCCCATTTTCATTACCGCCAAGACACCACCAATGAGTAAGGCAAATTCCATTAAGGTATTCATACTGTCACGAATATTGTCCGAAGCATTACGGATAGAAGGGAAATGCTCTAGGTAACGACCTATGCTACGGAGTAACATAATCTCCAAACAAATAGTCACCGCACCCAATGCCGCAGCAATTGGAACGTTAGGGGCCAAGTAACCAACAACAAAAACAAAGGTAAACCCAACCACACCATAGACACCAGTAGCTAAAGCAGTGGTTGCAATGAGAGGAATAAACCCTAGTCCACGCATAAACTCGGACAAAGCAACTTGGTTTATTGCTTCTTTCTGAGCAACAACATCATCTAATTTATACGCATCCGCTAAAGAATAGATAGAGACTTCTGAACCCGCGAAAATACCAGAGGCTGCCGCTGCAGAGATCAATGCTCCCGTCACCGCCAAATAAGGCATGTTTTTGTAGATACGTTTACTGCGTTCTTCAAACAGGCCTCGTATACCACTCATATCTGGAGGCATAATGCCGTTAGCTTTGTCTTGCATATCTTTGCGAACAGCGATTCCAACAAGCAAAACCATACCCACGAAGATTTGAATGGACTCAGGATAGATCCCTGTATATTTTATGATCAATAGGCGAGAGACCAATATTACGAGGGCTGATATTGCACCTGCTTTCCATCCAAATTGATAAAAAATAGCAAGTAGTGGAAAGAGCGCAAATGCCGACATTACTGGTGTTCCAAGTTCACCTAAAGCCCCTAAAGCGTCAATAGGCAAACCAGTCAACACGGTATTTACCGCTGCAAGACTCGTTACCACTAAGACTCCCCAAACGGCACCACCAAGGGCGGCAATAATCCGGCTTCCAACCATCACACCGATAATGTCCGTAGGAAGAAAAAGTAACCAAGGGTTCAACAACCCGGTGGATAGTGTAAAAGATATACCTACTGAGGCCACAAAACCGATAGATAAGCCAAAAGCAACAGAGCCTGCATCACGGCGGTTCATGTTTCCTTCAATTACTTGTGGCAAGATTGGGCGTATACCATCATGAAATACGGCCGCTGACATGTTCGCTAGTAAGGCTGTCATTGCACACAAAGATGCAATCAAAGCAACATTCATAATGTCCATTTTAAGCCTCTTTCGCTAACAGAGTAACAAGCATAGGAATCGCATGTTCTACGTGTTCAATGGATACCCCAAATGCCTTTTTTCCTTCACTAAGGAACTGTATGATTTGGTCTTCTTTAGCTCTAAATGCTGGCTTTGCTATTGTGCAGGACTCATTAAAACCAATGAGGGCAATAGCCATACTTAAAGCTGCACCAGCACCTGTATTGCAAGCACCGATGTAATAATCCAACTCCCCAGATTTCACTTTCATAGCGGCGTCCATATCATTTAAAATATGACACTCAAATACACCAGGCACAGTTCGTTCAATTTGTTCTTTTATTTGTTCGCGCTGTAATCCAGCTATCGCAATTTTTTTCATAATAATTTCTCTATATTTTTGTCATTCATTCATTTGATCTTAAAAAAACGAGCAGGATTATTTTTAAGCATCATCTCAATTTGAACTTCGCTAATCCCTTGGTCCAATAATTTCGGTACAAATGATTCGATCAGATAGGCAAAACCTAACCCGTCATTAGCTTTGAGATGTGAACGTCTAGTGATATCCATCGATAACATCAATTGCTTCACGTAACCTCGATTAATAAGCCCTACAATCACCTCTACTCGTTTGGAATCAGGGTAATAGGAATTTTTTCCTATCGTATCTATTTGCACATAACATCCTTGTTCAAGCAGCCATATCAGATCATCAAAATTGTCCCTTAGATCACAATGGCCAATGGTTACATTACTTAAGTTCACCCCATTTTCTCGTAGTAAAGTCGCCTGTTGTCGACCCATGGTACTAAAGGAGGTATGAGTCGAAATTGGACATCCTGTTTGCAAATGAGCAATAGCAGCAGCCTTAAACACCTTTTGCTCTGTTTTGGTAAACACATCTTTACTGCTGCCTATTTCACCAATCAAAGAAGCTTTTAGAGACGAACCTTCAATGCCACTTTCAATTTCAGCTATCATGGTTTGAGCTATATCTTCGACTGACATCGAATCAAGATACTCTGGAAAAAAGCCTTCCATGTAATAGCCTGTTGACATCAAAATGTTCATACCAGTGTCTTTGATTAAACCTTCAATAAAATGAGGATTTCTTCCCATAAAAAAATTGGTTACTTCGATAATGTTACAAACCCCAATTTTTTTAAGTTCTAATAATTCCTGTTTAATCGGTTCATATTGATCCAACTTACAATCGATATCTTGTTTTTGTACTGATAGGTCTATATGCAAGTGCTCATGGCAGTATGTAAAACCATTACTATTATCCGGCATCGTTACACCTTATTTCGTCTATTTTCACAAAGTGACGCTAAATTAAAAATGAAAAAACTATTTTCCTCGATTGGTGCATTTTCCAATTTCATGAGTGTACAGACTTTGTTATTCATATCGATAATCCCTGCGTAATTCTCACATGCCTTGATTTCTACCATGAACTCTTCGTCTAAACCTTGTGCCACTGATTCATTTGACCTTATTCTGTCTGCCGCTCTTGCTAAGTGAGTCATCGCGATTTGATATTGGTCATCCTCTGGATTCAAGCCCCATTCTTTATTCAAATGTGCTACAACCGACTGCACCCCATCATATGCATCTTGCGAAATTACATTTGAATTTAGCAAGATTAGCATCCTTTCCTTCATTGTATTCCCTCAATAAGTTGGCACTATTTTTCCTGATATCACTTGATTTTGGTGATCTAATATCTCAGGAATATTAATAATATTGGTTAACATCGTTTTTAAATAACGTGAATTCTTTCGCACCATAAGCACCCCTATAGATGCTTTAGAAAAATCAGCTTCTTTATCTAAAGGTGCTTCACATAATCCGAGAGATTCTATTGAATCTTGTCTTGATGCGTACCAGATTGCTGCGTCTATTTCACCATCTGAAATCTTTTTAAGACATTCATTATACGGAGTCGAAATCACTTCTATATCATCGTTCTGATAGTACATTTCTGTTAACAGCTTCTGATCAGGAGATTCAGGGTCGACTCCAACACGTCTAATTGTACCTTTCTCTCCTAGTCGATATATCAATCGATGCTCAGGAACATAACTATGAATACCAAGTTCAATGGCGATATCCAACTCCCCTTCAGCTATATACTTTTCAGAAGCCAACTTAGACATAATTGCAATGTCATAAACACCATTTTTTAAACATTCCGCTCTAACACCCGCGCCTCTCATATGAGCAAAATAGAGTGGTACTGTCAGTATCTGTTGCTTTAGTCCCGACGCAAGGCCTTCATAATGTTTTGTATAAGGCAATGGCATCGCACAAACGATATTTCCAATATCTGAAAGCTCAACTAAACACTTATAATCTAGAGCAGAAATAATAGTACCATTACGTCCTTGTCTGCTTAGGTGTACGGCATTTTCATTCTCAATGTGCTTTATTGCTTTTGCTACATAACCTACAGAACAACCAATTTCTTCAGATAGTTCATCGATAGTTTTTAATCTATCACTGACTTTTGTAGTGAGCAGGTAACGAGCAATTTGAATTATCGCTGTCCCATTTTTTTTAATATAATTAGTTGTCATTTTTAATATTCATTTTTTTGAGGATTTAATCCTAATTGAAAAGTTGAGTTAAAAAAGTATGGTTGATCACATTTTCAAAATGTATATTTAACGAACAACACATTCCAACCAGATAAGATTAAGGTTATTCATAGAAAGTGGATTGAATAATTCATGATAAATGCGCATAAACACGACTTATTTTTGTTGTTTATAGGGGCAACTATAAGTAGTGTGAATCCAATCCCCATAATTGATACAAGGAAGAGCATGCGTAAGTCATTAAGAGATAAAGTCATAACTATATGCAACAAAAAGATCGAGCAAAAAGGGGATGTTGTGGGTGTTTCATTTTATGCCTTCTTTGCCAATAAAAATGATGACCCAGAGTTACTTATGGAAGCAGCTACATGGTGGATTAAAACCCATAAACTAAACCATTTCGAAAAAGCCAACAAAATCATTGCGATGGTTGAATCAGGTCAATAATGATTTTTAATTTTCAATGTATGCATAATTCAATACAATACGTTTGATATTATTAGAAAAGTTCAGAATCAGGAAGAAAATGAAACACCACCAAGGTTTCACACTTATAGAGCTTGTCGTCGTTATTGTCATACTCGGTATTCTTGCCGTTGTCGCCGCACCAAGATTTTTAAACCTTCAAACTGAAGCACGAATAGCTAGCGTACAAGCGTTAACTGGTGCATTAAATTCAGGGGCCTCATTGGTTCATTCCAAAGCGGCAGTCGATGGTTTAAATACAGGCAATGCCGAGCTTGATGTGAACGGTGACGGTACAGAAGATATTTCGTTGCGAGCAGGGTACCCACGAGTAAAATCAGATTGCGCGAATTTCATAGAGGACATGGGGTATTGGGTTTCTCTCGATTTTAGCCTTAGCTGTAATACCGACGACGATTCGGATTGGTATGGCTACGCGAGTCAGAATATATTCTATTTTCTACCGAGTGGGTTTTCTAGTATCGATGAACAGTGTTACGTGACGTATACAACCGCCTCTGAATATGACAGCACTTCTGGAACGTGGGTAGATACTAGTTCCGCCACTATTATATCCACTACTGATGGTTGCTAGGCATTAATACATAAAAAGCCAACAGACCGGAATCTATTGGCTTTTCAACGTTTAAAACAATATGAGATTAGTCGTTTCTGCCTTCGCGAGAATCAAAATGGTAATCAACATTCACGATAGCGCGATATGAGATTTCACCGCGAGCTTCAGAAAACTCTTCAATATTAACAACCGTGTCGTCAATTTTAAGGTTAGTTATTTTGCTTTCTCCGATTGGTGCTAGTTTGAAATGCAATTCAGAATAAGATGCAGTGTCTAGTGCATCGACAGTATCAAAACCTGCTTCATACGCAGCCGCTTTAGACTCAAAACCCGCTGTTAATAGGTTTGTTTCGCTATAAACCGTTTGATTGCCGGCAAATGCTGATGCGCTCATTAATACAGTTGCTGCTAAAATAGTTAAATTTTTCATCTTATTTACCCTCAAAGTGTCTGTTAAAAATGAGTGACTGCTTGTTGGGGTGAAAGCCCCTCCCACTCGGTGAAGCTATTACACACTATTTTTATGTGATATTCATCACACAAAAGCACCATTCATCATGGGTGATTTAGCATCAATAAAATGAAAGTTTTTCCGAATTCCGTATTTGGGCAATAGGATACGCCAAAAATGGGTGTAATGGAGTACCAAGCTTTCCCATCAATAACACTGACCTTGTCAGCATCTGGAGTCTCGCTATTTAGCCTCTGCACGCTCTAGAATACGCTGTAATCTCGGTCGACTAATCTTTAGTACCTCGCAGGCTTTGCCTTTATGACCATCGACGTCATCGAGTACTTTTTGTACATGGTCTAGTTCGATATCTTCCAAGCTTAACGACCTAGAAATTTGTGTGTCTCCTGTTACTCTCTCTACCTCAACAGTGCGAATATCCTCGAACAATTCAACCGTTAAAATATCACCTGGGCACAGCGCCACGGCTTTAGTAAGCGTATTCTCAAGTTCTCTTACATTACCTGGCCAATCATACTGTCGCAGCATATCCATTGCCTCAATGGCGACCTTAGACACCTTTGTTCCAAGCTCTTTGTTTGCCCTTGCAAGTAAGCTCGGAATCAAATCATCTAGGTCTTCTCTTCTTTCTCGTAATGATGGCAAATGCACTCGAACGACCTGCAATCGGTAAAAAAGATCTTCTCTGAACTGCTTTTGACTTATTTTGGTCTCGAAATCAATATTGGTCGCCGAGATAATTCTCGCACTGCTTTTAACGGACTGCTTGCTGCCTATTGGAACAAATTCTTTTTCTTGTAGCACTCTAAGCAGCTTAGCTTGGATTGTCGGTGATAGCTCCCCTACTTCATCAAGAAAAAGTGTCCCACCATTAGCCATTTCAAACTTACCAATTTGATCCGATATCGCACCAGTAAATGCGCCCTTTTTGTGTCCAAACATCTCCGATTCCAACAAGCTTTCGACTAAAGCAGCGCAATTAAGAGCAACAAATGGCGCATCTTTCACTGTACCTGCATTGTGCATCGCTCTGGCAACCATCTCTTTGCCTGTCCCTGATTCTCCGGTAATCATGACGGATGCATTGGTATGAGCAACTCTGCCAATGGTTTTATATATCTGTTTCATCGCATTAGATGAACCAACCATAGAATTTCCGTAGGTATCTGGTATCAGTACGGCGTTTTGATGGCTTGATGCTTGGTATTCAATCGCTACCGTTACCGCACTGTCCAATTCATCTATATCTATTGGTTTATGGATATATTCATCCGCGCCTTGTTGCATCGCTTCAATGGTACTATCCATATCGTGAAAAGCAGTAATCATTATCACTCTGGCGTTTTTGCAACATTGTTTAAATTCTGGTAACCCCTCGAGTCCAGATTTTCCCTCCATTCTTATATCAAGGATGATGACATCTGGTTGAAACCGTTTTGCCATTGCAACACCTACATCTACACAGTTTGCAACTTGGACATCAAACGATAAAGATTGGTAGTGGAGCTGAAGCGTACGGCTTATTCCATTATCATCATCAACAATTAACATCTTATTCATTGAATCGTATTTCCTTCGTTCGGCATCTGTTTTGGTGCCGTGGGTAACCGGATGCGGGTCATTGTTCCCATTGGGATCATTGGCGAAATCTGAATCTGACCTTCATGGCTATCTATTATTCTTTTTACTATTGAAAGCCCCAATCCAGTTCCTTTTGCTTTCGTCGTAAAGAACGGTTCAAACACCTTATCAGACATACAAGGGTCGATCGGTTCTCCATTATTTTCAATACTAATGATCAACTCCGTGTTTGATTCTGTAATCAGGATATTAGACAGAACTTTGACTTTCCCCCCTTCAATACCCGTTGCGGCTTGGATAGAGTTTATCAATATATTTTGAATTGCTTGGCGCATTTTTATTGGATCGATATAGGCCGTAGGTAAGTTCGGTAGCAATGCTACGTCAATTGAGACACAGGCCTCTTTTGCCAGTTTCTGTTGGCTCGCGACGGTCGTATCGATTATTTTATTTATATCTAACCACAGTGGTTGTATCTGATCTGGCCGAGAATAAGCGAGTAACTCTTCCAATATCGCTTCCATATACCTGACTTGTTCAAGAGATATTTCAAACATCTCATTTTTATTCTTTCTTTCTTGTATCTGAAGTACCATTTTTATTGAGCTAAGTGGATTTCTCAGGTCATGCGCTATCATATTGACCACTTTGCCAATTTCCGCTAATTTCTCGTGTTGAATACGTTCATTCGTCTGCCTTTCAACCTCTTTAGCTAACCGCTTTTCTTCGGTGATATCTTGCTTAACAGCAACATAATAAAGTGTTCTATTTTCGATATCTTTTACCGGAGAGATGCGCGCACGTTCCCAAAACAGATCACCATTTTTTTTCCGATTGTGAAATTCACCCCGCCACTCTTTACCCGCTTTTAGTATTGACCATAGGTTATTGTACTCATCTGATTCCATTTCACCCGATTGAAGAAATTTGGGTGCTCTTCCCACCACTTCCTCTCTACTGTATCCAGAAAGCTCACAAAAAACTGGGTTTACGTAAACGATCTTACCTTCCAAATCCGTGATCATGACTGAGCTTTGACTACTTTCAACGGCGTGACTAAGTTGTTGTAGCTGATCTTGCGCCATTTTCTGCTCAGTTACATCTTCACCTAGAAGCGTTAAGGTGACGGCTTTCTCTTTAGATTCCGTAAAGGTTGATGTCCAAGAGACCAGATGAACCTCACCAGATTTACTCAATACAACGCTTTCACTTTGAGGTTGATGCGTTTGCTGACGAATAGTTTCGTCCAATGCCTCTTGAGCTTGAGATTGTAATTCATCCGGGATAAACCGTTTTATCCATGAGTGTCCTATGACCTCGGTTCTTCGATAACCGACCAGAGATAAAAAATAATCATTACAAAAAGTAATGACTCCCGACCGATTGATGCTAACAGCTGCTAATTGAATGTTTTCTAAAGTATGTCGGAATTGCTGCTCATACTGCTGTTGATAGGTTAAATAGCGAGTCTGAACTCGATATCGACTAAAAATGAATGCCACAATACCCACGACCACAAAGAAAACTGCATAAATGAACGTATATTTTTCACCAAATGCCACCCTAGAGAGATTAAATCGACTCTCTGGAAACTCAGAAATAATCGTCCACTTACCATTATTCGGTGCCAATACTTGTGCAAAAGTATAAAAGTTTTCGTGGTCTAATAATTGCCCTTTATCTAAAGTGCTTAGCTGATCAAGTACGCGAGATGGGATGTCATTTTTTGTATCGATGGCATAACTCACATCCCCACTGTCCGTTGGGTGAATAACAGCAACACCTTGTGGATTGAATAGATAAACGTGATTAATAAAACTCGGCGCAACGGTAAACAATTTGTTGATTAACTGTGTGCCTTTATAATTAAGAATAATCACCCCGATCCGACGACCTTTGGCTGTAAACACAGGTGTTCCAACTCGGATCGTAGGATTTAAGGGCTTTTGAATTACCCCGCCCTCTACGTTCAGATCCATAGGCGAGATATACACCTGCCCTTTCGCTAACTGATTAGAATATTGCCAGTAATATCGATGTGCTTTGTTTTGCAGCTCCTTGGAGCCAACAATGGAAATATCGCCATTGATATTATTTACTCGAAGACGCTCCCATCCGTCAATGTCCACATAGCGTATCTGGTCATAGTTTTGGTTGTTTGTGCTCATTTGAATAAAATATTGTTCTAGATCTTGCAGGGGCTCTGAGTGTCTAGAAACGATCTGACTAGACACATAAGAGAGATTTTTTGCATCCGCTGACATGCGTGTCAGCGTTTCACCTAACACCTCTTCTATTAAATCGACGATGACTCTTTCATTATGGAGCGCATACTGTTCATCATTATCGATACTAAGAATATAATGAGTACTCATCACGATTGCCAAAGCCAGATAAGCAGGCAATAACCACAACAGCAATTCCGTCGTAAAAACTCGTTTTCCTGGAAGAATGTTCTCGTTTTCCATAAGAATCGCTAATTACTTTTTATTAACAAGAATAATAATATAAACCAAGTTACAACAAATCGTCTGTGCGTTTCATCGTACAAAACAAAATGACACGTACAGACCCTAGTCATTTACACCATCAGAGCACCCATAAGTTTAATGGCATTTGGTTGATGATGATCTCTGAGTGAGTGTAACCGATTCGCTAGAATATCAATCGCTTCTGCATTACATTCCTCTTTTAACAATACAAATTCCGCCGCTTTAAGACACGCGTCATCATCTATAGCCACCTCTATCAATCTGGTGAGCGAAATGTCTACTTTATTGCTATTGAGTGCGGCGAGTTTAAGGGCCTGCTTTTTCACCCCAGAAGAGGGGTCCACTAGGCATTTATTGATCAGGAATGAAACGGCATCTCTCTGATTTTGTTTCACCTTAGGCATATGAGCTTCCAAAGAGGTGAGGCTACAGAGTCGAACGTGTTCATTCTTGTCTGTCAAAGCGTAAAGCAGTAATGGAATCGCTTTGCTTGCAGGCATGTTTGCCAGCAAGCTAATGGCCGATTGCTTGGTTAAGTCGTCACCATGATAGACACTGTTCCCTGCGGCTCCTAACCCATTGTTGACCTCTTTACTCTCTGGACGCGCCATTTTAATACGTTTAAGCGACTGAAATATTTCTCTTAACTCATTGGGCTGTGCACCAAGGACCGAGTCAACAAGCCATTGAGCGCTTTCTTCCGAATGTGATAACCCTAAAGATTTAAGTGCCAATATTTTATTTGATAACGAAGGTAACTTGGCTATTTTTCGACGATTCAGATCAAGCTTCTCTGCACTATCAAAGTTATCTTTGACCAACTGCGCATACTCTTCTAATTCAGAATCCAGCCCTTCAACCATTTCGACAATGCGTTGCTGCTGCTCTGGTTCATCTTTATCTGGGGTAAGTTCTGACTCTATATTGGCTTGCTGAATAGCCCCCAATGTAGAGTTTGGTGTGTTCACAACATTGAGTGGCGTATCAATTTTTGCTTCGTATTGACTCAGCAATAACCCCAACTCTACTTCAGATTGCGCTTCTTCCTTCACAGGATTATCAGAAACACTTACCTCTTCGCTAACATCACGTTCATCGGACGATTCGACAACCTCAACGTCAATTGGATTCGCGTAAGCATCAACGCCAAATAGCGCGTTTTTGATTAACTGTTTACAAGCAGGGTATTCGGAACCGGCAAGCGCATCATAAGCCGCTTGCCTAATACTCACGTTGTATTGGCATTCTAGTGTCTGTTCATCTATCCGAGTGATATAGTTTTGCAACGCGGTCAATAACGACTTTTCGTAACCGTTTATTTTCGAGGCTTGACGAATCATTGCGGTTAAAGAAGCCGTATCTGATTCGCTTGATTTCATTGCATTTTTGTACAGTTCGAGTAGCGTTTCTGTTTGTGCATCGGTAAGCGTTGATACCAATAAAAGGTTGGTAATATTAAGCAGTGAATGCGATGTCGAAACCACTAATAATTCTAACACTCTATAGGTATTTTCTTCTGTTAACGCACCAGAGTTACTTAGTAACTCAAACAAAAGCGGTCTAGCATTTATTTCAGCACGTTCGATATAATTTATCAGTCTGTCTTGGTCTATATCTGGCGCTAAGCTAAATTGAGTCAAGGCAAGAGTTGCGGCTTTCTGAACGCTAAAATCACTGTCTTGTAAACAGGTAACAATGTCCCAGAAATACTCGCTTGCTGCTTTTTGAGCAATGCCTTCTATCGATAGTTTTCTTATCACCGCGTCTTCCGAACATAGTTGCTTAAACAAAAAAACGGTGGCAATGGACTCTTCACTAAATGTCAGTGACTTGACTAATTTTCGTTTAGAAGCGGAAGAGGACGTTGAAAGTTGATCAATAACCCAACGAACATCATGGCGTGCGATACCCTGATACAATTTTGACTCAAGCTCAGGTTCTGGATCTAACTCGAGTATTTTCTTAAATATTGCTACAAACTCTGGTTTACTATATTTGGCTAAACTGGCTACGGCCTTTAGCTGAATATCCCACCAATCGTCCCAATCACTATTACTTCCCCAGCTATCTTCAGCCGCCCGACCATTAGCCAGATCGATAAATAATGCTTCTACTTTCGGGCTCTCAATCAAATTTTCTAACGCATCCAACGCAGCGAGTCTTGCATCTGCTTCTGGGTGTAATGTGGCGACTTCGATTAATCGTATTACGTCGCCAACCGATAATCTTGCAAGGGCTGTTGCACTGTCAACCACCACATCTGGGTCTTCGTGATAAAGGTTATCGTTTAATACCGCTTCCACAAGCGGCAACGTGTCTGGCGTCAATGCGTTAGGGCTTAAGGCTCTAGCGCTATAACATCGCTGCGCTTCATCACCACTATTTAGCAACTCAACAAGCGTGCTAATTGGCGTACTATTTTTATTTTTTGGCATGTCGACGGTAGGACAATGTGTTTCAGTTACTTGCATCAGTGAATCCTTGCTGTACAGAGTAACCAACACAGTAAGCATTAAGCATGCCGGAAGATTTTATTCTTTGATTACAGCAAGTTAATGCAAGGTAATCCCGCTCATTTATTCGCAAGCCGAAAATATTTAACGTTTCGTTAAGAGCCATCGATAAAAATTCAACGAAACGTTAAATTTTCGCCAATGAGATCTACCTCTCAAACACAAGTATCCCATTGTAAACATTACGTTTTATTATCATAAAAAAGTTGGCTCAAATTATGCTCATACAGCTGCGAAGATAATTAAAAATATTCGTAGTGATAATTTAATCATATACGGAACTAGCTGGAAGCTAAGGAGCATAACAATGAGAAAAATGCTAATCCTTGCTGCAACTGTCAGTATCTCCTGTTCTGTATGGAGCCAAACCGATAAGACACAGTTTGGCCCTCTACCTGAACTCAAAATAGATACTGCAAAAGCAGAACTTGGAAAACGCCTATTCTTTGATAATCGATTGTCTGGTAATACCGCCCTCTCTTGCGCGTCTTGTCATGTGCCTGAAAATGGCTATGCACATCCAGATGCTCTCGGACCTGCTTACACAGGCAGCAAAGGATTTAGAAACATCCCTACACTTATCAACACTGTCTACAAAAAATCTTGGTTTCATGATGGTCGAATTGGCACCAACTTAAATGATGTCACCCGTGAAAACATCACCGAAGATTGGTTGATGAATATGGACATGCGATTGATGCAGGAGCGTCTTAAGCAGGATCCCATCTATGTGGCAATGTTTAAAGATGCTGGTTATGGTGAACCGTCAAATGGTTCTGTCCGTAAAGCCATTCCAGAGTATTTAAAGACTCTGACATCAAACCGTACCCCTTTTGATCAATCGAAACTTAGCACGTCAGCAGAATCAGGTTTTGACCTGTTTGTAGGAAAAGCAGGCTGCTCATCTTGTCACAATGGTCCATTGTTTAGTGATGGCAAGCCTTACAACACTGGTGTACCTGAAAACCTCGATATATTCCAAGACCCAATGCGTCACCAAACTTTTATTGCCTTCAATATGTTTATGGGTACCGAGAATTACATGAACCTGAAGCGTGATGTCGGCGCTTATGTGCAAACGCACAAAGTGGATGGCAGCGATATGGGGAAATTTATGACCCCTACACTACGCGAGCTGAAACAAACCGCACCATATATGCACAACGGTATGATAGCGACCCTCCAAGAGGTCGTCGCATTCTACAACCAGGGTGGTGGCGAGGATTCAAATAAAGACTCCCGCATCAAGCCTCTTAATCTGACTGTTCAGGAACAGAAAGACCTAGTCGCGTTTTTGGAATCCCTTTCAAGCGAACCTTTAACAACCGGTGCGCATGTATGGAAAACCAATGACTACGACTACAAGTTGATTTCTGACTGGCGCAACGTGAAAAATTAGGAGGACGAGATGAAAACACAATCAATCACCTTGTCTGCTCTAGCTTTAGTCGTGCTCACTATGACCGCACTTCCCGCTAGCGCAAATCAAGCAGCAGCGAAAGCTGATAAGCAAGAAGCCACAAAAGCGGATGAAATAGCCGCCTCTCTTCCTCCTGTTACATTAGATGGGAAGCAATACCCGGCATTGGCTCCGTTAGGAACGGTACCGACACCAAAGGACAACCCAACAACCCCAGAGAAAGTGGCTTTAGGATACCAGCTTTTTTTTGATGGCCGTTTAGGGGGAGATACCTCAACACCTTGTTCTGCATGCCACAACCCCGCTCTCGGCTGGGATTTTCCTACTGACTTGTCATTAGGTTACCCGGGTACTGTTCACTGGAGAAACAGCCAAACCATCATCAACTCAGCCTATTACCAAAAGCTCTTCTGGGCAGGATCCTCTAAGTCACTTGAAGGGCAAGCAAAAAGTGCCGCGAAAGGAGGAGTAGCAGGCAACGGTGAAGACGATTTAATGGAGGCTAGATTAGCGTTAGTACCTGAGTATGTGAAACAATTTAATACCGTATTCGGTGATAACTATCCAAAGGTAAGTAACGCATGGAAAGCCGTGGCAGCATTCGAGCGTACCTTAGTACAAACGGATACACCGTTAGACAATTATCTTTTAGGCGACAAAAATTCACTCTCTAAAATGCAGCTAAATGGTAAAGCACTATTTGAAGGTAAAGCGCAATGTATAGCTTGCCATAACGGCGCTCTCGCATCTGATCAGAAAAACTATAACGTTGGGGTACCCACTAACCTTCGTTGGGAAAGTGACCCGTTGGCTCAGATTACATTCCGTTATGAACTCTATGCAAAAGGTTCTAACGAGAAAATGTACCGTGAGACGAAAGCCGATCCTGGTGTTTACTTCCGAGGTAAACGCAAAGAGATGAAAGGTAAATTTCGTACACCAAGCATTCGTTATACCAAATATAGCGCACCTTATATGCACAACGGTACGATTGCTACTTTGGCCGATGTAGTGGACTTTTATGACCGTGGGGGGGTAGCAAAAGATGGTCGAACGACTGACTTCCTTCAGACCAAGAGCCCACTCATTAAACCATTAGGTTTAACCAAGGAAGAAAAAGCCGAGCTCCTTGCATTTCTCGATGCATTCTCTGGTGACCGAATCACAATGGATTATCCAAAGATCCCTGAATATCAACCTCTATTCACAGAGAAAGAGTTGATGGAGGTGAAAAAATGAGTGTAATTAACAAAACTGACGCTCTGGGAAAGAACAACGAGAGCGCCAACGAGCATAACAAATGCATGATGTCTCGTCGTGATTTCCTAATCTATAGCGGTGCAACAGCAGGTACGGCAAGTGTTATGTCATTAACGCTGTTTCCTGGTACTGCCCAAGCTAAAAAAACACAAGCACGGGTTGTCGGTTACCCAAGGCAATTATTGGGCAAGCTTAGTGACCTTAAAAACAACAAACCAATCTATTTTAATTACCCGGACAATGGACCAAATTCTCAAGGCATTTTAGTGAAGATGGGCGTTCCCGCGGGTGGTGGACTTGGGCCGAAACAGGACGTCGTTGGTTTTTCTCTCATGTGTACTCACCAAGGTGGTCCATTAAATGGCCAATATAAAGTGGTTGGCGAACATAGGGTGCTCGGGCAATGCCCTTTCCATCTATCAACTTTCGATATGCGTCGACACGGCATTATTGTCTCAGGTCAAGCATACGAAAGCCTCCCACAAGTTTTACTAGAGTTGGATGGTGATGAGATCTACGCAGTAGGCATTATGGGTCTGTTATTTGGACGAACAGAAAATCTTATCGCGATGCAGGAGGCGTAATCATGACGACTAATTTTTATATCCCGGAAGATCACGCACCATTACCACCGAAAGACGCTGAAGTCATCACTACGGCTTGCGACTATTGTATTGTGGCATGTGGGTACAAAGTCTATCGCTGGCCATTGGAGCAAATGAATGGCGGCATGAAAGCGGACGAAAATGCTTTTGGCATTAATTTTCCAAGTGCCCCTCTACAAGCTTGGGTCGCCCCGGCTCAACATAATGTCGTGATGCATGAAGGCAAACCTCATAACATTATTGTTGTTCCCGATAAAGACACCAAAGCGGTAAACAAAAATGGTGACTCTTCTATGCGCGGTGGTCTATTGGCTCAAAAGCTATATAACCCATCGACAGGAACACGTGACCGCTTAACTCAACCTCTCGTTCGTATTGGGGGGACCTTACAGCCTGTACCGTGGGACTTCGCACTCGATATTGCCGCGGAAGTAGGAAAGCATGTCATTGATACTCATGGCTCAAATGCCTACGGTGTCAAAACTTATTCTTATCAGTACATTGAGAATACCTATGCCATCACTAAGTATGCGCTAAGGCATGTCAATACCGCTAATTTCACCTTCCATGACACACCATCGGATGTCACCTCTACACCAGGTTTTCGTGATGCGGGTTTCGATAATTTTGGACCAAGTTACGATGACTGGGGGGCAGCCGATACTTTAATGATCTGTGGCACCGACCCTTACGAAACAAAAACCATTATTTTCACACAGTACATTATGCCAGCCGTACAACGCGGCATGAAAACCGTGATACTAAATCCTCGTGAAACTGCAGGCATTGCTTGGCTGAAAAAACAGGGTGGCTTACACATCGACGTCAACCCTGGTTCGGACAATCTTGTTGTCGGAGCCATTCTCCGAGTGATTTTGGAGAATGGTTGGGAAGACAGCGAGTGGATTCAGAACTGGGTAAACAACAAGTGGGAATCTAGCTCTGGCTTTGGTCAAGGTACGCGTAACACGCCTTGGCAATGGAGAACAACGTGGGGCAAATTCCAAACTGACGGCTTCGAAGGTTACAAAAAATGGAACCTAGAACAAAAAGAATATGATCCAATATACGCGGCTGGCATGGCAGGTGTGGATGTAGATAAGATCTACAAAGCCGCAGAAATGCTCGCCAAGCCAGTCAATGGAGTAAGACCAAAAGCCTCTATCGGTATAGAAAAAGGCTTCTACTGGTCAAACAATACCGGCAATACCAACGCCATTTCTTCTCTCGCTACCGTGATTGGTACTGGTGGACGCGAAGGCAGAGTCATCGGTCGATTTGGTGGTCACCAGCGAGGCGGGCAATCTGGTGGTAAATTACCGCGAAATAAGTCGCCTGAAAAAGTGCCAGGCAGACGTCGTCGTGCTATCGATACTGACCGCTACACCTACTCTGGTCATACACGTTTTGCACATGTTATTGGTACAACATGGATTCAGGCGATGTGTGGTAGCCAAGGACTTCAGAAGAAGTTTTGGGAGCTAACGGTCGCTAACCCGCATCAGGTTTACTCACATGACAAACAGGAGATCATCGATACTCTGAAAAAGCGAGCCGATTCTGGTGGCATGGTAGTGATCAACCAAGATATCTACCTACGTGACCCCATCGGTGCCAAATTTGCCGATATTGTATTTCCAGCCGCGACGTGGGGTGAAGTTGACTTTATGCGCGCCAATGGTGAGCGCCGTCTTCGCCTTTATCAAAGGTTTGCAGATGCGCCGGGACATGCAAAGCCAGATTGGTGGATCATATCTCAACTTGCCACGCGAATGGGATACGACGGCTTTGATTGGAACAACTCAAACGATGTAGCCGAAGAAGCCTCTCGCTTTAGTCGTGGTAGCCGTAAAGATTTCCATATGATCAAAGTTGCCGCTCATGCCGAAGGGAAAACCTTACATGAGAAGCTACGTGAATACGGAACGGACGGAATACAGGGGCCGGTTTTCTACAACTATGATACGAAAGAACTTGTTGGTACAAAGCGACTGCATGATACCGAAATGTCGATGGAATCTTTAGCAGAAAAGGGCTTAACCAATGGTCCACAAGGTGCGAATGTACTGAAAAAGCAATTAACGGCTTTCAACAGTCAAACCGGTAAAGTGAACCTACAGAAACACCCTTGGGAGCTGTTTAGCGATTTCTACGCTTGGTTACAACCAAAAGAAGAAGAACTCTGGTTCTCTAACGGGCGGATCAATGAGATCTGGCAGTCCGGCTTCGATGATGTGGAAAGGCGTGCATATGTGATGCAACGTTGGCCTGAAAATTGGGTTGAAATTCATCCTGATGATGCCGCAAAACGTGGTATTGAGTCTGGCGATCAGGTGATGATGTATTCAAACCGAGTCGCAAACTTTAAAGACACGATTCTTGGTGTTCATGGCAATGACTTCCAGTTTAGTAAACTGATGGAAAATGGTCATATTCAGCTTGATAAAGCCGCCGTAACCGCCGTTGCGATAGTGACCCCCGCCGTGAAGAAAGGTGTGTTATACGCCAATATGATTGACATGCGTCAACCGTCAAATGCTTTGACGACGCGTGTTGTCGACCAAATTAGTGGTAACTACAACTATAAAATGGGCGTCGCTAATATTAAGAAACTAGGAGAATCTAAGTACAAGAGTGAGTTCCGCGCATTCTCATTTGCACCACGTAATATTGTGTAAGGCGACCGCCACCAACGAGTACCATGTCACCGTCACCCCCTAAGAACCTGGGGGTGACAGTGAACAATTGGATATGATGGGTCGCCAATAATTAATTTCAATCTCCTTGCCCTCTATTCGTTCAAGGAATTCAATAAAAGGACGTATTTATGTTTAAAAGCAGTGCGCTATTGTGTGCAGGCTTACTATTTGGTTTTGCCTCTACGGCTGTTGTTGCTGGTGATATTGAAGCCGGGAAAGCAAAATCGGCAACCTGTTTAGCATGTCATGGTGCGAACGGTATTTCGGTCGTTGATCTTTATCCAAACCTTGCTGGACAAAAGAAAGCCTACTTGGTGAAGCAGATCAAAGCATTTAAGAGTGGGGATCGTAAAGACCCGACAATGACAGCGATGGTCGCCGCACTCAACGATGCAGATATCGAGAATCTAGCGGAATACTATTCCAGTATGAAATAACATCAAATGACAGAAAGTGTTCAGTATGAGCGCTTCCTGTTTTTCATCAAGAGCATTCTAATTTCACACTTGGAAAGATTTCATTTAGATATAACCCAATCAAATATGATAGCATTCTATAAGATAAGTCATATATTAAAAGAATTATGGATCAGCAATCAGAAGCACAAAGAAGAAAATACTTTCGTCTTAGATACCCAAAGAGCGAACGACCAAGAGCAAAAATTCTTGATCGAGACTTTTACATCTGTGAAATATCTGAGCAAGGAACACGTATTCTGTTTACTAATTCACACCCTGTCTCACGTGGTGTCATCATTAAGGGAACCATTCGTTTTCATGATGGCGTAGAGATCCCTATTGAAGGACGTGTTTTAAGACTTGATGATAACGAATTAATTGCTAATCTTACAAAAGGTCCCGATCTAAAACGTATGACAGCAGAACAAATTTACCTTCGTAAAAAGTATCCCGGACTATTTTCTAAAACAAAAGATTTTTCTTTTGTAAGATAATCTTAGTTTCCTCGGTCTGCTGTAATAATTAAACTATTTAGATTACTTCCTGAGACCGCGAATTTGATCTTATATAGATGAATTACATGGCTGAAAAATTAATGTCATGCACTGTTCATCTATATCTAACCTTTAAGTCGCATAAATGAAACCTAGTATTCATAAAATCTCAGAAAGTTAACCCGTATTCTGAGGTAATTATGCAAGCAGTCCAGCAACTAACAAGCCCGTTTCGTCTCCCACGTAAAACCCCTTTTGGTCTGGGTGAGTCTCTTGCTGAGTGGGCCACAGGACTAAGTACATTAAACAAAATTTATGCTCAACGTCCTGTCGGTTGTAATACTCAAGAATTTTTACGTTTCGCACTCGACGAGCTCGGTATTGATTACAAAGTGATGCGAGGTTCACTCAGTAATGTACCGTCATCTGGTGCGACCGTAGTCGTTGCAAACCATCCTTTAGGTTGCGTAGAAGGGGTTATATTAGCCGAGTTGCTACTCTCAATACGTAATGATGTTCAAGTCCTAGCTAATCAATACCTTAAAACCGTTCCCGAACTAGACGAACTATTTATAGGCGTCGATGTTTTTGAAACACAAGACGCAAAACGTTCCAATATGCGAGCACTTCGCTCAGCCAATAAACATCTCGCCAATGGCGGATTATTGTTGATGTTCCCGGCGGGTGAAGTTTCCCAATTGGTTGATAGTAAAAAAGGCAAGCTTGAAGACAAAGAGTGGAGTCGTTCTGTAAGTTCACTTATACGGAAAAACAGAGCCGTTACTGTACCCATGTTTATTAATGGCCAAAACTCCAAGCGTTTTTATATGGCTGGTAAAATCCATCCTTTGCTAAGAACATTGATGTTAGGTAGAGAACTACTGAATAAAAAAGAAGAGGTCATCGCCATCGCAATAGGCGATGTTATCAAGTACAAAGAAGTGAATAACCTTGATGACAAAAAGTTAGTTAATTATCTTAGACTCAATACTTACCTATTGAATAGAAACATTCAGTCTAAGAATGAAGCGGCACCAGACTTAGATGGCAGCATGCCCGTCGCCGATGCTTTACCCTACGAAGCGATTCAATTGGATTTAAATAACCTGCCAGAAGAAGCACACCTACTCACCAATAAAGAATTTGACGTTTACTGTACCAGAGCACAAAATATTCCTAGCTTAATGCACGAGATTGGGCGACTACGTGAACTGAATTTTCGCCAAGTCGGTGAAGGGACTGGTTTAGATCTTGATCTGGATAAGTTTGATGAAAAATACCTCCAACTTTTTGTTTGGGACAGAGAACAGCGCCGGCTTGTTGGGGCGTATCGCTTAGGCTTGGTTGATGAAGTTACTCTCCATAAGGGTGTCAATGGTCTTTATTCCACAACCCTATTCCACTATGACCAGCGATTTTTAGACAGAATGAACCAAGGCAAAGCTATTGAAATGGGACGTTCTGTTATTGCTCAAGAGTATCAACGAAGCATGAGTGCTCTTCTTCTGCTTTGGAAAGGTATTGCTACGTACGTTCAACGTAACCCTCAGTATACGCACTTGTTCGGACCCGTTAGCATCAGTAATGACTACAGCCATGAAACACGCCAATTATTGGCAGAAACCATGACGCTACATCATTACGATATAGAAAGTGCGAAATGCGTAAAGGCATCTAATCCTTTAAAGAGTCAAGGGGCTACTTGGAATACCAGTTTGCTTACTGCGCTTGGCGATCTACAACTGCTTTCAAGGGTTATTGCCCGTATGGATGCAGGCAAAGGCGTCCCTGTCTTACTGAGGCAGTACTTGGGTTTAAATGGTAAGTTGGTATGCTTTAATGTTGATCCCGCCTTCAACGACGCACTTGATGGGCTTATTGTGGTCGACTTACGTAAAGTGCCGAAGAAAACCTTAGGCCGTTATATGGGCTTTAACGAAAGTGAACACTACCTATCTTCACATGGTGTAAACGTAGAATAATCTAATCTCATGATTATCCCCACAAAGGTGGGGATAGACCTATTCAACTATTCTTCTTTTCATTACCTTGCTCTACTAGTGCATGATTGTACTTAGCGTCATATTTTGTATGTTCATAATCTGAATCACTGAATCGGCATTGTATTTAGTTAAAATTCGCGTTTTATAAGTACTGATCGTCTTTGCACTTAATGATAACAATTCTGAAATTTTTTGATTCGAATAACCTTTCAACAAATAGCTAAAAACAACTGATTCTCGCTTTGAGAGTGTCACTGTTTCTTTCTCTTGGTTTAGATCTTCTTTAAAAACTGAATAACCTTTAGACACTGCCAAAATCGCATCTTTAATCATCTCTGTACTTTCTGTTTTTGAAATAAAACCGTTCGCGCCGACCAATTTTGCCGTTTGGCTCACCATTGAATGATCATCATTGGAGATAAAAAGCACTTTGCCAAAGAAGTCTCCCGCTTTAGCTCGTCGTACAAAATCAAAACTGCTCGATGTTTTCAATTCTGTATCGAGAATAATACCGTCAATGTCGTTTTCTCTGACGATCTGCATTCCACGTTGTGCATTGTCCGAGACAAACACGTTAATCTGTTGAAATATTTTTTCAACCAAAGTCGTTAACGCTTCACAAACCAACGGGGAGGTTCCCATAATTAAAACATTCTTCGAGTTCATATCATCTTCTCTCTATTATTTATAGTTTTGAGAAATCCATGCTCACTCACCTCCTATAGGAGCAATGTACGGTATAATTTTTGGAATGTCTGGAAGGTCATTCTTTCCACAAAGGAAAGTAGGAAAAAGGAGGAGGGAAAGTTATTGAAGGAGTCGTTATTAGCTTTTCGGGTTTAATGTATCTAGAAGTATCGTTTTCACTTGATCATAAAAATGATTGCCTCGATTTCCCACATACTCATATAGTGATAATTCAAGTATGATCAACTCTTTATACTCCCCAAAGGTGTTTGGATTAACGATATGAACCTCGCTATTGATATTCTGCTTAAATTTATCAATTTGATAAGAAAATAAGCCGATAGCACAACGGGTTGATTTGGAACTATTCAACATAATATTATTCGCATAATCGATATTCTCTATTTCGGTTAAATCTTTGTTGTTAAAAGGTATGTGATAATAATCAAGCTGTTCTTTGATAGGCATTCTATTTGAATTCCATCCCGGAACATGTTGTTTCAACACACGGAATTGAATACAATCTTCCCAACTCGCGACCTTATGCTCGTTTGGTATGACTAGATTATAATAGGTTTCAAATATCTGGGTTTGGTAACACAATTTTGAGCCATTTTCGAGCGATGGACCAACAGCGAAGTCAACGTCCTTTGAAGAAATTTTATCAGGCGTATTACTATTCCAACTGACAATATTAAACCTAACATCTGGAAAAAATCGGCTCAACTGAGAATAAAGCACATTACCAAACAGACTAATATCAACAGGCAATAAGCTGATGACCACATGCCGATCAGTCTCAAATGTGTTTTCAATCGCTTCTTCAATGACGGCATCAAGCCCAGCGAGTTTTATTTCAATTTTGGGCGCAATCCATTCTGTAAATGCAGTTGGTTCAAGGCCACCACTGTGACGAACAAATAGTGGGTCATTAAAACCTTCCCTTAACTTGCCCAACATTTTGCTTACTGCACTATCAGTACACTTCAATTGTTTGGCCACTATAGATAAGCTTTTGTGTTTGTAAATTAATAAATAGACATGTAATAGATTATAATCAACCTTCTTTACTGCATCTGACATTTCAACCATCTCTTTACTTTTAACATCGATATAACAATGACCTACAATTTATATAAACGCAGACGTTATGCAATATCTAAATTATAGGTGGCTCGTCAACTTGATGTACAAAATACTTCAGTAATGACTTCAACCCACCACTTTTTCAAAATGTGATGAGTGTGCCTTCGCCTTTCCATATTACATTAGTTGAATCGCCTGCTTGTGAGATATAGTTAGATTAGTTTATATATCAGGGCATTTCCATGAATCAAGAACGCATTTTAAGCATCGTCACCGATGCCAATCTTTCTCCTAAACAAAAGACCCATCTATTAGCATTGGAAGCGGAAGGTAGCCTTGCCTATGTACCTTTGTCAGCACAAGCACAGTTAGCACTTGATGATGGTATTCTATGCGACATGTTTGAAGGCAATGCGCCATTTAAACCAAGATATGTCTTACCTGACTATGGCATGTTCCTTAAACAAGGTTCTCGTTATCTAGAACTCGAACCTGCATCGACTCTAGATGAAGCACTTAATCTGCTGACGATCATCTATCATCATGTGCCATCGGTTACTTCGATTCCTGTCTATTTAGGTCAGCTCGACGAGATATTACTCCCGTATGTGAATGAATTATCAGAACAGCAAATTTATCAAAAAATTAAGCTTTTCTGGATCATGCTAGATAGAACGTTACCTGATGCCTTTATGCATGCGAATATCGGCCCAACGGACAACGTCATATGTAGAACCATCTTAAAAGTCGATGCTGAACTCAAACAGATAGCACCAAACCTCACCTTTATGCACGATCCTGCGATGACACCGGATAGCTTACTTCGTCAAGCTACCGCAAATATTTGTGAATGCAGCAAACCACATGTTGCCAACTACCCTATGCATGCTGACTTTTACGGTGATAAACGATTTGGCATCGTGAGTTGCTATAATTCACTCCCCCTAGCTGGCGGCGCAAATACACTCGTACGAATGAATTTAAAAGAAGTCGCGGCTCGTTCTAAAGATAGAGAAGATTTTCTCTCTATTGTATTGCCTGAGTATTGTCAGGTTATGTTTGAGATCATTGAAGCTCGTAGTGCCTTTTTACACGAAAAATCCAACTTCTTTGACAGTTTTTTAGTCAAAGAAAAGCTCATTGATGAGGATAGATTTGCGCCGATGTTCGGCATCTTTGCCATGGCAGAAACGGTAAAAATCTTATTAGACAAAGAAGGGATTAACGCGGAATACGGCCATGATGACATAGCGAACGAACTTAGCTATACGATCTCTGAGACCTTGGCCAAAATCGTTGAATCGACACCAGTAAAATATGGCTATCACGGACGTGCGCTTCTTCACGCTCAGGCAGGCATTAGCTTAGATACCGGAGCCACTCCCGCAACTCGAATTTCCTATGGTTATGAACCCGATCCAATCACCCATATCAAGGCAACCGTCGGCCATCATAAATTTTATCCTTCTGGTATTAGCGATATCCTCACTATAGATGAAACCGTAAAATCGAACCCTGAAGCTATGTACAATTTATGTAAAGGTGCACTAGAGTTAGGGATGCGAGAGTTTACTGCAAATGTATTTTCCAATGATTTGGTTCGAATTACTGGCTATATGGTTAAGATGTCAGATATAGCAAAATACAAGCAACAAGGATCTCGAACCAATACCACCTTCTTGGGTTCAGAAGCCGCCGACAACACTGAAATGCTGAATCGCAAACCTAGAGTGCTCAGTGCTGAAATGAACCCGATTTATCAAAAATAGTCTGAAAAGTGAATATTGATATACAGCCTGCGAGCCAACTTCGCACCGCGAAGGTGAGTAAGATACTTACCTTTTCGTGTGTTGATGGCCCAGGTAATCGATTGGTGATTTTTTTCCAAGGCTGCAACTTTAATTGCACGTCATGCCACAATCCTCATTCTATTGCTCATTGTAATCATTGCGGTGAGTGTGTGGCTGAATGCCCGGATAACGCACTGACATTGAACGCACAAAACCAGGTAACCTGGCATGCAGACAAATGTACCGGTTGCGATAAATGCATTGATATCTGCTCTTTTCAATCGTCTCCTAAAATTCGCGAATACAGTCTTAACGAATTGTTGACGATCATCAAAGATAACCACCTATTTTTGAATGGCATTACTGTTTCAGGGGGAGAAGCAAGCTTGCAACTTCCTTTCATCATCTCACTATTCAAAGCGATTAAAGCAGACCCAATACTTCAGAATCTCACTTGTTATATGGATAGCAATGGATCTTTATCAGAACAAGGTTGGAATAAAATTGCACCTTATCTAGATGGTGCAATGATCGATCTAAAGGCTTGGGATAGCTCAGTGCACGAAGTGCTTGTTGGTAGAAATAATGCGGCTGTATTTCGAACTATTGACTTGTTGTCTTCCGCAAACAAGCTACATGAAATACGTCTTTTAACTATTCCCAAACAGACAGATTATGTCTCAAATATTGACGCCTTAACCGCCTACCTTAATCGGTTACCAAACGACGTCATTATCCGCCTAAATGCATTTCAACATCATGGCGTTACTGGTGAAGCTTTACTTTGGAGTACCTGTAGTAAAGAAGAGATTGTTGCTTTCAAACATCTTTTACAAGAATCCATACCTCATCACATTATGATGCCACCTGCTTTTAATTAACGATTACATACGTTCGGTATTATCTGCGTCAAAAATTGAGCATTTACACGCATCAATATGGACAAAACAGCTCACTAGAGTATTCAAAATACGGTAAATAATACCTAGATACATTATGACTAAACAACAATATTACTAAGAATAAAATGTTACTAAGAATAAAAAGGCTCCCTAAAAAGCCTTTTATTTATCCTCAATAAATAACATATCATCATGCTCTAGAAGCTCAATGTCACCGTAATCGACTAAATTCGTTAATTCTCGTTTACTGTGCTCAATATGTTCTATCATGGCTTGTTTCGCTAAAACTGGATCACGTTTCTGTAGAGCCGCGAAGATTTTCCTGTGCTCAGCAAGCCAATTTTCTTTCAATGGCGTGTCGTGCAAGTACTTCTTGTTCAGTTGTTGCCAGAGTGGGTTTTCTGTCCGAACAACATTCCATAAACGGTTAGCGGTATCAATTAGCATACGGTTTTGTGTCGCTTCTGCTATACACAGATGAAACTCACGATCTAATGTTTCGAATTGTTTACTGTCAGCAAATGAGTTTTCTTGACGTTGGATGATACCTCTAAGCTGACGTAACTCACTAAGTTTAATATTTTTAGCGGCGAATTCTACGATACTAACCTCTAAAACAAAGCGAGATTGAAGAAGCTCAAATGGCCCTACATCATTGATGTTAGCGGTATCTTCTACTTTTATACGTTTTTCATTATCCGTATTTTCTTTAAAGAAAATACCCGCACCTTTTCTTACTTCAACCAAATCTTTAAGTTCAAGCATGATAATAGCTTCGCGTATAGTAGCCCGACTTGTTTCGTATTGCTGACTCAAGTCCCGTTCTGATGGTAGACGATCACCCGCTTTAAAAAAACCAGAAAACAATTGCTTCTCTATTTGTAACCCAATTTCATAGTATCGTCGTCTAATCAATTTTTCATCTGTCATACTAGGCTCATAAATTAAATTGTTGTACAAATAGTAAAGTGACGATAATTGATTTAATTATCATCACTTTAATTTTACCATACAATAGAAAATAAATCCTTCAATCATCAGGGCCTGACCTAACTGAACCCCTATTGATACAGGGGTTCCAAAAGAAATCATTTGTTTACATAATTAAACCAGCAAGCTCAGGTAACGTCATTGAAATCGCGGGAATATAGGTCACTAACATTAGTACCAAGAATATCACCAAGAAAAATGGCAATAACGTTTTAATTACTGAATCTATACTGATACCACTTATCTTACAGCCAGTGAAGAGAATTGGCCCAACAGGCGGCGTTATCGTCCCCAACGACAAGTTGAATACCATCAATATACCAAATTGAACCGGGTGCATGCCTAACCCCATACAAATAGGTAAGAAAATCGGCGTAAAAATCAACACTGCTGGGGTTGGATCCATGAAAGTTCCAATGAACAATAATACAACGTTAATGATCAACAGAATTAATATTGGGTCGCTAGTAAATGATAATAGTGCATCCGCAATCATCCCAGGAATCTGAGTAAATGCCATAACCCAAGACATGATTGATGACGCTCCAATCATAAAAATGACGATCGATGCCATTTTCGCGGTGTCTAAGAAGATAGTTGGCAGATCTTTAACTTTCAGTTGTCGATAACTGAAGCCTAATATCATCGAATAAACAACAGCAATAGCTGATGCTTCTGTCGCCGTAAACACGCCACCTAAAATACCGCCAATAACGACGACTATCAAAGACATACTTGGAATTGCATCGATAGTAACCTTAATGCATTCATTCAAGGTCATCGAGTTCTTGCTTATGTAACCTCTGCGCTTACCCATAATACCAGCGACTATCATGACCCCAAGCCCCCACAACAAACCAGGAATATAGCCTCCCATAAACAACGCAGAAACTGAAACACTACCAGCAACCGTGGCATATACGATTAGTGCGTTACTTGGTGGTATCAACATACCGGTTGGCGCTGAAGCAATATTTACTGCAGTACTAAATTTGGGGTCATACCCTTCTTGCTTCTGAATTGGGTTCATGATGCCACCGACAGCAGCACAAGACGCAACACCGGAACCACTAATCGAACCAAATAGCATATTGGATACAACGTTGGTTTGTGCCAATGGAGCAGAAAAGCAGCCACTAACAATCTTGGAGAAGTTTATTAACCGTATGGCAATGCCACCATTATTCATGATATTGCCGGCTAATATAAAGAATGGTATCGCAAGCAGAGCAAATGAATCTAATCCAACAAACATACGCTGTGCGGACGTTGTTAATGCACCATTGTAAGGCAGAATAACCGTCATTGCCGCGAAAGACGAGATTCCAACACTAATGGCTATCGGAGCCCCTAGGACCAATAAAACCACAACCCCTACAAACATTACTAATGAGGCGGTAAATGCCATATCCATTAGATATTACCTCGCTCTTCTGACGGCTCATTTTTCAAATCAATAAGTTCGTTAATAAAGGTTACTTCATGCCAAAGGAAATAAAACAACATGATTGCACCTGATATAGGAATAGCGGCGTAAATGACACCCATTGGTATTTGCAGCGCGGAATCCATCTGCCACATTTGACGCACTGAACTGCTATAACCGCCGCTAACCATTACTGTATAGGCAAAAATAACGACGATTAATTCAATAACCATTTCAACAATGATGCGCAATTTTCTATTAAATTTATCTTTAATAAACGTGATAGCCATATGCTCTCTTAATCCAAACACATAGGCACCACCAAATAAAACCAACCAAATAAACAAATAGCGGGATGCGACTTCACTAAACGCACTCGGGTTGTCAAAAATATAACGAACAACCACTTGGTATGTAACCAATAATGTCATTATTCCCATAATGGAAATTAAAAAGACAGAAAGGACTTTGTCTATTCCGAACTTAATTTTTCTTAGGCCTAGAAAAAGGCCATTAAATTTATCATCTCGCATATAATTTCTTACCCTGAAATGAAGTTATAAGGCCAGCAATTCGCTGACCTTATCTTCTACTAATTATTGCAACGCAACAATTTTTTTATACAACGCTTTTTGTTCTGCTGTTTTAATTAATTCCTGTTGAAGAGGGATACATGCTTCACGGAATGGCGTGATATCAACTTCATTGAACGTAGCACCCTTATCTTGTGCTGCTTTCTTTGATACGCTGATTTGTTTTTGCCACAAACCAAACTCTACTAGAGTGCTCTCTTTTGCTAGACTTTCAAACGCTGCACGATCTTTTTCGGACATTGAATCAAGAAAATCACTGCTTGCCACAACGAGATCTGGAACCATCAGGTGACGGGTTGCAGAATAGAAAGGTGCAACTTCATATTGTTTTAGATCGAAGTAGGTAATTTCGCTGTTTTCCGCACCATCAAGTACACCTTGTTGTATCGCCGAATAAACTTCACCTTGGCCCATCGGTACACCTTTACCTCCCATGCATGAAAGGGTTTTTATCATCGTATCAGATTGCATTACACGAATTTTTTTTCCTTTCATGTCTGCAACGGTATTGATTGGCCCTTCTTTGTTATACATGCTGCGCGCACCGCCAGTGTATGCCGCTATAACTTCAAAACCCATAGGTGATGTTTCTTTGAATAACTCATCTAGAATACTAGAAGTGAATACTTTTTGCTGATGGTCATAACCACTGTAAACATACGGTAGACTGAGAATACCAAATTTGCTGTTGTAGTTTTCTACAAGTGGATTAGCAACAACGGCCATTTGAATAGCACTGTTCTGAACGAGTTCTAGTGATGCACGCTGATCGCCAAGAAGCTCATTTGGAAAGATATTCAATGTATAGCGACCATCGGTTGCTTTAGTAAATTTATCACCAAAGTCTGCAAGCGCTAAAAACTGAGGGTGTTTATCCGATTGGTTAAACGCGACCTTAATTTCTGATGCGGCATTGGCCATAGAAGAAAGACCAAGTGCGCTGACTAAAGCGGTGGCGATGGTTAGTACTTTAAATTTGGACATTATTTACTCCGTTACTATTAGTAGGATAAAGTTTCATTTTTAATATGTTTACTATATTTATCGAATTTCGTTCATATCAACAAAATCCATGTCATCGAATGTGAGGTTTTCACCTAGCATTCCCCACACAAAGCTGTAATTTTGTGTTCCACAGCCTGAATGAATAGACCAACTAGGTGACAACACCATCTGGTGATTACGAACAACAATATGACGTGTTTCTTTTGGCTCTCCCATGAGATGGAAAACGACTTGTTGGGGTTTTATATCGAAATAGAAATACGCTTCCATACGACGTTCATGGGTATGCGGTGGCATTGTGTTCCATACACTTCCTGCTTTTAGTGCAGTCACACCCATAGATAATTGGGACGTAGGCAAAACATCAGGATGAATGTATTGATTAATACACCGCTCGTTTGCATTCTCTTTGTCACCCAAATGAATCACTTTCGCTTCATTTTGGTGAATAATTCGGGAAGGATGAATATGATGAGATGGCGCGCTGATGGCGTACAATAAAGCCGGGGAGTCATTGTCAACAGAACCAAACACGACATTCTCATTGCCTTGTCCGAGATATAATGCATCCATGTTCTCTAAAATGTACGTTTCATTCTTCGTCGTAATCTTAGCTTTACCACCAAGATTAATCATTCCGAACTCACGACGTTGTAGGAAGAAGTCAGTACCGAAATCTTTATTATTAATAAAGTCATCCAGAGCCAATTCATTACTCTTAGGTGATACTCCCATAACAACAATGCGATCAATGTGGCTGTATACCGTCACTATGTCATTATCTTTAAACATTTTCTCAGTTAGCAATTCGTCACGAAGACGAGTAGTGTCGTATAATTTGGCGTCTACAGGGTTGCTATTATAATTAATATGCATCTAATACTCTTTATTTACGTTAGTTACGTATCCATTAAAAATTTGTCGCATTAACTTAGTTCGCTGGTGAAGCATTTAAAATAAAATTATCAAACCAACAATACTTAAAAATAATAGCGACTCATTTAGTTCAAAGGACCGAAGATGGTATTTTTAAAATGGCTTTTTTAATTACCATCGGCTTATCATCACTTGCACAAAGTGGACGATGTGCTTGGTTTGGATAAAAAATAACAAAATCACCATCTTGAAGCTTAATAAACTGTTCGTTCTCGACATTATCAAAGAACATTACGTCATTCTCCAACTCAACCAATTTAAGTGCTTCTTCTGAAATGGTGTTTGAATAGCCATATACTTCTTCGCCACTCAATAGAATTTGAATATCAATGTATTGCTTATGAATTTCAGATTTTCTTAGTGCTCGTGGCTCCGTTTCACCGTCTACAAGCATAACAAATACACCATCGTCACCAATCATGTACTTACCAAGATCATTGTTTTCAGATAAAGCGATAGCTTCATTGATCCAATTAACAAACTTTTCAGACATGTATGGTACGAGATCTAATTTTTTTACGTTTCCAAATAACATATATACTCTCCCTTAAAGCGCCTATTACTAACCTACCCTTTTAGATAGCTGTAAACTGATTTAGCAACAGTGATACCGTTAGCTTCGCTCTGTAGTTTGTAAGCATTTTGTGGGTCATTAGGGGCTTGTACCGAACCTGAGCCAGCCATAGGTTTAACTGCACGAAGTTCCGTTACCATTTGCTGCATCATTACTGCAAACAATGGATTCCCTAGCTTTTCTGGATTAATGACAATGACAAGGCTGGCAAGTTTGCGCATCTTGTCAAAATCTCCGTACATACGAACAACATGATTGCTAAAGTTAGCATTCATTAAAATACCCGTTAACGCATCAATCGCGAGCGCAATGCCTGAACCTTTATGACCACCAAATGTAAGTAGATTTTCCACTTGATGTGGATCTGTTGTCATATTGCCGTCTTTGTCGATAGCAAGATTTTCGCCAATTTGCTGGCCTGTCTCTTTTGCATGAAGCAACTTACCAAAGGCCGTCGCACTTGTAGCCATATCAACAATCATTGGGTGTGAATTTTCTACAGGGAAACCAAATGCAATTGGATTGGTTCCTAAGAAACGTTCAGCTCCACCATAGGGAGCAACGCAGGTATCAGTTTGCGTCATTGAAATACCAATCAAACCTTTAGCTGTCGCCTGTTCCATGAAGTACGAGAGAGCACCACAATGTGAACCATTCTTGACGCTGACAAAACCAAGGCCGGTTTCTTCCGCTAACTCAATAGCGTGATTTGTTGCTGCAATAAGTGCCGAGTGTCCCATGCCATCATCAGAGTCAAACACGGCAACTGAAGGTGAAATTTGCTCAATGCTAAATGTAGGTTCTTTATTCAGGCCACCTTCGTTCAAGCGGTGACAATAATGTTCAATGCGCATGACACCATGTGAATGAACACCCGTTTTGTCAGCGTGTATTAACACATCAATGACTTCTTTTGTCGTTTCTTCGCTAAGGCCCGCTTCAACTAATTTTTTGAGAGATAGTTCGCGCAACTCTGTTTCATTTACTTGAATAGTAGACATCATATTTACCTTAAAAATTTATTACGCCTTTGACCAAAGATTTGTTTTCAACAACATCTTCTTTGTATGTATTCCCAAATGTATGGAAATCGTAATCTCGATTTTTCATCATTGATTCAGAAATTTTTCCTTCTTCCATCAGTTCGATTACACGTTCAAAGTCTTGACGTGTTGCATTACGTGAGCTCATAAGAGTGGTTTCTTTCATATGAAAAGTAGGGTTATGAAATGCCAATTCACCCTTTGTGAAGCCAATAAATACGAGCTTCCCACCGTTACGAATCAGGTTTACTGCATTTGTCATTGATTTGTCGTACCCAGTCGCATCGAATACGACATCAGCCAACTGACCATTAAATTGACTACGAATATCATCAACGTACGTTTCACTTAGCGCATTTAATGTAGCAGTTTGTAGTTTGTCTGCTGCCCAAGTTAGACGTTGTTCCGCGACATCAACAATAACGACGTTATGCCCTTCTGCTTTAATGACTGCTGCTGCCGCAAGACCAATTGGGCCAGCGCCGACAACAAGAACATTATTCTCCCCAGTCAACTGCGCACGGCGAACCGCATGTGCACTGATAGCAAAACATTCAACCAGAGCTCCTTTACTGTTAGACACATTGTCAGGAAGAAGAACTAAGTTATCTTCAAGAACCGCTAGGTATTCTGTAAAACCGCCGTCCTGGTGGACGCCGTATAGAGATACGTTTTCACAGCAATTGGTTTTACCTTCTTCGCAAGCTGGGCATACACCACATGGGATACAAGGAATAACAGAATAGCGCTTAGCCACTTCTGCTTTCGTCACTTTCTCACCGATTTTTTCAACAGTGCCACAAATTTCATGGCCTAATACACGCGGATATGAAAAGAAAGGCTGACGACCTGCGTATGCATGGATATCGGTACCGCAGATGCCTACTGAATTGATTTTCAGAAGAACTTCATTGCTTTCGATCTCTGGTATTGGGCATTCAATATACTCAATTGAATTGGGTTCATTACAAATTAAAGTTTTCATCTTATTTCCTAATCCTTCACTAGTTTTTCAATCGTGATATTGATGCCCACGGTCTCAATATCATCAAACGCTTTTAGAACCTGCTCAATAAACCGTTTATTTTCAACACCGTGCTTTCCAAAGATTTTTTCAATTGCTAATAATGATTTAGCTTGCTCACTTTTCTCAGGTACGTGAGACATAATTGATTTATATGTTTCTACCAATGGGTCAGGTAATTCATTACCTTTATTAATCATATCAATTACATAATGCATCCAGCCTGCAATTAGCACGGGTTGACATTTAGCGGAAATATGACGTTCTTGAAGTGTTAAATATGGGGCAAGCGCACGTTGAGGGAGTTTTTGAGAACCATCCATCGCGATTTGTGCGGTTTTGTGTTTGATGTTTGTGTTGCTGAAACGGGCAATGAGTAAATTGGCATATTCGTTGAGATCAACGTTTAGATCGGGACTCAGTGATTTAGCTTGTTCATCGAGCATTAACTTCAATGTGACTGATCGAAAATCAGAATCTTGCATACATTGATAAATAAATTCGTACCCAGCGAGTGACCCATTGTAAGCAAGGAACGAATGGCTACCGTTAAGCATACGAAGCTTCATTTCCTCATACGGTAGAACATCACCAACGAGCATTGCACCTGCTTTTTCCCATTGAGGTCGACCTGCTACAAAGTTATCTTCAACCACCCACTGACGGAAATCTTCACAAACTACGCCACATGGATCGCGATAACCTGTTTGTTCTTCGATTACGTCAAATTGGTCATCGGTCATCGCGGGAACAATGCGGTCAACCATTGTACTAGGGAAAGAGACGTTTTCTTCAATCCAATCACTCAGTTCAGAGTCAAGCTTCTTAGCAAAAGCAAGAATGACACTCTTGGTCAAGTGGCCGTTTTCAGGAATATTGTCACATGACAAAACGCTAAAGGGAGCGAGGCCATTATCACGGCGAATTCGAAGTGCCTCGGTGACCAATCCAATAGCCGACATTGGTACGGTTGGATTGGCTAAATCATGAATGATTAGCTGATTAGTTTCATCTAGCATTCCCGATTGCGGTGCAGCACAATAACCTTTTTCCGTTATCGTTAATGAAACGATTTTAACCTGATCTTCAGTGAGCTTTAGAATTGCTTTTTCAATACCATCTACTGGTGTATGGATCGATTCAGTAATGGTTCGAACAAGACGACTATGTGTTTCTGTTGCAGACTTCTCAACGACGGTTAACAAATGATCTTGTGCTCGCAAACTGTCTGTTAACTCTGAACCACCAAACATATTAATTTCACAGATACCCCATTTATCTTCAGATTGGTCATTTGTTAAATCGTTATAAACGGCTTGATGCCCGCGATGAAATGCACCAAAACCAATATGAACGATATTACTTTTAAGTACTGATCTATCGTAGCTTGTTGTTGATGAAAACTTACCGTTTTCTATTTTATTTTGATCTTCCATACAATCCTATCTTTACAGTCCGAGTGTCGCCTAACTTCAGAATTTGTTAGCGCTTCGTTGTTACTGAGAACATTACACTCAATTGGTTGACCTATCAATATTTTGGATGACCAATAATTCAATTTTATGACGAAGATCTAAAAATAGAATAAAAATAAACAGAAAAAATCAGTATTTTTTTGTTATAAATATATAAATATCAGCACTTTATATCTAATTGTTGATTTCGATCATTATTTGGTTTACCAATAAATCCACCTTTATTAAATCGCTTTGTGATTTAATAAAGGTGGATGAAAATCAAACTAACACATCGAAATAGACACACAGGTATCATTATGATCGAAGAAAAAACACACATAGAAAGACCAGCTTTTGCTGAAATACTGAGTTTTGGTGAACCAATGTTCGAATTGAGCCAAGTTAACCTAAACAATAACGGTGAAGCGGACTTCTTAAGCGGCTTCGGTGGTGATGCATCTAACTTTGCTATTGCTGCTGCGCGACAAGGCGCAAACGTCGGTATGCTCACGCACATGGGAGATGATGAATTTGGAAAGAAATTTCTAAATTTGTGGGATAAAGAAAACGTTAATATTTCGACTGTTGTATCTAACCCTAATAGTCATACTGGCGTTTATTTCATTACGCATGATAAAGACGGGCACCATTTCTCATTCTTACGTAAAGGATCAGCCGCGAGTCTTATCACACCATCACAGTTACCTGTAGAAGCCATTAAAAGTGCAAAGCTTTTGCATATCACCGCTATTACACAGGCAATCAGTGATACCAGTTGTGACTCCACCTTCAAGGCAATAGAAATTGCATCTGAAAACAAAACCTTAACCTCCTACGACACCAACCTACGCTTAAAGCTATGGTCATTAAACCGTGCACGCGCCATCATCAATGAGACGGCTTCACTGGTTGATATCTGCTTCCCCAGTATTGATGAGGCACAGCTTCTCACTGGTTTAGAACACGAAGACGATATTATCGATTATTACCTCAAAATCGGATCTAAAACGGTCGTTCTTAAAAAAGGCGCGCAGGGGGCAACAGTAGCCAATGAATCAATCCGCGTATCACTACCACCATTCAAAACGAATCCGTTAGACGCAACCGCCGCAGGTGATTCATTTGCTGGCTCATTCTGTACGCATTTCGTTAATGGATATTCATTGGAAGAGTGTTTGAAATTTGCAAACGCCACCGCCTCTATCACCATTACGGGTTATGGTGCCGTCGCACCACTACCAACACTTGAACAAGTTCTAGATCGCATTGAAAATGGACAATTAAAATGAATACTTTAGATTCACGTCTCGCTAAATTAAAAGTGATTCCAGTCATCGTAGTAGATGAAGCGGAAGACATCTTGCCTATTGGTAAGGCTCTATCAGAAAATGGTTTACCAGTAGCAGAAATTACATTCCGTACTGCAGCGGCGGCGAATGCCATCGCATTATTGCGTAAAGAATACCCAGACATGTTGATTGGTGCTGGTACAATTTTAAATGAACAGCAATTACTCGCAGCAAAAGAAGCAGGGGTGGACTTCGTTGTCTCTGCTGGCCTTAACCCAACAACAGTAAAAGCAGCTCACAAGCATAATGTAGCGATTATTGCGGGCGTTAATACACCATCACTGATAGAGCAAGCAATGGAGTTAGGCCTTACAACTGTTAAGTTTTTTCCCGCAGAAGCATCTGGTGGTATAAAAATGCTCAAAGCCATGCTTGCCCCGTACAACCAAATCAAAGTAATGCCAACTGGCGGTATTAATAAAGATAACATTCAAGCGTATCTTGATGTACCTAGCGTCCTTGCTTGTGGCGGATCTTGGATGGTTGATCAATCACTAGTTAAGAATAAAGAGTGGGATAAAATGGCTACGTTGATTAGAGAAATTGTGGCGCAACTCAAGTAATGTAAAAAGAAGCAAAATAGCTCTCTTTTAAACAGAGAATAAAGGTTTGGTTTTCGAGCTTAACCTTTATTCAATAGGACGTTTTCAAAAATAGTATCCCATAACAACAAGCCATTTTTCACAGTCTTTTCGGATTAATAACACGCCACACATCCTCAAAAATTAAGGTATTTTATGCACAGATCATGAAATGCTTGCGCCTGGGGAGAGATCGTTCGGTCAATGAGTCTAAATAACCCTATTTGTCGTTTTAATGGCGGGTCGATAAGCGGAATCCAAATCAACCTTGTTTCATTCGTTGGAAACGCAAGTTTAGGTAGTGTCGTCACGCCGATTCCAAGCTCTAATACAGAAAAAAGAGACGTTATATTCTCGACGGAGTAGAGCGCGTTTTGACTCAATGTTCGCGCTGGTGTTGGGTCAAGGAGTGTGCAAGTTCCATTACGAATAAAAGGTTGATCTAGCAACATTTTCCATTCAATACCAGCGGTATGCTGAGCAATAGGATTATCACGCAAACAGACCACACCAATAGGATCAGAAATTAAAGGGGTAAAATGTATCTCTTTGTCATCAAGGTGGGAGCAATTTCCCAATGCCAAATCGACGTCACCCGATAGCAATCGAGCTTCGACACCCGCCGCATTATCATCGATTAAGCTCACTTCAACATTTGGATACCTTTCGCAAAAAGCACCCAGTACGCTCGGTATTAGTTTTGCAGCGACAGACGGCACACTGGCAATACGAACTCTTCCTTGTTGCCCCGCGGCTGCAGCCATTAAGTCATTGTTCAATGCATTGTAGACATTTAAAAACTGAACAATTTTGGGTAGGCATATTACACCGAAAGGAGTGAGGGTCGATTTATTACCAGATTCAAATAAAGGCTGACCTAGGTTGCGTTCTAGCTCTTTTATTGATGTAGAAAGCGCCGCTTGCGATCGATTTGCTCGATGAGAAGCAGCCCGAAACCCCCCCTCTTCCACCACCAAAACAAAATGATTCAGTTGTTGAAGTTTAATACTCATGTTTGTGATCCCTTCTTAGTCCTTTGTTTTCCTAGTGCTCAGCCTGACGATAAGTTTAATTTATCAAATGTACAAAATTTACCGTTTGATTTATCGTTCGTCAAGACGCAAAATTTAACCAATTCGCAACATTTATGCAACATAGTTGGACAATCACGTGAGCACACAAACAAACAAACACCCAATAAAAACATCTCTTTTTGCCTCTAAAGCACCGCTTGAATGGGCTCTGGTTAACAACGGAACCTTGTATACCGCTCAAATTCCTATTGATCAAACTGGCGCGGTTGTTGAAGGGGGCATTGAAGCCCAAACGAGACAAACACTAGACAACCTTGTTCACACTTTAGAGTGTGCTGGTGAAACACTTGATTCTGTTTTACAGGTACTGATTTACGTCACTGATCGTGAGTATCTCGCCACTGTTAATCAAGTATATGCAGAGTACTTTAACGCGCCCTACCCTAATCGTGCAGCCATGGTGGTAGCAGGGCTAGCTCGTGAAGAAATGCTGGTGGAATTTGTTGTGTATGCCAGTGCCTCACAACCGACTTAACACATTATCTCATTAAATTCGCGGTTGAGGTTTACCTTAATCGATAAGTGAAAGGAACAAACTATGACAATGCTAATCAATAATGTTCACGCTGAAAAAGCACTTTATATCGCAGGTGAGTGGCACTCAGGCATCAGCACCATTGCCAACATCAACCCTTCAGATATCACTGAAAATTTGGGTCATTTTTCACAAGCAAGCGAAGACCAAGTTCATCAAGCAATTGCTGCGGCTAAGCAAGCACAACCCGAATGGGAAAAAACGCCCATTGAACGTAAGCAGACAATATTACAGGCGATTGGCGACGAACTTATTGCGCGTTGTGACGAGCTTGGCACCTTGTTGTCGCGTGAGGAAGGAAAACCGTTTGCCGAAGGTAGAGGTGAAATCTACCGCGCCGGGCAGTTCTTTCAATATTTTGCAGCTGAAGTGCTACGCCAAATTGGTGATAACGCGGACTCCGTAAGGCCCGGTGTATCAGTAGAAGTTACCCGCGAAGCTGTTGGTGTCATCGCTATTATCTCACCTTGGAACTTTCCTACTGCAACAGCAGCGTGGAAGATTGCACCGGCTTTAGCGTTTGGTAACAGCGTTATTTGGAAACCTGCAAACCTAACACCAGCAAGTGCTGTTGCCTTAACGGAAATCATCCATCGCCAAGGGCTGCCTGCTGGCGTATTTAACCTAGTGTTAGGCAACGGTTCACAGGTAGGTAATGCGCTGATTAACTCCCCTGAGATAAATGGCGTGAGCTTCACAGGTTCTGTTGATACAGGTCGGAAAGTGGCCACCGCTACCGCGCCTAATTTTGTTCGTTGCCAACTTGAAATGGGCAGCAAAAACGCACTTGTGATTGCTGATGATGCCGACATACAAACCGCAGTTGAAGCCACCATAGCCGGTTCTTTTTCTGGTGCTGGTCAAAAGTGTACGGCGTCATCTCGCCTTGTAGTCACGGACGGCATTCATGATGCTTTTGTTGATGCGTTAATCAAGAGAATGAGTAGCCTCAAGGTAGGTCATGCTTTAGAAGATGGCGTATTTATGGGGCCAGTAGTGGATGGCAAACAACTTGATGCAAACCTTTCATGGGTAGAAAAAGCCCGTCAAAGCGGTGCTGAACTAGCCGTTGGAGGCGAACGCCTAGACATGAAACATGATGGTTTTTATATGTCACCAACGCTTTTCCTAGAAACCAAAAACAGTTGGGAAGTGAATCAAGAAGAAGTCTTTGCCCCTTTGGCTTGCGTTATTCGCGTTGCCGATTTGGATGAAGCCATTGCAACAACCAACGATACACGATTTGGTTTAACTGGTGGGATCATCACTCAAAGCCTTCGTTCTAGTGCCCTGTTCAAACAACAAGTCCAAACCGGTTGTGTCATGGTCAACCTACCAACCGCAGGCACAGATTATCACGTCCCCTTTGGTGGCCGAAAAGAATCTAGCTTTGGTCCTAGAGAGCAAGGCCAATACGCAAAAGAATTCTATACCGTAGTTAAAACTGCCTATCAACGACCTTATTAGTGTTTCACGTAGAAACCCAAAATAATGAATTGAGTGAGTGAGGAGTTGATATGTATCAGAAGCGAATAGTGATAGACGGATTGCAATATTGCAACTGGAATCGAGAGTACTTCCAAACGCTAAAAGCGAGCGGTATCACTGCGGTTCACGTGACCTTGGTTTACCACGAAAATGCACGTGAAACCCTAACACGCTTTGCCGAATGGAATTTACGTTTTGAACAAAATGCCGATTTAATTATGATCGTTCGCTCCATGGCTGACGTGACAAAAGCGAAACAACTGGGGAAAGTCGGCGTCTTTTTTGGCGCGCAAAACTGCTCTCCTATCGATGACGAAATTGGCCTAATTGAAGTGATGCGTCAGCAAGGCCTGCTGATCATGCAATTGACTTATAACAATCAGAGCCTAATTGCGACTGGATGTTATGAGCAACATGACTCTGGTATCACTCGATTTGGCAAACAAGCTATCGCCGAAATGAATCGAGTGGGCATGATTATCGACATGTCACACAGTGCAGAACGGTCAACATTAGAAGCGATTGATCTTTCTTCAAGGCCAATCTGTATCAGCCACGCAAACCCCACATTCGCGCATCAAGCTCTGCGCAACAAATCTAATGATGTAATCAAAGCACTAACCGTACGTGGCGGCCTACTAGGGTTTAGCCTATATCCATTCCACCTACCCAATGGCAGCCAGTGTACTTTGGAAGATTTCTGCCAAATGGTGGCATCCACCGCTGATTTAGTTGGTATAGAGCATTTAGCGATTGGCAGTGATTTGTGTCTCAATCAACCTCAATCAGTACTGGAATGGATGCGTAATGGGCGATGGTCGAAAGCGATGGATTACGGCGAAGGATCCGCAAATAACGCCGGTTGGCCTGATTCTCTGCCTTGGTTTTGCGGTAGCGCAGGTATGGAGAATATATATAACGGACTCATTCGCCACGGGTTCAGTGAACCTGAGGCGGGACAAATACTAGGCGACAACTGGTTTAATTTCCTTACGCAAGGGCTCGAACCTAGCACGTAATACAGTAACTCGAACAAGGAATGGTCTACTTCTCATAATAAAAACAAGGTAGACGTTAACTAACATTTGCATTAGCAAAAAACGACTGGAGTCAGAGTATGTCTGATTTAACCAATAGCGTAAAAGCATCAAACCTTAATGTATCACACGGAATCACTGGGCGGGCATCTGAAATGAAAACGACCAATGCAGTTCAAGAAGTATCAACGTCCGACAAATTAGGACTGAAGAATCCAGCATTGTGGTACAGCGGAGGATTTATCGCACTATTTGTGCTTTTAGCACTTTACGACGGAGAACTACTATCAACAATAGTTAACGCCGGTTTCTCATGGTCGGTCAAAGTCTTTGGCCCGTACTGGCAGCTCTTATTATTACTTACCTTTTTAATTGGCCTTGGTTTAGCCGCAGGGCGAACAGGTAAAGTCATCTTGGGCGGTATCGACAAACCTGAGATGGATGCCTTCCGATGGATGGCGATCATATTCTGTACTTTACTGGCTGGCGGAGGCGTATTCTGGGCTGCCGCTGAACCTATTGCGCACTATGTCAGTCCACCACCGTTGTATGGCCCGCAAGAAAATGCTCAGCAAGGTGCTATAAACGCCCTATCTCAATCATTTATGCACTGGGGGTTTTTGGCATGGGCAATAGTAGGCAGCTTAACCTCTATCGTTGTCATGCACCTTCACTATGATAAAGGTTTGCCTTTAAAACCAAGAATTTTGCTTTATCCCGTATTAGGTGATCGAGCATTGAAAGGCACCATAGGCGCTCTCATTGACGCTTGTTGTATTGTCGCTGTTGCTGCCGGAACAATAGGACCCATTGGTTTCCTTGGCCTTCAAGTGAGTTACGCATTAAATGTGCTATTTGAGATTCCCGATGGCTTTACAACACAATTAATTATCATCCTTTTCGCTATCGTGCTTTACACCCTTTCTGCATTGAGCGGGCTAAACAGAGGCATGCAGATGCTTAGCCGCTATAACGTTATTCTTGCACTCGCATTAATGACTTATATCCTGATATTCGGCCCGACTAACTTCATTTTTAATGGCTATATCCAAGGGGTTGGTAGCATGTTGGATAACTTCATTCCAATGGCAACTTACCGCGGAGACGAAGGCTGGTTAAGCTGGTGGACAGTGTTCTTCTGGGGCTGGTTCTTAGGTTATGGGCCGATGATGGCCATCTTCATTGCTCGAATATCTAGAGGTCGCAGTATTCGCCAGTTGGTTACAACTATCAGCATTATTGCTCCTTTGGCAACCTGCTTCTGGTTTACCATTGTCGGTGGCTCTGGCTTAGCGTTTGAAATTGCAGAACCAGGCAGCGTGAGTAAAGCATTTGAAGGTTTTAACCTACCCGGCGCGCTATTAGCGGTTACACAACAACTACCGTTCCCAATGCTGATTTCTATTTTATTCCTAATATTAACGACAATTTTCATTGTGACCACCGGTGACTCGATGACCTACACCATCAGTGTGGTGATCAGTGGCGAAACGGAACCAAATGCAATTATTCGAACGTTTTGGGGAGCGATGATGGGGGTAACAGCACTTATTCTGATATCTCTGGGGTCTGGAGGCATTTCAGCCTTACAGTCTTTTATCGTGATAACAGCCGTTCCAGTATCGTTAATCTTACTACCTTCGCTATGGAATGCACCGCAAATAGCAATGAAGATGGCCAAAGAACAAGGGCTATAACATCAACGATATAACGTGAAATGATGGGCGAATAACATCGCCCAGATCGAATATCTCTAATAACTACAAAGTGGTGAGCAATATGCACGCACATCGTTCGATAAACGCAGAAGATACACTACGCAGTGCTGACATTATTATGGCACCGGAAAGGCTAGGAGCAATGCACCAAAATCGAATTAGCTTTGTCAGAAGCTTGGTTCGTAAAATGGCGCAACAGAAGTGGCAGGTAACCCAACATGAATGGCAACTTTCCCCTCAAGGCTTTGGGCATGTTATATACAAACTAACAACACCCAACCACGTTTACCACCTTGTTGTTTTTTGTGATGAGATTGCCGACGACGAACGAAATGATAGAGTAATTGCAGAAAAATGGGATGTCACTTTTGCACTGGTATACGGAAGTGTAAACGTCAAACTCATTGAAGAACTAAGAGCAAATGTTCCGCTTCAAGAGGCGGGTAGAAACCCCAATAATGTCTTGGTATTGGCTCGTGCCAACAAAAGCGTGCGTATCTTCGAGCACATTGTTAGTCAACTCGCGGTCGGTGAGCAACCACGGGCAGAAGAGTTAGCCGATGTTGGCTATATCCTTCGTACCACCGCCGTTTATGGCAACGGTAAATTTGGCATTGCTGACTTTAAATTACTGGAAGAAAACCCCGATTTTGAACAATCATTTAGTGCCCAGATGTGTGCTGTCTATTTGCTCAGAGCGTTCAGCTTAGATTGGGTAAATTATCTGGCTATCCAACAAGGCGGCGACAAAGCGGTCAGCTTGCATCGAACCCTACAGCGTTATCTCGGCGTGGGAAATGCCACTGGATTGGGAATGGCACCTTATTTGATAAACCATCCCGCGATTGTTAATCAGTGGATGACGACCAGAGAAAAAGCACTTGCCAGTGTACTGAATACTTCTATTAACGTTGAAAAAACACCTCAATTGAATGCCTTACTATTGAAGGCTATCTGCCATTTGAACCAAGTTGTGACGATTAACGATGTTCAAAAAGCGTTGAATATCACGGCGGTTGATGAACTTAGCCAACTACAAAGAAACCTGAGATCATTATTAGCTCAATGTTCAAAATGGTATGACTTACTTGAGCGCAATAATAAGCTAAGCTTGGAATCACAAGAGGTTCTTATCTCTTGCTTAATGGAAATCTATCCAGAACGCGTTGATGCATTTGCAAATCAAATGAACTGCGATGAATCATTGTCCTTGCCTAGTGGCAAAAAGATTCAAGATCTACTGGTGACACTAGAGCAAAACTATCGTTGGGCCATTAATACCGATTTTACCCAAAAAGAAAATAGCTATTGGTTTTGGTATCGCTCTGAAGACAAAGAAGAACCGCGTTTAGGCATACGAGGTGAAGAGCAAGGCGAAGATAGAGAACTGCCACTCGACATAGCAAGGCAGGCTTATCGGCTATATCACGCTCTATTGGAGCACGCTCCAGAGTTGTCTCTTACTGCGTTTTTAATCAAACAACCTCAATACCGTACCATTGCTCGACGAGTATGGACTTTAGGTCATGAGGCCTTGGGCGATATTCAAATGAATGTACTTCATCAATCCTCGCTACCTATGCATCTCTTGCGTTGCAAACTTGCCATTTTTGGCGCAACTAAGTTTGATCCTCGCTCTGATCGTTGGGTTCAAGTTACGTTCTTTCAAGGTGCACCATTGCTTGATGAAATTCACGATGGAGAGTGGTTATTCCCATTACTTCCAAGTGCAGAGCAGATACGTGGAGGTAACAACAAATGATTGTTTCTCATAACGAATTAGTCGCCGCAGTAAACAAAGCATTTTTAGGTATGAAGCGATTATGTGGTGAAGCCGACATCATCGCTAACATGGTGGCCGATCTTCAAATGGTCGGGTTGGACGGCGTGAAACAGTTCAACAACGCCAGTGCTTTCATTAAGAGTGAAGAAGACTGCCCTGTAGACATCCAAATTACGAGCAAGAGCAGCATTGAAGTTGATTTACACAACTCTAGTTTAGCTTGTCATTTGCCTATTATTCTTGATTATGCACTAGAGCAAATGGTGAAGAGTAAAACGTTAACCATAGAACTAAAGCATTGCCACAACCGTTGGCTAAGCTACAGTGAATTGGTGAAACTGGCCAATAAAGGGATAACCTGTTCAGCCAGTTGGGACAATGGAACAAGCCCAAAAAAGACGCTTTATATCTTAAACCGAGGTTGTCTGACTCCTGAACTGTTTTTGTCGGAACAGTCCCCTGAATCTGACGACCACGTCCACAATATGAAAATAGTACTGTCTGTAAATGATGTTAACATTGAGACACTGTCTAATGGATATGACCGCCATATCAACTCGAAAGAGCTTAAACAAGTACAAGATAAAGCGTGGAAAGACGGTATTTATATAGACGATTTAGAATGGGATCTACTAAAGAAAAATGCGGCCGTCATTTTAGTTGAAAATAGCCAACGATCAATACAAGGTGCAGGAGAAATCGTTTAGAAGCTTTAGAAAATTCGGTATGCATTTGCACGAAATTCGCGTTATAAAACAAGCGCCAACACACATCATTGGCGCTTGTTACTGTTTGGTTTAAATCGCGTTAACGTAGTCCAACGTATAGAACGGGAGAGCTATCATTAGTAATGACCAAACCACTAAGATTACATGAAGTACATCATTCTCAGAGAACCAAATTTTCTTTTGTTTCCAAAGAAGCTCACCAATACCTAGCTTCCAATATTTATCGAAGAAATAGTAAGACGCATAAATTAGGGCCCAAGAAATCATGCATAGTAAATCATAGGTCGCACCAGTTTTAATATAACTCACGGTATTTATGAAGATAAAGGCAATGAAGCTTGGCAATGAAGCAAACATCATAAACTCAAAGGTTATTAATGACTTAGTCGCCGTAAATGCTCCCCACAAAGTAATAACAGTGTAGCCGACGGTCATAATAGCCGAATACCATATAAAGATATCAAACCAAATTGATTCTGGTGGTATTGAAGTGTACGCGATGGCTACTGTCATAGCGTTCATGCTGACCTGTTGAAAGATAAGATAGATAACTTCCCACCACGTCGTCCATGAACACTCTTCACGGTGTTTCGCTTTCAATTCATAGCCAAAAGCCTGAAAACTTGTGCCAGCAATAATAGCACCAACACCCCAAAGGATCATTGATACACCCCACCAAAAGCGGGACATTTGGTCGTCTTGCATGACAAAGAACTGGACACCAACAAGTGTTACTATAACACCAAGCAAATACACCCAAAACGTAGATGAAGGCTGACTGATATCGAGCTCTTTACCAAGAAGATTGACTCGAACAAGCGGTTGCTCTTCCCCCCAATTATCCTTCGTCAAGCTTGGGTGTTTGAGCTCATGGACTTTCTCAAAAATAGACATATTAGTTTCCTCTTTAAAAGGTCGAATCTCGACCTAATTAAACTATGCCTCGTGGTCAGGTATCAGCACGAGTTTGCCAACATGCTTACGACTCTGAAGTTCTTCTTGAGCTTCAACAATATCAGAAAGCGGGAACGCCTTTGAGAGAGCAGGTTTGATATCGCCGTTCTCAATTGCTTCAATCAAACTAGGGAATACAGGTTCGTCCCAACCAGTACATCCAATTAGAGTAAGATCTCTTAGATACATAGTGCGAAAATCTAGCTCTACTAGTGGACCGGCAATAGCACCAGATGAGGCATAGCGACCGCCACGTTTCAGCATTTTTAGATTGTTCACGAAGTTGTCACCGGCGACGTTATCAATGATGACATCCACAGACATTTCACCCAGTACTTCCAATGCATTTTTTCCAAAGTCAACCACTTCATCAGCACCGTAAGAACGTACACGTTCGATCTTATCTTCACCTTCTGCCGCACCGATAACATAAGCACCGCGACGTTTGGCGAGTTGAACAACGGCAGAACCTACACCACCTGATGCCCCAGCCACATAAACACGATCACCCGCTTTGACGCCTGAACGCTGTACCATATTTTCAGAGGTACCATAGGCGCATGGAATAGTGCCCAATTCAGCGTCGGTCCAGTCACATTCAACAGGAAAAACTTCGCTAGACGTAATCTTCACATATTGAGCGAAAGCACCGTCGAAATCAGAAGCCATCCAAATATTATCCGGCGAATCAAAGCCCTCGTGGCGAATACATGCACGGATAAGAACTCGTTTACCAACTAGATGTTGGTCAGCCTCATCTTTTGCTTCAACAACTAAGCCAGCGCAATCTGTGCCTTGAATGAACGGGAATGGTGTTTCAGCATTCCAACCACCGTCTTTTTCGTCTGCCGCGTCGCCAATCTCATTTTCGTCGTCAGACAAAGTATTCGTACCTTGAGTCACCTTCTGAGAGTACCAACCAATTCGTGTGTTGATTTCCGTATTGTTTACTCCAGCGGCGAGAACCTTAATAAGCACTTCACCGTCACTTATAACTGGCATAGGAACGTCTTTGTATTCCAGCATTTCATAGCCACCATTACCCATAGTGACCACTGCTTTCATAGTTTTACCACCTTCCTTAAGGTCAAAACGGCTTTTGTCTTTATTGATATGAAGATTCACTTTCATTATTTTTCCTCTTTTTCTTATGTATGTTGATAGCCGCAGCCCAACGCTACGGCATTACCGCGTTACGGCGTTAAATACTTACTGTTTTTCTTTGATCTTCGCCATTTTGTAGTGCGTCTTCGACCTTCGCCATTTTGTGGAACTTTAGTGCTAAAATTGCACCAACTAAACCAATGACCGTAGTCGCGATGAAATATGCACGATAGCCGCCTTCGTTACCGAACGAGCTCCATAACATATTATTCATTTGCGGAATAAAGATATCTGGTAGGTAGCCGATCAAGCTAACACAACCGATTGCCGTGCCTGTTAAGGCTGCACTGATTTTTGCCTGACCCAATAATGACCAATAAGTACCACGGATAATGTAAGCAAACAGACCGGTTAGCAGAACTAGCCCGCTGATCACTGTCGTGTTTGCATGGCTAGAAATTAGGCCAAGTGCTAGTAAGCTTGCACTCCCCCCCAACAAGCCAAGACATACCGTAACCGCTTTACCAATTTTGTCCGCTAAGAAGCCGCCTAGAAAACCACCGACAGGACGCATCCATAGAACACCAACCATCACAGAACCGACAGCTACTGCGTCAAAACCAAGGTTTGCTTGAAGATGGCCGCCATAATAATATGTCGCCCAAAAAACTGAATAGCCGCAGAAGAGAATCAAACCGTGGATGTATACGAACTTATTCTTAAGGATCTGGCTAACATCAGAAAGCTTAAAGCCTTCTTCTTTATCGCCTTCACTCGCGCGTTCATCGTCAGTTTTAACAAATATGGCGACTAGAATCGCGATGGCGACTAAAGCGAACACGTACATATAAATGATCGCAGTTAGCGCTGTAGCCTTGTCTGCTAGCTCTACGCTATCACCTAAGGTTGCAGAGAATATAGCGAGTGCAATACTCCCAAGAGCGGCTTCCACCAAACCACGGCCACCATCAAGAAAACCAAAGAATCGACCTTCGTCTTCGGGGGTTGATAACATTTTGACAAGCTTCATATGCGCAGACCAGAACGTCAGAACAGAAAAGATACCCCAAACAATAAATACACCAACGACACCACTAAACGATGGAACTTGAGCGAACCAAAAACCACCTGCAGCGGTACCAAGTAAAGAAACAACCAATAGACCTTTTGCAGAGAATTTATCACTCAATACACCGCTTGGAAAATAGCCTGCAATAAACACCATACCTAGTATTGAATAAATATTATTGAGATCGGCTATATTCATCTGAAACACTTCAAGAATGGTTTCTTGATATTGCGCTTTCAAATAAACCAAGGGGAAGACCGCCCCCGCAGCGAGTATTACTAGCGCGAACTGAAAGTAGCGCGCCAAATTTGACTTATTCATGTTTCACCTTTATTTGATTAAATTAAATAGTATCTAACCCTAACCTTCACACATTATTAACGCGTAAAAATCCGAACTTTTTATTATTATTATTCATAATATTAATTAAAATTTCACCGCTCACTTAAGTAAGCGGTAATGGACGCCAATTAACTTTCGCCAGTTGAGGCCCTTATAATTAAAAGGGTATTAATGTTTCATTAGAATTGACTAAATACGGTTTCGATTGCATAAGCACCTGGATCTTTTGTCCCTGATAAACTGTCACTGTTTAGGTACGATGACCGACCTGCTTTCGCACTTGTCATTTTAACGGTTGATTCTGCGCCAAGTTTCGCCGCCTCAATCGCTGCAACGAAGTCATTCTTAACCCAAGCTTCTAGTGCAGGGTGAAGTGCATCGATCATAGTACGGTCACCTGGCTTCGCACCGCCGTACGCCATCATCTGATCTAGACCTGCTTGCAGTGCTTTTGGAAGCGAACCATTCAGTTCAAAATCACGACCTGCAGCGGTAAACATGATTGAAAGCAATACGCCAGAAGATCCACCCATGACGGACGTTAGGCAATCTGCAATCGTGGTTAACAGCTTTGATTTGTCTTGTAGAGGCAGCGCATTCGCTTTAAGTTGAGCAAGGACTTTACGTGCTCCAGCAGAAAAAGTAGAGCCTGTATCCCCATCACCAACGATTGAATCTAGATGGTTTAACTCGGCTTCAATGTCGATGATAGATTGACAAACTTTGCGCAGCACTAATGCCGTTTCTTCATCATGAGAGGGCTCAAACGCCTTCTTCACAATCAGGTTTTCACACTTGGCTACTGGCACTTTACGACGAGCAACGGCACCTGGCCATGCACCCGTTTCAACTTCTGCAGTTAATGCTTTAGTAATCTCATCATTCAATTGAATCGTGGAGATAGAGAAGCCTTTCATATCGATAGCCGTCATTAGCGAGCCGCTAACGATGAAGCTTGCTTGCTGACCTAGCTCTGACTCCATCAGTTCTTTGGCCACGATGTTCATCTCGATTGGAGATAGACCACCTAAATTGTTTAGGAGAATTGCGTTGTCGGTTGCTGGCTTCGCTTCAACAAGCTTACTTACCATGGTTGATACAAGATCTTTTGCTTTTGGTAAGTCGATGGTTGCAATACCCGCTTCCCCGTGAATACCCAAACCAAGCTCTGCTTTACCTTGTGCGATTCGATCATTGCTTTCACCAGGTAATGAACAGCTTGTTAGTGCGACACCGATAGAGGCCGTTTTTTCATGTGCATCAACGGCGGCTTGTTTCACTTCTTCAAGAGACCCACCGTTTTCGGCAACATAGCCTGCCACTTTCTGCACGAACAGCGTACCTGCAATACCACGTGGTTGAGGATTCTCTGGGATGGAGATGTCGTCACCAACAACGATCAGATCAACCTTACGCCCCATCTCTTTTGCTTTTTCTACTGCAAGGCCGAAGTTAAGGCGATCACCCGTGTAGTTTTTGATGATCACGAGACAGCCAGCGTCACCCGTTACATGAAGAATGGCACTAAGCACTGCATCCACACTTGGGGCAGCAAATAGGTCACCACATACTGCGGCAGTCAGCATGCCTTTACCTACAAAACCTGCATGTGCTGGCTCGTGGCCTGAACCTCCACCACAAATAATGGCGACTTTCTCTTTATTCCAATCATTACGAGCAACAACTTTAATATCATTATTAAAGTCTAATAAAATGAGATTTTCTTTTTGCGTTGTATATAAAGTGCCATGGATAGAATCCATCACAAACGACTCTTTTGAGTTTAAAATAAGATCTGACATGTATTTTCCTTAGTCCAATATTTTAAATATTCTGTTATTTACCAAGTTGGTGTGCAGTTAGAATCGCTGAGTAAACCGCGTCTGCTGTTACAGGGAATGGCATATTATGTATGGTTTCACCTTCCGCAGTTGCCCCTTCTGCTACTTCACGTAATTTGTCTTGGTTTAGCTCCTTCACACCCATTTCGAATAGGTTTGTTGGCAAGCCAACTGAGCGGCAGAAATTAAGGACGGTATTGATCTCTTCTAGTGGTGCATTCTCTAGAACTAGTTGAACGAGTGTACCGAATGCTACTTTTTCACCGTGGTATAGGTGGTGACACTCTTCTAGCTTCGTTAAGCCATTGTGAATGGCGTGTGCAGCGGCTAGACCACTACTTTCAAAACCAATGCCGCTTAAATACGTGTTTGCTTCAATAATATTTTCTACCGCTTTAGTGCTCACACCATTCTCTGCAGCAATTTTTGCTTTTAGACCATCTTCAAGCAGTGTTTCATAGCATAATTTTGCTAGAGCTTGAGCAGAGCGAGTTGGGGCACCGCCTGCCATTGTTGGTTTACCAGAAGTCATGTTTGCGCGAGCTTCGAAGTACGTAGAGAGTGCATCACCCATACCAGAAACAAGTAAGCGAACAGGTGCTTTTGCGATAACGGCTGTATCCATCACTACCATATTTGGGTTTTGTGGGAAGAGTAGGTACTCACTAAATTCACCTTCAGGAGTATAGATCACCGCGAGTGCACTGGTTGGGGCATCAGTAGAGGCGATAGTCGGCACCACGACTACTGGTACTTTCGCGTAGTACGCCACTGCCTTAGCGGTGTCTAATGTTTTGCCGCCACCGATACCGACGATTACATCGTTCTTCTGAGCTGAAGCGATATCGATAATACGGTCGATTTCTTGACGTGAACACTCGCCATTAAACACGTCCATAGCAAGTGACATTTCTTCTTTCTGGAAGCTCGCTTTTACCGTGTGGCCAACGAGACCTGTAACAAATTCGTCAGCGATAGCCAGTGGGTTTTCACCTAGGGCTTTCACGTAACCAGCGATTGAACTTAGTACGTTATCACCTTGTACGTATTTGCTTGGGCTAATAATAATCTTATCCATGGACCTTAAACCTTCTGTTTTTCAAAGTTAGGCTCATCCTATTATTGAGCTCTAAATTTCAGAAGAAATTAACGAGTATTAAAAGTCTAATTTTGACATCCACATCAATTAAAGCGATATACGTCTGTCATGACGACGAAAAATAGCAACTGGATCACGTTTACAAATCGACAACCTTAAAACCGTTTCATAATGTAACACCGAGCCACTCCGGTATGTTTCATTATGTAACGCTTATTTTCTATAATTTAAAATAAAATCAATAAGTTAAATTTTCTATTTTTAAATTACCTAAACATAAATACATCAAACTTAAATCTCGTAAAAAGCAACCAATTGGAAGCGGTACACTTGTATCTTTCAACGAATCAAGCAAGTCGACGTGTCTATCGGAAGAAAAAAGTGCGGCACCGGACCTAGCCACTAATGCTATTAGGCTAGAACCCTTTGAGAGTACGAATTGATGGTCAAAACTAAGTCTCATAATGGTCAATGTAGACTCGGGGGAAAATAACTGAGATATCGGGAGGTTGCGCTTACGGCACAAGGGAGATGGCATTCCCCAAGATATATATTCAACAATATTGCATTCGGAATATTTACATAAAAATTTATAAATGTGATTAGCTCACACTATCAATTATGGTTTGTACGGTTACAATAACTCTTTTATCCCTCTTTTATGGCCTAACTCGAATGCTTTCTATCGAAGATAGTAAAACTCGCTGGGAATTTTTCCAAAAGCATCAGTGGGTATCACTTGAGTTCTCACATTCCCCTATATTTCAATCTTGGCAACGCTGCGTAAAACAGATCAGTCCATATGATTGGTCAAGACCGCATATTGCCTCTGGTTACACCCTAGCTTCATTGATACGACGTACCGAACGAATCATCAACTGTGCGACCACACTCACTGAAGATACTTACGACTTATTGCGTGATGAGAAGCTACTGTTGATTATGACGGATGACAATGGTTGTGTGATGTTCATTATCGGTCACCATGAATTAGAATCTGAAATGGAAGCTTTGGGTATCAAAGCAGGCTGTTTTATGAGTGAGGATAAAATTGGTACCAACGCGGTCAGTCTTTCTATTGATACCAATATGCCCAGCGAGGTGTTTGCTGCCGAACATTTTAAACGTGACCTCCATGGATTTTCCACCGCCGCCGCCCCGATTATTGATACCTATGGCAAGCTACGTGGCACTATTTTGCTCGTTAAGAAAGTCGAGGACCACCATAGATATGATCTTGTTATCGCATCCTCGTGTGCCAAAGAGATCAGCCTTCAACTTCATATCCAAAGTGAACAGGAGAACATGAATCGTCTCCAGTCTGCTTATATTGCCACCTTGGAATACATGGATGATGGCATCATCTCATGGGATGGAGATAACCAACTTTCCCTTATAAGCCATCAAGCAGAAAAGCTGTTAAAGGTAAATAGTAACGACCTACTAGACAGCGACATATTCAACACTATCCGTTTTGCTCCTAATGTTGAAAACAGCATTAAACAAGGCAAGATGGTGCACCGTAAACAAACTACCTTTGAGGTAGATGGTGAATTTATTGAAGCTGTCATTACCTACAGCTACTTAGCTGACGGCACTAACCTGCTCTTTATTCATCCAATTGATGCGATCCGCGAACAACCTCAACAACCAATCACTGACAGTGCTAAGTACAACTTCGATAGCTTGCCGTTTATCTCACGTGAGATGAAACATGTGGTGACAGTTGGCCGCCGCGCAATTGAATCTCAAGCACCTATCTTGATCACTGGCGAAAAAGGGGTTGGCAAAACCAAGTTAGCAATGGCAATTCACAATGAGAGTGAGTATCGAGATGGACCTTTTATGACTCTCAACTGTCGTTCAACTGACCCTAAGCGGTTACTTCGTGAGGTTCTCGGTTTTGATGGGCAAAAAGGAGAACAGGGAGAACTGTCCAAGTTCGAACTGGCACATAATGGCACCCTCTACTTAGAGAATATCGAATATCTTGTTACCGACTTGCAAGCGACAATCCTTAATCTACTGAAAGTCGGTAGTATCAGTCGTAGTGGGAGTCAGCGCCTAATCCCTGTAAATTTTCAACTCATAACCAGCACCACAGTAAACATTAGTGAGTATGTATCTCAAGGTTCTTTTGGCCGTCAACTCTATTATGAAATCTCTACAAACGAATTACATATTCCGCCGATAAGAAAGCGCAAAGAAGACATAGAACATATGATCTTTAAAATGGTTAATAGTTATGAGAAACGCAATAATGTAACTATTACACTAAAAAAAGCGGTTATAGATATGCTGCTCAACTTCCATTGGGTAGGTAACAACTCTCAACTAAAAAACGTCATCGGACGTATGTTATTAAACCGCAGTTCAAACTTGGTTAAACTTGAAGATGTTCCAGACGAAATTAGGCGCCACTTTAAACGGAAATCAAACGCAGGATCGGCCGTAATGCCCCTAGAAGAGTTAGAAAAACAGGCGATCATCCAATCATGGAAGTTACTTAATGGTCATACGCAAGATATGGCTAAAGCTCTCAATATTAGTCGTACGACGCTATGGCGAAAAATTAAAAAATATGAGTTAACCGATATGATGAACACTAATCTAAATTAACTGCCCGTTACCGCTTGGCGTAGTGCCTTGATTAAAATAAGAGACGATGTTGCTCCAGGATCTTGGAAACCGATACTGCGTTCACCTAGGTAACTTGCACGACCTTTCTTAGCTTGCATTTCAATTGTTGCAACAACACTTTTTTCTGCTATTTCAACCATCTCATCGAACAAACGTTCAACCGAAACACCGCTATCTAGTTGTGGCATAATCGAGTTAAGGACCGGTAACCAGACATCACACATGGTCTTGTCCCCCTGCTCCGCTTTACCTCGAGAGATAACACCATCCACACCACACCTCAGTGAGCGAATAAGCTCTTCAAACGAAAGTTGTTCACGGTTACCGATCGCCGTTGATGTGAGAATAAATAAAGTACCGTAAAGAGGTCCACTTGCACCGCCAACACTTGAAAGAAGAGTCATACCTGTGTTCTTCAAAATAGTTGAGATATTTTGCTTCTCAACGGTTGGTAATTTCTCAATCACTTTTTTGAAACCACGGTTCATATTCCAACCGTGGTCAGCGTCGCCGATGTCTCGGTCAAGGTCAGTTAGGAAGTCTTGGTTTTCATCAAATGCCGTTGCACATAGCTCAAGCCAATGAATGATATGTTGTTTTTCAATTTGCATTGTTCTTTACTTCCTTGTTCGGAACCTTGATTACCATTTTATAGCCGCTGTATCGACTGGAGCATCAAATAGATCTACCATCTCTTTATCTACTTTTAGAAGCGTGATAGATACCCCTTCCATGTTTAGAGAAGTACAGTAGTTCCCGACCATGTTGCGCACGATATGGAAACGCTCTTTCTCACAGATTTCCGCAAGACGGCGGTAAACGCTGTATAACTCAGAAATTGGTGTACCGCCAAGACCGTTTATAATTGCGATATAGTCTTGGTCTTTTTCAAACTTTTCGATAGAAGATTCAACCTCATCCCATTCACCCTCTTTACGGTTCCAAATGCGCAGAGTACGGTTGTATTCCTGACTCTCTCTCAGCTCAACGAACATCTTGTCTACCAATTCGTCAGCGTTTGTATATGTGATACGCTCAATACCCGGTTCGCCATGGATACCGATACCGAACTCAACTTCGTTATCCGAAAGTTCAAATGATGGCTTACTAGCGGCTGGTACCACACACGCATTGAGTGCTACCGCGAGGGAACGGCAGTTATTGTTGACCCGACGACCTAGTTCTTCACATTCCTCTAATGAGTAACCTTTATCTGCTGCGGCACCAACAATTTTTTCGACCAGCACAGTGCCTGCAACACCGCGGCGACCTGAGGTATATAAACTACCCTTAACGGCGACATCATCATCAATAAGCACTGAGCCTACTTTTATGCCATCGGCATGAAGTAGCTCAACGGCAATTCCGAAGTTTAATACGTCACCCGTGTAGTTTTTGATTAAAAATAATACGCCTTCACCTGTATTTACTTGGTTAGCACACTCATACATTTGGTCAATAGTTGGGCGGATGAAAATTTCACCAGGACAAGCCCCCGTCAACATACCTTTACCCACAAAACCCACGTGTAGAGGCTCGTGACCACTCGCACCGCCAGATACTAATGCGACTTGACCACGCGATTGCTCATGCCATACATAGCGAGGCTCATAATTCACTTTAAGCTCTGGGCGAGATGCTACAAGGCCAGTCAACTGGTCTTGTACGACATCTTCAACGTTATTTATTAGTTTTTTCATTGTCCTGTCCCGCTAATTTCTTGGATTCCAAAGCATGCTCCAAATTTGGTCGATTTGGATACGAATCTTGCCTATTAGCATGGTCGTTCTCTTTTAGTAAAACAACAGCCAAAGACTTTAGCCTATATTGAATGTATTTTACTGTATCACTGATTCTTAAACACTTAGTTTTCTTGGTTATTGTGTTAATGCTCTCTTAACTGCTCTATCAAGAGCTTCAATCACGCCACCCCATATTCACTTGCTGTTCTAACTACGCTCCTACACTGCACCGGACATAAAAAACCTCCACTAAGTCAAACTTAATGGAGGTTAAAAAAACAATCAGTCTGTATTACTAGACGACAACTGCTGCCTAGCTTGCTACTTCATTATTCAACTGTGACTGCTTTTGCCAGGTTACGAGGTTGGTCCACATCGGTACCTTTAATAAGCGCGATATGATAAGAGAGTAACTGCATAGGTACTGTATAAAATATCGGAGCTACAATTTCATTTACGTGTGGCAGGGTAACGATCTTCATCCCTTCAACGGCTTCAAACCCCGCTTTCTCATCCGCAAATACATACAGTAAACCGCCACGAGCACGCACTTCTTCAACGTTCGACTTTAGCTTTTCAAGAAGGTCATTATTCGGTGCGACAACAACGACTGGCATATCTGCATCAATGAGTGCTAACGGCCCATGTTTAAGTTCACCAGCCGCATACGCCTCTGCATGAATGTAAGAGATCTCTTTGAGCTTAAGCGCCGCTTCCATCGCGATTGGGTAGAATTCACCGCGCCCTAAGAATAGGGTGTGTTGCTTGTCAGCAAAATCGACGGCTAGTGCTTCAATTTCTTTATCGTACGCAAGCGCAGCTTCGATTTGGACAGGTAATGCATGGATAGCTTGGACAATCTCTTTCTCTTTCTCCGCGTCAATTTGCTTGTTCTGCTTGCCAAGCGCAGTAACGAGCATGAGCATGGCGGCAAGCTGGGTCGTAAATGCCTTCGTCGATGCGACACCGATCTCTGTACCCGCACGAGTCATAAAGGCAAAGTCAGATTCGCGGACCAAAGAAGAACCCGATACGTTACAAATAGTCATTGCTGCCATGTAACCTTTCTCTTTAGCGAGACGAAGTGCCGCTAAAGTATCGGCTGTTTCACCTGACTGAGAAAGCGTAATTAATAAGCTATTAGGACGAACGACGAATTTACGGTAGCGAAACTCAGAGGCAATTTCAACGTCACAACTGACACCCGCCAGACCTTCGAACCAATATCTTGCAGCCATACCAGAGTTGTATGATGTTCCACATGCAATAATCTGAACATGCTCAACTTTAGACAGAATCTCCAACGCGTTGACACCGATACTTTCGATAATGACTGAATCTTGCGTAATGCGTCCTTCCATCGTGCTTTTTAATGCGGTTGGCTGTTCAAAGATCTCTTTCTGCATAAAGTGACGGTATTGACCTTTGTCACCAGCATCATGCTCAGCATTAGACTCAATAACTTCACGTTCGACCGCTTCACCATTTGCATCGATAACACGCACATCACGGCGAGTAATCTCGGCCACGTCGCCTTCTTCAAGGTACATGAATCGGCGAGTAACACTTAAAAGAGCCAATTGGTCAGAGGCAAGAAAGTTTTCGCCAATACCCAGACCAATAACAATTGGGCTACCTGAACGAGCAACAACAAGACGTTCAGGGTCGTTACGATCAACGATGACCGTACCGTATGCGCCGTCTAGCTGAGCCGCCGTTTTATGTAGAGCTTCAACTAAAGTATCAGAGCTGCGACGCTCCCACTCAACAAGGTGAGCGATGACCTCTGTATCCGTTTGAGACTCGAAAATGTACCCACGTTGTTTCAGCATTTGACGCAATGGCTCGTGGTTTTCGATAATACCGTTGTGAACAACGGTGATATCACCGGAAATATGGGGGTGTGCATTGATTTCAGAAGGTTCACCGTGGGTTGCCCATCTTGTATGCGCAATACCGGTACCACCTAATACATCTTGTTGCGCCACGGCATCAGCAAGCTCTTGCACTTTACCTAAACGACGAACACGTGTGAGTTTCTGGTCTGCATCAACCACAGCAACACCTGCGGAATCGTAGCCTCTATATTCTAATCGGCGTAAGCCTTCTACCAAGATTTCAACAACATCACGTTGTGCTACTGCACCAACTATTCCACACATGTAATTTCTCCAAATTTCAAATAATTTGTACTTTGCGAACCTATCATTCGTTCGCAATAATATTAGGATGCCCGAACAACTCGCACACCTTTAGATTCGATTGTTAGTTTCTGTTGATCGCTTAAATTTTCATCCGTAACCAAAACATCCACGCTTTGCCACGCAAGTTCCAGATTGGGAATTTTCCTACCAATTTTTTCGGATTCAATCATAACAATGACTTCTCTAGACACATCCGCCATCACTTGGCTCAATCCTATCAACTCATTAAATGTAGTGGTTCCACGCAATAAGTCGACACCATCAGCACCAATAAAGAGTTGGTCAAAGTCGTAAGACCGCAATACAGACTCAGCAACCTGTCCCTGAAAGGACTCAGACCTGATATCCCATGTGCCACCAGTCATGAGAAGGGTTGGTTCGTTTTCTAGCGCATTCAAAGCATTAGCAACATGCAATGAATTCGTCATCACTACTAGGCCTTGTTTGTAATTTAATTCCGGAATAAGGGCACCGGTAGTACTGCCACTATCGATCACAATGCGATTATGGTCATTAATTAGCTGAGCAGCCAACTTCGCAAGTTTTATCTTTCGATCCGAAACTTTATCGATGTTTTCATCATTAACGACCTCTTTAGGAATGGCGATAGCACCACCGTATCTCCTTAGGAGAAGGCCATTGGTTTCCAACGAAGCCAGATCTTTTCGAATGGTGACTTCAGAGGTGTCAAATTTCTGTGAAAGCGCTTCTACACTGACTTCCCCCAACTCTGAAACGATCTTTGCTATCGTGTGGCGTCTTAACTGTGTATTTCTTTTTGTCATAGACTGAAACTTATATATTACGAAACGAAAGTATTATATTTCAATTGAAACTTATTTGTCTATTTATTTCGAGCTAAAAATTAAACATTTTGAGCGTAAACTTTGTCCTAGAACAACTCTAGACAGTGATCTTGATCAGATTTTTTGTTAGAATTCGCGCCCTAAAGAAATTTAATTACAAAAAAAACCGTTATTTTTTTGCAACTTTTCGTCTTTAACATAGAGAATGCAAAAAAATAGTGATTTGAGCCATAGCAGGCTGCCGCGATGCGGCTACACTATATGAAAGATTTTACGCTCGTTTAGATAGCATAATTGATTGATGTAAATAGCAGCAAAAATGTTGTCATTTTCTTTCTTATGTTCTTCTAAACAACAACCAAACTTTAAAATGTAAACATACTTACCGGAGAGTATCTTCCATGAAAAAGACCAAAATCGTATGTACGATTGGCCCTAAGACTGAATCTGTAGAAAAATTAACTCAACTTGTTGATGCTGGCATGAATGTAATGCGCCTTAATTTCTCTCATGGTGATTTCGAAGAGCACGGCACACGTATCAAAAACTTCCGTTCTGTGATGGAAACTAAAGGTAAGCAACTTGCTATCCTTCTTGATACTAAAGGCCCTGAAATCCGTACTATCAAACTAGAAAACGGCAATGACGTTGATCTAGTCGCTGGTCAAGAATTCACTTTCACAACTGACATTACAGTTGTTGGTAACAAAGACGTCGTTGCTGTAACTTACGCGGGTTTCTCTAAAGACCTTACCGTTGGTGACACTATCCTAATCGATGATGGCCTAATCGAAATGGAAGTGATTGCAACGACTGATGCTGATGTTAAATGTAAAGTTCTTAACAACGGTGCTCTAGGCGAAAACAAAGGTGTAAACCTTCCTGGCGTTTCAGTTAAGCTTCCTGCGCTATCTGAAAAAGATAAAGCTGACCTTAAATTTGGTTGTGAGCAAGGCGTAGATTTCGTTGCGGCTTCTTTCATTCGTAAAGAAGAAGACGTTAAAGAAATCCGTGAGCTTCTCGTTGCTAACGGCGGCGAAAGCATTCACATCATCTCTAAAATTGAAAACCAAGAAGGTGTTGATAACTTCGACGCTATCCTTGCTGCCTCTGACGGCATCATGGTTGCTCGTGGTGATCTTGGTGTTGAGATCCCAGCTGAAGAAGTCATCTTCGCTCAGAAAATGATGATCGAAAAATGTAACCGCGCACGTAAAACGGTTATTACAGCCACTCAAATGCTTGACTCTATGATCAATAACCCACGCCCAACTCGTGCTGAAGCGGGCGATGTTGCTAACGCAGTAATGGATGGAACAGATGCAGTAATGCTTTCTGGTGAGACAGCGAAAGGCAAATACCCTGTTGAAGCAGTAACAATTATGGCTCAAATCTGTAACCGTACAGATAGAGTACTAAAAGCTGAACTCGGTGATCGCTTAGATAGCCCACGTTTACGTATCACTGAAGCAGTATGTAAAGGCGCAGTAGACACAGCTGAAAAACTAGCGGCTCCACTTATCGTTGTTGCAACTGACGGTGGTAAATCTGCTCGTTCAGTACGTAAATACTTCCCAACTGCAAATATTCTTGCACTTACTACTAACGAGAAAACGGCAGCACAGTTAGTTCTTACTAAAGGTGTTCGTCCAGTTGTTGTTGATTCAATCGCTAACACTGACGAATTCTATGTTAACGGTAAAGAGCTTGCGCTTAATACTGGCCTTGGCAAGAAAGGTGATATCGTCGTCATGGTTTCTGGTGCACTCGTTGCTTCAGGTACGACAAACACCGCGTCTGTACACGTACTATAAATTCAAATATTGAATTTAAAAAGAGGGCTATTTAGCCCTCTTTTTTTTGTGCCAAAGGAAATAATCAGACTAAAGTCGCAGACAAAAATAACATGTTGACGAAGCTTAGATATAAAAAATCGGGGAATCCCCCGATTTTTACCATCCGAAAAACTCTTTATGATGTGTATTTAAAAGTAGAACCATTGGTAAAAAATAAATTGCACTCATATTAATACCAAGGATAACCAAGCTTCCGACGGTTACTCTTACTAGTGATTTGTTCAACATACCGTGCCTCATATACCCAGACTGTATGACTTTATTACTAGACCTAAGATCTCGCGTTTTACCAAAACAAACTAATCGTTCAAAAAACAATCAATCTGTTTATCTATAAGTGTAGCTTAGATAATTTTTAAAATTATACTTTAGTCTAGTTGTTGCAAATATGTGACAAATCGCTCGTTATTACGGATTAAACATGAGACGGCAATATTAAGAAATAAGTATCCATACCTATTGATGTTCACTCCATTCGGCCATTTCTCTGAACAACTATTTAGCGGCATTGGTAATATTTTGTTTCACTCAAAAATAAAGCCTTCTATTGGATAGAAGGCTTTATTTCATTGCGAAAGTTTTAACGTATTAAGCTTTCAAAGCTCGCTCACCACGAACAATACCAACAACACCAGATCGCGCTACCTCAACGACCTCTGTTACATCTGAAATAGTGCTAATAAAGGCATCGAGTTTATCACTGTCACCCGCCAATTGGATTGTGTACAAAGCGGGTGTGATATCAACTATCTGACCACGAAAGATATCCGCTGTACGCTTTACTTCTGTTCTCACTGTTCCGCTTGCCTTAACCTTAACCAACATTAGTTCTCTCTCAATGTGGTTATATTCGGTCACTTCTTGCACTTTTAAAACATCGATCAATTTGTTCAACTGTTTTTCTATCTGCTCAAGTACCATGTCATCACTGTCGGTAGTGATGTTTAGTCTCGATAATGTTTCGTCATCCGTTGGAGATACCGTTAACGATTCAATGTTATATCCGCGCTGAGAAAAAAGACCAACAACACGAGAAAGAGATCCGGCTTCATTTTCAAGTAGCAGTGAAATTATATGTCTCATTAGGTTCTCTCCGTTTTACTTAGCCACATTTTGTCCATACCTTCGCCTTTGATGTGCATTGGGTATACGTGCTCAGTTTCATCTATTGTGATGTCGACAAAAACCAACTTATCTTTCATATCTAAAGCACGCTTTAGCTCTGATTCCAATTCATCCGGAGAAGAAATACGAATACCAACATGTCCGTAAGCTTCAGCAATAGCAGCAAAATCTGGAACGGAATCCATATAAGAAGAAGAATGACGGCCTTGATAGATCATATCTTGCCACTGCTTAACCATGCCTAAAAATCGGTTATTTAGGTTGATGATCTTAACTGGAATGTCATATTGAAGAGCCGTCGACAACTCTTGAATATTCATTTGAATACTGCCATCACCCGTCACAATAACCACCTCTTCATCCGGCATAGCAAATTTAACGCCCATACCAGCGGGTAGTCCAAAGCCCATCGTGCCTAAACCACCAGAGTTTATCCAACGACGTGGCTTATCAAATGGATAGTAAAGTGCAGCAAACATCTGATGCTGACCCACATCTGACGCTACATAGGCTTCACCATTGGTTAACTTATATAACGTCTCAATCACTTCTTGAGGCTTTATTTTATCTGGCGACTTTTCATAACTCAAACAGCTACGAGCTTGCCATTGATTGATGTCACTCCACCAGCTATCAATAGCTTCTACGTCATTCGAACCATTCTGCTCATCCAGAAGTTTCAGCATCGCATCTAAAACGACATCAGCAGAACCAACGATTGGAACATCCGCCCTAATGATCTTAGAGATCGAAGAAGGGTCAATATCAATATGCATTACCTTAGCATTTGGGCAATATTTTTCTACATTGTTTGTCGTTCTGTCATCAAAACGAACACCCACACCGAAGATTAAGTCACAATTGTGCATCGCCATATTGGCTTCATAAAGCCCGTGCATACCCAACATACCCAACGCGTTTTTATGGGTTCCAGGAAAAGCACCTAGCCCCATTAATGTGCTTACCACTGGTAAATTCAGTCTTTCCGCTAATTGAATTAATTGCTCGTCACATTCAGATATTACTGCTCCACCACCTACATATAAAACGGGCTTTTTAGCTTCCAACAACGTTTTTAGGCCTTTTTTAATTTGCCCTTTGTGACCAGTCATTGTGGGATTATACGAGCGCATCTTGATTGATTCTGGATACTCATATGGGAACTTAAGCAGTGGATTTAACATATCCTTTGGGAGATCAACAACAACAGGTCCGGGACGACCAGTTGATGCTAAATAGAATGCTTTTTTTATTATCTCAGGGATTTTCTTTGGATCAGTCACTAAGAAGCTATGCTTTACGACGGGACGTGAAATTCCGATCATATCGCACTCTTGGAATGCATCATTACCAATAAGTGTGCCGGGTACTTGGCCAGAAAGTACGACGAGAGGTGCCGAGTCCATATAAGCGGTGCCGATACCTGTAATCGCATTGGTTGCTCCAGGACCAGAAGTAACAAGTACTACGCCGGTTTTACCTGTCGCACGCGCGTAACCATCAGCCATGTGCACAGCGGCTTGCTCATGACGTACAAGTACGTGTTCAATATCGCTTTTCTCGTGAAGTGCATCGTAGATGTCAAGAACTGAGCCACCAGGGTAGCCAAAGATGTGTTCAACGCCTTCGTCTAATAACGAACGAACAACCATATCCGCGCCGGATAACATTTCCATTGTTTTCTCTCCTTAATACGTCCAATTAGCTGCAGCTGATAAGCCCTAAGCTCGTGGTATCCTGGTGTGTGACCAATGACCTACTAATTGTCGTATTACATAGTTAGGGCTTATTCGTAGCCTAAAATATTGAACTTTAGTTGTTTAGAACCTCTAGGAGTTCGTAAAAGCTCACAATATATCCATGAATCAGTACAAGGCATACCCTCAATACTGAGTCCTTAATTTCAATCTTATCGTCGCTGAAATCAAGAGCAAACAGCAAAAAACGACCATCCGCTATTATTCTTCAATTTATCAGAGATTAACTCTAACATTAGAAACATTAGCAGCACATAAAGCAACCAACTAGGTTTTACTTCAATAAAAAAGCCCGCTGAATTTTTCGCTTCAACGGGCTTTAATCACAAAGTCATTATACTCATTAGCTTATTGAGCTATTTGTCATTTTTTTTCTTTGTTTTATCTGTATACATATCTTCAATTTCTTCTTCGTAACGCTCGTGAATCACCTTTCGACGTAATTTTTGCGTCGGTGTTAACTCACCTTTATCCATTGAAAATGCTTTGGGCAACAATGTAAATTTCTTAACTTGTTCGAATTTAGCCAGATCCTTTTGAAGTTCAGCGACTCTTTTCTCTAACATTTCCACAATATGGCTGTGTTTAAGCAGCTCCATTCTATCGTGATATTTAATGTTAAGTTCTTTGGCATATTCTTCGAGCGATTCAAAGCTCGGCACAATAAGCGCTGATACAAACTTTCGTGTATCGGCGATAACCGCGATTTGCTCTATGAAATGATCTTTACCAATAGCACCTTCTACCACTTGTGGCGCTATATATTTCCCGCCCGAGGTCTTCATTAGTTCTTTGATACGGTCGGTAATAAAAAGACAGCCGTTTTCATCAAATTCACCAGCATCACCTGTTTTCAAGAAGCCATTTTCATCAAATGTTGCTGCTGTCTCTTCTGGCATTTTGTAATAACCACGCATCACCATTGGACCACGAACAAGAATTTCACTATTTTCGCCAATCTTCACTTGTGCGCCAGGCATAGTGGTACCGATGGAATCTGGGTTAAATATCCCATCATCCCAACAAGAAACCGTTGCCGTTGTTTCTGTCATGCCATAACCGAGCTTAACGTTTATGCCAATTGCATGGAAGAAACGACCGATTGTTGCGTCCAATTTCGCTCCACCACAAGGCATAAAGTTAATGTTACCACCAAGCAATGCACGTAGCTTAGCGAGAACTAATTTGTCAGCCAGCTTAAAGCTCTTTTTAAGTATGAATGAAGGCTCTCTACCCTCTTGTTTACAAACCGCGATGCGTGCCCCCATGTTTACAGCCCAGGTAAAAATCATCTTACGATGCACAGGCGCTCGAGACACTTTTTCATGGATAGCGGCAAATATCTTCTCGTAGAAACGAGGAACGGCACACATTACAGTAGGACGAATATCAGCTAGTGCATCACGGACCTGCATTGTATCTTGCAGGTAGCAATTCGTTGCGCCTTTATAGAGTACGTAAAAGCTCCACGCACGCTCATAGACATGTGATAAAGGCAGAAAGCACAACGATACATCGTCTTCCGTCAATGTCATCTTGAGGTCATGACCTTCACACTGAGAGGCCATATTCGAATAATCTAACATGACACCTTTCGGCTGCCCTGTCGTTCCAGAGGTGTATATCAGAGTAAATAGATCTTCATAATTCGCTTCCTCTAATCGGAGATCTAAGGTTTTCTGGTATTCTTGTGAACCTCTCGCGATAAAATCATCCCATTTAATTGCATGTGGATTATCTTGTAGATCAACGTCATCACACATAACAACGATAAGCTCTAATTCATCGCAATCTTCAAAAATATTAACGGCTGCGTCATATTGTGGCTGTTCACCAACGAAAAGAATTTTCACGTCAGCATTTTGAAGAATAAATGCGGACTGATTTGCGGTATTCGTTGGGTAAATTGGAACCGTTACTGCTCTTACTTGTAACGAGCCGACATCGGCCATCGTCCAGCGAGGCATATTATTTGAGAAAATACCGACTTTGTCTTGAGCTTTCACCCCTTGCGCCAACAGTGCGAGAGACAACAAATCTAGTTGCTCACCAAAATGTTTCCAGCTGATGCCTTTCCATGCATTTGCAACTTTATGACGAAGCGCTACTCTGTCACCACCTTTTGCAACTTGCTCTCTGATACGTTTTACGAGATGAAAATCTAAATTGGCCATTTTATTTACCTTTGGCTTACACATGTAAGCTTAATCTGCCGACAAGTGTACATTTAGCATTGGAAAAGGCAACAAATGAAGGTCTTCTAGATACGGTAAATTGACAAATTTGTGTATCAAGCACTATCTGGATAAATTAATTGGTTTTGAAGTCAAACTCTTGTTGCTCTAGAGCTGAAAAAGCCCCTACAAGACTCTCTCTTATTGGGGCTTTTTTGTTCTTATTTTAGGCGAATTTAATTTGGTTTAGCGACCTCTTCACCACAAATGAGCATTAACTGATCACGCATCCAGATATGACCTCGGTCTTTCTCACTAGACTCATGCCAGCTTAAGAACCCACCGATTTTATTATTCTCAAGTGGGAAATCCATCACCTTTAAATCGAGTCTATCTGACAGGTTTTCTACTAACCAGCGAGGTGCAACTGTAATCAACTCTGATTGGCTCACAACATAAAGGACATTGCTAAGGCTTGTCCCCATATATGCAGCACTGCATTCGAGGCCTTTGTATGCTTGTTCTGAAAAACTACGCATGCCATTCAGTTTAGATAACTTAGCATGTTTTTCAGATAACAGTTCTTGCTCAGAGATAGCGTCACTAATTCTAGGATGCGAAGACGCAGCCACGACAACGAGTTCGTCATTAAATATTTCAGTACTCGAAAAGCCTTGCTCTTCAAAGCGTGCATAATCGATAACGAAATCAACTTCTTGAAAACGCATCTTTTCATTCAAGTTGGCATCAAATTCAGCGTCTAGGTGTAAGCGAATATTTGGTGCTTGCTCTCCAATACCTGTTAAGATATTCGGCGCAAATCGCACATCACTTGGGCTACATATCGCAAGCTTAAATAGTCGGCTTGAAGTTTGAGCAGCAAAAATAGAACTTGGCAGTTCATTACGAACTAATTGCAATGCTTGACGTACCGGCCCAAATAACTGACGAGCTCTTTGCGTTGGTTGAATACCTCTTCCATGTCGCATGAACAGTTCGTCGTTAAACATAACCTTAAGTCGGGCAACCGCATTACTTACTGCCGGTTGAGACATATTTAAATTATGCGCAGCTCGAGTAATGTTTTGCTCTTGCATAACAGCATCAAAAACAGTTAGAAGATTTAAGTCAACTCCTCTCAGCGTAGATTCCATTCTGTGGCTAGGTGCAACATTATTTGATTCGGATTTATTGTGCATTTATGTGCCTCATAAGTTTTTCTACGTTGCTTTAGTGAATATCGCTATTGCATGATTGTCACTGGGTTAGGAACCTAGAATGTAGTTAGTATGCTTGTCGTAACAACTGCCTGTTGTCCGAGTGATACAACTATCCGTCAATAGGTTAGGTTAATTCAATAACCTTTATAAATAATTACTTTATTTTATCTCATTATAAAATATATCTTTATTTTTTAAGTCGTTACATGAAAACCTAAAATTATATAAATAATCTAAAGTAATGTAATTGAGGAAAATCATTCGGCAAACGCATGAAAAAAGCAATAACGGTGGATGGGAAATTGGTCTGATGAATTAAACTGGATGAATTCTGCCTAACTCTGTATTAGAAAGTAATAGCATTTTGGCTTTTTTCGCCATGAGGATTGTTAAGAAATATCGTTCACCTATCTGCACACTAACTCATTGCTGGTCGTTTACTGCTGATAGTGGGTTTACTTCAAATAGCGGTGTAGCTAGGAAAATCGACCTGCTCCCACAGAAACTTTCTCAATTTGTCACTCGATTGCCAATTACCGGCAACTATCCAATCAACAATATACTTTGCTACGTCTGGGTATTTCACAATTTCAGCTTGACCAACATCTAGCCAATTTCTGACCGCAGTAGGATCCAGGTAATCCATAGAGTGTGCCAATCCGAGGTTTTCTAGCGTCGCCACATTGCTTTCTTGTTCAAATTGTCCCAAAAGCGGCTTTAAAAGCAGTTTTTTTCCTAACGATAATGCCTCTGAAGGAAGCTCAAAACCCCCGTTGGCTATCACACCCTGACAACGGTGCAACTCTTTTTGAAAGCCTGTATATGATGGTCTCCTGTACTCTATGTTTTCGATCATCTGCTCATTTTTGATATCTGGGTGGTAGCAAACAAAGGTTTTACCCGTAAAGCGCAACAAGAGATCGGTAATGTCATGAATACTTTCAAATGGAAGGTAGACAAGCACTTGACTGCCCGCTTCAACTTTATGGGCTTTGTCGGTATGAACAATCGGCGGCAGTATCGGTTGGTCAAAATGGTACCAATGCAACCCTATATGGATATCTGAAGGAGCAAAGTGTTGGATAAGTCTGTTGTCTAACCAATTATTGCCTTTTTTGGGCACTTCATACCTGAATGAATTTTGATGGCTCATTCCAATACAAGGCACGTTTTGTTTCTTCGCAGCCCAAGCACTAATAGGTTCAAAATCATTCAGCACTAAATCGTAACGAGAAAGATCCAGTGCATTGATCTCTTTTAAGAACTGCCAAGGAGAACAATTTAAGGCCGTTTTAACATAATTAACTCGCCCTTGCTCAGTAAGAAAACTAATCCCTTTCTTAGCGCGGTATTCACCAAACGCCTCCATAGAAAAATACTCTAATTTGTTTCGCCCAGAGAAGAAGAAGTCTACCGATACCTCTTTTTCTTTTAGTGCATATGCCATTGCCCGAGCTCGAGTAATATGGCCATTACCGGTACCTTGTACACCATACAAAATTTTCAAAACTGAACGCCTAACAAGTGAAACGCAAACGTTGTACAGCCAACCCCTAACGCAGCGCCAACAACGACATCTGTTAAAAAATGGACACCGAGTACAACACGAGAGGCGCCGACCAGTGTCGCCCAAATCAGTGCCATAAAATAAGAGTCAGGATAGAATTGTCCTAATAGCGTCGCCATGACAAAAGCCGCAGAAGTATGTCCTGAAGGCAAGCTGTATCTATCTGAAGGGGTAATAAAAGAATTTAATTGATTCGACAGCGCTTCTGGCCGTTTGCGACGGATACTATTTTTAACTAACCAGTAAATAGGCAGTTCTATCGCGAAAGCCAATAGACCTACACCAAGAAACAAATGGCCAGCCTCTTTATCTATGAGTAATGCTGACAGTCCAATCAATACGTATAGGTGACCATCACCTGTATGTGAAATAGCTTTACCCACTCGCGCAACATCGTGACTGAAACGATGCTGTAGAAAGAACAGAGAGATCGCTAGATCGAATCTAGCGATTGGCTCTATCGTTCGCATATTGTCGTCCTCACTGGTTACATTACATCAAATAATTTATTCGATCTAAATGACAACGAAGTGACGATTTATTATACAAACGATGACAATCTGATATTAATTGTGTTGCAGAGTTCTACGTTGATCAGGTTTATTGATAAGAGAATTGTTCGATAAGAAATGATTTGAACTGGCTGCAACGCTCCGGCATTGGTTTTCTTGGTCGATAGTACATGTTTATATCAAAAGTCGCGCAAAGGTAATTATCCAACACACTGATAAGATTCTGATTCTGGATATGTTCTTTTACAATCGACTCTGGTAGATAAGCAATGCCAGCGCCACGAAGGGAGAAATCCAGCAAAATCTCACTATTATCGCACTCTAAGGCATCTTTAATCGTTACGATAGTTGGCCGACCATCAAGCTCAAAACACCATCGATTACCTCCAAGTAACGTCCGAGCATACAAGCAACGATGGCTTTTTAGTTGCTCTGGATTATCCGGTGAGCCAAAACTTTGCAAATAGCTTGGTGATGCACATAAATAGAGTGGTTCGCTAAGCAAATGTCTTTTGACCAAAAGCGAGTCTACTTGTTGTTCTCCCAAATAACTCGCATTTGCTCGAAACGCAAAATCGATGTTTAGAGCATCAAAATCCCCTGCTTCAATAAACAATTTAAAATCTACTTTTGGGTGTAACTGCATATATCGAGATATAATATCAGTGAGGTATTGTTTAGCGAATAATGGGGTTGAGGAAATCCTGATTTCGCCTTGTAAGGTTTCTGCTAAATTTTGCACCTCTTCTATCGCTGTGTTTATGTCAGGTAAAAGACCATTAAATCGCTGGTAAAGTTTTTGACCAGCTTGCGTCGCAACCAATTGACGAGTACTTCGTTTTATTAATTCAACGCCTATAATCTCTTCTAACTCTTTCACCCACCGACTACCGGCTGCGGGCGATAATCCCTGTTCATATGAGGCTGCTTTAAATGACCCTGTCCTGATAACCGCACAGAAGAATACGATTTTATCTAAAATAGGTTGGCGACTATTCAGATGATGTTTAGACATGATGCCTCCAAAGGGAATCCCACATTACTTTATTAACCCTTTTTCCAAAGCGATCATTACGAGCCCTGCTGTGGAGGTAGCCCCAAGTTTTTTCTTTATTCTAAGCCGGTGGGTTTCTACCGTTCGAACACTGATATGTAACGTGTCAGCAATATCCTTGTTACCCGCCCCACTGACAATAGCCTGAAGAACATCGGCCTCCCTTTTTGACAGCGTTTCGTCTTTTTCTTTCGGCTCTTCATTAAACTGTTCTAATAGTTTATCGGATGCTTGCGAGCTTAGGTATGAATGACCATTTGCCACCTGATTGATTGCCATCACTAACTCATCAGAGCCTACATCCTTTAACACGTATCCTTTCGCACCCGCCTTTACTGAACGAATTACATAGTCTTTAGAATCATGCATAGACAGCATAATCACCGCCGTTTGAGCACCTGCTTTTTTAAGCCTTTCTAAAACCTCTATACCATTTAACTTCGGCATATTTATATCAAGTAGCAATACGTCGGGTTTAAGTTCTTGCGTTACTTTTAGAGCATCTTCACCCGTTCCAACACAGGCCAAAATAACAAGGTTACCTTCTCTATCTAATCGAGATTTCAGTCCATCTTGCATCAAACGGTGATCGTCGGCTAGTACGAGGCTAATCATATAAACTCCATCTTAAGCATCACACGAATTTCCGTTCCTTCCTCGAGATTACTGGTGACTCTAAACTCTCCACCAATCGCTTGAATTCGTTCTTTCATATTCTGTAATCCCATACTGTCTTGGCGTAAAAACTGTTGCCTTTTATCCGTTGAAACACTAAAGCCTTTTCCATCATCACTCACTGTCAGAAGTAATTTTTTGCCTTCTCTTTGCAATATAACATCGACACCTTTTGCCTGCGCATGCTTCTCAACATTGTGCAACGCTTCTTGAACAACACGATAAAGTGTCGTTTCTACTTCAGGCACCATCTTTATTCCATCAATATCATGTTCGAAAATGAGCTCTAATTCTGTGCGACTACGCAAATCATTGATATAAGAATCTATTCCCGCAACCAACCCCAAATCATCCAGTTGAGGCGGTCGGAGATCTCTTGATATTCTACGCAGCTCTACTATTGCCTGTTCCATGGCTTGCTTACTTGCTTGCAACTCACCCTCTTTAAGGGCCTCATCAGGCTCTTTTTGCAGGTTTTCTAAGCGATATTTAGCTGCCACGAGTAATTGATTTACACCATCATGTAACTCTCTGGAAACTCTTTTTCTCTCATTTTCTTGCGATTCAATAATCTGTTGATTGAGTAAACTCATTTGCTCATTTGCTAATTTACGCACATTTAAGTTTAACGATGCTCCCAAACCAGCAACCAACGATACAGCAATAAATACAACAACAAACAATGCTGCCGAACTTTTGCTTACATTCATATCAAAGCCATTCTGCATGTGTGATATTTGATTTTCCACATCATCTAAATAAACACCGGTTCCAACCATCCATCGCCATTTATCAAGAGAAACGGCGTAACTAAGCTTGGGTAAAGGTTCTTGTTTCGAAGGTTTGTGCCAAAAGTAATCGACAAAACCGCCTCCATGCCTAGCGACATAGATAAGCTCTTGAAGTAGTTTTTTGCCCTTAAAATCTTCGACATCCCACCAGTTTTTTCCGACTCGATCTTTCTGGTGCGGTAGAACTAATGCTATGCCATCCCAGTCATACACAAAGAAGTACCCATCACTCCCATATGTGAGCTGACTCAATTTTTCAGAAACTATTTGCTTCGCAGTTTGCTCATCAAGCGTTGAATCTAAGTAATAAGGTTCAATGCTTTTTATCGCCAGTTCAACGTACTGTTTAAGTTCTTGTTTTTTTGAAGTCACAATATTACTTCGTGTAAGTTTGACCTCATCTTCGACAAGGGTTTTTGCCTGACTAAACAATAAGCTAGCAACAATCGCCACGACCATAATTAATGGCAAAACTGAGAGCAAAATTATATTTATCGACAGTTTTCTACTGTTAACAAACTCCATTACATCACCTTATATGGATTAACAATATGTACGTAGTTTTACTGTATTTTTTTTCTGGCTACGTAATTTCACTGATAAGAATTGCGCAATTCCCCCAATATCCGACAGTTTCAATCCAACCTAAACTAACCACAAATGTAACATCAATTTAACAATTTTAACTATTAGATGTTCACATTTTGACTTAACAAGGAATTTGTCCCCTACAAGGAGAACAGAATGAACATGAATAAAATTGCTCTTGCGACCACTATTGCTATTGCAACAACTGGTTTTACTATGAGCGCTAACGCGGCAAGCAAAATATTGCTGAAAACCCCTGTCGCTTTCGGTACTCATCTACCGGCTCTAGGCACCCCCATAAAGTGGTACGCCGACCGCATTACTGCCATGTCTGGTGGCACAATAAAAATGAAAATTTATGAACCAGGTAAGCTGGTCAACCCAGCGGAAATACTAGACGCTGTTTCTACTGGTAAAGTAAATTCAGGTTATGCGACAGCGGGTTATTGGCAAGGCAAACTCCCAGCTTCTGCACTCTTTTCTGCGGTACCTTTTGGCCCAGAAGCTGGCGAATATATGGCTTGGTTATATTTTGGTAACGGACTAAAACTGTATCAAGAAATGTATGATCAGGGTGGCTACAATGTGAAAGTGCTCCCATGCGCCATCATTTCTCCTGAAACATCAGGCTGGTTTAAGAAGCCAATTGAAAAACCAGAAGATCTGAAAGGTTTGAACATGCGTTTCTTCGGTCTTGGTGCTTCCGTAATGGAAAAACTGGGAGTAGGTACGGTTCAACTGCCTGGTGGTGAGATATTTGGTGCACTTGAAAAAGGCGCCATTGATGCTTCTGAATTTTCTCAACCCGCAATTGATCAACGCTTAGGTTTCCACAAAATAGTTAAATACAACTACTTCCCTGGATGGCATCAACAGTCCACTGTTTTTGAACTACTCATTAACAAAGATACTTGGGCAAAAATGGACGAGTCTCAGCAAACTGCGGTTGAAACTACCTGTATGGCTACCATGACGTATTCCATAGCGGAAGGTGAAGCCATACAGTTCGATGCGATGAAGAAAGCCAAAGAAAATGGTGTTGAAATTCGTTACTGGAATGACGAAATGCTCAGCCTATTCGAATCCACTTGGCTAGAAGTTGTCGACGAAAAAACCAGTGCTGATCCATTCTTTAACAAGGTATGGCAAGACCTGAGTGAGTTCAGAGAAGGCTATGCACTTTGGGAAGCCAATGCGTTCCTGCCGCGTGCAACACGTAAGTAATATTTCAAACCCCTAAATGCCAGCCTAAGGCTGGCGCTTTTCTAAGGAGGAGCCCATGAGTAAGGTTGTATCGTCGCCGCCCTCTGTTCCCATTTATCTGCACATAGAAAATGGCATCAATGCGATAAGCAAGTTTGTCGCTTGGACCAACTTAATTCTTGTGCTGGTTATTATTGTTCAAGTCGTTTTGAGAAAGGTGTTCTCTAGCGGCCTAATCCAGCTAGAAGAACTGCAATGGCATCTATATGCGACCGCAGTAATGTTTGGTACCGCATACGCGCAAGTTAGTAATCTTCATGTTCGCGTTGACCTTTTTTACCACAAGTTTAGCGAAAAGAAGAAAGCATTGGTCGACATGCTTGGTTTGACCATATTTGCCATCCCGTTCGTCATCATTGTTATTTTACACTCTTACGATTTCGCCTACGAATCATGGAGAGTCAATGAGAGCTCTTCCTCGCCGTCAGGTTTGCCATATCGTTGGTTAATTAAAAGCGTTATTCCTGTCAGCTTTACACTTCTTTTACTCTCAATAATCGCAAGAATTTTACGAAATATTGAAACATTAGCTAAAGGGGCACAACATGGAAGCGAATGAGTGGATTGTAATCGCCATGTTTGGCTCGTTTATTGTTCTTCTTTTTACGGGTATTCCTGTCGCCTATGTATTGGGAGGCATTGGCGTTATTTTTGCTGCTGTAGGGTATTTTGCTGATATTTATTTGGATACTTTTACAGGGCTCGATTACACAAGTTTAGGTCTTGTAGTTAATCGTATTTATAAGATCATGGACAACTGGATTTTGGTTGCACTCCCTATGTTTATCTTTATGGGAAACATGTTAGATAAATCTGGAATAGCTGAAAAACTGATGTCGTCCATGCAAAAGCTATTTGGAAAGGTACATGGTGGTTTAGCGATTACGGTGATGGCAATTGGTATTATTTTGGCCGCTTCCACTGGCATCATTGGTGCCTCTGTCGTTTTGCTTGCCGTTATGTCTTTGCCTACCATGATGCGTCAGGGTTATCACTTACCCTTAGCGCTAGGTACCATCGCTTCCGCTGGTACATTAGGGATACTTCTCCCTCCTTCTATCATGTTAGTGATTATGGCTGATCAACTTGGATTATCTGTTGGTGACCTTTTCATGGGCGCTATTTTCCCTGGCCTATTACTAGGTGCAATGTACATCATTTATATCTTAGTCGTCGGCAAGCTTAACCCTGAAAAAGCCCCGGTACCTCATGATGTTGAACCTGTGGACTGGAGCATTATTTTTCAAGTATTTAAAGACATTACTCCAACCATTATCTTGATATTTATTGTTCTTGGATCAATCTTCGCAGGGATAGCCACCCCAACTGAAGCCTCAGGTATTGGCGCCATGGGAGCAACATTGTTGGCCGCCTATAATAGAAGACTGAGCTTAAAAGTAATGAAAGAAGTTTTGCTCTCTTCCTTCGGAACAACCGCTTATATTTTCATGATTTTTCTTGGTGCCTCTTGTTTTGCCTTAGTATTAAGAGAATTGGGTGGTGACGAACTAATAGAGTCATTCTTAAGCGGCTTACCCTTTGGACCTTATGGCATTATTGCTTTCATTCTATTCATTGTTTTCTTGCTTGGTTTCTTTTTAGATTGGATTGAAATCACCTTGATTGCGCTACCGCTTTTAGCCCCTGTAATTTCAAATCTGGGTATTGAGCTCGATGGTCATGGCGTTGTGGATAATCCAAGCCTTGTATGGTTTGTCATGTTAGTTGCAATGGCCTTACAAACAAGCTTCTTAACACCACCAGTAGGGTTTGCTCTGTTTTATTTAAAGGGCGTTTGTCCAGAAGGTGTCGAACTCAAAGATATCTACAAAGGTGTGATGCCATTCATCTTTATTCAGATTCTGGCTCTGGTTTGTCTTGTGATTTGGCCTCAGTTGGTACTTTGGCTTCCAAGTGTCGCTTATGGCTAATAGGTGACAACAGATAGTTAAGCGGGCAACTGGTTATAGACAGTGGGCAAAGACCTCCCCTATAGTCTACTTATTATATCCAGTTGCCCCTTTTTTCGTCACAATTTTCGCCGTAGCAGTATAATTGCGAGCGCTAAAAACAGAAGACTCGGCGCCACAGCACCGACAATTGGCGGGATTTGATACACCAAGCTAAGCGGCCCAAAAAATTCACTGGAAATGTAGAACGTAAACCCGGCGATAATACCAGAAATAATCCTCGCCCCCATCGTGACAGTCCTCAGCGGACCAAACACAAATGAGAGGGCCATTAACATCATAACGGCAATAGACAGCGGTTGAGTCATTTTTCGCCAAAATGCCAACTCATACCTAGCAGCATCCTGCTCTGAAGCTTTGAGATAATTAACGTAATCATAAATACCAGACAAAGAAAGCTCTTCTGGTTTCACCGTTACCACATCCAATTTGTCTGGCTCTATCGTCGACTTCCAGTCATAAGTTTTAAGATCCTTTTTAGATAATTGGATATTATCCTTTAGATAAGTAAGTTGGACGTTTTTCATCTGCCAAATATTATTGCCAATATAATCGGCACTATTGGCATAGATAATGGTATTGAGGTCTTTGTCCTTATCAAACTGCCAAACCGTTAATGCTTTTAGCGATTTATCATCAATGCGCCCAATATAGATATAATTATCTGCATCTTTTGCCCACACGCCACTTCTTACCGAAACAATCGTACCGCCAGAAATGGAGAATGCTCGTAATTCACGCGCCATTTTAATCGTCTGAGGAGAACCCCATTCTCCTAACGCCATCACCATAATCATTAATGGTATTGCCGTTTTTAACACAGATAAGCCAACATCTAACTTAGAAAAACCAGAGGCTTGCATTACCGTTAACTCAGAGCTAGACGCCAGCATACCAAGAGCAATCAATGCCCCAAGTAGTGTCGCCATAGGAAAAAACATCTCGATATCTCTAGGCATACCGAGTAGCACAAAATAAAGCGCTTGAACAAGATCATAGCTACCTCGGCCAACCTTTCTAAGTTGCTCAACATACTTAATAATGCCGGACAACCCAACTAAAGTGGATAACGTTAGAAAGGTTGTCGCAATGATGGTTCTACCAATGTAGAGATCGAATATCTTAAACACGTTTAGCCAACCTTCTCTGCTTAAAATTATCGATAAATCGTCTTACAGGGACGCTATCCATATAGTTGAGGATTAAACCCGCAAAAAGCAGCGAGAGATTCACAGGCCACATCCCGATAAGAACAGGAAGCCCACCACCTTCTATACCTGACTTACTGGCGCTAAGCGCAAGAAAATAGGTCATATAGATAAGAATCGCTGGCCCCATTTTGGCAAAGCGGCCTTGTCGTGGGTTAACCGCTGACAACGGTATAACGATGAGGGTCAATAACGGTATACAGACTATTAAAGATAGTCGCCATTGCAATTCTGCTTGCGCTTTTTTGTCTGGGTTATTGATCAGTGTTAGCGTCGGTAAATCATCCCAGTCACGCCCTTTTTTGGTGACTTCCCTTTGACCAATCAACGCCTCATATTCTTCATAATCAGTTATCATGTAGTCAAGACGTCTTGGCAAACCTTCATAACGTGAGCCATCGTATAACGAAAGGATTTGTCTCCCATCTTCAAGCTCTTTTGCTAGACCAGATTCTGCGATCATGACACTGGGAAGAAGAGAGTCTTTGGGAATAATCTGGGCAACGAATACGTTACTCAATTTTTTATCTTTAAGATCGCCAATAAATACGACGGCGGAACCATCTGGAGTTCGTTGAAACTGCCCTTTTTGAAGCAGGTCAACGCTATTATCAGCAGATAATTGCTCCATGGTCTCTACACGTTTATCTAAAGCCCACGGTGTTAACCAAAGTGTATTTAACCCAGCTAATATCGACGTAATTAATGCCAAATAAAGTGCAGCTTGAATGAGAAATTTATTACCCATTCCGGTAGCATTCATTACAGTAATCTCACTTTCGGCATATAAACGGCCAAAAGTGATTAATATGCCAACAAATATACTTAACGGCAGAATCATTGCTGCCATCGCAGGCATGTTTAAGCCTACCAAAGTCAAAATCAGACTAGCAGGGATATCACCATCTGATGCCTGAGCCAGAATACTGATAAACTTCTGACTAAGAAACACCAAGAATAGTACGAAAAAGATCGCAATTTGACTTTTGATTGTCTCGCGGATCAAATATCTGACAATAATCACGTTAAAAGACCCTATAGAAAACTTGTTTTTTTACTCTAATCACTATAATTTCTCGATGAACCTTTTATTTTATCAAATTATGACTCAATGTTGATTGAACAACTTTTGTTTATTTTAGTTCAATTTGGAACAAAGTAGACGGCGATTATCTAACATTTAGTTCTGTTTGTCTTTAACTAGTAGGAGTTTACATGGAGTTCAGTGTAAAAAGTGGCAGCCCCGAGAAACAACGTAGTGCTTGTATCGTTGTGGGCGTATTCGAACCTCGCCGACTTTCCCCAGTGGCTGAACAGCTTGATAAGATCAGTGATGGTTATATCAGCTCTCTACTTCGTCGTGGAGATCTAGAAGGTAAGCCAGGCCAAATGCTACTTCTGCATCACGTTCCAGGCGTGTTGTCTGAACGAGTACTTCTTGTCGGCTGTGGTAAAGAACGCGAGTTAGGCGAGCGTCAATACAAAGAAATTATTCAAAAAACCATCAGTACCTTAAACGAAACTGGGTCTATGGAAGCAGTATGTTTCCTTACCGAGCTACACGTTAAAGGACGAGATACATACTGGAAAGTACGTCAAGCTGTTGAATCAACAAAAGACGGTCTGTACATTTTTGACCAATTTAAGAGCAACAAACCAGAAACACGCCGTCCACTGCGTAAACTTGTGTTTAACGTACCGACTCGACGTGAATTAAATCTAGGTGAAAAGGCCATTACCCACGGCTTAGCAATTTCGTCGGGTGTTAAAGCCTCTAAAGATCTTGGCAATATGCCACCTAACGTAGCTAACCCTGCTTATTTGGCATCACAAGCTCGCCGTTTAGGTGACGACTACCAATCCATCACATCAAAAATAATTGGTGAAGAAGAAATGGCGAAACTAGGTATGACATCATACTTAGCCGTTGGTCGAGGCTCTAGCAATGAATCAATGATGTCAGTAATGGAATACAAAGGTCATCCAGACTCCGATGCAAAACCTATTGTCTTAATTGGCAAAGGACTAACGTTTGATTCTGGTGGTATCTCTCTCAAACCTGGCGAAGCTATGGACGAGATGAAATATGACATGTGTGGTGCGGCTTCTGTTTTTGGTACGATGAAGGCGCTTGCTAAACTCGCATTACCGATCAATGTTGTTGCTGTTCTTGCTGGTTGTGAAAACATGCCAGGCAGCAATGCCTATCGCCCAGGTGATATCTTAACCACGATGTCTGGCCAAACCGTTGAAGTACTAAATACAGATGCTGAAGGTCGTTTGGTGCTTTGTGACGCGCTAACCTATGTTGAACGTTTTGACCCTGAGTGTGTTATTGATGTGGCAACGTTAACGGGTGCATGTGTTATGGCACTTGGTCACCATATCAGTGGCTTAGTTTCAAATCACAATCCACTTGCACATGAATTAGTTAATGCCTCTGAACAGGCTGGTGACAGAGCATGGCGTATGCCAATGGCGGACGAGTATCAGGAACAATTGGAGAGTCCGTTTGCAGATATGCAGAATATTGGTGGACGACCTGCTGGTACTATTACCGCTGGTTGCTTCTTGTCTCGCTATGCGAAAAAGTACAACTGGGCGCACCTCGATATAGCCGGGACTGCTTGGAAGTCAGGCAAAGCCAAAGGCTCTACGGGCAGACCCGTTTCACTCCTTGTCCAATTTCTACTTAACCGTAGCGGCCAAGAGGTTGAAGAGTAGATATTCAATCTAAGTAAAAGGGCCGAAAGGCCCTTTTCTTTTGTCGTGATACCTAAGTAATCTTGCAGGCTCAACAGAACATGAATACAGCCACTTTTTATATCGTTCAGGCCGATTCTCCTCAATGCAGTAATGAGGGGTTTGAATCCTATGTACTTTTCCTGTTAAAACATTTTCATAACCAAGGTGTTAAGCTCTACATAAATGCGGAAAACAAAGAAAAGTCGTTATATTGGGATGAGCGGTTGTGGCAACAAGAGCCCGACTGTTTTCTACCCCATAATCTTATTGGTGAAGGCCCAAAAAATGGCACTTCAATTGAGATAGGTTATAGCCAACTGCGACCAAGTTGGAATCGCCAGCTTGTGATTAATTTGGCGAAAGATAACACAAACTTTGCGGGAACCTTTGCTCAAGTGATAGACTTCGTTCCTTATGATGAAAAAGCGAAGCAAACTGCCCGTGAAAGGTATAAGCTCTACCGCCAAGCTGGGTATCAAATGCAAATTATTGATATCGATCATCAGCACTAATTTATGATCTTATAGGTATCCTCGTTGTGCGAGGCCACTTTCTTTAAGGTGATGCTCCTATAAGATCCGTACTTAATTCCAAATCAACGAAAAGTATCCATTAAAAGACGCTATGGAAAAGACATACAACCCACAATCGATTGAACAATCTCTATACCAAACATGGGAAGAGAAAGGCTATTTCAAGCCACACGGTGATACATCTAAAGAAGCTTACAGCATCATGATCCCACCGCCGAACGTCACTGGTAGCCTGCATATGGGGCACGCTTTCCAAGATACGATCATGGATACCTTAATCCGTTGTGAGCGTATGAAAGGCAAAAACACGCTTTGGCAAGTGGGTACCGATCACGCAGGTATTGCAACACAAATGGTTGTGGAAAGAAAAATCGCCGCCCAAGAAGGCAAGACCAAAAACGATTATGGTCGAGATGCATTCATTGATAAAATTTGGGAATGGAAAGCGGAATCTGGTGGGACGATCACTAAGCAACTTCGTCGCTTAGGTGCCTCCGTCGATTGGGAGCGCGAACGCTTCACCATGGATGATGGACTTTCTGATGCGGTTAAAGAAGTATTTGTACGTCTTTATGAAGAAGACTTAATCTATCGCGGCAAGCGTTTGGTTAACTGGGATCCTAAATTACACACAGCAATTTCTGATCTTGAAGTCGAAAATAAAGATAAAAATGGCCACATGTGGCATTTCAAATATCCACTTGCTGATGGTGCTAAAACAGCCGATGGCAAAGCGTTCATTATTGTCGCAACGACTCGTCCAGAAACCATGTTGGGCGATACTGGTGTCGCCGTAAATCCAGAAGATCCTCGTTATAAAGATCTCATTGGCAAAGAAATCATTCTCCCTGTCGTTGGCCGCCGTATTCCTATCTTAGGTGACGAGCATGCCGATATGGAAAAAGGCACTGGCTGCGTAAAGATCACCCCAGCACATGACTTTAATGACTATGAAGTAGGTAAACGCCATAGTCTGCCGATGATTAATATCCTCACATTTAATGGCGATATTCGCAATGCCGCCGAGATTTTTGATACAAAAGGTGAAGAAAGCAACGCATATAGCGATGCGATCCCTGAAAAATATCAAGGCATGGAACGTTTTGCTGCTCGTAGAGCGATTGTGGCTGAATTTGAAGAACTCGGTCTACTTGATGAAATCAAAGACCATCAGCTTACGGTACCTTATGGTGATCGTGGTGGTGTAGTTATCGAGCCGATGCTGACTGACCAATGGTATGTACGCGCCGCCCCATTAGCAGAGACAGCAACGAAAGCAGTAGAAGATGGTGAAATCCAGTTTGTACCTAAGCAATATGAAAACATGTACTTCGCCTGGATGCGTGACGTCCAAGATTGGTGTATTTCGCGTCAATTGTGGTGGGGCCATCGTATCCCTGCATGGTATGACAATGATGGCAACGTGTATGTAGGTCGTACAGAAGAAGAGGTCCGCAGTAAAAATAACCTTGCCCCTGTCATTGTTCTTCGCCAAGATGACGACGTATTAGATACCTGGTTCTCTTCTTCGTTATGGACTTTTGGTACTCAAGGTTGGCCCGCTGAAACAGAAGATATGAAAGTATTCCACCCTTCCGAAGTGTTGGTCACTGGTTTCGATATTATCTTCTTCTGGGTTGCTCGCATGATCATGATGACGATGCATTTCATTAAAGATGAAAACGGCAAGCCACAGGTACCATTCAAGACGGTATATATGACTGGTCTTATTCGCGATGAAAACGGCGATAAGATGTCTAAGTCTAAAGGCAACGTACTTGACCCTATCGACATGATTGATGGCATCGATCTAGAGTCGCTGGTTGAGAAACGAACCGGCAACATGATGCAACCTAAATTGGCAGCGAAAATCGAAAAGGATACGCGGAAAACATTTGAAGGTGGTATTGAACCATACGGAACAGATGCCCTGCGTTTCACTCTCGCGGCAATGGCTTCTACTGGCCGTGATATCAATTGGGACATGAAACGCCTGGAAGGTTACCGTAATTTCTGTAATAAATTATGGAACGCAAGTCGTTATGTATTGATGAATACAGAAGACCAAGATTGCGGGACAACACTATCCCAAGAAGACATTGCAAACCTAGAGTTTTCTCTTGCCGATAAATGGATAGAGTCTCAATTCCAGCTTGCCGCAAAAGAATTCAATACGCATATCGAAAACTACCGTTTGGATATGGCTGCAAATGCCCTCTATGAGTTTATCTGGAACCAATTTTGTGATTGGTACTTAGAGCTAACGAAACCCGTTTTATGGAAAGGTACCGAAGCACAGCAGATGGCAACTCGCTATACGTTGATTACGGTTCTTGAAAAGACACTACGCCTTGCGCACCCTGTCATCCCATATATCACTGAGTCTATCTGGCAGAGCGTTAAACCCCTTGCTGGTGTAGAAGGTGAAACTATTATGAATCAAGCATTGCCTCAATTCGAAGAAGACAAGTTCGATGAAGAAGCGATTGCAGATATCGAGTGGGTGAAAACCTTTATTTCTAGTATTCGTAACCTGCGGGCAGAATATGACATTGCGCCAAGCAAACCACTAGAAGTCATGCTAAAAGCGGCCGACGACACGGACGTGAAACGTCTAGCCGATAACTTGACTGTTATTCTATCTTTAGCAAAACTTGAGAGCGTTAAGGTTCTCGCAGAGAACGAAACGACACCGGCATGTGCGACCGCACTTGTGGCGAAGTCTGAATTGATGATACCTATGGCAGGTTTAATCGATAAAGATGCGGAACTGGCTCGCTTAGAAGGTGAAGTAAAAAGAATTCAAGGTGAGATCAAGCGCATAGGCGGCAAACTTAGCAATCAAGGCTTTGTTGCGAAAGCGCCGGAAGCCGTAGTGGCTAAAGAGCGTGAAAAGCTCAACGCTTACCAAGAAACACTAATAAAACTTGAAGAACAAAAAGCAACAATCGCAGCACTCTAGTAGAACCACATTATTGTTCGCTTCTAAGTCAGATTAATATAAGTCAAAAGGTTGGCCCTCAAAGCCAGCCTTTTTTGTTCCTACTTCAAAATTTCTCATCGAAATAACCTATCAAACAAATAACTATTTTCCTCTTGCTCAAATGAGAGTAATTATCAATACTGTTTGTGTATTCAGTTATTCGTTCAAATGAGAGAGCACCATTATGCTTAAAACCATGACATTCGCGGGATTGCACTTCAGCATTGCATTAACCGTTGCCTACATCTTAACTGGCGATATTTTATTAGGTAGCTTAATTGCACTGATAGAGCCAGCAGTCAATACCATTGCCTTCTATTTCCATGAAAAAGCCTGGAACCAAGTTGCTTTCCTAAAACGCAATGAAAACAAAACACAGACCAAAACAGCAAGCTTTGCTCTGATCCATTTTAATGTTGCTTTTGTTGTGACCTACCTTCTTACTGGCGATGCGTTAATTGGTGGAATCATGGCATTGATTGAACCAAGCATTAATACTGTTGCCTATTATTTCCACGAAAAAATTTGGTTACGTCGACATCATATTGCGACGACAACAATGACCAAACTCGCTTAAGTAGGATTAAATTAGCTTTAACTGATAATACTACTCAAGCCTGATACTTCTCTCTATTGACTTTGTTATGATATAAAACCATATTGGTTTCATATCATAACAAAATAAAAAATAATAATGAAAAAACTGCAACTCAGAAAGGCTTCTAGAGATCTTGTCCGTAGTCTGGGCGCTCTGGATACACACTATGGCGACTTTAGTTTAAGCCCAGTACAAATTCATACATTGGTTGAGCTAGGGCAGGAGCTCTCGACTATTAGCCAAATAGCTTTAAAACTGCGTATTGATAAGCCAAACGCAAGCCGAACGCTTACTTCTCTTGCAAAACAACTACTAATAGAATCAATCGTTAATCCCGATGATAAACGCTGTCACTTGTATCGCTTAACACAAAAAGGCGAACAGATTCTGAATCAAATTGAAAACTCAAGAAACAAACAGGTTCAGACAGTTATTGACCAGTTTGATGATGATGAACTAGAACTTATCGAATCAAGTTTAGCAAAATACATCAAAGCATTATCACTATCTAGAGTTCAATCCTCTTTCATTATCAGAGACATAAAGCCCGTTGATGACTCAAAATTAGCCTCTGTCATTAGAGAAGTATCTGCTGAATATGGTCTAACTGAAGACAAAGGATTTAGCGTTGCCGATCCCACTCTCGACGCCCTATCTAAGGTCTACGATGCAAAAAACAGCCAATATTGGGTAATAGAGAAAAATGGGAAGATATTTGGTGGCGCAGGATTTGCGCCACTAACAGGGGACGAATCTGTTTGTGAATTACAAAAAATGTACTTTTTACCTGAGGTTCGAGGGAAAGGACTCGCGCGCGCATTGGCCGTGAAATGCTTTAAACAAGCCCGCGCAATCGGCTTTTCACAGATGTATCTAGAAACGACCGATAACCTTGTCGAAGCAATTGCGCTCTATAAATCGCTAGGCTTTGAACTTGTTGATAAACCCATGGGCAATACTGGTCATACCGATTGCGAAGTGCGCATGCTTAAAAAGCTATAAACAGCAGCCTTCATTCCTTAAACTGGATAATGCTCAACATTCAGGTTAGGGTTCAGGCCAACTTGATGAGTTTGCTTTTGCTCATCAAGTTCTACTTCCAATAAGTACCAGTGGTTATCTTTGTTCAACCTTGGTGCCTCCACTTGAAATAACGCCGTCGCTTGATTCGTTCTAATATCAAGCGGTATCTGATAAGTCATACCATCGAACTTAACCGATGCAGAAACTAACCCTGTTGCATAGACGTGATAAAAGAGATCCACTTTAAACTCGCATCCACCCCCATGATGCCAAATTTGCTCAGTGGAAATGTAATCGAGTCGTACATGTCGAATAAAATGTAAATAAGGGGTTTCCCAGAGCCCTAATCTAGAGTCTCGTTTACGCGGTAATGCCCCACCCAAACTGCAAAGACTATCCTCATCTAACAACCAGTCATCTTCTTGCTCTAAAAACAAAATCTCAATTCGATTCCGACCTAGACGTAAATGTTGTTGAATATCCTTTCGGTAGGTCAGCTCTGAGCCATCACAATCAAAAACAGCCTCACCATTAATTCGAACTTCGGCATAAAAATCGATACCGCCGATAATAAAATCGACCACAGGAAAACTAAGCATTTTCTCATCCACTTCAATATCGTGCATTAAATGCCATTCTTGATTTTGTATCTGCGACTCAATCAATTGCTTAGGTAATATCTGACTAAAAGGTGCCGGAAAAATGATATCTCCTTGCGGGATAGAAAGGTCGGTTAAAGGTGATAGTTGCCAGCGTCCAGCAAGTGGTAGTTGCATATTATCTTTGATTTAGATCAATTTTTGCCAGTATACGTAAATATTGATAAATGGCATAGCATTTGTCGCTAGACAAAAATTGACCTAATTGATTCAAACTGCCCTTTTGCTTATTTAGATCTTAAATTGAGCAATTAGTTGGCTTTGCTCACTAGAAAGTTGATTCAACGACTCACTATTACGAGCCGCTTCTTTCGCATCCTCTGCAATACTCATTGTCATATCCGATATGTGAACAATATTCTTAGCCACATCCTGGGCAACAGCCGTTTGTTCTTCAGAAGCGGTCGCAATTGAACGGCTCATGTCATTGATGTGCGTTAGGCTAGAAAGCATGTTTTCCAGTGAATCGCTCGTTTCATTCGTTTGCTTAACCGATTGCTCAGCGTGGACAAGATTATTTTCTACTATTCCTACGGCTTGGTCGGCTTTTCCTTGCAAGCTGTCTATCATCTCACCAATCTCATTGGCTGATTGTTGTGTTCTTGTTGCCAAAGAACGAACTTCGTCGGCTACAACAGCGAAACCTCGTCCGTGTTCACCTGCACGAGCAGCTTCAATAGCAGCATTCAATGCCAAAAGGTTGGTCTGTTCAGAAATGGACTGAATAACCGTGAGTATTTCACCTATTTGCTGACTTTGAATTGAGAGCTGGCTGATAACCTGCGTTGCTTCATCTAATGAATCTTGAAGGCGATTCACAAAGCGTAAGTTCTTCTGCATGTTCTCCATGTTCGATTGCGCTTGCAGCGTGACTTCATCGACTTCTCTACTGGTTTCTGATGCGTGTGATGCCACCTCCTTTACCGCATGTTCCATTTCTGTTACCGCTGTCGCGATAGAGTCTGTCTGCTTGCTCTGTTCTTCTACTTTATGATTTGTCTTTTGACTCATCGCATGACTTTCATCAGCCACACCACTGACTGTTTCGGCTGATGATTGTATTTGCGAGATCAACCCACTTAATTTGTCACTTAGGCCATTAATATTGTCCGCAATAAGTCCTAGTTCAGACTGATAACTTTCGCTTATTTTATGCGTTAAATCACCACTGGCGAGTTTGTCAATCGCTTCCATGATAGAGAATAAAGGCTTCTTAATAGAGCGCACGACAGTAAAGGTAATGATGACAGCCAGTAGCGTTGAAATAGCGGTCAAAATCAGGTTAATCATTAATGAGTCGAACGCCTCCTCTTCAGCATTTTTTAATGCTGACTCAGATAGAGAACGGATATCAGAAATAATCACGACTGATTCCGATAACAAGGCATCCACCTCTTGAGCAATCTGTGCGAGCAGCATCGTACTTTGTTCATTGAGCTCGATGAATATTAGATGCTGTTGCAGTAACCCTTCTGAATTAACAATATTGTGTTGTAGCAAATCACGATATACCGCCACGATGTCTTCAGATTCAGGCATCGCCTTTATGATACGATCGGCTTTTTCACTAAAGCGCTCTAAATAGGCTGACAATTCACTCTTGAACGCATTTACTTCTTGTTCTTTTACTATAGACAAGACTTTCTGCAGATATCCAGCCGCCCCCTTCCCTTGGGTAAGTAAGAATTCAAGATCCCATGCGACTTGTTGCATTTCATCCGCTTTCGCATCGGAAATTAGATCATTGATATCTTGTTCGAAAAACAACCACTCTTCATCAAATGTATTCAGTTCTTTAGTCGCAACTGAACGAGCAGAGGTTCTCTGATCATGAATATCCAGATGTTGATTTGCACCATTGATAAATACAGTCGCGTTACCATCAAGATTATTCAGTTTGGTAACAAGTTGTGGATAGTCAGATAATTCAGTTTCCAGAAGTGCGACGGTTTCACCATAGGATTGCTTCGCGTTTCCTAGAGCTAACCTCAATTCCGTTCTACGCGCTTCTTGTTCGCTATTCGCGTGAACCAACATGGAACGGTTTACATCCTGAAGGTGCTGAGTAAGAACATTCGATCGGTCAAGCAACCCAGTCAACGTAGATGCTGTAAGTTTTAACTGTTTAGACATACTCACTTGAGAAAGATAAGCAGAGGTGCTTATCGCAAGGACAAAAAGGGTTACCGTTATAAAGCCCAAGGTAATTCGCTGTATCAATGACAAATGCATTACAAACCTCTACACGATAGATATCAATAATTAGCTAGTCAGTACTGACTAGTATAGTTATATCGGCACGTACAGTTGATAGTTTAGACAAAATAGAAATTAACTTAAAAAGCGTTAAAATATGAGGGAAATTGAAAGTGATAAATGAAATCGAAGGTTGTTGCTATGTCGCGCGGTAAGCAGAAATTGAAAGGCTGCATTTCAAAGATGCAGCCTATTAGTTAAATTCTATTACTCTTCTTCTATGCCATCTTCTTCATAATCGACATCATCACCTTCATAAAAAGTGCCCCAGCCATCATAAATAATGTCATATTTTTCAGCAAGACTAATGAGCTTCTCAACTTGTAAATCAATGGCTTCAGCACTGAGTACGGATTCCATGGTAGCATCACAACACAATAGACGATTACCATCTTCATCTTCCGTCTCTTCTGCTTCTAATACTTCAAAACCCATTTTGAACGCTTCAACAACCGCTTGTTCTAATGTTTCAAAATTTTCAGCAAACAAATGGTGTTCAATATCGTATAGAGCATCAGGATCACTTCCATCTTCCAAAAGAGCGTCGATGATCTGTCTAGTCTCTTCTTTTTGGATATTGATCAACGCTTCAACAGATAGGTATTCATCTTCGTGAGACATGCTGGTACTCCAGGTAGCAAATGAGGTAATTGAGTCGCCGTGAAATATGGCACGGATCGGAACGAAATACCACTAAGAATCGATTGTTCAAGACGATCTTATGTTGTTCAAAACATTTTCTTAACAAATAAAACCATATTCAGAACAAAATCGTGTTTAGCCTATTCAATACTCATGAACAAATAATGAGTGGATATCAACTAAAAAATGATTCTTGATGAATTAGCTTTCTGTAGTAAAAAATGCAACTTATCTTTTAAAAACAAAGCGTAAGAGTGAAAAATAGACTAATAAACAGAGAGTACATCATTGTTGACTAGCATAATCAATCAAATTTCACGGTCATTGATAAAAGAGAAATATGTTGATTACTTGCGAATAAGACATATAAATTGAAGTTTTCGATAATTATTTAATTAAAATTTAACATTATATTCCAATCAAGTAACTTGCAACTTAACCATAAGCTTGTCATAAAGGGGGATAGTCAATATTGTAAGGATACAGAATGAGCAAGTTGTACGTTGGATCGGAAGTAGGCCAGTTACGTCGGGTATTATTAAATCGTCCAGAAAGGGCATTAACCCACCTAACACCATCTAACTGTCAGGAGCTTCTTTTTGATGATGTTCTAGCGGTTGAAGCCGCAGGGGAAGAGCATGACATATTTGCTCAAACCTTAAAAAATCAAGATGTTGAAGTTCTATTGTTGCATGACCTGCTTGTTGAAACATTAGCAGTTAAGGAAGCAAAAGAATGGTTATTGGTCAATCAGATTTCCGATTTTAGATATGGCCCTACTTTCGCTAGAGATCTCAGAAACTACCTTGCAGAAATGGACAATGAACATTTAGCCACTATTTTACTTGGTGGACTCGCCTATTCTGAATTGCCAATCCAATCTTCCTCTATGCTTCCAAAAATGCATAAACCTATCGATTTCGTCATTGAGCCCTTACCTAACCACTTATTTACGCGAGATACTTCTTGTTGGGTTTATGGAGGCGTTTCACTTAATCCAATGATGAAAGCGGCGCGTCAAAGAGAAACCAACCACCTAAGAGCTATCTATCGTTGGCATCCAACGTTCGCTGGTAGTGACTTTATCAACTATTTCGGTGACCAGGACCTCCATTATGACAACGCAAACATTGAAGGTGGTGACGTACTAGTCATAGGTAAAGGCTCTGTCTTAATTGGGATGTCAGAGAGAACAACGCCACAAGGTGTAGAGAACTTAGCAGCGAATCTATTCAAATCTGGTCAGGCGAAGCAAGTTATTGCTCTCAAGCTTCCTAAGCACCGCTCCTGCATGCATCTCGATACCGTTATGACCCATATAGATATAGACACCTTTTCTGTCTACCCTGAAATCATAAATCAAAGCTTAGAAACTTGGTCATTAACACCTAAAGGTGAAAATGATATGAACGCGAAGCAAATGCCGAATTACATTTCTGCTCTCGAATCAGCATTAGAAGTTGACCAACTTAAGCTCATTACAACCGGTGGCGATAACTATGAAGCAGAACGAGAACAGTGGAACGATGCCAACAATGTTCTTACCGTAAAACCTGGTGTTGTTATCGGTTACGAACGTAATGTTTATACCAACGAAAAATATGATAAAGCCGGTATTGAGGTACTGAGTATTCCCGGCAATGAACTAGGAAGAGGACGCGGGGGAGCTCGCTGTATGAGTTGTCCTATCGAGAGAGACGACATTTAAAGTCTAAGCGAGTTAAGCGGCCAATTAGGTCGCTTTTTTAAAAGGCGATCTAGCTCTCATATATAAAAACTTTAACGTCTCTATTTTAAATTTTAAAATCTGCATAATATTCCTTCACTCAACCAAGTCAAAATAACAAAATTGAAATAATCATTAAAATTACTGCATAATTAGCCGGTTTGTATTTCGTAATACCTGTTAATCCTCTGTCTAATAGCCAAAAACGCCCTTCTGCCTTGCATATTATTCTCATTCACATCATAAAAAATATAGAATATTAATTTATATTAACGACTAAATAACCCATCTGACATTATCATCAAAGAAGACCAAAATATTTTCTCGGGATAAATTGTGACTACAAGCATAGATTGATCAGATGCAAATCTCTAAGATCATCATTAGAAATAACCAAAACCTATTAATATCCAATATTAAATAATCAGTAAAAAGGCAACACGATGTATTAATTTACAGTCAAAGACTAACGACATTTAAATCGAATATTGAAATTAAATTTGTCACTAAATAATTAAATTTGGTGCGCTATTTTTCATCCTAATGATCATCTAGAACTAGATGAATAAGGAGATAATAATGACAACTCATGCAGTAAACCAACAAGATAAAAAAGGACTCTTTGCTAATTTTAAGTTTCCATCTGCATACACTATTCTTTTCGCCCTGATCGCGATAGTCGCTTTAATGACTTGGATCGTTCCCGCAGGTCAATATGAAAGAACGATGAACGAAGAACTGGGTAGAGAAGTCCCAATTGCAGGAACCTACCAAGCGGTTGAAAGTAATCCTCAAGGTATTATTGATATATTTCTTGCCCCTATTGATGGTTTCTACGATCACGAATCCTATTCTGCCGCTGCCATAGATGTCTCTTTATTTATTTTAGTCATTGGTGGTTTCTTAGGATTAGTGACCAAAACGGGGGCCATCGACGCTGGTATAGAGCGTGTCACGCACAGGTTAGAAGGTCGGGAAGAGTTAATGATCCCGATATTAATGGCTCTATTTGCTGCTGGCGGTACCATTTACGGCATGGCTGAAGAATCGCTACCTTTCTACACTTTATTAGTTCCAGTCATGCTTGCTGCTAGATTTGACCCAGTTGTTGCAGCTGCTACTGTATTGCTAGGCGCAGGTATCGGTACTTTAGGTTCAACAATCAACCCATTTGCCACTGTAATTGCAGCAAACGCAGCGGGTATCCCATTTACTGATGGTATGTTCTTGCGTATTGCTATCTTGCTTATCGGTTGGGTAATCTGTGTTGGTTACGTTATGCGCTACGCGAAAATGGTTCGCGCAGACAAAACTAAATCAATTGTTTACGACAAGTATGAAGAAAATATCACGCACTTCCTTGGAAACAAGTCAGGTGAGGTACTTGAGTTTACAACCACTCGTAAAGTCATACTTTGCCTATTCGCAGCTTCTTTCGGTATCATGATCTATGGGGTAGCGATTGCAGGTTGGTGGATGGCAGAAATTTCCGCTATGTTCCTTGCAGCCACCATAATCATTGGATTAGTTGCAAGGATGAGTGAAGAGGAATTAACTTCAAGCTTTATAGATGGTGCTCGTGACCTACTTGGCGTTGCGCTAATTATCGGTATTGCTCGTGGTATCGTAGTGATAATGGACCGCGGTATGATTACCGATACATTGCTTAACTCTGCTGAGCATATGGTTACCGGTCTCTCTTCCATTATGTTTATCAACGTCATGTATTGGTTAGAAGTGCTGTTGTCTTTCTTAGTTCCATCATCATCAGGATTAGCCGTACTAACCATGCCAATAATGGCTCCATTAGCTGACTTTGCTGGCATTAGCAGAGATCTTGTTGTAACGGCTTATCAATCTGCATCGGGTATTGTAAACCTAATTACACCGACGTCTGCAGTTGTAATGGGTGGTTTGGCTATTGCACGCGTCCCTTACGCAAGATGGATAAAATGGGTTGCACCACTCTTGGGTATCCTTACCGTGTTCATCACCATCACCTTAAGTATTGGTGCCATGTTATAACTTAATTCGTATTACATAGAGGCCGCTATTTATATAGCGGCCTTTTTTATTTATGATAAATATTAATTTAATTAAAAATGAATATTTCTGCATTTAAATCACTTATTAAGTCACTAAAAAATTCATTTTACCTATAAGTGAGCCTCAACTAAAAACAAAACATTTCAATTTAAATTGTGTGAACCGCATCAAACATTTCGCAATAATTCACCACCAAAAAAATAATTAACCATCAAATTAGGTATAAGCAAACAATTTATTTGCATAATATTTAACTGACATAAAAACCTCACCAAATCATAAAGTGAATAAACACCCAAGAATAACTATTCAACCCAACAAAAACAACAAGTTACACGAATCAATAAACAAATAAGGCTAATAATAAATCATTCAAATCCTATTCAAAAATAGAATAAAAAACCTCGTCATCGCAAAAACAAAGCACCATTAATAATGTGATTCCCGTCTTAGTTAATAACGGTAATAAACGTATTATCGAATCCAACAAGAAATGGAAATCGATATTAAATTCAAAATATTCCTAATGAAATAAATCAGGATTAGATTTACTTCATTACAATAGAGAGATTGTGTTATGAGTAATTTCTACGTTGGTTCTGAAGTAGGTCAACTACGTCGCGTTTTGTTGCATAGACCAGAACGAGCATTGACCCACCTTACCCCTTCAAACTGTCACGACCTGTTATTTGATGACGTATTAGCTGTTGAGCAAGCAGGAAAAGAACACGATATCTTTTCAGAAACACTCCGCAACCAAGGCGTTGAAGTATTATTGCTGCATGATTTATTAGCAGAGACTTTAGCGGTACCAGAAGCTAAAGAGTGGTTACTAGATACCCAAGTTTCTACTTATCGATTCGGAGCTCGATTTGCCAATGACGTAAGATCTTTTCTTGGCGATCAAACCAACCAAGAAATGGCTTCTATCTTATTAGGTGGATTAAGCTACGCTGAAATGCCACTACCATCGACATCTATGATGCGCGGTATGCATGACGTTAATGACTTCATTATAAAACCATTACCAAACCATCTATTTACTCGCGACACTTCATGCTGGGTATATGGTGGCGTGTCTATCAACCCAATGGCGAAGCGTGCTCGCCAACGAGAAACTAACCATCTTAGAGCGATATATCGTTGGCATCCAACTTTCGCTGGTCAAGATTTCATTAAATACTTTGGTGATGAAGAGAAAAATTACGACTACTCCACCATTGAAGGTGGTGATGTACTTGTTATCGGTAAAGGCGCGGTTCTCATCGGTATGTCGGAAAGAACTACGGCACAAGGTGTTGAACAACTGGCTTCAGGTCTATTTAAGCACGGCCAAGCAAAACAAGTTATTGCAATGGAGCTTCCGAAGCATCGCTCTTGCATGCACTTAGATACTGTCATGACACACATGAGAGAAGATACATTCTCTATCTATCCTGAAGTCATTAGGAAAGATGTGAAATGTTGGAGCTTGACTGGCGACGAATCTGGGACCGTCAATGTCAAAGAAGAAGGCTACTTTGTTACCGCTATCGAAAAAGCATTGAAAGTAGATAAGCTCAACTTAATCACCACTGGTGGTGATAGCTTCGAAGCAGAGCGAGAGCAGTGGAATGACGCAAACAACGTATTAACCGTTAAACCAGGTGTGGTTGTGGGTTATGAGCGCAACGTTTATACCAATGAAAAGTATGATAAAGCTGGCATTACTGTCCTTCCAATTCCAGGTGACGAACTTGGACGTGGTCGAGGTGGAGCTCGCTGCATGAGCTGCCCAATCGAACGTGATGACATCTAAATTACATTAAGTTGCAGGCATTTCATGCCTGCACGGAGATACAAAATGACTAAACAAACGGTAATCGTTGCTCTAGGTGGTAATGCTCTTCTTCGTCGTGGTGAGCCATTAGAAGCGGAAACTCAACGTCAAAACATAGCCGTAGCAGCAAAAACCATTGCTGAAATCGCTAACGAGTATAACGTTGTACTTGTGCATGGTAATGGACCTCAAGTTGGACTGTTAGCGCTACAAGGTCTTGAGTATAAAAAAGTGAACCCATATCCTCTCGATGTACTTGGTTCAGAGACTCAAGGCATGATCGGTTATATGCTTATGCAAGAGCTGAAAAACATCTTGCCAGAGAAAGACGTCACTTGCATGCTTACTCAAATGACTGTTGATCCAGAAGACCCTGCATTTTTAGATCCGACAAAACCAATTGGTCCTATCTACCAAGAAGCGGAAGCTCGTTCAATGGCAGAAAAATACCAATGGACTATCAAGCCTGATGGCGAACACTTCCGTCGTGTCGTACCAAGCCCGTTGCCAACTGGTATCGTAGAGGCCAACGCAATTTCAGCATTAATCGAATGTCAGCACCTAGTCATTTGTACTGGTGGCGGTGGTATTCCAGTGAAATACGAAAACAATAAACTTGTTGGCGTAGAAGCCGTTATTGACAAAGATATGTCTGCCGCATTCCTAGCTAAACAACTGGATGCTGACGCATTACTTATTTTAACGGATACCGATGCAGTTTACTTAGATTGGGGCAAACCAACACAAGAAGCCGTGTCTAAAACAACACCTGAGATATTGGCTAAATATAAATTTGATGCTGGCTCCATGGGACCTAAGGTTGAAGCCTCTTGTGAATTTATTAAACAAGGTGGCAAATTAGTTGGAATAGGCTCTCTGAAAGATGGCCTGCGTATCTTGAAAGGTGACGCCGGGACAAATATTATTGCAAAAATATAGAATATTTATTCACTTTAACTCGATAATGAGTTACATATAAACCATCGAAGCTGAGTATTCATATCAACCAAACATTGATACTCGGTTTCCAATTAAAAAATTGTAAGGGGAATCTCAATGGCTTTTAATATTCGCAATCGTAACTTTTTAAAATTACTCGACTTCACTCCGCGTGAAATCCAACACATGTTAGAACTGTCTGCTGAGCTTAAGAAAGCAAAGTACAATGGTTACGAGCAACCTCGCCTAACAGGCAAAAATATTGCGCTTATTTTTGAAAAAGCTTCAACTCGTACTCGCTGTGCCTTCGAAGTAGCGGCTTTTGACCAGGGTGCTAAAGTTACTTATTTAGGACCTTCTGGTTCTCAAATCGGCCAAAAAGAATCAATGAAAGATACAGCTCGCGTATTGGGTCGTATGTATGATGGTATTCAATATCGTGGTTTTGGTCAGGAAATAGTTGAAGAGCTTGGTGCTCACGCTGGTGTACCTGTTTGGAATGGTTTAACTGACGAATTTCACCCAACTCAGATTCTAGCTGATTTCTTAACCATGATAGAACACGGCCGAGGCAAGCAGCTACACGAAATAACCTTCGCCTACCTTGGTGATGCTCGCAATAACATGGGTAATTCTTTGCTTGTTGGTGCTGCGAAAATGGGAATGGATATTAGACTTGTTGCCCCTAAACAATTCTGGCCAGAGGCGTCTTTGGTTGCAACATGTAAAGACATTGCAGAAAAGACTGGTGCAAAAATCACCATGACAGAAAACGTGCAAGAAGGCGTTCAAGGTTGTGACTTCTTGTACACCGATGTTTGGGTATCTATGGGTGAATCTAAAGAAGCTTGGGATGAGCGCGTGAAAATGATGACGCCTTATCAAGTGAACATGGATATGATCAAAGCAACAGGTAACCCGCATGTAAAATTCATGCACTGTCTACCCGCATTCCATAATGATGAAACGACGGTTGGCAAAGAAGTCGCTGAAAAATATGGCATGTCAGGACTAGAGGTGACAGAGGATGTATTTGAATCTGAACACTCAATCGTATTTGATGAAGCGGAAAATAGACTACACACGATTAAAGCAATAATGGTCGCAACATTAGGTCAATAACAGATAAAGATAACCGAGATTTACAGATCAAATTCTCTGTTTTTCTCGGTTTTTTATTCACTGAAAAAATTGACCTATTAAAACGATTAATTTTTCACATAAATCACTTAACCGATTGTTTTAAAGATTAAAATGTATGCTTTCATTTATTCAGTAATCGTAATGTAATCCATTTCATTAAAAGTTGATGTAATCGCTTGCGTTCACAAAAAAGGCGAGTATAATCTCCGGCAATTTGTCTAAACAGAGATAGAAAATGAACCCTGTAGTAATAAAAAATCAGGCGTGCTGCCGACCAGTATCGGCACTTTATTCATTTCTTGTTTTTGTTATTTTTTTAAATAAAGCCTCCTTGTTTAAGGGGGCTTTTTTTTGTCTAAATGATTTATACCAACTAAAAAGGGAAGAGCGTCATGGCGAACTCGCTGTTTAAAAAGCACATCATTTCCATCCCAGAATTTCAACGCAATGAGCTTGAATTAATCGTAGAAACCGCTGGTAAACTAAAATCTGAACCCAATCCAGAACTCTTGAAAAATAAAGTCATCGCAAGCTGTTTTTTTGAGCCATCGACTCGTACACGCCTTTCGTTCGAGACCGCTATCCAGCGCCTAGGCGGAACCGTCATTGGTTTTGATAATGGTGGTAATACATCTCTGGCTAAAAAAGGGGAAACACTTGCAGACTCTGTACAGGTTATCTCCTCGTATGTGGATGCCTTTGTAATGCGTCATCCTCAAGAAGGAGCAGCGAGACTCGCTTCTGAGTTTTCAAACGGCATACCCGTTATTAACGGTGGCGATGGGGCAAACCAACACCCAACCCAGACTCTGCTTGACCTATTCTCAATATATGAAACTCAGGGCAGACTGGACAACCTCAATGTTGCTCTTGTGGGTGATTTAAAATATGGTCGAACTGTTCACTCATTAACCCAAGCCTTAGCTAAGTTTGAGAATAACCGTTTCTTCTTTATTGCACCTGATGTACTCGCTATGCCTGATTATATATGTGAGGAACTGGACAATGCAGGTATCCCTTACAGCCTACATACAGAAATGGATGATGTGATACCTGAGTTAGATATTCTCTATATGACTCGAGTTCAAAAAGAGCGATTTGATGAATCAGAGTACGCCCATATCAAATCCGCATTTATCCTTTCAGCCGAGCAACTTTCTGACGCCCGAGAAAACATGAAAGTACTCCATCCACTACCACGAGTAGATGAAATCGCCAACGATGTAGATAAAACCAAACATGCTTATTATTTTCAACAAGCAGAAAATGGCGTTTACGCACGTGAAGCACTACTCGCACTAGTACTTAATCAAGATCTTTAAGTGAGGAATAACAAATGGTAAACAAGGCACATCTACAAGTAGAAGCAATTAAGAACGGCTCTGTCATTGACCATATTCCTGCTCACGTAGGGATAAAGGTACTTAAGTTGTTTAGGATGCATAAGAGTGAACAACGCATCACCATGGGGCTTAACCTACCTTCATCAGCATTGGGCGCGAAAGATCTGATCAAAATTGAAAATGTCTACATTACAGAGGATCAAGCCAATCAATTGGCCTTGTATGCTCCCAACGCGACCGTTAACCAAATCGAAAATTATGAAGTAACCAAAAAACTTGCGCTCGACTTTCCTGACAAAATTGAAGCGGTATTCTCGTGTCCAAATACAAATTGCATCTCGCATGGAGAGCCTGTTGATAGCAGTTTCAGCGTCATCAAAAAAGTCGATGATATTCAGCTAAAATGCAAATATTGTGAAAAAGTGTTCTCTCGGGAAATTGTAACCGAGCGGAATTAACATTCTCAATTTTGACAAATAGCTCACAAATTTTGTGCGCTATTTGTGATCGACATACAAAAAAAAGAATAACTAGTAATCTCTCTCTTCCTTCCAATTCCTTCAACTCATTGTTAGCGCTCAGTTAATCTTTTTATGACTCTTTTACTCTGGATAAATGACTTATAAAAATGAATATAAATACTCAATTGCACTTTAAATCGGCCCATTTACAATGTTTTTATTTGGTGATCGAGTTCAAGAAAACCATGGTTCTGCACTGTTAAAATCATCACAGTGGGGAAAATTATCATAATGAATACAAATAGATAAGAAAAACCTATTAATTGGCTCTGGGTAACAAACGGATCATTGAACCAGCTTTCAAACACTCTCCAATAATTAAGGTGCAGTTCGTGAACAATCTTACTTATTCTAACGATTTAAAAACAGCAAACGAAGATAGCATTACCAACATATGCAGGCGTTTATTGCAACAGCAAAGCTTTAGCACACAAGAAAGTTTAAGGAATGAACTTATCGACCTTGGTTATGACGACGTAAGTCAGTCTACCGTTTCACGTATTTTGACCAAACTCAACGTGGTGAAAATACCCAACGCTTATGGGAAGAAGGTTTATTGCCTCTCCATGGAAAATGAGGGCATTAGAGTCGATTCATCCATTTCGTCTCAGGTTGAGTTCGTTACACATAATCAGCTTGTCGTTGTAGTTAAGACTCACCCAGGTAGCGCTCAACTTGTTGCGCGCATTATAGATATGCAGCCTCACGAAGAGATATTGGGAACGGTCGGTGGAAATGATACAGTGATGGTCGCACCAAAAGATATAAAGCGTATTTCTGAATGCGAAGCAATAGTACGTAAGCGCCTAGGTATGTCTCTATAAAACAATGTCTCATCAATAGATATTTTGCTGCTAGATTATAGTCGTTCACAACTGAATGGCTATGGGTGTGGCGCCTAGACAACTGCATTGAATGAAATAATACATGTCTACACTAAGGATTAAAAATGACTAAAGTACTTCATACTGAACAAGCACCAGCCGCTATTGGCCCCTATGTTCAAGGCGTAGATTTGGGGAATATGGTGATGACCTCAGGACAGATTCCTGTCATTCCATCGACTGGGGAAATTGTTTCAGATGATATAGCCAAACAAGCTCGTCAGTCATTAGACAACGTCAAAGCCGTGGTTGAGTCTTCAGGGTTAAGCGTTTCTAATATTGTTAAGATGACCGTTTTTGTCAAAGATCTCAATGACTTTGGTACAGTGAACGAAATTTATGGTCAGTTTTTTGATGAGCACAACGTTGCAAACTACCCGGCACGTTCCTGCGTTGAAGTGGCTCGATTACCAAAAGATGTAAAGATTGAAATAGAAGCAATCGCAGTAAGATAAAACGGTTGCTCGCTGAGAATTAAACAGCGCATCTGAAAGGTTTTATATGCGCTGATTATTTGTTGTTTATGACTATTTTTTTGTATTAAGACGGTCAACTTCGGCGTCCAGATCTTCCAACTTTGCTTTCATCTGCTCACGGACTAAGTTTGCTAGCTCTCGAGTATTCTCTTTAGCGTAACCTTCTGTTTTTATTGGTGGCAACATCTCTACAATAACGTGGCCATTGTTCCAACGATTAAACTTTATTTTACCTTGAGTCGAGCTACAGACAATCGGGATAATAGGGACACCAGCACCTATAGCGGCATGAAATGCACCTGTTTTAAACGGCAGTAACCCACGCCCCCGTGAACGTGTACCTTCTGGAAACATCCAGACCGATACATCACTCGATTTCATACTATCCACCACTTGATCGATCGTACCTTTCGCTTTCGAACGATTGAAGCGATCGATAAGAATGTTTCCCGTGATCCAATAAAGTTGGCCGAACAGCGGAATCCAAACCAAACTTTTTTTCCCGACCGTCACCACTTTCGGTGTTACTGCTGCGGACACGGTAAATAGATCCCAATTATTTTGATGATTTGCTACGTACAAGTTTTGGCCTCTTTCATACGCATCTTCTGGAAATCTTAATTCCAACTTAAACCCGAAGATACTGGCCATTTTACAAAACTTACCACCGATAATATAAACCAACTTGGGGTTACGTGGTGTAAGCAAGCTATACCCACAACCAAATACAAACATGAATACTGCAAATATTATCACTGCAATAACACGTAATAATGCAACCATTTAACTTCTCCGCGATGGTTAGTTGTACAAAAGAGTTAGAAATCAAAAAGCCGAAATCATCTAGATTTCGGCTTTCAATTAATCTAGTTTATTAGCTAGATTCACTAAACCGTTCTATTTGAGCACCAAGTTTGTTCAGCTTGTTCTCTATTTTTTCGTAGCCACGATCAATATGATAAATTCGGTCGACAATTGTTTCGCCTTTCGCAATACACCCTGCGATAACTAAACTTGCAGAAGCTCGAAGGTCTGTTGCCATTACTTGAGCGGCACTGAGTTCTTCAACATCACCACAAATAACCGTATTGCCTTCAACTTCTGCTTTTGCACCCATACGTTGCAATTCAGGTACATGCATAAAACGATTTTCAAAGATGGTTTCAGTGATAACACCACCACCTTTGGCCATCATATTCAATAACGTAAATTGGGCTTGCATATCGGTTGGAAAACCGGGATGAGGTGCTGTTCTGATCGAAACGGCTTTAAGCTCACGTTCCGTCATATCAAGGCTTATCCAATCTTCACCCGTTTCAATTTTTGCTCCTGCTTCTTCTAACTTAGCTAATACCGCTTCAAGCAGAGACGATTGCGTTTTTTTACACACTATTTTGCCACCAGAAACAGCAGCAGCGACAAGGAATGTTCCTGTTTCTATACGATCAGGTAGTACTGAGTGCTTACCACCACCTAAACGCTCTACGCCTTCAATAGTGATTGTATCACCACCAGCACCAGAGATTTTCGCGCCGATCGTGTTAAGAAATTGGGCGGTATCTTCGATTTCAGGTTCTCGTGCCGCATTATCTAGAACCGTCGTTCCTTCGGCTAGTGCCGCCGCACACATAACAGTGATGGTTGCACCAACACTCACCTTGTCCATGACGATATGTGCGCCTTTTAGACGTCCATCTACCTCAGCCTTAACATAACCTTCATCAAGGGTGATAGTGGCACCTAATTGTTCTAGGCCATGGATATGTAGATCGACAGGTCGAGCGCCTATTGCACATCCACCAGGAAGAGATACTTGTCCTTTGCCAAAACGGGCAACTAAAGGACCTAAAGCCCAAATAGAGGCGCGCATCGTTTTCACTAAATCGTATGGTGCGCAATATTCATCTATCGTGCTGCTATCTACATGAACCGAACCATTGCGACTGACTTTTGCACCAAGGCGCTTAAGCAGTTCCATGGTCGTATCAATGTCTTTTAATTTAGGCACATTGGATACTTCAACCGGTTCTTCGGCCAAGATTGCTGCAAATAAAATTGGTAAGGCCGCGTTTTTTGCTCCACCGATTTCAACTTCACCACTAAGTGGTTGATGGGAACCTGTAACTCTAAACTTTTCCATATAAACCTTATAACGACATCAATTTCTTGTCGCGTTCCCACTCTTCTGGAGTAAACGCTTTAATTGTAACTGCATGAATATCATTTCTCTGAATGTATTCCATCAGAGGAGAGTAAATTAATTGTTGTTTTTTGACTCGACTTAGAGTCTCAAAACACGCGTCAATCGCGATGACTTCAAATTGACTTCCGCTACCTTTTACATGAATCTCTTGAATTTCAAGAGCTTCTTCTAGAATTTTTTTTACGTCTATACTTTCCACGATAGATCCCATCTATTTTTTTATATGATTAACCAACATGGTTTCTATGTTGCTCAATTGGAATAATGTTCGTAACTGCTCCGGCACGAAGCTGAGCATTATATGACAGTTTGAATTTTTTGCATGCTGAATTAAATGAATTAACATTGCCATTCCAGCTGAATCTATTCGGTGAGTCTGTTCAAGAGAGACTTCACATTCAGATTGAGTCGGTGTCCAGCCTTGTATATTAACCCAAACGCTAGGGACAGTGTCTCGAGTCAGTTCCCCCGAAAGAGCATAGCCAGTGGCGCTTGCTTGCCATTGACACTCACTCATTTTGCCTCTCCTTCAAATCGAATAGGCCTAGCGGACAAAACCATAAGCTCTTGAGAAACAGACGGAATACCTTCTTTTCTTATTTTTGATCCCCATTCCGACTGCTTGCTTGATAATAGGCTCACACCTTCTGCCACAATATCGAAAGCTAACCATTCTCCGGTCTTCTTATTTTTTCTCAGTTTAAATTCAAGCCGTATATCAGGTCTTGGAGCGTCAACAACATCAACCTTAACACTCGTAATTCTCTTATTTGCGTCGACCGCTTTTTCTGGTTCAAATTGAACGATTTGATCAGAGTACAACGTTAAGACCTGCGCATACGAAGTAACGAGGTATTCACGAAAAGCGACAACGAACTCTTTAACATTATCTCTATTCTTCTCTTTTTTGAGATGGCTACCCAATACCTTTAACGCTGAGTATCGATAGTCGATATAAGGCATAAGTTCTTCTTCTACGACGACCTTTAGTATCTCAGGATTTTCTCTAATACTTTCATTTTCCACTTTTAAGCGGTCAAATAAATTCTGAGACACTTCCTTTATCATCTCGTAAGGCTGAGTTTTGTCGATATCTTGAGCGTAACCATTACTCGAGATAACCATCATCACAATGACCACTTGAATAATCTGTTTTATCCAACTCATACCCATTACTCCTCGTCAGAACCATTAACGCTGTATAAAACTTGTCCAATGAGATCTTCCAACACCAACGCCGATTTGGTGTCTTCTATAAAGTCACCATTACCGAGCATTTCAATACCATCATCGACAAAGCCAGGTATAAGTCCAATATATTGCTCACCAATCAAACCAGAGGTCAAAATTTCTGCACTTGATGTTTCAGGGAACTGCCCATATTGATCTTCGATGGATAAAGTAACCAGAGGAGTAAACGTCTCCTTGTCTAAATCAATAGCACTTACTCTACCCACCACGACCCCACCAATTTTTACGGGTGAACGTACTTTAAGGCTGCCGATATTATCGAAATAAGCTTGTAGATTATAGGCGTTTCCTGAACTTAACCCGGTGACATTTGCCACTTTAAATATCATGATTAAAACTGCGATGACACCAGCCAATACAAAAGCACCGACCCATAATTCCAATTTACGTGTTTGTTGCATTATCAATTCCCGAACATCAACGCTGTTAAGACAAAATCCAGTCCTAAAACGGCTAAAGAAGAGTGCACTACCGTGCGTGTTGTCGCTTTACTTATACCCTCAGATGTTGGTATCGCATCATAGCCGTTAAATAAAGCAATCCAAGTGATGGTAATTGCAAATACCATACACTTTATAAAACTGTTGCCGACATCTCGTCCCAATTGAACGGATGATTGTATTGCTGACCAAAAACTACCATGGTCGACACCTTTCCAATCCACACCTACAATTTGTCCGCCCCAGATACCGACTGTAATGAAAATCATAGCGAGCAGTGGCATAGAGATCAACCCAGCCCAGAACCTTGGAGCAATGACCCGTTTTAATGGGTCTACTGCCATCATTTCAAGGCTAGAAATTTGCTCTGTTGCCTTCATTAAACCTATTTCAGCCGTAAGTGCTGAACCAGCTCTACCTGCAAACAGTAATGCTGTAACCACCGGCCCTAATTCTCTCAAGAGCGAAAGCGTCACCATCTGTCCTAAACTACCTTCTGCACCATAATCAATTAAAACAACAAAACCTTGAAGACTTAGTACCATGCCTATAAACAGACCAGAAACGACAATAATAGCAAGAGATTGGACACCAATACTGTAGAGTTGTTTGATTAATAGTGGCAAATTTTTAATTGGGTGCGGTCGATTAAAAATAGCACCAGCCAACATGATTGTCGCTCGCCCAAAAGATTGACAACGGCTTATCGCATTGGCACCCAAATTTTCTAAATAATTCAATAAAGGATTAAGCATTCTAATTTAAATCCTCTTCAATTGGCTTCGCTGGGAATCGAAATGGAACCGGACCATCCGCATGCCCCATTAAAAACTGTTGGACCATAGGATCCGGATTCTCTCTTAGTTCTTGCGGTGAACCGGATGCTATTATACGTCCATCGGCAAGTAAATAAACTTGGTCAGCAATGCTCATCACCTCTGGTACATCATGAGATACCACGATAGAGGTTAATCCTAACGCTTGATTTAAGCTTCTAATCAACTGAACCAATACACCCATAGTTATTGGGTCTTGCCCCACAAATGGTTCATCGTACATGATCAGTTCAGGGTCAAGTGCAATCGCTCTGGCCAATGCAGCCCTACGAGCCATGCCGCCAGAAAGTTCACTAGGCATTAATTCTTCCGCTCCGCGAAGCCCAACCGCTTCAAGTTTCAGAGTAACAAGCGTGTTGATTAACTCTTCAGACAATTGTGTGTGTTCGCGTAAAGGGAAGGCGACGTTATCGAATACGTTAAGATCAGTAAATAGAGCCCCAGATTGAAATAGCATGCTCATTTTTTTTCGTGCTTGGTAAAGCTGATTTCTTCTCAGAATAGGAATATTTTGGTTATCAAACCAAATTTCACCTGACTCGGGTAAAATCTGACCACCAATAAGTCGTAACAATGTCGTTTTACCAATACCGGACGGACCCATAATTGCTGTAATCTTCCCCTCAGGCACAGTCAGATTAACATTATCAAATATAGTTCGGTCTCCCCGGCTAAAGGTAAGATTTTTTATTATCACAAAATCTTTTACTGACATAGTCTCACTTTTCTAATTGGCTGATACTGTTAAAGCTATCAATTTAAACGATATAATATCGACAATCTTGGTTAAGATACATAAGATTCAGATTCTAACCCTATTTCGACTAGAATTAGTACTCTTTCTAGGCGTATAATTCATGAATTGAGCTAAGGAATGCCCTGATTTGACTTTTGTAACTGAAAAGCGGGAAAACATTCCCACATTAAATTCTTCAAAATTAAACTTCCCTTTTAAATCGCTGAAAGTAAAATTAGCGGCCACTTGTTTAATAGTGCAATTTTGTAGGAATCATCATGCTTGAAGCTGTTATTTTTCTCGTAGTGGGTTTAGTCTTTTTAGTCTGGAGTGCCGATAAGCTCGTTTTTGGTGCGGCAGCATTAGCTAAAAACATTGGGATATCTCCACTTGTTATCGGTATGACCATATTGGCGATGGGCTCTTCGGCTCCAGAAATGATGGTCTCCGCCACAGCTTCTCTTGCAGGAAAATCCGACACTGCTGTCGGTAATGTTTTAGGATCTAATATCGCCAATATTGCTCTAATACTTGGTATTACAGCATTAGTTAAACCACTTTCTATCAGTTCTGGCGTTATTCGCCGTGAACTTCCTCTTATGATTATAGTCACTCTATTAGCCGGTGTTATTCTTTGGGATAGTCACTTAGGTTTTTACGAAGGTGTACTGTTATTCGTGCTTTTCGGAGCGTTTATAATTGCAATGCTCCGAATTAGTCATAAAGAGAAGCGCAATGGCGATTCATTTATAGAAGATCAAGAATCCGAAATACCCGATGGGGTGAGTAATATCAAAGCAGGTATGTGGGTGGTTGTCGGCTTAGTTATACTCCCTATTGCTGCTGATACCTTAGTCGACAACGCAGTCGTTATTGCAAAATTTTTCGGCATGAGCGATTTGATTATTGGTTTAACTATCATTGCGATCGGTACTAGCCTACCAGAATTAGCCGCTTCCCTTGCGGGTGTATTAAAAGGGGAAGATGATATGGCCGTCGGCAATATCATCGGTTCTAATGTCTTTAACATATTGGCAGTGATGGGTATTCCAGGAATCCTAAATCCATCTATATTGAGTGAACATGCTATGGCGAGAGACTTTTGGGTCATGCTAGCTGTTTCACTCTTATTGGTACTTTTTGCACTAGGCAAGTCACGCAGTATCAACCGTATAGAAGCCGGCATACTGCTTATCTGTTTTATTAGTTACCAGGTTTATCTATTTACAAATATGAACGCATAACTAAAACGTTGCTATTCACTGAACAGGAGTTTTTTTATACATGTCCACGTTTGACTATAAAAGTGCCGCTAAAAAGGTACTAGATACTGAAGTTGCAGGCCTTCAACAATTAGTTCAATACTTCAATGATGATTTCTGCTCAGCATGTGACTTAATCCTTAACAATAAAGGCAAAGTCGTTGTTATGGGGATGGGAAAATCTGGACATATAGGAAACAAAATAGCAGCAACGTTAGCGAGTACGGGCACCTCTGCGTTTTTCGTTCACCCAGGAGAAGCCGCGCATGGCGACTTGGGAATGATAGAACCAACTGATATCGTTATCGCCATATCTAACTCCGGCGAATCTTCCGAACTACTGTCTCTTTTTCCAGTATTGAAACGACTGAACATAAAACTCATCAGTATGACTGGAAAACCGCAGTCAACCATGGCAAAACTGTCGGATATTCATCTACAGATCACCGTGCCAGAAGAAGCGTGTCCACTGGGTCAAGCGCCAACAAGCAGTACAACAGCTACACTTGTTATGGGCGATGCCTTAGCAGTATCCTTACTTCAAGCGAGAGGCTTTACCTCTGAAGACTTTGCATTGTCCCACCCAGGCGGAGCGCTAGGAAGAAAACTGCTTCTTAAGCTTAAGGATATTATGCGTACTGGCGAAAATATGCCGAAAGTAAGCGAATCAGCCCTAATTAGAGATGCGCTGATTGAGATATCTCAAAAGGGATTAGGCATGACCGCTATTGTTGACCAGTCCGACAAAGTCTTGGGTATCTTTACAGATGGTGATTTAAGACGGTTATTGGATGAGCAAGTTGATGTTTACTCGACCAAAATTGGCGATGTTATGACCAAAAATCCGACAATGGCGACGCCTAATATGCTTGCTGTGGAAGGTGTCAATATGATGCAAGCAAAACAAATTACCAGTTTGTTGTTATGTGAAGACGAAAAATTAGTAGGGGCACTTAACATGCATGATTTATTAAAGGCAGGGGTAATGTAGTGCCAAATTTGTCAAAAAACGATCTTGTGAACACCATTTATGGCTCGGTACCAAAAGATATTATCGCCATCGCAAAAGGAATTAAGCTACTCATCTGTGACGTTGATGGCGTATTTTCTGACGGCTTGATTTACATGGGCAATCAAGGAGAAGAGATGAAGACCTTCCATACTCACGATGGGTATGGTGTGAAATCACTTATGAATGCCGGAATCGAAATCGCGATAATTACTGGTCGAAAATCACAAATCGTCGAAAATAGGATGAGAGCCTTGGGTATAAACCTCATCTATCAAGGACAAGACGACAAAGTTAAGGCTTATAAGGATATCTGTTCTAAAATTAATGTCTTACCTGAATCTACTGGCTACATAGGTGATGACCTTATCGATTGGCCAGTAATGGAAAAAGTAGCGCTCAAGGTTTGTGTTGCCGATGGTCATCCATTACTTGCAAGACGTGCCAACTATGTCACTCATATCAAGGGTGGTCATGGAGCGGTACGTGAGGTATGCGATCTAATATTGGAAGCAAGAGGCGAGATAGATGTGCATAAAGGGTTGAGTATATGAGTATTTCTCGCGTTCTTTACACCATGGTTTTTATAGTAGCGGCGTACTCAGCTTACTACTTATTTGGTGCAAGAAACGTAGAAGTAGTTCAGGTTATCCCTGATATTGAAGTGCCAGCGCTTAGCGGTCGAAATGTCGATAATACAAATTACAACGATTCTGGTACCAGAAGCTATCGAATTACTTCTAATTATCTCGACCATTATGCGGTAAGTGGCGACACCAGATTTGAGTACCCAGTTCTTTATATTTATAAAGATGGTGAAATCCAAGAATGGGAAGTCACCGCTGACCGTGGCATTTTAGATAAGGACCACGTCCTCACTTTATACGATAACGTTCTAGCAAAAAATTTATTACCTGATGCTGGTTTTGATACCATGGCAACAGACAGACTTTCTATTCACTTAGATAATAGAGATTTTTGGGCAGACAACCCGGTGTTATTAGTCGGCCCAGCATTTGAAAACAAAGGACAAGCGATGAAAGGTAATTTTGGAAAAAACATCGCCACTCTGTTCAACCATGTACAAGGTAGATATGAAACTCTCACACCTTAGCCTTATCGCTTGTCTGCTTGCGACAAGTAACGCTTATGCGCTTAAGTCTGATTCGGATCAGCCTATTTATATAGACTCAGACACTCAGAACCTTGATATGAAAAGTAATACCGTTACTTTTACAGGGGACGTAAAACTTAAGCAAGGCAGCATAAACATCAACGCTGACAAACTTATCGTCATCCGTAATCCAGAGGATGGATCATTAAGAGAGATTGAAGGTTATGGAAATCCTGCAACATTTTCTCAGTTGACTGATGATGGAAAAACCTTAAACGGGCAATCTAAAGAGCTCTACTACAATGTTAATGATGACAAATTAACAATGATTACTGATGCCATATTGTCTCAAGATGAAAGTATTATAAAGGGAAACAAAATCACCTATAAAATTGGCTCGCAAAAACTCACCGCAGATAGTGGTGCAGGTGAACGAGTAAAAACCGTCCTTCAACCAACACAAACGACTAAGCAATAATATGGCAATATTAAAAGCAGAGCATTTAGCCAAGAGCTATAAGAATCGAAAAGTCGTTGCCGATGTGAGCTTGACCGTAGAGTCAGGACAGATCGTTGGTCTACTCGGCCCAAATGGGGCAGGTAAAACCACCTCCTTTTATATGATTGTTGGACTTGTCGCACGCGATGAGGGAAGAATTATGATTGACGATAACGACATTAGTATTCTTCCTATGCACAGTCGATCACGTATGGGGATAGGGTATCTTCCTCAAGAAGCATCCATATTTCGAAAACTGTCAGTTGAAGACAATATTATGGCCGTTCTAGAAACTCGAAAAGAGCTGAGCCGTGAAGACAGGCAAGACAGAATGGAAGATCTGTTGGATGAGTTTAATATCCAACACATCAGAAAAAGTGCGGGAATGGCTTTGTCGGGAGGCGAACGTCGGCGAGTTGAGATAGCCAGAGCCTTAGCCGCCAATCCAGAGTTCATCTTATTAGATGAACCCTTCGCAGGGGTTGACCCGATATCCGTCATCGACATTAAAAAAATCATAGAGCATTTACGAGACAGAGGCTTAGGTGTACTTATCACTGATCACAATGTTCGCGAGACACTCGACGTATGTGAAAAAGCTTACATAGTAAGTCAAGGCCATCTCATTGCAGAAGGGACACCAGATCAAGTTCTCAACAATGAACAGGTGAAACAGGTTTATCTCGGGGAGCAATTCCGTCTATGATTAAAGTAATAAAGAAAATGGATTTATTTGGTGTCTAATTTTAAGCGCCAAAAATAAGAACAAGGCTCTAAATACTGGATGAAACCATCATTACAACTCAAGCTTGGCCAACAACTTGCTATGACGCCCCAGTTGCAGCAAGCCATTCGCTTGTTGCAATTGTCGACTTTAGACTTGCAGCAAGAGATCCAAGAAGCTTTAGAATCTAACCCTTTACTCGATGTTGATGAAGGTCCTGAAGAAGCGACGATTCCTGATAACAATGAAAAAGCCAAAGATGACTCATCTACAGAGGTAGCGGTCGAAGTATCAAGCGAACCTGACGTTCCAGACAGCTCTGAAGTTATTGAAAAATCAGAAATTTCTGACGACTTAGAAATGGATGCATCATGGGATGACGTTTATAGTGCAAACACAGGTAGTACAGGTATAGCACTCGATGATGACATGCCTGTTTACCAAGGTGAAACCACTCAAAGCCTTCAAGATTACCTATTATGGCAACTCGATTTAACTCCATTTTCAGAAACTGACCAAACGATTGCAACCGCGATCATCGACGCTGTTGATAACTATGGCTACCTCACCGTTTCTGTGGAAGAAATCCTAGAAAGCGTCAGTAATGAAGAAGTCGAATTGGATGAAGTTGAAGCGGTATTAAAACGAGTCCAACAGTTTGATCCATTAGGCGTCGCGTCTCGTAACCTTCAAGAATGTTTGCTGCTTCAGCTCGTCACGTATCCAGAGGATACGCCTTGGTTAGCCGAAACAAAACTGATCTTAACCAATCATATCGACCAGTTAGGTAATCGCGATTACAAGCTAATCTTAAAAGAAAGTAAGCTAAAAGAAGACCAACTTCGCGAAGTCATGCAATTAATTCAACAACTGGATCCTCGTCCTGGCAGCTCGATCACACCAGATGAGACAGAATATGTCATTCCTGATGTTTCTGTACTTAAAGATAAAGGCAAGTGGTCAGTCACGATAAATCCAGACAGCGTTCCAAGACTGAAAGTAAATCAACAGTATGCCGCGATGGGAAAAGGCAATAGTGTCGATAGCCAGTTTATTCGCAGTAATCTGCAAGAAGCAAAATGGTTAATCAAAAGTTTAGAGAGTCGCAATGAGACCTTATTAAAGGTCTCTCGCTGTATTGTTGAACACCAGCAGGACTTCTTCGAATTTGGAGAAGAAGCAATGAAGCCAATGGTACTTAACGATATTGCCTTGGCTGTCGAGATGCATGAGTCGACTATATCTAGGGTGACGACCCAGAAATTTATGCATACTCCAAGAGGTATTTTTGAACTCAAGTATTTTTTCTCAAGCCATGTAAGTACCGATAATGGTGGAGAATGTTCATCAACGGCAATTCGAGCATTAATTAAGAAGCTAGTCGCGGCAGAGAACGCGGCCAAACCACTAAGTGATAGCAAGATTGCCGCACTGTTAGCTGACCAAGGGATACAGGTAGCAAGACGAACCATAGCAAAATACCGAGAATCTTTGGGTATTTCCCCATCGAGTCAGCGTAAACGCCTACTCTAGGCATCGAAAATAAGGAAAGTCTATGCAAATCAATATTAAAGGACATCACGTTGAGATTACCGATTCAATGCAGGACTACGTAAATTCTAAATTTCAAAAATTAGAGCGTTTTTTCGAACATATAAATAATGTTCATGTGGTATTACGCGTAGAAAAAGTGCACCATATCGCAGAAGCAACACTACATGTCAGCCAAGGCGATATCCATGCGACAGCAGACGAAGAGAACATGTATGCTGCGATAGACTCTTTAGTCGATAAATTAGTACGTCAGTTAAACAAACATAAAGAAAAACTAAATAATCATTAACTATGCAAATTAACCAAGTACTATCATTGGACTGCACTAAAAGTGCCGTCCAATGTACAAGCAAAAAACGAGCTTTAGAACTTATAAGCCAGATAGCAGCGGAACATACCGGAAAAAGTTCAAACGAACTATTTGAATGTATGCTCAACCGAGAAAAAATGGGTAGTACTGGAATTGGGAACGGGATAGCCATTCCACACGCTAGAATGATGGCGGCAGACGAAGCCGTTGCTATTCTTGTTCAATGCAGTGAACCGATTGAGTTCGACTCTATTGATAATAAACCCGTCGATCTGCTATTTGCCCTTCTTGTTCCTGACGCACAATGTAAAGAGCATCTAAAAACGCTTTCCTCAATGGCTGAGCGCCTAAGCAACAAACAGGTTCTAAAACAGCTCAGAGCAGCGCAAAGCGATAAAGAGCTTTTCGAGGTAATGATAAATAACGCATGAATGGTGTAATTCAACCGGATGATACTGCCCACTTAGTTATTATTAGTGGTCAATCTGGCGCAGGGAAAAGCGTCGCATTAAGAGTGCTTGAGGATCTAGGTTATTATACTGTCGATAACCTACCGATAGATTTACTCGACCAATTTATCAATTCGACGAAAAACAGTAGGCAAAATGTTGCTGTCAGCATTGATATTAGAAACCTGCCAAACAACCCAGACTTTTTCACCCAAAAATTAACAGAATTGAGAGAGTCGACCGAATTGACGCTCTTCTTTCTAGGTGCAAGCCCTACCTCTCTATTAAAACGATACAGCGAAACAAGGCGTATTCATCCTCTTTCACTTGGCAAAGACAAGCTCTCTCTTGATCAAGCCATTGAGAAAGAAAGCGTATTGCTAGAGTACGTAAAAGAGCAGGCTGATTTAGTTATAGATAGCAGTGACCAATCTCTACACGATTTAAGTGAATTGGTTCGAATGAGAATATTAGGCCGCGAGAGGCAAGAACTGGTTATGGTATTTGAGTCTTTCGGCTTTAAGTATGGCTTACCACATGATGCTGACTATATATTCGATGTTCGTTTTTTGCCCAATCCACATTGGGAGCCTGCGCTAAGATCGTTCACGGGTTTAGATAAACCTGTAATCGAATTCCTTAAAGCTCAACATTCTGTTACCGAGCTAAAGCAAGACATACAACTGTTCATACAAAAATGGCTTCCATCGTTAGAGAAGAACAACCGAAGTTATCTTACCGTGGCAATAGGTTGTACTGGTGGGAAGCATCGATCTGTCTTTATAACACAACAACTTGGTGAATATTTCAAAGCCCAAGGTAAGCAAGTACAGATTAGGCATACCAGTATAGAAAAGCTCAGAGGGTAAATTATTGACTCAAAAATGCAGTAAAACTGTACTGATTCAAAATCGTTTAGGCCTACATGCGAGAGCGGCGGTCAAACTAGTTGAACTTGCCCAAAGTTACGACGCAGATATCTCAGTTAGTAATGAAGAAAATAAAGAAATGTCGGCCGACAGCGTCATGGGTTTAATCATGTTGGAGTCTTCACAAGGTCAATACGTCACGGTTTCCGCCCGAGGTGCCGATGCCCCCATCGCTCTAGACGCAGTATGTGAATTAATCGAATCTAAATTTGAAGAAGATGAGTAGTCTATACTTTTCATACTCAATCAATTGCAATTATTTAAAAAATCCTACTTGGTAATAAGATCTTATTAAATAAGGGGTAAAATTAGGTTACTATTCAGAAATTGTAATCACTAACTCATGTGGGGGGGAAAGAAAATGGCGGAGCCGCAACAAGAACTCGATCAAGCCCAGCAAGCTCACCAAACCCTACAAGAAGTCAGCGATGCACTAGATAGCGGCCGCTTTGTCCATGTCCGTCGTCAACTCCAAGACATGGAACCAGAAGATATTGCCCATCTTCTAGAATCCTCTCCACGAAAATCTCGAGATGTACTTTGGCAATTAACCGATCCTGAAGACTATGGTGAAATCCTTGATGAGCTAAATGAGGATGTGAAAGATGGTCTTGTGTCCCAGATGGCGCCTGAGAAGCTTGCAGAAGCGACAGAAGGCATGGATACCGATGACTTGGCCTATGTACTTCGAAGCCTGCCTGACAATGTGTCCAAAGAGATTCTGGACCAAATGGATATCTCTGACAGGTTTCGAGTAGAAACCGCTCTTGCCTATCCTGAAGATACCGCTGGTGGGATGATGAATACCGACGTTACCACTATTCGTGGAGACGTTGAACTAGACGTAGTATTACGCTATTTGCGCATGAAGGGCGAACTCCCTGACGTCACTGATGCATTGTATGTCATCGATGAAGATAGCCGCCTTATTGGACACCTTTCTCTGACCACATTGATCACCACACAACCTGATGTACAAGTCAGTGACGTGATGGATGATGCTGATGAGGCCATTCCGGTAGATACAAGTGACTCCGATGTCGCAAGCTTATTTGAACGCCGTGACTGGGTATCAGCCCCTGTTGTCGATGAAAATCAACACCTTGTTGGTCGTATTACCATCGATGACGTCGTCGATATCATCCGTGAAGACGCTGAACATTCAATGATGAGCTTAGCGGGTATGGATGATGACGAAGACACCTTTGCTCCTGTTTTTAAATCGACGAAACGACGAAGCGTATGGTTAGGTGCTAACGTACTTGCCGCACTCGCTGCTGCGTCGGTTTCCAATATGTTTGAAGCCACGCTTGAACAGATGGCGGCTATCGCGGTATTAATGACGATAGTCCCTTCTATGGGCGGGGTGGCGGGAAACCAAACCGTTGCACTGGTTATCAGAGGTTTAGCCCTCGGTCATATCGGTGACAGTAATAAAAAAGAACTCCTGCTTAAAGAAGCGGCGATTGGTTTTTTAAACGGATTACTTTGGGCCTTAATTATTGGCGGAATAGTCGTGGTTTGGAAAGGTGATTGGTTGCTTGGTGGGATCATAGCGGCTGCAATGCTGACAAATTTAATTGTTGCTGGTATCGCTGGTGTGACTATCCCGATACTGCTTAAGAAAATGAAAATTGACCCAGCATTAGCGGGTGGGATGGCACTGACTACCATCACTGATGTCATTGGTTTATCTGTCTTTTTGGGCTTAGCGACTGTATTTATTTAGGTTAAGACTACATATTAATTTAGAGTCACATATTGATTCAGGTTACATAATGCCTAGAGTGAGAACCCTAGGCATTATGTACTCGCTTGCTTCTACCTATTCTCCAGCTACCTTCATCGATTCAATCAAGATTGACCCTGTTTGAATCTGGGAACGTAATTCAATGTCGGAACCGACAGCAACAATCTGTTTAAACATATCTTTTAGATTTCCCGCGATAGTAATCTCAGATACTGGATATTGAATCTCACCATTTTCCACCCAGAACCCAGCGGCTCCACGAGAATAATCGCCAGTTACAACATTCACACCCTGCCCCATCAACTCAGTCACAAGAAGCCCTGTTCCGAGTTCATGTAACATCTGTTGAAAATCTTGCCCTGTCGGTTTCACATACCAGTTATGTATACCACCAGCGTGACCCGTAGGCGTCATATTTAACTTGCGAGCAGAATAACTCGTCAACAGATAGGTCGCCAGTATTCCATCAGTGATAATAGAACGATCTTGAGTAAATACGCCTTCACTATCAAATGGGCTAGAGGCCAATCCTTTGAGGACATGTGGCTTCTCTTCGATACTAAACCAATCCGGAAGAATCTTCGTTCCAAGGGCGTCTAGTAAGAATGAGGATTTGCGATATAAGTTGCCTCCACTAATCGCCATCACCAAATGGCCAATTAACCCTGTAGCAGCATCGGCTGCAAATAGGATAGGATATTTACCGGTCCCGATTTTGCGCGCATCTAGGCGAGCCAGTGTTTTCTCTGAAGAGCTTATTCCCACCCTTTCTGGTGTCCATAAGTCACCAACGGCGCGCGCTACGCTATAGTCGTAATCGCGCTCCATCACACCATTCTTTCCTTCACCAATCATGACACAACTGATGCTATGACGGCTAGAGGCATAGCTGGCGAGTAAACCATGGCTATTACCGTAAACCTTTAAACCATAATGACTGTCATAACTTGCCCCATCACTTTGCTTGATCTTGTCGCTGTACTCTAGTGCGGCAGTTTCCGCAGCGATCGCAATTTTAGCTGCTCTGTCAGGATCAGGTTCGTCTGGGTGAAAAAGATCTAAGTCTGGGATTTCTTTGACCATCAACTCTTTCGGTGCAGGACCAGAAAATGGGTCTTCGGATGTATACCTTGCAATATCAAGTGCCGCTTCAACCGTTTGTTGAATCGCTCTTTCACTTAAATCTGAGGTGGATGCACTACCTTTACATTGACCGCGATAAACGGTAATACCTAATGCACCATCACTATTAAATTCAACATTTTCAACTTCACACATACGAGTCGATACACTAATACCCGTTGTCTTGGTAATAGCAACTTCAGCGGCATCCGCCGTACCTATAGCAAGCTTAAGTGCTTTCTCAACAGCAAGTTCGAGCTCTATTTTTTGCTGGGCAATCTGTTGTTTAACATCCATAATTTTCGTTCTTTGTAGATTATCTTTGCTTAGAGTAACAAGCTTTTCACTTTCTCCCCATAATTCTTGCTAAAATAGTGTCATATCTCTCTAGATAACTGCGAGAATCTAACAAAATGGCAAGAAAAAACCAAAAAGCACCATGGGAAGAAGAAGAGGAAATCATCTGGGTAAGTAAGACCGAGATGAAAAATGATATGGAAGCGCTGCAAGAGCTAGGAGTAGGACTCGTTGGCTTAAAGCCCTCTGTGCTAGAAAAATTTCCACTTCCAGACGGGCTACGAATAGCAATAATTGACGCGCAACGTTTTAAGAACGAAGCGAAACGCCGTCAGTTACAGTACATTGGTAAGCTAATGCGAACGATCGAGATTGAACCGATACAAGCTGCTTTGGATAAATATCTAAATAAACACTCTCAGGCAACCTTTGAATTGCATAAGCTAGAGCAACTCAGAGACAAGCTAATAGAACAAGGTGATGTTGTCCTCAATGAGATAGTGGAAACTTATCCTAATGCTGATAGGCAGCGTATGCGCCAACTTTACTTACAAGCAAACCGAGAAAAGAAAGCGAATAAGCCGCCAAAAGCCTACAGAGAGATCTTTCAGATACTCAAAGAATTGAAGGAAAAGTCAGAATAATTTCACAATCACTAATTGGACTAGCATCACTGCTAGTCCAAATTAACCAATTAAGTCTTCATCTACACCACTAGGTAACCGCTACTCCGTTCCACCAACAGTAATAGAATCTAATTTCAATGTTGGTTGCCCAACGCCAACCGGTACACTTTGACCCGCCTTACCGCACACACCGACACCTTTGTCTAAGGACAGATCATTGCCCACCATAGAGACTTGTTGCATTGCCTCTATACCCGAACCAATAAGCGTCGCGCCTTTTACAGGCCGAGTAATTTTACCATTCTCAATCAAATAGGCTTCCGACGTTGAGAAAACAAATTTCCCTGAGGTTATATCTACCTGACCGCCACCAAAGTTTGGCGCATATATCCCTTTTTTCACCGTCGAGATAATCTCTTCTGGGGTATATTCGCCTGGCAACATATACGTATTTGTCATTCGAGGCATTGGTAAATGTGCATAAGATTCTCTACGCCCATTACCCGTAGGCTTTACACCCATAAGGTGAGCATTGTGTTTGTCTTGGATATAGCCTTTAAGTACACCGTTTTCTATAAGTGTATTGTATTGCCCTTGTACACCTTCATCATCAATATTTAGTGAACCACGTCGATCTAGCATGGTTCCGTCATCAACAATAGTACAGAGCCCTGATGTGACTTTATCCCCGATTTTTCCAGAAAATACCGAAGAACCTTTGCGGTTAAAATCACCTTCTAATCCATGCCCTACCGCTTCATGTAGTAGTACGCCGGGCCAACCACCACCCAATACAACTGGCATCGCACCAGCAGGTGCTGCATCCGCTTCTAAATTGACTAAAGCCTGTCTTATCGCTTCATCTGCAAAGGTATAAGCCGCCTTTCTACCGTTTTCATCTGAAATGAAATTGTCGTACCCATAACGACCACCACCACCGGAACTACCACGCTCTCTGCGGTCTCCCTTGATGGCCAGTACGCTAATAGAAAGTCTCACTAAAGGCCGAATGTCAGCGGCATAGGTACCATCGGTTGCGGCCACGAGAATTTGCTCATAGACACCGCTCAGGCTAACCGAAACTTCTTGAACCAAAGGTTCTTTGGTTCGAATGTAGGCATCAAGTTCTTTTAGCAAATCAATTTTTTGCTGCTTTTCTAAACTTTCTAGCGGATTAACATCTGAATAGCTATTGCTATTGGAAGTACGACTAAAGGTTTTAACCTGCCCAGATTGACCTTGTTGTGCAATGCCTTTTGCAGCCACAGCACTTTGCATCAGGCTATCTAACTGAATCTGATCAGAATAAGCAAAGCCTGTTTTTTCGCCGGTGATGGCTCTAACCCCAACACCGCGGTCGATATTAAAGGATCCATCCTTAATAATACGATCTTCCAAGACTAAGGATTCATGCCAACTTGATTGAAAGTAAATGTCGGCATAGTCAATCTGACGCGTAGCAATACTCGCTAGCGTATCCGCGATATTTTGTTCGGTTAAGCCAGAGGAGGTGAGTAAATCATTTTCTACACGATTAATGGTCATTTGCTGCCTTTATTCTGATGTTAACAGTGATTGAAATCGAGCATGCTTCTGTAAAGGCATATTGCCTATTACTGATTGAGTTACACGATGATCGATATCCTCGCGTAAAGCACCGACTTCACTACTAAGTTGTTGTGTTATCTTACCCCAAGGGGAAATTATCATGGAATGTCCCCATGTTTCTCTGCCACAGGGATGTCGACCGGTTTGAGCACTAGCGATAAACCAACACTGGCTTTCAATCGCCCTTGCTCTTAATAATACTTCCCAATGTGCATCACCGGTTGTCGCGGTAAACGCCGCCGGTAAAGAAATAATCTGTGCTCCATTTAATACAAGCTCAGAAAATAAATGCGGAAACCGTATATCATAACAGATGGCAAGCCCAAGCCTTCCAACGGGCGTATCCACCACCACCACTTGGTTGCCTGGCTGAAAGATCTCAGATTCTCGGTAGCGCCCATGCTTATCCTCTACGTCGGCATCGAACATATGCAGCTTATCGTAATGAGCGACAAGTTCTCCCGTACTATTGATGACTAAGCATGTTGTACTTATATTTTCACCTCGAATGATTGGCATACTGCCAATCACAATCCACAATTTATAACGCTTAGCCATTGCCGATAACTGATCTTGAATAACGCCAAAACCTAGTGTCTCAGCATGGCGTTGATAATCTTCTTTTGACCCAAATACAATACAATTTTCAGGAGTAAGAACTAATTTAACGCCCTCCTTCGCCAATTGCTTAAGTTGGATATCGATAAACGCTAAATTCTTCAATGGTTCCGATCCAGATGTCATCTGAACTACACCAACACTATTCATCTATTTACCTTCCTTACTCTTTGTATTCGGTAGCGTATATGCACCTTTACTTCGAGACAGCTCTTTTACTTCGGGAGAATCTAGAGAACCGACAACTTGGTAACGTATCTTGGTAAATACATCCACAACGGGAGAAATCACCGTCGAAATTGCAAATACAACAATGGCCGTTTGAGGAGCAACAGCAAAAGCGGTCAATACAGGAATACCTGAGGTCAAATCAGGCGTAAATTCAACTTCTGCATCAACGCGGTTTGCGTTCAGGTCAGCCATACCACGTATCGTCATTTCACCTGCGGTAGCGTCCATTTCAATATTGTTGGTAACAAATATTCCTTTTTCCATCCTACCTGAACCAGTAATACTATTGAACGCTAAACCATTATCGAATACATCGGTAAAATCGAGCTGCATCTTTCTAATAATAGAATCTAAACTGAACATTCCTAGTAATTTTGCCGCTCCATTTACATCGGATATGATCCCTTTACCCAACTTTGCATTCATCTCTCCATTAAGAGTGTCGACTTGCAATGACCATGGCGCTCCCTGCCAAGACAGCTGAGATGACATTTCGAAAGGCGCTTTTTGTATGCCTGAGCTAATGCCAAATCTATCCATTAACTCTGTATTATTTTCACCTTCCATAACCAGAGCCATACTGGACTGGCTATTGGTTTTATTCAGTTCCCACCAACCGTTCGCTTTAATGTGGTTAGTCCCACTGTTGATATCAATATTCTTCCAATTTAAACGCTCTCCCTGCCGCTGAAGATCAACGTTTACCGTTCCAACTTTATAACCTTGCAACCAGAAATCTTTTATATTTAACGTTAGGTTCGGCATTAACCGATGAAAGCTTCGGTCAAACTCACTGATTAACGGATGTTCAGTGTCCGTCTGATAAACGGGATTTATAGAGGACTCATCATCCCAGAAGGGCGCGTATATATGCAGTCGTTCAAGCGCGACCGTCAAATCATAAGGCTCTAAATAGTTTGCTTGTCCTTTCGCCTCAGAACTGTCCACGTTAAAAATCCAAGACAGATTCTTTTTCCGCGCACTAAAATTAACCTTATGCCAATCAAGAGACGCAAACGTAAGGTTGTCTGTTGATATGTTTACCCTTAGAGGCATAGGGATTTCTGGGGTGTTCATCTTACTTAAACGCGATTGTTGGGTCGTCGTCTCTTGTTCATTTGCCAGAGACAACCAATCATCTAAGTTAAAATCTGAGGTCCTTATCACCAAATCATGACCCACAACTGGGCTGACTTTAAACCCACCTTTACCGACAAGTAGGTTTGTTGCTTCTAGTACAGGTTTAGAACCCGTGATGTCAATTTCAGCCTGGTATTTAACATTGGGGAGTTGCAAACGAGCTGAAATCATTTCCTGATTTCCAGAAGCTTGCATCTGCAACTTGCTTTTTTTTCCTAGGGTTTTAGCTAATGGGAGTGGGTATTGACTTGATATATATTCCAAATTGGCAGATGTCCCGATTTGATAGGTAAAACCGACGTCATTAAGCTGAATATCTATATCCATATTCCATGGTGCATGCCCTCGCACTTTATCCGTCCAAACATTGCCAATGTAAGGCGCTAATGGTTCTATCTCCCAGTCCCCTAAAATATCAATACCAACAGAATATGACGACTCTAAGCTCTCCCCTTTAAAATCCAATGAGATTGGTTGCTTGAGTAACTTTGCCGATAGTCCCGACGTTTGGATTATATCGTTATCAAAATTGATACGACCTTTCGCCTGTTCCAACTCCATTGGTGGTGATTCTATATTAATGTGATTACCCACCAAGTCTGCATATCCCCAAGCTCGGGATTCAAGCTTGGTATCAAATGGGATATTCAATTGAAACTCAGAGGTAATATCACCCTTAACTCGAATGGCAGTTAAAGCCGCACCGACAGAATTAACTAATGGTGTCGCCATCATGTAATCACGCACCGCTGGTCCCTTACCAGACGCTTTCGCTTTTATTTCAATTGCGCCATTCGGGCCTAGGTACGCTATCTGACCAGTCACTCTCTCCGCTTTCACATCATTTAATGTTGCAGAGCGCGAATCCAAATACATGGATTCATTTTCAAACAGCAAATTCAGCTGCATATTGGTAATAGTTGGCCAGCGTGTATCAAAGCTAAATTTAGTGTCATTCAAGCCAACCTCCGCTTGAAACACGCCATCGTTTTGCTTATATGGAAACGTATTGAGTGGGCCATACCAGATGATCCTAGCGTTTTCCGCATTACCACCTTGTATCGCTGTTGAAAGGTAATCCGTTAAACCTTGCCCTAGAGCCCTTGTTGGCAGATAACGCCATGTTTCACCCGCGTTATACACATCGGCTTCAGCGTATAGAGAAAGAAACGCAGGTTGTTCGTTAGGAAAATCAATTCTGAAAGCGCCCTGAGCTTGCAGATCCGGTGTCGCAACGGTAATTTTGTCTGCCCACAATCGCCAACCATCGTCGTCTAACTCCCAGACCAGCGCTATTTCACCATTTTTAATTCGAAGTGGAGCCTGAAAAACATCCCCATAGGGAAGAACATCATCAACCAAAGTGGCATTGGCTGATAGCTTTGTACCGTCACCCGATACCTTGGCGTTTAGATCATGAACTTCTGGTAATAGCTCCCATTGTTTAATGCCTGCACCAGAGATTTTTGCAGAGTAGGAAATAGACGCATTATTAGATTGAGACACACGAATATCTTCTATCAGTCCATGGGGCTCTAGTCTGCCCAACCATTGACTAATGTTAGTAGAATCAGGTGCTAAATGTGCGAGTGGCCTCAATGACGCTATCTCAATTTGAGAAGCATTGAGCGTCCACATATCTGGTGTCCATTTAAAGGCGAGGTCGATGCTAGGCCAGTCATATTCATTGCTTCTCACACGAAGTGAATGACCACTGACTTGCCACCCATCGTTGTCGATTAGAGGGACCAGTTTGAATATGCCCTCTTCTATTTGCAGCAGGTGCTCACTTTCCTTTTTCCAAACTAACTCTGACGGTAAAAGTTCAACATAGGCATTAACTGGTTGGTTACTTTCAACACTAAACCAGCTATTAAAATTAATTCGTCCGCTTTCGATTCCCGTCTGTTTTATCCATTCAGAGGTCAACCAAGGTGTCACACGAATATTGTTAGCTTGAAGATAAAAATCGCCAGAAAGATCTCTTACGGAGCCATTATCTTTAAAATCCGCTTTTACGGCTAGGCTATTGATCTGACTTCCAACAACACTGATAGAACCTTCAAGTTTATGATTACTGCCTCTATTTCGCCACTTTAGTTGCTCAATATCCAAAGCACGTTGGTTACCATCATAAGTTTGGTAGACGATCTTAGAATCAAGTAAATTGAAGTCTTTCAGTTGGCGAAAAAACAACCTTTCAATCTGTTCCACCACCGTTAGGCTTTGGCTCTCTATTTCACTGACTGCTGGCTTTTCTTCATCCGTTTGAAAGAAATTAATACTGCTGATATCAAGATGAAGATCTTTAACATTCAAAGAGGCGACTTGGGGCTCAAGTGTCATAATGGATTGGATTAGATCGAACTCCAGCTCCACTGTATTGATATCAAAAGTAATCCCTTCTTTAGAGATACCTTCAACGGCAAGTTCTTTAAGAGAGATTGAGGGGTGGGTATTACGCCAATATCCCTTTACTTCTCCGATAGTAAAAGGAATGCCGGTAATGTCACTGACTAATTGAGAAATCTCGGCTTTATAATTATCGAGTCTTGGTAAGGAAATGCGCAACGCGGTAACAGCAATGGCCAAAGAAACCATGACTGTTACAATTATCCACATTACTAATCGCCCGCTTCGGGCAGCAAATGAAGTCACAAATACTCCATTACATCATAACGACGTCGAACTGTTCCTGAATATAAAGATGTTCAACCTGAATTTTGACCTGTTTACCAATAAAGACTTCCAGTTCAGCTAGAGCATGTGACTCTTCACCTTCTAGCGTTTCCGCCACTGCCGGTGATGCATAAACCACGAACTTATCTGCTTCATATGCGCGGTTAACACGTGTTATTTCACGTAATACTTCATAACATACTGTCTCTACGGTTTTTACTGAGCCACGGCCTTCACACGTAGGACATTTGGAACAAAGGACATGTTCAATGCTTTCTCTGGTTCGCTTTCTGGTCATTTCAACCAGTCCCAAGCTGGTGAAGCCATTAATATTTGTTTTCACTCTATCAACGGCCAGCGCTTGTTCTAGCGACGTCGCAACTCTAGCTCGGTGATCCTCAGCCATCATATCGATAAAATCGATAATGATAATACCACCTAAGTTTCTTAACCTTAATTGACGGGCAATGGCTTGCGTTGCTTCAATATTAGTATTGAATATGGTTTCTTCAAGGTTTCTACGACCAACAAATGCACCGGTATTAATGTCGACGGTAGTCATGGCTTCCGTTTGATCAATGATCAGGTAGCCACCAGATTTTAACTCCACTTTACGGTCTAAAGAACGTTGAATCTCATTCTCTGCATCGAACATATCGAAAATGGGTTTGTCACCTTCATAAAGTTCTAACTTGACCGTAAGTTCGGGAACAAACTCAGAAGTGAACTCTTTTAGCGTTTCAAATACCAATCTAGAGTCGACCTGGATTCTAGCTAATTCTGTGCCTACAAAATCACGTAAAATACGCTGAGCCAAACCTAACTCACCATATAACGTAGATCTAGTTTTATATTTTGCTCTTCTTTCACCCACTTTCTTCCAAAGTCGCTTTAGAAAAATAGCATCCTGAGCAAGTTCTTTTTCGTCGGCACCTTCCGCGGCTGTTCGAATGATAAAACCGCCATCTTCATCGCAATATTCTGCAACGGTTCTTTTTAGACGATCTCTTTCTTCTTCGCTATCAATTCGCTGAGAAACCCCAACATGGCTTGCGCCAGGCATAAAGACAAGATATCGAGAAGGAAGGGTAATGTCAGTCGTAAGCCTAGCACCTTTGGTACCTAGAGGGTCCTTGACAACCTGAACCACAATATCTTGCCCTTGACGAACCAACTCTGAAATATCTCGAACTTGAAACTGCTTCTTCTCATTTTCAGCGACACATTCCGTATGAGGAACAATATCGGAGGCATGTAAAAAAGCGGCTTTTTCTAAACCGATATCCACAAAAGCAGCCTGCATTCCCGGTAAAACCCGAGATACACGACCTTTATAGATATTTCCAACGATTCCACGGCGTGCTTCTCGCTCGATATGGACTTCTTGAAGGATACCACCTTCAATCATTGCTACCCTTGTTTCACTTGGGGTAACGTTTATCAACAACTCTGCACTCATGAGAGTACCTCATTAAGCTTATAAAAATTCTTGCAAGAGCTGATCGGTTTCAAATAGAGGCAAACCTACTACTGCGTAGTAGCTTCCTTCAATACGTGAGACAAATCGCCCACCTAAACCTTGTATACCATAACTACCAGCTTTATCGCACGGTTCGCCTGATTGCCAATACTGGCTTATTTCGTCTTCATTCAGAGGCTTAAACCATACGTCTGTTGTCACCAATTTAGACAAAAATTTATCTTTATTGATTATGCTAATCGCTGTTAGAACTTGATGTCGCTGTCCAGATAACGCTTGTAACATTCTTCTGGAGTCTTGAAAATCAACCGGTTTTTCCAGTACTTTATCTTGTAATACCACGACCGTATCCGAACCCAATACTGTCGCATTTGAGTTGGCCATCGCGAACCCTTTTACGGATTTCTCATAAGCAAGTCTCAACACATAGTCAGAGGGAGATTCGTCTACTCCCTTGCATTCAACTACGTCCGGCTTAACGATGCTAAAACGATAGCCGGCTTGTTGCAAAAGCTCTTTTCTTCGCGGAGAACCCGATGCCAAATAGAGATCCATCTTAATTGCCTATCAATATTTATTGTTTTAACTATCCGTCGTCATTATCTAATATGCCAATGGCGACGGACTCTTCTTAGTAACATAAATAGCCAAGGCCAAAGGATACAGTTAATTAATCCCGCCCATAGTGACATAGGATTAAAAACAACATCTTGGATAAGAAATTCCCCTCCAAACTCCCATAGCTTTGCTAAAACACTTATCGCGCCAATAAATATTGCTTGTTGCCAAAGGGCCATATTTCGAATCACCAAGAAATTTGCGGCGACCAAAAATACAGTAAATGACATCACAATGCCACGAATACCTAAGGTTGAACCAAGTAACAGATCCCAAGTTAAACCTAGAACAAACCCAGTACCTACATTGACTCTATGCGGGAGAGCAAGCACCCAATAACAAGTAACGAGAAGTAACCAAGATGGTCTGAAAAGATCTAGGCCACCAGGCCAAGGAATGGTTTGTAATATTAGAGCGATCAAAAATGTCGCCCAAACGACTAATCTTCCACGAAAGATGCTATTCGCCATTCGAGTCTCCACTTGGCTCTTGGCTCTCTTCTGACTCAATTTCACCATCGGACGAAATAGCTTGTTGCTGCCTATTTTCATTCGGCCAAATGAGCAACAAATATCTTAATCGGTCAAACTCTACAACCGGGTTCGCCTCAATTTGAGCGAACTGGCGGCTATTGTCATTGTCGACCTTAGATACATATCCAACCGGGTACCCTTCTGGGTATAATCCGCCAAGCCCAGAGGTCACTAATAGGTCACCAACTTGAATATCGGTACTAAGTGAAATATGTTCTAGTTGAATCGACTCAATATCACCACTACCAGCAGCGATGACTCTCAGATCATTGCGAACGACTTGAACAGGAATCGAATTATTTGAATCGACAAGAAGAAGTACTCTAGAATTATGCGCGGCAACAAAGGTTACCTGACCGACGATACCATTTTCATTTATAACTGGTTGCCCAACATATACACCATCTGTATGACCTTTATCGATCACGACTTGATGCCGATAAGGTGAAGAATCAACAGCCATTACCTCTGTAACGACCTTCTTTTCATCACGAATAAATGGCGAGCCTAATAGCTCACGTAGACGTTTATTTTCTTCTTGGTACTGTTTTAATAAACTCAAATCACTTTTCAGCAGCAACACTTCTCTTTTTAATGAAGAATTACTTACGATAAGTTCTTGACGAGAATTTAGTCGCTCATATAACCCATCGAACATAGTTCGAGGTAAATTTGCGGCGTATTGGATAGGTGCAACAACACTATTGAGGATATAACGAACACTTGAAAAAGCGTCAAGACGACTATCAGCCAGCATTAAGCTAGCTGATAGTGATATTGCGAAAAATAGGCGCAACTGCAGAGAAGGTCCTCTGCCGAAAATTGGTTTCATTCCATTTCACCCACTCGTACTGGATAAATGGAATTACTCTTCACTGAAGAGATCGCCTCCATGCATATCAATCATTTCTAATGCTTTACCTCCACCACGAGCAACACAAGTAAGTGGGTCTTCAGCAATAACAACGGGTATGCCTGTCTCTTCCATCAAGAGGCGGTCGATATCTTTCAATAACGCACCACCACCTGTTAACACCATGCCATTTTCAGAGATATCAGCGGCCAACTCTGGTGGACACTGCTCAAGAGCAACCATAACAGCAGAAACAATCCCTGTTAATGGCTCTTGCAACGCTTCTAAAATCTCGTTTGAATTAAGCGTGAAGCTACGAGGTACACCTTCAGCGAGGTTACGGCCACGGACTTCAATTTCAGCTACGTCATCGCCAGGGTAAGCTGAACCGATACCGTGCTTAATCTTTTCTGCCGTTGCTTCACCAATCAAACTGCCGTAATTACGACGCACGTAATTGATGATCGACTCATCAAAGCGGTCACCACCAATACGAACAGATGAAGAGTAAACAACATCATTCAAAGAGATAACAGCAACTTCCGTTGTTCCGCCACCAATATCGATGACCATAGAACCTGTTGGTTCTGATACCCGGAGCCCAGCACCAATCGCGGCTGCCATTGGTTCATCAATCAGATACACTTCACGAGCACCTGCACCATGTGCGGACTCTTTAATAGCACGACGCTCGACTTGCGTTGAACCACAAGGTACACAGACCAGCACTCGAGGGCTCGGCTTTAAGAAACTATTATCATGCACTTGCTTGATAAAGTGCTGTAACATTTTCTCGGTTACATAAAAATCAGCAATTACACCATCTTTCATAGGACGAATAGCAGAAATCGAGCCCGGAGTACGGCCAAGCATCTGCTTTGCTTCGTGTCCTACTGCCGCAACGCTTTTCGCTGTTCCAGCACGTTTTTGGCTAATAGCAACTACTGATGGTTCATCAAGAACAATACCTTGTCCTTTAACATAAATTAGAGTGTTTGCGGTACCTAGATCAATTGATAGGTCATTTGAAAACATACCACGAAGTTTCTTAAACATATTCTTCGCTCATTTGCATAATATTAGAAGACAAAATTGCACTAAATGTACCAATGCGCGGCCATTACAGCAAGGCATTGCTACACAAACATGGGGTTAATATCGCTTTTTCTTACAACCTTCTGACAAAACCCCGATTTTTCTACCCTTTATTGGCCTGTAAATCGGTTTTCGCCTCTGAAGATGACTCGGTCATTTCCTCGATAAATACCAAATGTGACGATCGTTGATGGATCTTCCTCCGCTTCGGCGGGACCATTCCAGAAATATTGTAACCAAGGTTGGTCAACATAGTTGCTACTGCAACTCGCATCACTGTCCGAGGTTTTCTTACTACCTTGACGCAACCATATTTTAAACTGCTCACGACGACTGGTTCCCTGCTTTGCAATTAATTTAGCATATTGCCCCTCAGAGACCGCGCTTTCATTTGTTGACGGCGTTGTGTTTAGCTCTAACGATACATTGCTGTTGCTTCCTATCTCAGACCAAATAGCCAGACTGCAATATTCATCGCTATTCAAAGCACTTCCATTATCATCGCTGTTGGTGACAAATTGATCACCATCCCAATATTCTACTTTTAAAGGTATCGATATCGTCGTGCCTTGGTTACCACCGACATCACTTAACAGCATTCGTCCATATCTAAAATCTGGTTGCTCTGAAAAACGCTTGCCCGATAGCGCACTGGTAATATAGGCATCAAAATCTAACGTTTCGAAGTTTACGCTATCAATCAGATCAGAAACTAATCCAAAATTGGCATTACCACTAGTGAATGGCCCATCCAAAGTAGAACCATTTTTGACCATATTAAAATCACTTATCCCAACCTCTATTTGGCCCGTATTATCCCCCCAACTTGAAGGTGTCCATTTAAGATCTATTGGTAATATACGAGTAGATTCAATGTTCTCCCAATTATCACTTCCATTATCATTTGGGATGTTGGCTGTGGCTTTATAAATCACCGTAACAATATTATTGTCAGTAAATAGACCGTAGTTAGTGGTAATTAACGCATTCCCATCGCTGTCATCTTGGCTGCTTTCAGCTTGGACAATGAAACTATGTCCTATATTCTGCCCCATATACGCAAAATCATTATGCTCATCGGCGTAATCCCACAGAGTGTCGCTGTCTTCAATGATGGTTAAGTGGTGAGGGTAAAAACGACCAATTTCTCTAGTTCCTGTATCGATGGTCATATCTAAATACTGATTTGAACTATTATTACTTATGTCATCAATATCGGCCGACATCATTAAGCTACCGACCTCATTCCAATAAAGATTATTGAAGAGATAAAATGGACTTTCTGTAGTCCCGCTATTTGCAGAATGAACTTTACGTTCGCCAGAGCTGATAATGGTCCCAGCATCATCTTTAACGATTATCGCTGAACCGGTACCTATCACTCCACTGGAAGGCGTTTGTTTTTCTGCTCTAAGAAAAACAGTAGCAGGTTCTGCATCACTGGCAAAAAAATTGGTTGTAATGTCTGTGTTACATTTAGATTCTGGATCGGGCGTTCCCGGTATATCCATATAAATGATAGGGATCACTCTAAGAGCAAAAAGTTCACCAGCCGCCGTGTAAGGGATCCCGCTGCTGGAAGTTCCATTCATAGCTGAGCTATTTTCATCACAGATCGCAAAGGTCCAAGGTCTCGCGCGAATTTCAAATGAACCGCTTAATACTCCACTTCCTTCGATTGGGCACCCAACAATACCAGTACAATCAAAATTTGAATCCGTTAATTTTAATTTGGCGATACCCGATTCATCATAAGTAATATCGATAGAAGCAATACCATCTTCAAAGTCTATCTGGTTTGTTAAGTTAGTAGGTGTAATTAGTGTTAGTTTACCTAACGTACCGGAGATAGGAGAAAGGAGTGAATAACTATAAGGTACATCTTTTTCATTATAACTAGTGACTGTGGAAGCCCCTTCCCCAGAACAGGCCAACACTCTAATATCTAAAGATTGTACCTTTCCTGCGACCACATTTTGGTCATCAGCAGCAAACTTAAATGGAACGAATTCAAAATCCCCTTTTGCAGTTGCATCGTTAGGGTAGTCGACTAAGTAAGCATTAACTTCAACTGTCCCTAGGCTATTTTTTCTCAAATAAAGGGACAGTTCTCCATTTTCAATATTAAACGTCCCTTCTGACGTACCCGAACCGGATGAAGTAGTAGAAAGTACCCCGGCCTCGGCTTTTACGTGAATTAGCCCTGAATAGTCGTTTACATCACCAGCTAGATCTTTTACTTGAAATTCTAAAACCTGGTTTTCACAAATTAGCGAATAGCCACTTATTGGTGTCATTACTAAAGTATAGTTGTTCGGTGGTTCAATCCCACACCCTTCCGCCAATTCGCCATATATAGTTGCTCCGCTAGTCATTGCAAGCTTTACTGCAGTCAACGAACCATAGATAACAGACCTATTCAACGCGACATATTTCTCGCTATAAATATCGGCATATACTGCAGCATTTCCCGTAATATCAACAAAATCACGACTAGGATTAGGGTAGCTAAATTCTGAGTCATGTACATAAATGAGCAATCGCCCACCGGAGCTGGATCCAATTATTGAGAGCCCTGACATAATTAATGTTTTAGTATGTAATATGACGTTTTCGCCAGTTGGAACAATGAGTTGACTCTGATTATTCAGTTCAAGGCTGTCAAACCAATACTCTCCTGTCGTTAACGTCATGTCAGTTTGCCCGATAACAACTTTCCCAAATGCCTCTCTCTGTGAATATGTTGCCGTAGTATTCCAAAGTGAAAGATCTTCATAGGCAGCCTTAGTTGGGATGGGGTAGTCATCTAAACCACCCAAATTTAGTGCTTGAACTATGTAACGTTCATTCCCAATACAACCTTGAGAATTACACCCCGTAATAGAAGCATTCCAACCAATAGATTCTTGTTTAAAGCCAACTTGTGGGATCGCACCACTTGGCTCAGGAAATTTCACACTACTCGAGTTATTCGCATCAAATAAGTTTGCACCTGCGTTCCCCACCCACGTTTGCAACTGAGCAGGAAACACATTACAACTCTCAGGAAACGAGGGGGCCGGAAAATCAGGAACATCGCCGTCTTCGTAACAGTTATAGTCAATAAGGTCACTTCCACCCACCGTAATTTGCGCACTTTTAAAGTCGGTTAAATCGGCTTCTCCTGAACTTATGTAATACCATCCATCTACTGAAAGGTCGGTTCTATATAAGTAGTAATCTATTAACCCTTTCTTATTATTATTAGGGTCGGCCGTATAGAAAAGTTGGATATCATAATTACCATTCACTTCAGTTAGTTGATCGATGATTACAGGTAATGGATCATGGTTATGAACATCACTATCATTTGTCCACAAAGGGAGAAAAATTTTGGATCCTGCTCCGCCTCCTTTTTTTGTCACCCATACCGTTTCCGTTAAATTTGCATTTTCGATAGTAAAAGCAAGGGAAAAATCTTTCCCGCTAGACACATTGCACTGCTGATCAAGCGGCGGCGAATTTTTTTTAATGGGCTTAGCCGCATACGCATTACTGATTAAGAGCAATGTGAATAGAAATGCTTTAGCTAAAGACAATATCAATCTCATCATTACTCCCCTAATGCCTTTAACCAAACTTCTTGCTCACGCTGTACTTGAAAAATAGAGCCAGAACTGCAAATAGCCACGGTCGTTACGCGAAAATACTTAAGATCATCGGGCAGAGATAATTCTGGTGCCGTACAGGTTACCTGTGGCGTGGAACAAGGCAGTCCTTTCGCTAAGTCATCCCTTGCACTCGTGTTACCACTAATGGAACTACAATTGGTTACAAGCTCTGAAAGGCTGCCATCCCCCCCAATTGGGTATAGCCGTGTTAGCGCCCATTCACTAGCCGAATTTGCTAAAAACCAAGCTTGGGTACCCAGGCTTTCTCTTGTTAACGTATCCTGATTCGACCATTTTATGCGCATTAAATTGGAGGCGAGCAAGCTCATCACGACGACAATAAACACCGCCATAATGATCATATTACCATGCTGCCTTTTCGGCTTAGCACCGAACCTCTGTTTAAGGAACATTTAACACCTGCACATCATGTTTATAAGAACTCTTTTCACCATTGTTATCAAATAATAGATCCATGTGTACTAAGCCCCCCCTCTGAAGGGTCGGCTCCGTGTAATGAAACTGGCTATCTGAAAAACGCAGTCCATCACCCACCGTATTTTTACTGCCTGAACCAACGCTTTTTGTAATAACTCCAGTGCTAGCAATACAATAGGACACCTGATTAGAATAGGTATAGTAACGATTGGCTATCGAGTGGCTATCGAAATTGTCATTTACCTGATACGCATAGACCCCTGCGCTTAGGACGACCTCAATACAGCTTGTAACATTGGTATCACGACACCCAACTAAAGAGAGTGAACGACTATTATCATTAAGATCATCGGGTTGACTCGGGTTAATCGTAAGCCGATCCCCACTCGCTCCGCTTATGCGTTTTCCTTGATTATCAACAACGAACTGAAGCGTTCGATCGACCTCATTTCGTGAATAAAAACCGGCATTGTTGATAGGATAAAAGGTTAAACACTTATCACCTTGTGAATCGTTCACGACATTAAAACTATTGGGTACAGCATGACGAATTTCCCTCGTCATTTTTTCTATTACAAATCGAGCCTGATTTTGAATTCTCTGCCTATCAATGCTATCCGCATAGCCTCTGGACCCCATTTCTATTACTGAACCGGCACCAATAAAGATGATGCCCATAATAATGATAGTCATCACCATTTCAATTAGAGTAAAACCGTTAACTCTCATTAATAGTTCCCTCTATGAGCAACAAAATCGTACGAACCATAACTGCCCGCCACAATCTCTACTCTCACTTTCTTAAATTGGCTAGAGCCACCAACACTCACCTTATCAACGGTCACATTAGCGGCGAAATTTGGGTACTCAGCAAGAATAGAATTACCTAAAACATCGCTTAAGCTGCCGACTTCACTCTCTGTACAATTCGCTTTACTGGCCTCATTGGTGTACCAACATCCAATATAATCGTCTACATCGTTAAAATTTTCTGGCTTACGAACCGTGCCAGAGGCATCGAATTCAGTCGTACCCGCATCTGGACCTAAAGTCGTCGAACAAAGAACAAGTGCTCCGTTCGAATCATTTTCACCGCAACGAATAAAACCACCGTCAGGGTCACTATTATGATCATACCCTCGGGCCAAAATCTCTGTTGTTAAGCTGTTGGCCAACGCAGAGGCACGGACTTCGTAATGTGAGCGAGCAGAGTCTTGTATCTGTGGGAATAGAAATGAAGTCATCGTCACCATCGCAATACCAATAATAACGATAGCGACAATGCTCTCTATCAACGTAAATCCAGCCGATTTTCTAGAGAAACGATTAACAGCCATAAACATACCCTACGCTACTAATACAAACACCAACCGCTTCCGTAGGGCTTTTTATATTAATTCTTACATTACTTGGTGTCGGTTCGCCTAACAGGTCAAAGTCTACCGTCATAGCCGGATCAAAGGTTACCTCTTCAGGTAATACTAGATTATTGCTACGAGTATCATCGGTCGAACTGCAACTGGCTAAGGAACCTAAACAATCACTTGTGATGGATAAACGATATTCTGATGAAAGGGAGTCGGAAGCATCAATATTGGATTGCATACGGCCAAGCTGGATCTGGCGTATGATCGATATGGCTTGTTCTTGAGCGGCGTAAGGAGAAAAACTGGAGACGCCGATATAGCGGCTAGCCGCATAAACGGAAAGTATGCTAAGAAGGAGAATAACAACGACTAATTCGACAAGGGTAAAGCCATTGTGACTGTCTGAGGTCGACTTCATAGATACCACACTCGAAGGTCAATGCTAAGTATAAAATATGCTGTTAACAATAAGGCCAGCATCGTTTACTGACCTTATTATTATAATGGTAACTAAATTACATCATTAAACTACTTACAGTCGTCCACGTTGACATTTACTGTCGGCGTATTGCCACTTTCAGTTGGCTCTATATACTCAACATAACACTTGGTAATATCAGCATATTTTTTAATCGCGTCAGAAGCAAATGTCGCTCTATAAGCTTTGCCATTTTTTTTCACAAACCCATCCCAATCTGTCTCGTTGTCCAACCCAGTGACTGCGTCAGGTAAATCAGCAGCTGTTGGATAACCAAATACAGTGTTAATTGTAGTTGACCCCTCTGTAATGGAAGCTCCCGTAGCACCTTTTGCTAGCGACTCGATACCATCAATCGCGGACTTACCAAATACGATACCACCAGCGCCATTAATTGCACCGGATAGACCTTGAATAGCTGAAACACGTGCATCTTCTTGCAAATTCAAAAATCTCGGTGCCGCTGTAACAGCCAGAATACCCAGAATAACAATGACCACAACCAATTCGATTAGGGTAAAACCACCTTGTCTCTTCATAACTCACTCTCTTTAAATGAAATGTACAAGCTCAGAACAACTGAACACTTGAATTTACTAATGAATGTCTACATTGCTGTCACTATAGGTAATAGCCAAGCAACAATACTTATCAATAGCGACATTTAAAGTAAACATCGCCATGTTAACGGTTAGTTGGTTAGGTTCACCAATACACGACCTGTCGTGATGTCGTACTCAAAATTATGATTAGTCGAGCCTTCCAACTGTGTATAAGTGCAGGTGCCACTGTTGCTTGCCGCAGCAGAGTACCTTGCATCCGCATCCGAGGTATCATTTTCAACCACGGTTGGTGGGTTTTGAAGCAGGTTTTCCATCAACTCTAAACAAATCGCGTTGGTTGCACCTGTCGCACCCGAGTTCGCCGTACTTGAAACAGCAAGTGGATAACCGTCGCGAAAGCCACTGTTATTCGATGAGTCGGTAAGAATAAAGTCGACGCCGTCGTAATCGACAACATTAACACTATTAACCTGCGGCCTAGATTCTGCTTCCCATTGGGCTCGAGCAGAAAGCACCGCCGTTGCAAATCCGCCTGCAACCCCTTCAATACTTGCTTTTTTTGCTTCGTCAGTGATGTCCAAAAACTTTGGCAATGCCGCTACGGCTAATAATCCGACCACAACAATGACAATGACTAATTCAACTAAAGAAAAACCAGTCTGTTTTTTCATACTGTCTTCTACCTTTTTTTCTGGAGCGCATTCTATCTGCATGATTTATGTACTTGGTTAATTTTGCGCCAACTAATTCATTTAATTGATGTATCAATATTAATAGATAATTTTTTATCTATAATTTTCAATATTATAACATCGTGTCCTGTATAACTATAACTACAAATATAGTCATTTTTAATATTATTACTTTTTATGCTGTCTAGAGGATGCCCAAACACCTTTTTACCTTCATTTAACAACAAAAGCCAATAACCACAATCAATGACGCCTTCTTTTATCGGTAAAGGCCAACCTTCTGAATTAAATTGAATTTCTTTTTTATCCACTATCATCGTTTCTGGCCGTTTTTGAATCAACCAGTTCTCTTTGTAGAAATTCGCTTTATTAAGCATTCTTTTTGCAGCGACCGCATAGGCGGTTTCCATCGTTGTAACCTGTAGTTTATTTCCTATAGATAGAACCGATAGCGTCAATATGGATATCAATAATAACCATACTGCAAATCGAGGTGACACCAACGGATTCACAATGGCTATCCTTTTCCCTGTATCGCATCCAACATCCCCCACATTGGTAGGAATATCCCCAACGCTAAGATCAATACAATACCAGCGACAAACACTAACAATATAGGTTCAATTCTCGCGGTTAATGTTTTGAGATCATAATCAACTTCTCGATCATAAAAATCGGCCACTTCTAATAATAGCTCATCAATACGTCCCGTCTCTTCACCTACGGAAATCATTTGAATAACTAATGGGGTAAAAATACCACTTTTGATGGCGGTATTTGAGACCGTACCCCCTGCTTCTATCGAACTTTTCATTGCCAATAGCCGTAATTCAAGAAATCGATTTCCCATCGCTTCTGCTGATAGCGCAATAGATTGGTTCAGTGGCACGCCTGATTTCAACATGAGAGCAAATGTTCGTGAAAACCTCGCCATTTGAGCTCGAGTGACAATGCTACCTACTATGGGCATTTTTAATCTAAAACCATCCCACTTCTCTCTGCCGCTAGGGCTTGATGTCCATGTTTTAAATGCAAATAAGGCGCCAAATATACCAGCAATAATTGCTCCCCAATATGAGACGACAAAATTGGACGTGCCAATTAATATTCGTGTCGGTAATGGCAGGTCGACACCAAATCGACTAAACATACTGGCAAACTGAGGGATGACGAAGTAGTTCAAGATACCGAGCGCAAGCGTAACAAAGACGATGACGAAAGTAGGATACCGCATTGCACTTTTTATTCGCTTTCTCGTCTCCAATTCTTGTTCATAGTAATTACTTAACTGAAGTAATACCTCATCCAATCGCCCTGTATTTTCGCCCACGCTAATCATAGAAACAAACAGAGAGCTAAATACGTTGCTATGCATTCCCATTGACGCCGAGAGATTTCGCCCGTTAGTCAGTTCGGATACTACGTCTTCTAACGCCTTTTTAAGCTGTTTATTGTCTGTATTAGAGGCCAATCCATTGATAGATCGTAGCAATGGAACGCCAGCTTTAGTCAGGCTATACATTTGACGACAAAATATAACCAGCACTTCTAACGGAATCGATGGTGTGAACAGTTTAGCAAGATCAAAATTGGCGATTCCGCCACCAGACGAACTACCAATAGTAATAGAGGTAGGAATGACACCTCGATTCATCAAGGCGTCGGCAGCCAGCTCTTCAGTGGGGGCTTCTACATCCCCAACCACTTGCTTGCCATCTGTACTTCGTCCCTGATATCGAAAATTTGGCATGGGTTATTTCTGACTCCGCATATTAGGCTCTGTTGACCTTTCGTGATTATAAATAGATAGGTTCTTTATTGCCGGAAGCGTCACCTTCACCAAGACCTAATACTTCATCCACACTCACCACACCTTGTAGAGCCAACTCCATTGCAGAAGCAAGCAAAGGCTTATACCCGGGTGCTTTTCTTGCTTTTTTTGCAAATCCAACGGTGTCATCCGCACGGAGGGCATCCATCATATCTTCTCCAAACTCTAACAGCTCAAATACACCAATACGACCTTTGTAGCCCGTCAAATTACAGTTTTGACATCCACGTCCTTTCGAGAAGGAAGCGTGTGACTGGTTAGGGAAACGGCTTTCAATCCAGATTTTCTGTGCGGTATCTAGCTCTGCCTTCGTACTACAATCAGGGCAGATCTTTCTAATTAATCGTTGAGCGAGCACCGCTCTTACGGAACTTGCGACAAGATAACCAGGCGCGCCCATATCTATCATCCTAAGAGCGCTATCCACAGCGTCATTCGTATGCAAAGTACTCAAAACTAGGTGACCGGTTAATGCAGCACGTAACCCGATTTCAACCGTCTCTTGATCTCGCATCTCACCCACAAGAATAATATCGGGATCTTGGCGTAAAAATGTCCGCAGAACGGTTGAAAAATCTAGATTGATTTTAGGATTAACTTGAACCTGATTCACCCTTGGCAATCGATATTCAACGGGGTCTTCAGCCGTGATTATCTTTTTAGACGCGTCGTTTAATTCTGACAGTGCACCATATAGTGTCGTTGTTTTCCCAGATCCTGTTGGGCCAGTGACCAATATCATGCCGTGTGGACGCTTAAGCTGATGCCTAAACCTTTCGAGAAGGTCTTTTGGTAATCCTGATTCTTCTAACTTCCTAACCCCTGTTGTTTGATCCAAAAGACGCATGACAACCGACTCACCATGTTGAACGGGCATAGTAGACATACGTATATCAATGGAATGGCCTTTAGAGCGAATATTAAATCGACCATCTTGGGGCAGCCTTTTTTCCGATATATCTAAGTTTGCCATCAGTTTTAATCGAAGGACCAATGCTGAGGCGATATTAACTTCATTCAATAACGTTTCATGCAAGATACCGTCGATTCGCTGCCTCAAACGCAACACATTCGAATCCGGTTCGATATGAATATCAGAGGCTCCTACCTGTACCGCGTCTTCAAACAGCGAGTTGATCAGCTTAACAACCGTTACCTCATCACTATCAGCACCTTCGGTCAGACCAAAATCAAACGAATCCGTCGTTTGATGCTCTGCCTGCAACTGTTCAGCAAATGAGGCGATCTCTTTGGTTCGGCGATAATAGCGATCAAAGCCATCAACGAGTTGATGTTCCAATGAAATAACAAACTCTAACGTATACTGAGAAAGCCTTGTTAAAAGTGACTCTTGCGCAGGCAAATCAGCCGGATCACTCATTGCAACTCGTAATGTATCTCCATTTTTTCCAATAACGAGAGCACGAAGTCGACGAGCATGTACCTCTGGTAATAATTGAACCGCATCTATATCGATATCAGCACGGCTGAGATCGATAACAGGTAACAGCAGTTGTTGAGAAAGAAATTCCAGCATCTGTGTTTCGGTTAAGAAACCCAGTTGAATAAGCGTATCGCCAAGTTTCCTGCCCGTCTTCTTTTGAGCAAGTAGAGCCTGTTCTACCGCCTGCTCTGTGACAATGCCCTCTTCTACCAACAGGTCACCGAGTCTTTTTCTGAGTTTAATTTGCACCAGACGCGTCCTCTAGACTATTGAGAATATTGAGGCGATCTCGTATAAATGACTGAGTCTGTTTTGAGACACCCACTCTTTCCGTTGCTTCTAGATACGACTCTTTCGCCTCTGGGTACATCATTTTCCTTTCTTGCTGAATGGCTAACCCTAACCACCACCTCGCATTATCTGGTTCTTTTTCTACTAACATTTGATAGGTTTCAAATGCGACAGCTGAATTTTTAATTTGCTGAGCAAGCGCTGCACGCATTGCAAGGTAATCGGTATCCACATTGTACGGTAAATAGATTAATGGACTCAGTGCAGCTTCAGGTTGGTTTTCCTTTACTAAGATCTTAGATAGAGCAATACGAAGTATCTGGCTGTCTTCATTTAGTCTAATTCCATGTTGTAATAACTCGGCCGACTTGCGTAGATTTTTCTTTCCATAATAGAGTGCAGCTAGCCGCTTACGTGTCTCTTCATCCGATGACTGATACCTCAATGCGGTTTCGAATTCGGTGATAGCGCCATCTAAATTATTACTATCAAGCTCTTTTTTTCCTCTTTCAATCGCATAATTAGCCAACTGCAGTGGGGTCAGTTCTACTTGTTCAACCGCCATGGTACCTGCGCCCATAGCGCTCTCTTTTTCAACCGGTGTCACGGATTGCTTAACCGAGGTATCTTTTTGCTTTGCCGGCGTCGATACCTGCGCGATTAAGACTGGTGGGGCGACATAGGTTGCTTCTGTCGCTGTTGACTCGACATAGACACTGATGTTTGCATTCTCTATTACCTTTGACGTTGGCGAAGAGTTCACCGAGGTCACTATCGTTGGCTGGATTAATTGAGCATCTTGTGTCGGTATAGATAATGGTTCTGCTATTGGTGTGCTAATTGTTGTCATCTGTTGCGAAACGGCCCAACCACCAATACATAGGCTTAAAGTAAACCCACCGACCGCCCAAGCCAAATTACTCGCACCTTTCACTGCCGTAATTTCTGCTCTCACTAGCTTTGATACTTTGTCGACATCTTTGTTTGCGATGTCGGCTAGGGCGTTATTAATCACACTCATGTCTGTCTCCAACCCCATAATATCGGCGTTTTGTATTTTGGTTTGAGCGCATCATAGGTATCTTGAATTGCGTCGTATATAAATTGGTTTTTTATTATTTTTTCTTGATTTCCAAACGCTAAAATTAAACTTTTATGGCAAATCTGATTGATCAGTCTAGGTATACCTTTGCTTGCTTTCCATATCGCTTTTTTCTGATTTAAAGAGAAGAGTAGTTTATCTCCACCACTCATCTCTATTCGATACTGTATGTAAGCACATGCCTCAGAAATTGTCAGTGGACGTAACTTGGCACTAAAAGTAATTCGTTGTCTGAACTGTCGCATATGATTCGCTTCCAAACGCTCATCCAATTCTGGCTGACCAAACAAAACGATCTGTAAGAGCTTTTTATCTTCCGTTTCTAAGTTACCAAACAAACGCAGCGTCTCTAAAGCTTCATCACTCAATGCCTGAGCTTCATCGATCAAAGTGATTACCTGCTTTCCATGTAAAGAGAGTTCCAACAACTTGTCTTGAATCGCATCAACCATCTGACCCGGTTCGACATGACTAATACCTAACTCTTTCGCAATCGCAGAGCGTAGACCATCTCCTGAAAGTACTGGGTTGGGTAGGTAAACCAGCCCAACATTATTCGGGAGCTGATTTATTAACATACGGCAAACCATGGTTTTTCCAGTCCCTACCTCGCCTGTAACCTTTATCACACCTTCACCCATTTTCACCGCAGATATAACGGTCTGGAGTGCTTCATAGTGCGGCGCTAGCCCTTGAAATAGCTCGGTCATTGGAGTCAATCCAAATGGCGTTTTTTCAAAGCCAAAAAAGGTTTGGTACATGATTACTCCGAGTCGGGAAACCACTCCTGCAAAAGATCACGAGAACGTTCTACTTCCTGCTGCCATGTATGTACACCAACAACGGTTGGTTTCAGTAAAATAACTAGCTCTGTTTTTTCGGTATATTCAGATGTATTTCTAAACAAGTGACCTAACCCAGGAATATCGCCTAACAACGGCACTTTTGATACCCTGTCGAAGGTATTCGATTTCATCAAACCACCTATCACGACAACATCACCGTCGCGCGCTCTGATGATTGAGTCGGACTCTCTAATCGATGAGCGTGCCATCGGGGCATCGTTAAGAAATTCATAGGTTTTCTCTTCTACATCAATGACGGCAGGATGAACATGCAACATAACGTTTCCTTTTCCGTCGATCTGAGGTGTCACATCTAGAGATATCCCTGAGAAAAATGGCGTTAACTCATACTCCGTTGTTGGGGTACTTGTATCTCCGACTTCGATATAATCTATTGTGACCCCAGTTACAAAGTACTCGTCTACTCCAACTTTGATTACGGCCTTCTGGTTGTTAGCTGCTGTTACGCGCGGGCTCGAAAGCACGTTAAGATCGCCCTGCGTTGACATGAAACTCAACACCGCCTCAAAATTTCCATCCGAAATAGTGACATTGGTTTGGCCACCTAGAAGTTCGCCTATCGTATCTTGTCCCGGTAATATGGTGGAAACAGCCGTTCTGGCAATATCAACTGAACCGCTGCCTATAGACGCACCAATATTTGACCAGTTGATACCTTGTTGGTAACCATCGCTGAGTGTCACTTCTAATATCTTGGCTTCTAAAATGACTTGTCGTTGCAATCTCTCGTGAGAGATACTCAAAAACTGCTTAATATCCCGAATTTCACTAGGTTGAGCTCTAACTGTTAAGACGCCGGCTTGCGGGTTTACGGTCACACTTCTTCCGTCTTCAGAGCCAATTAGGCTCTCTACGGTGCTTTGAAGCTGAGACCAAAAGTCACTTTCACTTGTGGTTTCAATGGTTGTTCCGCCGGTATTACTGCTTGAGCTAGAATTGGAATTGGAATTGGAATTCGATGAGCTGTTCGAATTTGACGAGTTCGAATTAGAATTACTATCGCTATTATCGTCATCATCTTCTGTAGAGACGGTACTGGTCGTAATACTGGTTAATGAGCGGCCATTCCTTTTTAGTTGCAGATAATCAACAGGTAGGGTTTCTGTACGCATCCCGGCAGGGTAAACCTGTATGATTTTCCCTGTTTTAATGATGTCATAACCGTACATATCTCTTGCAACATTAAGTACCTCATCTAAGGTTACGTCTGATAAATTAACCGTCATTCGACCAGAAACATTAGGATGAATCACAGCGCTATATTCCGTACCATTAATGATGCTGGCAAAAAATGTTTTGGCCTCAACACCATCAGCCTGAACTCTGAATCGTTTTAAAGAGGTGAAAGCGACGCCTGTATTATTATCGAGTTCCGGCATCAAATCTGCTTGAACCGAAGCTGGCAACTCATCAAGACTTCGATTATTTGCATTATTTGCAGCTTCATTAAGTTCTTGCTTTATTTCAACAGGATCCCGGTGCCCCATTGAACATCCCACCAATGACGCAATTAAAATTCCAACGACAACTTTACGCATAATAAGTATCAAACCTTAGTTTTAATTCTTTATATCTAATTTAAACAGAGCCAAATGATGCACAACATTTCCTCGCACTACTGTTACTTCTTTCTGTGTGATCTTTTTTACTTTGTAACCACTAATGAGATCATCCACATTGGCTAACTTATCATCCAGTACCGCATAGCAATTCGATTCCTCTCTGCACACAATACTTTGCAGGGTAGGCACCGGATATGTTTTTTTTACTTTTTTGCTAACAGCCGTCTTAGGTGCGATCCAATTTAGAGGGGCTGTTGGGTCTTGAGCTGCCATCGTTTTCAATGCAACAAAAATCAGGCACAATCCCACCAAAATCATTCGACAATTAACCACCAATGAACTCCTGTCTTGTTCCTAAGGTGTATACCACCAGCACCAATTTTGCTTTAGGGTATGCATCAACTTCATACTCAAAACTGCGCCAAAAATATCTCACCTTCATCGACTCTAATGTTGCAAGATAGGCTTTAATATCAAAATACTTTCCAGTCAATTCTAACCTAACGGGATGTATAAAATAGCCAGCATGTTCGTTGGCGTCCGATAAAATCGCCTCTGCGGGAAGAGACTGAAGCGAGATAAGTTTTAGCGTCACACTATTATCTAGCACTGTTTCGAGTACTTCAGCCATATCAGACGGTGAGAGCAATCCACCTACAAATTCAGCCAATTCAAATGAAAGATCCTGACTTTCATCAGATAACCGTATTAATTGTATATCCAATTCGACATTAGGATCAGTGAGTAATTGCTCTTTAAGCCCAGCTATTTCTGTTTCAAATTTAGTAATCTGTATTGATTCAGCCTTGCTTTGCTTTTTCTTTGCTGTACTTAGATTTTGAATAGGATCGATTAATAGAGTGAGTAGGATAAAAAATAGCGCGACTAAACCGCCACCTGAAATTAACCATTTTTCTCGCTGAGATAATAGTGCAAACTTTTCTGACAGCTGATTCCATCTCTGCATTATTCTTCTCCTACAGAAAGAGAATTTTTTGATTCAACTTGAGTCACCAGTTCAAACGTAACGATGTCCTCTTCGTTTCGGCCGATATTCAGACTTTCAAAGGTTCTTCCTACCAAGTTAAGTTCCGTTTTAAATTGCTTAACCCATTTAGGAACACTACTTGGCGTCCTTGCTACTCCTTTAAGATTAAGTATTTTCTCATTCAATTCGATATGAGATATCGAGATATCATCTCGGCCCAATTCAGACAGTGACGCCATGACACCGGAATACCCTTCTTTCAGAGAGTCATCAAATTGATTAATCGCTTTAAGCGTCGCTTTTTTCGCATCAATATCGACGGTTAACCTATCAATCGCTTTAAGCTTCGCTGGGTTAGGTTTATGATTCGCGGCTTGATAGCTAAGCGTTTCAAACTCATCCGCTAATCGTTCTTTGTTCCTTGTCTTTACCGTCAACTCTTGATCTATCCCAGCGATTTCATAGTTCATATAGCCGTAATATCCTCCCATAACTAACGAGAGAAGAAGCCATGACGAAAAAACGCTCTTTAAAGTAAACCGTTCTTTTTTGGGCTTAAGGTGAGCAGGGTATAGATTTATGCCATCATCAGGAATCAGTGGAAGTGTATTGCATAATACCTGACCACATGACAATTGGTCAGTCATATTCAACGCAGAAACTTGAGTACTTAACCGTTCAGATAAAGCGCTAACTAACTCTTCAGTATTGTCTTCATCACAAAGTACCAATAGATGATTGAAAGCCGCATCACGCAACTGAGATGACAAATAATCGATTGATCTTTGCAATTCAAGAGCAATACTATCGAGTTGTAATTCGCTTGAAGCCACACCAGTCAGTGGTGGTACAACACCTCGAATGACTCTTTGAAATCTATTTTTCGTTTCTACAAAAGCACTTATTTTATAGCTGTCTTTCATTCCGCGATAAAGCAGCATGAAATTATTTATATCACTTTGTACATGCCCCCAAACTTCATCTTCTGGAACAATCCGAGATAAAGCAATATTCGCATTATCCAATATACCAATAAGTGGTGTTAGGTATTTTTTACTCAGAACATAAGCCTGTGCACGTCGACCATCCGGCAACAAATAGGCATCGGCTACTATATCCGTCACTCTTTCATTTACCAGATCTTTCAATAGAAACGGCAATGCAACCGACCATTCGTCTTTAGGAAGCTCTGGCTTATCTATTTGATAAAGTTGATAATAATTAGAGCTAAAAACGACCGTTGCCGAATACTTATTACTGGTAAAAGAACTAAGCGCAACTTTCAGTGCGGCATCCCAACTAGACTCAATTGGAAACAGTAACGTCTCTTCACTCGCCTTATCAGAAGACCTGATATAAATAGCATCAACTTGAATGACGATTCTAAGTTGATCTTTATTATTAGATGAAGAAGTTAACTTACTAAATAGTGAACGAACATTCATATAGTTTACACATTTTCCTTAAAACTTCTTACGCCAGCGATTTCTACCGCCAACCTGTACCTTGGGAGCTTCAGGTCTAGGGATAATCTGATTTTCGGCTTGGAACATCCTTCCTTGGCCACCATCAACGCCTAATTCAACCAAACAATTCCATTCTTTTCCACGCTCGACACCAACAGCGATGACTTGTGTTTTCGTTCCTTCACAAGCGCCAATTAAGCTACGAATAAATAGTTGATTTTCTTGTCTTTGTTCTATTTTCTTAACAAGACTTCTATGCAGTTTTAGATAGTCGATATCTAGGTCTTTAATGTAATGCGTACTGGTTATTGTTCGCCCAGCCTGCCCTATTATAACCTCACAACCTAACCCTGAAATCATTCGAACAACAGGCCGCATATAATCCAAATTATTGACTATCTGCCCTTCGACAAATTCAAAGCTTAATTTACTTCTTGTTTCTGCCGTTAATTGTAGCAGTTCGTCCCTTAACCATCTGAAATTCATTCGATCTTTAAATGGTAGAACGTTCAAGTTTATAGAATAACATGTCCCAAGAGTGGTTGTTTTAATAAATGTGAGAATCGTTTTGACAACCAATTGATCCATATGAGATTCATAGCCCACTTGCTCAATAGCGGACATAAATCTCGAGGCTTTTAATATACCAACGCCTTCGTCATCTATCCTTGCAAACAACTCATTGTGCAACAACTTAATTTTATATGAAGAACGGTTTATTAAATAACAAGGTTGTTCAAAGATAAGCACTCGTTCATTCGAAAAGGACTTATCAAATAATGTACGCCATCTCACTGTTCCTCGCGAATCGCCAGTAACTTCCTTCTTATGAAAACGACTCCAATTGTTACTGCTTTGTAGTTCAGCGCTCTTCAATGCTGTTTCTACTTCACTTAGGATATGGCCTCGTCGCTCCCCTTCTGAATACATGGTGATCCCAATATGACACCAATTATCACTATCCATCGAATCAATTAGTGATACTTTCTCTAATTGACGCACGCATTGGTTAGCCAGAACCGAAATGTCTTTACCATTTTGATGAGGAATTAAAACGGCAAACTCTGATTCAAAATATCGTGCAAATACGACGTCAGGAAAACGCTGAACAATATTTGAAATTACGCTACCAACTTCAACGATGAACTCATCACATCGTTGTTTATCCACCCCTTCAGTTAAGCTGTCCCAGTCGTAAATCCTAAAAAGAACGATCGCCCCTGTCGCACCACTTTCTTGCAATGCAGATTCCAATTTAGAATCAAACAACACTCTATTTGCGGCACCCGTCAATTGATCCAAAAAGGTGTGAGTTCGGATGAAAGTATCGAATCGACTTCGTTCTTGCCGTGCATCCTGAAGCTCATCAATGAGCACATCAAGAGCTTCACTTGCTGTATACGGCCATTCTTTCTGATCACCTTTCGCAGACTGAGTAACCCTGCCAGCCAAGATCATTCTTCCTCTTTCTTCTAATAATTCAGAACCTCTAAGCTGCTTTTTCAGCCAATTAACACCCTGAAAAAGGCAAAATAAAACAAGAGCAATAGCCAAAGATACCGACGACAAAGCACTAAAAGAATGGCTCTGTTCTAGATAGGGCGACAGAACTTTTATATTGATAGAGAATCCGTCATTTCTTTCTAAAGAATAACTTTTTTCGTACAGACGAGATGTATCAATTTGAGTAGAATTGTTGACGTAGTGGTAGACCCGTTCTTGAGAAGATAATAGCTCTAATTCTATGATATTACTTGCTTGGGAAAGTAGAGGTATCCAACCTTGTATATTCTGTATATTTTTATCTTCAACGAGTGATTTATCGATAACGGATACGATGCCATCGACTTGTTGATTGAGATATTCTTGGCCGATACTTCGAAATGTGAGTGTTCCACCAACAAACAAAATAAACATTGCACCTATAACGATAATGGTGACAAAAGCGGTCAATCTTGTACTCAATTTAAGAGTTGGGGTGTAACGCATGAATAGCAAAATCCTTTTAACTATTTTATCCCAGAATCCAGTTTACACTTTTAAGTCTACTTACTTCTTGTAAATATGAACCTTTCTGTACGATATGTGAATGCATGAATACGTAATAATTCGAATCTAGCTCTCAATTCATAAAAAAGTCAGTAACGAGTTTTATCCATTTCCCTAAGACTTAAGGTGTCCAAAAGGGATAGCGCTTTGATTTTAGCATTAAAAAGCCCGCTAAAACGGGCTCAAATTGGAACATCCATTTTGATATTCGTTAGAACGGAATATCGTCATCAAAGTCCATAGGTGGTTCATTATATTGCGGTTGTGCCTGCTGAGGCGCTTGTTGAGGTGCTTGCTGAGGCGCACGTTGAGGTGCCGCTTGTTGTTGCGGTGCTTGTGCTTGCTGAACAGGTTGCTGAGGTTGCCCCCACCCTCCTTGTTGAGATTGTTGCCCTTGGCCTCCTGATGCTGGAGCACCACCTTGACCTTGGCGACCACCAAGCATCTGCATTACACCATTGAAGCCTTGGACTACCACTTCTGTTGTATAACGATCTTGACCGCTTTGGTCTTGCCATTTACGAGTCTGCAATTGACCTTCAATATAAACCTGAGAGCCTTTACGTAGATACTCGCCTGCAACTTCTGCCAATTTTCCGAATAAAGCAACTTTGTGCCATTCCGTTTTTTCGCGCTGCTCTCCAGTCGCCTTGTCACGCCAGCTTTCTGAAGTAGCAATAGTAATATTCGCCACTGCACCGCCGCTTGGCATATATCGAACTTCTGGATCGCCACCTAAGTTGCCAACCAAAATAACCTTATTAATTCCACGGCTCGCCATGATCTGCTCCGTATACATGTTTTATTAAAAATATAAGGCGACAAGAATACCATGAACTTTGATAGTCTCAACCTTTCTTGTCTCTCAAAGCCAGAACTTAGTATGAATTAAAGAACTATCTACACATATAAACTTCTGATTATTTTCCGAGCGCCCACTCAAGTTGATGAAACAAACAAGTTACTTTCATCTTTAAAAATCAATATGATACGCAGATTTATTTAATTCATTGAGATACTCAATGACAATTTAAATTCCATCAAGCTAAGGTAGAAGAAGATTTCCAATTGCAGAGGGAAGTACGATGAAGGATAAAATAAATGTCGTACACATTGAAAATGATTCTTACTATTCAACCCGACTCAACAAATTGTTAAAAAACAACCACTACAGCGACTATAACGAAATATCAGCATCAGCAATCGAAGGCGCTATTTATCTAGATGGCATTTTTTTATATTTCATTGATTTCAAAACCGCGATAGACATTTATAAGCAATTAGAGACATTGACCGAAAACAACAAATACTGTTTTACTGTGATTTATGATGCCCCTAAGAAGATCGCAACTTCAGAACTGGTCAAACTGGGTCGATTAAGAGGATATTTCTATGTGAACATTACTGACGATGAGGTCTTCGACAGCATAAATGGGTTACTTAAGGGCAAAAGTTCACTTCCCGAAAATATATCCTATCAATTGATCGAGTATTACCAATCGCTGATTCTTCGCTTTAGCGAACCCTATAGCATTGATTTAACCCAAAGAGAGGTACAAGTATTAGAACGCCTTCGCCTCGGGTTATCAAATAGTAAACTAGCCGACGAGCTTTTTGTCAGTGAGCATACTGTTAAGTCTCACCTGTATAAAATTTTCAAAAAAATAAGCGTATCCAAGAGGACTCAAGCAATCGCATGGGCTCACAAATATTTACCGTGATCTAAAGTTTTTAGTTGTTTGAACCAAATATACAGATTTTTCATATCGCTGTGATATTCTACCAACGATAATAATTAAGAATCGTTCTGTATAGGATTTATCTATGATCAAAAAATGTCTATTTCCGGCTGCTGGCTATGGCACCCGCTTTCTCCCAGCAACGAAGTCCATGCCTAAAGAGATGATGCCTGTCGTAAACAAACCACTCATCGAATACGGTGTCGATGAGGCGATTGAAGCTGGCCTCACTGGTATGTGCGTTGTCACTGGTCGTGGAAAGAATACGCTTATCGATCACTTCGATAAAAATTATGAGCTGGAACATCAAATTAACGGTACCAATAAAGAAGAGTTGCTTGATGATATTCGTAGAATTATGGATTCTGCTCATTTTACCTATATACGACAGCGAGAAATGAAAGGCTTAGGTCATGCTATTCTTACTGGTAAAGAGCTGATTGGCGATGCTCCTTTTGCGGTTGTACTAGCCGATGACTTATGTGTGAACGAAGAAGGCAATGGTGTACTCACTCAAATGGTTGCGCTTTATAAGCAGTTTCGTTGCTCCATTGTTGCTGTACAAGAAGTACCAAAAGAAGATATTCACAAATATGGTGTTATCTCTGGAGAAATGATTAAAGACGATATTTATCGTGTTGATGATATGGTCGAAAAACCTGAACCAGGAACGGAACCAAGTAACCTAGCTATTATTGGCCGCTATATTCTGACCCCTGACATCTTCGACATCATTGAAAATACAGAGCCCGGCAAAGGCGGTGAGATTCAGATCACCGATGCCCTTTTACAACAGGCTAAGTCAGGTTGTGTATTGGCCTATAAATTCAAAGGTCGCCGCTTTGACTGTGGCAGCGTTGAAGGCTACATAGAAGCGACTAACTATTGCTATCAAAACCTTTACAAAAAAGATGAACAAAAGGTTGAGTTGGATAAGCGAACCACTGAAAAAAACATGTAAACACTCTTTTCTTATTGCAAAAGCGCTGCTATTCCGCAGCACTTTTTGTGCGTAAGACATTAACTGTTTTTTTATACAGTATTTCTTGCAGATAAATTTGACTGTGCGATACTTGAGCGATAGCAAGTAAAGTGAGCAGAAAAATGGATACGATAGAAATTCGAGGCGCTAGAACCCACAATCTAAAGAATATTAATTTAACCATTCCCCGCGATAAACTGACCGTTATTACGGGTTTGTCAGGGTCGGGTAAATCATCACTAGCATTTGACACCCTCTACGCAGAAGGTCAGCGACGATATGTAGAATCATTATCCGCCTATGCCAGACAATTTCTATCCTTAATGGAAAAGCCAGATGTAGACCATATTGAAGGACTTTCCCCTGCAATATCTATAGAACAAAAATCCACCTCACATAACCCTCGTTCTACTGTTGGAACCATTACTGAAGTATACGATTACCTCCGACTACTCTACGCACGCGTTGGAGAACCTCGCTGCCCCATACACAAAGCACCACTGACCGCTCAAACGGTTAGTCAAATGGTTGATAAAGTCTTGGAGCTTCCCGAAGGTTCTAAAATGATGCTACTTTCACCTATTATTAAAGAACGTAAGGGTGAGCATACCAAAACGCTAGAAAACCTAGCAGCTCAAGGTTTCATTCGCGCGCGCATTGATGGGGAGACTTGTGATCTAACCGATCCACCAACATTAGAACTCCATAAAAAACACACTATAGAGGTTGTTGTCGATCGATTTAAAGTAAGAGATGATCTCCATCAAAGACTTGCAGAATCATTCGAAACCTCATTAGAGCTGTCTGGCGGTATTGCCGCAGTATGTTGGATGGATGACCAAAAGAAAAACGACATTATTTTTTCTGCAAACTTTGCCTGCCCACATTGTGGGTACAGCATGCAGGAACTGGAACCGAGATTATTCTCGTTCAATAATCCGGCGGGTGCTTGTGCAACATGTGATGGATTAGGTGTACAACAATACTTTGACCCAAGTCGAGTCATCCTAGATGATAATCTAAGCATTGCAGAAGGTGCGATTAAAGGCTGGGATCAAAAGAATTATTATTATTTTCAAATGCTGACATCCTTGGCCGATCATTACAACTTTGACCTATTTTCTCCATTTAAATCTTTATCTAAAAAAATTCAAGATACTATTTTAAAGGGGTCAGGAAAAACAGAAGTCGAATTTAAATATATCAATGATCGTGGAGATATCCGCGTTAAGCGACACCCATTTGAAGGGATACTTAATACATTAGAAAGACGTTATCGAGAAACCGAATCAAATACCGTTCGAGAAGATTTAACCAAGTATATCTCTACAAAGTCTTGTACTAGTTGTGATGGCACTCGTTTGAGAACTGAAGCAAGAAATGTTTTTCTTGAGGATACACCATTACCCGATATCGTTGAAATGAGCATCGGTGATGCAATAACGTTTTTTGAAAGTCTTTCTTTATCTGGGCAAAAAGCGCAGATAGCTGAAAAAGTAATGAAAGAGATTAATGACCGATTACAATTTTTGGTCAATGTGGGTCTCAACTACCTTAATCTATCACGAAGCGCTGAAACGCTTTCCGGTGGTGAAGCTCAAAGGATTAGGCTCGCAAGCCAAATTGGTGCGGGATTAGTAGGTGTCATGTATGTACTTGATGAGCCGTCAATTGGCTTACACCAGCGTGATAATGAACGCTTACTAAAAACACTCACCCATCTACGGGATTTAGGTAATACAGTACTCGTCGTAGAGCATGATGAAGAAGCTATTCGCGCCGCCGACCATGTTATTGACATCGGTCCTGGGGCTGGAATTCACGGTGGTAGAGTCGTCGCAGAAGGAACAATGCAACAAATTCTTGATAGCCCTGAATCCCTCACTGGTCAATACTTAAGCGGTGTAAAAGAGATCAGTATTCCGAAAAAAAGAACGCCTAGAAACGCAAAAAAAACCGTCGAGTTAATTGGTGCAACGGGAAATAACCTAAAAGATATAACCTTTTCTCTACCGGTCGGGTTATTTACTTGTATAACCGGTGTATCGGGTTCAGGAAAATCAACTCTAATTAATGACACCTTCTACAAAATTGCTCAGACCCAGCTAAACGGTGCAACAACCGCGGTGCCAGCCCCTTATAAGAAAATAAAAGGCCTAGAGCACTTCGATAAAGTCATCGATATTGATCAAAGCCCAATAGGCCGAACACCTCGCTCAAACCCAGCCACTTACACTGGGATTTTCACTCCAATTCGAGAACTATTCGCTGGTACACAAGAATCTCGTTCGCGAGGTTATAAGCCAGGGCGATTCAGTTTTAACGTACGCGGAGGCCGATGTGAAGCCTGTCAAGGTGATGGTGTTATTAAGGTTGAAATGCACTTCTTACCTGATATATATGTGCCATGTGATGTTTGCAAAGGCAAACGCTACAACCGTGAAACCTTGGAAGTAAGGTACAAGGGGAAATCTATCGATGAAGTGCTGCAAATGACGGTAGAGAATGCCAGAGAATATTTTGCCCCAGTGCCAGTGATTGCACGAAAACTACAAACACTGATGGATGTGGGATTATCTTATATACGACTAGGTCAAGCTGCTACAACGCTTTCTGGTGGCGAAGCACAACGTGTAAAACTTGCAAAAGAGCTCTCTAAACGCGACACGGGCCAAACACTATACATCTTGGATGAACCTACAACAGGCCTACACTTCCACGATATTCAACAACTATTAACTGTACTGCATAGGTTAAGAGATCATGGTAATACCGTTGTGGTTATTGAGCATAATTTAGATGTGGTCAAAACGGCTGATTGGGTAATTGATCTTGGGCCTGAAGGTGGCAATGGTGGTGGTAAAATTATAGCTGAAGGTACACCAGAAGAAGTCGCTAAGGTGAAAGGGTCTCATACAGCACGGTTTTTGAAACCCATGCTAAAATCTAAAAAATAGTCCAGAACAAATATGTGATTTTGAACATCACCCGCGTTAAAAACAATAGACTCTAGGTAGTCTTAAAAAAAAAAGGTACAGTAGAAAAGCGAGCGAAGCTCGCTTTTTATTTAGGGATCCAATAATGGCTATCATTCACCTTAGTGGGACAAGACTCGCTCCTCAGAAAGCTAAGGCGCCGCTTAACCGCACATTTATGTTCACAATTGGCTTTGTCTTTATCATCGCCATGCACATTTATATCCCAAATTCAGATGGTATAGGGTTAGCTCTCCCATTCAATATCCTTATTTGGGCTTGCCTTGGATTAATCATTGCCATTGGCTTTTACCATATTGCTAGCACAAAACGGATTCGCTACACCAAGTTAACTATTGTCCTATTGATCTGTTGTCTCATACTGACATTACCTGTTTTTTATCCAATAGCTAATCTCTGGGTCCTTACACTACCTCGGCTCGCCAGTCTTTGGTCGGGATGGCTATTTTTCGTCGTATTGCAGCAATTTAATCTCAGTAATCTCCATAAACAACGTTTACTTTGGTTTATTGTCATCGCCGCCATAATCGAAGTGATACTTGGTTATGTTCAGTTTTTTAACTTATTACCTAAGGAACTGCTTGGTTCTAACACGTTCACTCAAATGCCTTTCGGTATTTTCCAAGACCCCAGTGTCATGGTTAGTTTCATATCTACTGGTCTCGTTATCTCTGGGTATTTACTTGCGAGACAACAAAGAAAGTATGGTCAAAAAGTAAGCCGAACACTGTTTCTTTACTTGGTACCTCTGATCACTGCGCCTCTAATTATCATTCTTGCACGCGAATTAGAATGGATAGGTACGGCATTCGGTTTTGTTATTATTGCAACCTATTTGTATCGATTCTCAACACCACAAAGATTCAGCGGTTGGATATCATCATCAGTGGCTGGAATAGGGTTTGGTTTGATACTTATTTCCGCCAATAGCGTTGACGCGCAGTCCTTTCAAAAACAACAAATAGAGAGATCTACGTTATTTCCACAAGCGATAGATATGCTCATAGAAAAACCTTTTACTGGATACGGGTATGGACGATTTGAGCCCGAATATATTTTGTATTCTGCGAGACAACATCAATTAAACGCCGATTACCCGGTAGGATACTCATCTGTCGAGCATCCATTAAATGAAACTCTTTATTGGGGAATAGAAGGAGGGCTGATTCCAATTGTGGGTATTTTCCTTGCGATGATAATGGTGCTGTTCAAAATATACTCTGCACGTAGAGGAACTCGATTAGCCATATTTAGCCTATTTATACCTATAGTGTTGCATAGCCAGATGGGCGCACCTTTTTATCATTCCGCTATTCACTGGTTGGTTTTCATCATACTTTTATATTGGATCGATCAAAGAACCTCAAAATACAAAATCCACTCTATTTCTAAGGTTACCAAGGTTCTGATAAGAAGCACTAGCTTTGTTGTTCCAACGATCACATCTGCTTATATGCTGATGGCATTACAAACAAACATGACATTGTTTAGGTTTGAACACTCTTTTCCAAAAGACTCAAGAATTCTGACACAAACCGCCTATCCCATATCGCAACAATTGCGCTACGAGTGGAATCTATACAGTGCCTCTCTTAAGCAGGGATTATTAACTGATGATGCGCTTGCCATCAAACAATACATAGTCTGGGCTTTACAAGCTATTAGACAAAAACCTCAAGAACTATATTACAGCAATCTGATCATGGCCTATTTAGGTTTAGGTGAAATAAGCAAAGCAAATCAAATACGTTCAGAAGCCAGTTTCTTGTTTCCAAATCATGATTTTTCGACTATAGACATAGAGCCTATTGTTGTAGGTGAAGAACTCAACCAAAATACTGAGAAGAATGTGATTGAAGAGGAGAGCATTTCAGTTGACTTTGATACCGAAAAAAAAGAGGGGACGACTAAAAAGTAGAGTGGTACAAACCACCCTACTTACGAGTTTATTGGTGTAAAGTCTCGTCTAATGCTTTTAGACATAGAGCCACGTTTTCATTTCTCGAGGCATATCCCATCAATCCGATACGCCATGTCTTTCCAGCTAATGCTCCCAAACCGGCACCTATTTCTAAGTTATACTCATTCAGTAACGTTGCTCTAACTGCGCCATCGTCTACCCCTTCAGGTATATATACGGCGTTGAGTTGTGGCAGTCGATAATCTTCATCTACTACAAATTGAATCCCCATTAACTCTAAACCATTCTTCAATTTTTCATGCATGGCCTGATGCCGTTTCCATGCATTTTCTAATCCTTCATTTTTTAGTAACAACAAGGCTTCATGTAGTGCATAAAGGCTATTTACAGGTGCGGTGTGATGATAACTACGTTTACCTTCACCACTCCAGTAACCCAAAACTAAACTTTGATCTAAAAACCAACTCTGCACAGGTGACTTTCTATTTTGAATGCGCTGAATAGCCGCTGCAGAAAAAGTCAAAGGAGATAGACCAGGCACACAGGACAGACATTTTTGACTACCAGAATACACCGCATCTAATCCCCATTCGTCTACTTTCAACGGCACGCCTCCAAGCGAAGTCACCGCATCAACAATGGTCAAGACCCCTCGCTCTTGCGCTAAAGAAGCCAAAGCTTGTGCGTCACTGAGAGCGCCTGTAGAGGTTTCAGCATGTACGAAGGCTAAAATTTTTGCATCAGGGTTAGCGTCAAGGGCATCTCTTACTTTTCTAACATCAACAGGTTCGCCCCATTCATTATCAACCACGACAGCTTCACCACCGCAGCGGATGACATTCTCACGCATCCTTTCACCAAACACACCATTTCGGCATACAACCACTTTATCACCAGCTTCTACTAGGTTGACAAAACAAGCTTCCATACCAGCACTGCCCGGTGCAGATACCGCAATAGTAAACGTGTTCTCTGTTTGGAAAGCGTATTTAAGAAGCTGTTTTAGTTCATCCATCATATTGATGAATAATGGGTCAAGATGCCCTATCGTTGGACGGCTCAACGCTTGCAAAACTTGCGGTGAAATATCTGAAGGACCGGGCCCCATTAATGTTCTATGAGGAGGTATAAAGCTCTGTATCGTCATAATTATTCCTTTTATAAGACGTGTAGGGTATTAAAGACTAACTCATAATTCATCATCCAACAATTCGACTCTAGTATAGAGGTCAAACCACTTGATAAAGAACCGTTTGTAAGTTGTATAAATACTGGGCAAATATTCGTTTTAACAATTGACATTTAGACGTCAACATCGTTCAATGAATAGGTCTGGATTTTTTGAACTTGATTTAGATAATTCGCTTTATAGCAGAAGAGGAGCATTGCCCAGGCAGGTGTTTTGTGGAGCCTTAACTCCGAGACAAAGCATTCAGGGGGAGCAGTGCCGAGATGACACTTCATTGAGTGTGAATGATCATCGGTTGAGTAGGCTGAATCCTACCAATTGTCACCAACCTTGTTTGGTGAAGAGCTTCTGAGGTCCGCATCCATGTCTAATGCTTTTCCTCTGCTCTAGTAATCTCTCTTCAATATAACAAAAATAGAAATACTGTTAATTTGAATACATACAGGGAGAAATGCCGTGAGCGCATTCAATGTAGCAAAATTTGGTGGCACAAGCGTTGCCAGCTTTGAAGCCATGAGCCGTTGTGCTGAGATAATCGAGAATAATCCAAACACAAAACTTATCGTCATTAGTGCTTGCTCTGGTGTGACAAATTTGTTGGTTGAGTTGGCAAATGGTGTTCAAGACGAACAACGTCGTCGTATTGTCATTGAACAACTTGAAGATATCCATTATGCCATTATTGACAAACTCGCCGACCCTTTAGAAACAGAACAAGCCGTCGCCTCTTTATTAAAGAGCGTGGCATCGGCTGCTGAAGCCGCATCATTCCAAAGTAGCGATAAGCTCACAGACCACATGGTTGCTTATGGCGAACGGATGTCAACCCACTTGCTTACTCAAATACTAAGAGAGCGAGGTCTAAATGCTGCACGTTTTAACATTCGCGATATAATGAGAACCAACAGCGTTTACGGAAAAGCAGAACCTGAATTAGATTCGGTTGCCAGCTTAGCACAAAAAAAACTCATCCCTTTATGTCGCGATTATGTTGTCGTTACACAAGGCTTTATTGGCGCTGATATAGATGGTAATACGACGACATTTGGTCGTGGTGGCAGTGACTATAGTGCCGCATTAATCGCGGAATCTGTTGAAGCCTCAGGCCTAGAGATATGGACCGATGTTCCTGGTATTTACACGACAGACCCACGCATAGTAGCGAAGGCTGCACCCATCCCTGAAATTAGTTTCAGCGAAGCCTCCGAAATGGCAAACTTCGGAGCCAAAATACTACACCCATCAACATTAGTTCCCGCTTTACGCCATGGTATTCCCGTGTTCGTAGGCTCGTCTAAAGAACCAGAAAAAGGAGGAACGTGGATCAGACAAGAAGTTAGAAGTTCACCGCTGTTTAGAGCGTTAGCATTACGCGGAAACCAAACCATGGTAACGCTGCGTAGTCCGAATATGTTTCAAGCGTATGGATTTTTAGCCGACGTGTTTAAAATTCTAGCGAAGTATAAGATTTCCGTTGATCTGATCACTACGTCAGAAGTAAGTGTATCGCTTACCCTTGACCAAACGAACACCTCTGGTGGCGCGCCAGAACTACCTAGTGACGCTCAAAAAGAACTTGAAGAACTTTGTACTGTAGAAGTTGAACAAAACCTCTGTTTGGTCGCACTTATTGGCAACAATATGAGTGAATGTAAAGGTTACGCAAAAAAAGTATTCAGTACGCTAGAAGACTTCAATCTGCGTATGATTTGCTATGGTGCTAGTCCGCACAATTTGTGTTTCTTAGTACGCTCAGTCGATTCCCGTCGAGCCGTTCAGGATCTACATAGAGAATTATTCGAACTACGCGAGTAATGGACTTCGAATAAAAAAGGCTTGGTATCTTTAGCCAAGCCTTTTTATTCACCGTTATTTATCTTCTTTCATGCCGTCAAAGACGGTTATTTTCGCCTAGCAATAGCTTTCACTACTAGCCGATGTTAGGGCCTAACCACTTTTCAGCATCAAGAATATTCCAACCTTTACGCTCTGCATAATCTTCAACCTGATCTTGTTGTATCTGAGCAACAGCAAAAAATCGCGAATCAGGGTGTGAAAAATACCAACCAGAAACTGAAGCTCCAGGCCACATTGCATAACTGGACGTCAAAGACATACCAATCGCTTCTTCAACATTAAGAAGCTCCCATAGAGCACCTTTTTCTGTATGCTCAGGACAAGCTGGGTAACCAGGTGCAGGCCTAATACCTTGGTATTTCTCTCTAATAAGATCTTCGTTGGATAATGTCTCCTCGGGAGAGTAACCCCAAACCTCTTTACGCACTTTTTCATGCAAACATTCAGCAAACGCTTCTGCTAATCGATCGGCCACAGCCTGAACCATGATTGCATTGTAGTCATCACCATCCGCTTTAAACTTATCGGCCAGTTCGCGCTCACCAATACCACCTGTAACCGCAAACCCTCCAATCCAATCCTTTTTACCACTAGATTTGGGGGCAATATAGTCACTCAAACAATAGTTAAAGCCTTTAGGCTTTTCTGTCTGCTGACGTAAATTGTGTAGTACTTTAGCAACTTGAGTACGTGATTCATCCGTATACACTTCGATATCGTCACCAATACTTGCGGCAGGAAGTAAAGCACAAATGCCACTTGCTTTAAGTAAGCCTTCGCGTTCTATTTTGTCCAACCATTCATTCGCATCATCAAATAACCTTTTCGCCTCTTCACCGACTTCTTCATGTTCAAAAATCTTAGGGTACTTACCCATAAGCGTCCATGTCATAAAGAAAGGAGTCCAATCTATATAACGTCTCAAGCTGGCTACATCAAAATTTTCAAAAACGTGCACGCCTATTTTTTCAGGTTCTGGAGGGGTATAATTCTGCCAGTCAATCACAACTTTATTGTCTCTTGCTCTTTGCAATGAAACAGGCTTTGTACGAGGTTTTTTACGATTATGTTGATCTCGAACTTTGACATAGTCTTGTTCAACTTTTTCGACAAACGCTGGACGCAATTCATCCGAAAGTAATGATGAGCAAACACCAACAGCACGCGAAGCATTATTTACGTAAACAACTGGATGGCTATAATTCTGTTCAATCTTGACAGCAGTATGGGCTTTCGATGTCGTCGCGCCACCGATTAGAAGTGGAAGATCGAATCCCTGTCGTTCCATCTCTTTGGCTACATGCACCATTTCATCTAGCGAGGGAGTAATCAAGCCAGACAAACCAATAATATCGACCTTCTCTTCCTTAGCCACCTTGAGAATTTTTTCGCAAGAAACCATTACACCAAGGTCAATTATCTCGTAGTTATTACACTGTAAAACAACACCCACAATATTCTTACCGATATCGTGTACATCACCTTTAACTGTCGCAAGCAGGATTTTTCCGTTTGCGCGACTCTCTTCTTTCGAGGCATTAATGAAGGGCTCTAAATGAGCGACAGCTTGCTTCATTACCCGCGCAGATTTAACCACTTGCGGCAAAAACATTTTCCCTTCACCAAACAAATCACCAACTACATTCATGCCATCCATTAAAGGGCCTTCAATGACGTGCAGTGGCTTAGAAGCATTTACTCTTGCCTGTTCTGTATCTTCGACGATAAATTCTGTAATACCCTTAACGAGAGAATGCTCTAACCTTTTCTCTACAGGCCAACTTCGCCATTCTTGAGTAGACGAATCGTCTTCTTTACCCACGGCATTACCACGATACTCATTGGCAATGTCGAGAAGATTTTCTGTTCCCTTATCCGTTCTATTTAGAATGACATCTTCAACTGCATTACGTAGCTTTTCCGGTACGTTGTCATATATTTCCAATTGCCCAGCATTAACAATACCCATATCCATACCATTTTTAAAACAGTGGTACAGGAACACGGCGTGTATTGCTTCACGCACATAATTGTTTCCTCTAAAGGAAAAGGATACGTTAGAAACACCACCAGATATCATTGCGTATGGAAGATCGCGTTTGATATCCGCTACTGCATTAATAAAGTCTAATGCATAATTATTATGTTCATCGATACCTGTCGCAACTGCAAAAATATTTGGGTCAAAAATAATGTCTTCTGGTGGAAAACCGACTTCATCAACGAGAACATGATATGCCTCAGTACAGATTTGTAACTTGCGTTCACGTGTATCAGCTTGTCCTATTTCGTCAAAAGCCATGACAATAACAGCCGCTCCGTAACGACGGATAAGCTTAGCCTGATGGATAAATTTTTCTTTTCCTTCTTTCAGGGAAATTGAGTTAACAATACCTTTACCCTGAATACACTTCAGACCGGCCTCTATTACCTCCCATTTTGACGAATCCACCATGATAGGAACTTTAGATATTTCTGGTTCCGTCGCGCAAAGATTAAGAAAACGCACCATACACGCTTCAGAATCAAGCATCCCCTCATCCATATTAATATCGATGACCTGCGCACCACTTTCAACTTGTTGACGCGCAACGTCTAAGGCTTCATCGTAAAGCTCATCTTTGATAAGGCGCTTGAATCGAGCAGAACCTGTCACATTGGTTCGTTCTCCCACATTGACAAACAGTGTGCCTTTGTCAATGGTTACTGGCTCTAAGCCAGAAAGACGACAGGCCTTGGGGATGTCTGGCAATTGTCGAGGTTTAACCCCTTCCACCGCTAATGCCATCTGACGAATGTGTTCAGGCGTCGTCCCACAACAGCCTCCAACCATGTTTACATAGCCGCTTTCAGCCCACTCAATAATATGTTCCGCCATATCCTCTGGCGAAAGATCATATTCACCAAACGCATTAGGTAATCCTGCATTAGGGTGAACTGAAACATAGGTTTCAGAAATTCTAGACATCTCTACGACATACTGCCTAAGTTCGTCGGGCCCTAGAGCACAATTAAGGCCAAATGAGATCGGATTTACATGACGAAGCGCATTATAAAATGCCTCCGTCGTTTGACCTGAAAGCGTACGACCAGACGCATCAGTGATTGTTCCGGAGATCATTACCGGTAACGTGATATCCAGTTCTTCAAATACCGTATCGACAGCAAACGCACACGCTTTTGCATTAAGCGTATCAAATATAGTTTCGATTAGTATTAGATCTGAACCACCTCGTATAAGGGCTTTCGTCGATTCTGAGTATGCTTCTACTAGTTCATCGAAGCTGACATTACGAAACCCTGGATCATTCACATCAGGAGAAATTGAACACGTACGGTTAGTCGGCCCTAATACTCCGGCAACAAAGCGAGGCTTATTCGGTGTTTTCGTTGTCCACTCATCCGCAACCACTCTAGCCAGTTGTGCGGCCTGATAATTAATCTCTTCACTCAGGCCTTCCATGTCATAGTCAGCCATTGCGATAGTAGTCGCATTAAACGTGTTCGTTTCTAGAATATCAGCACCCGCCTCTAAATAAGCGGAATGGATATCTTTAATCAAGTCGGGCTGGCTCAAGACTAGAAGGTCGTTATTTCCTTTTAGATCTGAGTGCCAGCTAGCGAATCGCTCTCCACGATAATCTTCTTCTTCAAGTTTATATCCTTGAATCATGGTGCCCATGCCACCATCGATTAGCAAAATTCGCTTCTTTAGCTGATTCTCTATCATTTCTTTTACATTACTTCCAGACACTTTAAGCCTCAATCCTTTTTAACTTTATATCCATCCTATCACACAATAGGGAGAAATCTAGACGTCTAGACGGTTTATAATTGGAATTTTTATCGCCCAATGTGCGTACGGTAATTTTTGATTATTCGTATTGATAAAGTTCGCTTTTCAACCGAAAATGGTGTCACAGAATAAAACTTTTGGGAAATTCGATGTACGTATACAACACTCTCTGTTTTTTGGCCGCCGCCGCAATGGCGATAGCCTTCGTCAATTCCAAAGTTGGTAAGCTTCAAACCACCATAGCTATTACTGCTGGTGCTCTCGTTCTTTCTATGATTATGATTATAGCAGGCCAAAATGGTTGGTTTTCACTAAATGAAGTCGCGGCAAATACAATAGACTCGATTAATTTTGAAGATTTCCTCTTAAAAGGTGTGTTGGGGTTTCTACTTTTTGCTGGCGGGTTAGGTATAAACCTAACCAATATGAAAGATCAAAAATGGGAGATAACCCTACTTGCCTTAGGCGCGACTCTCGTCTCAACCTTCTTAATCGGTGCCGTATTATTTGCGATAGTAAACTGGGCCTTAGGCATGCCGTTTGCTTTGGTCTACTGTCTTTTATTTGGCGCCTTAATCTCCCCTACTGACCCCATCGCCGTGCTTGCCATCGTGAAGAAGCTCGATGCGCCTAAACGTATATCAACACAAATCGAAGGCGAGTCGCTATTTAATGATGGCTTCGGTTTAGTCATCTTTGTTACTCTTTTTACTATCGCCTTTGGCACCGAGACACCTACTGTCGGTTCCGTATCGTTGTTATTCTTACATGAAGCGGTTGGGGGAATCGTGTATGGTGCGGCATTAGGACTGCTATTCCATTATCTTATAAGCTCAACAGATGACCATTCGATGGAGCTTCTTTTAACCTTGGGCATACCGACTGCTGGTTATGTATTCTCTCAAGTAATCGAGGTTTCTGGCCCTTTAGCGATGGTAGTTTCTGGTATTATGATTGGTAACTGGACTCGTTACACAGGGTTCTCAAAAGAGAGCGAGCAACACCTAGACCACTTTTGGGAACTGATCGACGAGTTCCTCAATGGATTGCTTTTCCTACTTATCGGCTTGTCTATGCTTACCTTTGAATTTCATTCCGAAGATTGGATTATCATGCTTATCTCAATACCATTGGTATTAGCAGCTCGCTATATCAGTGTCCTTTTTTCGTACCAAGTATTTAATCGATTCAGAGCATACAACCCATGGTCAGTAAGGATTCTTACATGGGGCGGATTGCGGGGCGGACTTGCGCTTGCCATGGCCATGGCAATCCCTGCGGGGATAATGGTTGTTCCTGAGAAAAACATTGATGTTCGAGAAATATTACTCGTAATGACGTATTCGGTAGTTGTATTTTCGATCTTAATCCAGGGTTCTACTATTACGCCACTCATTAATCGCGCAAAAGCTTGGGAAAAAAAAGAATCTGTTGAACCGGAAACCGAATCGTTGTCTTCAGAAGAAAAACAATAACTTGTTGCGATTGATTTGATGATAATGGGTAGCGTTTATTACTTATAAAACACTACCCATAATTTTTCATCATTCCCCTTAATACGAGAATATGTTTAACGTCAAATATCCATACTTAGAGGATAATTAAATTCAATAACCATACATGGTCACTATGAATTAAGACCACTATTACTCGTCGTCCTTCGTGAAATTTTCCTCAGAGAAATGCTCCAAATCATACGGTGTTTGCTGATAAACACAGTAGTTTAACCAATTCGAAAACAATAGGTGCCCGTGGCTACGCCAACTCGCTATAGGATCATTGTCCGGATTATCTTTCGGATAGTAATTAAGGGGGACAGTCGGTTCCATTCCTTCACCTAAATCACGGACATATTCATTATGTAATGTGTGGGACTCGTACTCTGGGTGACCCGTTACGAAAACATTACGTTTATCTTTTGTCGCCGCTAAGTAAACCCCTGCAAGGTCCGAAACAGCTAGTATGTCTAGATCAGTATGTTCCTCTAAGTACTCAGCGGAGAAATCTGCATAACGTGAATGTGGTGCCAGGAAGCTATCATCGAAGCCTCTTAAAAGTGGGTGATACTTCTGTTGTATCTTATGAAAATACACACCAGAAAGTTTTTCCTTGCGCGTTTTCTTAGGCAATTCATAAAGTAACTTCAACCCTGCTTGGGCTGCCCAACAAACAAAAAGAGTCGATGTAACGTGCTTACGCGCCCATTGCATGATCGTTTCTAGATGATCCCAATAAATAACATCTTCAAACTGGACTAGACCCAGAGGAGCTCCCGTTATGATCAGACCATCATAGTTCTTTTCTTTCACAGTATTGAACTGGCGATAAAAATCATCCAGATGTTCTGTAGGTGTATTTTTACTCGGCCGGTCATCAATACGCAGCAATTCAACATCTATCTGTAATGGGCTATTCGAAAGAAGCCTTAAAAATTGTGTTTCTGTCTCTATTTTTTTTGGCATTAAATTAAGAATAAGTACTTTTAACGGCCTGATCTCTTGCGTTGAGGCGCGAGACATTGGCATTACGAAGATATTTTCTTTCTTTAATACATCTGATGCTGGCAGTTTATCTGGGATCCGTATCGGCAAGGCTCTTTCCTTAAGCTATCTAGACGTCTATATAGCTAGCCTAATTCAAAATGTAAAATTTGTCGAGAAAGAATTATTTTTGTCAGTCATACTACAAGTTACTCAACTGAGCGTTCAATCCACAAATTGCTCTAATGACGTACTACTAATTTGTAACCAATTCTACCGACCACTCAAGACATCGCTATACGCTTAGCAATGGGCCTTTCTGGCCATTGATGTCAGCTCCATGGCAACCATATTGTCGTTCAGGTAACTTTCCTTATCCCTATTGAGCTTAAAGCGCAAAAAAGCCTCAGCATTTCTGCTGAGGCTTCTGAACTTTTTGTGTAAGAACTGGCGGAGTGGACGGGACTCCCTTTCCGTTTACAACCACGCACCCCCTGGCGTGACAGGCCGGCTTCCCCTAACAAAAAGCAACCAACTGAGCGGCCACACCACAGGGTATTCCTTTCTTCTATAAACGCAAAAAAGCCTCAGCATTTCTGCTGAGGCTTCTGAACTTTTTTTGTAAGAACTGGCGGAGTGGACGGGACTCCCTTTCCGTTTACAACCACGCGCCCCCTGGCGTGACAGGCCGGCTTCCCCTAACAAAAAGCAACCAACTGAGCGGCCACACCAAAGGGTATTCCTTTCTTCTATAAACGCAAAAAAGCCTCAGCATTTCTGCTGAGGCTTCTGAACTTTCTTGTAAGAACTGGCGGAGTGGACGGGACTCGAACCCGCGACCCCCGGCGTGACAGGCCGGTATTCTAACCAACTGAACTACCACTCCACATGGTATTCTTACGACAATCGAAGTCTTATAAAACTTAGCTTTGATTGTTTTTGCCTTATCTTTCCTAAAAAAGATAAAACGATATTAAAGCCTGGCGATGTCCTACTCTCACATGGGGAGACCCCACACTACCATCGGCGCTATTGCGTTTCACTTCTGAGTTCGGCATGGAATCAGGTGGGTCCACAACGCTATGGTCGCCAAGCAAATTTGGTAAAGCTTCCTAATAACTTAGAAAACTTTAATAATCTGGATTACTGACCTAAATAAAAGTTCACACACATTCAATGTTCTTACATTGAGTCCACAAAACCCCTTGGGTGTTGTATGGTTAAGCCTCACGGGCAATTAGTACAGGTTAGCTCAACGCCTCACAACGCTTACACACCCTGCCTATCAACGTTCTAGTCTCGAACAACCCTTTAGGACACGTAAAGTGCCAGGGAAGACTCATCTCAAGGCTCGCTTCGCGCTTAGATGCTTTCAGCGCTTATCGATTCCGAACTTAGCTACCGGGCAATGCCATTGGCATGACAACCCGAACACCAGTGGTTCGTCCACTCCGGTCCTCTCGTACTAGGAGCAGCCCCTTTCAATCTTCCAACGCCCACGGCAGATAGGGACCGAACTGTCTCACGACGTTCTAAACCCAGCTCGCGTACCACTTTAAATGGCGAACAGCCATACCCTTGGGACCGACTTCAGCCCCAGGATGTGATGAGCCGACATCGAGGTGCCAAACACCGCCGTCGATATGAACTCTTGGGCGGTATCAGCCTGTTATCCCCGGAGTACCTTTTATCCGTTGAGCGATGGCCCTTCCATTCAGAACCACCGGATCACTATGACCTGCTTTCGCACCTGCTCGAATTGTCATTCTCGCAGTCAAGCGGGCTTATGCCATTGCACTAACCACACGATGTCCAACCGTGTTTAGCCCACCTTCGTGCTCCTCCGTTACTCTTTGGGAGGAGACCGCCCCAGTCAAACTACCCACCAGGCACTGTCCGCAACCCCGATAAGGGGCCTACGTTAGAACATCAAGCATACAAGGGTGGTATTTCAAGGTCGACTCCACTCCATCTAGCGACGAAGTTTCAAAGTCTCCCACCTATCCTACACATGTAGGGTCAATGTTCAGTGCCAAGCTGTAGTAAAGGTTCACGGGGTCTTTCCGTCTAGCCGCGGGTACACTGCATCTTCACAGCGATTTCAATTTCACTGAGTCTCGGGTGGAGACAGCGTGGCCATCATTACGCCATTCGTGCAGGTCGGAACTTACCCGACAAGGAATTTCGCTACCTTAGGACCGTTATAGTTACGGCCGCCGTTTACCGGGGCTTCGATCAAGAGCTTCGTCCGAAGACTAACCCCATCAATTAACCTTCCGGCACCGGGCAGGCGTCACACCGTATACGTCATCTTACGATTTTGCACAGTGCTGTGTTTTTAATAAACAGTTGCAGCCACCTGGTATCTGCGACTCCCGATAGCTCCATCCGCAAGGGATTTCACCGTCAAGAGCGTACCTTCTCCCGAAGTTACGGTACCATTTTGCCTAGTTCCTTCACCCGAGTTCTCTCAAGCGCCTTGGTATTCTCTACCCGACCACCTGTGTCGGTTTGGGGTACGATTTCTTATAATCTGAAGCTTAGAGGCTTTTCCTGGAAGCATGGCATCAATGACTTCATCACCGTAGTGACTCGACATCGGGTCTCAGCCTAACAATTTCCCGGATTTACCTAAGAAATTAGCCTACACCCTTGAACCTGGACTACCATCGCCAGGCTCACCTAGCCTTCTCCGTCCCCCCATCGCAATTATAAGAAGTACGGGAATATTAACCCGTTTCCCATCGACTACGCCTTTCGGCCTCGCCTTAGGGGTCGACTTACCCTGCCCCGATTAACGTTGGACAGGAACCCTTGGTCTTCCGGCGTGGGAGTTTTTCACTCCCATTATCGTTACTCATGTCAGCATTCGCACTTCTGATACCTCCAGCAGACCTTACAGTCCACCTTCAACGGCTTACAGAACGCTCCCCTACCCAACATAATAAATTATGTTGCCGCAGCTTCGGTGTATAGCTTAGCCCCGTTACATCTTCCGCGCAGGCCGACTCGACCAGTGAGCTATTACGCTTTCTTTAAATGATGGCTGCTTCTAAGCCAACATCCTGGCTGTCTGAGCCTTCCCACATCGTTTCCCACTTAGCTATACTTTGGGACCTTAGCTGGCGGTCTGGGTTGTTTCCCTCTCCACGACGGACGTTAGCACCCGCCGTGTGTCTCCCGGATATTACTTACTGGTATTCGGAGTTTGCAAAGGGTTGGTAAGTCGGGATGACCCCCTAGCCTTAACAGTGCTCTACCCCCAGTAGTATTCGTCCGAGGCGCTACCTAAATAGCTTTCGGGGAGAACCAGCTATCTCCAGGTTTGATTGGCCTTTCACCCCTAGCCACAAGTCATCCGCTAATTTTTCAACATTAGTCGGTTCGGTCCTCCAGTTGATGTTACTCAACCTTCAACCTGCCCATGGCTAGATCACCTGGTTTCGGGTCTATACCTAGCAACTCGACGCCCAGTTAAGACTCGGTTTCCCTACGGCTCCCCTATACGGTTAACCTTGCTACTAAATATAAGTCGCTGACCCATTATACAAAAGGTACGCAGTCACAGGACGCAATGCCTGCTCCTACTGCTTGTACGTACACGGTTTCAGGTTCTATTTCACTCCCCTCACAGGGGTTCTTTTCGCCTTTCCCTCACGGTACTGGTTCACTATCGGTCAGTCAGTAGTATTTAGCCTTGGAGGATGGTCCCCCCATATTCAAACAGGATATCACGTGTCCCGCCTTACTCGTTTTCACTTAAAATGACGTGTCGGTTACAGGGCTATCACCTTGTATCGCGATACTTTCCAGAATCTTCACCTGCATCATTAAAAGCTTAAGGGCTAATCCAATTTCGCTCGCCGCTACTTTCGGAATCTCGGTTGATTTCTACTCCTCCGGGTACTTAGATGTTTCAGTTCCCCGGGTTTGCCTTATTAACCTATGTATTCAGTTAATAATACTAGCTTATGCTAGTGGGTTTCCCCATTCGGAAATCGTAGACTCAAGTGGCTTTTACTGCCTTATCTACGCTTATCGCAAGTTAATACGTCCTTCATCGCCTCTGACTGCCAAGGCATCCACCGTGTACGCTTAGTCACTTAACCATACAACCCCAAAGGGTTTCGCTTACGCGAAATAACAACGAATTGTTATTGTATTAGTAACCAAGGTTTCTATCGTTGCCTCATTATTTGAATGAGCGAGACAACATTTTCGATTTTGCCGGACTCAAATATTAAACAGTTAACCGAAGTTAGCTGTTTCCAAGAACACTTGAATGTGTGTTGGTTTGTTATCACCGAAGTGACAACAAGTACCTAAATCTAAAAGACTTAGGATTTGAGAACTTTTATTTTGATAAATAATAATCAATTATTTATCAGTCAGCTTTCCAAATTGTTAAAGAGCGAGATTTCATTCTACTTAAAGAAAAAAACCATTTTTAAACACTCTTATCTCAGTTGAGACAAAAACACTTAAAAATGGTGGAGCTATGCGGGATCGAACCGCAGACCTCTTCGCTGCCAGCGAAGCGCTCTCCCAGCTGAGCTATAGCCCCAATTTACTAGGAAGTACAATTCCTTTCTCTTTTAACTTCTAAACCTATGTCAATCTGTGTGGACACTCATCATGAGCAATCATCGTTTAAGGAGGTGATCCAGCCCCAGGTTCCCCTAGGGCTACCTTGTTACGACTTCACCCCAGTCATGAACCACAAAGTGGTAAGCGTCCCCCCGAAGGTTAAACTACCTACTTCTTTTGCAGCCCACTCCCATGGTGTGACGGGCGGTGTGTACAAGGCCCGGGAACGTATTCACCGTAGCATTCTGATCTACGATTACTAGCGATTCCGACTTCATGGAGTCGAGTTGCAGACTCCAATCCGGACTACGACGCACTTTTTGGGATTCGCTCACTATTGCTAGTTGGCTGCCCTCTGTATGCGCCATTGTAGCACGTGTGTAGCCCTACTCGTAAGGGCCATGATGACTTGACGTCGTCCCCACCTTCCTCCGGTTTATCACCGGCAGTCTCCCCAAAGTTCCCGACATAACTCGCTGGCAATTAAGGATAAGGGTTGCGCTCGTTGCGGGACTTAACCCAACATTTCACAACACGAGCTGACGACAGCCATGCAGCACCTGTCTCAGAGCTCCCGAAGGCACACCTGTGTCTCCACTGGCTTCTCTGGATGTCAAGAGTAGGTAAGGTTCTTCGCGTTGCATCGAATTAAACCACATGCTCCACCGCTTGTGCGGGCCCCCGTCAATTCATTTGAGTTTTAATCTTGCGACCGTACTCCCCAGGCGGTCTACTTAACGCGTTAGCTCCGAAAGCCACGGCTCAAGGCCACAACCTTCAAGTAGACATCGTTTACGGCGTGGACTACCAGGGTATCTAATCCTGTTTGCTCCCCACGCTTTCGCATCTGAGTGTCAGTATCTGTCCAGGGGGCCGCCTTCGCCACTGGTATTCCTTCAGATCTCTACGCATTTCACCGCTACACCTGAAATTCTACCCCCCTCTACAGTACTCTAGTTTGCCAGTTTCAAATGACCTTCCGGGGTTGAGCCCCGGGCTTTCACATCTGACTTAACAAACCACCTGCATGCGCTTTACGCCCAGTAATTCCGATTAACGCTCGCACCCTCCGTATTACCGCGGCTGCTGGCACGGAGTTAGCCGGTGCTTCTTCTGTAGCTAACGTCAAACAATAAGCGTATTAAACTTACTGCCTTCCTCACTACTGAAAGTACTTTACAACCCGAAGGCCTTCTTCATACACGCGGCATGGCTGCATCAGGCTTTCGCCCATTGTGCAATATTCCCCACTGCTGCCTCCCGTAGGAGTCTGGACCGTGTCTCAGTTCCAGTGTGGCTGATCATCCTCTCAGACCAGCTAGAGATCGTCGCCTTGGTGAGCCATTACCCCACCAACTAGCTAATCTCACTTAGGCTTATCCAATCGCGGAAGGCCCGAAGGTCCCCTCCTTTCCCCCGTAGGGCGTATGCGGTATTAGCTATCGTTTCCAATAGTTATCCCCCTCAACTGGGCAAATTCCTAAGCATTACTCACCCGTCCGCCGCTCGACGCCTATTAACGCTCCCGAAGGATTGTTAACATCGTTTCCGCTCGACTTGCATGTGTTAAGCCTGCCGCCAGCGTTCAATCTGAGCCATGATCAAACTCTTCAATTTAAGTTCTTTTTGGCTCAATGAATACTGACTTTAAATTGCCTTTTACTTTAGATAACCGAAGGTTAAATAGTAAAGTGTTCTTTAAAGTTCTATCACTCCAACAGAGTGATATTTAAATAACTGTGTTCGATACCCGAAAGCATCAAATTAGGTCACTCAGTTCATTGAAACCGTTGTTGATTTCGTGCCCTAAGGCAGAGAATCATCTTCGATTGTCATCAACGAGTGCCCACACAGATTGATATAGGTTTAAATTGTTAAAGAGCGTTCTAACCATTGAATCTTTATCAGTTTCAATCAGTTAGGGATGCGTATTCTACGCGTCCTGACTGTAAAGTCAAGATACAATTTTCAATCTATTCATTAAAAACGGTATCTTGACTTCACTCAACTTTGAGCGAAATAAATGCCCGTATGTAATACGGGCAATCATAGTCATCCTACATAAAGTCTTACTTGTGCGCTTTATCTAGTCTTGCCTTATCTTTCCTAAAAAAGATAAAACGATATTAAAGCCTGGCGATGTCCTACTCTCACATGGGGAGACCCCACACTACCATCGGCGCTATTGCGTTTCACTTCTGAGTTCGGCATGGAATCAGGTGGGTCCACAACGCTATGGTCGCCAAGCAAATTTGGTAAAGCTTCCTAATAACTTAGAAAACTTTAATAATCTGGATTACTGACCTAAATAAAAGTTCACACACATTCAATGTTCTTACATTGAGTCCACAAAACCCCTTGGGTGTTGTATGGTTAAGCCTCACGGGCAATTAGTACAGGTTAGCTCAACGCCTCACAACGCTTACACACCCTGCCTATCAACGTTCTAGTCTCGAACAACCCTTTAGGACACGTAAAGTGCCAGGGAAGACTCATCTCAAGGCTCGCTTCGCGCTTAGATGCTTTCAGCGCTTATCGATTCCGAACTTAGCTACCGGGCAATGCCATTGGCATGACAACCCGAACACCAGTGGTTCGTCCACTCCGGTCCTCTCGTACTAGGAGCAGCCCCTTTCAATCTTCCAACGCCCACGGCAGATAGGGACCGAACTGTCTCACGACGTTCTAAACCCAGCTCGCGTACCACTTTAAATGGCGAACAGCCATACCCTTGGGACCGACTTCAGCCCCAGGATGTGATGAGCCGACATCGAGGTGCCAAACACCGCCGTCGATATGAACTCTTGGGCGGTATCAGCCTGTTATCCCCGGAGTACCTTTTATCCGTTGAGCGATGGCCCTTCCATTCAGAACCACCGGATCACTATGACCTGCTTTCGCACCTGCTCGAATTGTCATTCTCGCAGTCAAGCGGGCTTATGCCATTGCACTAACCACACGATGTCCAACCGTGTTTAGCCCACCTTCGTGCTCCTCCGTTACTCTTTGGGAGGAGACCGCCCCAGTCAAACTACCCACCAGGCACTGTCCGCAACCCCGATAAGGGGCCTACGTTAGAACATCAAGCATACAAGGGTGGTATTTCAAGGTCGACTCCACTCCATCTAGCGACGAAGTTTCAAAGTCTCCCACCTATCCTACACATGTAGGGTCAATGTTCAGTGCCAAGCTGTAGTAAAGGTTCACGGGGTCTTTCCGTCTAGCCGCGGGTACACTGCATCTTCACAGCGATTTCAATTTCACTGAGTCTCGGGTGGAGACAGCGTGGCCATCATTACGCCATTCGTGCAGGTCGGAACTTACCCGACAAGGAATTTCGCTACCTTAGGACCGTTATAGTTACGGCCGCCGTTTACCGGGGCTTCGATCAAGAGCTTCGTCCGAAGACTAACCCCATCAATTAACCTTCCGGCACCGGGCAGGCGTCACACCGTATACGTCATCTTACGATTTTGCACAGTGCTGTGTTTTTAATAAACAGTTGCAGCCACCTGGTATCTGCGACTCCCGATAGCTCCATCCGCAAGGGATTTCACCGTCAAGAGCGTACCTTCTCCCGAAGTTACGGTACCATTTTGCCTAGTTCCTTCACCCGAGTTCTCTCAAGCGCCTTGGTATTCTCTACCCGACCACCTGTGTCGGTTTGGGGTACGATTTCTTATAATCTGAAGCTTAGAGGCTTTTCCTGGAAGCATGGCATCAATGACTTCATCACCGTAGTGACTCGACATCGGGTCTCAGCCTAACAATTTCCCGGATTTACCTAAGAAATTAGCCTACACCCTTGAACCTGGACTACCATCGCCAGGCTCACCTAGCCTTCTCCGTCCCCCCATCGCAATTATAAGAAGTACGGGAATATTAACCCGTTTCCCATCGACTACGCCTTTCGGCCTCGCCTTAGGGGTCGACTTACCCTGCCCCGATTAACGTTGGACAGGAACCCTTGGTCTTCCGGCGTGGGAGTTTTTCACTCCCATTATCGTTACTCATGTCAGCATTCGCACTTCTGATACCTCCAGCAGACCTTACAGTCCACCTTCAACGGCTTACAGAACGCTCCCCTACCCAACATAATAAATTATGTTGCCGCAGCTTCGGTGTATAGCTTAGCCCCGTTACATCTTCCGCGCAGGCCGACTCGACCAGTGAGCTATTACGCTTTCTTTAAATGATGGCTGCTTCTAAGCCAACATCCTGGCTGTCTGAGCCTTCCCACATCGTTTCCCACTTAGCTATACTTTGGGACCTTAGCTGGCGGTCTGGGTTGTTTCCCTCTCCACGACGGACGTTAGCACCCGCCGTGTGTCTCCCGGATATTACTTACTGGTATTCGGAGTTTGCAAAGGGTTGGTAAGTCGGGATGACCCCCTAGCCTTAACAGTGCTCTACCCCCAGTAGTATTCGTCCGAGGCGCTACCTAAATAGCTTTCGGGGAGAACCAGCTATCTCCAGGTTTGATTGGCCTTTCACCCCTAGCCACAAGTCATCCGCTAATTTTTCAACATTAGTCGGTTCGGTCCTCCAGTTGATGTTACTCAACCTTCAACCTGCCCATGGCTAGATCACCTGGTTTCGGGTCTATACCTAGCAACTCGACGCCCAGTTAAGACTCGGTTTCCCTACGGCTCCCCTATACGGTTAACCTTGCTACTAAATATAAGTCGCTGACCCATTATACAAAAGGTACGCAGTCACAGGACGCAATGCCTGCTCCTACTGCTTGTACGTACACGGTTTCAGGTTCTATTTCACTCCCCTCACAGGGGTTCTTTTCGCCTTTCCCTCACGGTACTGGTTCACTATCGGTCAGTCAGTAGTATTTAGCCTTGGAGGATGGTCCCCCCATATTCAAACAGGATATCACGTGTCCCGCCTTACTCGTTTTCACTTAAAATGACGTGTCGGTTACAGGGCTATCACCTTGTATCGCGATACTTTCCAGAATCTTCACCTGCATCATTAAAAGCTTAAGGGCTAATCCAATTTCGCTCGCCGCTACTTTCGGAATCTCGGTTGATTTCTACTCCTCCGGGTACTTAGATGTTTCAGTTCCCCGGGTTTGCCTTATTAACCTATGTATTCAGTTAATAATACTAGCTTATGCTAGTGGGTTTCCCCATTCGGAAATCGTAGACTCAAGTGGCTTTTACTGCCTTATCTACGCTTATCGCAAGTTAATACGTCCTTCATCGCCTCTGACTGCCAAGGCATCCACCGTGTACGCTTAGTCACTTAACCATACAACCCCAAAGGGTTTCGCTTACGCGAAATAACAACGAATTGTTATTGTATTAGTAACCAAGGTTTCTATCGTTGCCTCATTATTTGAATGAGCGAGACAACATTTTCGATTTTGCCGGACTCAAATATTAAACAGTTAACCGAAGTTAGCTGTTTCCAAGAACACTTGAATGTGTGTTGGTTTGTTATCACCGAAGTGACAACAAGTACCTAAATCTAAAAGACTTAGGATTTGAGAACTTTTATTTTGATAAATAATAATCAATTATTTATCAGTCAGCTTTCCAAATTGTTAAAGAGCAAAGATTTCATACTTATAAAAATAAGCCAAAACCATTTTTAAATACACTCAAAGAATATATTTAAAGATGGTGGGCGATACTGGGCTCGAACCAGTGACCCCCTCCTTGTAAGGGAGGTGCTCTCCCAACTGAGCTAATCGCCCACAGCTTTCTGTTTTATAATATAAAACAAAACTGTGTGTTTCTTTTCAAGAATGGTGGAGCTATGCGGGATCGAACCGCAGACCTCCTGCGTGCAAGGCAGGCGCTCTCCCAGCTGAGCTATAACCCCATCTTGAGTTTTAATTCTTTCATGGAAAAGAATGGTGGGTCGTGCAGGATTCGAACCTGCGACCAATTGATTAAAAGTCAACTGCTCTACCAGCTGAGCTAACGACCCAATGGTATCCCGTAGGGGAGTCGAACCCCTGTTACCGCCGTGAAAGGGCGGTGTCCTAGGCCTCTAGACGAACGGGACACAGGCATATAAAAGTGTTGGGCACTTTTATATTTGCACTTGCAATTAAGCAGGCACAATTTCATCTTCACTTTTAATACAAAAGTGAAAAAAAATCTCTTTGCTTTCTAAACCTATTTCAATCTGTGTGGACACTCATCATGAGCAATCATCGTTTAAGGAGGTGATCCAGCCCCAGGTTCCCCTAGGGCTACCTTGTTACGACTTCACCCCAGTCATGAACCACAAAGTGGTAAGCGTCCCCCCGAAGGTTAAACTACCTACTTCTTTTGCAGCCCACTCCCATGGTGTGACGGGCGGTGTGTACAAGGCCCGGGAACGTATTCACCGTAGCATTCTGATCTACGATTACTAGCGATTCCGACTTCATGGAGTCGAGTTGCAGACTCCAATCCGGACTACGACGCACTTTTTGGGATTCGCTCACTATTGCTAGTTGGCTGCCCTCTGTATGCGCCATTGTAGCACGTGTGTAGCCCTACTCGTAAGGGCCATGATGACTTGACGTCGTCCCCACCTTCCTCCGGTTTATCACCGGCAGTCTCCCCAAAGTTCCCGACATAACTCGCTGGCAATTAAGGATAAGGGTTGCGCTCGTTGCGGGACTTAACCCAACATTTCACAACACGAGCTGACGACAGCCATGCAGCACCTGTCTCAGAGCTCCCGAAGGCACACCTGTGTCTCCACTGGCTTCTCTGGATGTCAAGAGTAGGTAAGGTTCTTCGCGTTGCATCGAATTAAACCACATGCTCCACCGCTTGTGCGGGCCCCCGTCAATTCATTTGAGTTTTAATCTTGCGACCGTACTCCCCAGGCGGTCTACTTAACGCGTTAGCTCCGAAAGCCACGGCTCAAGGCCACAACCTTCAAGTAGACATCGTTTACGGCGTGGACTACCAGGGTATCTAATCCTGTTTGCTCCCCACGCTTTCGCATCTGAGTGTCAGTATCTGTCCAGGGGGCCGCCTTCGCCACTGGTATTCCTTCAGATCTCTACGCATTTCACCGCTACACCTGAAATTCTACCCCCCTCTACAGTACTCTAGTTTGCCAGTTTCAAATGACCTTCCGGGGTTGAGCCCCGGGCTTTCACATCTGACTTAACAAACCACCTGCATGCGCTTTACGCCCAGTAATTCCGATTAACGCTCGCACCCTCCGTATTACCGCGGCTGCTGGCACGGAGTTAGCCGGTGCTTCTTCTGTAGCTAACGTCAAACAATAAGCGTATTAAACTTACTGCCTTCCTCACTACTGAAAGTACTTTACAACCCGAAGGCCTTCTTCATACACGCGGCATGGCTGCATCAGGCTTTCGCCCATTGTGCAATATTCCCCACTGCTGCCTCCCGTAGGAGTCTGGACCGTGTCTCAGTTCCAGTGTGGCTGATCATCCTCTCAGACCAGCTAGAGATCGTCGCCTTGGTGAGCCATTACCCCACCAACTAGCTAATCTCACTTAGGCTTATCCAATCGCGGAAGGCCCGAAGGTCCCCTCCTTTCCCCCGTAGGGCGTATGCGGTATTAGCTATCGTTTCCAATAGTTATCCCCCTCAACTGGGCAAATTCCTAAGCATTACTCACCCGTCCGCCGCTCGACGCCTATTAACGCTCCCGAAGGATTGTTAACATCGTTTCCGCTCGACTTGCATGTGTTAAGCCTGCCGCCAGCGTTCAATCTGAGCCATGATCAAACTCTTCAATTTAAGTTCTTTTTGGCTCAATGAATACTGACTTTAAATTGCCTTTTACTTTAGATAACCGAAGGTTAAATAGTAAAGTGTTCTTTAAAGTTCTATCACTCCAACAGAGTGATATTTAAATAACTGTGTTCGAAGTTAATTCGCTTTCACTTTTAAAAAAGTAAAAACAAAATAAGCATCAAATTAGGTCACTCAGTTCATTGAAACCGTTGTTGATTTCGTGCCCTAAAGCAGAGAATCATCTTCGATTGTCATCAACGAGTGCCCACACAGATTGATATAGGTTTAAATTGTTAAAGAGCGTTGCTTCTCGGTTGCTGTAAAGCTTTCCTTGAAGCGGACGTGCATTCTAGCGATTTAAAGTGAAGAGTCAAATACTTTTTCATTTTAATTTCGAAGGGCTTTTTCAAGCTGCTCGTCTTACTGATTTCTCTGCAAAGCCTTGTGGGCTCTACCGTGTCAGTGAGGCGCATTATAGAGAACGAATTATCTTTGGCAATACTTTTTTTGCCTTTTTTGAAGAAAAAATGACACTTGAATCTAATTCCTATTCTACGTGCCATTTTTACCACTTTACTCATAGGTGGCTAACAAGTTATCCACAGACTTATTATAAACTGATTACAAAATAACCGTTTATATGCCTGAACCAGCTTCTTGGAAGTCGTCATCTTCATGAAGTCCACATTCTCTTTTCAGTCCGAAAAATCGTGTTTCTTCTTCCGTCATTCCCGCTTCCCACTTTTTTGTCGTGTGAGTATCGCCGACAGACAAGTAACCTTGATCTCGTAACGGATGATATGAGAGGCCGTTTTCTACTATATAGTAGTGCACGTCTTTATTAGTCCAGTCTGCGATGGGCAAAAATTTGAACACACCATTTTGTATAGACAAGATGGGGAGATTTGCCCGAGAACTGGATTGCTCTCTTCTTAATCCAGAAAACCAAACCTTCGCCGAAAGTTCATTGAGTGCCCTTCTCATAGGCTCGACTTTATTTATCTTATTATATTTCTCTATTCCGCTTACGCCTTGTTCCCATAATTTACCGTATCTTGTTTCTTGCCAAACGGAGCTTTCTATCGCACGAAATACCTTCAGGTTTAGATTCAGCTTTTCTGCCAACTCGTCAATAAAAAGGTACGTCTCAGGAAACAAGTAACCTGTATCGGTTAAGATTACGGGAATGTCTGGCTTAATCTCATTCGATAGGTGCAGCATCACTGCGGCTTGAACACCGAAGCTCGATGAGACTACATGGTTCCCAGATAGGTTTTCTATTGCCCACCTCACACGCTGTTGAGCTGATAGCAACTCTAACTCACCATTAATTTCAGCCAATTTCAGGCTTTGTTCCACCTTATTCAGTGCTAACAGTTCACGTAAGTTAAACGTTGCATTAAAAGTATCACGCATAAAAGTCTCTCTTAGAGATAATCACTTCCTCGATAATCCCGACTCGTATGGTGAAGTCACCAAAACTCTCATTTTCGTCACGTTCTGTTGCCCATCTACCAATCAAGGTATCTAACTCTTCTAGAATCTGCTTATCCGTGATGTTCTCTTTATACATCTTTGGCACCCGAGTCCCGGCTCTATTCCCGCCTATATGTAGATTGTATCTACTTGGTGCCTTACCGACTAAACCAACTTCCGCTAACATTGCGCGGCCACAGCCATTTGGACACCCCGTCACTCTTAGAATAATGTTGTCCTGCTCTGGAAGGCTATGCTTCTTCAAAATACCTTCAACATCGGTAACAAATTGAGGCAGGATTCGCTCCGCTTCCGCCATCGCTAATGGGCAAGTGGGAAAAGCAACGCAGGCCATTGAGTTTTGTCTTTGAAGTGAAACTGTGTCATCAACTAATCCATGAGCGCGAGCGATGGCATCAATTTTGTCTTTTTGGTCAGCCGTCACTCCTGCAACAATTAGGTTCTGATTCGCGGTCATTCGAAAATCACCTTTATGAATCTTGGCTATTTGTGCCACACCTGATTTTAGCGGCTTATTCGGGAAATCAAGTAGTCGGCCGTTTTCGATGAATAGAGATAGGTGATACTTACCATCAATTCCTTTTAGCCAACCAATACGATCTCCGCGTGTTTTAAACTCATACGGACGACTATTTAGAAATTGAACATTAGCTCTTTTCTCTACCTCCGCCTTAAACACGTCAATACCCACTCTATCTAGGGTATATTTAGTTTTTGCATTTTTACGGTTAGAACGATTCCCCCAGTCACGCTGGGTCGTAATGACCGCCGCGGCAACGTCTAACGTTTTATCTAAAGAGATAAAACCAAAGTCATCCGCTTTTCTTGGGTATGTAGAAGTATCGCCATGCGTCATAGCAAGTCCACCCCCAACAAGTACGTTAAACCCTATAAGCTTTCCATCTTCTGCTATGGCCACAAAATTAAGGTCATTCGCATGAACATCAATATCGTTGTTTGGAGGAATAACCACTGTAGTTTTGAATTTACGAGGCAGATAGTTACTTCCAAGGATCGGCTCTTCGTCTGTCGTTTCAACTTTTTCGCCGTCTAACCAAATCTCAGCATAGGCACGGGATTTTGGTAATAAGTGCTCACTTATTTTCTTCGCCCACTCATAAGCTTCTTGATGTAATTCCGATTCAATCGGGTTGCTAGTACACAATACGTTCCGATTGACATCACCAGCAGTAGCAATAGAGTCAATACCAATGGTATTAAGTGTTTGATGCATTAACTTAATATTTGGCTTTAAGACACCATGAAACTGGAATGTCTGCCTTGTTGTGAGTCGAATGCTTCCATAAGAGGTATGCTCATCTGAAAACTTATCTATGGCTAACCATTGTTGCGGAGAAATAATTCCACCCGGCATACGCGCTCTAAGCATGACATTATGCAATGGCTCTAACTTCTGCTTTGCACGTTCCGCACGAATATCTCTATCATCTTGTTGATACATCCCATGGAAACGAATTAGCTGAAAATTGTCATTTGTAAACCCACCAGTAATTTGGTTTTTCAAGTCTAATTTAATTGTTCCGCGAAGGAAGTCACTCTCTCTTTTAAGGCGCTCATTATCAGAAAGAGGTCCTAATTCTTCACCTATTACTACTTGTTCACTCATTAGTACACATCCCTCTGATAACGCTTCTGCTTGCGTAAATTATTGATAAATTCTTCTGCGATTTCTTGGCTTAATTGACCATGCTCTTTAGCAATAGTAATTAGTGCATCATTAACGTCTTTAGCCATTTGAGTCGCGTCTCCGCATACGTAGATATATGCACCTTGTTCAATCCATTGCCAAACCTGTTCTGCATTTTCTAGTAGCCGATTTTGAACATAAACTTTTTCTTTTTGATCTCGACTAAAAGCGACATCTAGCTTTGTCAAAAGACCAGATTTAAGGTGTTTCTGCCATTCAACCTGATAAAGAAAATCTTGCGTTAAGGTTCTATCGCCAAAAAATAACCAATTCTTACCCTCTGCACCTCTATTATCACGTTCCTGCACGAAACTTCTGAATGGTGCGATACCAGTACCAGGCCCTATCATGATAAGCGGTGCATTATCGTTCGCTGGTAATTTAAAGTTATTATTGTTCTCAACGAATACCTTCACTTTGCTCCCTTCTTCAAGGCGTTGTGAAAGAAAACCTGATGCTCCACCATGACGTTGTTCTTCACCTTTTTTATACTCGACAAGCCCAACGGTTAAATGGACTTCATCTTCAACTTCGGTTTGAGCTGAAGCGATAGAATAGAGACGTGGTGTTATTTTGCGGAAAAGCCCAACCAATTCTTCAGCTGATAGCTTCGTTTTCTTTTCAGCGAGTACATCAATCACCTGAGTATTCGATGCGTATTGACGTAACTTATCTTTATCTTCAACAAGTTTTTGTAACTTTTTGCTACCTGAAAGCTTTGCATATTTAGTGACAAGTTGCGGGTTACTCGCAGTAATTTCAAATTTGGAAATAAGTGCATCACGAAGTGATACACTTTCCCCTGATACATTCACACTCTCAACACCTGAGAGTCCAACTTGATTAAGAACCGCGTCAACAAGATCCGTTCCGTTTTCATACCATACACCCAGGGCATCACCTGGCTGATAAGTGATACCTGAACCATCCAAATCGATTTCGATATGACGGACATCTTTACCAGAATCACGACCTGTGATTTTTTGATTGGTCAGCAGAGAAGCTGTGTATGGGTTCTGTTTTGTATAAAGACTAAGACCCGTCTGGGTAGAATTCAGCGTCTGAACGGCTCCAAAAGAAATGGAACTAGATAACGCTTCTTTAACTTTACTTAATGCATCAGTACTCCATTGTTCCGCTGATTCATCATAATCAACATCGCAATCAAGTCGCTCGATAAATGCAGTTGCTCCCAATTTGGCTAAATACGTATCAAAGTCTTTGCCCGTTTGACAATAATACTCGTAGCTTGAATCACCTAAAGCGACAACGCCATATTGTAAACCATCCAATTTTGGTGCCTTTTTCGATTGCAAGAATTCATGCAATTCAATGGCATTATCTGGCGGTTCACCTTCACCATTGGTCGAGGCCACAAAAATCACATGTGTTTCTTTGGCTAGGTTCTTACCTTTATAATCACTTGCATCAAATAACTTTACAGCGATACCTTGAGCTTCTGCTGCCGATTTTATGGACTCCGCAACACCTTTTGCATTACCTGTTTGGGATGCAAAAATAATAGATAGCTTGCCCGTTGGCTCAGAGCCATTTGCAGCCAACGTTTGGATATTCGGTGCATTTACTTCAGAATACTGAGTCTGACTTAGACCCCAAAAATAACCGCTAACCCAAGCTAACTGCTGGGGAGACAGTTCTGATGTGGCTTGTTGTAACTGACCTGTTTGTTGGTCATTTAGCGGACTTGCTAGTGCTGAGAGTTCCTTCGATAACATTGTCACGACATTCCTATTAGTTGCGTGACTATAGATTAACCACTCACGCTAATAACAAGAAAGAATAGAAGTTCATGTTTTATAACTTTTTGAGATAAGGAGACTTAAAAAAGCGGTGTTTCATTATTTTTGTTCAACCCTAACCTGATTAAATCCAACGGCCATTGCCGATTTAGAAGCCAAATCCAAATCAAGATATTGACATCCTTCGCCTTCAGAGTCGGTCAATAACACAAGCCCACCATGAGCATGTCTAAATTCAACTATCCAGCTTCCATCTTGCACCGAAGGTTCGATAATGGCTTCGATAAGCTGATTTTCCCTATATAACGTTCTTAATTCTGTCAGCGTCATAGCAACTTTCCTTATCGCCCATTAGCCAAATAATGCCGCATTCGAGTGAATATTATCTGTAACACGTAAATTAAGCATGGCTCATAAGCTTACATATGTTAAATAATTTTTAGTTTTTATTACTAACAGGTATAAAAAAACACCACGTAATAACGTGATGCTTTAACAATCAAACAATGTTGTTATCTACAAAATAACACTGACACCAATAAACCAACCATCTACGAATACCGTCGCCTCATTCTCCTTATCTTCATAGAAAGTGTAGTCCATGACTCGATACCCTGTTCTCAAAGCAACATCCACCGTTTGTAGAGCAAGGGTGTATTCGAAGCCTGCAATAAAGTCGGCCGTTTTTTTATTACCACTATTATAGAAATCGAACTGCCCTATGATATCGATATCGGTCTTGGGGATACCTATTGCTCCATTCGCGTATAAGCCCCATGTTGTCATATTGAAATTTTCATCCGTACCTAAATAGGTATATCGACTATTTTGGTAATTTGATGCATTAATACCAAGATCGAGAGCTAAAGTATCGTGCTCTATAACGTCGTAATAAAACGTAAAATCATATTTATCAAAAGCCGTTTGCTGAGAATCAATTTCACTGTATCTAAACTTGAAATGCGGAACGTATGGGAGATCGGTTTCTAATATGAGGGTTAAGAAAGGCGTTTTGTCTTCATCATAACGTACATCATTGACCTTGGTACTTCCCCACCAATAATCTAAACCAACCTCACCACGGTAAAAATCTTCTGCCATTGCCGATTGAGCAAACAGTGTCATTGCACAGCCAAACAACAACTTTTGTCCCATTTGTACCATTTCAATCTCCCTTTCATTAACCCTTCAGTAACTCTTTGATACTAGCATAGTTAATAATATAGAAATTCAACAGGTTCAATCCATTAACGAGCAGACACAATGTAATTTTTGTAAACCCACACACCAATTGCGATCACAATAATCCAAGGCAACAATTTAATTATAAAACCGACCATACCCATCAAAAACATGACAAATATTGAAACGCCTAGTGCAATAAACACCGTCATCATACTAAGCCCAGTAAAAAATAGGATACCGATAAACATGATAAAAAATAGTAACTCGAACATAACACTCTCCCGTAGATTCCCACACCTGATTGATTCGATTAAACATGGGGTTGATAGAAAACAAAGCAGGATTCAAGCCACATTTTATTTTTATAGAAGTTCTTAAATATCAAGTAATAAAGAACTATCAAAATAAGATCTGGTGGTTAATCATCTTTTTACTGGTAAATTTCACCACCAACATGGTGAAATTTACACATTAAGTTCTTTAGGTATTTTTGCTAACGCCGCTTCTACCACTTCAATACCTGCCCCTTTTTTATGCGCATTTTCACTGATGTAACGACGCCATTGACGTGCTCCAGGCATACTTTGAAAAAGCCCCAACATATGACGTGTGATATGCCCCAACTGAGCCCCGTTTTCTAATTGGCTTTCGATATAAGGGTACATTTCATGGACCACTTCACTACGTTTCTTAATTGGCTTTTCTCGTCCGAAAATTTGTTGATCAACTTGAGCAAGAATATAAGGGCTCTGATAGGCTTCTCTACCAACCATAACCCCATCAACATGCTTTAGATGCGCAATGGATTCTTCTAATGTTTTCACTCCACCATTTAAGCCAATATTCAAATGTGGAAAGTCTAACTTCAACTGATAGGCTCTTTCGTAATCTAAAGGTGGAATCTCTCTGTTTTCTTTTGGGCTTAAGCCACTTAACCACGCCTTACGTGCATGGATAGTAAAATCATCACAACCACCAAATTCATGCACTTTAGTAATAAAAGTAGTTAAGAACTCATAGGAATCCAATTCGTCAATACCAATACGAGTTTTAACGGTAACCGGTATATCAACCACATCTTTCATTGCTTTAATACAATCAACAACGAGATCGGGCTCTGCCATCAAACAAGCACCAAAACGTCCGTTTTGAACACGATCAGAAGGGCAACCTACATTCAGATTAATCTCATCATAACCACGTGTCTGTGCCAACTTTGCACAAGCAGCTAAATCAGCCGAATTAGAACCACCCAACTGTAACGCAAGAGGATGCTCCTCTTCGTTATAAGCTAAAAAGTCACCTTTACCATGAATGATCGCGCCTGTTGTCACCATTTCTGTATAGAGCAACGCCTCTTGAGTCAACAAACGATGGAAGTATCGACAATGTCTATCCGTCCAGTCGAGCATAGGGGCAATGGAGAAACGGGAACTAGCGTATTTACTGGGTTTATCGATGTTCATAAAAATTTAGTCTCAAAATATGCTGTGTAATAAGGCTACTATCTACCTACAATTTACCTGAGTTATTTTCTGTGACACTCTTAAAGCCCTCCCTTTTGAAAGCAGGACAATGACGAACTGCATCATCAAGACACGTAGTCGACAGAGCGGCGACTTAAGGTTTAAGGTTTAAGGTTTAAGGTTTAAGGTAATCGTTAAAAAGAATTCGCGCATTATACACAGAGAAGGCAAAACTCTAAAAAGAAAGCGTGCGCTAAATCATTCCTCTCACCTGTAATTTCGTTTTCCCTTTAAAGTAAGAGATCTAGAGAGAGTTAGCATTTTTACTTTAAATATTAATTATGATTTTCGATTAACTTGATCCCTCATTACCTTTCGCTTAGGGTAGGAATTGCTTTCCAAGTATTATGTTTGGAAAATTAGTGTATTATTATAAAAGTCCAGTTTTAAAGGTGGCTGATTTGGACATTATGTTACTTGAGCATGTATCAGGTATTTGTGAGGCTCGTGGGGTTAGATTTACACCCCAGAGAAAAAGAGTATTTGAACTGATTTGCACCAATAAAAGTGCATCAAGTGCTTACGATCTACTGGAACAACTAAAAGAGAGTGAACCTCAAGCTAAGCCACCAACAATATATAGAGCGCTAGATTTTTTGCTAGAACAAGGGTTCATCCATAAAGTTGAATCTAATAATAGCTTTATATCCTGTTGCTCATGTGGTCAAAATGAGCATTACTCCCAACTTCTAATTTGTGACCAATGTGGTAATGTTGCTGAACTACAAGATGATAATCTGATGACCTTGCTTGCCGGCAATGCCGAAAAGCACGGGTTCAAAATAACAAATCATGTCCTTGAAACACACGGCACCTGTAAAGCGTGTCTTTCAATCATGAAACAATAAGAAAGAGTGTTATGCGCGCTGAATTTGTAAACCCGTTTTTAGCTTCTTTGATGAACGTATTAAAAACAATGGCCTCCCTAGAGCTGAAACCGCTAAAACCGAGAGTCAAAAAAGATGAAATCGCTCGTGGTGATGTATCTGGCCTGATTGGTATGGTAGGTGACAAAAGTAAAGGCTCAATGTCTATTACTTTTGATGAAGGTCTCGCACTAGAGATCATGCAAAATATGCTGGGTGAACGTCCAAACGGTATTAATGAAGAAGTCACTGATATGGTGGGTGAAATCACAAATATGGTTACCGGTGGAGCGAAACGGATTTTATCTGATAGTGGCTTTGAATTTGATATGGCGACCCCTATCGTTGTATCCGGTAAAGGGCATACTATTCGCCATAAATGCGACGGGGCAATAATTATAATGCCTTTCACCTCCGAATGGGGTAACGCGTTTATTGAGATCTGTTTTGAATAAAACTGATTTTTAAAGCCAAAAATAAAAGAGGTTGATGTGATACATCAACCTCTTTTTTGTTTTCCAAAACCTAATGCCTAAATAGCTTGCTCTCGATAAACAGGAACAAGCTATTTAACATCTCATCTATTAAGCTTTGTACGTTTTAAATGCGTTAATTAGACCATTTGTTGAGCTGTCATGTGAATCGATTGGTGATTCATCTGCTAATTCAGGAAGAATTTGGCTCGCTAACTGCTTACCAAGCTCCACGCCCCATTGGTCAAATGAGAAGATATTCCAAATAACACCTTGAACAAAGATTTTGTGCTCATACATGGCAAGCAAGTTGCCTAGTGTACGGGGGGTAATTTGTTTAACCAAGATAGAGTTAGTTGGTCTATTACCTTCGAACACTTTAAATGGTACAAGGTCTTTGACTTCTTCAGCTGTTTTACCTGCTGCGATAAATTCAGCTTCTACTTGTTCTTTGCTTTTACCGAAAGCAAGTGCTTCCGTTTGAGCAAAGAAATTAGACATCAGTTTCTGATGGTGATCACCTGCTGGATTGTGGCTGATTGCAGGCGCAATGAAATCACAAGGAATCAATTTAGTGCCTTGGTGAATTAACTGATAAAACGCATGTTGTCCATTTGTACCAGGTTCACCCCAAATAATTGGGCCTGTTTGATAATCAACAGCTTCGCCATTGCGATCCGTGTATTTACCATTCGACTCCATGTTACCTTGTTGAAAATAGGCAGCAAAGCGATGCATATATTGGTCATAAGGTAAGATTGCTTCTGATTCTGCACCATGGAAATTGTTGTACCAAAGGCCTATCAAAGCAAGAATAACGGGTACGTTTTTCTCAAATGCAGTTTCAGAAAAATGATTATCCATATCGTGAGCGCCTGCCAACAGCTCAATATAATTATCATAACCGACACAAAGTGCAATGGACATACCAATGGCTGACCAAAGTGAGTAACGACCACCAACCCAGTCCCAAAACTCGAACATGTTCTCAGTATCAATTCCGAACTCTGCTACTGCTTTTCCATTTGTAGAAAGCGCTGCGAAATGTTTCGCTACGTGGGCTTCGTCACCCGCAGTTTCAAGGAACCAAGTACGTGCTGAATGCGCGTTTGTCATCGTTTCTTGAGTAGTAAATGTTTTTGATGCAACCAAGAACAATGTTGTCTCAGGGTTCACTTTTTTTAATGTTTCTACAATATGAGTGCCATCAACATTCGAAACGAAGTGCATGTTCAAATGGTTTTTATAAGGTGTTAACGCTTCCGTTACCATGTAAGGACCAAGGTCCGAGCCGCCAATACCAATGTTTACAACATCAGTAATCGCTTTGCCTGTATAGCCTTTCCAGTCACCTGAAATAACACGATCGGTAAAGCCTTCGATCTTTGTCAAAACCGCGTTTACATCAGGCATGATATCTTTGCCTTCTAGCATGACGGGGTTGTTACTGCGGTTACGAAGAGCACAATGTAATACTGCGCGGCCTTCTGTTTGGTTGATTTTCTCACCCGAGAACATTGCGTCGATTGCCGCCTTCAATTCTGTCTCATCGGCAAGAGCAAACAATTTGTCCATTGTCTCTTGATTGATTAAGTTTTTCGAATAATCAACCAGAATGTCGTCACCAAACTTAGTAGAAAAGTTTTCAAAACGATCTTCGTCTAATGCAAATAACGTATCAAGCTCCATATCTTGTGCTGATTCAAAATGCGTTGTTAAAGCCTTCCAAGCTTTTGTTTGCGTTGGATTAATATTTTTCAACATAGTCTCTGTCCCGATGCCACAGTAGGTTAAATTCAATTAAACGTAGACGAATTTCTACGATAACTGAATAGCCAAATTAAAAATAAATTTTTCTCGTTATTGAAAAATGAGCGTTTGTTTCGATGAAAACTCGCTTTGAAAGCCGTATTTTCAACGATCGACAGTCTCAATTGGCTCTTTTATTATAATTAGAGTGTAATTATGACGTAACTGCACAGATTTAGTATTGAGTTACATCAGTTCTCAATTTGATCATTAGTTTTACCTGTTCGGCGTTATAATTTAAAGTACTTTCTACAAAGTGGAGTAACTTTCCTATGTGGCACCAAGCGACGATTCTCTTACAGCCCAAAAGCAGGGGCTTTCATCTCATTTCAGATGAAATCCAGCAAAATGTTCAAGAAATTTCGACCATCTCAATAGGTCTTCTTCATCTGTTTATTCAACATACCTCAGCAAGTTTGACACTTAATGAAAATGCAGACCCAACAGTACGATCCGATATGGAAAGTCACTTTAATAAGTTTGTGCCAGAAAGAGCGAGTTATTATCAGCACACATATGAAGGAGATGATGATATGCCTGCACACATAAAAGCATCACTACTTGGTGCCAGCATTACCATTCCTATCAGTAATGGAAACTTGGCTCTGGGTACTTGGCAAGGTATCTATTTAGGAGAGCACAGAGAATATGGTGGTTCAAGAACCATCATCGCCACAATTTCTGGAGAATAACCGTAAACCCTATTGGTACCGGAGGCTCTATTGATGCCTCCGATAACATTAAAATGGTTGATTCACCATTACACGAAAAATGCTATCTTCACTTCCCCATGCAACCTCAGTACGAACAACGACGCCCTCGACTTGAAAACGAATTGCACCACCTGCGCTCCATTTCATATCTTCATGTAGGGTCTTTAAGTTATATTCATCTGCTACTCGTCCTACATCTGTAAACGCGACCCATTGCCACCATGGCACATTATATAAGCTAAATACTGGCCATGAACCCAACGGTTGCCATTCAGGCATCACTCTATATTCAACCGTGTAACTGATAGCAGATCGGCCGTGAAAACGCCCGGCAGTAAAACTTCGCAATCGAAATAATCCACCTAGCTTTACACTTTCATATTCAGGAGGCCGTTGGCATTGATTGTTTGAACAATTATTCCATGTTGGGGTATCTGCTGTATAAACACTAAATGCTAGAACTTGCTTATTGAAAAAATCGTTTAAGGGGCCGATATCCCAATACTGACTATTATGTAAGGCCACTATCGCCCACTGACTATCGTCTTTGTATTCTGGAGAATAGGTTACTTCGATTTGCGTTCTAGACCCCTCTGTTGGGTTCCTATTATCGTTCTGATTATTCCAGTCAAATTCTAATTTAACTCCCCACGTTTCTTCGGCACTTTGGTCGTTTGTACTTAACTCTCTAGAGGCAAAAAAAGGTTGAATTTCAAATGAGCTAACACCACTAGTAAATGGGTTTGATCCTTTGACCTCTCGATTAGGTGTATATCCGGCGGCTACACCAAGGTTTTCACCTTCTCCCCACGGCAAAATATATCGAAAAGAAAAACGATACTTCTCTTCAATACCTGTTGTCTCTGTTACATCCAATGACGAGGAGTTATTGTTGCCTTGATCTCCAAGGTAATAATCGTAATCTACAAATTTACCATTATACAATTCAATACCTAATAACCAGTTTCCAGGTGCCTGATAATTAGCAAGTGCGCCGTAAGTGACATAGGTATCTTTGTCAGAATAGAGCCCCATGACCAATAGGCTCATCTGGGGCTGTAAAATACCCGTCGCTACACCAGCAACACCAACCGTATTACCCATGGAGTCCGAGGTGAAAAAGAAAGGAACAACAGCAGAATCTGGTACCCAATTTGGCCAGCCATTACTGTATGCGGGTGTACTGCATACCAATAAAATAAAAGATGAGATGAGACTGACAAGGAAGGTTAAAACTTTCATTCATTTCGCTCAGTGAGATATTGCATCTCAACTCGAGGGGTTAGCTTAGTAACCAATTCATAGGCGATCGTACCAATATGTTTCGCGACGTTTTCCACCGGCAGTGGTGCTCCCCATAGAATAACCTCATCGCCGACGCAATCTACTGCTTCTGGCCCAAGATCGACAGTAAGCATGTCCATTGATACTCGTCCCGCAATAGGCGCTATTCTACCGTTAACCCAAACGGGTGTTCCATACGGAGCCGTTCTTGGGTAACCATCGCCATAACCGATTGCGACAACCCCGATCTTAGTATCACGTTTGCTGGTCCAGATAGCGCCGTAGCCCACGCTTTCACCCGCCTTGACGTCTCGTACAGCAATTAAACATGATTTAAGGGTCATAACAGGCTTGCAGTGGTAATCTGTCGCGTCATCGTCTGAGAACGGTGACACGCCATACATAATAATCCCGGAGCGGTTCCATTCTAAGCGACTTTCGGGCCACACAAGAATACCAGCGGACGCCGCGATCGAACGTTCGCCTTCATACGGTTCGGTTAGCTCTAGAAATAATTTAGTTTGCTCTAACGTGATTGAACTCTGTCGTTCATCAGCGCAGGCAAAATGGCTCATAAAACGAATCGGTTTGGCAATATTATCGCAACGGTTAATTCGGTCAACAAAGTCAGAAAAATGCTCTGGTCTAACACCAAGTCGGTGCATACCGCTATCAAGCTTAACCCATACTTTGACTGGCGTTTCGAGTGTTGCATTCTCTAAGGCCTCAAGTTGTTCGATGCTATGAACCGCGGTCTGAATATTATTCGTAGTTAAAATAGGCAAATCGAGTGAAGAGTAGAACCCCTCTAAAAGCAGGATAGGTTTTACTATCCCTCCCGCCCTTAATTGCAGAGCTTCTTCTATGCGGGCGACACCGAACGCGTCCGCGCTGTCTGAGTTTTGAGCAATTTTCAATAAGCCATGACCATAGCCATTAGCCTTCACTACAGCCAATAACTTACTGTTAGGCGATTTTTGACGAATAATATCTAGGTTGTGTCTAAGTGATCGTAAATCAATAACGGCAGTGGCTGCTTTCATATAGCTCATGAACTATAACCTTATTATTCGTCGTCAAATGCAGGGCCTGCATAGTTATCAAATCGAGAATATTGACCTTGAAAAGTAAGTCGAACAGAACCGATTGGGCCGTTACGTTGCTTGCCAAGAATAATCTCAGCAATACCTTTCATCGTACTATCTGGATGGTAGACCTCATCCCTATAGATAAACATGATCAAGTCGGCATCCTGCTCGATAGAACCCGATTCACGTAAATCGGAGTTTACTGGTCGTTTATCGGCACGTTGCTCTAGGGAACGGTTTAACTGCGAGAGCGCAACAACTGGGACATTCAGTTCTTTAGCCAACGCTTTAAGCGAGCGTGAAATTTCTGCAATTTCTAACGTACGGTTTTCGCTAATAGAAGGGACACGCATTAATTGAAGGTAATCTATCATTATCATGCTTAGGCCTCCATGTTCACGTGCCACACGTCTTGCACGCGAACGAAGTTCGGTCGGTGTTAGACCTGAACTATCGTCAATCAGCATATTTTTCTTCTCCATTAGAATGCCCATGGAAGAAGAGATACGAGCCCAGTCTTCATCATCTAACTGACCCGTACGAATCTTGGTTTGATCAACTCGAGAAAGTGAAGCAAGCATACGCATCATTAGCTGTTCTGCGGGCATCTCTAATGAGAATATAAGTACTGGTTTATCTTGAGACATTGCTGCGTTCTCACACAGGTTCATTGCAAACGTGGTTTTCCCCATAGATGGACGAGCTGCGACGATGATTAAGTCGGAGCCTTGTAAGCCAGCCGTCTTTTTATTGAGGTCAGCAAATCCCGTATTTAGCCCAGTAACACCATCTTGAGGTGACTTGTAAAGTATCTCAATTCGTTCAAGCGTTTTTTCCAAGATGGAATCCACACTTTGAGGGCCTTCATTTTCACCCGTTCTTTCTTCGGCAATAGCAAATACTTTACTTTCTGCAAGGTCGAGCAAATCTTCAGATGTTCTACCTTGAGGATCATAGCCCGCATCCGCAATTTCATTCGCGACACCAATAAGGTTACGAACTAATGCTCTCTCGGCAACGATATCTGCATAAGCATTAATGTTCGCTGCACTTGGCGTATTTTTGGCAAGATCCGCTAGGTAAGCAAAACCGCCAACCTCTTCTAGCTGTTCTCTTTGCTCTAGGAATTCAGATAGCGTAATAAGATCTAATGGGTTGCTATCTTCTAATATCGCTTTAACACCTTCAAAAATATGACGATGCGGTCGACTATAAAAATCTTTTGCTACCACTCTTTCTGAGACAGTATCCCAACGTTCATTATCCAGAAGCAATCCCCCTATCACTGACTGCTCAGCTTCCAGAGAATGAGGTGGAACCTTAATTGCGTCTACTTGGGTGTCGGCAATATTTTTGTTTCGGATTTCGACCATGGTGATACTCAATAACTAGTTATAGCGCCACATTATAGCGGTATTCCATCATTTGTAATCCCCAAATAGAAAAAACGAGAATTAACATCGCCTTGACGATTAGATATGCTACATACTTATACTATTGTGCCCATTCTATCAGCGAGCGTGTTTCGTGTATTTTAGGTTATTCCCACCATGCATCCGGATTGCTAGCGGATTGATAATGAGCGGACTGTTTTTCAGCACATCAACGTTGGCAGAAGATAGCCTTGATGACAATCACGAAAGCTCGCCATTAAAATCAGAGATTGAATTTGGTTATCAGTCCCATACCGGGAATACTGATTCCCAAGCATTGAATTCACGTGTGGATGCAGAATACACCTCTGGCCGCCACCGACATTCCGGCGAGTTTAAACTGCATAAACTAGACAAAAATGGGGAAGAGGATAAATTTCAACTGACATTTGAAGCACAAAGTGACTACAAATTAGGCACAGGAATTTATCTGTATGGCGGGTTCAAAGGCATTGACTCTAGGCACAGCGCCTATTACAAAGATTACACCTTATCGGGTGGCCTCGGTTATCAGGTCGCAAACTCAAAAGACCTATTGGTTGAAATAGAGATCGGACCGGGTTACCGATATCAGGAACCGAATTTAGATGAGCTCGACGATGATGACATCATCTTCCCAAATATTGTCCAAGAGCCTATTTTTAGAGGGCAATTCAGCTCCAACTGGCAAATAATCGATAGCTTTTCCCTTTCTGCTAAGGTGACATTAACAACGGGCGAAAGTAACTCTAAAGTGGATACGGAGTTGAGTGCGATCAACAATATTACTGATGATATTGCTTTAAAAATCGTTCATGAAAAGCAATCCCATAGCAAAGTGCCTAATGGTTTAAGTGACACAGAGTCCAGTTTATCGGTAAACTTATTATTTATTTTCTAAACACTGAATAACAGACATAAAAAAACACCAGCCAATGGCTGATGTTTTTTCGTCGTCACGGGTACTGAGATTACTCAGCAGCAACAACTTGTAGAGTAACTGTAGCAAATACTTCTGAATGAAGTTGGATGCTAACGTCAAACTCACCAATGTTGCGAAGAGCGCCTTCAGGAAGACGAACTTCACTTTTAGCGACTTCAACGCCTGCCGCAGTAATTGCGTCAGCGATGTCACGAGTACCGATAGAACCGAATAGTTTGCCTTCGTCACCAGCTTTAGATGCGATAACAACCGCTTCTAGAGCATTAACTGTCTCTGCGCGAGCTGCTGAAGCAGATAACTGCTCAGCTACTTTAGCTTCAAGTTCAGCACGACGAGCTTCGAACATTTCAATGTTAGACTTAGTCGCCATAACTGCTTTATTCTGTGGAATAAGGAAGTTACGAGCATAACCAGATTTAACATTAACTGTATCGCCAAGGCTACCTAGGTTACCGATTTTATCAAGTAGAATAACTTGCATTGTTTAATCCTCTCTCTTAATAAAACGTACCGATTACTGATGCTTATCAGTATAAGGTAGTAGTGCTAGGTAGCGCGCACGCTTAATAGCGCGAGCTAATTGACGCTGATATTTTGCGCTTGTACCAGTAATACGACTAGGTACAATTTTACCAGCTTCAGTGATGTAATTTTTAAGAGTTGCTACGTCTTTGTAATCAATCTCTTGTACGCCTTCTGCAGTAAAACGGCAGAATTTACGACGACGGAAGAAACGAGCCATGGGCTATCTCCTGATCTTAAATTTTTGATTAAGTATGTTGAGAATTATTAACGACCTAAGGTCAATAATAATTACTCAGCTGCTTCTGGCTTAGCTTCTGTACGCTCTTCACGGTCATCACGACGTGGAGCACGTTCATCATCACGACGTGGAGCACGTTCTGCACGCTCTTCACGTTGTTTAAGCATAATAGACTGCTCAGTAACTGCAGCTTTAGTACGCATGATCATGTTACGTAGAACTGCATCGTTAAAACGGAAAGCAGTTTCTAGTTCGTCAATCACATCTTGACCAGCTTCTACGTTCATAAGAACGTAATGAGCTTTATGAAGCTTGTTGATTGGGTATGCCATTTGACGACGACCCCAGTCTTCTAAACGGTGAACAGTACCGCCAGCTTCAGTGATAGAACCAGTGTAACGCTCGATCATGCCAGCAACTTGCTCGCTTTGATCAGGGTGCACCATGAATACGATTTCGTAATTTCGCATGTTTGCTCCTCACGGATTAGTAGCTTCCACAAATGGCTCGGTCGTCCAAGGGAAGCAAGGAACTAGTATAAAATGACCGAGAATTAAGGACGGCAAATATTATAGAAAAAAGGTGTCAATGACAAGGGGTATTTTGGCTATTGAATCTAGAATATCGAACAGGCTCCACCCTATTAGAAATATTATACGATTTAGCACGTTATATAACGAATAGAGGGAGCTCAAACAGTGAGTGTTTACGAACACCTACGAGTCAAAACTGAACCTAACTTCTTTGCCTAATTGCTTCGAATAGACAAACGCCTGACGCAACGGAGACATTTAAACTCGACACGCTGCCCGCCATTGGGATCTTAATTAAATCATCACACGTTTCTCGAGTTAAACGACGCATTCCGTCACCTTCTGCTCCCATAACGATTGCTAACGGACCCGTTAATTTGGCTTGATATATGTCGTGTGTAGCTTCGCCGGCTGTACCTACAATCCACACTCCCTGCTCTTGAATTGCACGCATAGTACGTGCCAAATTTGTCACACGGATGAAAGGAATCGTTTCTGCAGCGCCACATGCAACTTTGCTTACTGCAGCAGTCAATGGTGCTGACTTATCTTTTGGCACAATCACAGCGGCAACACCCGCAGCGTCCGCATTACGTAAGCAGGCCCCCAGGTTATGAGGATCGGTTACCCCATCTAGAATAAGAAACAGGGGTTGCTTTTGTGTCGCTAAGATTTCATCTAAGTCATTTTCGTTCAGCGTTTTTGCCGATTTAACGCGACCAATAATACCTTGGTGGTTTGCACCTTGCGCTTTGTCGTCCAACGCTTTTCGACCCATTTGCTGAACCGAAATACCAAACTGTTGCAATTGCTTAATTAGCGGCATCAAACGATCATCGTGACGACCTTTTAATACAAAGGCTTCAATAATACGCGCAGGATCTTTCTCTAACACTGCTTTTACTGCATGGATACCGTAGATAAATTCGTTACTCATTTTTTACTCTTTTTAAATGCTTTATTTAGATAATTAGCTTTTACTATCAGACTGATTATTTTCGGTTTTTTTAGCCTTAGCTTTTTTTGACCTTGGCTTTTTCTTTCGAGCTTTTTGAGCCTTGCTTTTTTTGTCAGCTGACTTAGGTTTGCCAACCTCTTCAGTTGTTCCATCAGGTCGCTTGGTTGGTTCAACCATCGCTTTTGCTTTTCCACCACGTCGTTTTGATTTCGACGCTGGTTTTTTAACTGAAGGGGCTTTTTTATCTGCTTCTGTCGCTCGTTTCTTAGCTGTTTTACCTTTGCCACGCGGTTGACGACTTGTTTCAACTAATTCAAAGTCTATTTGCCTATCATCAAGGTTAACAGATCGCACTTTAACTTTAACGCTATCACCCAAGCGATAGATATTACCAAAGCTTTCGCCCTTCAGGCGTTGGCCTATTGCATCAAAAATGTAGTAATCGTTAGCCAACGAAGATATATGTACTAAACCATCAATATGTAAATCAGATAAACGCACAAAGAAGCCAAAGCCAGTTACGTTAGCGATAACGCCATCGAGTTCCTGACCTACGTGGTCTTGCATATATTCACATTTGAGCCAATCAGACACTTCTCTTGTTGCATCATCTGCTCTACGTTCCGTTATTGAGCACTGTTCACCATATACGTCCATATCATCAAAGGAATAATGATATCCACCCGTAGGCGTCCAACGGTCAGTATTACGACCTGCTTGCTTGGCTGTAAGATATTTTATAGCCCGATGCAAAAGGAGATCCGGGTAACGGCGTATTGGCGAAGTAAAGTGTGCATAGCGCTTTAACGCCAAGCCAAAGTGCCCTGCGTTATCTGGACTATAGATAGCCTGCTTCATCGAACGCAGTAGCATGGTTTGAATCAGCTCTTTATCTGGTCGTTCCCCTATGGTTTGCATAAGGTGAGCGTAATCCGTTGGCGAAGGTGTTAGTCCACCGCTTAGGTTTAGCCCTAACTCACCAAGAAAATCTCTAAAGCCCGTTAGCCTTTGTTCTCCTGGGGTTTCATGGACGCGATAAAGTGCCGGTTCTTTAAGTTTCTCCACCAAAGATGCCGATGCGATATTCGCTAAGATCATGCACTCTTCGATAAGCTTGTGCGCGTCGTTACGAACCACTGGTTCAATGCGATCTATCTTACGTTCTGCATTGAAGACAAATTTGGTTTCCAATGTTTCAAACTCTATCGCACCGCGTTGGTCTCTCGCACCTTTCAACACCTTGTACATGTTGTATAGCTCTTCAAGGTGAGGGACAAGTTCCCCATACCTTACTCGAAGTTCTTCATCCCCTGCGAGAATGTCACCGACCTTGGTATAGGTAAGACGAGCGTGTGAGTTCATTACCGCTTCATAATGCTTGTAACCTGATAACTTACCTGTTTCAGAAACGGTCATCTCGCAAACCATACAAAGCCTGTCTACCTGCGGATTTAACGAACAGAGCCCATTTGACAAAACTTCAGGTAACATTGGTACCACCTGAGAGGGGAAATACACTGAGTTGCCTCGATTTATCGCCTCTTTATCTAATGCTGTTCCTGGTCTTACGTAATAACTTACGTCAGCAATTGCGACCCATAACCGCCATCCACCACTTGGCTTCTTCTGACAAAAAACGGCGTCATCAAAATCACGCGCATCTTCTCCATCAATGGTCACTAGAGGAAGTTCTGTGAGATCAACTCTTCCTACTTTTGCTTCTTCAGGAACCTCTTCACCCAAGCCTTTAATTTGCTTGTCGACTGCTTCTGGCCAAACATTAGGAATTTGATGCGTGCGTATAGCGATTTGCGTCTCCATTCCCGGAGCCATATTTTCACCAAGCACTTCAATTACTCGACCAGCCATGCCTCGTGAACGACTGCCACGATCGGTAATCTCAATGACTACGACATTACCCATTCGTGCCTGCATTTTTTCTTTTTCAGGGATCAGAATATCTTGATGAATTCGCGAGTCATCAGGGACAACATAGGAGTAACCTTGCTCTAAAAAAAAGCGCCCTACGATCTGCGTTTTTCGCTCTTCGAGCACTCGAATGAGTCGACCTTCTTTACGGCCACGCTTATCTGTTCCTGCTGGTTGAACAAGAACATAGTCTCCATGAATGATCGTACGCATTTGATGGTGTGGTAATAAGACGTCGTTCTCTTTTCCGACACTTCCTTCAGGGCGAACCCAACCAAATCCATCACGATGCCCAATCACGTAACCCTTGATCATCTCTAATTTTTCAGGCAACGCGTAGCATTGACGACGGGTGAATACGAGCTGCCCATCTCGTTCCATTGCCCTCAATCTACGACGCAACCCTTCATATTGTTCTTCTCCCGATAAACTCAACGCCTCAAACAGATCGTTTCGGTTCATTGGAACATTCGCTTGTTTCAAAAATTCAGTGATAAATTCTCGACTTGGCACTGGATTTTCATATTTTTCTGCTTCGCGATCAGCGAATTCATCTTTGGGTGTATTGTCTGACATGGGCAACCTGCTTTAGCAAGATAGGAGTTATTTTAAGTATATAGAAGTGTGGGAAAAATGAGTAACTAAAAAGACAAACGCCCCATTTAAATAGAGCGTTCTTAATACGGTATGTTCTTAAAGATTCGCGCGTTTTATATAAGCTACCAAAAAACCTCTCGCCTTTTTGCTTTCGCAATAATATTTTGCGGCATGCGTAAGGCTAAACCATCTCTTAAAACAGTAATTCTTTTATGTTGTCTTTTATTTGCAGTAACCGAATTATATAACCATCGATAAGCGTCTTCATAATCCAGTGGACTGCCGTAATCACGGAGGAGTAATTCGGCTAAATGAATCCTCGCATTTAAATTACCCATGGCTGCAGCTTCCCGCAGGTAGGGGATCGCCCGTTCTTTATCTTGTTGAACGATAGTGCCTCTAGAATAATAACGACCTAACTGCTCTAAGGCTGCAGGTAAACCTTGATGAGCAGCGTTTTCTATATAATAAAGGCCTAATTCTACATCTTTTTCGACACAAACACCCCAAGTCAGCATGTCTCCATAAAGCAGTTCATAAGCAGGTAAGCTGATCCTCGTTGCACGGGCAACGATATCTTCTACCAACTGACATCTATCTGCTTTTACTCGCTCTAGGTGTTTGTTGTTATTAATCAGTTTTATTAGCTCAGCTTCTGTATATATAGGCACTGGTTCACCCACGCTAGCAATCTCAGCTTTCGCCTTCGAGAGGGGTGACAGCACTAATAACAGGGAAGCAGCTATAAGTTTTAGCTTCATACCTGCACTCTTTAATCATACCGTGATTACTTATCGGCAGTTTACTGCCTCACTTTAGTCAAATATAGATCCTAAAAGTGATCTTTGTTCAGATCTTATACCAAGTTGAGTAAGTTGGTGATTAATATAAATACCATTCTTCAGAAGGCCAATACATCCTTGTACCCTTATTCGCGAGTTTCCCTGTCCATTGATACCTACCCTATGATATCCATATCGCTGATCCGTTAATGACCCGGCTTTGTATTATAACGCAACAAACAAGAACGACTATTTGAGCTGGCTGTTAACACAAAAAAGCCGACTACGTAATGTAATCGGCTTTTACTGAGACTTCTTTACCCTTAGCAGTTAAACGCTAAATGGGTGAACTCGAATTATGGTTTCGTGACGGTCAGGACCTGTTGAAACGATGTCGATAGGAACGCCTGTAAGCTCTTCAATACGTTTAATATAATCAAGAGCAGCTTGAGGCAGTTCATCTAATGACGTAGCACCAAATGTATTATCGCTCCAACCTGGCATTGTTTCATAGATAGGCGTCGCTTCTTCGAAAGCTTCAGCGGCCATCGGAGAAACTTTTAGCACATTACCATCTTTCATTTCGTAGCCAATGCATATCTTAAGTTCTTCTAATCCATCAAGAACATCAAGTTTAGTCAGGCAGAAACCAGAGATAGAGTTGATTTGGATAGCACGACGCATTGCAACGGCATCAAACCAACCACAACGACGTTTACGTCCAGTCGTTGCACCAAACTCATGGCCTTTAGTCCCTAAGTGGTAACCAACATCATCATCAAGTTCTGTCGGGAAAGGACCAGCGCCTACACGGGTACAATATGCTTTCGCGATACCGAGAATGTAGCCAATATGACGAGGACCAAAACCAGTACCAGCAGCAACACCGCCAGCCGTTGTATTTGAAGAGGTGACATAAGGATAAGTACCATGATCGATATCTAGAAGCGTGCCTTGTGCGCCTTCAAACATGATTTTATCACCACGTTTACGAGCGGCGTCAAGTTCATCCGTTACATCAATAACCATCGAAGTAAGCAAGTCAGCATAACCCATCACTTGCTCTAGTACGTCTTCATAACTGACAGCTTCTGCTTTGTAAAAATGAACCAGTTGAAAGTTATGGAAATCCATCACTTCTCTTAGTTTCTCAGCAAAAGTTTCTTTATCGAATAAATCACCAACACGAAGACCGCGACGAGCCACTTTGTCTTCATAAGCTGGACCAATACCACGGCCAGTAGTACCAATCGCTTTCTTGCCACGAGCAAGTTCGCGCGCTTGGTCTAAAGCAATGTGATAAGGCAAAATAAGTGGACAAGCTTCAGAAATGAATAGGCGTTCACGTACTGGAATGCCGCGCTCTTCAAGAGGTTTCATTTCTTCAAGTAGTGCATCAGGAGATAATACGACACCATTGCCGATAACACACTTTACGTTATCGCGAAGAATGCCTGATGGTATTAGGTGGAGAACGGTTTTTTCACCGTCAATGACTAAAGTGTGACCCGCATTGTGACCGCCTTGATATCTAACGGTATACTTTGCATCTTCTGTTAACAGGTCTACAATTTTTCCTTTACCTTCGTCACCCCATTGGGTGCCTAGAACGACTACATTATTTCCCATCTTTCCAGTTCTGATAGCTATTTAAAAATGGATTCTAGCACCTAACTCAACATCTTGCAGTCATTTTTTGAGCATAAAAACTTCATAAAACGGTAAGAGTCTAATTACACAAGAAATATCCTATTTAATCACAATTCAACTGCTCATTTTTCTTCCCTATGAAATGAAAACTCGGGTCGTACTTTTCGCCTGGGACATATAAAGGCGGATTAGGAAGGACATTAAGTTGATATTTATCAACACTATCAGTTGCGATTATAGATACCGGGTCAACCACCACAATCTTTCGTTCTGGAGCGAGTTTATGTACCGATGCACCAACACCTAAACCGCCTTCGGTGTGAAATTTTCCCGCCGTTAGAATCACTTTATGGTTTGGGTATTTATTCAATATTGTGACTATGCTTTCCCCCATGGTTTCATCACGCGTTATTTGAGCGGCAAAAAGAGTGTTTATTTGTGCTTCTGTTCCATGATGCATGGTGGCGATAAACTTCTTCTTATATGGGCTATCATCCGTCTCAATTTCCTGCGCAACAAATGATCTCTCTTCATCCGGTAATTTATTTAGGTAGCCTAACCCTTCTTTATTTATACACCGAACAATATCATTCGGTGCATTAGCTGCAATAACAGGTACTGCATTGTTTTTTGCATACTCTATAAGCGGTCGATAATCACTTGGGTAATTAGACCAAGCATCTCCCTGTTTAATAAGAGCTTGTTCACCAATATTCCCTTTTAGGTAATCATCAATTATTGACTGTTTATCTCGTGAGAACTGTTCCATAGCCAAAACAAAAGCAGTATTTTCAGCATTAAGTGCTTGTAATAAATCCGCTTGAAAGTGATGAACACCAGAATGAGAATGCCACTCTCCAACTAAAACCACATCCGCCGTCGCTATGTCATCTACAAAAGTGCGAAGGGAAATAGGAACACCAGACCGAGTGAGTTGGTAGTCGTACATATTAGAGAGGTCGTAAGCATATTGCGTCTGTTTTTGCACGCAACCAACGGTTAGGAACGGCACCAACAAAAAGAAGATTCTTCGCATAATAAACTATTCATTTCTAAAACAAATCATAACCACAGTATGGCTTATTTGTTATAAAATAAAATCAATACCAGTAACATTAAGTGTGAGATCGAATTAGCGACTCCGTTTCATTCACCTTAACCACGAACTCATTTAGCTCGGTATCCGCTCACAAACAACATTGGTTTATTTTTTCAACGACAAACGTCATGCATTAAAAAAGGAAGCCTAAGCTTCCCTTTTTTAATGCATGTTCTTCGAACACGTATTATTACAAAATCAATCGAGATTATTCGAAGATTTTAGCAACAACACCAGCACCAACAGTACGACCACCTTCACGAATCGCGAAGCGTAGACCGTCATCCATTGCGATTGGAGCAATTAGCTCAACCGTCATTTGGATGTTGTCACCTGGCATTACCATCTCTACACCTTCCGGCAAAGTGATGTCGCCTGTTACGTCCGTTGTACGGAAGTAAAACTGTGGGCGGTAACCTTTGAAGAATGGAGTATGACGACCACCTTCATCTTTAGAAAGAACGTAAACTTCTGATTCAAACTTCGTATGAGGAGTGATTGAATTTGGAGCCGCCAATACTTGACCGCGCTCTACGTCTTCACGTTTTGTACCACGTAGTAAAGCACCAACGTTCTCGCCTGCACGACCTTCGTCAAGCAGTTTACGGAACATTTCAACACCAGTACAAGTCGTAGTAGTTGTCTCTTTGATACCAACGATAACAACTTCGTCACCAACTTTTAGGATACCACGTTCGATACGACCCGTTACTACTGTACCACGACCTTGAATTGAGAATACATCTTCAATTGGTAGTAGGAACGGTAGATCCACTGCACGCTCTGGCATTGGGATATAGTTGTCTAGCGCTTCTGCTAGCTCAATGATCTTATCTTCCCACTCTTTCTCACCGTTAAGTGCGCCTAGAGCTGAACCTTGGATTACTGGAAGATCGTCACCTGGGTATTCGTATTCAGAAAGAAGTTCACGAACTTCCATCTCTACTAGTTCTAGTAGTTCTTCATCATCAACCATGTCACATTTGTTCATGAATACGATGATGTAAGGGATACCAACCTGACGTCCAAGTAGGATGTGCTCACGAGTTTGTGGCATAGGGCCATCTGTCGCAGCTACTACTAGGATACCGCCGTCCATTTGCGCAGCACCAGTGATCATGTTTTTAACATAATCGGCGTGTCCTGGGCAATCTACGTGTGCGTAGTGACGTGCTGGTGTATCGTACTCAACGTGAGACGTTGCAATAGTGATACCGCGCTCACGCTCTTCTGGAGCGTTATCGATTGATGCGAAGTCTTTCGCTTCACCGCCGTACACTTTTGAAAGAGTAGTACAGATTGCAGCAGTTAGAGTTGTTTTACCGTGGTCAACGTGGCCAATAGTACCAACGTTTACGTGCGGTTTCGTACGTTCAAATTTTTCTTTAGACACGATCGTGTTCCTTCCTAGTTATGATTCGCAACGGAATAAGCTCCGATGCGCGCCAGAATTTGCTATATTATGCGTCAACTCACGTTAGCGCAATATTTGAACTCATTGATCTTCCAAAAAAGAAGAAAAATGTGTCCTGTTTTTTAACCACGCTCTGCAATGATTGCATTTGCAACATTTTTTGGCACTTCAGCGTACTCACTAAACTCCATAGAGTAAGAAGCACGCCCTTGTGTCGCAGAACGTAAATCAGTTGCGTAACCGAACATGACAGACAACGGAACTTGTGCACGAATTATCTTCAGGCCAGCTGTTCCCTCGTCCATACCTTCAATGATACCGCGACGACGATTAATATCGCCAACAACATCACCCATCCAGTCTTCTGGAGTCGTTACTTCAACTTTCATCATAGGCTCAAGCAGAACTGGTTGCGCTTCTAATGCACCTGCTCTAAAAGCCATGGAGGCAGCGATTACAAACGCCATCTCACTTGAATCTACTTCATGATAAGAACCATTGAACAATGTAGCTTTGATATCCAGCACTGGATATCCTGCAAGTACACCATTATTCATCTGCTCTTCAACGCCTTTCGCGACAGAGCCAATAAACTCTTTTGGTACCGTATCATTAGCAATTTCGTTAACGAAGACAAAACCTTCGCCAACTTCTGATGGCTCTAGTTTCAGCCATACGTGACCGTACTGCCCTTTACCACCATGCTCGCGGATAAATTTACCTTCCGCTTTCGCTGTACCGCGAATAGTTTCACGGTAAGCAACTTGCGGATTACCAACGTTGCAATTAACGTTAAACTCACGCTTCATACGATCAACGATGATATCTAAGTGTAGTTCACCCATACCAGAAATCAGTGTCTGGCCAGTTTCGTCATCCATGTCAACACGGAACGATGGGTCTTCTGCCGCTAGCTTTCCTAACGCGTTCGTCATTTTTTCTTGATCAGCTTGAGAGCGTGGCTCTACAACGATCTGAATAACTGGTTCTGGGAATTCCATGCGTTCTAGAACAATTTTATGGTTCTGATCACACAGTGTTTCACCCGTAGTGACATCTTTTAAGCCAATAATAGCCGCAATATCACCTGCTCGCACTTCTTTTACTTCTTCACGCTTATTTGAGTGCATTTGAACAATGCGCCCTAAACGTTCACGCTGCTGCTTAACTGAGTTATAGGCCATTTTACCGCTTTCAACAACACCAGAATAAACACGAATAAAAGTTAACGTACCCACAAATGGGTCCGTTGCAATTTTAAACGCTAACGCTGAAAACGGTTCACTGTCATCAGCATGACGTTCTATTTCATTCTCGTTTTCATCGATGCCTTTAATTGCAGGCACATCAACGGGAGAAGGAAGGAAATCAACAACAGCATCAAGAACGGCTTGCACACCTTTGTTTTTAAAAGCACTACCACAAGTAGCAAGCACGATTTCATTGTTAAGAGTACGAGTACGGAGACCTTGTTTGATTTCCGCTTCTGTTAGCTCACCTTCTTCAAGGTACTTATCCATCAACTCTTCGTTTGCTTCAGCCGCAGCTTCAACGAGTTCTGTTCGGTATTCTTCCGCCATTTCTTGCATGTCAGCTGGAATGTCTTCATAAGTGAAGGTCATGCCTTGATCGGCTTCATTCCAGTTAATGGCTTTCATCTTGATAAGGTCAACGACACCTTTAAACTCATCTTCTGCACCAATGTTTAATTGGATTGGAACTGGGTTTGCACCAAGACGATCTTTAATCTGATCAATCACTCGTAAGAAGTCAGCACCTGTACGGTCCATCTTATTCACAAATACCAAGCGAGGCACATGATACTTATCAGCTTGACGCCAAACTGTTTCGGATTGTGGTTCAACACCAGACGCGCCACAGAATACAACCACGGCACCATCAAGTACGCGTAAAGAGCGTTCTACTTCGATAGTAAAATCTACGTGCCCAGGGGTGTCGATGATATTAATGCGGTGTTCGTCAAATTGTGCTTCCATACCACGCCAGAATGTCGTAGTAGCAGCCGAAGTAATAGTAATACCTCGTTCTTGCTCCTGCTCCATCCAATCCATGGTTGCAGCACCATCGTGCACTTCGCCGATTTTATGAGATAGGCCTGTATAGAACAGAATACGTTCACTGGTCGTTGTTTTGCCTGCATCAACGTGAGCAACAATACCAATATTGCGGTAGCGCTCAATCGGAGTTTTACGAGCCACGATTCTATCCTCTTACTATAGGGACTATTAATGTTTGAAAATATCTATTTGTTTAGAATCAATGCGCTACGCAAAAACAGAAACAAAGAACTATTTTGAAACAATAATATAAGCTTGGTTTTTCCAAAAGAAAAGCACTGCGAAGGACTTCGCAGTGCTTAAAGGTCTTATTACCAGCGGTAATGAGCGAACGCTTTGTTCGCATCTGCCATACGGTGAACGTCTTCACGTTTCTTAACAGCAGTACCTTTGTTCTCTGACGCATCTAGCATTTCAGCAGCTAGACGGTAAGCCATAGATTTTTCACCACGCTTACGCGCAGCTTCAACCAACCAACGCATAGCAAGTGCGTTACGGCGAACCGGACGAACTTCTACAGGGACTTGGTAAGTTGAACCACCCACACGGCGAGATTTAACTTCTACCGTTGGACGAACATTTTCAAGAGCTTCATCAAATACAGCTAAGTGATCTTTACCAGATTTCTCAGCCATAACTTCTAGTGCAGTATAAACAATTTTTTCTGCAGTAGATTTTTTTCCGTCAACCATAAGGATATTGACGAATTTTGCCAGCATTTCAGATTTAAATTTAGGATCTGGAAGGATCTTACGCTGACTAATTACGCGACGACGTGGCATAGGAATTTCTCCGTTGTCTTCTTCAGGTTATCCAAAACTTTTCAGTTTCTTCAAAATACAAAATAATTTAGTGTTTGGCCTTACTTAACGGATTTCATTAAGACTTAGGTCGTTTCACACCGTACTTAGAACGACCTTTCTTACGGTCATTTACGCCTGCACAGTCAAGTGCACCACGTACTGTGTGGTAACGTACACCTGGAAGGTCTTTAACACGACCGCCACGGATTAGAACAACTGAGTGCTCCTGAAGGTTGTGACCTTCACCACCGATGTACGAAGTTACTTCGAAACCATTTGTCAAACGCACACGACAAACTTTACGAAGCGCTGAGTTAGGTTTTTTAGGTGTAGTAGTATATACACGAGTACATACACCACGTTTTTGTGGGCACGCTTCTAGTGCTGGCACGTTGCTTTTAACAACTTGCTTTGCACGAGGCTTACGTACCAACTGGTTAATAGTTGCCATTAACTAGCTCCTGGTTTGCTGAAATTATGCTTCATGAAAAATCTAACCCTACTATGAGGGACGCAAGATTTTATGCACGGAAGGAAGGTCTGTCAAGGTATTTAGGGATCTTTTTGATCGTAAGGGAATGAACAATCGGTGGTCTTATTGCTTAATTCTTAGTCTAAAGTTATTAAGTATGGCCTTTATTAGAAATAACGTACTCAACTATATCAAAATTACCACATAACCAATATGACATCATTCCCATGTAATAGAAGCGGAATGCTTCTCTGTCAGCGCCACAAACCCAACGAAATCGACCGTTTTTTGGGTGCTATCGAGTATTACACCTCTAGCTTCTAAGTCAGCGATAAGGCAATAAGGCGCGCTAGTGGCGGCGACAAGATAGGTATTGGCTTTGTGCCCCTTTATCGCGGCATATACTGCGTCTTCAACCAAAAGCAGGTCATCATCTTTCAATGTATTAGCGATGGCCTCGGCTAACGAGCGATAATGCTTAACAATATGCAACATATTGATTTGTTCCTTAGAAAGTAAGCAGCTTATTGCAACGGTGTAACTGCTTCGCAAGGTCATCTGTGTTTAATCGGACGACATCAGCTAAAGCCAACATTGCTTCGGCCATACCGTTCGCTTTCAGAGAGTCAGAACAAACGTATATCTCTTCGATGTCATAAAGGTCCATAAGTTTAAACGCTGGCACATAATCTCTAGAATAAATAGAAGCTGTATTTTGATTTGTCATTAATTGAGTGACGCCATCGCCAATAAAAAACACCGCGATATTTTCACTGTAAGCAGAGGCCGCTAATAATGCGTCTAATCCTTCACGCCCTTTTGCCGAAGAATGAGGATGAGAGCGGAAGACAAATCCAATCTTCTTCAAAATTGCACCACTCTGTCTTGTGTCAATAATGCTTCAGCTAAACTGCCCAAACCGGCTTGTTCAAAACCATTAGTCAGATTAAACGTTTCGCGTTTGTGTTGAGTGGCTTCTTCTTGGCTCAATACCCCACGGCGCAGCGAAGCTGCGACACATGTTTCCAAACGGACATTATGTTTAATAGCCAGTTTTTGCCAAGCTACCGTTAAGTCAAACTCATCGTTGGCAGGCACCACCAGTTTAGAACCATTGGTTACCCCTTCTTGATAGAAAAATACGGAGACGAGTATATGACCTTTCTCAAGCACCGCATTAGCAAACGCATATGCATTTCTTGCCGACTGAGAGCCATATACACTACCGTTAACAACAAGGGTGTAACCTAAACTCACTTTTCTCCATCCTCAGTTTTACGCTGACGAATATAAAGATAGACGGTATGTTTGGAAATATTCAAGCGGTCTGCAACACGGTTAATCGCATCTTTTATATCAAAAATACCTTTGTCGTAAAGCTCCATAACAATCTGGCGGTTTTTAGTATTATTCGATACCGACTTATCCGCATTGATATCTTCGATACTCTGTTCCACGGTTTGATCAACCAATTCAACCACATCGCTTGCAAAGTTTACTGTGGAGGCCGCTTCTTTTGCCTCATCTGTTGGCATGAAAGATTCCAGAACTTGAGAGAATGGCGCATCTAGATTGATATTGATACAAAGCAAACCGATGACACGATTATTGCCGTTGCGAATAGCGATTGTGATAGATTTCATCAATACCCCGCCCTTCGCTCGAGTAAAGTAAGGTCTAGAGAAATTACGCTCGGAACCCTCAATATCCTTAAGCATTTTCAGCGCCATATCCGTAATTGGCGATCCTACATGTCTACCCGTATTCTCACCATTGGCGATCTTGATCGCTGATGTATCTAAGCTCTCCAATGAATGAAGAACAATTTCACAGAATGGACCGATTAAACCAGCAAGACCATCCACTACAGCTTCATAGGATTTTAAAATGGTCAGATCATGCTCGCTAAATGGTTCAACAAATACGGAATCCATTTCGAGTAACGCTTCTGCGTGAACGATTTCTGATGTAGCCACTATTTACAGCCTCGATTTAAAAATCAACAAATTAGTGCAAGTTTATCAGAAAATTTGAATTGCGCATCGTTTTGATCAGTTTGGTTTGTCGTCAAAAAAAAAAGGCTCCGGATATCCGAGCCTTTTTTATTCGTTTTTTTAAAGAAATTATTCCGCAGCAGGCGTTTCTGCTGGTGCTTCTTCAACTTCACCGTTATCAATGCTGATCAATTCAACTTCAAAAACGAGAGTTGAGTTTCCAGGAATAGTCGGCGTATCTTGTGGTCCGTATGCTAACTCTGGTGGGATAACAAACTTATATTTTGACCCTACAGACATAAGTTGCACGCCTTCAGTCCAACCAGGGATCACTCGATTAAGAGGGAACGTAGCAGTAGCGTCGCGATCATATGAACTGTCAAACTTAGTCCCGTCGATTAATGTCCCAACATAATGCACTTCAACCGTATCGGTTTCAGCAGGCTTATCACCCTCTGCTGGTGTCATTACTTGGTAAAGAAGACCAGATTCAGTTTTCATTACGCCTTCTTGCTTTTCAAATTCAGCACGGAATTCTTCGCTTGCCTTCATTGCTGCTTCAGCATCTGCTGCTGCTTTTGCCTGCATCTTTTCGCTAACGGTTTTTTCAAAACTTTCAAGCGCTAAGCGTAGCTCATCGTCTGTCATTTTTTCTGTATCAGCAAAAACATCTTCAATACCTTGAAGTACAAGTTCTTTCTTTAGCTCAATGCCAATTTCAGTTGAGCCGTCAATGCTCGATTCAATGTTCTTGGCGAAATAAAGACCGAAAGCGTACGCCGCTTTGTCTTCTTCTGTTTTAAAGTGAACTGCTTTTTCAGCCTCAGCTTGTGCCTGCTCTACCACTGGAGCTGCTTCAACTTTCGGTGTTTCTTCTTTTTGACAACCTACAGCCAACATTACAGTTGCAGCGAGTAGGGACACTTTAAACAAAGGTTTCATTAAATTCTCCAAATTAATGGCATAGCCATTTACGTCAGTACACAGTTCTCATCAAATATAATGAAATGTGCAAAATTATTTGTGTATCAATATACTAGGGTTATGCCTCTCGACACAAACTGGATTCTTGATAAGAATGCGAATAATCTCTCATTATATGCTATTGGGTATTGTCATCACTCTGTTAAATGGTTGTTTTTTTTCATCTCAAGATGAAGAAAGGTGGACCATTGAGCCAAAAGGCACCACTAGTTTTGCCCTTAGTAGAGATGCCCGCTTTGCATTACTTTACTCAAAAGAGCATCAGTTGTTATTGTGGGACCTACAAGAGAACCAAGAATTAGCCTCTTTAGGTAAACAGGATCTCGATGGAAACACGGTTTCCCACATACGTATTTCTGATAACAGTCGTTATGCCGTTACATCCACACAACTCAACTTCGCTGTTTGGGATCTTTCCTGGAGCCAAGCTGAAGGGCTTTGGTCTGTCTCCGACGGATTAATCCGGGATATAGATATATCAAGCAATGGCGAACAGGTATTATTAGGTCTATCTAATAGAAAGGCCATTTACGTCAATTTAGTCACCGGAAGGCGATTAGAGTTCCTTGCTCACAGAGAAAAAGTCAATACCGTCGCAATTTCCTCGAACGGTAAGTTTGCTTTGAGCGGCGGTAATGATTACAAAGCTTATTTCTGGAGTACCGACACTGGCCAACCGTTATTTCAATTTGAACATAAGGCAAGAATTAACAGAGTTGCTTTGCAGCGAGATGGTAAGTACGCATTTACGTCAGATGGAGCAAGTGACAGTTTTATCTGGGATCTTAAGACGGGCAAGAAAATTTCAGCACTCAAATCTCTTTCAAGGCAATTGGTGTTCTCTAGTGCGCGTTTCTCCGATGATGGGAGTTACTTAGTCACCGGTTCTCCAAACGGGCGCGTAATGCTTTGGGATACGCAAACAGGGAAACGTTTAGACGGATGGGATGTGGAACCACTAAAAGATACTCGCCCTCCACGTGCAGTCGTGTATGATGCCGCCTTTGACCGTCAAAATAGAATAATATCGGCGAGTTCTGCTGGTATTGCACAGGCTTGGAATATAGAAGATGACTAACAATACGATTCAAGAATTACAGCAACGCATCGAAGATCTAGAATATAAAATGGCTTTCCAAGAGCAGACGATTGATGAACTAAACGAAGCGCTTAGCCAACAACAACTGCTGATCACTAAGATGCTAGATCAGATGAAATATGTCGTAGGGAAAGTAAAGAATCTAGATCCTTCGAATATGGCAGATGCTTCTGAAGAAACACCGCCACCACATTATTAGATTTGAAAAGTACGATTAAGAGACAATTACACAGATGTAAAAACAGGGTCAATTTTGAATAGGATAAGGCTAGTCGTTCAGTCTCTAGCCTGTCACTTCATCAACAAATATTGCCACTTTCAATTCACCAGACGTATCTATACTGGCGCGATACATGCCTGAACTGTTTATTGCATTATGGATGTTTCCTTGATGATCAATGGCGATTAATCCACCTTCACCTCCCATCAATTTTAGCTCACCTTGTATAACCATTTCACTCGCGGTATACACATCTTCTTTAAGATATCTCATTCGAGCTGCGACATCGGCTGCCACCATTTTTCGAATAAAACACTCACCCATACCCGTAGTAGAAATAGCAACATTGTGGTTTTCAGCAAAGGTACCAGCACCAATAATGGAAGAATCACCAACGCGACCATATTTTTTATTGGTTAAGCCACCTGTACTTGTCGCCGCGGCAAGATTGCCTTGCCGATCCAATGCAACAGCCCCAACGGTTCCAAATTTCTTATCGTCTGGAAACTTGGATTCAGAAAGACCGAATATACCCGCCTCTTTCATTGAGAGCAGCTGCTCATAACGGCGATCAGTGAAGAAATAATCTTGCTCGGTGTAATCAAAACCATTTTCAAAGGCAAACTGTTCAGCCCCATCACCGATTAAAAAAACATGTTCACTTTTCCTCATGACTTCGCAAGCAAGTTCTATTGGGTTTTTAATATGTTTAACCCCGGCAACTGCGCCCGCCTCCATCTGTTTTCCATGCATCACAGACGCATCCATCTCAACCATTTCTGTATGGGTCAACACCGAGCCTTTTCCAGCATTAAAATGAGGGCAATCTTCTAATACCTTTACCGCTGCAACGGTTGCGTCTAAGGCATCTCCATCTTGTCTCAAAATGTCGTATCCCGCTCGAACAGATTTTTCAAGGGCCCTTCTTATCTCGCCATCTAATTCTGGTGTTAGATTTTTTTTTAGGATGGTTCCGGCACCACCATGAATAGCTAATGCGAATGGAGATATCGACATAAATCGTCCTTAATCTATAAACAAAAAAACCCTAAATATCTCATAAAGAGTGCTTAGGGTTTTATTTTAATCAAATCTAAACCAACAACAAAGGTTTGTTGGTTTAAGGTTAATCAACCTTAGTGTGAACAGCCACAACCGCCGCCGTTTTCACCTTTTTCTTTACCACCGCCACCGCAACAGCCTTCTTTTTTGCCTTCGCCGTGATCGTGCCCTTCGCCACCACAACAACCGCCTTCATGGCCATGATCGTGGTCGTGACCACAACCACCTTCATCATGAATGTGACCGTGTTCCAATTCTTCTGCTGTTGCTTCGCGAGTTGCCATTACTTCGACATCAAATGTCAATGTTTGACCAGCAAGCATGTGGTTACCATCGACGACAACTTCATCACCATCCACTTCTGTTACTTCAACAGGGATTGGGCCCTGATCAGTATCGGCTAAGAAACGCATACCGACTTCAATCTGCTCTACACCTTGGAATACATTCGCAGGAACACGCTGTACTAACGCATCATTATGTTCACCGTACGCATCTTCTGGAGTGATGGTTGCAGTAAATTTGTCCCCTGCTTTTTTACCTTCAAGTTCGGCTTCAAGGCCTGTAACGAGGTTGTTGTGACCATGTAAATAATCTAAAGGGTTTTCCGCTGTTGCTTCATCAACTACAACACCTTCTTCAAGCTTCACTTGGTATGCAAGGCTTACAACAACGTTCTTTTCAATATTCATTTCTGCTCCAAAGAGAATTAGGGGTAGTTAAACTATCTACCAACAAGATTTATATATGTTCCGAATAGGGGCTATTATGGGGGCAAAAAAAAGAAACTCAAACCCTACGGCTTAAAAAAACCGATCATATCGTCATCCGCATGCTCTGATGACTCAACAGATTTAGGTAACCGTTTATCTATATGGCCGCATTCAACGCACTCTACCATTTCAATACTATTCTCTACCCACCAGCGAAGTGAATCTTGTGTAGAGCACTTCGGGCAACTTGCTCCCGCAATAAATCGTTTTTTAATTTTCATCGTAATTTAACCTATTCGAATTCTATTTCCAGTGGTTGGTCGATTGGTTATCAGTTTCCATCTCTTGACCGAATATTTCTTCTAACTCTTTTCGAGACTCTTTTGAGCGCTGGGCAAGGTCTTTATCATCGGTATGCTTAGGTAACAACTCTCTCAGCATCGCGTTATCCAGCTTACGAAAGTGATCCTCTGATCTTTTTGCCTGATACGGATGCATTCCTAGTTCAACGAGTAACTGTCGACCTAAATCCAGTGCACCTAAGAACGTTTCACGGGAATAGTTTGGTACGCCATGATTCAATAATTGATATGCCTCTACACGGCTTCGAGCACGAGCAAATATTTTCAGATTAGGAAAATGCTGTTGGCAGATTTCCACAATATGTAAGATCTCGTCAGGGCTATCGGTACAGGCAACTAAAGCTTCCGCTTTATCCGCACCAGCGGCACGTAACAGATCCAATTGAGTCGCGTCGCCATAAAACACTTTGTAGCCATATTTTCTCAGCAATCGTATCTGGCTAGCATCACTTTCTAATACGGTAATACGGATCTTATTGGCATACATGAGTCGACCGACAACCTGACCAAAACGGCCGAAGCCGGCTATAATCACTCTTGGATTTCGATTAACCACATCTTCTTGTGCAAGTCCTTCATCATTGTTAATTGTTGCAGAAAACCATTTCTTCTGTACAAGCAGTAACAACGGTGTGGTCACCATAGACAAACTCACCACAACTAATAAAAAGGCAACCAATTCAGGGTCTAATAAGTTCTCAGCTTGCGCCGCAGTGAACAGAACAAAAGCAAACTCACCACCTTGGCTCAAAATCGCCGCCATTCGACTTCGAGCTTTCGCTTGAGTGCCAAAAAGGCGAGCCAATATGTAGAGAATCCCTCCTTTTATTGCAACGAGAATAACCACCGCCACCAAAATTTTAAAGGGCTCTAAAATAATGAGGCCTAAGTTTACTGCCATGCCAACTGCGATAAAAAACAACCCAAGCAACAAACCTTTAAACGGTTCAATGGCCACTTCCAGTTCATGTCGATACTCACTTTCGGCAAGCAGAACACCAGCAAGAAAAGTACCGAGTGCCATAGACAAACCTAGGCTTTGCATGATTAACGCAATACCAATGACCACAAGAAGTGCAGCCACGGTAAACAACTCTCGTACACCACTGGTCACCACATATCGAAACAATGGGCGCAATAAAAAATGGCCACCAACGAGCAACACAATAATAGAACCAAAAGTCGTCATAGTATCGAGCCAATCACCTCCGCCATTCCCTCCTGCAAGTACAGGTAGTATGGCCAACATTGGTATCACGGCAATATCTTGGAATAAAAGAACAGCAAAGCCGGATTGACCTGTCTCTGAACCAGCTAAACCCTGCTCTTCAATAACTCTGAGCGCTATCGCAGTGGAAGACAAGGCTAGCCCCATTCCTACCACCAAACTGGTTTGCCATGACAGCCCAAAGAAGCTTGCGATGCTGGCAAGTACACAAGAGGTCACCACCACTTGTGCACCACCCAAACCCAAAATAGGGTTTCTCATTTGCCATAATTTTTTGGGATTAAGTTCTAAGCCGATAAGAAAAAGTAATAACACCACACCAAATTCGGCAAAATGAAGGATAGCGTCTACATCACTGATTAACCCAAAACCCCAAGGTCCAATTGCGACACCAGCGAGTAGATACCCTAAGACTGAACCTAACCCCATTCGTTGAGCAAGTGGCACGGCCACAACGGCTGCGGACAAAAAAATCACACTACTTTGCAAAAAATCATTCGTCATTGCCATCAGCTAAGTCCTCCGATTTTTCTATTTCGTACGATTCCCATGGATTCATTAACCAATGACGGTAGGCTTCAGCATGCTGCAATCGTTCCACATCAGAGATATGCCTAGCCCAATGCAAAACTATCGGCTCCATCCAGTTCATTCGACACAAGCCCGCCGTTAACTCAAATGGCTGTAGTATCTCTTCCATTGGGTATTTGTTATAGCCTGACGGGGCAAAAGCTTCTCGTGCACCTCCGGTTGTAATAACACTACGCCAATGCTTTCCCTTTAAAGCGCAGTTGTCACCAAAGGCAAAACCTTTACCCAACACCCTATCCATCCACTCCTTCAAAAGCGCAGGGCAAGAATACATAAACAAAGGGTGTTGAAATACGACGATATCGTGAGACAGCAAGAGTTGATGTTCTTTTTGAACATCAATGAAAAAGTCTGGATACTGGGCATAGAGATCATGAATCGTCACGTGATCGAGATCTTGTATCTTTTTTAACATCACATTATTGGCAACAGAAGTACCCGGTTCCGGATGGACAAAAATCACCAAAATACGTGGTAGAGGCATAGTCGCGTCTATCATTCCTTGAAGAGCTTCCTTTTGCATTTAGTTATCATCGATAGTTTACTCAAACCAATGATATGCTAGATTTATTCATTTTTTAGTATCAAACATCATATCGCAAATTGCATAATGATCGACTTTTATTCTCAGAACGCCTACTATTCCCGCGTTTAAACCATTTCCTATCAATAAGATTTCTATGATTACGTTTTCAGATATTCAACTGCTGCGAGGCGGTAAAGCTCTCCTAGAACAAGCCACTGCGACCATTCATCCCGGAGATAAGGTCGGGTTAGTGGGTAAAAATGGTTGTGGTAAATCCACACTATTTGCGCTACTAAAAGGCGAACTTTCCATTGACGCCGGATCCTTTGCTCAACCCGCACACTGGGAACTCGCTTGGGTCGCGCAAGAAACCCCAGCATTAGAACGTCCTGCTCTGGAATATGTTATTGATGGTGACAGAGAATATCGAAATCTAGAAGCCCAATTAGCCAGAGCGGAAGAGGTCGATAACGGCACGTTGGTTGCCGAACTACATGGAAAAATAGAGACCATAGGTGGTTACACTATTCGAGCCAGATCGGCCGAGCTACTCAATGGTTTAGGCTTTAGTCAAGAGCAGATGAACTGGAATTTGACCCAGTTCTCTGGAGGTTGGCGTATGCGATTAAACTTGGCACAAGCCTTGTTATGCCGTTCAGATCTGCTACTGCTCGATGAGCCAACCAACCACTTAGATCTCGATGCAGTTATGTGGCTAGAAAAATGGCTGCAAAACTATCCAGGAACGCTTATTTTGATCTCTCACGATCGGGATTTCCTAGATCCAATCATAAATAGAATTATCCACGTAGAAAATCAGCTTCTTAATCAATACACAGGTAACTATTCATCGTTTGAAAATCAGCGTGCTGAAAAACTGGTCCTGCAACAAGCCATGTTCCAAAAGCAGCAGAAGCAAGTTAACCATATGCAGAGCTATATCGATCGTTTTCGCTATAAAGCCTCTAAAGCAAAACAAGCTCAAAGCAGAATCAAAGCGCTAGAAAAGATGGAAAAGGTTCTTCCTGCTCAACTGGACAACCCATTCAACTTTGAGTTTCGTATTCCTTCTGCTCTACCAAACCCAATATTAATGATGGATGAGGTCTCGGCAGGGTATGACGACAACCTTATCTTAGAAAAAATTCGGCTGAACTTAGTTCCCGGCAGCCGAATCGGCCTATTAGGACGAAATGGGGCGGGTAAATCCACTCTAATTAAATTGCTTTCCGGCGAACTTGCACCACAAGGTGGCGATCTCACTTATTCACAGGGAGTCAACATCGGCTACTTCGCCCAGCACCAGCTAGAGACCCTTCATCCTGAAGAAACGGCATTGCAACATATGATGCAAATAGCCCCGAAACAGACAGAACAAGAACTCAGAAACTATTTAGGTAGTTTTGGATTCCATGGTGACAAAGCATTAGATAAAGTCGCTCCTTTTTCGGGAGGAGAAAAAGCCCGCCTGGTTCTAGCGTTAGTGGTTTGGCAAAAGCCAAACCTATTACTACTCGATGAACCAACCAACCACCTTGACTTAGATATGCGTCAAGCATTGACGTTTGCGTTGCAAACTTTTGAAGGCGCGATGGTTATCGTTAGTCACGATAGATATTTGCTGCGCGCGACAACGGACGATCTTTATCTTGTGCACGACCGCCAAGTTTCCCCCTTTGATGGCGACCTAAATGATTACTACAAATGGTTGACGGAGCAAAATAAAGCCGATAAAAAAGAGGCCGCACAAGATCTTCCCGCTAAAAGTGGTTCTAATAATGCGACATCGAAAAAAGAGCAAAAGCGCAAAGAAGCCGAATTTCGCAAACAAACCGCACCGCTCAGAAAAGAGCTGGAAAAACTTGAAAAGAAAATGGATAAGCTTAGTGTAACGCTCACGGAAACCGAACAAGAGTTATTAGACACATCGCTGTACCAGGCTGAAAATAAAGCTAAACTTAATCAAGTATTAGCACTTCAAGCAACATCTAAATCTTCTCTAGAAGATATCGAACTAGAGTGGATGACTATTCAGGAATCGCTAGAAGAGATGGAACAAGAATTTAAATGACAAAACTCGCTTCTTTTTCACTCACCTTAGAACGTTTATGGCAATTCAGTTTGCAGTATTACAACGTGCGAGGTGTTAAAGAAGCGTGTCTTTCTCTACAAAATAATTACCACGGAAATGTCAATTTGTTGCTTTTATTGAAGTGGTTAGATGAACAAGAGCTTATTTTTGATGAACACGATTGGACGAAAATCCAACACTGCCTTCATCGCACTGAAGAACTACTTTTACACTTTCGAACTTTACGAAAAAAAGCAAAATCGCATCTACCAGCCACGCTATACAGAGAGTCTTTAGAGTTTGAGCTATTACTAGAGAAGCAACAACAGTCCGATTTAGTCGACTGTATAAACTCCATTGAGTTCTCTACAAATAAAACCGAACCGCTGACATTACGCTACTGCCGCTCACTCAATGCAGAACACCTCTTTAATAATTTCCCCAAGCCCTCTAGCTAAGAGGTTGTCAAAAAATCATTGAACCGTTTCATTGATTTATCTACATTAAAAAGAGATGGATAAATCATTAAACACCAAAATTCCGTATAAATTAATCCATTACTTATGGAAAAAAACTCGTTATGAGGCCAATATAAACCGCCACTTACTGTATAAGTATTGGCCTGATTATAGGTTAAATAGTTTTTAGATCATGGATGGTCAAAAGGGTAAAAATGAAAAAAATAATCATCGTAAATGTGGGTTCAGCACCCGAAGTACAATTTAAAAAATTTGGCGATTTTGAAGTTTGGGCAAAAAATGCCATTACAGAAAAAAAACTTACTTCAGATAAACAGACCCTCGACATCATTTTTCACGACGGTATATTGAACCCACTCCCCAGTTTAGACACGATTGCTGGTGTGATTATTATGGGCTCTTTGTCCATGGCGACAGAAAAAACAGACTGGATGCTTCGCCTCTCAACAGAAATTTCTCAACTTGTTCACAACCAGATTCCCTTGCTAGGCATCTGCTTCGGTCATCAACTTATCGCACAAGCGATGGGTGGAGAGGTCGGTTACCATCCTAAAGGTCTTGAGATAGGCACTGTCGATATACATACACTAAGTGCCGCAGAAAACGATCCTATTTTTGCTCATTTACCAGCACACTTTTCCGCTCATGCCGTTCATTTCCAATCAGTAATAACGCTTCCAAAAACAGCGACACTGTTGGCTAGTAATGATTTTGAGCCTCACCATGCCTTTAGAATCGGAAAATGTACTTGGGGTGTTCAGTTTCATCCAGAATTTACAGCGGACATTATGCGGCTTTCACTTGCCGGTTTGAAAGAACAGGTAACTAGAGGGTTTGAGCAAAAGCACACCGCCATTTCTGATACCAAATATGCTAGTGAAGTTTTAGTTCGATTCTATGAATACTGCTCATGAAGAAAATGGGGAGTGATTATTAAAAGTAAAAACATTTCTTTATTGTCCGTTCTTCATCCTCATAAGGATGAAGAACGTCGAGAACCTAAACCACATACAATCACGTAACAAAAGGTTATTTTCGGACCAACTTTTACCAAATAAACACAACACAAATCGCAGTCAACGATCCCATACAAAGGTTAAATCGTCTCCAAGCAAGTGTGCTTGATAACCAGCGACCAATTAATGTTCCAAAACCAACCCAAATAGATGATGTTTGTATCTGAGTAATCCAAAAAATCACCGCAATAACCAATATTGACCACCAATACTCATTACCCTGCAAAGAAAACGACCCTATTGCCGTGACCATCATCATCCATGCTTTCGGGTTAAGGTATTGAAATAACGCAGCCTCTACAAATGTCATAGGCTTACTGCTTTCGTCTCCGTGTTCGGAAACGGGTTTTGCATTGGCTATTTTCCAAGCTAAGTAAAACAAATAACTGCTACCTACCCATTTCATCGCATCTTGTATAACCGGATATTGCTGGAAAATGAGACCAAGGCCTGAAGCCAACAAAAGAATCATGCTCATTAAACCGACACCAATACCAAAGGCATGTGGCAAAGATCGTCGATATCCAAAGTTGGCACCTGAAGCCGTTAACATAACGTTATTTGGTCCCGGAGTTCCTGTCATTACAATCGCGAACATCGCTATTGATATAAAAAATTGCCATTCCATTTAGTGTTCCTCATCCCTTGCAAATTGTATCGGTACAATTTGCAAATATTGGTTGATTTTCTCGTTTTTTGCGTACAAAATGACCATAACAATGCATCAACTAAAGATCAAAGGATTTATTGTCACCATGACAATCATAGATTTTCAATTATCCGATACAAACAGAATGCCTAAATACAAACAAATCGCAGAGCGATTGGCTGAGCAGATTGAATCCGGTCATTTAATGGCGAACGATAAACTACCCACCCATCGTCTATTGGCCGACAAATTAGGCGTCACCGTTGGTACAGTGACACGAGCTTACTCCGAAGCTGAACGAAAAGGCTTAGTGGAAGCGCGAGTCGGTGCTGGGACCTATGTAGTAGATAAAAAAAAGGCATACTGGGCATTTGATCAAGGGGATAACTATGACTCAAACGAATGCAATTTCGGCTTCAATATCCCCCCTATGTTTGACCGCAGCGATATGCTGAAAGATGCAATGGAGAAGGTTGCTCAATCACCCCAAGCACTCAATCAGTTTATGATCTATCAAAAACCAACGGGCATTGACTCCCATAGAGAGATTGTGGCTGATTGGTTAAATGAACATGGCGTTAAACTTGACGCAGACAGATTGTTGTTTTGTTCTGGTGCACAGCATGGGATGCAGATGGTATTTGAGGCATTCACTCGTGCGGGAGATACTATTTTATCGGAAAAACTTACCTATCCAGGGTTGATTAGTTTAGCCAAACAAAAGCAGCTAACCGTTAAAGGTATTGAAATGGATGAAGAGGGAATTATTCCTCATGCGCTTGAGGCGGCTTGCCGGCAATTCCAAGCTCGATTTATCTATCTGACCCCGACATTACAAAATCCTACAACAGCAACCATGTCCTTGGAGCGACGTATCGCTATACTAGACATCTGTAAACAACATGACCTATATGTCATAGAAGACGATGTGAATGGTCTTCTTCCCGCAGATGCCCCACCACCAATGGTTAACTTAGCACCTGAGCAGGTTATTCATATTGGTGCTTTCTCCAAATGTCTCGCCCCGGGGTTACGCGTGGGTTACATTCAACCCCCCACTAAACTGCACCCACACCTTAGTATTACGTTGCAAAACCATAGCTGGATGATTAGCCCATTACTTACCGCATTAGCGTGTGAGCTGCTTCGTTCCAACAAGCTAGAACATACCTTAGATTATATCCGGACTGAAATGAGAGGAAGGCTAACACTCGCGCTGATCTATTTATCTGATTTTCAACTCCAATACACACACGACTGCTTCCACATTTGGTTAACATTGCCAGACCATTGGCGCTTAAGCGACTTTGTCCAAGAAGCCGCATGTAATGGTGTAATTGTAAAGTCAGCGGAACTATTTACGCCTCCAGCCGCCAACGTGCCTCCTGCCGTACGACTTGCATTAAGTTCACCAATCGATCAAGCTCAGGTAGAAGTCGGGCTAATTAAATTGAAGGCCTTATTAGAGAGCACCCCAATCAGTGATTTTACTTTATGACCGAGTTTAACGCAGCAAGAGGGTTAACCAATCCTCACCTACAGACTGTTATTCCTAGAATGATTCGGAAACAACCGCTTTTTTCTGCTAAATGGCAGACATTAGAAACACCAGACGGTGACTTCCTTGATCTTGCTTGGAGTGAAGATTGGACCAGTCCAACGGCAAAAGAGAAGCCTATTTTTGTCCTTTTCCATGGCTTAGAAGGCAGCTTCGAGAGTCCATACGCCAATGGCTTGATGCATGCTTTTTCTCAGCAGGGTTGGCTATCTGTCATGATGCATTTTCGAGGCTGTAGCGGCAGACCCAATCGGCTAGCGAGAGCCTATCACTCAGGTGAAATCGAGGACCCTCGTTTCTTTTTAGAGCATATACAAAACAGGTTTCCAGATCAGCCGAAGGTCGCCATTGGTATATCGCTTGGCGGAAACATGCTGGTTAATTATTTGGCTAAATACAATGACGATCCTATAGTAGAAGCGGCCACCGTCGTCTCTGCACCTCTTGACTTAGCAGCATGTTCATCAAGAATTGAACAAGGGTTTTCCAAGATTTATCGGAACTATCTTTTAACCTCTCTAAAGAAAAATGCGCTACAGAAACAGAATCAACTAGTGTCGGAACTTGGCGTTTCAACGCAGGATCTAAAGGCCTTAAAAACGCTTTATGGCTTCGATGATATGATCACGGCACCGTTACATGGGTTTAAAAATGCTAACGATTATTATCAACAATGTTCTGGCATCCATGTTATTAATAAGGTCAACATCCCTTTGCAGGTCATTCATGCCGAAGACGACCCATTTATGACTCAAGCGGTAATACCAAACTTTCCATTAAACAAAAATATACACTATCGCCTTTTTAAACAAGGTGGTCATGTGGGCTTTTTATCCGGAACCTTGACTAAACCCGTTTTTTGGTTGGAACAAGCAATACCCAAATATTACCAACACATCGCATCATGAATAAAAGTAGGCTTTATGATCATTCCATGGCAAGAAATAGATAGCGAGACGCTTGAAAATCTAATCAAAGAGTTTGTATTAAGAGAAGGGACAGATTACGGCCAAAGCGAAACGACCTTAGACGATAAAGTCAGTCAGGTACGAACCCAGCTTAAGACAGGAGAAGCGGTGATTGTTTTTTCTGAGCTTCACGAAACCGTCGATATAAAACTCAAGCGCGAGTTCTGATAACAAAAAGTAAAGCGTTTATTCTTTTTATAGAATCTCATACACTAATTTCATATCTTCATTATCATCATTATCATCAATGTAGCGACAAGGAATCTCATGTCAGCAAAACATCCGATTATCGCAGTTACAGGTTCATCTGGCGCAGGAACAACGACGACATCTGAAGCATTCAGAAAAATGTTTAGTATGATGGACGTGAAAGCCGCGTGGGTGGAAGGTGACAGTTTTCACCGATTTACTCGCCCGGAAATGGACATTGAAATTCGAAAAGCAAAAGAACAAGGCAAACACATTAGTTACTTTGGTGCAGAGGCCAATAACTTCCCTGCCCTTGAACAGTTTTTTAGAAAGTATGGCGATGAAGGTCAAGGTCAGGTAAGACGATACTTACATTCCTTTGATGAGGCCGTGCCTTATAATCAGATGCCCGGCACATTCACTCCCTGGCAAGACCTAGCAGAAGATAGCGATGTTCTTTTTTATGAAGGCTTGCATGGTGCTGTTGTCGATGGTGATATAAATGTTTCACAACATGTTGACTTGCTAATCGGCATGGTCCCCATTGTGAACCTTGAGTGGATCCAAAAATTTGTACGAGATACGCGAGATAGAGGCCATTCACGAGAAGCCGTGACCGACTCCATCGTTCGTTCTATGGATGATTATCTTAACTACATTACCCCTCAGTTTTCTCGAACGCACATAAACTTCCAACGGGTTCCGACTGTTGATACTTCAAACCCACTGAATGCGAAAGCGATACCCAGTTTGGACGAGAGCTTCGTCGTGATTCGATTACGTGGAATGAAGAATGTAGACTTTCCTTATCTTTTAGCCATGATTGATGGCTCTTTTGTTTCTCGCCATAACACTCTGGTGGTTCCAGGAGGAAAAATGAGTTTTGCTATGGAATTAATAATCAGACCGGTTCTACAACAATTAATAGAAACTGGGAAAATCGGCTAAAAATTAAGCCTGAATGCAGTTTAGTTCTGATACCGTGATGATGTGCACAGTTTTGCTTAGAGAAACGGGAAATCAGGGCGATCAAAATCAAGAAATTGACTGCAAAAAAGGATACTATTCTTAACCTATATACATGTGTAGCTTGCAGCTATGAATTTAAAATCTTATGCTAACGTCACCAATAATACGGGGACACAGCAAAGGAAAGCTGCTGGCACAGGCCCTACAGATAATAGTGAGATAATTATGGTTCTTGGTAAACCTCAAACCGATCCAACGTTAGAGTGGTTTCTTTCGCATTGTCATATTCATAAATATCCTTCCAAAAGTACGCTTATCCACGCTGGAGAAAAAGCGGAAACTCTGTATTACATTGTGAAAGGCTCTGTAGCTGTGCTTATCAAGGATGAAGAAGGTAAAGAGATGATTCTTTCTTACCTTAACCAAGGAGACTTCATCGGTGAGCTAGGTCTATTCGAAGAAGATCAAGAGCGTACTGCATGGGTTCGTGCTAAATCACCATGTGAAGTAGCTGAAATTTCGTTTAAGAAATTCCGCCAGCTTATTCAAGTTAATCCTGACATTTTAATGCGTCTTTCAGCTCAAATGGCAAGCCGTCTACAAACGACTAGTCAAAAAGTTGGTGACTTAGCATTCTTAGATGTGACGGGACGTATTGCTCAAACACTTCTGAACTTAGCAAAACAACCAGATGCGATGACTCATCCAGACGGCATGCAAATTAAGATCACTCGTCAAGAGATTGGTCAGATTGTAGGTTGTTCACGTGAAACTGTTGGTCGTATTCTTAAGATGCTTGAAGAACAGAATTTAATTTCTGCTCACGGTAAAACTATCGTCGTTTACGGTACACGTTAATACCGTCACAAACAGCATTGATTAAAAAGCAGCGTTTACGCTGCTTTTTTTATGCCATAAGAAAAGATACGCATTGGTTTATAGTTGCAGTTCCATTCTATAATTAATGAGTGTTTGCCCTCTGAGATCCACTTGTCGCTCTTCTGCTACCTTAAAACCATAGTGTTCAAAAAAAGGTTTCGCAGTAATACTGACATGCGAATAAAGTCGACGAATTTTGCTTTTATTACCTTGCTGGAAAATTTGTTGCATTAAAGCACCCGCAATCCCCATACTTTGATGATTGTGATCGACATAAAAATGGCCAATCAATCCATCAGATTGGAGATCGGCATAACCCACTATCCTGTTATCAATTTCGGCGACAAAAGGCACAAGTTTATCCAGAAGTGCCTGCCAACTATCAAGCGTAATTTCATCTGATGCCCAAGCTTCTATTTGCCTTTCAGAGTAGTCCTTTCTATTTACACTACGCACAGTATCAAAAAACAACGTTCTCAACGTACAGGCGTCCTCTGGGGTATATGGTCGTATTCGGATAATACTTTGCACTTCGTCACTTCTCTTCTAATTTATAATTAATATTAAGCCTAACCAGTAATTAAACCATTTTCTACACGCACAAAAAAACCGAAGCGATAAAACTTCGGTTTTTACTATAACAAGGTTTAGGGTTCTCTAAACTGTGTGACTTGAGAGCAAGACATTCAGTGACGAGAAGCCAAATCCTTCTTACATCATGCCTGGCATGCCACCCATACCACCCATGCCGCCCATATCAGGCATTCCACCTGAATCTTTAGCTGGCATATCGGTAATCATCGCTTCTGTTGTGATCATAAGACCAGCAACCGATGCGGCAAACTGTAGCGCGCTACGAGTTACTTTAGTTGGGTCTAGGATACCCATTGCAATCATATCACCGTATTCGCCTGTCGCCGCGTTGTAGCCGTAGCTACCTTCACCAGCTTTAACGTTGTTAGCAACAACAGAATCTTCGTCGCCCGCATTTTCAACGATTTGACGCAACGGCGCTTCCATAGCACGAAGTGCAACGCGAATACCTACGTTTTGCTCTTCGTTAGCACCTTCAAGGCCAACGACTTTCGATGCTGCACGAATAAGTGCAACACCACCACCAGCAACAACGCCTTCTTCAACGGCTGCGCGAGTAGCGTGAAGTGCATCTTCTACGCGATCTTTTTTCTCTTTCATTTCAACTTCAGTTGCTGCACCGACTTTGATTACTGCAACACCGCCCGCGAGTTTCGCGACACGTTCTTGTAGCTTCTCTTTGTCGTAGTCTGACGTTGCTTCTTCGATTTGTTGACGAATTTGAGATACACGCCCTTGAATCATTGCTTCTTGACCAAGGCCGTCAATGATCGTTGTGTTCTCTTTAGTGATAATAACGCGCTTAGCTTGACCAAGGTCTTCTAGCGTTGCTTTCTCAAGTTCTAAACCAATTTCTTCAGAGATAACCGTACCAGAAGTAAGTACTGCGATATCTTGAAGCATTGATTTACGGCGATCACCAAAACCAGGTGCTTTAACGGCCGCTGCTTTCACGATACCACGCATGTTGTTTACAACGAGTGTTGCTAATGCTTCACCCTCTACATCTTCTGCAATGATAAGCAGTGGACGAGATGCTTTTGCAACGGCTTCTAATATTGTAAGTAGTTCACGAATATTAGACACTTTCTTGTCGATAAGAAGAATGAATGGGTTTTCTAGTTCAACCGAACCCGCTTCTTGGTTTGTGATGAAATATGGCGATAGATAACCGCGATCAAATTGCATGCCTTCTACAACATCTAGCTCATCTTGAAGCGCTTGACCTTCTTCAACGGTAATAACACCGTCACGGCCAACTTTTTCCATTGCTTCTGCAATGATGTTACCAACAGTATCATCTGCGTTTGCAGAGATAGTAGCAACCTGTGCGATAGCCTTAGAGTCCGCACAAGGAACAGATAGCCCTTTCAACTCTTCTACCGCTGCGATAACCGCTTTGTCGATACCGCGCTTAAGGTCCATTGGGTTCATACCCGCAGCAACGGCCTTAAGACCTTCAGTAATGATAGATTGTGCAAGTACTGTCGCCGTTGTTGTACCGTCACCAGCAGCATCATTTGCTTGAGATGCTACTTCTTTAACCATTTGTGCGCCCATGTTTTGGAACTTGTCTTCAAGTTCAATCTCACGCGCTACAGATACACCATCTTTAGTAATCGTTGGTGCACCAAAAGATTTGTCGAGTACCACGTTACGACCTTTTGGTCCTAGTGTTACTTTTACCGCATCAGCCAGAACGTTAACACCTTCTAGCATCTTGATTCGTGCTTCGTTACCAAATTTTACGTCTTTAGCAGCCATCTTTAATATCCTTTCCTAAATTCTATTTCTAATTGCTTGTCGTTTAAGAGTGAATTACTCAACGCTTGCTTATTCAACAATAGCCATGATGTCATTTTCAGACATGATCAACACTTCTTTACCGTCAATTTTCTCAGTTTTAGTGCCGTAGCCTTCTGCGAAAATGATAGTATCACCAACTTTAACGTCCAAAGGCTGAACAGTACCGTTTTCTAAAATACGGCCATTGCCTACCGCTAGAACTGTGCCGCGAGTAGATTTCTCCGCAGCAGAACCTGTTAGAACAATGCCACCTGCAGATTTTGATTCAACTTCTTTGCGTTCAACGATAACACGGTCGTGTAAAGGACGAATATTCATTGGGTCGTCTCTCCTGATTGTTGTTTCCATTAATGTAATTTAGTACTGAATTATCAGCGCGTGAAAGTTAAGTGGGGGACAAGAGGCAAAATCCCAAGGGGAAAACCAATTTTTTTACGATAGAAGTCATTTTTTTTTAGCCTAAACCGAGTTTTTTAGACAAAAGTCCGTTTTTATATGACTCGACGTACTAATTGCACTGCACCTCAGACTAGGTCAGAATCGAACTAAGTGTCTAACTGGTACAAAAATCATGGCTTGTAAAGATTGTGACGATAATTGGTTTTGGAAAAAAATAGGTCGTTGCAAACGATGTATGGACCAACTAACCGTGCTTTCTGTTCTTTGTTGGGTCGTTTGGTGGTTTGGTTACAAAGATGACTTTAAAAGTGTCGAATCCATTGCATTAATATTTTCTGGTTTTGCCTTTAATATTCTTCTTTTTTTGCACCTCTGGTTTAAATTTGTGATATTCCCAATGCAAAAAAGAAATCATCGCGAAGGTAAAAAAAACCGCCCGTAGGCGGCTTAAAATCGGCTGATACTCTTTCTATTTAGAAAGAGTTAATGCTTCATTCATAACATGATAAAGATAGTTCTGCTCAACCACTCCTTGGAACAAGTAAGCCTGAGGACCTCGAGCAAATACAGCTACATCTTCCCCTGAGTGTGTTTCTGAACTTAAACGAACGAGTGACTGTTGTTTATAATCTAACGCCATTACTTGCGACTCTGTTAAGTCAGAACGCTCTCCTTTAACGGCTCCGGGACCATTTCCATAGGTGAGTGTGGTGTACTTTTTACCAAACTCATCTTGGCTAAACTTGCCCTTTGATTTAGATAGACCCAAAATATTGTTACCCCGAGCAGAGTATCCATTCATGACAAGTGTATGCGCGTGGTCCGCAGTAACAATGACTAAGGTGTCGTCTAAGTTCGTTTTTTCCAACGCGGCTTTGATTGCCTCATCATAAGCAATCGTATCTTCTAGCGCACGTTTTGCATTACCATCATGGTGAGCATGATCTATACGTCCAGCTTCAACCATCAATACATAACCTTCTTTGTTCTTAGACAGTATATCAATCGCTTTAGAGGTCATTTCTGCAAGAGAAGGTTCATCATGACGGCGATCCGCTTCATATTTCATGTGACTGCTTTCAAACAAACCAAATGCGCGAGTTGTATTTGCATCAAGCTTGTCGAAACCCGTTTGATCATAGACATATTGACCTTCAGGATGTTTGGCCTGCCATTCTTCTACAAGGTTGCGACCATCTTTGCGCTTTCCGTTCTTACCTTCTGAATCCGTCACGCCCACTGGTAAAAACTCACGACGACCGCCACCAAAAGCGACCTGAATACCATCACCTTTATCAAAGTTCACAAACTGAGTGGCAATATCGACACAACCTTGGTTTTTAGCAATATTAGGGACATCATGCTCCCAATTACGATCGGCGCTATGCGCATACGTTACCGCTGGTGTCGCGTGAGTAAGCCGTGCTGTACTTACAACACCAACCGACATACCTCGTTCAGCTGCCAGTTCCCAAGCGGTTGTCGTCTCATTACCTAACGCCGTGCTACAAAAGCCTCGCTGTACACTGTCATTGACCGAAATGGTACCCGCTTTGGTCTTAACACCTGCGACCATCGCGGACGCTGTACCTGCCGAATCAGGAACCTGCATATCTGTATTGTATGTTTTAACCAACGCCGCATGAGGTAAACTTTCCATCGCCAAGCTATATTCTTCCCCTAAAAAACCGCGACGTTGACCTTCAAAGATACGGGCTGCCGTAATAGTACCAACGCTCATGCCATCACCAATGAATAAGATGACATTTTTTGCTGGCTTGTCGATTGGCATCGTAGTTTTCGCTTTGGCGATAGCGGCTTGTGCGTCGGTGTACCACACATCGTTTTGTTGTGGAACTTCAACCGCTGTTGAGATGCTTGAAGCATTGCTGCTACAACCCATTAGACCTACTAGTAAACCGCTGATAGTGAGTGTTAATTGACGTCCTTTCACAAGGTTTCTCCGATTTAGAATTAAATGATTTATTGCATACATGAATAACAGCTAAATAGGCTAACGAACGATATGTGACAGGAGATAACACTCAAGTGAAGGTTTTTTGAAGGTTTTGTTAAATTAGAATGATATAACATAACAAAAACAATACGTTATATTATGCCAACCTAAGTAATTTAGTGCATAGTTTTACCAATTTTACTCACTAGTTGCCCATAAAAAGAAAAAGCCCCTAATCCAAACCGGATAGGGGCTTTCTTAGATTCTTCTAAGAAAAAGCAGTGGTACTTAATAAGACCGGGCTTTTCCTAAAATGTTCCCAAAAAAGATCATTTATTTATTAAATATGCTAATGCCTGTCTCTTTTACACTTTATTTCAATAGATTAGGCAACGCTAACACGAATAATTGTCTGCTCACAAAGATCAATCTCTAACGCAACTTCATCACAAGCATGGATTCTCGGACACTGTTCACAATCTTTCAGTACTTTTTCAGGAAGCAAGCTTTTCGACGTCGGTAAGAAATTCTGTTTCATAAAGAACTCAGGAGTACGAGTTAGTACAAAGACTTTCTGTATCGCCATCTGCTTAGCTTTCGTCACTAAATGTTGCACAATTGCCGTGCCTTGGCCTTGTCTGTGCCACCCAGCTTCAATCCCTAACGATCGTATTTCAGCTAGACCGGAATCATATACATAAAGCGAAGCACAACCGGTAACCTCACCTTGATGCTCTACCACGGCAAAGGAACCAATATCTCGAATAAGCTCACTGCGATTACGAGGTAAGTTTTCGCCCATATTAGACCAATAAGCGACCATCCCCTCTAGTGCATCGATATCGGTGAGTCTTGCAACCCGTACCTTAATTGCAGAGACATTTCTTTTTTCTAAACGTTGCTGTGCATGATCGACGGCATAAGCGACCTGCTGAGGAGAAACCCCGCCAAGTGCAGAACGTTTCTCTAGGCATGATTCTATCGTCAGTATCTCGTATACGTCATCTTCAATAACGTCAGAGAACACCTTCAATTCCTCAATCGAAAGCTCTTCTAAAGCACACCCTTTTTCTATCGCTCCCACTACCGCAACACCGACGATATGATGCGCTTCACGGAATGGAATATCTTTCGCAACTAAATAATCAGCTAACTCTGTCGCATTCGCATAGCCTTGCTTGGCCGCTTCTAATGTACGTTCACTGTTCACTTTCAGACCATCGAAGCAAAGCGCCGCCATTTCCATGCAATCGTTCCACGTATCTAACGCATCAAATAGCCCTTCTTTGTCTTCTTGCATGTCTTTATTATAAGCAAGAGGAAGTGCTTTAACCGTCATCATCATGGCCGCTAATGAACCATATACACGACCACATTTACCACGGATAAGTTCTAGTGCATCCGGGTTTTTCTTTTGCGGCATCAAAGATGAACCAGATGTAACGGTATCGGCTAACTCTATGAAGTTGGACTCACCTGAATTGTAGAAGATCATATCTTCAGCAAGACGAGAAAGGTGCAGCATTGAAATAGAAGCAATAGACATCAGCTCCATCACATGATCACGGTCAGATACTGAATCTAAACTATTGCGAGTGGCTCGACGAAAACCCAAATTATGAGCAAGATCTTGACGATCCATTGGATAAGCCGTTCCCGCAAGGGCACCAGAACCCAATGGGCATGTATCAAGACGGTTTATAGCATCTCCCAACCGGGAATAGTCACGCTCAAACATCTCTACGTAAGCGAGGCACCAATGGGCAAATGTTACTGGTTGTGCTCTTTGTAGGTGTGTATAACCGGGTAAAACGGTACCTTGATGTTGCGATGCGACATCAACGAGTTGGTTTTGCAGACGGTCTAGAACAATAAGAAGATGTTGACCTTGTTGGCGACACCATAGTTTTAGATCGGTTGCTACTTGGTCATTACGAGAACGACCTGTGTGAAGCTTCTTGCCAAGATCACCGACTTTACTAATGAGCTGTTGCTCTACCCAGCTATGGATATCTTCTGAATCAGATTTAAGAATCTGCTCAGGGTCTTCCATTACTTCTAACTTCAATTCATTTAAAGCTAGCTCTAATTTTTGCTGTTCTATCTCGTTTATCACGCCCACAGAACGTAATGCTTTTGACCAGGCTATTGAACCGACAATGTCTTGCTCAGCTAATCGGTAATCAAAGCGAAGTGAATCGTTGAACTCTTTGAACCGAGTATCTGCTGCTTGGGTAAATCTGCCACCCCATAATGCCATTGTGTATCTCCTGATCTAAACGGAAGCTAATTATTATAGTTAGTTAGTGTGCTAATGGGTGCTAAACACCCGGCTGTAGATACTAGCGATATACAACCGAGAATCAAGCTTCTGTTATATTACTTTTGCGAATTACCTTTACTTCTGCATATTCATAGTACGAATACGGCTTGCTAGTGAATATAAACGGATGAATCCTTCAGCATGGCTTTGGTCATAGACTTCATCTTCACCAAATGTCGCAAATTTTTCACAATATAGACTGTTTTCAGAACGTTTCTGAGTCGCCGTAGCTTGACCCTTATAAAGTTTAATCACCACCTCACCGTTTACGTCTTGAGCAAGGCTCTCTGTTGCAGCAAGGATAGACTCGCATAACGGAGTGAACCAACGGCCATCATAGATTAGGTGGGCAGCTTTTACGCCTAATTCTTCACGGAACTCAAATGAGCTTTTATCCAGTACAAGTTGTTCAACTGAACGCAGTGCTTCCATCATAATAGTGCCACCCGGCGTTTCATAACAACCACGTGACTTCATTCCTACTAAACGGTTTTCAACGATATCAATACGACCAATACCGTGCTCAACACCTTTCTCATTCAGGTACATTAGCGCGTCGTATGGCTTCATATCTACACCATCAACAGCTACAACTTCGCATTTTTCCACTTTAATTGTTACATATTCGGCTTCGTTAGGTGCCTCTTCAGGGCTTTTTGTCCATGCCCAACAGTCATCATTTGGTGCATTCCACGTTTTTTCAAGAACACCACCTTCTGTTGAAATATGCCATGCGTTTGCATCACGAGAGTAAATCTTTGTTAAAGACGCAGAGCATGGGATATTGCGCACCTCTAGGTAATCTAAACACTCTTCACGACTCACTAAATCCCATTCACGCCAAGGGGCGATAACGTGTAGATCCGGAGCCAACGCAGCGAATGCACCTTCAAAACGAACTTGATCATTCCCTTTACCAGTACAACCGTGAGCAAGTGCATCCGCACCCACCTTCCGAGCGCACTCAACCTGCGCCTTAGCGATTATCGGGCGAGCCATTGAAGTACCTAAAAGATATTTACCCTCGTACAATGCACCCGTTTTTAAAGAAGGATAGATATAATCTTTAACCATCTCTTCTTTAAGGTCTCCTATATAAACTTCAGACGCACCAGAAGCGAGCGCTTTTTCTTCAACGCCTTCTAACTCTTCAGCACCCTGTCCAACATCTGCCACAAAAGCGACCACTTCACAGTTATAATTCTCTTTCAACCATGGAATGATCACTGATGTGTCTAGACCGCCGGAATAGGCTACGACTACTTTCTTTACTTCAATCTTGCTCATTGTATTTCTCCTGATCTCCCGGACTGCTCTGGCGGTCAGTACATCGGGTATAAAATCTGTTGTGTTTGAAAATTATGTTTATCTAAATTTTACTGCGGCAAGAACTGCGTACCTATGCTCTTACCTGCGAATAATTCGCTTAATTTGTCTGGATAACGCCACGTTGCGACTTCAATTGGTCTGCCAAGCTCGTTAGCAGCATCAAGTGCCGCTTCTACTTTGACAATCATACCGTCTGTAATAACCTTGCTTTGAATCAGGGCTTGAGCTTGTTTTTTGTCTAGATTAGGCAGCAAATGCCCCTTTCCATCCAATACACCACTGACATCAGAAAGCAGCACTAACTCTGCGTCTAAAGCGCTTGCCACCGCCACTGCAGCTTGATCAGCATTCACGTTCATCATCTGGCCTTTATCCGTTAGGCCAATAGAGCTAATAATAGGTAATGCACCTGTGGCTAATATCGCTTTTACCACCGCAGGGTCACCTGCGCTCGCTTTGCCTACTGCGCCGAGTTCAGGATCCAGCTCTTCCACCTTGCAAAGACCACCGTCTGCCAAGCAAAGACCGACAGCGTTGAGTCCGTTTTTAACGGCTTCACCTTGAAGTGATTTGTTTGCTGTCCCAGCCAACGCACCCGCAATAACCGGTATTTGATCATAAGGTGTAATCCGTAGCCCATTTTTCTTTACTGTTTTAAGTTGAAGCTTATCCATCAGTTCGTCAACGAGGTAACCTCCACCATGAACGATAACGAGTTCCCTGTTTGCCTGATGTTTATAGTTATCAATAGCGTTAAAAAGCTTGCCTAGAGTGTCGGTACTTGAAAGTGCTGCGCCGCCTAGCTTAATCACTAATGGTTTTAGATTTTGATTCATATTTATTCTCACAGAAGCGAAGTAAGCGGCTCAAAGCCGTTACGAATATTTAAGCACTGCATCGCGTGGCTAGATGCCCCCTTCAAAAGATTATCTATTGCCGAGACAACGATGACGTGTTCACCTTCCACCTTCCAACCGATATCGCAAAAAGGGGTAAACTCTACATCTTGTATCTTTGGAATGCCTTGCTGCTTTAAACGAACTGCAGGTTTATTTTGATAAGCTTTCTCGAAAGCGTTACTCACATCTTCAGCCGTTACACCAACAGCAAGTTTCATTGTAATCGTGGCCAATATGCCTCTTTTAAAATTACCTAAATGCGGAATAAAAATCACATCGCAGCCGAGATGAGACGCAATTTCAGGTTTGTGTCGATGACTGAACAACCCGTAAGGCTGTAGGCTCACTTCACAAAAGCTATTGGTCATGCTCGCTTTGCGACCAGCCCCCGTTACGCCACTTGTCGCGTTAATAACTGGCCATTGATTGAGGTCTAACATGTTCATTTCAACCAGTGGTTTTATCGCGAGTTGTGAAGCGGTGGGGTAACAACCCGCAACAGCAATAAGGTTTGTATTTTTGATCTCTTTCTCATTCCACTCAGCAAGGCCATATACCGCGCCTTTAAGTAGATCAGAATGCTGATGGTCAAAACCATAATATTGGGAATAAAAGCCATCGGCTTGAACGCGATACGCCCCAGACAAATCAAAAACCTGACAACCCTGAGCCAAAAACTCTGGAGCCAAGTCATGACTAACTTCGTGAGCCGTCGCGAGAAAAACAACATCGCAAGCCTCGGCGACAGCTTGAACGTCGGTCAGAGGTTGAACGAGCATTTCAACAACACCAGAAAGTTTACCGTGTATTGCGCTAATCTTTTTATTCGCGTCTAGACTATTGGCGGAAACATACAATCCTGTTAGCGTTAGCTCTGGATGTTTTGTGACCATGAGAGCGAGTTCCGCTCCGGTATAACCGCTTGCACCAATAATTGTGGTTTTTAACATCTTAACTTATCCAAATATTTGGGTAACTGACGACAGTCAAACTTGACTATTCATACTCAAAAAACGTCATTATTCGGTTTTTTATTCATAAATAATGATTTAATATGCTTTTTAACGTCTTAATGGTTATCTGTCAATAGGAGAAGCGAAGATAATATGCAATTACCTAAATTTATCGATGTATACAAGGGACTCATTTCGACCTCTTCTATCAGTTCAACAGACCCAAGTTGGGATGAAGGGAATAGCCAAGTCATCGAATTATTGGCTGATTGGTTAAAACAGATGCACTTTGAAGTGGATGTGGTTGAGGTTGAAAAAGGCAAATGCAACTTAATTGCTAAACGAGGTCAAGGCGAAGGCGGACTGTTATTAGCAGGACATACTGATACGGTCCCTTTTGATCAAGGACAGTGGAGTTTTGATCCACATACGCTGACCGAAGCAAACAACCGTTTTTATGGGCTGGGTACTGCAGACATGAAAGGGTTCTTCGCTTTCATTATTGAAGCGGTAAAAAAAGTAGATTGGAAAACGCAAACAAAGCCTCTGTATATACTCGCGACATGTGATGAAGAAACGACCATGCTCGGCGCGCGTCACTTTACCGATGATGCACCGATAAAACCGGATTATTGTATTATCGGTGAGCCAACCAGCTTGGTACCCATTCGCGGCCACAAAGGACACGTAGCCAATGCGATTAGAGTCACCGGCAAATCTGGCCATTCATCAGACCCTGCATTGGGCGTTAACGCCATTGAAATAATGCATGAGGTTATGTACGCCCTAATGCAGCTAAAAAACCAACTGGTGAAAGAATACCACCATCCGGGATTTGCCATTCCTTCGCCAACGTTAAATTTAGGGCATATCCATGGCGGAGATAGTGCAAACCGAATTTGTGGCTGTTGCGAACTCCATTACGATGTGCGACCTCTACCTGGAATAAGCCTTGATGGCCTAGACAACATGTTGCGCGGCGCGTTAAAAGAAGTGGAAGCTAAATGGCCAAACCGCATTGAGATCCGCCCTTTACACGAACCTATACCAGGGTATGAATGCTCCAACGAGCACTCTTCTCACCAACATTCATCACATGAACACGCGTCACAAGTACTCGCTCCTCAAAAAAATAGTTTCATTGCAGGGATGGAAGCCATATGTGGGATGGAATCAGAGACCGTAAACTATTGCACTGAAGCGCCATTTTTACAGCAGTTGTGCCCAACATTGGTTTTAGGTCCTGGTTCGATAGATCAAGCCCATCAGCCCGATGAATTCTTAGCGTTCGAATTTATCGACCCAACTATTAATATTCTTTCTAAGGCAATTCGTCAGTATTGCTTCTAATCTTTAATCATAAGATCTCATTGTTGAACTTATGTTTTCGATGTCATGTATAGGGTTGTGGAATTTTATTTCACAACCCTATAACGCCATCTGTTTCAGACGTGATCCCGGTCAAATTAACATCATTAAAATCATTGCGTCTTTGTCTTTATTTGACTCAAAGCACAGATATTAGCTAGATTGTATAACTGGGAAGAAAATACACTGTAATTAAATTACGAGGCAGAAAGGAAATGAACGAGAAATATGCTGCTTTAAAGAGTAACGTGAGAACACTAGGTCACTTGCTTGGCAACACAATTAAGAATGCGCATGGCGAAGAGATTTTAGAAAAAGTCGAACTGATACGCCAACTTTCAAAATCTGCCGAAAGAGAAAACGATCAAGAAGCTCGCGAAGAACTCATTCAGGTAATATCTAACCTACCGGATAACCAGTTAAATCCGGTTGCAAGGGCATTTAACCAATTTCTAAACCTAACGAATATAGCAGAGCAATACCATACGATTTCTCGCCATTGCGATGCGAATATCTGCGAACCAGACGTCATTCACACACTATTTTCAAAGCTAACACAAAACAGTGTGAGCAAATTAGACACTGCTCAGTCTATTAAAGATCTCAATATTGAACTGGTCCTTACTGCACACCCGACAGAGATAGCTCGTCGCACCATGATAAATAAATTGGTGAAGATCAATAAGTGCCTTTCACAGCTCGAACTTAGTGACCTCTCTCCAAGAGAACGTGTTAAGCAAGAACGTCGATTAGAGCAGCTGATCGCTCAATCTTGGCATTCTGATGATATGCGTAAAGAACGCCCAACACCGCTTGACGAAGCTAAGTGGGGCTTCGCCGTTGTTGAAAACTCCTTATGGCAGGCGGTACCCGAGTTTCTGCGTGAATTTAATGACAGAGTGACTGACTACCTTGGCGAAGGGCTCCCTATTGATGCTCGTCCGGTTCATTTTTCTTCTTGGATGGGTGGCGATAGAGATGGAAATCCATTCGTTACCCATGAGATTACTCATGAGGTTCTATATCTATCACGCTGGAAGGCGGCCGACCTCTATCTAGCGGACATCATTGAGCTCGTCAGTGAGCTTTCAATGATCGAATGCACAAATGAATTAAGGCAATTAGCTGGCGACGCACATGAACCTTACCGTGCTGTACTTAAACAGATAAGAACACTGCTCACAGGCACGCTCGAAGTACTGGATGCGAAAGTAAATAGAACGGAAGTTCCTAACAAAGCCATATTAGAGAATGTAAGCCAATTATGGGATCCTCTCTACGCCTGCTACCAATCATTACATCAATGTGGAATGGGCGTCATAGCTGACGGTGCATTGTTAGATACCCTTCGTCGAGTTAAAGCGTTTGGCGTCCATCTTGTACGCTTAGATATTCGCCAAGAGAGTACTCGTCATTCAGACGTACTATCTGAACTTACCCGTTATTTAGGTATAGGCGATTATGACCATTGGAATGAACAAGATAGAATTTCTTTTTTAGTCAATGAATTAAGTTCAAAACGTCCACTTTTACCTCGTAACTGGCAGCCCTCTGAGCAGGTACAAGAGGTTTTAGACACCTGTAGGATAATTGCGAGTCAGTCTCGCGAAGCTTTCGGTTCTTATGTTATTTCAATGGCACGGACCGCATCGGATGTGTTAGCCGTTCATTTACTGCTTCAAGAGTCTGGCTGTCAGTTCCGTATGGACGTATGCCCACTATTTGAAACACTCGATGACTTGAATAATTCAGAAGCCGTCATCAAACAGTTGCTCGAAATTGATTGGTATAGAGGCTTTATCCAAAACCACCAAATGGTCATGATTGGCTATTCTGACTCTGCTAAAGATGCGGGAGTTATGTCTGCGGGTTGGGCCCAATATAGTGCCATGGATGCTTTAGTACGTGTTTGTGATGAAGCCAACATCGAACTCACACTCTTCCATGGCCGCGGCGGCACCATTGGCCGAGGTGGCGCACCAGCGCATGCTGCGCTACTTTCTCAACCGCCGAAAAGTTTAAAGGGGGGGTTGCGTGTAACGGAACAAGGGGAAATGATCCGCTTTAAGCTTGGGTTACCGGATATCGCAGTAAACAGCTTTAACCGCTACGCCAGTGCGATTCTTGAGGCCAATCTTTTACCGCCTCCAAGCCCGAAGCAAGAGTGGCGCGACCTAATGGAAGTCTTGTCACAAGTATCCTGTGAAGCATACCGCTCCATCGTTCAGGGGGAGCCAGATTTCGTTCCTTACTTTAGAGCGGCGACCCCAGAACGAGAGTTGGGCAAGCTTCCTCTCGGATCGAGACCATCAAAAAGAAACCCTAACGGTGGAGTGGAAAGTCTAAGGGCTATTCCATGGATATTCTCATGGAGTCAAAATAGATTGGTTTTACCCGCTTGGTTGGGGGCTGGTGAATCGATACAGTACTCAATCGACAAAGGGCACCAGAACCTATTAGAGGAGATGTGTCGTGAATGGCCTTTCTTCTCTACCCGCCTTGGTATGTTAGAGATGGTGTACACCAAGACCAATATTGAAATTTCCCGATATTACGATCAAAGACTAGCAGACAAGTCACTTTGGCGAATAGGCGATCAATTGCGGGACCAGCTGCAAAAAGATATTAAGGCCGTTCTCAATGTTGAGAACAACGAAAACTTGATGCAAAGCGACCCGTGGGGATTGGAGTCTATCCGATTGCGTAACGTCTATGTTTTACCTATGAATATTCTTCAGGCTGAGCTTCTATACCGAACTCGCCAATCAGATCAACCCTCTGTAGAACTAGAAGAAGCATTGATGGTGACAATAGCAGGTATTGCTGCTGGCATGCGCAACACAGGGTAGAACAAAAAACCACAAACAGGACAGTGTGGCTAAATTATTCAGCACACTGTTCTGTTTGCAATTCAATTCGAGAGGTTTATCATCCTTTTGAGACAATTTGCCCTTTTTTTTTATTTTAACAACAAAATTTAGTGGTATGCTTACGCCCCGTTGTGCCTCAAAGATCGACTATACTCATAACAGGCATAATAATATGGAATCAAACTCCGCAAGTATCTAGGTGGAATTCGGCTGAAGATAGGGAATGACGAACAAACATAGATTTGTCGTTATTCTGAACTGCTAATAAGCAGATCTGTCGTTATTCTGAACTGCAAAATAATTAGTGTCACAAAAAGCACGGAAGCAGTTCAAGTTGTGAGTTATTTGTATTACTAATTATTGGATTTAAGATATGTCATTACCACACGTAATCCTTACCGTTTTAAGCACTCGCGATGCTACCGGATATGATATAACCAAAGAATTTTCATATAGCATTGGCTATTTTTGGAAAGCGAGTCATCAACAAGTTTATCGAGAGCTCAATAAAATGGCTCAAAATGAACTCGTCACCTGTGTTTTGCATCCTCAGGATGGGAAGCCAGATAGAAAAATTTACTCCATTGCCGAAACTGGGCGCCGTGCACTCGGTGAATGGTTTGAACAACCAACAGCACAGGCAACAATAAGAGATGAGTTCAGCGCTAAGTTAATGGCTTGCGCAATCCAACCTACTGCTCCTTTCAGAGAACAAGTATCTATACTTATTGGTGAGTCTAAACAGCTAGTCAGTCATTACAAAGAGATTGAAGCGACTTATTATGGTGACCCAACCAAGCTAGACAAGCACGCTAAATTAGAACGCCTTACTTTAAGACGTAACCTCTTAATACGTGAAGCTTGGATTGATTGGGCGGAAGAAGTGGTTGCTGAATTAAAATCCATGGACTAAAACGACTTCGTTCTAGTCTTTGATTCTAAATAAAAAGGGCTGATGTGAACACATTGACCCTTTTTATTTATTACGGCTTATCTTGTTGGTCTTACACCTAATGTATGGCACAACGCAAACGTCATCTCAGCACGATTTAGAGTATAGAAATGAAAATCCTTCACGCCTTCTCTGCTTAAAATTCTCACCATATCAATAGCTTGACTCGCACCAACCAGTTGGCGAGTTGTTGGATCGTCTTCTAAGCCGCTAAATTGCTGTGCCATCCATCCCGGTACTTTCACGTTATTCATTGCGGCAAAACGAGAGGCTTGCGTAAAGTTAGAAACGGGCAGTATTCCCGGTATTATCTCAGCGTCAATCCCCGCACTCACACAACGATCTCTGAACCTTAGGTAGCTTTCAACATCAAAGAAAAATTGGGTTATTGCACGATTAGCACCTGCATCCACCTTTCTTTTTAAATTAAGTAAGTCGGACTGGGCACTTTTTGCTTCTGGGTGAACCTCTGGAAACGCCGCCACTGAGATATCAAAATCATGTCGTGACTTGAGCAGAGTAACCAAGTCCGATGCATACATATTTGGTACACCACCACCAGCCGGAATATCACCACGCAACGCGACGATATTGCGTATACCATTTGCCCAATAGTCATCCGCAATATCTATAAGCTCATCACGACTTGCGTCGATGCAGGTTAAATGTGGCGCAGCCACCAAGCCTGTCTGATCTTTAATTTCTTTGATAATAGAATGGGTACGGTCACGTTCACCAGAGTTTGCCCCGTAGGTAACCGACACAAATTTAGGTTGAAGTGTTTTTAAACGGTGCACAGAGTTCCACAACGTTTCTTCCATTTTTTCGCTACTTGGCGGAAAAAATTCAAAAGAGACATTAATATCACCAAGCTCCGCGATATTCTGATTTAAGGCATCTAGATGACTAGCGTGTGAATAACTCATAGTTCTCTCTCATTCGGGCTGATCGAATTTGTATTTCCGTTTTGACGTTTAGACGTCTATATGTCTGTAGAATGTAATGAAATGGGATTAATGTCAACATGATGTTCATGAAATTTTTTCATGATATTGGTGAGAGATATTCAAGGGGAATGTAGGAGGGACTAAGGTTAGTTAACATGAATTCGACTCTGGAGATAGATCGATATACCCATGGCAACGACAAGTAAAACTACCACTGCCCCTTTAAAAGCAGTGGCTAGCGTTTACATTTAAAACAGGTTTGATAATCGATTAATATCCGATTGGATCGCGCCGGCGGTTACTTCTCTGCCCGCTCCTGGTCCTCTAATCACCAACGGATTGTCCTTATACCAAGCACTTTCTATCGCAAAGATATTGTCACAGGGAAGCAAGTTAGCCAAAGCATGCTCTTTATTTAGCGCCTCAATGCCTACGGTTGCTTTACCCCCTTTCTGTAAACGAGCCACATAACGCAGTACTCTATCTTCACGCTGTGCTTTTTCTAGACGTTCAGCTAGCTGTTCACTTAGCAACTGACCTTGATCGAAAAACTGATCGATGGACAAATCTTTCAACTCGTCCGGAACAAGAGACGCCACTTTTACGCTCTCTGGTTCAATCGTCAACCCTGATTCACGCGCCAAAATAATGAGTTTCCGCATTACATCTGAACCGTCTAAATCGCAACGAGGATCAGGTTCCGTTAACCCTTGTTGCCAAGCCAATTCAACCAACTCGCTAAATGGAATAGACCCATCAAATTGTTGGAAAAGCCACGATAAAGTACCTGAAAATATTCCAGAGAATGCTGTGATTTCATCGCCACTTTCGCGCAAATCACGAACCGTATGATTGATCGGTAACCCTGCACCCACGGTTGCATTATATAGCCAATGACGCCCTGTTTTTGCAAATGCATCCTGTACTTTATGGTAAAACTCACTTGAAGCAGAACCCGCAACTTTATTGGCAGAAATTAGGTGTAAGCCTTTTTCAGCAATAGTGGGGTATTTCATTGATACCACCTCACTCGCCGTCACGTCGAGTACGATTACCTCATCATACTCTTGTTGGTGACTGAGTTGCTCTAGCCATTCATTACCATCACTTTCTACTGCTTCATCTTCATAACGACTAAGTACACTCGAGGCCTCAATACCAGCCATATTCATCCAATATGTCTGGCTACCCACTACACCTATTAATTCAAAACTCATACCTCGACGTTTTTCTATTTCGCCTTTCTGCTTAGCGAATAGTTCTAGCCAACTAGAACCGATATTGCCTTTACCACATAAAACCAAACCAACTCGCTTTTGTGCCTGAAAGAGTTGAGTGTGGATTCCCTGTACTAAAACAGAGGTATTAGATGTACGTAAAACGGCCGCTAAACTCAAACCTGATTCCGCTTCACACATAAATTCGACTGGTGCATTTTTTAGCTGCTGATAAAAGCCATGACTATGAATTGGGTTTTTCGTTACACCAGCACCAACAGCGGCGACCATTGAATAACCTTCTTTAAGCCGAATATCTGCCTCCGTTGCCGAGTCATGTAGATAACTAAGGGCACCGGATGCGACTTCTGCTGTGTAGGCAAGAAGCAGCTCGCCTTGATCCGCTTGAACTTCATAAGCCAACGGTTGTAATTGAGCTCGTTGGAGTCTTTGTAGCACTTCTTCTTTGGCTCTTTCAAATTCATGTGCGTGGCTAAATATCAGCTCAATAAGCAAAACTTCATCAAGAGAGGTTACTATCTTCGCCCCTCTACCTGAAGCCAACACTCTTTCGATTCTGGTTGAGCCGGCTTCTGGTTGATAGCTGCACCGAAGCTCTAATTCCATCGCACTTTGAGCCACGGGTTGCAGTGTTCTACTATGTAACACAGGTGCTGCCAACCTAGCTAGCTCACTGGCCTCATCTAAGCGTAGAAGAGGCAATAAACAAGCATCATTAACCTTTCGAGGATCGGCACTATAGACACCACAGACATCGCTCCAAATGGTCACTCGATGAACTTCCGCTAATGCACCAATAACCGTCGCAGAGTAATCAGAACCATTTCGGCCAAGCAAAACCGTATCCCCTTGACGATTCTTGGCCATAAAACCGGTAATGACTAATCGGTGTTGAGAATGCTGTGCCAATACTTCTTTCAATAATGGCCATGAGCTCGAACGATCAACCTCTGGTTGCGTGCCAATGTCCGCTCTCAAAAAGTCACGTGAATCGATAGCGACTGCCGCCATTTTTGCTTGACACAAGAGTTGTGAAAGCAACCTTGAAGACCAAACTTCCCCAAGCCCAAGAACCTGAGCTTCTTGCTCTATTGTTAATGGGCTTTGTAAATCAGCTAGGGCAGTAAAATCGGTATGAAGATGGTCCAACATTTTATTGGGTTCATCAATTAACTGTTGTATCAAATCTGACTGAAATCGACGCAATTCCGTTAGTATTTCATGTGCCGTTCGTCCATCTTTATTTAAAGCACTCAACCAATGGATGAGTTGATTGGTCGTGTCTCCAGCCGCAGAAACAACAATTAAATCTTCACTTTGAGAGTACTCGGCAAGAATATTTCTTACTCGTTTATAACACTCTGGATTGGCTAAGCTGCTTCCACCAAATTTATGAAGTTGACGTGTAGCGGTCATTTAAGCTGTCTCCTGAACTTTTTTAAATGCATTATCAAGATCTTCGATAAGGTCTTCACTATCTTCTAGCCCAACCGATAGCCTTAACAGTGTTTGTGCTATCCCTGCCTCTTTTAAGGCCTCTTCACCCATTGCTCGATGTGTCATTGAGGCAGGATGACAGATTAAGCTTTCTACGCCACCAAGTGACTCAGCTAATGAAAAGAGAGATAAAGCGCCAACAAACTCTTCAAGCTTATCCATCGGGCCATTAAAATCAAAACTCAACATAGAACCAAAACCAGATTGCTGCTTTTTCGCAATTTCGTGGCCCGGGTGATCTGGCAGACTTGGGTGATATATAGTGCCAACAAGATCTTGTTTTGAGAGAAAAGCTAAGATCTCACGAGAACTCTCTTCATGGATCCTCATTCGAGCGCCTAAGGTTCTTATGCCGCGTAACGTCATGTAACTATCAAACGGCGTTCCCGTCGCCCCAATACAATTCCCCCACCAGGCAAGCTCTTCGGCATGCTCTTCTGTCTTGGTAACGATAACCCCACCAATCACGTCCGAATGACCATTAATATATTTGGTTGTAGAGTGAATCACAAAATCCGCACCCAGATCTATAGGCTTTTGGTATATAGGTGTCATGAAGGTATTATCAACCGCGACCAGCGCACCAACAGTGTGCGCTTTCTCGCACGTTTCTTGAATATCAACCACTCTAACCAATGGATTAGATGGTGTTTCTAGTAGCACCAACTTAGGTTTTTTGGCTAATGCTTCATCCAGTGCGCTTAGATCGGACTGATCAATAAATAAAACGTTAAAGTCCCCTTTTTGAGCCCGAGTATTAAAAAGTCGATAGGTACCGCCATAACAATCATTCGGTGCAATAATAAGGTCATTAGGCCCAATAAAAGTAGAAACCCAAAGGTTTAGCGCTGACGTTCCGCAATTAGTGACTACCGCACCCTTTCCCGACTCTAGATCGGAAAGGGTTTGCTCTAACATGCCCCGATTTGGATTTCCTGAACGGGTATAATCATATTTAGGCACATCACCAAAACTTGGAAAGCTATAATTGGTCGACAAGTAAATTGGAGGCACAACGGCATGAAACTGAGAGTCAGATTCAATGCCCGTTCGAACGGCGATAGTGGCGGGTTTCTTTTGTTTCATGTGCTGGCTTTCCTTTGCGATCAATTCAGTTTTCATTTTTCTTTATCCGCTAACTATAACTGAATCTTGAACGTTAGAATTAATAACAAGACACTTTACTGTTAGTTTTTTAAGACGTCAATAGCTCTAGACGTCTATATGTCTTTGCTTATGGCAGTAAATCCCGCTAGAATTCTATCCCATAATTGTTTTATGACTATTTTGACAAAGGTGAGCAATGGCTGATTGGAATGGCGAATACATAAGTCCATACGCAGAACATGGAAAAAAGAGTGAGCAAGTTAAGAAGATCACCGTTTCCATCCCTCTGAAAGTTTTGAAAATTTTGACTGATGAACGAACTCGTCGTCAGATTAATAACCTACGACACGCAACGAATAGCGAACTGCTTTGCGAAGCATTCTTGCACGCTTATACAGGTCAACCATTACCAACAGATGAAGATTTGAGAAAAGATCGTCCTGATGATATTCCAACTGAAGTTAAAAAATTAATGACAGAAATGGGAATTGAATTTGAAGCGTTTGACGAAGAATAATTAATCGGTTGGGGGGAAATACTTCACCCAATTGAATTATTTACACAAGCGTGATTATTTTTCTATTTACTTAATACCCATAAACCCGTCATTCCTGATATCACAGGAATGACGGGTTTATGGGTTAAAAACGATCAATATGTTCTATTTTGAATCTCTTTTAGCACATGTAGTTCTCTGGTAGTTCAATTCTTGCAACACCAGACTCTACTGCTGCTACCGCGACGGCTTTGGCAACACGTGGAAGCAAGCGTGGGTCCATTGGCTTTGGTATAATATACTCTTTACTGAACTCAAGTTTACTTACCCCAGCAGCCTTCAATACACCTTCCGGTACCGGCTCTTTAGTCAATTGACGAATCGCTTCAACGGCGGCCAATTTCATCTCTATGTTTATTTCACTTGCACGCACATCTAACGCACCACGGAAAATAAATGGAAAGCAGATAACATTGTTTACTTGGTTTGGATAGTCTGAACGACCGGTACCCATAATTAAGTCATTTCTGACTTGGTGAGCAATCTCGGGTTTAATTTCAGGATCTGGATTTGAACAAGCAAAGACAACGGGTTTATCAGCCATCAATTTCAATGCTTCAGCTGGTAACAAATCTGGCCCTGATACACCTAAGAACAGATCAGCGCCTTCTATAACATCCTCCAACGTACGTTTGTCTGTATTGTTAGCGAACATTTTTTTATATTCATTTAGATCTTCACGACGAGTATGGATAACGCCTTTGCGATCCAACATGTAGATTTTCTCACGCTGAGCACCACATTTAATCAAAAGTTCCATACATGCTGTAGCGGCCGCACCAGCACCAAGACAGACGATGGTTGATTCCTCAAGCGTTTTGCCTTGAAGCTCTATAGCATTAAGCATACCTGCTGCTGTAACAATTGCTGTGCCATGTTGATCATCATGGAACACAGGTACATCACAACGCTCGATAAGTTGACGTTCAATCTCAAAGCAATCAGGGGCTTTAATATCTTCCAAATTGATGCCACCAAAGGTATCCGCGATGGCTGCAACTGTATTTACAAACTCTTCAGTAGTCCGATGTTTTACTTCAATATCGATGGCATCTAAATTAGCAAACCGTTTGAAAAGCAGGGCCTTACCTTCCATCACTGGTTTTGACGCCATTGGACCTAAGTTACCTAAACCTAAGATAGCAGTACCATTAGATATGACAGCAACCGTATTACCCTTTGCCGTGTACTTGTAAACGTTATCAACATTCTGTGCGATCTCCCGCACTGGCTCGGCAACGCCGGGGCTATACGCCAGCGCTAGATCTTCAGCAGAATCTGCAGGTTTAGTGAGTGCTACCGCCGTCTTACCTGGAGTCGGGTAAGCGTGATAATTAAGTGCTTGTTGACGAAAGTCATCTTGTTGGTTGTCTTCGGACATCAGATTTATTTCCAGTTGTAATTGGCAGGGGAGGTTTTTAGTATTCAGATAGATAGTAAATGATCACGACAAAACTTCCTACATAGAAAAAGGTTTAAGTCATAAAGTTTATTTTTATTGTGAGATCAAAAAAAGGACGCATAAGCGTCCTTTTTTATTCGGAATTACAACATAGCAATTACTTGCTAGATAGTGCACCGAAACGTTTGTTGAAGCGATCTACACGTCCGCCAGTATCAACGTTACGTTGCTTACCAGTGTAGAACGGGTGACATTTGTCACATACGTCTAGGTGGATAGATTCTTTTGCAAGAGTTGAGTTAAACTCAAAAGAATTACCGCAAGAACAAGTTGCGCTAACTGCTTTGTATTCTGGGTGGATACCTGTTTTCATGGGAAAACCTCATTATAGGCCGTGTCGCCATTCGATTCTAAGCCGAACACCACACGTATTTACACAAATTGGCATAAATTGATATACCGTCAAGGCGCAGTATATTAATGAAACAAGACATTGGAATCAACTCATTTGAATCTTTTTTCAACAAATTCTTCTTTTCGCGCCTAAATGACTCACTCTGCGCACATATTGTGTCTACCACCTCCCCCTAGTGATATGACACTTTCGTTCCAGTCAATGAGCATCTCTCGTAATTACATTGCGCATCAACTACACTATCCCCTCGTTTCATTAAGCTGACTACTCATCAATAATGCGTCCAACCATTGCTCAAATTGCCCTACCAGTGCCGCTAGACAAGAGGTTTGATTATCTCATTCAAGCTCATCAATTTCCGGTTATCGGTGGTCGTGTATCCGTTTCATTTGGTAGACAAACGCTTGTTGGAATAGTTACTGCTATGGTTCATCAGTCCGACTTCCCAATAAATCAGCTAAAAAGCATCAAGCAAGTATTGGATGTCGAACCTATTTGGCCAGATAATCTTTACACACTTCTTAATTGGTGCAGTCAGTTCTACCAATACCCTTTGGGCGAAACTCTTAGTAATGCGCTACCAACGGCTCTAAGAAAGGGCAAAGCTGCTGAATTTGCCTCGCTTATAGAATGGCAGATCACTGAAACTGGCAGAAATCAATTAATGAGTGGGCTTGGTCGCGCCGTGAAACAAGCCAAGGTAATGCACTTACTTGAAAATGGTTCGATAACACATCAACAAATGATTGATGAAGCGATCTCCAGTTCAGTGTTAAAAACCTTAGATGAAAAAGGTTGGATTGTTTCTACAGAAACAAAACCCAAGACGGATCGTTGGCTAGAGGAACTAGAAAATGCAGGTGAAAAACCAAAATTAAACGAAGAACAAGCGGTCGCTATCGCCACAGTGAACAGCAATAACAACTTTGGTTGTTATCTATTAGAAGGCGTAACAGGATCCGGAAAAACAGAGGTTTATCTGAATCTGATCAAACCTATTTTAGACGCTGGCAAGCAGGCCCTAGTTCTGGTCCCCGAGATAGGACTCACACCTCAGACCATCAATCGATTCAAAAGAAGGTTCAATGTTCCTGTTGCCGTTATTCATTCTGGATTAAATGACACAGAAAGGCTCAATGCTTGGTTATCAGCAAGAGAAAAACAAGCCGGCATTGTTATCGGTACCCGCTCCGCATTACTGACTCCGTTTAAAGATCTCGGCATTATTATTGTCGATGAAGAGCACGACACGTCTTATAAACAACAAGATAGCCTTCGGTATCACGCTCGAGATGTGGCCATAATGCGAGCTCATAAAGAAAATATCCCTATTGTTTTAGGCTCGGCCACACCTTGCTTTGAAACCTTGCAAAATGCCATATCAGGCAAATATCATCATCTTATATTAAGTAAACGAGCAGGTAATGCCCTACCAGCTACACATAAAGTATTGGATATAAAAGGACTCTATTTGGAGGGCGGATTATCGGCGCCTCTAATTGCTGAAATGAGAAAGCACTTAGCGTCGGGCAATCAAGTAATGCTATTTCTAAACCGTAGAGGGTTCTCTCCTGCATTAATGTGTCATGAGTGCGGATGGATAGCGGACTGTAAAAGGTGCGATGCATACTACACCTACCATCAAAATAAAAATGAAATGCGATGCCATCATTGCGGCTCTCAACGCCCAGTAGTTAGTCAATGCCAAGGCTGTGGTTCGACGCAACTCGTCACGGTAGGCGTGGGCACTGAACAATTGGAGCAACAACTCGAATCACTATTTCCTGAATTTAAAACATTACGGATCGATCGCGATAGCACAAGACGAAAAGGCTCATTGGAAGCGGCATTAAAGAGCATTCGGAACAATGAAGTTCAAATACTGATTGGCACTCAGATGCTCGCCAAAGGCCACCACTTCCCTGATGTCACTTTAGTCGGTTTACTTGATGTGGATGGTTCTTTATTCAGCAGCGATTTTCGAGCCTCAGAGCGATTAGCTCAACTCTTTATTCAGGTTGCAGGTAGAGCGGGTAGAGCAAGTAAACCAGGTGAAGTGTTATTACAAACACACCACCCAGAACACCCTTTATTACAAGCACTTCTCTACAAAGATTACCACCACTTCGCACAAACTGCGTTGCTAGAAAGGAAGCGAGCGATGCTCCCACCTTTCACCTATCTAACGCTATTTAGAGCGGAAGCAAATAACAGTGATTTGGTAGAAGATTTTTTGAGACAGGTCAGACATACACTTGAGTCCAATCCATTATTTGACAACTATTCTATGATCATGGGACCCACACCTGCACCTCTAGCAAAAAGGGCAGGGAAAGCGCGATGGCAACTCCTACTGCAAACGCCACACAGAAGCACTATGCAAAAGCTTTTACATAGTGCAAAGGCAGCCATACAGTTGTTACCTTTAGCCAAGAAAGTTCGCTGGTCTATAGATATAGAACCCCAAGACTTAAGCTGATGATTCATCAGTCGAATGTATCGTGCTTTTTATATTCGCCAATGCGACAAAGCTCACACAACTTATGCAAAATTTGTTACTCTACCCGTAAATTACATTTCTCTAAAGCAATACACTTAGAGCATAAACATATAGTTACATAACAGTTATCATCGTTAGGATATCAGAGGTTAATTATTTATGGCGACAATGAAGGATGTTGCCCAGCTTGCGGGTGTTTCAACCGCTACGGTCTCTCGCGCTTTAATGAACCCAGAAAAAGTTTCTGCGTCAACTAGAAAACGTGTAGAAGACGCTGTACTAGAAGCTGGATATTCCCCAAACTCTTTAGCTCGAAATCTCCGTAGGAATGAATCAAAGACAATTATCACCATTGTTCCGGATATTTGTGACCCATATTTTACAGAGATCATTCGTGGTATTGAAGACGCAGCGATGGAACATGGTTATCTAGTTCTACTTGGTGATAGCGGCAAACAGCAAAAAAGAGAAAGCTCTTTCGTTAATCTGGTTTTTACTAAACAAGCTGACGGCATGTTACTGCTTGGCACCGATTTACCATTCGATGTCAGTAAACCTGAACAAAAAAATCTCCCTCCTCTGGTAATGGCTTGTGAATACGCTCCGGAATTAGAACTACCAACCGTGCATATTGATAATTTAACATCGGCATTTGAAGCGGTTAATTATCTAACCCAAATGGGTCACAAAAAAATTGCGCAAATTTCTGGTCCAGAAAAGGCAGCGTTATGTAAATTCCGACATCAAGGTTATCAGCAAGCTTTACGTAGAGCCGGAATAGCACTCAATTCAACTTACACCACTCAAAGTAATTTCACCTTTGAAGGTGGCGCTAAAGCACTTAGAAAACTACTTTCATTACCAGACGCGCCAACAGCCATATTTTGCCACAACGATACCATGGCGATTGGTGCAATACAGGAAGCGAAAAAACTGGGCTTGCGTGTGCCTCAAGATCTGTCAGTGGTTGGTTTTGATGATATTCAATTTTCTCAATATTGTGATCCTCCATTAACCACGGTATCTCAACCTCGTTACGAGATTGGGCGTCAAGCAATGTTAATGATGCTAGAGCTACTTAAAGGTAGAGATGTAAGAGCGGGTTCAAGATTACTTGAGACAAAACTCGTTATCAGAAATAGCGCGGCTCCCCCTAGAGCCTAGTGATTCAATCTGAATTAGAGATCTCTAGTTCACTCTCGAGCGGTGCTTTAAGGCCCCGCTTTTTAAACTACAATTGTCTTCCAGATACATTTTGGATTACCATATTGATACCTAAATTTGGCTGACATGTTATGGCAAATAGAGATTACGTAAAACGGGGCCAAGGCACTCGTAAAAGCACAAGAAGCAAAAAGGCACCTACAAGAAAACCGTGGAAAGCGGGTTTACTCGCCGTCCTTTTATTAGGAGGGTTTGGTTATGGCCTATATATTCTGAGTAATGATCCTGAGCCCCCTATTCCACCTGAAGCGAAGCAAACGTCTAAACCTAAGACGACAACCAAAAAGAAAACCAGTTTGCCAGAATTGCCCAAAGAAGAATGGGATTATGTGAAATCTCTACCGAACAAAGAGATTGAAGTGGAAGCAAAAAAACAAGTCGTATCAACCATTCCATATATTATGCAATGCGGTGCCTTTAAGTCGCTGAGCCAGGCAGAAGAACGTAAAGTTAATATTGCCTTTCAGGGCATCAGCAGCAAAATTCGCAAAAAAGAAGGCAGCAGTTGGTATAAGGTGGTTTTGGGGCCATATAAGCTCAAACGAAACGCTGAAAAAGACAAGCACGCATTACAAAGAGCCAAGATTGAACCTTGTGCTATTTGGAAAGAAACCCAATAAGCGACGCAAAAACAAAATATTATCCCCCCAAAAGCGAGATAGTTAACTATCTCGCTTTTTTCATCCTTGAAATCCTTCTAAATTATCCTCATATATTCGCTATCTCACTAGTAAAATGAAAAGAGGCTATTCTCGTGACTACCATTGTATCTGTACGTCGTAATAATAAAGTTGTTATTGCTGGTGATGGACAAGTATCTCTAGGCAATACCGTAATGAAAGGTAATGCTAAAAAAGTTCGTCGTTTGTATAACGACAAAGTGATTGCAGGGTTTGCAGGCGGTACCGCTGACGCGTTTACTTTATTTGAACGTTTCGAAAGCAAGCTACAAATGCATCAAGGTCACCTCACAAAAGCCGCCGTTGAACTGGCCAAAGACTGGCGCAGTGATCGTGCTCTTCGTAAACTAGAAGCGATCCTAGCGGTCGCAGACGAGACAGCTTCACTCATCATCACGGGTAATGGTGATGTGGTTCAACCAGAGAACGATTTAATTGCTATTGGGTCTGGCGGCAACTTTGCTCAAGCTGCGGCTATCGCACTCTTAGAAAACACCGAATTGGATGCACGTGAAATAGCAGAGAAATCACTAAACATAGCGGGTGATATTTGCGTATTTACTAACCATCAACACACAATCGAAGAACTATAATTCTCTGCTCAGAATTAAGGAATAAATACATGTCGGAAATGACACCTCGTGAAATTGTTCACGAATTAAACCGCCACATTATTGGTCAAGAAAAGGCAAAACGCGCGGTGGCTATAGCATTGCGTAATCGCTGGCGTCGAATGCAACTCGATGAAAGTCTACGCGTAGAAGTGACGCCAAAAAATATTCTGATGATTGGCCCCACTGGTGTAGGTAAAACTGAAATAGCACGCCGCTTAGCCAAACTTGCGAATGCGCCCTTCATCAAGGTCGAAGCCACTAAATTCACGGAAGTCGGTTACGTTGGTAAAGAGGTGGAAACAATTATTCGAGACCTTACCGATGTTTCGATTAAAATGACCCACCAGCAAGCGACTGAAAAAGTAAAATATAGAGCGGAAGAACAAGCTGAAGAACGTATTCTAGACGCACTACTCCCACCGGCCCGCGATGCATGGGGCGAGAATGAGAAACAAGAAGATACCTCGTCAAACACACGTCAGATTTTCCGTAAAAAATTGCGTGAAGGAAAACTAGACGACAAAGAGATAGATATTGACGTTGCGGCTCCGCAAATGGGTGTAGAGATAATGGCACCTCCTGGAATGGAAGAGATGACCAATCAGCTTCAAGGTATGTTCCAAAATCTGGCGGGCAACACACAAAAGAGCCGTAAGATGAAAATCAAGGACGCCTTTAAAGCGCTAATCGAAGAAGAGGCCGCCAAACTCGTCAACCCTGAAGAGCTCAAAGAGCAAGCTATCTACAATGCTGAAAATAACGGTATCGTGTTCATAGATGAGATTGATAAAATCTGTAGGCGAGGTGAAAGCTCAGGTCCTGATGTGTCCCGTGAAGGTGTGCAGCGCGATTTATTGCCTTTAATTGAAGGCAGCACCGTGTCCACCAAACATGGTATGGTAAAAACAGACCATATTCTATTTATAACCTCTGGTGCATTCCAAGTATCGAAGCCTTCCGATTTAATCCCTGAACTTCAAGGGCGTTTACCTATTCGAGTAGAACTAGAAGCGCTTTCTAGCCATGACTTTGAACGCATACTTACAGAACCAAAAGCTTCCCTAACCGAACAGTATATCGCCTTATTAAAGACAGAAGATGTTGATATCGAGTTCTCTGAAGATGGTATCCATCAGATAGCTGAAGCTGCGTGGCGCGTAAATGAGACCACTGAAAATATCGGCGCCCGTCGACTGCACACTGTCATGGAAAGGTTGATGGATGAAATATCCTTTGACGCAACAGAAAAACCCGGCTCTAAAATGGTAATAAACTCAGCCTATGTACACGAACGTTTGGCTGAATTTATTGAAGATGAAGATCTCAGTCGATTTATTCTTTAATTAATAAATCTTGATCAAGCCCATCTACCTCTTTAGATGGGCTTTTTATTATTTGTGCAATTGGTATACTGCTCTCAATAATGTAAGGTAAACAATCTTAATGAAGCAGTCACTTGTAATCTGGTTAGACGCAGCAAGGCCAAAAACACTACCACTCGCACTCGTCACTATAACGACGGGCAGCAGTTTGGCCTACTCCAATGGTAATTTTTCTTTTGCTGTTATGGCCCTAGCTCTACTTACCGCGATTCTTCTACAAATATTATCTAATCTAGCCAACGATTATGGTGATACCCAACAAGGTACTGACAACGATGACCGCTTAGGGCCAACCCGCGCAATGCAGTCGGGTGTCGTCACTCAGGCAGAGATGAAACACGCTATTCTCCTGAACATTTTCTTAACGATTCTCTCCGGTTTGGCACTGATTTTCTATTCACTAGAAAGCTTTACCAATATCCTCGCATTTTTAGGCTTGGGTCTACTCGCTATATTAAGTTCCGTTGCTTATACCGTCGGTAATAGACCTTATGGTTATGTTGGACTTGGCGACTTATCTGTATTTGTATTTTTTGGATTACTTGGTGTTGGTGGAACCTATTTTCTTCACACTGGGTTTATTGATTTTGATATTTTCATCCCTGCGATAGGATGTGGATTATTAGCTGTCGCTGTACTTAATATTAATAACATGCGTGATATCGATAATGATCGTGCATGTGGCAAAAAAACTATCGCAGTAAGACTGGGAGAACAACCAGCGAAGTATTATCATATCGTATTGATTGGATTAGCCTTTGTCTCTTATGTTTACTATCTATTTAGCCACAGCACGACTATTTGGATAATTGTTCCTTTCTTTTTATCCGCTATTACGTTGGCAAAACATGGTAGAGAAGTACTCCAATCAAGCTCTCCCGTCGCCATTGCGCCAATGATGCCCATCATCGTTAAATGCGCTTCAATTACTAACATTTTGTTTTCATTGGTAGTTGTAGCTCAAACAATAGTTAGATAATTGAGCCTTGTCATTGCATTGACTCAATGAGTCGATATAATTAAAAACCTTTCAGTAGCGAATAGAAGACAACGCATATGGAATACAACACCTCTGCACTTTGTGATATTTACTCAGACCAAGTCGATGTAGTAGAACCAATGTTCAGTAACTTTGGTGGAAGTGCCTCATTTGCAGGTCAACTTACTACCGTAAAATGCTTTGAAGATAACGGTATTATACGTTCCATATTAGAAGAAGATGGCGCTGGTCGCATTCTATTAATCGATGGTGGTGGTTCATTACGTAGGGCTCTAATTGACGCGGAAATTGCTACTTTGGCAGAAGATAATGACTGGGAAGGCATTGTTGTTTATGGCTGTGTTAGAGAAATCGATGAGTTAGAAGATATGAGCATTGGCATTCAAGCTCTCGCATCAATCCCTGTTGGCGCAGCAAGTCAGCAAATTGGTGAGATAGACGTTCCTGTCAACTTTGGGGGCGTAACCTTTTTACCTGAAGATTATCTTTATGCTGACAATACCGGTATTATTATCTCTCCAGAACCATTAGACGCAGATCTAGAGATTATTGAAGAAATTGACGTTGAAACTGACGATGACGATTTTGAGCGCTAAGTAATTCGTCAAAACTATTCTTCAGATATTACATCGTATCCATATAAAAAGCGGCCGACTCGGCGGCTTTTTTAATTTATAACAACGACAATCTCATTCATAAACTGGCCCAATCATTCCCTTTAAGTTGCTCTAACGCATCATGACGGCAATGTACGTTCATTTTCTTGTAGAGTTTATAAATATGCGTTTTAACTGTACTTTCTGCTAAAAATAAATCGTTAGCAATTTGCTGATTTGATTGGCCATTTGCAATATGAGACAGGATTTGTCTCTCTCTTTTTGTAAAGTCTAGCTGTAAGGTATTAGCAAACACACTTGGGTGCCTATAATACCTCACCATTTTTTCTAAACAGTTACGAGGCATCCACATACCGCCACTCAAAATGTGGTGAACACTTTTCCTAAGGTGCTCTATAGGAGCAGTGTACGGAAGCACCCCTTTAACGCTCTTCCACTTCATTATTTTTTCTTCTAAACTCCCTTTGGGAGCACTGAATATAAGTATATCGTAGCCCAGTCCGTCTACAAAAAAATCATTACAAAGTCCATCTTCAAGTACTGAAAAATCGAGCATAACCAAATTAATATCTTCTTGAACTCTATGTAATTTAAGTTCATTAAGAGTCATATGCTCTACTTCTAGATCTGGCATTTCTGATAGTTCTTTTTTTATTAGACTTATTTTAAATATTTCATCCCCAACGACAACCAATTTATAACGCATAACATTATCCTCACCACCTATTCATATAACACTCACATGTAATTTCACTAATTATTTTTTAATTAAATTTGATACAAAGTATAATCCAAGCTGACCTTAACATCCAAAATCACATGATGATTAATATATAATTTCATTAATAGAAACATATCAACCTCCATCTCAAGACTTGTTGCATTTATTTCACGAATATTTGAATTAATATCATAAAACCGAAATCGCATAAAACAATCAGCGTTAAAGAATAATGATAACAACAATAAATACAAATACTTAAGAGTATTCAGTCCAATTAAAATAGATCTTTCAATAAACATATCATTAAAATTAACTCTTGAATTACAGTGGGTTAATTTTAATGATACATATGGGTAAATATAAGAATTTACTCCAATTCAACACTACTAATAAAAAAGTTTATATCACAAAAAACAAGTACTCAAAAAACAGCACTTCTAACAACCAATAAACACAACCATCTAATACTTTTATAAAAAATTACAAAATTATCAATATTTTTCATACAGTTAAAATGAAATAAATTACATCCCCTAAATAAAAAACCTCATTGCAAATTAGGTTCTCATTTATGAGACTTTAATGTTTTGCTTTTTCCCTATACTCAACATTACCTACCTCAGATAGGTAAGCGCAACAATAAATAGCAATATACTTTTATAAGTTAACAATACAAAGAAGTAACTCAATAAAATATGGAGCACAATCATGAAATTTAACAAAACAACTCTAGCTATGTCTATTCTCGCTTTTACATTCACTTCTGGATCGGTCTACGCTATAGATGATATTAATGCTGATGATATTGGTATCGATAATGATGATATCAGTCTATTAAGTGACAATAACACTGAGCTTCTTAGTGATAATGATCTTCAAAATGTTGGTAACTCTGACAATGACCAATACGACAGCAATAATGACTATAATGCCGAAGATTTCGGAAACGTCGATGATGTAGGTAATGTGGACGATTCTGGTAATGTGGAAGATTCTGGCAATACAGACGACAGCTATAACGATGTATTAAGTCATAATACCCTCCAATCTCAATCTTGGGATAACGACTCTATGACGAATACAGCCACTAGCACTATCGATATTGATCTTACTGCTGTAGTGAACTATTCCGATATGGATTCGAGTGTATCTGGAGCCACCGTTTCTTACGGTGTTACCGATACTGACGCAGACTTCGCTTTATTTGGTCTCGAAGTTGGTGGACGTGACAGAGATAGAAACGCAATGTCAGTGAGTCAACAAAATAACATTAATGGTTCATTTAATGCTGCAGCGGGTATTACAACAGCAGCTCAAAATGCCGGTAATGCATCTTCAATTCAACAATCGGTATCTACCAACGCGACAATTATGCCATAAGAGATTTGGAGAAAGTCATGCGTACAGCGCTATTGCTAATAGGCACTATGCTTTCGGCACCATCTTTTGCAGACCAATTATTGCTTCCTGATGACGCAGTTATCTCTGAAGAAGAATTGGAAACCTCTCGAGGTGGTCAATATCTAGTCGATATTGATTATGTTTCAGCGACATCTGAACTCGATGGCTCTAGTGTTGGCAACAATGCATTGGGAACCTACTCTGGTAATAATGTTATTACTAATGGTTCACTAAGCAACAGTTCTGGTATTTCGAATGTCATTCAAAATACGGGTAACAATGTTGTTATTCAAAACTCAACTGTCGTGAACTTAACGTTGCATTGATGAATATGAAATATTTCTTATTAACTTGGGTTGCGGTGCTTTTAAGCACCTCAACCCTTGCATTAGATTACCTCCCAAACAGAGGGGTTTATAATGTTGTTGTAAAAAGTTATCAAGAACAATTATTTGGCGATGTACTTCGCCAAAAATATGACTTTAGCTGTGGTTCTGCTGCCTTAGCTTCATTACTTTCTTATCACTATCAAACGCCTTCAAACGAAGAAACTATATTTACGGTAATGTTTGATAAAGGTGATCAAGAGCGTATCAAGCAAGAAGGGTTCTCACTCTTAGACATGAAACAGTACTTAGAAGGTATTGGTTTTGATGCTGATGGATTTCAGTTGAGCACCACCAAAATAAAGAAGGTTGGCGTTCCCGGTATTACCTTAGTTAATTTTGATGGCTATATGCACTTTGTATTGGTTAAGGGCATAAATTCAGAACATGTCATTATTGGTGACCCATCAAGAGGAACAGTAAAGATGCGTGTAGAAGATTTTAATCGCTACTATCAAGGGATAATTCTTCTCATAAAGAACCATGCTGAAAAAGGGAAAGCGTCATTTATATTTGATGACAGCTTTGCAATTTATACACCATCACCTGTTAATTCTGCGGTAGCTCGTGATTCACTCGGTATTTTTAGCACGACACTCCGAGAATCGGGTGAAAACTAAAAAGGAACGCGTTATGAAAAAACAAGGTTTAAGAATCTTTAGCATTTCGCTGTTGCTATGTACCTTACCTGCATCTGCAATGTCCATCAAAGATGTAGGAGTGCCACTATCCAACACCGAATTAAGTCAGTATCGAGGGGGTTTTAGCTTTCCGTCTAATCGGTTCATAAATATCGGTATTAGTATCACTACATCTTTAAATGGTAGAACTTTTTTCAATTCACACATTGCTAACCTTTTGATTAAAAATGGACAAGTTGAGCTAGATACTCAAAAAGCGACGAGTGAAACAGGCATGACTAATGTTATTCAAAATGGTTCTGGAAATCAATTTGAGGATATTTCTCAACTTGAGGACGAGCAGCATAAAATAACTAAACAACATTTAGCAAACACGACTCAATCTGCGAAACCAGTGATTAACAGTTCCGACACCATCAACAACATTATTCAAAATACCGTAAACAATAGTGTACTTGGAATATCAACTGTCGTTGATATAAATGCACCTGGAACAATAATATTACAGAGTTCACAATTAAGAATGAAGTTAGACGATGCGATCATGTTAAGCCTGCCATAAATGCCGCGATCAACACGATTTGTTTTGATTACCGGATGGTTAACACTTCCACTCTAGAAACTATAAGGTACCCTGATTGTTAGTTGAAAATCAGGTGTATCTTCTGTCAGTCCTGCTGCAGCACTTACGTTTACCGATAATTTCGGATTAATGGCCAAGTTGGCACCAAAGCTTATCGTATCCAGTTGCAACAGTTGAGCACTATCAGCACTAGCCCCATTGACTTCACTTTTAAGGATGGTTTTGTGAGCAAGACCGAGAGAAAAAGAAAAATTAGGATTAACAGCAAAACCCATCCCAGCCCCTAAAGAGATCGTATCACCTAGAGCAATTTCTGCCTCACTGTCACCAAAATCCACCGTATCCTCAAAATTGTATATATAACCAAGATTCACAAACAGAACCGCAGGGTCTGTCGGATAAATCATTGTCAAACTTGGTTCAACACTCCAAAAACCCGATCCCGTTGGGACATCGGTAAACGTATTGGTTGTTGTATCAAGCTCCAAATCATAGGGGGATTTACCCGTTGTCGATTTAACCTTTAACCCAGCAACCCAAAATGGCGCGCTGTCCATATTTAATTGATAACGCAATGCCGCTTCTATATCTCCCATGGCAGAGCCATCTAACGTCAATACTTCTGTATCATCAGAGGCGCCGTCTTGAATTGGCCGCGTAGAAATTTGATCATTTCGATAAACCCACGGAATACGTACTTCAGCTTCAAGTCGATTGGTAATACCATATCTCCCCGTTAGTCCTACGGTGATAGTAGTCCGATCTGAGTCACTGACCTCTATTCGCCCAACGATTAACGTTGGCAAAATTGTATATCCTACGATAGAAACTTTGTTTGATGAGTTCTGAGAATAATTAAATGAGGCGTCTAAGACGAAGGTACCCCGTGGCGTTAATACGCCGGGCTGCTCAAATACATCCGCCACTGTTTGGATTCTTTTTTGAGGCTCTTCTTGTTGAGATTGGTTTGATGGGCTTTGTTCGCCTTCAGCCAAACATACCGTTGGCAATAAACTGCAACACACCCAATATAAATTACGATTGATTTTATTCACGGGCCACCTCTCCAACACTATTATTTTTACTCATTAAGAAGTAATAGTTGTTGTATTAGGAAGACGCCATAATGCTTAAGGACCAAATCATCCGCATCAAATAATGTTAGAAGTACTACTTGATGTATATAAAATAGACTGCCGCTATTTTATATACTCTGATAGACCATCGAAAAGAGAGTACCAGTGCGCCACCGCTCTGATAATCTCTTTACTATTGTTCAGACGAGAAAACGTTACTCTACGTCTTCCATTTTACCTAGTAAAATGCGAATTCTTTGCTGCCAAGCTTCATGCTCTTCGAGCATCTGCTGGTTTTGCTGCTCTAGGTTTGAACAGTTATCTCTTAGTGACGTTGTTTCTTGCTCCAAACCTTGGTTTTTTTGCTTAACTTCTTCTAATTCCATCTGTAATAGAGTGATGGTATCAACGGCTGTTTGGATTTTTGTTTCTAACTGCTCTAGCACTTCTAAAGACATACATTCTACCTTTACTTTTGTTCTGGTTGACTAAAAGATAATTCAGTCACGAATAGCTTCATTCTACTCACGCTTTTCAATATAAACACGTCTAATATCATGATTTTTGAGTTACATGCTCATTTTTAGAGCACCAAGCGGCATTATCCTGAGTTTTTACGTGTTCCGTCAATGCTCATATCGCTCTCAACCTACCTAAATATATACTTCTACGCAATCAAGCCAAGTGACCAATTAAACAGGGCCAAAAAGGCAAACGTTTACTATTTTGTATGATAGAATCCCCGCAAATTTTTTACCTCTTTTTTACTGATTTGGAGTAGTCATGAAACGCGATTTAGCATTGGCATTTTCTCGTGTAACCGAAGGTGCCGCGCTTGCTGGTTATCATTGGCTTGGACGTGGTGATAAAAACGCCGCAGATGGGGCCGCTGTTGAGGTAATGCGTACGCTACTCAACAAAACAGAGATAGAAGGCGAAATTGTTATCGGTGAAGGTGAAATCGATGATGCACCAATGCTGTTCATCGGGGAACATGTTGGGTTAGGTGGCGATGCTGTAGATATTGCAGTCGATCCTATTGAAGGCACTCGCATGACCGCAATGGGTCAAGCAAACGCGTTGACTGTCCTCGCCGCTGGTGAAAAAGGCAGTTTTCTTAAAGCACCTGACATGTACATGGAAAAGCTCGTGGTTGGCCCACAAGCAAAAGGCGCTATCGACTTAGATAAATCACTAACAGAAAATTTAGAGAATATCGCCAAAGCAATGGGAAAACCTCTAAATACCTTAGTGGTGACAACCTTAGCTAAACCACGTCACGACAAAATAATTAAAGAGATGCAAGAGATGGGTGTCCGCGTATTTGCTGTTCCAGATGGTGATGTCGCGGCGTCTATTCTTACTTGTATGCCCGATAGCGAAGTCGATGTTATGTACTGTATTGGTGGCGCTCCAGAAGGAGTTATATCCGCTGCTGTTATTCGCGCACTTGATGGTGACATGCAAGGCCGTCTGCTGCCACGTCAGGAAGTAAAAGGTGATACCGAAGACAATCGTATCCATGGTAACCAAGAACTGGCTAGATGCAAGGAGATGGGCGTTGAGGCACGTGTTGTATTGAAAATGGAAGACATGGCATCTAGTGACAATGTTGTTTTCTCAGCAACGGGGATCACGAAAGGCGACTTACTCGAAGGGATCACTCGCAAAGGCAATATTGCCACAACGGAAACCCTAGTGATTAGAGGTCGCTGTAGAACGATTCGTCGCATCAAGTCTATCCACTATTTGGATCGTAAAGACCCTGAAATTAAAGACTTCATTCTCTAATTTGACCACACGCATCACGAAGCGCAGCTATTTTAGCTGCGCTTTTTCATTTGTCGGTTAGTTAACCTAAACATAGGTTAGTTAAGAATTTGCTTTATTAATTACTTTATTCATAATGAAAGCTGTAGTTATAAGTTACGGGCATAACCTTAGGTACTTTCGGTGAAAACAGCGGATAGAATATTACAAAAACTCAAAAGAGAAGGTTCTTTGACGGCAAAAAAACTGTCCGAAGACCTGGATATGACGAGCATGGGTGCTCGACAACACTTACAAGCGTTAGAAGAGAACGGTTTACTTGAGTATTTTGATCTAAAAGTAAAAATAGGACGCCCTACCCGTCATTGGCAGCTCACTCCGAAAGGACATGAGCGATTTTCTGATCGCCACGGTGAGCTAACGGTTCAAGTCATCGAAGCTGTCGGAACACTTTTTGGTGAAGATGGCATAAAAAAAATCGCATTAGAAAGAGAAAAACAGACGTTGGAGAAATACGGTCAAGCGCTATCAGAATGTAATGGCCTTAAAAGTAAGTTACAACAACTGAAACAACTGCGTGAAGATGATGGCTATATGGCAGAACTAACAGAAAACGAGAATGGCTTCGTCTTAATCGAGAACCATTGTCCAATCTGTAAAGCCGCACAAAACTGCCCTAGCTTATGTCAATCTGAGCTCAATGTGTTTCAACAATTGCTTGGCGAAAATTGTACGATCATCCGTACCGAACACATTATCAAAAACGATAGAAGGTGTGTTTATCACATTCAAGAAGCAAAAGGTTAGATCGCTGATTATTTAGTCGGATACCGTTTACTTATCAGATCTCATTTTATTGGCTACACTTATATAATGTAATCTGTAGTTAAGTATAAAGGTGGAGCTTATGGATCAAGCTCAATATGAACAAACACTCCCATCCTTTGATGAACTGGTCGAATTGGCTCAAAACAACCCGAAAGAGTTCGAGCAACTCAAACGCAAAGCCTGCGAGCAAGCGATAACTTGCGCTTCAGAAGAGATGGAACCCAGATTGCGAGCACAACAGAGTCATATAGATCGCGTAATTAGCCACTGCAAAAACCCCTATCACATCAATATAGTATTAGCTCGCGAACTAAGCTTGCAGGTATTTAAAATGCATGAGGTTTTAGAAGGCGATCAATCGACTAAGCGTAGCGCAGAAATCATTCCTTTCGTTCCGCGCCATTGAGTTTATAGGCTTACCTTGTTGGACAAGAGCCGTATTGGTTCTCTTTCTTATCGCCTTCAAACAGCCCACATTCAGCAAAAATCCACGCCCCACATGCCATCGCAGAAAGAGACATAGCCGACTGAAACATAGTCGGTTGAAATGCGTTTTCGACACCAGCTAAAGGAACCATGAATCGAGTTAAGACCAAAGGCACATGCAACCCTAACCAATACAACGACTTATTTCTATCGTGCCAACGCTTTGCCGTTATCGCCAAATCGGGAATAACCAACAAAACTAAAATCGTAGGCAACACCATGCTATCCGATTCAGGAAACAATTTTTTCACCAAAGTGGCGACAGTTATAATCATCAAAAAATAGAACGCATTCCACAACCAAAACGTTCGACGACTTACTCTTCCTCGAAATGAAAACAGCAGTTCAGAGATTGACATCAATGTTTACCTTACATTTAATTAAGTACCTTTTGGAAGGTACCTCTATCCATATCACGTATGTTCACCGATAAACTTTTTACCGTTCCAGCCTGAGCAGTAAGAACATCAATAAGCTCATGAGACAGACTCTTTTTTTGTTCATCTGACCGCCCAGCTAACATCTCAAAGGTAATATGAATAAAACCTTCGCTATCATCATGCTCGCCAATCAACCAATGATGGCATCTCAACGCGCGAGATTTCACATCATCAGCTTGAAACAGACCACAGCTCAACGCTACCTGATGGAGATCTTCCAATAACCCTTGAATGTTCACTCTGTCCTCGACGGAATTAGTGTATTCCAATATTATATTTGGCATTAGTTATTTATCCTTAAGTCAGATTGATTCAAAATACAGCAATCCAAGCAAATTCCTAAAGTTTAGCTATTATTTTGTATGCTGGATCAAATTTGATTAACAACCGTCCCGTTCAAAAATCAAAGATTCGATGAAGAAATGATTCGTGTCATGATCTGACGGGCTTTATCTGTTATATTCTTTCGAAATATTGTTTATTTTTTACATTAATTACTTTTTGGAGATATTCTTATGCGTCATCCTGTAGTTATGGGTAACTGGAAACTTAACGGTAGCAAAGCAATGGTAACTGAGCTACTAAACGGACTTAACGCTGAGCTTGAAGGCGTAACTGGTGTTGACGTTGCAGTGGCTCCACCAGCACTTTATGTTGACCTGGCAGAGCGCGTAATCAAAGAGGGTGGCAGCAAAATCATCCTTGGCGCTCAAAATACTGACCTAAAAAACAGTGGCGCATTCACTGGTGATATGTCTCCAGAAATGCTTAAAGACTTTGGTGCTACTCACATCATTATCGGTCACTCAGAACGTCGTGAATACCACAACGAATCTGATGAGTTTGTTGCTAAGAAATTTGCATTCCTTAAAGAAAATGGCCTAACACCTGTACTTTGTATTGGTGAGTCTGATGCACAAAACGAAGCTGGTGAAACATTAGCGGTATGTGCTCGTCAACTCGACGCAGTCATCAAAACTCAAGGCGTTGAAGCACTAAACGGCGCTATCGTTGCTTACGAACCAATCTGGGCAATCGGTACTGGCAAAGCAGCAACGGCTGAACAAGCTCAAGACATTCATGCTGCTATCCGAGCTCACATCGCTCAGTCAAGTGAAGAAGTCGCTAAAAATCTTGTTATCCAATACGGCGGTTCTGTTAAAGATAGCAATGCAGCAGAACTCTTCGGCATGCCTGACATCGATGGCGCGCTAGTTGGTGGTGCAGCACTTGATGCAAAAGGCTTTGCAGCAATCGCTAAAGCAGCAGCAAAAGCAAAAGCTTAATTAAGCATATCATCTGGGCTTTCTAGCCTAATGGTAATTAAAGTCAGCCTCGGCTGGCTTTTTTGTTTTTTGACGTCACCAAAGCCCGCCAGCAAAGCAGACAGTCGATAATCCTTCCTACATCTATGTCTTAGAAGGTACTTAGGACGAAAAAAAACGGCCACTAGTCTCCTAATGGCCGTTTCAAGTATTCTCTAATTAAATCTTAGAATAATTCATCTGCAACTTTATATAAGTCCGTACGAACTGGACGTTTCATATTCTCGATAGCATCGATAATATCATGGTGGATAAGTTGCTCTTTCTGAATACCAACACAACGACCACCTTCGCCTTCCAATAGAAGATGAACGGCATAGTTACCCATACGAGAAGCTAACACACGGTCAAACGCCGTCGGACGACCACCACGTTGAATATGGCCTAAAACAGTGGCTCGAGTTTCACGCCCCGTCGCTTTTTCGATATCTCTTGCAAGCTCATTGGCATCCATCATTAGCTCTGTAAGCGTAATAATTGCGTGCTTCTTACCTTTGGCGATACCGTTCTGTAAGCTCTCAATTAGCTCTTCTTTACTCCAAGGTTGTTCTGGAGTGATGATGTACTCACAACCACCAGCGATCGAAGCCATCAAGGTTAAATCACCACAGTGACGACCCATAATCTCAACAATAGAGATACGCTGGTGCGACGATGATGTATCACGCAGACGGTCAATGCTATCAATAACGGTATTAAGCGCGGTCAAATAGCCAATCGTGTAGTCAGTTCCCGCAATATCGTTGTCGATAGTGCCTGGCAAACCAATACATGGGTAGCCCATCTCAGTCAGCTTCTTCGCTCCCATGTAAGAACCATCACCACCAATAACAACGAGAGCTTCAATGCCATGTTTCTTCAAGTTCTCAATCGCTTTTTCACGCGTAGCGACTTCTCTGAATTCTGGAAAACGTGCAGAACCCAAGAACGTACCACCACGGTTAATCACGTCAGAAACACTAGAACGGTCTAACTTTTCAATGCGATCTTCGTATAAGCCTTGATAGCCATCGTAGATACCATAGACTTCGACACCCGCAGTAAGTGCGGTACGGACTACGCCACGAATGGCTGCGTTCATCCCAGGGGCGTCTCCGCCACTTGTCAAAACACCAATCTTCTTAATCATGCTCACCCTCGATTTTCAAATCAAATTTACAAATTTTAATTACCCAATTGTCATTACTTCATGTACTAAATAACAATATCGGCAGAATTTTTAATAGTCATTTTCTATACCCGCTCATTGCGCTTTCTTGCGTCTTAGTGAGCCAGTAAATGATGTGTTTTTTTCAATTATGAAAGAGTATTACATTTTGTACGATAACTTAGTTGATTCACATCAGAATCAGTTTCAGTTTCCATCATTCAAACAAAAGATAGCTCAAAATAGTCATTCTTGTTGATGTAATTTCTGAAAGAAATTTACCAACCCAGTTCTTTTTGCCCTTTTTCAGATCCATATACAACAGAATAAGGGTCCTGATGAATCAATACATCCGCCCTTGGAAAAGCATTAGTCAGTCGTTCTTCAACCTCATCAGAGATCTCATGAGCTCGAATCAATATCATATTGTCTTCCAATTCTAAATGTAGCTGAATAAATCTTACCGGTCCTGCCATCCGTGTTCTTAACTGATGCACACCCAAAACGCCTTCAACGGACATCGCCACTTCACGGATTGTATTGAGTTCGTCTTCTGGTAACTGCCTATCCAATAAAGATTGTACTGCCTCTAATGCCATCTTAATGGCGCTAATCAATATAAAGACCCCAATACCAACGGCAAACGTTGCATCCGCTTGATTCACACCAAAATAACTCAAACCGAGCGCAACCATGATCGCAATATTCATGTATATATCTGTCTGATAATGTAACGAGTCGGCTGATATTGCTTGGCTTCCTGTTTTTCTCACTACATGCTTTTGAAACATGACTAACCCTGCAGTAACAATGGTAGCAAATAGACTTACATAGACACCGTATTCTGGAGAGGTCAATTCGTGCGGACGGAAGAATCGGTCAACACCATTAAGGATAAGAAAACAGGCGGATCCAGAGATAAACATCGCTTGAGCCAATGCTGCTAAAGACTCCGCTTTACCATGACCAAATGTATGCTGCTCATCCGCGGGTTGAAGGGCATATCGAATGACAACTAGATTCACACCAGATGCTGCTAAATCCAGTAACGAATCAATCAGTGATGCTAATAGACTAACTGAGCCCGTAACCCACCAGGTGGCCAGTTTAACTATCAGAAGTAATGTCGCAACTCCGGTCGCCATCCATGCTGCCATTGAGACCAAGCGAGCGTATTCTTCTTTCATATCAGATCAATTTAGGAAGATTTACTTGGATTATAGCCATGATTTTGTGACTTGGGTATCATTTTATTTTTACAGAAGGTAACACGAAGAAAAGCAGCACAATGCTGCTTTTTGTTAGGCGGTAGGATAACTAAATGAACAAAGTATTATTTGTTTCTGCCTTTACCCTTTCCCATACGTTCAGACATTTCATCCATACGCTCTGCTTGCAATTCTTTTAACTGTTCTTTTTGCTCATCCGTTAAAATACTCATCATTTCATGTTGAGTAGCTAACATCTTTACACGGCGCTCGGTTTGCTTCTCAACCATAGACGCAGCAAGTTCTTCCGCTTTTGCCTGATCAAAATCTGCAGCTAATACGAGGTCTTGCGTTGCTGCGTGTTGTGCTCGCATCTCAGCTTGGCGTGCTTCTCTGTTTGTGTCGCGGTCAGCTTGCATTTCGTCACGTTTCGCTTCGCGTAAATCGCGAAATTGATCTTTCTGCTCTTCCGTTAAATCTAACTGGCGAATCAAGCCTTTATCAAAACTTCTAAATTTGCCGTGATGGCCGTCCATATCTGAACCACCTTTACCACCAAATGCAAATGCACTTGCTGTTGCAAAAAGCATAGGAAGGGCAGCTGCCGCAATGACTAGTTTTTTCGTTGTTTTCATCGGTTATTCCTCACGTTATTCTTTTTAGGTTGCTGCCTTCACAGCGGTTAAGCATAGAATAGAGGCTGCACAGTAAAGTAACGTCTAGAAAGCGTAAAAAAGCGTAAAGACAAAACAAGTAGTTAAGTTTATAGGTAAGATCAATCATACTGAACGTAACAAATGCATTAGGGGTAGCAGTAATGGCCAATATCTTATTAGTTGATGACGACACAGAACTTACAAGTCTGTTAAAGGAAGTACTTACATTTGAGGGCTTCAATATTACCGAAGCTAACGATGGTGAGGCTGGACTTGCCGCCGTAAATGACAAGATTGACCTCATACTGTTAGATGTCATGATGCCTAGAATGAATGGCATGGATATGCTAAAAAAATTACGTGAATCTTGGCAGATTCCTGTTCTTATGCTCACAGCGAAAGGCGAAGAAATAGATAGGGTCATCGGCCTAGAGCTGGGGGCAGATGACTATCTCTCTAAGCCATTCAGTGACCGAGAACTGCTCGCTCGAATTAAAGCCATTCTTAGACGAACACAGACAAACGCGGCCTCAAAATCTACTGACTATATCGAATATCAAAACATCAAAGTTTACCCCGGAAAACAGGAAGCTTATGTTGGCGAAACACTTTTGGAATTAACGACAACCGAATTCGCACTACTTACCCATTTTATCCAACACCCCGGTGAATCCTTAACAAAAGAGGTTTTGAGCCTAGATGTTCTGGGTAAACGTTTGGCGCCATTTGACCGAGCAATCGATATGCATGTATCCAACCTTCGCAAAAAATTACCAGAGCGTAGCGATGGAAAACCGCGCATAAAAACCCTAAGAGGACGTGGCTATCTTCTCGTTGAGGAGGGGTAATGAGACTCCCAAAAATATCCAACCTTTATGGTCGGATCTTTGCCATTTTTTGGTTCACCATGCTCTTGGTCTTAATCGCTGTACTGCTTGTGCAGGACTCAGACCCAAGGCAAACGCATCGTATCCAACAAAATAATATTGAAAGACTTTCAAGCTTTGCCAAACACCTTGAAGATAAGTACCGACATGATCATTCCATTGATGATGTACTGTCTAGAGTGAATAGAAAAATGAAAGGCCCGAACAAAGAGGGAAAAGCGATGGTCTATTTTTCTGACCTTAGTGGTAACCTTATTGGCATCAATGGTCGAATGCAACGACGTGCAATTCAAAACTTTATAACGAGTTTAGAGTCACTAGATAAACCTCAGCAAAGGTTATATGGTCGTTTCATGGTAGTGGGCCCAATGCCCGTGACAATTGCAAATCAACACGTGCTTCTATATATCGCTGGAGAGTGGGATCAACCCCCGCCATTTCTGCTTCAATTATTTGATCAACCCATCCACCTCCTGCTACTCGTCATGTTTATCAGCACTCCCTTACTCCTTTGGTTAGCTTATGCATTAAGCAAACCCGCTCGCCTACTTGAAAATGCGGCGAGAAGAGTCGCTAATGGCGAGTTTGTTGAGGACCCAAACCTAGAAAAAGGAAGTTCTGAGTTTCGTGAAGCTGGTGCAGCTTTCAATCAGATGGTATTGGCCATTAATCAAATGATATCAGGTCACCAAAGGTTACTTTCTGATATTTCTCACGAGCTCCGTTCTCCCCTCACTCGCTTAAGAATGGCGAACGCTTTAGCGACGAGAAAACAGGGTGAATCAGCAGAGTTAACACGCATCAATACGGAAGCTGAGCGATTAGAAAAAATGATCAGCGAGTTATTAGAACTGTCTCGTATGCAAGTGAATAGTCATCAAGTAAGAGAGACCCATTCAGCAGCGACCCTTTGGGAAGAAATTATTGCAGACGCTCAATTTGAAGCGGAACAAAAAGAGAAATCATTAATCTATAGCCAAATGCCTAACTGCTCCATTACTGGCAATCCAAACCTATTGATGAGTGCCATTGAAAACATTGTTCGCAACGCTATTCATTACGGCCATACTTCTATTCGCGTCGGTTTCACTCAAGTCAACAATACACTTTCTATCTGTGTTGAAGATGATGGTGATGGCGTACCAGAAGCAGAGCTTACTGACATCTTTAGACCTTTTTATCGAGTGTCCACAGCGAGAGATAGACATTCAGGCGGGGCAGGATTAGGTCTCGCGATAACTGAAAGTGCAGTACGCCAACATAACGGCACCATTCGCGCAGAAAAAAGCGTTCTAGGGGGGTTAAAAATCACCATTACCCTACCAACAGAGGCATAACCTAAACACGATTCATATTTGTTATACCGAGTTCAGATTAAATAGGATCAGTTCTTCTTTGAAACCGAACTGACCCTAGTTATACTCGCTCTTCCAGCAACCAATTACGTTGATAATCATGCTAGACATCGCACTATTTGAACCAGAAATCGCCCCAAATACCGGTAATATCATCCGCTTAAGCGCCAACTGCGGAGCAAACTTGCACCTTATTGAACCATTAGGCTTCGATCTGGAAGAGAAAAAAGTGCGCAGAGCAGGTTTGGATTACCACGACCTTGCAAGAGTAAAGAGGCATAAGGATCTGGCGGCGTTTATGGATTACTTAGAAAATGAACGTGAAGGGCCATTCAGGATTTTTGCTTGTACAACCAAGACTACAGGTCATCATGTAGACGCAAAATTCCAAAAGAATGATGTGTTACTATTCGGCCCCGAAACGCGTGGGTTACCCGCAGAGCTAATTGAAAGCTTACCGTTAGAGCAGAGAATCCGTATCCCTATGATGCCAGATAGCCGAAGCTTGAATCTGTCTAATGCCGTTGCCATTATTGCCTTTGAAGCATGGCGTCAATTAGGATTTGAAGGTGCGATTTAATAAAGAAAGAATAAGCTTCTAGGTTGCCGTACCTAGAAGCCAAAGAATCTATTTCAGGCGATTATTTGATCCATCATTCTCGTCATCATCTTTTTTTTCATACTCTCCTTCGAAAGTATTACCATCATCACGGGGTGGTTGGAAAGGATCTTGTCCAAACGGACTTTGACCAAATCCACTTTGTGCGTGAAAACCGCCACCACTTGCCATCGTATTAACCTTGACTCTTTTCATCAGCTCTTTCGCCATTTTTGCTCGAGGTGCAGGCAATAAAACAAGCATTCCAAGTGCGTCAGTCATAAAGCCAGGTGTCAATAAAAGCACGCCTGCGACCGCTAACATAACTCCCTCAATAATTTGCTGAGCCGGCATCTCACCTTGTTGCAAGCGTCCCTGCACTGACATGAGTGTCGCAATACCTTGACTGCGCACAAGCGATGCACCAGCAAATGCAGTAACAAGCACCAACGCTATGGTAGGCCACAATCCAAGAAACCCACCAACTTGAATAAATAGGCCTATTTCGATAATAGGGACACAGATAAAAAGCAACAATAAAATAGGAAACACACGCTCTCCAACTATAAATTTGGTCAATAAGTTTGGTTATTTAGTTTACTTGCAAAACCATAAAGCCAACAGTGCAATTACGATATTTTACCGTATTAATGCAAATGATGGCTATTTTACAAAATACAAAGCAGAAATATGACCGAACGGCTATTTTTGTAATACAATTTGAGTATGATTTACCTCAAAGATCACAAGGGTTTTATACTAATAAGACTATCAAAAACATTTTACAAAGCAGAAATGGCCAGTCATTCATTATTTTTTGGAATAATCATCCGAGGGTAAACTATGAACAAACTAAATAAAACAGCGCCAAAAGCAAAGCCCGCCACAAGAATTGAACACGACCTCCTCGGCGAACGCCACGTCCCTATTGATGCTTATTACGGAATTCATACACTCCGTGCGATAGAAAACTTTAATATCTCAAACAATACGATATCCGACGTGCCTGAATTTGTACGCGGAATGATAATGACAAAAAAAGCAGCGGCTCTAGCAAACAAAGAACTTAGTGTTCTTCCTAGTGATGTTGCCAACCATATCATTAAAGCCTGTGACCTTATTTTGCAAACGGGCAAGTGTATGGATCAGTTTCCATCCGATGTTTTTCAAGGTGGTGCCGGCACTTCCGTTAATATGAATACCAACGAAGTGATCGCCAATGTTGCTTTGGAGTTGATGGGCAAAGAAAAAGGTCAATACGAATTTATCAATCCAAACGATCATGTCAACAAAAGCCAATCAACTAACTGCGCCTACCCGACAGGATTCCGCGTTGCGGTTTACACCAGTATTTATCACCTTATTGAAGCCGTCGAGTACCTCAAAGGTGCATTCGATCTAAAAAATGCAGAGTTTAATTCGGTTATCAAAATGGGACGCACTCAACTTCAAGACGCAGTGCCGATGACCGTAGGTCAGGAATTTCGCGCTTGGTCTGTAACCATCAACGAAGAGATCCGCAATCTAAAATACATTGCTGAGTTATTGTTAGAGGTGAACCTTGGAGCAACGGCCATCGGTACAGGTTTGAACGCCGCAAGCGGATATCAAGTACTCGCCGTTAAGCACCTCGCTGACGTGACAGGATACCGTTGTGTCCCTGCTGAAGACTTGATAGAAGCGACGTCAGACTGCGGTGCTTATGTCATGGCGCACAGTGCGCTAAAACGACTCGCAGTGAAACTGTCGAAGATCTGTAACGACCTACGATTGCTCTCATCGGGCCCGCGTGCAGGCTTTAACGAGTTAAACCTGCCTGAACTCCAAGCGGGCTCTTCGATTATGCCAGCAAAAGTCAATCCAGTTGTGCCTGAAGTGGTCAACCAAGTCTGCTTTAAAGTGATGGGTAATGACACCACCATTGCATTTGCCGCAGAAGGTGGGCAACTCCAACTTAACGTCATGGAACCGGTTATCGCTCAGAGCATGTTCGAATCATTAGACCTATTAAAAAATGCCTGCGTTAACCTACGTGACAAGTGCATTGATGGCATCACCGTCAACAAAGAAGTGTGTGAAAATTTTGTATTCAATTCTATTGGTATAGTCACTTACCTAAACCCGTATATTGGCCACCATGAGGGCGATATTGTAGGGAGAATTTGTGCCGAAACAGGCAAGAATGTCCGCGAAGTTGTACTTGAAAGAGGCCTACTAACCGCCGAGCAGCTAGACGAAATATTCTCTGTAGAAAACTTAATAACACCCCAGTACAAGGCGAAGCGCTACGATTAACGCTATATTCTTACTGACATAACCCAAAAATAAAGGCGGCTTCGGTCTCCTTTATTTTTGTTCATGTTAGTTTATTCACTATTTTTTCAACTATTCTCTAGTATGATGAAACCTTTATAGACCTTGCTCGGTCTTATCTTTATCTTATTTGGCTTAGTAGTTACTTATATGCGCGTTTTTTTCACCTTAGTACTTATTGGATTACTCTCATTTTCTGGCTCAGCTCTCGCACTTTTTGATAGTAATAGCTCATCGAGTTCAGGTGTCGGCTTTAGTAATAACAATTCTGATTTTGTTACGGTCCAACAAGCCTTTCCTTTTTATGCAAGTCAAATAGGGGATACGGTTCATCTCGAATGGGATGTGCTGGAAGGTTACTACCTATATCAACAACGCCTCTCCATTAGTGTCGAAAACGCCCAAATTGATGCATTAAATATCATCGATGGAACGCCATATAAAGATGAATTCTTTGGGTCGGTCAATATCTATACCGAACCTTTAAGCGTTAAGGTTCCTTTGCTTTCTGTTAATGACGGGGCGAAACTTATCGTCCAATATCAGGGTTGTGCAAAAGCAGGTTTTTGTTACCCACCAGAAACAAAAATAATTGATCTAAAACCGATTTCACAAACAAATACTCCGGCGGCAATTGCTAACTCTATAAAGAGCAATACCGCAAATTTAGAAGCTAGCTTCGCAAAGAAAACATCATCATTAAGTAAAGAATCTGAACTTGCCGGAAGCCTAGCGGATAGTTGGTGGACGCCTCTCATGTTTTTAGCGCTCGGTGTTGGCTTGGCGTTTACACCATGTGTCTTCCCTATGTACCCTATCCTTACTAGCATTGTATTGGGCAGCGGAAAACTCAGCCCAGCAAGAACATTTGGTCTTTCCTTCGTTTATGTTCAAGGCATGGCACTAACCTACACCTTACTTGGTCTGGTTGTCGCCTCGGCAGGACTTCAATTTCAAGCGGCGCTGCAGCATCCATTTGTACTGATCGGTTTGAGTATCCTGTTTGTCTTACTCGCGATGTCCATGTTTGGTTTGTACACCATTCAGTTACCAAACCGTATTCAAACGTGGCTAAGTCAACAAAGTAATAAGCAGCAAGGTGGCAATCTAGTTGGTGTATTCGCCATGGGCGCTATTTCTGGGTTGGTTTGCTCACCCTGCACCACTGCACCATTATCTGGCGCTTTACTTTATGTCGCACAAAGTGGTGACCTAATAACAGGTGCCGTGGCGCTCTATGCGCTTGGTTTGGGTATGGGTATTCCACTCATTATTGTGGCCGTGTTTGGTAATAAGTTACTGCCTAGAGCTGGTGCATGGATGGATAGAGTTAAGATTTTATTTGGGTTTATTCTTTTGGCTGCTCCCGTATTCTTAATCGAAAGAATTATCCCTGAGCAGTGGGCGATCACCTTGTGGGGTATTCTAGGGGTCGCGGCCTTTGGTTGGCTTTACCATGCTAAGAATAGTTTGGAATTCGGAGGTTGGAAGCAGAGTTTTATCGGTATTATTGCGGTTTTAGGACTGGTAGCTTCGGTAATGCCTGTATATAACCAATGGTTTGGGGATGGGTCTGTGAATGCTTACCAACCACAGGTAACCTTTACTCGTATCAGCTCTGTCGATGAACTAGATAAACAACTTGTATTGGCAAATAAAGCCAACAAACCGGTCATGTTAGACTTTTATGCCGATTGGTGTGTGGCCTGCAAAGAATTTGAAAAATATACCTTTCACACGCCAGAGGTAGAAAACAAACTAAAAGACTTTGTACTATTGCAAGCCGACGTAACCAAGAATAGTCCTGACGATATCGAACTGTTTAAACGTCTAAAAGTAATGGGCTTACCAACCGTCGATTTTTGGGACGCAAATGGTAACTATGTCACCAACGCAAGATTAACAGGTTTTGTCGAAGCAGAACCGTTTCTTACGCATCTAGAAAACCAAATCATCGGCAACTAATTCTGTCTACAACTTGCAAGAACTCATCGAATACGATGTGGTAAATACGCCGACAAAAACATGACCGCAACACCCTCTGTTGCGTTCATGTGCCTTACGAATCTTTCTCGATCATTTCAACTTCGTCATATTTCTGATTCATCTAGCAAAACAACATCGCAAAAAACCGTAATTTCATGTATCGCCATCACTAATTATCGCCTAAAAGTCGATACTGTTCAGAAATTTAGCGTACAAATATTGTTCATTGCCACAAAGCATACAATACTTGATTTTGAAGCTATTATTAAACTAAATTATAAAGAGCCCCTAACGTCATGGAATCGACTTATACCATCATCATAGCTGATGACCACCCACTGTTCCGAAATGCATTATTTCAGTCTGTGCACATGGCGATCAGTGGTGCAAATTTACTCGAAGCGGACTCGCTTGAAGCTTTATTAAGTTTGCTCAACAAAGAGGCGGAACCCGACCTCCTTTTACTCGATCTAAAAATGCCAGGTACTAATGGCATGTCAGGCCTTATTCAGTTAAGAGCTGAGTACCCAGATCTGCCTATTGTGGTCATTTCAGCAAACGAGGAACCAAATGTTGTCGCCCAGGTGAAAACCCATGGTGCCTTTGGATTCATTCCAAAATCAAGCGATATGCGCGCTCTTATTAGCGCTCTAAATCAAGTATTAAACGGTGACCCTTTCTTCCCAGAAGAGCTTCTCAAAAACAGTAATGTTAATACTGATCTTGCAGAAAAACTCGCGTCACTTACCCCCCAACAATATCGAGTACTTGGCATGCTGTCGGATGGCCTGCTAAATAAGCAAATTGCATATGAATTAAGTGTCTCCGAGGCGACGATCAAAGCCCATATGACCGCCATCTTCCGTAAATTAGGTGTACAGAATAGAACCCAAGCGGTCATTCTTCTTCAACACCTTGAATTTGAGAGTTAGACCTTAGGTGTAGAGTATTAGACCTTAGGCTATGTTAATAAATTGTTAACATACGTTTTTTATAACCGACCTATCATAAACGCCCTAAATACGGGCGTTTTCTTATTTCCTCGCTCGACTAAAGTTGCACTGAGATATTTTTAGAGTACTGCTAATCTATATTCCGTAACAGTTTGTTAACACCCAATAACTAAACGGAAGGAGAAGGCAATGTCATTCGAATCCTCGGATCACGCTCAAGCCTACTGGAAGGAAAACCTAAAAATCATGGGCTCACTGCTCGCAATATGGTTCCTAGTGTCATTTGGCGCTGGAATTTTATTTGTAGACGCTCTAGATACTATCAAAATTGGTGGCTTCAAATTAGGTTTCTGGTTCGCTCAACAAGGTTCAATCTACACATTCGTAGTGTTGATTTTTGTTTACGTTGCGCGCATGAATGCGCTCGATAAGAAATATAACGTACAGGAAGATTAAGAGGCTTTAGAAATGGATATTCAAACTTGGACGTTTATTCTTGTCGGTATTACATTTGCACTATATATCGGCATAGCAATTTGGGCTCGCGCTGGCTCAACAAGTGAGTTCTACATTGCGGGCGGTGGTGTTCACCCAATCGCAAATGGTATGGCAACGGCGGCAGACTGGATGTCAGCTGCATCGTTTATTTCAATGGCAGGTATCATTTCATTCATCGGTTACGATGGTGGTGTATACCTAATGGGCTGGACAGGTGGTTACGTACTACTTGCGCTTTGTCTTGCACCTTACCTACGTAAGTTTGGTAAATTTACCGTGCCCGATTTTATCGGTGACCGGTATTACTCAAGAACCGCTCGAATGGTGGCCGTATTTTGTGCAATCTTCGTATCGTTCACTTATGTCGCAGGTCAGATGCGTGGCGTAGGGGTAGTATTTGCTCGCTTCTTAGAAGTTGATATCAATATGGGTATCATCATCGGAATGGGTGTGGTTTTCTTCTATGCTGTTTTAGGTGGCATGAAAGGTATTACCTATACTCAAGTCGCTCAGTACTGCGTACTTATCTTTGCTTTCATGGTTCCAGCAATCTTTACCTCTCTTATGATGACCGGCTCTCCAGTTCCGCAACTTGGGTTCGGTTCTACCGTGACAGGCAGTGACGTTTACCTATTAGACAAACTTGATGGACTAACACAAGAGCTTGGTTTTACAGCCTATACCGATGGGTCGAAGAGTATGGTTGACGTATTCTTTATCTGTGCGGCTCTAATGGTTGGTACCGCGGGATTACCTCACGTAATTATTCGCTTCTTTACGGTTCCTAAAGTATCTGATGCGCGTATCTCTGCCGGTTATGCATTAATATTCATCTCTATACTTTACACAACAGCGCCAGCAGTGGCTGCGTTTGCTCGTGTGAACATGATAGAGACAATCAATGGACCAGATATGCAAGGAGTCCAAGGTACTGATGCACCAACTTGGTACAAAAACTGGGAAAATACGGGTCTAGTCGCATGGGACGATAAGAATGGTGACGGTAAGATGTTCTACTCTGGCGATGAACGCAACGAGATGAAAATCAACCGAGATATCATTGTACTGGCGTCACCTGAGTTAGCTCAGCTTCCAAACTGGGTCGTTGCCTTACTGGCCGCTGGTGGCTTGGCAGCAGCACTATCTACAGCAGCAGGTTTATTACTGGTCATCTCAACTTCGATATCCCATGATTTATTGAAGAAAGGGTTTAGGCCAAATATGACGGATAAACAGGAGTTGTTTGCCGCTAGGATGGCCGCCTTCTTCGCGATTGTCTGTGCAGGTTATCTAGGTATTAATCCACCAGGCTTTGTAGCGCAGGTTGTGGCCTTTGCCTTCGGCTTAGCAGCATCCTCTTTCTTCCCAGCAATCATCTTGGGTATCTTCTATAAGAAGATGAATAAAGAAGGTGCTATCGCAGGTATGCTTTCTGGTATCGTATTTACAACGGCTTATATCGTCTACTTCAAGTTTATCAACCCAGCAGCAAACGTGTCTGATAACTGGTTGTTTGGTATTAGCCCAGAAGGTATCGGTACATTAGGTATGTGTGTGAACTTCATCGTGTCTATTGTTGTAAACAAATTCACGGCAGAAGTACCGCAAGACGTTCAAGATTTAGTTGAGTCTATCCGTTACCCTAAAGGTTCTGGTGCCGCTCACGACCATTAATCAAAACTCTGATTAAACCAAAAGCCGATGCCTCATGCATCGGCTTTTCTTTTTTTGTGAACCATATTCCGGCTTAATAATATACATTAACTATCATAGTTATCTCTTTTGATGCTGGAATAACTCATGCACTCACTAATAAAAGAAATCCACGCGATTGCTCAAACGGGCCTTCACTATGTTAAAGACCCTTTTGATAAAGAACGATACGAAAGACTAGAGCAGATAAGCCATGAGCTTTACGCAAAGTATAGTGACGTAGACATCGCGACCATTGAAAAATTCTTTTTTCCCGAAAAAGGTTATGCCACACCAAAAGTGGATGTGCGCTGCTGCGTAATTAAAGACAATAACGTGTTATTAGTGAAAGAGAAATCAGACGGAAAATGGACGCTACCTGGAGGTTGGGCTGACCAGAACGAAGCCCCCATGGAGGGCGTAATTCGTGAAGTAAGAGAAGAGTCTGGTTACATTATAAAAAATTGCCGCCTGTACGCTGTTATCGATAGAGATAGTCATGCATATGAACCCAAATTTCCAACCACTATCTACAAACTCTTTTTTGTTGCTGAAGCCGTAAAAGGCGATTTTATTGAGAATACTGAAATCTCAGAGATTGGATTTTTTGCTCTGGATAAGCTTCCTATCCTCTCACACGATCGAGTACTTGAAGATGATATTCAAGCGGGTTATCGCGCTTTTAGTCGACCGATTATTGACGTGCAGGTAGACTAATTCATCGCGACAATAACTTAAATTCACTTATGGTGGGTAACGTACCTATCCATTAACTCTGTTAAGAACGGCTCGAAGTTTTAGTGGTTTAACTGGTTTAGCGATGAATCCGAACCCGTTCGATTTTATCGCACTTAGCATATCTTCCGTTCGATCCGCACTGATGATGATGCCTTCAAAACTATCACCTAAACGCAATCTACACTGCTGTAGCACCTCTAGTCCTGTCCTGTCATTATCTAATCGATAATCAGAAAATATTACATCAGGAATCCAATCATCGTGTATCAACTGTAGGCTTTCGACTAGATCTTGTGCCGTTCGAACATCACACCCCCATCGCTCTATTAAATTTCTCATCCCAGAAAGTATATCTCGCTCGTTATCCACGCAAAGCACCTTAACATTTAATAATGCTGTATTATTTTGTGTTGGAACTGTCACGGTATCAGCCTCAGTGATTTCACCTCGATCCAACATAATTGAAAAAACGGAACCTTCACTAGGCCATGAACGCAGACCAATATCATGTTCTAATACTCGAGCGATACCTCGAGAAATAGCGAGACCAATACCAAGTCCTTGGGAAACATGGCTTGGATCACCACGGGTAAACTCATCAAAGATCTCCGATTGTTTCTCTTGGGCAATTCCAACGCCATTATCCCAAACTTCTATTCTTACCTGACCTTTTATCCTACGAGTACCCAATAACACCTTCCCTTTCGGATTATACCGAAAGGCGTTTGTTAAAAAGTTCTGTAGCACACGACGTAACAACTTGGGATCGGATTGAACAATGAGGTTGGATGGAATCATTTTGAAATCAATACCTTGTTGCTTGGCTAACGCACTAAACTCTGCATTAAGGTTATTCAAGACTTCGTTGAGTTTAAATCCTCTTATATCCGTTTTCAATTTTCCTGATTCAAGCCTAGATATATCCAATAGGTCACCAATTAACTCTTCCGCCGCACCCAATGCACTTTCTATGTGGGTAGACAATTGCTTGGTTTCACTCTCTTTTGCCACCTCTGAAAGTGACGACGCAAAAAGCCGTGCTGCATTAAGTGGCTGCATTAAATCATGGCTTACTGCCGCTAAGAACCGTGTTTTAGATTGTGATTCGGTATTTGCACTCCGTGTTGCGGACACTAACCGTTTATTAAGGCCTTCGAGCTCTTGCGTTCGCTCTAGTACTCTCGACTCTAGGTTCTCATTCACCTCTTTTAACGTCTTTTCGGCTTCCCGGAATACGGTGATATCAGAAAAACTCATCACAAACCCACCACCGGGCATAGGATTACCTTGCACTTCAATAACCGTACCATCTGGATAGACACGCGAGGAAGTATGCTGCGTGCCACACTCTAAGTGATAGACACGCTTGCGAACATGATCTTCTGGATCACCAGGGCCACACAACCCCATTTGAGCATTGTGACGAATGACCTCTGCTATCGGCCTCCCGATCTGAATTAACCCCGACGGAAACTCAAACAACTCTATATATCTCTGGTTCCATGCCACGATCCGAAGCTGTTTGTCGACGACAGTAATCCCTTGGCTAATATGTTCAATCGCACCTTGCAACAACCCACGACTAAAATCATACAGTTCAGATGCCTCATCTACTATGGTCGCTACCTCTTCCAATTGCATGTTTTTGCCTTGAAGAGCAGAAGTAAGCACTAACTTAGCGGAAGACGCGCCGAAGACGCCAGCTAATACTCTTTCAGTATGACGAATCAACCCAGATGAAGCCTGCTGATTAGGTTGCAAGGTATGTTCTTCTTGTCGCCAATAATGGTTAAAGGCCGTTCGCGCCCGAGTTCGACCGACAAATCGGCCAGCCAACATTTCAAGCTCCAAAACCGTAACTCGACTTTGGTACAAACTTATATTTTCACTTTCTGGCAACGGTGTTCCAACAAAGGCAGCAGATTGTAAGCGCTCACTTAGGCTAGAGCGTGTTACCAGTGAAATGAGTACATAACAGAGAGTATTGACGATGACACTCAGTGCCATCCCCCAATCCGATGAAGTAAGTGACCAATCCACTAAAAATTGTGGGGGTCGAATAATCCACAACAAAAAATTACTTTCTGAATCACCAGCCAACATACTGGTTTGGCTCATGAGAGTGACGAGCCAGATTGTGAAGCCAGCCAACAAACCAACGTAGACACCTTTTTTGTTACCCAATCGCCAATACATACCACCAATAAGTGCAGGAGAAAATTGGGCAATCGCCGCAAAAGAGAGCAAACCAATAATCGATAACGACCGGATGTTATCCAGCGCCATGTAGAAACCCCAAGCACCGAATAAAATAAGCAGAATCAATACCCGACGAACATTAAGCAATAGCCCTGAAAAGTGAGTATGAGCGTGATGGGAAAGTTTTATCCTACGAAGTAACAGTGGAAAAACGAGATCATTAGAGACCATAATGGCTAGGGCAATGGTAGAGACAATCACCATACCGCTCGCGGCCGATGTTCCACCTAAAAATGCCAATAGTGCAATGTCATTTGCTCCTACAGAAAGCGGCAAACTGATCACATATGCATCAGCAGGACTTCCCGCTAAAAGGCTTTGCCCTACCCACGAAATAGGCAAAACAAACAACCCAATGAGCACGAGATAAGCAGGAAATACACGCCTTGCAACATGGAGATCCTGTGCTCGTTCATTTTCAACAACCATAGTGTGGAACTGCCTTGGCAAGCAGACTATCGCCGCCATCGTCAATAAAGTATGTATGACTAATGCTGGAACGTTAGGTGGTTTGTAGGTCTCTATCGCTATGTCGACTAATTCTATTTCAGGGCTACTCAATGCGAGATAAAATATAAATAATCCCACCACCAAAAAAGCCGCAAGTTTCACGATGGATTCAAAAGCAACGGCCATCATCATACCGCGATGATGTTCTGTATTGTCGATATGACGCGTTCCAAATAGGATGGTAAATACCGCCAACGCCCCCACAACAAACCAAGATACATGGCCGTCTTCATAACCTAGCTTAGAGGTGAGTTCTGGGGCGATGATATCTAACCCCATCGTTATTCCCCTTAATTGCAGTGCAATATAAGGCAATATTCCCACCACCGCTATCAAGGTAACGGTAACCGCTAAACCTTGTGATTTTCCGTACCTTGCCGCTATAAAGTCAGCGATAGAGGTAATGTGTTCTCGTTTGGCAATTAATATAAGCCGCGCGAGTACTCGCCAGCCAAATACAAAGACTAAAATTGGAGCAATATAAATCGGAAGAAATGACCATGGGTTATTACTGGCTTGTCCAACGGTTCCATAGAATGTCCATGAGGTACAGTACACAGCAATAGATAGGCTATAAATCCACGGACGCCAACGCGACAACCACTTGGTTTGCCTGTCACCGTACCATGCGATTAAAAATAGAATCCCGAGATACGCTAAAGTCACAGGAACAACAATCCATCCTTGCATTAAACCTTCCTTGAACCGTTTTTAGACACAAAAAAAACCGGAATACTCGATTCCGGTTTTAGTGTAGTAAAACAACTGTTAATTCTCAGGTGGTTAGCTCTCAATCTGTGGCTCAGGTAGCCCTTTTTTTGGATCAACCCTAACAAAGAGCGCCAAAATACCCATTGAAGCCATAACCCAAAATACGTTCGCGTTCCACAACTCGAAACCTACGCCACTCAGTGCCGTCATTACCGCAGTAAAAGCGCCCATAGGAATGGCATTGTACAGCGCCTGTAAAGGCACCATTTCGTTCTGTTTTGCTCGCTGAATATATCGAATGGCCGCTAAATGTGCAGTTGCAAACGTCACACCATGCAATAATTGAATCACACCCAATGCCCAAACATCAGTAACCGTAGCGGTTAAAGACCAACGCAGTGCAATACCCGCAGACGCAATCAAGAACATGGTTCGCAAGCTCATACCGCTAAACAGCCTTCTGCTGGTTGCAAAGACTGTAATCTCTGCAATAACACCAATACTCCATAGGTAACCAATCACATTCTCTGGGTGACCTATCGATTTCCAGTAGATGGTACTAAAGCTGTAATACGCAGCATGACTCCCATGGATAAGGGAGAGTAAAACTAAAAATCGAAACACATCCGGTCTCTTTACCAGAGCAAGCAATTTGGGTCTAACCGAATCCTCATCAGTCACACTGATGGGCGGAGGGTTAGGGGTTCGCATAGACAATAAAAGACCAACAGCGGTACCCGCTAACGCAGTATGAACAATCATATCTGTGCCATATAACGAAATTAGGTAACCCACGACGGTTGAGCCAAATATAAAGGCGATAGAACCCCACAAACGCGTTCTTCCGTAATCGAGTTTGCCAAGCTTCGCATAGTAATTTGTCATCGCATCAGAAAGAGGGATTGCAGGACCACAGCAAAGATTGAACAGAATGGTGGCACCCGCCATCATCCAGAAGTTTCCACCAGTGAAGAAGTGAAACCAGATAAAAATAACGGAAAAGAAGCTAAGCCAACGTATAGCCGGAAGTAGGTGCTCTACTTTATGTAGCCTAGGTGTAATGAAAAGGTTCGCAATAAATCGAGTCGCGAATGCCAGCCCCATCAACAAACCTATATCACTTGCCGAGACGCCCTGCTCTTTAAACCAGAGTGCCCAAAATGGGATATATACGCCGTAAGCGAAAAAGAAACCAATAAAGTACTGCGAAATCCAGCCATAAGGCGATGGGGAAAACATAATTAACCTAGCTATTTAGAGTGTTATAGAAATCGCCGTCATTATGCCTACGATCCCTTAACTTAAAAAGGGAACAATTGTTAATTTTCCATTCCCTATTATTCCACCATTAGACCAAAGTCGTCTGGAGGTTAAGGAGAAACTTGCCAGACTAGTAAGTAAGGTTTTACTAGGAGTAAATCTTGCCATGCCTGACAAATTTAATATGCAATCACCCCCTTTTAACCGTCTATCTGAAACACAGCAGCTAGATTTACGTTCTTCTCTTGATGTCGCCTATTACAGAGAAAAAGACGTACTACTGAAGGCGGGTGAAAAATATCATTTTTTGCATATTTTAATCAAAGGGGCGGTAGAAGAACGCTCAGCCGACGATCTGGAGATATTTGCCCATTACGCAAACGACGATATTTTTGACGTTCGCTCTCAATTTGATGACTTCGCAAAACATAAATATGTCGCGCTAGAGGATACATTGTCCTATCTATTACCTACTCAAAAGTTTCTCGATCTGTACAATGCAAATGGTCAGTTTGCCGCCTACTTTGACACCAACTTAGCAAAGCGCCAAGAGCTAATTGAGGCGGCTCAACAGCAACAAAACCTTGCAGAATTCATTTTGACCAAGGTGGATAGCACCATTTATCACCCTCCTTTAGTCCTTGAACCTGAGCTTCCCTTAATAGACGTCACAAAAATGCTAAAAGAAAAGGGCGTAGATGCAGCACTTGTTAGACTTAGTGATAACGACAAAAGAGTGTTAGAAAACGCCAACGAACATCCGTATGCCATTGTAACCAGAACCAATATGCTGCACGCCGTCATGTTAGAAGAACAACCGATGGACACCGCGGTTGGTGATATAGCCACCTTCCCTGTATTCCATGTTGATGACGGCGATTTCCTGTTTAATGCGATGATAACCATGACAAAACAGAAAATGAAAAGGGTGATGGTATGTGAAGGGAATGACGCCGTAGGCATGTTAGATATGACCCAAATATTAAGTGCATTCTCTACCCATTCTCATGTTCTGACGCTAAGCATTGCGCGAGCGAGCAGTATTGATGAGTTAGCGCTTGCTGCAAACAAACAAAGAAACTTAGTTGAGAGCTTAATCACCAACGGTATTCGTACTCGATTTATCATGGAGTTAATCTCTGCGGTCAATGAGCAGATAATTGAAAAAGCGTTTGAGCTCGTCGTTCCACCCGCTAACCATGATGATATCTGCCTGATTGTTTTAGGCTCAGAGGGTCGTGGAGAGCAGATACTAAAAACCGATCAAGATAACGCCCTAATCATCAAAAATGATATAGAGATAGCAAACCTATCCTCTATTATGAGTAACTTAACACACACGCTACAACAGCTTGGATATCCACTCTGTCCGGGCAAAGTAATGGTAAATAACCCAGATTGGGTAAAGCATAGCGCTGACTGGGAAAAAACACTCAGCAGTTGGATATCAGCAGCAAGACCCGAACAGGTAATGAAACTTGCCATCGTCGCAGATGCCCATGCAGTTGCGGGTAATAAGGCGCTACTCACGCCAATTAAAAACTACTTAATCAAACGAATGGCAAATCAAGAACTGATTCTCGCTGAATTTACTCGCCCTGCCCTGAATTTTTCGATACCACTTACCCTATTAGGAAAAGTTAAATCATCCAAAGAAGGGGTCGATATCAAAGGAGGAGGTATATTTCCGATCGTTCATGGGGTTAGGGCTTTGAGCCTAGAGCATGCCCTTGATGTGAATAACACCTTCGACAGACTTATTGCTCTTCAAGAGAAGAGCGTGTTGGAAAAAGAAACCGCAGAGAACCTCAGCGAAGCATTAAAACTTTTCCTAAAACTTCGTCTGACACAACAATTGTCCCAACAACATAGCCACAACAAGATAGAACTAAAACTATTAGACAGAACCGAACGTGACCTACTTAGACACAGCCTACACGTGGTGAAGAAATTCAAGCAGTGGCTCGGTTATCATTATCAAATTAGGGATTAGGCATGAATTGGCTTAGGCGCAACTGGTGGCACTACAAACTCAAAGAATCACCTTACCGTGACCTCTTCGCTGCACCTATGAATCAAGAGTTAGTCTCTCTTGATTGTGAAACAACCAGCTTAGATCCTAAAAGGGCTGAGTTGGTCACTATTGCTGCAACCAAGATCATTGGTAATAGGATCATTACCAGCGAACCATTCCATGTACGCCTTCGAGCACCGCAGTCTTTAGATTCGGGTTCCGTACGAATTCACCGCATCCGCCACCAAGATCTCATCGACGGTATAAGCGAAAAAGAAGCGCTAAAAGCACTAATCACATTTATAGGCAATCGTCCATTAGTCGGATACCACATCCGTTATGATAAGACGATATTAGATATCGCGTGTAAAAAACAGCTTGGGTTTCCATTACCCAACAAGCTCATAGAGGTCAGTCATATCTATCATGAAATGTTAGAGAAACACCTTCCTAATGCCTATTTTGATTTAAGTTTAGATGCGATATGCAAGCATCTGAACCTACCGCCTCAAGACAATAAACATGACGCACTGCAAGATGCCATTTCTGCCGCATTAGTCTATGTTCGATTAACTTATGGTGATTTGCCAACACTAAGCTCGGCTTATATGCGGTAACTTTTTTAGTTATACCGCTGATATTTATAACCCGCAGCACAAGTTAATAAAAAAATTCAAAAAATAACCAATATTGAACGACCCAACGTCTCAATTTATCCTAAAGTCTAATTGAGAAAAAACGCGTATTAACCGACAGTTATAGCTATTAATTGGGTTATAAAAATCATTAGCACAATGCTTATCAAAATGAACTCAATGGAAGTTTGCTTAAATCACAAGGAGAGAAGCAATGAGTGTGTATCCAGTCAAAGATAGTATTAAAGCCCTGACCCATGCAGATAACGATACTTATTTATCCATGTATCAACAGTCTGTCAGCGATCCAGAAGGATTCTGGGGGGAACACGGCAAGATTGTTGATTGGATAAAACCTTTCACCCATGTCAAAAGCACTTCATTTGATACCGGTCATGTTGATATTCGTTGGTTTGAGGACGGCACACTTAATGTCTCTGCTAACTGTATTGACCGCCATCTTGCAGACAAAGGGGATGAGGTCGCGATTATTTGGGAAGGTGACGATCCTAATGTAGATAAGAGCCTTACCTTCAATGAACTACATAAAGAAGTATGCCGTTTCTCTAATGCATTAAAAGAAGCCGGCGTTCGTAAAGGTGATGTGGTCTGTCTTTACATGCCGATGGTACCAGAAGCCGCGATTGCCATGTTGGCATGTACTCGTATCGGAGCCGTTCATACTGTTGTATTTGGTGGCTTCTCGCCCGAAGCACTTTCAGGGCGCATTATTGACTCTGATGCAAAAGTTGTGATCACCGCGGATGAAGGCGTTCGCGCAGGACGAGCCGTTCCACTTAAGAAAAACGTTGATGAAGCATTAACGAATCCAGAAGTAAAAAACATCAGTAAAGTGATGGTACTTAAGCGTACTGGTGGTGATATAGATTGGCACGAACATCGTGATATATGGTGGCACGAAGCAACAGCGAAAGCTTCAGATGACTGTCCACCAGAAGAGATGAAAGCAGAAGACCCACTATTTATTCTTTACACTTCAGGCTCTACAGGTAAACCGAAAGGCGTGCTGCATACCACTGGTGGTTATCTCGTTTATGCCACCATGACCTTTAAGTATGTGTTTGACTACAATGAAGGCGATACTTTCTGGTGTACGGCAGACGTAGGTTGGATAACTGGTCATACGTACCTCGTTTATGGTCCTCTTTCAAACGGCGCTAAAACTATCTTGTTTGAAGGTGTACCAAATTACCCCAATACCAGCCGAATGAGCGAAGTGGTAGACAAGCATCAAGTCTCTATTTTATATACGGCACCAACCGCTATCCGCGCCCTTATGGCGAAAGGCGACGAGGCGATTAAAGGTACCAACCGTAGCAGCCTTCGCATTATGGGTTCTGTCGGTGAGCCGATAAACCCAGAAGCGTGGGAATGGTATTACAAGACGATTGGTAATGAGAAATCACCCATAGTGGATACATGGTGGCAAACCGAGACGGGCGGTATTCTCATCTCACCTCTTCCGGGAGCGACAGAATTAAAACCGGGCTCCGCTACACGGCCATTCTTTGGTGTTCAACCCGCGCTTGTCGATAACATGGGTAACATCGTTGAGGGTGCAGCAGAGGGTAACCTCGTTATTCTCGATTCTTGGCCAGGGCAGATGCGTAGCATTTACGGCGACCATGACCGTTTTGAACAGACTTATTTCTCTACATTTAAAGGCATGTATTTTACCAGTGACGGCGCTCGTCGAGACGAGGACGGGTACTACTGGATCACTGGGCGTGTTGATGATGTATTGAATGTATCTGGCCACCGTATGGGTACGGCAGAGATCGAATCTGCACTTGTGGCCTTTAGCAAGATTGCTGAAGCCGCCATTGTGGGGGTTCCTCATGATATTAAAGGCCAAGCAATTTACGCATATATCACATTGAACGATGGTGAATACCCAAGTGCAGAACTGCACAAAGAAGTAAAAAACTGGGTTCGCAAAGAGATAGGCCCAATTGCAACACCAGATGTACTTCACTGGACTGATTCTCTACCAAAAACTCGTTCAGGCAAGATCATGCGTCGTATACTGCGAAAAATTGCAACAGGTGATACAAGCAACCTAGGCGACACATCAACACTCGCCGACCCTAGTGTTGTTGACAAGCTTATCGCTGAAAAAGCAGATATGTCTTAAGAATCATAAGTAAGATAACTTCAACTATTTGCGCTACTTTATGTAGCGCTTTTTTTGTCTTAAACTCAGCCACCGTTTAAATCGGCGCATCTAAACTTCGATAAAACACCTTCTTTTATGGATAATTTTTGTTCGACAAGTTGTCAAAAATGTTAACTCTGTAACAATTACAAAGCTGAGAACAAAGAGATTAGACCAGTAAAATGCTGCTATTTGCAGTGAATTAGCTATAATCGGGGTCTAAAATGATGAATGATTGAAAATTGACTGAAAAATTATTAAAACTGTCTATAATATTATAGATATATTGAATCAGATCTAATTAAAGGAAGATAGGCACAAGATGACTGCAAAGTTACGCATTCTACTTTTAAACGGTCCAAATCTTAACCTATTAGGGGTTAGAGAGCCTGGTCACTACGGTTCACAGACCCTAGATCAGATAGTGGATAGTTTAATAATTCAGGCCAATAGTGCTGGTGTTGAACTTCAGCACCTACAGTCAAACAGAGAATATGAACTGCTAGAAGCCGTTCATGCCGCTCATAATAATGTTGATTTCATTATCATCAATCCGGCTGCATTTACCCATACCAGTGTTGCACTGCGTGATGCTCTGTTAGGTGTGGCCATTCCGTTTATCGAAGTACATTTGTCCAATGTTCATGCTCGTGAACCTTTTCGCCATCACTCTTATCTATCCGATAAGGCGATAGGCGTTATATGTGGGCTCGGTGCTCAAGGTTACCAATTTGCTTTGACGGCAGCGATAGAACAACTGACGTCAAAATCGTAAAGAACTAATTTCGCTTCACTCTGTCATAGAGTAAAGGCGTCCAACAGATAAAGAGAACGAAAAGATGGATATACGTAAAATAAAGAAACTTATCGAACTAGTAGAAGAATCTGGTATTTGCGAACTTGAGATCTCAGAAGGTGAAGAATCAGTACGCATCAGCCGTAACAGCCCAGCACAATTTGCGCCTATGCAATATGCCGCGCCGGCTACCGCACTTGCACCTGCAGCCGCGGCTCCAGTATTAGCAGAAGCAGCCCCCGTTAAAGCAGAACCTGCTGGTCATAAAGTTCTTTCGCCAATGGTCGGTACTTTCTATCGCTCTCCAAGCCCTGAAGCAAAATCATTTGTTGAAGTGGGCCAATCTGTTTCTGCTGGCGATACGATTGGTATCGTAGAAGCAATGAAAATGATGAACCAAATCGAATCTGATAAATCTGGTGTTGTAACCGCAATTCTAATCGAAGACGGCGCAACAGTAGAATTCGATCAACCACTTGTTGTTATCGAATAATAGAGGCGATTCACTATGCTGGATAAATTAGTCATCGCGAACCGAGGTGAAATTGCACTTCGTATACTTCGCGCTTGTAAAGAAATAGGTATCAAAACAGTGGCGGTTCACTCCACCGCTGACCGAGACCTAAAACACGTATTGTTAGCCGATGAATCTATTTGCATCGGTCCTGCTCGTGGTATTGATAGCTACCTGAATATTCCTCGCATTATTTCAGCGGCGGAAGTGACCGGTGCGGTTGCTATTCACCCGGGTTACGGCTTCTTGTCTGAAAACGCAGATTTTGCAGAGCAAGTTGAACGTAGCGGCTTTATTTTTGTCGGCCCTAAAGCAGAAACTATCCGCATAATGGGTGACAAGGTATCAGCGATTAGCGCAATGAAGAAAGCAGGTGTGCCATGTGTACCTGGTTCTGACGGCCCTCTGGATGATGATGCAAGCCTTAACAAAGCCCACGCAAAGCGTATTGGCTATCCGGTAATTATCAAAGCCTCTGGTGGCGGTGGTGGCCGTGGCATGCGTGTTGTTCGTGGTGAAGCCGATCTCGTTGAAGCCATCGCAATGACACGTGCAGAAGCAAAAGCGGCATTTAACAACGAAGTGGTTTACATGGAGAAGTACCTTGAAAACCCTCGTCACGTTGAAGTGCAAATTATTGCTGATGGTCAAGGTGGTGCAATTCATCTTGGTGAGCGTGATTGTTCAATGCAACGTCGCCACCAGAAAGTAGTGGAAGAAGCCCCTGCTCCAGGTATTACTGCCGAAATGCGTAAGTTCATAGGCGAACGTTGTACCCGTGCATGTATTGAAATTAACTATCGTGGTGCAGGTACTTTTGAGTTCTTGTATGAGAATGGTGAATTCTACTTTATCGAAATGAATACTCGTATTCAGGTAGAGCACCCAGTCACTGAAATGGTGACCGGTGTTGATCTAATTAAAGAACAGCTTCGTGTTGCAGCAGGTCAGCCACTGTCATTTACTCAAGACGATATAAAGCTAAGCGGACACTCAATCGAATGTCGAATCAACGCTGAAGACCCTGTGCGCTTCTTACCTTGCCCGGGTACGATCAACCGATTCCACGCACCAGGTGGTATGGGGGTTCGTTGGGAATCACATATCTATACTGGTTATACGGTTCCACCTCATTACGACTCGATGATAGGCAAACTTATTACCTACGGAGAGAACCGTGATGTGGCCATTGCACGTATGAAAAATGCATTAAGTGAAATGATCATCGAAGGCATAAAAACCAACATACCCTTGCAACTAGAAATTATGAATGATGAAAACTTCCAACATGGCGGTGCTAACATTCATTACCTTGAGAAAAAACTTGGTCTACAGTAAGTGAGCTAGAATTACTTCCATACTTTGAAAGCACTCTCTTTAGAGTGCTTTTTTATTGGAGCTTAGTTCTAACTGCGCCATACTATTGCCAAACTTAAAGACCTGTACAAATAGACAGTAAGATGCTTGAATGTCAGGGCTAAGAACTAAAAAGTGAGTTTACTTATGTCACAGCTTTTATCCGCTATTCCAATCACATCATTAGTTGGTGTTGGAGCAAAGGTTGCCGAGAAGTTGATGAAAGTGGGCTTACATACCGTTCAAGACCTTCTGTTTCACCTGCCTTTACGTTACGAAGACCGCACTAGAATTTACCCAATGGCGAAGGTTCATTCCGGTCTATGGGCTGCCGTTCAGGGAAAAGTAATGAGCGTCGATACTATCTTTGGCCGAAAAAAAATGCTCAGCGTAAAAATAAGCGACGGCAATGGTACATTAACCCTACGCTTTTTTAATTTCACTGCTGGGATGAAAAACAACTTCTCAGAGGGCAAGCAGGTTCACGCTTATGGGGAAATAAAACGTGGTAATTATGGCTTGGAAATTGTACATCCAGACTATAAATTTTTTGCACCAGCAACCACACCGGATATCGAGCAAAATCTAACACCGGTCTACCCAACAACAGAAGGGCTGAGACAAAACACCCTTAGAAACCTCAGTGAGCAAGCCCTATTATTATTAGACAAATCAGCCGTTGAAGAGCTTCTTCCTAATGGTCTGTATAACAATCAACTCACATTAGCTCAAGCGCTGCACACTATCCATCGCCCACCACCAAATATTAATATAGACGATTTTGATGAAGGAAAAACACCCGCTCAACAACGTCTTATTATTGAAGAATTGATAGCCCAAAATTTATCCATGCTCGCGATTCGAAACAAAGGCCAACAAGACACTGCATTGCCTTTACCTGAAACGGGGGGTCTTAAAGAAAAACTTTTGGCTCAGTTGCCTTTCTCCCCCACTAATGCACAAAACAGAGTGGTTGAAGAGATAGAAGCCGACTTAATTAAACCTCACCCAATGATGCGTTTAGTACAGGGTGATGTAGGTTCAGGTAAAACATTGGTTGCTGCACTGGCGGCAGTAAGAGCAATATCACATGGGTACCAAGTGGCACTCATGGCGCCAACCGAATTGTTAGCAGAGCAGCACGCCATAAATTTCACGAATTGGTTAGAGCCTTTAGGTATTCAAGTTGCTTGGTTAGCGGGAAAATTGAAAGGAAAAACCAGACAAACAGAGTTAAATAAAATTGTCTCTGGCGACGCTAAAATGGTGGTAGGAACCCACGCCCTCTTCCAAGACCACGTAGAGTTCAACCAACTGGCGTTAGTCATTATTGATGAGCAACATCGATTTGGTGTTCATCAACGGTTAAAGTTGCGAGAAAAAGGAGAAGCGCAAGGCTCTTTTCCTCATCAACTCATCATGACCGCGACCCCCATTCCTCGAACCTTGGCAATGACAGCCTATGCCGATTTAGAAACGTCAATCATTGACGAATTACCACCAGGGAGAACACCAATTCAAACGGTGGCGATCCCAGATACAAAACGAAGCATGATTATCGATAGGGTTCAAAATGCTTGCCTAAAAGAAGGGAAGCAAGCCTATTGGGTTTGCACGCTTATCGATGAATCTGAGGTACTAGAAGCGCAAGCGGCTGCGGATACGGCAGAAGAGCTACAAAGGCAACTACCAGACCTAAAAATAGGTTTAGTGCATGGCCGAATGAAATCAGCAGAAAAACAAGCCGTAATGTTGCAGTTCAAAAACAATGAGTTGCATTTATTGGTTGCGACAACCGTTATTGAGGTCGGCGTTGATGTTCCCAATTCCAGTCTGATGATTATCGAAAACCCAGAACGTTTAGGGCTTGCTCAACTTCACCAGCTTCGCGGACGTGTCGGGCGTGGAACGATTGCGAGTCATTGTGTATTGCTTTATCACTCTCCTCTTTCAAAAACAGCACAAAAACGTTTAAGTGTATTACGTGAAAGCAATGATGGCTTTGTTATCGCCCAACGTGACTTGGAAATTAGAGGTCCGGGAGAACTCTTGGGGACAAAACAAACAGGCATTGCCGATTTGAAGATCGCTGACTTAATCAGAGATCAGAGGCTTATCCCTGAGATTCAACGAATGGCCAGATTCATACATGATCAATACCCAAGCAATGCAAAATCAATAATCGAGCGCTGGTTAGGCGAACGAAATATCTACTCAAACGCCTAAACATGTTGACCGCGCACTCATTTAAGATTTAGGTTCTTTTTGTCCGTTTGTTAAGCTTATTTTGTCGAGAAGCCGCTGGGAAATTGAGCTGCACTCGTAACCCACCTTCAGAACGGTTAATCACTGAAATAGCGCCACTATGCTGAGTGACAATTCGTTTCACGATAGCTAAGCCTAAACCCGTTCCTTCACTGCCTCTCGCTGAGTCACCTCGCGTAAAAGGTTCAAAAAGCTTATCTGACTGCCCTATATCGATTCCAGGCCCATTGTCTTCAACACTTACCCAGATAGTGTGCTTGTCTGCGGTTGTGCCTGTTGCTATTCGCACCCAACCGTTACCGTATCTTTCCGCATTCACCACTAAATTAGTTAACGATCGCTTTACTTCAATCTCACTACCCAACAGCAAGCAATCTTCCTGCGAAATATCGGTTTCTATATCAATGGATTCATCCTTGATAGCGACAGATACCGCCAATGCTAGGTTATTAAGGTCAACATGATCAAAGCCTTCTTTGTTAACCGGTTTCAAGTAATCCATAAACTGGCCAATAATCTCATTGCACTCTTCGGTATCTTGAATAATACCCTCGGCCAGATAACTGTCTTTTGGCGACATCATTTCTGTCGCTAATCGTATTCGAGTCAATGGAGTACGGAGATCATGGCTTATTCCTGCCATCAAAAACGCTCTATCCTCTTCAAGAACTTGGATGTCCTTTGACATCTGATTAAAGGCATGGGTTACGGCCTTTATTTCATTCGCGCCTCTTTCCGCTAAAGGTGGTGGAAATTCACCTCTTCCCACCATTCTCGCGGCACCTTCTAACGCCATCAATGGCCTATTTTGGATTCTTACAAAAGTCCAACCCGCAAATATAATAAGAACCGCCATTAACAGGCTATTTCGAAACAGCGGTATGAAATCTTCTTCTTGCAACTCCGAAAGCGGGATCCGTAGTAAAACATCGGGTAATTGATCTATCTTTATCCACAAAATATAGCTTTCGCTATCCAGAGCTAATCTAACTTCAGCGTCGCTGCCAAGCTCTTGGCTCATATGCTCACTCAAAAAATCAATACTGGTCGCCGTGTCGAACTCTTCACCTATCGGTTCATCTTTATGGTGGGCCGTTACCCCCAGTTTCTCTAACAGTTTTCTTCTCGATGGCGCTTCTAAATATACCCCGCTCTCAACCTCGACATAATCATCCAGCATTAAGCTTACCTCGTGAGCCAATATACGATTAAACTGCTGTAAACTTGGCAACAGTGCGTAATTGAATATCGCAAAATAGGAATAAGCCTGACTCGCAAGCAGCACCAAAATAAAAAGTAAAACGGTTTGAGTACGTGAACTACGGATGAGCATAAATGCCTCGAAACAATAAAGCCCTTAAGAGATCATCTTAAGGGCTTTTCAATAGAGAATTAAGCGTTTTTACCATCGGGGACAAATACATAACCTAATCCCCAGACCGTCTGAATATATCGTGGATGGCTTGGATCTTCTTCTAGCATTCTTCGTAACCGAGAGATCTGTACATCGATAGAGCGTTCCATTGCAGAATATTCTCTACCTCTTGCCATGTTCATCAGTTTGTCTCTCGACATAGGTTCTCGGGCATTATTAACCAGCGCTTTAAGCACGGCAAACTCACCAGAGGTTAAAGGCATAAACTCATCACCTCGGAACATTTCTCTTGTTCCAAGGTTCAAGCGAAATTCACCAAATTCAATATTCGTTTCTTCCGAGCTTGGTGCGCCGGGGGCTTCAACAATTTGTCGACGCAATACCGCTTTAATACGCGCAAGTAACTCTCGGGGGTTGAAAGGCTTAGGTAGATAATCGTCCGCTCCAACTTCAAGCCCAACAATTCTGTCTATCTCGTCACCTTTCGCCGTCAACATTAATATTGGGATCATATTTTCTGCCGTTCTTAGGCGACGACAAATCGAAAGGCCATCTTCACCCGGAAGCATCAGATCCAACACCACTAAATGAAAGGTCTCACGCTTAAGCAATCTGTCCATCTGCTCCCCATTTGCGACACCGCGAACCTGAAAGCCTTGTTCAGATAAGTAGCGCTCTAGCAAAGATCGCAGACGGGCATCATCATCAACGACTAAGATTTTATGGTTCTCTTGCATTCAACTTCTTCCAATTAATGTATGGCTTAGTATTAAGCGTAGATAATAATAACCTAATCGCATATCCATAGAGTAAATTGCACGTCAAAAATTGTTAGTAATCATGTCAGAATCAACAATAAGATTATTTATCTTAAAACTAAGCAAGCCATAAATAGCCCACTATTTCTCATACTCAATTGAATTGATAAACCACTCTTTGTCGCCTTCAGGTGTCTTCACTGCAAATTCGTCGTCGACTTCTTTTTTGAGTAAGGAGCGCGCCATAGGTGAGTCGATAGAAATGTACCCTTTCGCATCGCCGTAGATCTCTTCAGGGCCGACAATGCGAAATTTCTTCGTTTCACCGGCTTCATTTTCAATTTCAATCCAAGCACCAAAAAAAACTTTGCCTTCCTGCTGTGGTGAATAATCCACAATAGTGACTTCTGGTAAAAACTTCCTCAAGAACCGAACGCGCCGGTCTATCTGGCGCAGTATGCGCTTGTTAAACGTGTAATCAGCATTCTCTGAACGATCACCTAGCCCTGCTGCCCAAGTGACTATCTTGGTAATCTCAGGGCGTTTCTCATTCCAAAGGTGATCATGCTCTTGCTTAAGCTTGTTATAACCTTCTCGGGTGATCAGTTTTGTTTTCAATACAGCACTCTCAATTCAATCGAACCATTTAGAAATGGTTCGCTGTTCTAGATATTTAATCAGTATATCCACTAATTGTACATCTACAGAACCTCATTACGCTATACGCCACTAGATGAACCATTCGAATTCCAATGACTTTCTGCTAGACTCCCCCACAATTCAAACTGATCAAAAAGGTCGTTTTCATGCCTTGGATTCAAATAAAACTCAATGCGACAGCAAAAGATGCTTTGCAAATTGGCGATATGTTATCTGAAGAGACAGGCGCACTTTCCGTCACTTTTCTAGATGCGAAAGACACACCAATTTTCGAACCTCTGCCGGGAGAAACTCGTTTATGGGGAGAAACGGATGTCGTTGCATTATACGATGCAGAAATAGACACCACATGGGTGATCCAACAAATTACCCATTCTGGTCTATTTCCTGACGACTTTGCATACAAAGTTGAACAACTGGAAGATAAGGACTGGGAACGGGAGTGGATGGATAATTTCCACCCAATGAAATTTGGTGAGCGACTATGGATCTGCCCGAGTTGGCGTGATGTACCCGACCCTAGCGCCATTAATGTCATGTTAGATCCCGGCTTAGCCTTTGGTACTGGCACCCATCCAACCACGTCTCTTTGTTTAGAATGGTTAGAAGGTCTCGACCTTGAAGGCAAAACTGTCATCGATTTTGGTTGTGGCTCAGGAATCCTTGCGGTTGCCGCAATTAAACTTGGTGCAAACAAAGTTATCGGAATTGATATAGACCCACAGGCTATCACCGCCTCAAAAGAGAACGCGAGGCGCAATGGGGTTGCCGATCAACTAGAATTATTCTTACCGCAAGATCAACCTGAAGGTCTAATTGCAGACGTTGTTGTGGCCAATATTCTTGCAGCACCGCTACGCGAACTGTCACCCGTGATCAAAGGTTTGATCAAATCGAAAGGTCTGCTAGCGATGTCGGGTGTATTAGACACACAAGCAGAAGATGTTGCGAACTACTACAGAGATGAGCTTGATATCGACCCAATTGCTGAAACTGAAGAGTGGTGTCGTATTTCAGGAATAAAAAAAATGTAGTTGCATACGTCTAATTGATTGAATTTTAGGCAATTTGGAAAACAATTTGTAAATGCTCAAAAAATAGTCTTTTCACGCATCGAAAAAATGCGTAAAATGCGCGCCCTTGCTAGATTAGAACTGTGAAGACCTTTTGAGAATCGGAAATCATCAACTTAAGAACAATTTGATTGTTGCGCCTATGGCTGGCGTCACCGATCGACCCTTTCGAGAGTTATGCCTTCGATATGGAGCAGGAATGGCCGTCAGCGAAATGATGTCGTCTAACCCTAAGCTCTGGAAAACGGCTAAATCTAAGCAACGCATGGTACATAAAGGCGAGTCGGGTATTCGCTCAGTACAGATTGCGGGTTCTGATCCTAAGTTAATGGCAGAAGCAGCTCAGTATAGTGTTGAAAACGGTGCACAAATCATCGATATCAATATGGGTTGCCCAGCTAAAAAAGTGAATTCAAAGCTGGCGGGGTCAGCTCTGCTAAAGCACCCAGAAATGATTGAAAAGATCTTAACTGAAGTGGTTAATGCAGTAGATGTACCAGTAACACTGAAAACCCGCACAGGTTGGGATACAGACAATAAAAACTGTATCGAAATCGCTAAAATGGCCGAAGGCTGCGGCATACAAGCTTTTGCTCTTCATGGAAGAACAAAGGCCTGCATGTACAAAGGCGAGGCAGAATATGACAGCATTAAAGCCGTCAAAGCGGCTATCTCTATACCCGTTATTGCCAATGGTGATATCGACAGTGCAGAGAAAGCCAAACAGGTTTTGGAATACACTGGAGCCGACGCTTTAATGATTGGTCGGCCTGCCCAAGGTCGTCCGTGGATTTTCCAGGAAATCTTACACTATTTGGAAAACGGCACCACTATGCCTGAACTTCCGACGAAGGAAGTAAAGGAGATTTTACTTGGACATGTTCAAGAGCTTCATCTCTTTTATGGTGAGTTTCTTGGCCCCCGCATTGCTCGTAAGCATGTGGGTTGGTATCTGAAAGAACATCAACAAGCTAGTGAGTTTCGCCGTACCTTCAACGCGATAGATGCTGCAAATCAGCAACTGGATGCACTCGAAGGTTACTTTGTACAATTTGTTTCATAAATTACTAGAAGAGCTAGACATAATATGTTCGAACAAAATTTAACTTCTGAACCACTAACAGTATCTACTGTAACGTCACAAGATCAAATCACTCAGAAACCACTACGTGACTCTGTAAAAGCATCTTTGAAAAATTATCTTGCTCAGTTAAATGGCCAGGACGTTGACGACCTGTACGAACTAGTATTGGCTGAAGTTGAACAACCACTACTAGACACCATCATGCAATACACTCGTGGCAACCAAACACGCGCAGCAAATATGATGGGTATCAACCGTGGTACTCTTCGTAAGAAACTTAAAAAATACGGCATGAACTAGAGATTAGTTTATAAACTATTGATTTAAAAAGCCAAGTAGAGAAATTTACTTGGCTTTTTCTTTTTGCATTTCACACTACATACACGCAAAAAGAAATGAAAATTTCTCTAGAGCCCAATTTAAATATCTACGAGTATTATCATTAAAGCCCTCAAGTTTTTATTTTCCAGGTGAACCTCAAATTCATTCGGGTTGAAAAATAGAGTTCTAATTAATCTAATATCCGAAAACTATTATATGGCCTGGTGTAGCGTTGCTTTTACACGATCCATTGCAATAATTGTTCTAAACCATTTCACGTTTTTATTATTATAAAATAGTTCTTTACTAACATTTTCATACGCTGCCATGGTTGGTACTCCAAGCACCAATATAAAGTCAGCCTCTCCCGTCACGTAATAACACTGCTGTATTGCTGGACCAGAAAAACTAGCTTTTAATGCCTCAATATCGGACGTATGCGCTCTTTCAATATGCACCTCAACAATAATCGTAATAAGCTGCCCAACCTTTTCTGGTGCGATGACAGCGGTATTCGCGCAAATAACACCATCATCCTCCATCTTTTTAATTCGTCTTTGTACTGACGCTGGCGATAAGCAAACTTTATCTGAAAGGATTCTAAGGGGTGTCTTATTATCCTGTTGTAGTGTGATTAGTATCTCTCTATCGAAATTATCGAGTGTATTTGGCACGTTCATTGGGAAATTTTCTCATTATCGTAGTTTATTGAGAGCGCTATTCTTATTCCAAAAGAGATATTATTTCAAGTGTTGATAGATAAATAAATAATTAATTAAGGAAATAATAATGCATTGGCAAACTAAGTTAGCCCAACCTCAAACGTTAGCTGCTTCGGGCTTCAAATCTTTAGTGACTCCTACATACAGAGGTTCGACAGTATTATTTGAAACACAATCAAAAGTGGTTGATGGTTGGCAGCAAAAAGAAAATGGCTACAGTTATGGTTTATACGGCACACCAACCACTCTTGAATTAACAGAGCGTATTGCTCAGCTAGAAAATGCTCACCACACTTTTGCTGTCCCAGGAGGCCAAGCAGCAATAGCATTGGTTTACTTTGCCTTATGTCATAGTGGAAGCCATGCATTAGTGCCGTACAGCGCTTACGGGCCAAATAAAGAAATGGCTCAGGGCATGCTTAAAGATTTAGGGATAGATGTTGAAGCATATGACCCAATGTTAGGCGCTGACATTGCCGGGCTTATAAAAGAAAATACGTCATTAATCTGGGTAGAAAGCCCAGGTTCAGTAACGATGGAAGTACAGGACATTCCTGCAATTTGTGCCGCTGCTCACGAGAAAGGCGTAATGGTTGCATTAGATAACACTTACGCTGCTGGTGTGCATTTTGATGCATTTGCTCATGGTATTGATATCAGCATGCAGGCGCTAACTAAATACATTGGTGGACATAGTGACTTATTGTTAGGCACGGTTTCTGTCAACTCTGAAGAACTCAAAATGAAAGTGGGTTCTAGATATAAGCAATTGGGCTTAGCCGTTTCTCCAGACGACTGTAGCTTAGCGCTTCGCGGGTTACAAACACTTGCCGTTCGACTTGCCCACCTTGAGAAATCAACGTTAGAAGTTGCCAATTGGCTAGCAATACACCCCAACGTTGAACAAGTATTGCACCCTGCTTTACCTTCTTGCCCTGGTCACGAATTCTGGAAACGTGACTTTACCGGCTCTAGCAGCGTTTTCTCATTCATATTTAAAGATGACTTAAGTGCTTCTCAAGTTGAAGCATTTATCGATTCCTTAGAACTATTTAAAATTGGAATGAGTTGGGGTGGAGTAACCAGCCTTGCATTAGTTTACCCAGCGATAGAAAGACCCAATAAAGATTATGAAGGTCGTTTAGTTCGATTAAATATCGGATTAGAAAGTACAGACGATTTAATTTCAGATTTACAACAAGCAATAACCAAAATTACTAACAAATAATAACACCAATATTAACACTAATATTAACACTAATATTAACACTAATAATAATAATGATTTAATTGAAACAGAAGAGGTATATATGAATAAACCTAATCGTGGTTTTACTCTACAAGAGTTTGAAGATAGAACATCTAGAGCGCAAAAAGTGATGCATGAACAAAATCTTGATGCGATGATTTTTACCACCGAACCTAATGTCCGTTATTTTACAGGTTTCTTTTCCCAGTTTTGGCATAGCCCAACTCGCCCTTGGTTTGTTGTGGTTCCTGCGGAAGGAAAGCCTATAGCGGTTATTCCAGAAATCGGGGCCAAAGGAATGGCTGAAACATGGATCGATGATATTTTCACATGGTCATCACCAAGACCAGAAGATGATGGTATTAGCTTATTGGCCAATACATTGAATACGCTCCCTCGTAAACATGGACGAATCGGAGCCACTCTTGGTATTGAATCCCACCTTCGTATGCCAGTAAATAATTACCTTCAGTTAACGACACTAGTAAAGAGTGATTTTGTTGACGTTTCACTGGCTGTTCATGAACTGCGTCAAATTAAATCGCCGGCGGAGATAGCAAAAACTCGTGAGATCTGTCGTATTACCAATGAAGCTTTCGACAAAGTGCCTTCCTATGCTCAAACAGGCATGAGTGAGCGAGATATCTGTAAGCAGTTTAGTTTAGATCTCAGAATGGAAGGCGCAGATGAAACTCCTTTTGTTATTGCTGGATCTGGCCCTGACGGTTACTACGATATTCTGATGGGTCCAACCGACCGCATTATAGAGCCAGGCGATGTTTTGCTAATAGATACTGGTGCTGTATGGGATGGATACTTTTCTGACTTTGACCGTAACTGGGCGTTTGGAAGTGCTAGCGAAGAGATTAAATCGGCTTATCGCGCAACTTATGATGCGACCACTAAGGGCTTTGAAGCAGCATGCCGTGCTGGGGCAACAACGACTGATATCTACAATGCAATGTGGCAAGTATTAGAAGAAAACGGTGCTCTTGGTAATGATATTGGCCGCGTAGGCCATGGATTGGGTATGGAACTAACAGAAAGACCGTCAAACACGTCAACCGATAATACACCTCTTAAACCGGGCATGATCATGACTCTAGAACCAGGTATGACATATGCGCCAAATAAAATGATGCTACATGAAGAGAATATTGTCATTACTGAAGATGGTGCTGAATGGCTATCAAGACGAGCAGAACCTGAACTGATCATCATCAAATAATCGCACCGAGAGATAAGCCTTAGTTTATCAAAATTAAGGCTATACAGAGGATAGTAATATGAATTTTCAACAATATAAGAAAATTACGTGTTTAGCGGGATATCCACAAAGCACTTATAAGGGAGCAAACTAAAATGTCAAAATCAGGAGATGTGGGTCATAGTGTTCTTGGAAAATGGACATTATTGGCTATGGGCATCGGTATCACTGTCGGTGCTGGGCTATTTTCACTCGTTGGGGCAGGTATAGGCCTTACTGGACATGCCTTGTGGTTAGCTTTTGGTATCGCCATTGTGTTCGGGATTTTTTATAACATACCTATGTTATTTGCCAGCGGTTCACTTGTTTTGGATGGTGGTCCTTACGCTCTAATCAGCAGGATACTCGGGAAAAAATATGCAGGTATGTATGTTGTAAGCTTCTTCTTGTATTTCCCTACCGTCGCCATTTATGCTTTGGCGCTAGGGTTCTATATAAACTCTTTGCTTCCAACGGTCACTCCTTCTGCAGGTGCGATAGCTGGTTTAACGGTGTTCTATGTTATAAATTTGTTCGGGCTAGATACCTTGTCTCGATTCCAAAATATGATGACAACGTTGCTTATGGTTGGTATTGCAACATTTATCTTGATTGGATTCGGCCAAGTTGATTTTGCCCTTCTTACACCAAGTACTAATCCAGATTTTGCATCACAAGGCAATATGGGTATTTTCAAAGCGGCTTGTTTGCTCTCGTTTGCAACATACTGCCAATACTATCTGATGTACTTCAGTAAATACGCCAAGAACCCTAAGAAAGATATTCCATTTGGGATGATAGGCACGACCATTACAATTGTCTTTATTTATATTGGGGTTTCAGTCGTTGCTTCTGGTGTACTACCGATTGATGAAGTGGCTAATCAACCTTTGACACTTGTTGCTAGAGAAGTGCTTTCCGCTCCAATATTTGTGTTCTTTATGATTTGTGGTCCATTTATGGCGCTATCAACGACCATTAATAGTGTGTACGCCTCTTACGTACAACCTATTCAGGCTGCGACACATGATGGGTGGTTCCCGAAAAGCTTTGCGGTTACCAACAAACGAGGCACTCCATGGAAGATATTAACGCTTTGTTGGCTAGCTTCTATGTTACCCATTCTTCTTGGTTGGAACATAAGCACCATTGCAAATACTTACATCCTTACTGATATTTGTATTGGTATCTTTATGATGGTAGCAATTGCGATGCTACCTAAAAAATTCCCAAGTGCTTGGGCAACACGAGAGTTTGGTAAAAATGTTCCTTTATGGGGATTCTATACACTGGTAGGTCTTGCTGGTGTAGTACAGGGCATACTTATATATAACTCAATTACTTCCATTAAATTATACATTGTCGTTGTGACTGCAATAGCCTTTATTGTCGGTATTGCTTATGCAATTAAAAAGGACAAGGAAATTAACGTAATTGATTCGAATGAAGAACCGGTTCTTGAACCTGCTACCAATTCGTAGTTAATATTTTCGGTAGGCACTAATTAAACGCCTACCGATTATTAACACAAATAATACCAAACTAAAAATGAACATGGCGATAATATTTCTATATCTGGCATAAGCCTCTTCCGTATAAGGAAAACAATGTCGTATAAGAAGAACATTGTTATCACAGAAATAAAAAGGATATTACTATGAATTTTGAACAATTTAATGAATTTGAAGTTAAGCTTAAATTTGAACCAGCTCCTCGTCCAAATAAAGTTCATATTGGACTTGTACAACTAGCAAATGATCATACTCTCGAAACCGACTGGTCTCATTTACTTGGTGAACAGGCGGCACTGTTTAGTAATCGCGTCTTTAAAGAAAATGGAATGACTCCGGAAGCATTGGATAACGTTGCTACGAGTATTGGTCAATCTGCTCTTTTAGTCGCTGACGGCCTCCCTATGGATGTGATGGCGTTTGCCTGCACTTCTGCATCATTTGTTATTGGTGAAGAAAAGGTATCTGCCTTGTTAACAGAAGGCCGAGGTGATATCCCAACGACAAATCCGTGGAGTGCTGCTAAAGCGGCATTTAAACATCTTAACGCAAAAAAAATTGCCGTATTTTCTCCTTATCCAACCGATGTAAATATACAACTTAAGGAGCAATTAGAGGGATCTGGGTTTGAATTGGTTGCTATAACTTCATTAGGTATTATGGATGATAATATGATTCATAAAGCACCACTAAGTAGTTTTGAAGAAGGTATTGAAGTATTAATCAAAGATACTGGGGCAGAGGTGATTTTTATGTCCTGTACAAGCCTTCGTGCCGTAGAACACATTCAGTATCTTGAAGAAAAATATGGTGTACCCGTTATTTCTAGTAATTCGGCACTATTTTGGCATTCAATGCAACTTTGTGGGAAAAAAGCAGTTTGTCCGGGCTATGGCAAGTTGTTAAATAGCGATATTTAATATTCATTACACAGGTAAAGGAAAAAGTAGTTCATTGTTTTCCTTTACCTCATTACTTGGGCTTATCCTATGAATTTAGAAAAAAAAGTTATTGAGTGGCGACATTTCTTTCATCAGAATCCAGAATTTGGATTTGAAGAAACATTAACTTCTGATTTTGTTGCAAATACACTCGAGAGTTTTGGCATTGAAGTCCATAGAAATATTGGAAAAACAGGCTTAGTTGGAATACTGAAGAAAGGAAACAGTAAAAAATCCATTGGGTTGAGAGCGGATTTTGATGCGCTAAAAATACAGGAAGCGAATGCGTTTGAACACTGTTCAAAGACTGACAATATGATGCATGGTTGTGGTCACGATGGGCACACAGCGATGCTTCTTGGTGCAGCGTTTCAACTATCACAGAATTGTGATTTTGATGGCACCGTTTACTTTATATTCCAACCTGCAGAAGAACAAGGTACCGGTGCAAAAGCAATGATTGATGATGGGCTATTCACACGTTGGTCAATAAATTCAGTCTACGCAATGCACAATATGCCGGGAGTTGAATTAGAAACCTTTCTAATCAGCCCAAATTCAATAATGGCAGCAGAGAATCATTTTAGAATTGAAGTTCTGGGTGAAGGTGGCCATGCGGCACTACCACATTTAGGCAATGACCCTCTCATTACAGCATGTCATATAGGTACGGCGTTACAAACGATAATTACTCGAGACTTAGACTCTATACACGAACCTGCCGTATTGTCGGTTACGAATATAGAGACTAACGGTGGAGCTAATGTTATCCCTACCGTTGTGACTCTATCTGGAGACACCCGCTGTTTTTCTGATGAAACACAGGAGAAAATCAAGGTTAAAATGGAACGCGTCATTTCAGGTCAGTGTGCCTCCGCAGGACTGAAATATAATTTTGAGTTTTCTAATTGTGTTTTGTCTACGGTTAATGATCCTGAAAAAGCTAAAATTGCAGCCCGAATAGCAGGAAGCATTGTTGGAAACGAGAAAGTAGATATTACTTGTAAGCCATACTGTACTTCTGAGGATTTTTCTTTTATGCAAAGAGAAGTGCCAAGTTGCTATATTCTGATTGGGAACGGTGCGAGGGGAGAGAAAGGCGGAGTGGCGTTACACCTTCCCACGTACGACTTTAATGATGATTTATTAATGACGGGTGTTCAATTTTGGGTGAAATTGGTTCGAGACCAGCTTTAAATACTCACTAAAACCACATTAATTTAAGTCATATTGGGTAATTAATATTGTCATGAGAAATTGTATTTAAATTTAACATATTAAGTAGACTTTAATCAGGCACCATTAGTTCTATGTGTAACATTATAAATAAAATCCTCAAGGTAGACACTTGACATAAAAGCAAATAAGTAACTCTTTTGTTTACAAAAAAATTAAGTATATAGTAAGTTTGTTTATTTTATAATGATATTTTAATTGCATTAATAATCGTATATAACGGAGAAAAAATGAAGCATATAATCAACTCAAATAACGCTCCTCAAGCTATTGGCCCGTATTCTCACGGGACTACTTTTGGCCAATTAATATTTACTTCAGGTCAATTACCTATTGATGCAAATACTGGCCAAGTAGTTGATGGCGGAATTTCGGAACAAAGCATTCAATCACTTAAAAATTTAACCTCTGTTATCGAAGAAGGGGGAGGTTCTACAGATACAGTACTAAAGACGACTTGCTATCTTGCCAATATCGAAGATTTCCAAATATTTAATTCGATCTATGCAAAACTGTTTGGTACCAATAGCCCTGCAAGGAGCTGTTTTGCAGTTAAATCGTTACCTTTAGGTGTATTAGTCGAGGTAGAGGCAATCGCGCACAAAATATAAGAAGTAATAATACCGTCCTTTATAGTGTGAGCGCCTCATAAACCTATGGGGCGTTTTAGTGTAGGGCAATTCATGGCGCAATTACCTGCCATTAATTTCAAATAGCCAATTTGAAAATTTCTAATCCCGTTGCTGCATTTCTTGCTTAAGTTCAATAGAACTCTAGCTCACTAATGTTTATGACGATCGTCAATTTTTTACTGTGTTTGTTTTGTTAAGGTACTGGTACCACCTTCAGAATAAGGAAAGATCTTGTTTAAGAAAATCGCGTTAAGCACCCTACTTGCAATGGCCTCGTCAAGCGCATTTTCCGCGCCTATTGAATTTCAAAAAATACCTGAGATCATGCAGAAATTTGATAACGCAGAGATCTTCGTTAAGAAGTCAGTAACACTGGGAAGGCTACCAATAGCCGCAGAGATTGGAACTCAGTTCGCTACCTATGTTTCAGATGGAAAGGGAGGAGTAACACTAGAGACCAAAAATATCATGTCAGACGATGTCGTTATTGCCAGTATGCCCAAGCCTATTGTTGAAAACATTTATAATCAGTGGTTGATACCTAAATCTAAATGGGTAGATACCTACGGCCCATTACCCACATCTAGCGAATTTAAACCCTTTAAACGAATCAAAACCATAAAAGCAATTAAGATAGATGACAGAATATTGAGTCTATTGGAAAGTAAAGATGGCGAAACAGCGACGATACAAGTCAGTTGGGATACGAATGGAATGGTGGTCTATAAGGATGGATACCTAGCGAACTATGAATACGGTATTGCGCCAGATGAAATGAAAGCCAACTATGAAAAAGTTGATAAGTAATTAATATCAAATAAAAACAATAGTAACCAAAGCTCAAATATAGAAAAAGCCAACAGACCGAAATCTGTTGGCTTTCTAAATTCTAAAACAGCGTGAATTTAGTCTTTGCTGTTTACGCGAGCGTCAAAATGATAATCAACATTCACGATAGCGCGATAAGAAATTTCACCGCGGGCTTTAGAGAACTCTTCTATCGTCACAATCGTGTTGTCTAACTGAATATTGGAAACGGAGTGTTCACCAATAGGAGCGAGTTTGAATTGTAGTTCAGAACTGCTCGCAGTTTCCAATGCATCAACATAGTCAAAACCCGCTTCGTACGCAGCCGCTTTAGACGCGAAACCAGCAGTTGATAAATTTGTTTCGCTATAAACCGATTGAGTACCTGCAAATGCCGTTGCGCTCATAAGTATCGTTGCGGCTAGAACGGTTAATTTTTTCATTTTATTTACCCTTAAAGTGTCTATTAAAAATGAGTGACGACTTGTTGGGGTTACAGCCCTTCTCACTCGATGAGGCAATTATTCACTATTTTTGTGTGACGTGCATCACATTAAAACACCATTCATTATGGGTAATCTAGCATCAATAATATGAAAGCTTCTGGCACGACGATTCACAGCATCAAAGAGATCACGCTTACTCAGTGATGATCAGCTTTAATTGCCGTGACTGATTCACGCTTAATTAATAAAGGATGGAACGCGCGTGAAACAGTACTGCTTATACCTTCTAAAGAAATACGTGCCGCATTGATTGCCATGCTTTCGATTGGACTACGGATAGTGGTTAATTTTGGTGAGAAATAGCACTGTGGTAATACATCATCGAACCCGACGATAGACAACTGTTCTGGCACCAATATTCCATGCTCTTTGAATACTTGAATAGCCGCGGCTGCATAAAAATCATTAAACGCAACTAAAGCCGTCATGGGTAACCCTTTATTTAAAAAATTGGTTGCCGCCAGTGCGCCTCCTTGCTCTCCAAATGGAACCTCTTCAACCCAGTCAGGGTTAAACTCAATGCCTGCATCATCGAGTGCACGACGGTACCCGTCAAAACGAAGAAACTTATCATCAACTTCAATTTCACAAGACAAATACGCTATGCGCCGATGACCTTGTTCAATGAGATAACTGGTTGCTTGATAAGTACCTTCACTATTATCCAACCATACACACTGATCTTCGATTGTTGGCACACGTCGATTGATGACAACAAACCCAGGGATTTGCTTCGCATATTGAATCAATGTTTGATCACTCATTGTTTTGCTATGGATGACAATATTTTTACACCCTTTACTTAGCATGAATTTGATCGCATCTTCTTCACAGTCAGAGTCATAATTACCACTGGCGACAATCATTTTTTTTTCATATTGCTTCGCAATTTTCTCTACACCTTGACTCAATAATCCATAAAATGGCGAGTTAAAACGGCTAACGATCAATCCAATCGCATTCACCCCCTGGTTGATGGTAAGGCGTTGATTCCCTTTTATTTTGTATCCAACCTGAATCATGGCACTTTCAACCAGTTGTACGGTTTCTGGTGACACACTCGGTGATTGATTAATGACACGAGATACCGTTGCAGTCGATACCCCTGCTGCCTGTGCAACATCGTTAATTGTAGCCACTATTAAACTTCCTCTTGAATCGAATGTAATTTACATTAAAAATGACAATAATTACATTATTGACGTTCATCACAGATCCAGCAAAAGAGAAGATATATGCTAATACTGTGATTAAAACGATTATAAACCTAAATATGTACTTTATACATATAATAACTTGGATGTAATTTACATGAAAAGCAAAACTATATCTACCCCAACTGTTGGATTGGCGTTACTGCCGATACTAACAATGCTCACCTTCTTGATTGTGGGCTATGGCGTATTTGGCTTACCCATCGAAAGCTTATTATTAGGATCGGCCGTTGTCGCTTCTGGAGTCGCCTGGAAATTAGGCTATGGCTGGGACGATATCCAAAGCGCAATTACTGAACGTCTTGCTAAAGCTTTGCCTGCTGTATTTATATTGGTGCTTGTCGGCGGTTTGATTGGCAGTTGGATGATTGGCGGCACCATTCCAATGCTTGTCTATTACGGCCTTAAAGTCATTAGCCCTGAATATTTAATTTTTACAGCATTCTTAGTCACTAGCTTTGTTTCCTTGTGTACCGGTACCTCTTGGGGTTCTGCGGGAACCGTTGGTGTTGCGCTAATGGGTGTAGCCACAGGTATGGATGCGAATCTTGCTGCCGTTGCTGGTGCAGTGGTTTCTGGCGCTTACTTTGGCGACAAAATTTCGCCACTTTCTGATTCCACAAACTTCGCTCCTGTAGTTGCAGGGACGGACCTTTACTCCCACATACAGCATATGTTGTGGACAACAATTCCTGCCTTTTTGTTGGCTTCAATTGTATTTTTCTTTGCTGGAAACAGTGACGTTTCGGCGGAAACACCTGAAAAAATAATTGCCATTTTGGCAAACCTTGACGAATTATTCTCACTGAATATTTTCTTGTTATTACCACCAGTTCTTATTTTATGGGGTGCCATACGTAAACTTCCAACGATTCCACTCATGGTCGCCGCCATTGCTATAGCCATTGCGAATGCCATGATTTTCCAAGGTTTCGACTTAAACACAGCACTTACTTCAATGTTGGGTGGTTTTAATGCGTCCATGTTTACGAGCTCAGGACTTGGTGATGTTGCCGTTCTTAGTGACGTTTTAACGTTAGTAAATCGCGGTGGCATGACTTCTATGATGGGTGTTGTCCTTCTTGTTTTCTGTGCGTTCTCATTTGCTGGCACACTAGCACTCACTGGTAGCCTAAACGTATTAGTGGGATTGCTTACAAAAGGAATCAAAGGAACAGCAAGCTTGATTGGAGCAACAATTGCTACCACTTTCATTGTTGTATGCACAACATCAGATGGGAAGCTTGCACTTTTAATTCCTTCTGAAATATTCCGTGATATGTATAAGCGTATGCAGCTCGACGCGAAAAATTTATCTCGTACGATTGAAGATGCAGGGACAGTTATTGAGCCATTGATTCCTTGGACCAATGCTGGCGTATTTATGGCGGCTACGCTAGGCGTTTCAACCCTTGATTACCTACCGTGGGCAATTCAAAACTATTCTGGTGTGATTTTTGCGATGATCTGGGCGTATAGCGGCATCGGAATCGCTAAACTCAAAACAGAAAAAAATGCCGACGAGGTACAAACACAAGATAAAGCGGCAAATACTGCAACCATTTAGTTTAAACACGACGAACCTTCAGGAAGCACGATTCAGTGCTTCCTGTTTTTGACGAGGACATTATGCAACACGAATTAGATACCGTTATCAATCGCTACGATACAGACTGCCTAAAATGGGACTACATGGAAAAGTGGCTCGGTGTTCCAAAAGGAAAGGCATTACCAAGCTGGGTATCTGACTGGGATTTTAAAGCTCCCGACTTCATTACTACACCACTTAAAGAACGAATTGAACATGGGATATTTGGCTATTCTGAGCGTGGCGATGAGTATTTTAACTCCGTCATCGATTGGTGGTCGGAGAATCACAAGGTTGATCTAAAGAAGGAGTGGTTCCATACCACTCCGGGAAGCCTACCCGCTATCGCGATGCTGGTCGAACGTTGGAGCAATCCTGGCGAACGAGTTCTTGTTTTTAGCCCTGTCTACCACGCGTTCTATCGAACGATTGAAAATACAAATCGGGAGCTTGCTGTTTCTCCACTTGAAAATAAAAACGGCTACTACACCATTAACTTTGATGACCTAGAAAATCAATTAAAGTCTGGCATAAAAATCCTCATGTTTTGCAACCCACACAATCCCGGTGGACGCGTTTGGACAGAAGATGAAGTGACTAAGGTTTGTGCACTTTGCCACCAATACGACACATATATTATTTCAGACGAAATTTGGGCCGACATCGTATTTAACGGATATACATTCTTTAGCTGTTTACGAGTCAATCCGGATTATCTGAACAAAATGGCCGTATGCATCGCTGGCACAAAGTCATTTGGCTTACCATCGATGCGCTTAACTAATACTATGATTCCAAATGAACATGAAGCAAGAGCGCTGAAGTCGAAATTGCTCGCCTATGGAATGGATGTGTACAGTTCGTTGAGCTTATTGGCAAATCAAGCCGCGTATCGCCATGGTAGAAAATGGCTTGATGAAACACTTGGTTATCTAGAAAACAATAATCGAGTGCTCGCTGACTTCGTTAACACGGAGCTGACCAAGGTAACTTACCTCCCACAAGAATCTACCTATCTTGCATGGTTGGATTGCAGGGCACTAGAACTGAGCGATAACGAACTCGAAGAACAACTTCATCTCGCCGGAGTCATTCCGACGATGGGTTATAGTTTTGGCGAGCAAGGAAAAGGATTTATTCGTTTAAATCTTGGTTGTCCAACCTCTATATTGAAAGAAAAAATCGTCCGTTTACGCACTGTACTCAAGTAGCACCGAACTCTGATTCCATTTCGAACAACAGGTAGAGTAGCAAGCCTTTAATTCGCTGCTCTATTTCTAATTCACACTATTCTTATTTTGCCCACGAGAAGTCACAACAATGAATACGATAAAGTTTGGCCTTGATATTGGCGGTACAAAAATTGAATTGCGAGCATACGATCACAATAATGATGAGTTACTGAAAATGCGGGTGGAAACACCTAGTAATTACACTGACTTTGTAAACACCGTTGTCAGCCTTATTACTCAAGCAGAGAAAAACCTCGCGGCAACAGCAAGTATAGGTATTGGTTTGCCTGGGGCCATTTGTCCTAATACACACACAATTAAGAATGCCAATTGCTTATTTTTAAATGGGCATGACTTACAAGAAGATTTGCGCCTCGCTTTAAATCGTAAGATCTACATAGCAAACGACGCCAATTGTTTTGCATTATCGGAAGCAATTGATGGCGCAGCCGCTGGAAAACACGTTGTTTTTGGCGTAATTCTGGGGACAGGTTGTGGTGGTGGTTTTATTGTAAACCAACAATTACTTGTTGGGGCAAATGCGATATGTGGGGAATGGGGGCACAACCCATTGCCTTATTTTAGCCACGAAAAAGACGGCATAAATCAGGCTTGTCACTGCGGCCGACAAAATTGTATTGAAAGGTTCATCTCCGGAACGGGGTTTGAGATGCAATACTTACAGCGTTTTTCTGAATACAAATCTGCACCAGAAATATTTGAAGCACTTCAACGTGGCGATCAAAAAGCGAAGCTGGCTTACTATCAACTGATCGACCAAATTGCTCGAAGTTTTGCCTATGTCGTCAATATTATTGACCCAAATGTGATAGTCATCGGCGGTGGAATGTCTAATGTTGCCTCTTTATATTCCGATGTACAGAAACAGATGAAACAATATGTATTTAGCCCTGACAGCGACACCCCCATTGTTCAGGCAAAATTTGGTGATAGCAGTGGTGTTCGCGGAGCAGCATGGTTGCCATGCTAATTAGAGTGTCTGCCGTTCACGAATATAGTAGCAAAGAATAATGCTGATATAGCCCAAACACTTCTACTCACTTGGGCTATAGCGCCTTCTAGGCTGAGTACCGGTTCTCCATAACAGGTTATCTTTCACCATTACTTCAGCGCCTCCAAAATAGAGCAATGGCTTGCGTTGTCATTACTGTGTCCGCAACAAGCATCGTTAATTTTCTTCAGAGCATTTCGAATTTTAGTCAACTCCTGAATTTTCTCATCAATAAGGAGTAGTTTTGTTGACGTAATGCCTTTTACTTCCGCGCAGCTATGTTGTGTGGCTTCAAGGCGAATCTCTAACAACTCTCTAATCTCATCGAGACTTAATCCAAGTCGCTTAGAATTTAAAATGAATTGGACTTGCTCAAGGCTATTTTCAGAATAAATACGATAGCCAGAATCACTGCGCCCGACGGGTTGAATAAGGCCGTTTTTTTCATAGAATCGAAGCGTATCGGTCGTCACGCCACCTTTTTTTGCCAGTTCTCCAATCAAGTACATATTTATTCCTTATCTTTTTTGTCTAAAAAATAGGCTAATTTTAATTATTTATGTGAAGCCAATCGATTGCGCGAGCATTTCAGGTGCAAATTGGGTAGAATACGCGCCATCATTTTTAACAAATTTATACCCGCCCGCTTACTTGTTAAAACGTAGCGTCTGGCAATAAACGTATCTCTTATACAATTATTTCTGTGAATTCAAGGAAAATGGAAGCAATGAATAACGCCCGCCCAATCCGTCGCGCTCTTATCAGCGTATCAGACAAAACTGGTATTGTTGAGTTCGCTCAGGCTCTTTCTGACCGAGGTATCGATATTTTATCTACTGGTGGTACTGCTCGCCTGCTTGCAGAACAAGGCATCTCTGTTACTGAAGTTTCTGACTATACAGGCTTTCCTGAGATGATGGATGGTCGTGTGAAGACTCTGCATCCTAAAGTTCATGGCGGTGTACTTGGTCGTCGTGGTCAAGATGATGCGGTTATGGCACTGCACGGTATCGACCCTATTGATATGGTTGTCGTTAACCTGTACCCATTTGCAGAAACCGTTGCGAAAGACGGTTGCACATTGGCTGATGCCGTCGAAAATATTGACATCGGTGGCCCTACGATGGTTCGCAGTGCCGCGAAAAATCATAAGGACGTGGCTATTGTAGTTAACGCTTCTGACTACTCCCGCGTCATCGCTGAAATGGATACAAATGAGAAATCACTTACATTAGAAACTCGTTTTGATCTTGCTATCGCTGCCTTTGAACATACCGCCGCCTACGACGGCATGATTGCCAATTATTTTGGCACTATGGTCCCTTCTTATGGTGACAATAAAGAAGGTGACGAAGCGTCTAGCTTCCCTCGCACGTTTAACCAGCAGTTCAAGAAGAAGCAAGATATGCGTTACGGTGAAAACAGCCACCAAGCAGCAGCTTTCTATGTTGAAGAGAACCCTGAAGAAGCCTCAGTTTCAACGGCTCGTCAAATTCAAGGTAAAGCCCTTTCATACAACAACATTGCGGATACCGATGCCGCTTTAGAGTGCGTTAAAGAGTTTTCTGAACCCGCTTGCGTTATCGTTAAGCACGCAAACCCATGTGGTGTCGCTCTTGGCAAAGATATACTTGAAGCCTATAACCGTGCATATCAAACCGATCCTACGTCGGCTTTTGGCGGCATTATCGCCTTCAACCAAGAGTTGGATGCAGCGACCGCACAAGCGATTGTTGAACGTCAGTTTGTTGAGGTTATCATTGCACCAAGTATATCGACTGAAGCGATTGAAATAGTCGCAGCGAAGAAAAACCTTCGTCTACTTGAGTGTGGTGAATGGACAACAAAAACGACGGGCTTCGATGTTAAACGAGTGAATGGGGGCCTACTTGTTCAAGACCGCGATCAGGGTATGGTAACGCACGATGATCTAACCGTTGTATCTAAACGCCAACCAACAAAAGAAGAACTCAAAGACGCGCTTTTCTGCTGGAAAGTAGCAAAATATGTGAAATCTAATGCTATTGTCTATGCGAAAGGCGATATGACCATTGGTGTTGGTGCCGGTCAAATGAGCCGCGTATACTCGGCCAAAATTGCAGGTATTAAAGCCGCAGATGAAGGACTAGAAGTACCTGGTAGCGTAATGGCATCTGACGCTTTCTTCCCGTTCCGCGATGGCATAGACGCCGCAGCAGAAGCAGGAATAAAATGTGTTATTCAGCCGGGTGGGTCTATGCGCGACAATGAAGTTATTGAAGCCGCTGATGAACACGGCATGGCGATGATCTTCACTGGCATGCGTCACTTCCGCCATTAATTAAACCGCCTAGGTTCGATTTTCTGTCCTAGGCAGTAGATTTGAAGTTTTTGATTCCCTTTTTTAAAGGGAGTTTTTTAAGCATTAGAGCAAGTCAGTGAAGCTAATCCAAGAAAAAAGCGCGCAGTTTACGTCAGTAAATGAGCACTTTTGACACAGAAGTAGCATCACTGACGTAGCTATAAGGATTGAAAAAAATGGATGTATTGATCATAGGTGCAGGCGGTCGTGAGCATGCACTTGGCTGGAAAGCCGCGCAAAACCCAGACGTTGAAACCGTTTATGTTGCACCGGGTAATGCGGGCACGGCCCTCGAGCCAAAGCTATCTAATATTGCTATCGATGTGGAAGATATTGATGCCTTGGTCGCTTTTGCAAAAGAAAAAGCCATCGAACTAACGATTGTAGGCCCAGAAGTACCGTTAGTACTTGGTGTTGTTGACGCATTCCGCGAAGCAAACCTACCTATATTTGGACCAACAAAAGCCGCCGCACAACTAGAAGGTTCAAAGGCATTCACTAAAGACTTTTTGGCTCGCCACGGCATTCCGACAGGTTGGTACGCGAACTTTACCGAGATTACACCTGCAATCGAATATGTTCGTGAGAAAGGTGCACCAATCGTTATTAAAGCCGATGGTTTAGCCGCTGGTAAAGGTGTCATCGTCGCAATGACACAGCAAGAAGCCGAAGATGCTATCAGAGACATGCTTGCGGGTAATGCATTTGGAGACGCCGGTAGCCGAGTCGTTATCGAAGAGTTTCTTGAAGGCGAAGAAGCAAGCTTTATAGTTATGGTTGATGGTAAGAGTGTCTTGCCAATGGCCACCAGCCAGGATCATAAACGCGTTGGTGACAAAGATACGGGTCCAAATACTGGTGGTATGGGGGCTTACTCACCAGCACCCGTGGTAACACCAGAGATACATGCTCGGATTCTGGAAGAAGTGATCTATCCAACCGTTCGCGGTATGGATGCAGAGGGTTACCCTTATACTGGTTTTCTTTATGCTGGTTTGATGATTGATGCTGATGGTACACCTAAAGTCATCGAATATAATTGTCGATTTGGTGATCCGGAAACACAACCAATCATGATGCGCATGGAATCTGATCTTGTCGACTTATGTTTAGACGCGCTTGATGAGAACCTTGAAAATGCTGAATCACATTGGGATCCACGCGCCTCAATTGGTGTCGTACTCGCTGCTGGTGGTTACCCTGCTGATTACGCAAAAGGTGACGTTATCTCAGGGCTTCCTACTGAGGAAGTAGAGGGTGAGAAAGCGTTTCATGCTGGTACTAGTTATAGAAACGGCGATGTTGTCACTAATGGTGGTCGGGTACTTTGTGCAACAGCACTTGGAAACACCGTATCAGAAGCTCAGCAGCGCGCCTATAAGCTTACAAAGCGCATTAGTTGGAATGGCATGTTCCATCGCAATGATATCGGTTACAGAGCGATAGAGAGAGAAAACAAGAAATAACCTTTCTCGATGTTCTGACATGAAAAAGGCGCTCAATGCGCCTTTTTCAATTGTGTCGCAGGACTTGAATTCGTCATCTAGTCGAACTCAACCCCTATCCAGCTTCACTATACTCATTCATCTTCTATAAAAACGGGTCTTTCTACACAATCAAAACTTTCATCTTCTAGCATCAATAAATTTTTAACGACCAATTTACCCGGCGAAGTGGCACTAACAAACGCGGCATAACTGTCTAGACTCGCAAGGCGATTTATAACAAAGGTTGGCAATGTCTGATTAAATTCTATCTTTTCGAATGTTTCGGCATCACAGCTATAAAACACCTTCCCATTCCAATATCCTTGCGTCAAGCTAGAACCGTTCTTATCCTGCTGTTCAGTGACGGTCTTAATAGATTCGGCTTCATTCAAAAACATTTGAATCTGCTGTGTTGTCAAAGGAAGCACCTTACCATCAAGCCGATATTGCTGGTAAACCGCCTCTCCATTATTGTCAAAACGTAGTTGAATTCGATACGGAACGAGCTCATATGACTCTTGTCGTTGCATTCCTTCTCTGACAATTTCTCTTACGACACTCTTTCTCCAACGATAGTCTGACTTATACCAGCCATAATCACCTGAAGCGACATAATCGGAAGCTGAATAAGGAAGATCTAATCGCTCTGTATACCAATAAAAACTCGTTGCATCACCAGCAGATTGACCACCAGTCATCGTATTGAATATTTCAGTATTGCTTGTCGTTGGGCTAGATGAGCAGCCCAAAAGAAATGAGGATAAGAGAAGAGGTATAAAATACTTTTTCATAAAGAGTATGACACCGAGCACTTGTCTCGGTGTCAATTATATTACTTCACTGATTCTTTCAGTGCTTTACCTGCTACAAATGCAGGTACATTAGCTGCAGAAATTTGAATCTCTTCGCCAGTCTTTGGATTACGACCAGTACGAGCTGCACGGTGATTTACTTTGAATGTACCAAAACCAATTAGTTGAACTTGGTCACCCTCTTTTAGTGTATCAGAAACACTACTTAGAGTTGCTTCAAGTGCAGATTTTGCTTGAGCTTTAGATAGATCCGCTTTTTCAGCGATAAAGTCGATTAATTGGGTCTTGTTCATTAGGTTTCCCTTCTTATGTGTTATCGAATCCGAACCACTGTAATGCATAAAGGCCCCGTCTGGCAAAGGTTTGTCTGGGAAGTTACCTTAAAAAGACGTAAGTTTAGGTTGAATATGAGTAATATCTCACAATTTGATACAGTTTTCTGTGCCGTAATTATTGCTTATCATGCCGTAACACGAGTAAATACAGTATCTAAGCGCTATATATCTCACTTAAATATTTTTAATTTATTGATACTTTACACAGGAATGGTCTTAAAAAATTCATGTTTCTATTAACTTTATATATAACCGTAGCCATCGGTGTTTCATTTGTTTGTTCAGTACTTGAAGCTATTTTGCTCAGCATTACACCAAGCTACTTAGCTCAATTAAGACAAAAAAAACATCCCTCGGCTCCAAAACTAAGTCAACTCAAAGGAAATATTGACCGTCCTTTAGCGTCGATACTGACTCTTAATACCATTGCCCATACGATTGGAGCGGCTGGTGCAGGTGCGCAAGCAGCATCGGTATTTGGTAGCCAGTGGTTAGGTTTGTTCTCTGCTGTTTTAACATTGGGGATACTATTGCTTTCAGAAATAGTTCCAAAGACCATAGGTGCAACCTATTGGAGACAATTAGCTCCAGTCGCTGCAAACCTGCTTGGTTGGATGGTGTGGGCGTTAACCCCATTTGTTTGGCTTTCAGAGCAGATAACCAAGCGCTTGGCACGTGGGCATACCCCTCCAAAACTGCGCGACGAAATTTCTGCGATGGCGATGCTTGCCAAAGAGAGTGGCGAGTTCAATGAAGGTGAATCTAAGATACTACACAATCTGCTTACGTTACCTGATGTCCCTATTACACAAATCATGACACCAAGGCCCGTCGTCTTTAGAGTAGAAGCCGAACTCACCATTAACGAGTTTATAGAGCAACATAAGGATATTCCTTTTTCTCGGCCATTAATATACAGCCAACAAAAAGACAACATTTTAGGATTTGTGCATCGATTAGAGCTGTTCAAGATGCAGCAATTAGGCAGCGGTGAACAGCAATTGGGTGCGGTGATGCGACCTATTAATGTTCTGCTTAACAACACCGTGTTACCTAAAGCGTTTGACCATATGATGAGCAATCGACTTCAATTAATTTTGGTTGTAGATGAATATGGCACCATTCAAGGCATTGTTACCCTTGAAGACATGTTTGAATATCTGATAGGCGAAGAAATTGTCGATGAAGCTGATAAAACAACCGACATGCAAGAGTTGGCCTATCAAAGATGGGAAACGTGGAAAAAATTGCATGATGTAAAAGATAGTAGCGATTAAAGTACTCTCTTCTTAAAGCTTGAAGCGAACGTTGTTCTTTTGAACAGACTGAATTCGCTTCAAGATTCAAATTAGGCTGAAATACCTAAGTTACTCACGCCTTCATCTTTGATTTCTTGGCGTAGGCCTTTGATCAGATCGATATCTCGCCTCACTGCATCCTTAAGAGGTTTATATATTGCCCATTGAACATCCCATTCAGTACAAACCGCTTCGTTTTCTTTTTGATTTTCATTGGTGATCTCATCACCGCCTTGAGCTTCTTCTAGCTGCGCAACCGTCATCACTGACAACTCACTCACCGACAGCATGTTCTCAAACAAATAGTCTCTATCAAGTAGACCATGAATCAGTGTTGATAAACCTTTACACGCATCGATTGCTGGGTAGACACCATAGAAATCAAAATCTTCGGATGAAGGGATCAACTCTTCCAATTTTTCTAACTGGCGTTCGAAATTTATTTTTGCACTTTTTACTGTCATTAACTCCCAGATGCTATCTAGGATATCTCGATATATACGCGATTCTGCAAATTCTGTATTCTCACAAAAAACAACATAGTTCGGGTACATACGCTCACACAAACAAGCCATAAAGGTTATTTGTTGCCAAGGTTCAAACTTCTCAAGTCGTACTTGCAGTGGATTCTGTAACATAACAGCTCTATGGTTTATAAATAATCAGCGGCAGTGTACTTGATAAAGTAAAGGGAAAAAAGAAAGCAGATGGATAATTTTAAAAACAAAGTCAGAATTATTACTGAACATAACGACGAATACATCGAAATGCTTAATCAAGCAGAATTACCTGACCTAATAATTACCGACAAGAATAACGACGCGAATATTATTTTAGGATCCCCTCCATTAATCACTCCTATTGTCGATGAGTTCTCTCACCTTGAATGGATGCAATCCGCTTATGCAGGTGTTGATTCGTTAATAGGCCCTGAACTTCGACAAGATTATCAACTCACCAATGTGAAAGGGATCTTTGGCGAGCAAATATCTGAATATGTTCTGGCCTACACTATCTCCCACTTTAGACATTTCAACACATACCGTACTCAACAATCTGAGAAGCTTTGGCTACCTCATCGGTATCGAACCGTTTCAGGCAAAAGAATGTTAATTTTAGGTACAGGAGCAATAGGCAATTACTTGGCTAAATCTGCTTCATCTTTTGGATTACATACTATCGGCGTCAATCGTACTGGGATTCCACCAAAGGATTCCGCTTTTACAGACATTGTTCACATTGAACAGGTACATAATGCTTTAGGCGAAATAGACGTCATCGTGTCTACACTGCCTAATACCCCACATACTGTTGGTATATTCGACCAAACGTTTTTTTCTTATTGCCAACAAGCTCTGTTTTTCAACGTTGGTAGGGGCCATTCAGTTCATACTGAAAGCCTTCTATTCGCCCTAGAAAACGACAATATTCGTCACGCGTTCTTAGATGTATTTATAAATGAACCAATTTCTCAAGCTTGTCCTTATTGGCTCAATCCAAAAGTCACCGTAACCCCTCACATTGCAGCGTGCAGCTTCCCTGAGCAAGTATTTGAGATTTTCAAAGAGAATTATCTACTATGGAAGAGCGGCTTTAACCTGTTAAACACCATCGATTTTGAAAAGGGCTACTAATGAGTGTTAGTAACCTACTTACTGAGATAAAGGCTTGTAAGCTTTGTGAATCAGAACTTGAACTCGGTGCCAACCCGGTGATACAGGCAGATCAAGATGCTAAGATTTTAATTATAGGCCAAGCTCCCGGGGTTAAAGTACATAGGACGTCTATACCTTGGAATGACCCTAGTGGAGATAGGCTCAGAACCTGGTTAAATATTGATAAAAGCTGTTTTTATGACCCTAAAAACATAGCCATCATGCCAATGGGTTTTTGCTATCCGGGAAAAGGCAAAAGTGGCGACCTTCCTCCAAGGAAAGAGTGTGCTCCACTTTGGCATGGAAGCGTGTTATCTCTGCTGCCAAAGATAGAATTAACGTTACTGATTGGCCAATACGCTCAACTTTATTATTTGCCCGATAAGCCAAAAACGCTCACAAAGACCGTCCAACAGTGGCACCGATGGGCACCAAGCGTTATGCCTCTTCCACACCCTTCTCCGAGAAACACGTTGTGGCTTAGAAGGAATCCGTGGTTTGAAGAGGATGTTGTTAAGCACTTAGCTGAAAAGGTGGAACTCGTACTTTCTCGAAAAGAATATTGAGCTCTCACCAAGCCCGAATCTAGAACCTAGAAGTGAACAAAGTGAGTGCCCAAGTTATAAAGTGTCCAATCTATTTATGGTATGGCTTAGATAGCTCGTGTACCGCTTCTACAAACACACCCGCATTTTCAGGAGGTACATCGAGGTGAATGCCGTGGCCCAGGTTAAAGACATGACCAGTACCAGTATCACCAAAACCTTTTAGAATTGTCGCTACTTCTTCTTGAATACGTGGGGCGGGAGCATAAAGTACCGACGGATCCATATTACCTTGTAAAGCGACTTTATCGCCAACGCGTGCTTTGGCATCCTCAATATTAATAGTCCAGTCAAGGCCGACCGCATCGCAACCCGTAGCGGCAATTTTCTCTAACCACATACCACCATTCTTGGTAAACAAGGTAACAGGAACACGACGTCCATCATTCTCACGGATCAAACCATCGACTATTTTTTGCATGTATTGAAGAGAGAATAGATTGTAGTCACGCGGAGTAAGTACGCCACCCCAAGTGTCAAATACCATCACCGATTGTGCACCCGCTTTAATCTGAGCATTAAGATATTCGATCACACTGTCAGCCAGTTTATCTAACAATAGGTGCAAGGTTGCTGGTTCGGCATACATCATCTTTTTAATCTTAGTGAATGCTTTAGACGTTCCACCTTCAACCATATAGGTAGCTAGAGTCCAAGGACTACCAGAAAAACCAATTAATGGCACTTCGCCTTGCAGATCTTTGCGAATTTGACGTACAGCATTCATTACATATTGAAGTTCACCTTCAGGGTCTGGTAAACCTATTTTATCAACATCAGCTTTACAAGTAATAGGATGATCAAACTTAGGGCCTTCACCTGTATCAAAGTGTAAGCCTAATCCCATAGCATCAGGGATTGTTAAAATATCAGAAAACAGAATGGCGGCATCTAATGGAAAGCGGCGCAAAGGTTGAATGGTCACTTCAGATGCCAACTCTGCATTACGGCAAAGTGACATAAAATCACCTGCTTCTGCACGTGTTGCTTTGTATTCAGGTAAATAACGACCTGCTTGACGCATCATCCATACAGGGGTGTAATCGACAGGTTCTTTCAGTAGAGCGCGTAAATAGCGGTCGTTTTTTAATTCGGTCATTCCGTCATTCCAATTTGAATTTAATTTTTTCAAAAGCTTATTCTAACACTCTTTAAATATGCTGCTACACGAGCTTTGAGCCCTAGATCAAGTTATTAAGTTTTTAATCAACTATTCTTTTGCGTCTCATTTCCGAGCATGGTACTAATCTTTCCGCTAGCGAAAACAATAATAATATTAGGTAGCTAAAAATACCTAAACATCTCATAACGACATCTTACTTACCCCCTCCGTTTACGGAGGGTTTTTTTTATCCTAAACTTATGATTTCAACCGTCTTATCAATAAGCGCACGAGCAATGGTGCCTTTTGGCGCCACGACTGGCATCTCTTCCGGAGTAAACCATTTAACATCGGCGAGCTCGGTATAATCAGGTTGAATATCACCCGAATCATAATCCGCTAAAAAACCAATCATCATGTTGGTTGGAAATGCCCATGGTTGGCTACCAAAATAACGAATATTCTTTATGTTAACGCCCGTTTCTTCTTTCACTTCTCTTGCAACACACTGCTCCAACGTCTCCCCGACTTCCACAAAGCCAGCAATAACCGTATACATTCCCCCTTTATGTTGAGGATGTTGTGCCAACAATATTTTGCCCTCATCGCGTACCGCAACGATGATACACGGAAAAATACGTGGATAGTGTATTGTGCGACACTCACCACATTGCATCGCAATTTCATTATGGTTCAGAAAATTTCTACCACCACACTGTGCACAAAACCGTTGTGTCTGTGTCATATGTCCATACTGGACGGCTTTACTCGCCAATAAAAACAACGCTTGTGGCATAAGCAAATGATCTCGAAGAGAGACTAGTTCCACTACCTGATCGACATCTGCTTCATTTACCCACATTACTGGCTTAGCTAAATACTCACCGATTTGAATTGCTTTATCTAAAGGCAAATTCAATGCCTTAGCTGTTCCTGATGGCATTTCATTTTCAATTAGCCAGATATCACTGCCATTCACTACGATCCAATAAGCGTCGACATCACCATTATTAACACTTTTTTTTAACATCCTTTGACCTCACCGCTTGAAGTTCATCCATTTTACTGGCAATCTGAATTCATACCAGAATTAGTCGTCATGTAATAATATATACACATTACTTTTGGTATCAAGAAGATAAACATTTGTATTAAGTGCCTCAGTTTATGGGGTTTTCGGTTGACGCTATGTGCGCAATCTGATCATGAGGGACATGGTCATGTTAAATAAATTAAAAAAAACACAAGAACAATGGGGTGGTTCCAGTGAGGTTATCGATCACTGGCTTGATACCAGACAAATCGTTATCGTCGAATACTGTCATCTTGCAGCATTGAAACCGAACACCTATAAGAAAGCTGTGGGAGAACTACCGACACCTGATGAACTGCAAAAATATTGTCAGCACCTTGTCGATTACATTTCAGAAGGTCATTTTAAGATCTATGAGATGGTTATGGATAAATGGAAATCAACGGGTTTTTCTCCCACTGACGAAATTAACCAAACCTACGGTAAAATAGTATTGACAACTGATCCTCTATTAAATTTCACCGACAAGTATGCCAATGTTGGTAAAGATGATCCTCTCGAAGATTTGGATAATGACTTATCACTCATTGGAGAGATTATAGAGACACGCTTCGAGGTTGAAGATCAACTCATCCAAATGATAGCGGATAGCTTAGCGGTACCTCCAGGAGCATAGTATTCTCACTGAGTACATTGCCTATACTAAACCCTAGAATAAGCACGATTCACATATGTGATTGGTGCTTTTTTTATTTCTCCTCCAGGCTGATCTCTTATACCTCTCTGTAAAACTAACATTCATCGCATTAATGATGAGACCATCTGTTTACCTAACGCAATGCTCATAATCCACTTCGTCACATTTCACTCGCTACCATGCTCTGGCGTGGTAATGCATATCAAAGCTAATGAAACTCTCGTAATGGACTATAAACAAGAACATCAAACTGCATGATGTTATGTTTGACTGTTCATTTTAAGTTCGGTATTCGTTATCACGGAGGACCGTGGTAACGAGAGTTTTAAGTATAAATATGCGCTCCAGCAATAGTTTGTTAGAAACATAGCTATTATGATTGTGATATCCAAACTCATGGACAATATACGGATAATAACTTCTACAAAATATATTCAAATCAGTGCATTACAGGCACAAAAAAAGCACCCGAAGGTGCTTTTTAATAAGGCTTAGTTAATGCTTACTCTTCTGAAGAAAAGCCTGCATTAAGAAGTGCCGCTAGATTGTCTGTTGCTTGTTCAGCAGATGGTGCTTCTGGACCACCGCCTGCACGTAGCTTTTGACGCTCTTGGTGATACGCAAAACCAGTACCAGCTGGAATCAAACGACCAACAATAACGTTCTCTTTCAGACCACGTAACTCATCACGCTTACCAGAAACTGCCGCTTCTGTTAGTACGCGAGTCGTTTCCTGGAACGAAGCTGCAGAGATGAATGATTCAGTTGCTAGTGATGCTTTCGTAATACCTAGTAGCTCACGTTCAAAACGTGCAGGTTCTTTACCTTCAGCTTCTAGAGCACGGTTAGCAATCTTAACATTAGCAAATTCAACCTGCTCGCCAACAAGGAACTCAGAGTCACCCTTGAATGTGATAGTACATTTGCGAAGCATCTGACGAACGATAGTTTCAATGTGCTTATCGTTAATCTTAACCCCTTGCAGACGATATACTTCTTGTACTTCGTTTGCGATGTAAGAGGTTACTGCTCGGATACCACGTAAACGTAAGATATCATGCGGTGTTTCTGGACCATCAGCGATAACATCACCGCGTTCGATCTTCTCGCCTTCAAATACGTTCAACTGGCGATGCTTGGCTATCATCTCTTCGTAATGCTCACCACCATCTCTAGTGATAATCAAACGACGCTTACCTTTTGTCTCTTTACCGAACGACACAGTACCTGTGTGCTCTGCAAGAATCGCAGGCTCTTTAGGCTTACGAGCTTCAAATAGGTCAGCAACGCGAGGAAGACCACCGGTGATATCTTTGTTTCCACTCGATTTCTGAGGGATACGAGATAACGTGTCACCGATACCAACTTCTGCACCATCTTCGATTTGTACAATCGCTTTACCTGGTAAGAAGTAGTGAGCTGGCATATCAGTACCAGGAATCATTACATCTTTACCTTTCGCATCAACAAGTTTGATAGCTGGACGCATATCTTTACCTGCTGTAGAGCGAGCGGCTGGGTCAGTTACTTCACTTGAAGAAAGACCGGTTAGATCATCCGTTTGACGAGTAACAGTCACACCATCAATCATATCCACATATTGGATACGACCAGCCACTTCAGTGATGATTGGCATTGTGTGCGCTTCCCAGTTAGCGACGATGTCACCAGCTGTAACGTCTTGATCGTTCTTCTTACTTAGCATCGAACCATAAGGAAGTTTGTGCTTCTCTTTCGTACGGCCAAACTCATCAATGATAGTAAGTTCAGATGCACGAGAGGTAATAACCAATTTGTCATCTTTATTGATAACAAATTTAGCGTTATGAAGCTTCACTACACCCGTAGTCTTAGCTTGAATGCTGTTCTCTGCTGCTGCCGTTGATGCAGCACCACCAATGTGGAACGTACGCATTGTAAGCTGTGTACCCGGCTCACCGATAGACTGAGCAGCAATAACACCTACTGCCTCGCCTTGGTTCACTAGGTGACCACGTGCTAGGTCACGACCATAACATTGTGCACAACAACCGAAGTCTGCATCACAGGTAACTACTGAGCGCACTTTCATGCTATCTACAGAGTTTTCTTCCATGATTTGACACCACTTCTCATCAATCAGAGTATTACGTGGGATCAGTACATCATCAGTACCTGGTTTTTGTACATCTTCAGCAACCACACGACCAAGAGCCAACTCTGAAAGTGCAACTTTAACGTCACCACCTTCAATGTGAGGCATCATGTCGATACCTTCGTGAGTGCCACAATCGTGGTCATGAACAACAACATCTTGAGCAACGTCGACTAAACGACGAGTCAAGTAACCGGAGTTTGCTGTTTTCAATGCTGTATCCGCTAGACCCTTACGAGCCCCGTGCGTTGAGATAAAGTACTGAAGTACGTTCAAGCCTTCTTTAAAGTTTGCGGTGATTGGCGTTTCGATGATTGAACCATCTGGACGAGCCATCAAACCACGCATACCTGCAAGCTGACGAATCTGTGCAGCAGAACCACGAGCACCGGAGTCAGCCATCATATAGATGCTGTTAAACGATTCTTGTTGTTCTTCTTTACCGTCACTATTAATCACTGTTTCAAAAGAAAGGTTATCCATCATTGCTTTCGCAACGCGATCATTGGTAGATGCCCAAATATCGATAACTTTGTTGTAACGCTCACCAGCAGTAACAAGACCTGATTGGAACTGTTCCTGAATTTCGCGAACTTCTTCTTCTGCAGCAGAGATTTCAGTGTACTTAGCGTCAGGAACAACCATATCGTTGATACCAACAGAAACACCAGAAAGTGCAGCGTATGCAAAACCTGTGTACATAATTTGGTCAGCAAAGATTACTGTATCTTTAAGACCAAGCTTACGGTATGCCTCGTTCAAAAGGGTAGAAATCTGTTTCTTACCAAGCTTTTGGTTAACAAGACTGAATGGTAGACCAGTAGGAACGATATTCCACAGCATTGCACGACCAACCGTCGTATCAACCATACTAGTGTTCGTCGTTCTGTCACCATCTTCATCTACAACTGTTTCAGTGATACGAACTTTAACGCGAGCGTGCAGTTCAGCAGACTTAGTACGGTATGCTTTCTCAGCTTCAGCTGGTCCAGCAAGGTACATGCCCTCACCTTTAACGTTGATCTTGTCACGAGTCATGTAATAAAGACCCAATACCACATCCTGAGAAGGTACGATAATAGGGTCACCTGACGCTGGCGACAGAATGTTATTCGTCGACATCATCAGTGTACGTGCTTCAAGTTGAGCTTCCAGAGTTAGAGGTACGTGTACCGCCATCTGGTCACCATCGAAGTCAGCGTTATATGCCGCACACACAAGTGGGTGTAGCTGAATCGCTTTACCTTCGATTAGTACTGGTTCAAACGCTTGAATACCTAGACGGTGAAGTGTCGGTGCGCGGTTTAGCAATACTGGGTGTTCACGAATAACGTCATCTAGGATATCCCAAACGATCGCTTCTTCGCGCTCTACCATTTTCTTAGCTGCTTTGATCGTCGTTGCCATGCCACGAGTTTCTAGCTTGCTGTAGATAAACGGTTTAAATAACTCAAGTGCCATCTTCTTAGGAAGACCACACTGGTGTAGACGTAAATATGGACCAACTGTGATTACAGAACGGCCAGAATAGTCAACACGTTTACCTAACAGGTTTTGACGGAAACGACCCTGTTTACCCTTGATCATATCAGCAAGAGATTTCAGAGGACGTTTATTAGAACCCGTAATTGCACGACCACGACGGCCGTTATCTAGAAGCGCATCGACAGACTCTTGCAGCATACGTTTTTCGTTACGTACAATGATGTCCGGAGCAGCTAACTCTAGTAGACGCTTCAAGCGGTTGTTACGGTTAATCACACGACGGTATAGGTCGTTAAGATCAGACGTTGCAAAGCGACCGCCATCTAGTGGTACTAGAGGACGTAGATCTGGTGGCAAAACTGGAAGAACCGTTAAGATCATCCATTGCGGGTTGTTACCAGACGTGATAAATGCTTCAACAAGCTTCAGGCGCTTAGTGATTTTTTTACGCTTAGTTTCTGAGTTAGTCGTCTCAAGTTCTTCGCGCATTTGTTCTGTTTCAGCGTGCAGGTCCATCGTTGAAAGCAGATCTTTGATCGCTTCCGCACCCATCTTCGCTGTGAACTCATCACCCCACTCTTCTAGACGATCAAGATACTCATCTTCTGTGAGCATTTGACCTTTTTCTAGATCAGTCATACCAGGTTCTGTCACTACGTACATTTCAAAATAAAGTACGCGTTCGATATCACGCAGTGGGATATCCATTAACAGACCGATACGAGACGGTAGTGATTTTAGGAACCAGATATGTGCAACTGGAGACGCAAGTTCAATGTGGCCCATACGGTCACGACGAACTTTAGTTTGTGTAACTTCAACGCCACACTTCTCACAGATAACACCACGGTGTTTTAGACGCTTATATTTGCCACAAAGACATTCGTAGTCTTTAACTGGTCCAAATATGCGCGCACAGAAAAGACCATCACGTTCTGGTTTGAACGTACGATAGTTGATCGTTTCAGGTTTCTTAACTTCACCAAAAGACCATGAACGAATCATGTCCGGTGAAGATAGACCGATTTTGATAGCATCAAATTCTTCGGTCTTATGCTGTGCTTTTAGAAAGTTTAATAAGTCTTTCACAATCAGCTCCTGTAAGGAGTTAAAAGGAACTCGCCAGATGGATTAACCATTCAATAGCGAGAACCTTTCTACCGATAATCCTGTTCCATCCCTATAAAGAGTTTTTATAGGGAAACTGGATTACTCTTCGTCTTCTAGCTCGATGTTGATACCTAGTGAGCGAATCTCTTTCAACAATACGTTGAACGATTCTGGCATACCAGGTTCCATGCTATGGTTTCCGTCTACGATGTTCTTATACATCTTAGTACGACCATTCACGTCATCGGACTTAACAGTCAACATTTCTTGTAGAGTGTAAGCAGCACCGTATGCTTCTAGTGCCCATACTTCCATCTCACCGAAACGCTGTCCACCGAACTGAGCTTTACCACCAAGTGGTTGCTGAGTTACGAGGCTGTAAGAACCAGTAGAACGTGCGTGCATCTTGTCATCAACAAGGTGGTTCAGTTTAAGCATATACATGTAACCTACGGTTACAGGACGCTCAAATTCGTCACCAGTACGGCCATCAAATAAACGCAACTGACCAGATTCTGGTAAGTCACCCAATTTCAACAGCTCTTTGATTGAAGATTCTGGAGCACCATCAAATACCGGAGTCGCAATAGGTAAACCACCACGTAGGTTTTGCACCAATGTACGAACTTCATCATCAGATAGAGCCGCAATGTCTACTGTCTGACGCGTTTCACCAAGATCATAAACCTTTTGCAGGAAGTTGCGGAACTGATGCAGTTCTTGTTGTTCCTTCAGCATTTGGTTGATCTTGTCACCGATACCTTTCGCAGCTAGACCCATATGAACTTCTAAGATCTGACCAATGTTCATACGAGACGGTACACCCAGTGGGTTAAGTACGATGTCAACAGGCTGACCTTTTTCATCGTAAGGCATGTCTTCAACAGGGTTAATCTTAGAGATTACACCCTTGTTACCGTGACGACCGGCCATCTTATCACCAGGTTGGATACGACGCTTAACCGCTAGATAAACTTTAACAATCTTAAGAACACCAGGTGCTAAATCATCACCTTGTGTAATCTTACGACGTTTGTTTTCAAACTTCTTATCGAAGTCTGCTTTAAGCTCGTCCCACTGCTCAGCAAGTTGCTCAAGCAATGATTGAAGCTCATCATCTTCTAGTGTTTGTTCTAGCCACTGTTTACGGTGAATAGAATCTAGCTTAGCTTCAGAGTAACCGCCTGAAACAAGTACAGCTCTAACACGAGCAAGTAGACCACCTTCAAGAATTTCAAACTCTTCAGTAAGGTCTTTCTTCGCTTCTTTAAGCTGCATTTGTTCAATTTCTAGTGCACGCTTATCTTTCTCAACGCCGTCACGAGTGAAGACTTGAACATCGATAATCGTACCTGAAACAGAGTTTGGTACACGTAGTGACGTATCTTTAACATCGGATGCTTTTTCACCAAAGATAGCTCGTAAGAGTTTCTCTTCAGGAGTTAGCTGAGTTTCACCTTTAGGTGTCACTTTACCAACTAGGATGTCACCACCCTTCACTTCAGCACCAATATAAACGATACCTGACTCGTCTAGTTTAGACAGAGCAGATTCACCTACGTTTGGAATATCCGCAGTGATCTCTTCAGATCCCAGCTTAGTATCACGTGCCACACAAGATAGCTCTTGAATGTGGATAGTCGTGAAACGGTCTTCCTGAACGACACGCTCAGAAACGAGGATTGAATCCTCAAAGTTATAACCGTTCCAAGGCATGAATGCCAAGCGAATATTTTGACCAAGCGCCAATTCACCAAGGTCGGTTGAAGGACCATCAGCAATTACGTCACCTTTTGCTACTGGTTCACCAGGTAGCACGGTTGGGCGTTGGTTAATACAAGTATTCTGGTTAGAACGCGTGTATTTAGTTAGGTTATAGATGTCGATACCGGCTTCGCCAGGTACCAATTCAATTTCATTAACCTTAACCACGATACGAGATGCGTCTACTGACTGAACAGTACCGCCACGTTTTGCTACCGCAGTAACACCGGAGTCAACCGCTACGTTACGCTCAATACCAGTACCTACAAGAGGCTTATCTGCGCGTAATGTTGGAACCGCCTGACGTTGCATGTTCGCACCCATTAGGGCACGGTTCGCATCATCGTGTTCTAGGAACGGGATAAGCGATGCAGCGACAGATACAACCTGGTTGGTTGCAACGTCCATGTAGTTAACTTGGTCACGTGGATGAAGACCAGATTCACCTTTCTGACGCGCCGTAACTAATTCTTCTCCGAAGGCATTAGTTTCAGTTAGCGTAGAGTTCGCCTGAGCGATGATGAATTGCCCTTCTTCAATAGCTGACAAGTAATCAACATCGGAAGTCACAATACCATCAACAACGCGACGGTAAGGGGTTTCTAGGAAACCAAAATCGTTACAGCGTGCAAACGCAGACAACGAGTTGATAAGACCGATGTTTGGACCTTCAGGCGTTTCAATCGGACATAAGCGACCGTAGTGAGTTACGTGAACATCACGTACTTCAAAACCTGCGCGTTCACGAGTAAGACCACCAGGACCCAATGCAGAGATACGACGTTTATGCGTCACTTCTGATAACGGGTTGTTCTGATCCATAAACTGTGAAAGCTGTGAAGAGCCAAAGAATTCTTTAACAGCTGCAGAAATAGGCTTAGCGTTGATAAGGTCTTGCGGCATGATTGCATCAAGGTCACCAAGGCTTAAACGTTCTTTCACTGCACGCTCAACACGTACTAAACCAACACGGAATTGGTTTTCAGCCATTTCGCCTACGCTTCGTATACGACGGTTTCCTAAGTGGTCGATATCGTCCACTACACCTTTACCGTTACGAATGCCTATAAGCTTCTTCATTACTTCGATGATGTCGGTTTCGTCAAGGATACCTTGCTCGCCAGCATCTTCACGACCAATCGAACTGTTAAACTTCATACGACCAACAGTCGATAGATCATAACGTTCTACAGCGAAGAATAAGCTTTGGAATAAAGCTTCTGCCGCATCTTTTGTTGGTGGCTCACCAGGACGCATCATACGGTAGATTTCAACTAGCGCAGAAATACGGTCAACCGTGCTATCGACACGCAATGTGTCGGACATGAATGGACCGTGGTCTAGATCATTGGTGAACAGAACCTGTAAATGTTTGTGACCAGCTTGAGAAAGGTTAGCTAACGCTTCTAAGCTGATTTCTTGGTTCGCCGCAACGATAATCTCGCCAGTGTCTTCATTAATGTAATCTTTAGAAGAAACTTTACCAACGATGTACTCTACTGGTACTTCGATGGACTCAACGCCATCTTTTTCAAGATTGCGGATGTGACGAGCCGTAACGCGGCGACCTGTTTCGATGTAAGTCTTGCCATTCGCTTCTATATCAAAGTTTGCCGTCTCGCCACGCAGGCGTTCAGGGACCAACTCCATCATAAGAGTTTGGTCTTTCACTTCGAAGTTCACTTTGTCGAAGAAGATATCAAGGATCTCTTCTGTCGTCTTTTGCAGTGCACGAAGAATGATAGAAGCAGGCAGTTTACGACGACGGTCGATACGTACGTATAAATTATCCTTAGGATCGAACTCAAAGTCTAACCATGAGCCACGGTAAGGAATAACACGTGCGTTATATAAAACTTTACCTGATGAGTGGGTTTTACCCTTATCGCTGTCGAAGAACACACCTGGGCTTCGATGCAGCTGGGATACGATAACCCTCTCAGTACCATTAATTACAAAGGTACCATTATCAGTCATTAATGGGATCTCACCCATGTAAACTTCTTGTTCTTTAATGTCTTTTACGGTACCTGCTGGTGCATCTCTATCAAACACAACAAGGCGCAATTTTACGCGCAATGGTTTTGAATAAGTTACACCACGAATTTGACATTCTTTAACATCAAAAACTGGTTCACCAAGACGGTAGCTAACGTATTGCAGCTCAGAATTGCCGTTATAGCTCTGAATAGGAAATACAGAACGAAAAGCGGCTTCAAGACCGTGTTGTCCTTCAGGATCCTGTTCGATAAATTTATCGAAGGAATCAAGCTGGATTGATAGCAAATATGGAATGTCCAAAACTTGTGGACGAGTACCAAAATCCTTACGGATGCGCTTTTTCTCGGTATAAGAGTAAACCATGGGGTTCCTCAGCTCGCTGATAAGTGACCCAATCTACCCAATCATTTTCTAAACGAAAAGAGCGGGGCAGTACTAGCAACTGTTTACTGTAGACCCTATGCAAGCTGACTTACATAGCGGTTTTTTGCTTGAATATTGGTATCTAAACAGCAGGAAAATTCACCAATACCCTACAGCGCAAAAAGGCCGGTGGTTATAAAACCACCAGCCATCAGCCTTTCGGCTAAGCTAAGTAATTATTACTTAACTTCAACAGTTGCACCAGCTTCTTCTAGAGTAGCTTTCAGTGTTTCTGCTTCTTCTTTAGATACAGCTTCTTTAACAGCAGCAGGAGCGCTATCAACTAGGCCCTTAGCTTCTTTAAGGCCTAGACCTGTAGCAGCACGTACTGCTTTGATTACAGATACTTTATTTCCGCCAATAGCAGTAAGCATCACATCAAATTCAGTTTGCTCTTCTGCAACTTCAGCAGCAGCGCCACCAGCAACAACAGCTGCTGCAGCAGAAACGCCGAATTTTTCTTCCATAGCTTCGATAAGCTCTACAACTTGCATTACAGACATTTCTGCAACTGCATCTAGGATTTGCTCGTTAGTAATAGACATAACAATTCTCTTTTAAGTCAACAATTAGTTTATTTTGCAATCAGTACAAAGTGAGGCTTATGCCGCAACTTCTTCTTTCTGATCGCGAACAGCAGCGATTGTACGTACCAGCTTGCCAGCTGAAGCTTCTTTCATGCACATCATTAGGCGTGCGATAGCTTCGTCGTAAGTTGGTAGTGTCGCCAATACATTAGCGTCAGTAACTACGCCTTCAAATGCAGCAGCTTTGATCTCAAAATCTTTATTCTCTTTCGCGAAATCTTTAAAGATACGCGCAGCAGCACCTGGGTGCTCGTTAGAGAATGCGATCAAAGTTGGACCTACGAATACGTCTTGTAGACATTCGTAAGCTGTGCCTTCTACAGCGCGACGTGCTAGTGTGTTGCGAACAACTCTCATGTAAACACCCGCTTCACGAGCTTGTTTACGTAGAGTAGTCATCGCGCCAACAGTAACGCCACGAGAGTCAGCTACAACTGCAGAAAGTGCATCACCGGCTGCTTCGTTGACTTCAGCAACAATTGCTTTTTTGTCTTGAAGGTTTAAAGCCATCTTGGATTTACTCCTGGTTGTCGTTACACCACCCAATATTCATAAATAGATATCGGGAGTTAATACGGTGCATTCCCAGATAAAAGCCAATCGAAATAAAATTGACTTTCTTCGGTTCGGGCACCGTCTACGTAGGTAGACATTAAGTTTCAAATATAAAATTCAAAACGCCTACGGTCTTGGACGGAGACTGCGATAGCGAGGTATTTCAACGTTTCTCTCAAACAAATAATAAAATTTGCTCAATAAAACCACTAAAATGACCTTTAAAACGCAGTCCCAACCACAAATTAAATAGGCGCGGAATTATACATGAATTCCGCGCCTATGCAAATTAGCTTGCTACAGTGTTCAGGCTAGTTTGATCAACCGCAACACCAGCACCCATCGTTGTAGAGATGCTAACTTTCTGTAAGAAAACACCCTTCGCAGAAGATGGCTTCGCTTTCTTAAGTGCAACTAGAAGAGCTTCTAAGTTCTCTTGTAGTTGAGCAGTTTCGAAAGAGGCTTTACCAATAGTAGTATGGATAATGCCGTTCTTATCGTTACGATAGCGAACCTGACCTGCTTTAGCATTTTTAACTGCTTGTGCAACGTTAGGAGTTACAGTACCAACCTTAGGGTTTGGCATAAGACCGCGTGGACCTAGGATTGTACCTAGTTGTCCAACAACGCGCATTGCATCCGGAGAAGCAACAACAACGTCAAAGTCCATAACGCCTTTTTTAACTTGCTCAGCAAGATCTTCCATACCTACGATATCTGCGCCGGCTTCTTTAGCCGCTTCAGCGTTAGCACCTTGAGTGAACACTGCAACGCGAATGTCACGGCCAGTACCGTGCGGTAGCACAGTTGCGCCACGTACGTTTTGGTCAGATTTACGAGCGTCAATACCAAGATTAACAGCTACGTCTACACTTTCTACAAACTTAGCTGTTGCTAGTTCTTTAAGAAGAGCGATTGCTTCGTTGATTTCGTATTGCTTAGTTACGTCAACTTTGTCGCGTATTACGCGCATGCGTTTAGTTAGTTTTGCCATAATCTTAACCCTCTACCACTAGGCCCATTGAACGAGCAGTACCTGCGATAGAACGTTTCATTGCTTCAACGTCAGCGCCAGTCATATCTGCAGCTTTTGTTTCTGCAATTTCTTGCAGCTGAGCGTCAGTTACAGTACCAACTTTCTCAGTATTTGGACGACCAGAACCAGACTTAACGCCAGCTGCTTTCTTAAGAAGAACAGCTGCCGGTGGAGTCTTAGTTTCGAACGTGAAAGAACGGTCGCTGTATACAGAGATAACAACTGGGATCGGTAGACCTTTCTCAACAGATTCTGTTTTTGCGTTAAACGCTTTACAGAATTCCATGATGTTCACACCGTGTTGTCCTAGAGCAGGACCTACTGGTGGACTTGGGTTCGCCATACCTGCTGCAACTTGCAGCTTGATATAAGCTTCAACTTTCTTAGCCATGATATTTCCTAATGCTTGGGTTCAAACGCTAATCTATTGATCAGCTCCCCGCTTTTTTAATAATAACCTGTAAAAAGGCGCGAAATTATAATCAGATTTCGCGCCTTACACAAGTATAAAAAGATGTTTTTTTAATCAAGTTTCTCAACTTGACCAAATTCAAGCTCAACTGGTGTTGCACGACCAAAGATCGAAACAGACACTTTAATGCGGCTTTTCTCATAATCTGCTTCTTCAACGGTACCGTTAAAGTCTGCAAATGGACCATCGTTAACACGTACCACTTCACCAGGTTCAAACATAGTCTTAGGACGAGGAGCTTCGCTCGCTTGTTCTAGACGGTTCAAAATGGCGTCAGCTTCTTTGTCAGTGATAGGAGCTGGACGGTCAGAAGTACCACCAATGAAGCCCATTACACGTGGAACGCTACGTACAAGGTGCCATGATTCATCGTTCATCAACATCTGAACGAGAACATAACCTGGGAAGAATTTGCGTTCACTTTTGCGGCGTTGGCCAGCACGCATTTCAACTACTTCTTCTGTAGGAACAAGAATTTCGCCGAAGTAATCTTCCATCGTGTGCATTTTTATATACTCACGAAGAGATTGAGCAACACGACCTTCATAGCCTGAAAAAGCCTGAACCACATACCAACGTTTTTTTGGAGCTTCACTCATGAATTAAAACCCTCATGCACCAGTAACTAAGGCAACTAGACGAACCATAATGCCGTCAATTCCCCAAAGTATTAAAGCCATAATAATACATACGACCAAAACGATTAGTGTTGTTTGCATAGTCTCTTGGCGCGTAGGCCAAACTACCTTACGAACTTCCATACGAGATTCGCGTGCAAAACTAATCGCTGTTTTACCTTTTGCTGTAGTTGCAGACACACCAAGAGCTGCTGCGATTAAAACAACGACTCCTGCTACGCGTAATACAACCGACATTTCACCATACAGGTAATTACCCACTACAGCAGCGGCTAGCAGAGCAAAAGCGATAATCCACTTAAATGTATCTGCTGCACTTGAGCTATTAGGAGTTTCAGCATTTGCGTTCATAAAACCAACCCGTTACAAGTCTTAACTATAGACGACAACAACCCCGCTGCTGCAGGGCTCATTCTTAATACATCAAAAAAACTAATGCACCGATCAGCCAAGATACACATCTTGACTCGAAAATTCTTTGTTTTTCAACAAGATCGACATAAAAACAGCCAACCCTTTTTTCATGTGCTTAAAAAGGGCATCAAATGATGCCCTTTTTACTAGCCGTTCGTCAAATCTTATTCGAAGATTTTAGCAACAACACCAGCACCAACAGTACGACCACCTTCACGAATCGCGAAGCGTAGACCGTCATCCATTGCGATTGGAGCAATTAGCTCAACCGTCATTTGGATGTTGTCACCTGGCATTACCATCTCTACACCTTCCGGCAAAGTGATGTCGCCTGTTACGTCCGTTGTACGGAAGTAAAACTGTGGACGGTAACCTTTGAAGAATGGAGTATGACGACCACCTTCATCTTTAGAAAGAACGTAAACTTCTGATTCAAACTTCGTATGAGGAGTGATTGAATTTGGAGCCGCCAATACTTGACCGCGCTCTACGTCTTCACGTTTTGTACCACGTAGTAAAGCACCAACGTTCTCGCCTGCACGACCTTCGTCAAGCAGTTTACGGAACATTTCAACACCAGTACAAGTCGTAGTAGTTGTCTCTTTGATACCAACGATAACAACTTCGTCACCAACTTTTAGGATACCACGTTCGATACGACCCGTTACTACTGTACCACGACCTTGAATTGAGAATACATCTTCAATTGGTAGTAGGAACGGTAGATCCACTGCACGCTCTGGCATTGGGATATAGTTGTCTAGCGCTTCTGCTAGCTCAATGATCTTATCTTCCCACTCTTTCTCACCGTTAAGTGCGCCTAGAGCTGAACCTTGGATTACTGGAAGATCGTCACCTGGGTATTCGTATTCAGAAAGAAGTTCACGAACTTCCATCTCTACTAGTTCTAGTAGTTCTTCATCATCAACCATGTCACATTTGTTCATGAATACGATGATGTAAGGGATACCAACCTGACGTCCAAGTAGGATGTGCTCACGAGTTTGTGGCATAGGGCCATCTGTCGCAGCTACTACTAGGATACCGCCGTCCATTTGCGCAGCACCAGTGATCATGTTTTTAACATAATCGGCGTGTCCTGGGCAATCTACGTGTGCGTAGTGACGTGCTGGTGTATCGTACTCAACGTGAGACGTTGCAATAGTGATACCGCGCTCACGCTCTTCTGGAGCGTTATCGATTGATGCGAAGTCTTTCGCTTCACCGCCGTACACTTTTGAAAGAGTAGTACAGATTGCAGCAGTTAGAGTTGTTTTACCGTGGTCAACGTGGCCAATAGTACCAACGTTTACGTGCGGTTTCGTACGTTCAAATTTTTCTTTAGACATGAGTTGTCCCTCTAGGTACGGATTTAGGTGGCTTTGATGACCACGCAACCAAAAAATATTGGTAATTAAACTTTCTTAATAACTAATAATATATCAAAAGGAGATACTTGCTTCAGAGTTGGTGCTGATACCCAAATTTCAATTGGGAATCTCACCTTTACCAAAGGTGTGCTCTATCGACTGAGCTGTAACTGCACTCAAATAGATGGAGCGTGCAGCGGGAATCGAACCCGCATCATCAGCTTGGAAGGCTGAGGTAATAGCCATTATACGATGCACGCACAAGTGACTCTGAGAGCTATTTCCTTAAGAATATGGTGGAGGGGGACGGATTCGAACCATCGAAGGCGGAGCCGGCAGATTTACAGTCTGCTCCCTTTGGCCACTCGGGAACCCCTCCAAAATTTCTCTTTCTTTAAAAGAAAGTGGTGCCGACTACCGGAATCGAACTGGTGACCTACTGATTACAAGTCAGTTGCTCTACCTACTGAGCTAAGTCGGCACATAAGTGGAGCGCATTTTATGGGATGATCTTTTCTCTTGCAATAGGAAATTTGAAATAAATGTGCTTTTCCTAAACTTTCTAGTTTTTAGACCACTTTTTACGCAGTCCAAAGTGTATAATCATCGATATGCAAGCTAAGTCGCTTGAATTCATTCTTAGTTAATGTATTTTCCTCTCTTCATTATCTGTTTATATCGAGTTTTTATGAGTCCTTTCATGTCTTTTGATCGCAACCATTGGGCAGAGCTGAGAAATTCAGTACCCATGACATTGTCTGAAGCCGACCTTAGAGAACTGCAAGGCATTAATGAAAAGCTGTCTATGCAAGAAGCAGTCGAGATTTATCTGCCTCTAACTCGACTACTCAATCTTTATATATCTGCTCGGCAAAGTAGAAATTCCGTGCTAAATCATTTTCTAAATAAAAAAGAACACTCTCCCCCTTTCATTATTGGGATCGCGGGTAGTGTTGCCGTCGGGAAAAGCACCACAGCACGCCTATTGAAAGCCCTTTTATCCAGATGGGAGATGCATCCAAGAGTTGAACTCATTACGACCGATGGATTTTTACTACCAAACAAAGTACTAAACGAGCGCGAAATAATGACCAGAAAGGGATTCCCAGAATCCTATGATATGAAAGGCCTTGTTCAGTTCGTTTCAGACATTAAAGCATGTAAGAGACATGTAGTTGCTCCGGTATACTCCCATATAACGTATGATATTACCGACGAAAAAAAGGTCGTTGACCTCCCTGACGTACTGATTATTGAAGGACTTAATGTACTGCAAAGCGGGATGGACTACCCCCATGACCCACATCGAGTCTTTGTTTCTGACTTCGTAGATTTTTCTATTTTTGTAGATGCAGAAGTTCATCAGATTAAGAAATGGTATGTAGAGCGATTTATGGAGTTTAGAAGAAGTGCGTTTAAAAAACCGGGTTCTTATTTTTCTCACTATACTTCTTTAACAGAGCAAGAGTCAGTCAATAAAGCAATGAGTATTTGGGACAGCATAAACGGAAAAAACTTGGCACAAAATATACTACCTACTAGAGAACGCGCTCATTTGATTCTTAAGAAAGGTGGCAATCACATGGTTGAAGAAGTTTTATTACGGAAATAGTCATTAAAACTAGCGTTTTTCGATAACGTTTAAACGCTAGTTGATTGGTTATTGTCTCAATGAAATTTCGCCACCTATATAGCTCTCTACGCCATTTTCGGTTTCAAGAAGTATCGCACCTTGATCATTGATACCTCTCACCGTCCCTTGTATTTCTCTATTGCCCATAATCAACCTAGCTGGGCGTCCAATGAAGTTATCTAGACGGTTCCATCTCTCAGTAATCCCATTCATTCCTTCAAATTCATAATTCTCTAATGTGGTATTCCAGGTATTGATAAGAGTTGCGACAAGTAGGTTCCGATTAGGTTGGCCACCAATGACCTGTGATAACGATGTCCATGGCTGATCAATACCTTCTATTGCTTCAGGCATATCTATATTCATCCCCATCCCAATAACTAGGTTCGCAGCGCCTCCGGCTTGTCCATTCATCTCAACTAAAATACCGGCCAATTTCTTATCTTGATAATAAAGGTCATTTGGCCATTTCAGCTTGATGCCATGTATTCCTATGGATTCCAAAGCTTCTACTATCGCGACACCGACAACGAGACTAAGTCCCACTGATGCCGCCATTCCGGCTTCCAAGCGCCAATACATCGACAAATAAATGTTGCTACCAAATGGAGATACCCACTGGCGACCTCGCCTACCACGGCCATTAGATTGATATTCAGCAATACACACCGAACCACTCTCAATCGCCTCTGTGTTATCGAGTAGGTATTGATTAGTTGATTCGATCACCGGGATGAGTTCGACTTTTTTAGATGTTAAATGTTCTATCGTGTTTTTATCTAAAAGTTGAATCGGTTTGGATAATCGGTAGCCTTTTCCTTGAACGCTATAAATGTCGAGCCCCCAAGACATAATACCTTTTATCTGTTTGCCAATAGCAGCCCGAGAAATACCCAACTCAGCCCCTAGTAATTCACCCGATACAAACTCTCCTAAAGAAAGAAGTTTTATTATCTTTAATTTTACACTGTGATCTTTCATCTATTCGCTAACCATTTTTTGTAAATAGGTTTCTTTTGTGGAACTATAAAATCGCACTTCATGCTCAAGTGATATTTGGTATTTATCTAAAACTTTGCTGCGAACTTTTGATGCCAGTTCAATAATATTGGCGGCTGTTGCATCACCCAAATTGATCAAGACTAGAGCTTGTTCATCATGGACTTGAGCACCACCAATACGGAACCCTTTTAGCCCACTCTGGTCGATCAACCATCCTGCAGCGACTTTCATACCATCGCCACTTGGATAAGCAACCAGTTCTGGAAATTGAAGAGATAACTGGTCAAATTTCTGCTGACTTATCACCGGGTTTTTGAAAAAACTACCTGCATTCCCCACCACATTAGGATCGGGTAATTTACTCAACCTCATGTTACACACTTCATCAAATATTCGCTTAGCTGTTAAGCCAACCTTAGGTAATACTCTTAAATTTCCGTAAGTTACAACGGGGCACCACTGCTTAAGTAGTTTAATACCAACAGACACTATGATGACTTTTTCGTATAACTCCTTTTTAAAAATTGAGTCTCTATATCCAAATTTACACTCGGTATTGTTTAATCGAGTGATCTCAAAAGAGTGCAGATCAAGCACATCAACGTATTCGCAGACATCTTTAAATTCTACGCCATATGCTCCTATATTTTGGATAGGTGCGGAGCCAGCACAACCAGGTATTAAGGCAAGATTTTCGAGACCATAATACCCTTGTTCAATTGACCACTCCACGAGGTTAGGCCAGTCTTCTCCACCATTTACATGTAGCTTCCAACCATTTTCTGTTTCTGACGCGTCTATACCAGACAATCGATTAATGATAACCACGCCTTCGAAATGACAGGTAAACAAGACATTACTTCCTTTGCCTAACAATAGTTTCGGCAACCCATTCCATTCTCTATTTTGATACACAAAAAGGAGGTCTTCTTGGGACTCGACAATAACCAGTACGTCGCATGTAACGTCCACACTGAAGGTATGGAATGATTTAAGATTGGCTTTTTTATGTATCTGCATGGCATTCGGAGATAAACTAGTAATAATAATATTCTACCCTATTGGCTCAATAAGCGCAGTTTTGAATGAATCGACTAGATATAAAAAAGCTAGACCCGTTATTGATACCTCTTGTGCAGAAGTTGTATAAGAAGCATTACAAATCAGGAAAAGCAAAGCGTGATGAATTGATATACGTTGCTTACTGTCAATCCGATCTTTGTGGTGTCGTACGTCTTAGAACTATAGACGAATGTCGTTTGCTTACAGGGATGTTAGTTATTCCTGAATATCGTAAAATGGGTATAGCGCATCTCATGATGAAGCACTGTATTAATGAGACACTAAACTCAGCCGACTACTGTTTCGCCTATGCTAATTTACAACCTTTTTACCATCAACACGGATTTGAACCGTTAAAAATTGAACATTTACCAGCATCGCTCAAACCGTTGTTCATGCGCTATTGTCAAAGTGGCAAAGATCTCATCCCTATGCGATTTTCTGTATAATCCTATTCTATGTCTTACTCGAAGGACTCTTGAGCCGTTAAAAGTGCATCTAACCCAAATTTCTCACAGACAAGATAAGAAAGAAGTGTCCAATCTCAATAACTTTCAATATCATTAACGATCACTTACCAAATAATGCAGTTAATATTAGCCACTTTATGGTTTCGTTTGGTAAAATCCGACCCTGATACTTTTTGATTTCTGAGGCAATTCACACTATATGATGGCGTTAAATAATCCGTTCAAACAGATGCCAACAATCGCTTTGGACCCAGAGCAGTTTGACGTGCTGCATACAGCAATAGCATTTAGAGAGTGTTTATTAAAACATATCCGTAATGCTCAACAGCGAATCTATATCGCGGCGCTGTATCTCGAAGATGATGACGCTGGTAGAGAGGTGCTAACCGCTATCTATCAAGCTAAGCAAAATAATCCTGAATTAGATATCGCTATATGTGTCGATTGGCACAGAGCGCAGAGAGGATTAATTGGTGCTGAGCAATCTGAGGGAAATGCTAGTTTTTACAAAGAATTTTCGGACAAGTATGAACAGAAAGTCCCTGTCTACGGCGTCCCTGTCCGTGGAAGAGAAGTATTTGGGGTTTTACATCTAAAAGGTTTCATCATTGATGACACAGTCATATACAGTGGTGCTAGCCTCAACAACATTTACCTCAATTTTAATGATAGGTATCGCTTTGACCGATACCACGTTATCAGGAATCAGTCTTTAGCGAATTCGATGGTCACCTTTATTCAAGATGACATGCTGTCTCATCCAGCAGTAAATAAACTCTGTAGCGACGATAAACCCAAGACAAAAGACATTAAATTAGCAATTAGACAATTCCGCTCTACCCTTGCACAATCTAGATATCAATTTCAGAATGAAGCTGTAAATAGTGATCAGGTTGCCATTACACCCTTAGTCGGCATAGGGAAGCGTCGTAATAGGCTAAATCTAAGGGTAAACCAGCTCATTGCATCTGCTAAAGAAGAAGTATTGATATGTACGCCTTATTTCAACTTTCCTAAAAGTGTTGCGAAAGAAGTTAAGAAAGCACTCAAGCGTGGCGTAAAAGTTACTATAGTCATCGGTGACAAAACAGCGAATGATTTTTATATCCCGCCAGAAGAAACGTTTAAAACAATCGCAGGCTTACCCTATCTGTATGAGATGAACCTTAGGCGATTCGCGAAAACTAACGAAGCAAATATGGCAAGTAGAAAACTATCTATACAGCTTTGGAAGCATGACAAAAATAGCTACCACCTAAAAGGGATTTGGGTTGATAAAACCCAGATGCTATTGACCGGGAATAATCTCAATCCAAGAGCTTGGAGTCTCGATCTGGAAAACGCACTGTTGATTCAGGACAAGCATCATCTTTTAACAGAAAAATTTGAAGCAGAATTTCAAAATATTCTAAAACATGCTGATTTGATCGGCAGCTACAAGCAATTAGAAAAACTTGATACTTATCCAATGGAGGTTCAAAAGCTCATTAGGAAAGTGACACGAGTTAAAGCTGACAGGGTACTTAAAAAGATTCTATAGATTTTAATAGAGAGCCTTCACTAGGCTCTCTATTATACCAATTAAAGTAAAAATATGATCTAATTGAGGCTACCTGAAACAAACTTATTATCACTATGAAAAGCCTCAATAATATCGACTTCAAAAAGCTTGCTAGTCAGCAAAAATCTATGCAGATGAAAATGCGTTTTTTGGCCTTGGCACACTTCAAAGACGGAGCTTCTAGAACCCAAATTGCAAAATCTCTTAAAGTGAGTAGAACCAGCGTGAATAAATGGGTTCAAATCTTTCTAGAAAAAGGTATCGATGGTTTCCAAGAAAAACCACGAACTGGAAGACCAGCATTTTTGACTCTGGCTCAACGTGAGCAACTCAGCCAATACATCAAAACAGAAGCTGAAAACTCATCAGGTGGTCGACTGACTGGCAGTGATATACACGCTTACATAATTAATAATTTCGATAAGCACTATCACCCAAACTCCATCTACTATCTGCTCGAGCATATGGGCTTTTCTTGGATAACGTCACGCTCAAAACACCCTAAACAATCGCCACAAGCTCAGGACGATTTTAAAAAAATTCAAAATTGAAACGATCCTCAAGATCCCTGGTCACATAAGGCTTGAGCACGTTGATGTTTGGTTTCAGGATGAAGCCAGATTCGGCCAGCAAAACACGACAACACGACTTTGGGCAGAACGAGGAACTCGGCCTCGAGTTGTGAAACAACAGCAATTTGAATACGCCTATCTGTTTGGTTCCGTTTGTCCCGCAAGAGGTATAGGTGAGGCAATGGTCGTCCCTTGGGTCAATAAAGATATTATGATTGAACACTTGAAACAGATATCTGAAATGACCCAAATTGGGCGTCATGCAGTGGTGATAATGGATGGTGCAGGATGGCATACCGAAGATATCGTTAACCAATTCGATAATGTCAGTATCATCAAACTTCCACCATATTCCCCGGAGTTGAATCCTATCGAGCAAGTTTGGAGTTGGCTACGACAACATTACCTCGCCAACCAAAGTTTTGAGCACTATGACGATATAGTTTCTCAAATATGCACCGCATGGAATGGCTTTTTAGAAAGCTCAAAGAGAGTCACGGAAATGTGTTCTAGAAGCTGGATAGACCTGACCAGTTAATTTTCCGGAATGGTATTAGGTATCCCCACCTAATACTATCAGTTCACAAGAAACACCCGTGTCCGAACGATGCTGAGGGATTTTTACCTCATAAAACACTCATCATCCCGGCAACTGTTCCTTGTGGGCTTTTCTACTAATAAGCTACAAGTTTTTACCAAGTTCAAGGCATCCTTGAGCCCATAGTAATGAATTTCCTTGCGCATTAATGTCGGCTCCATTTAAACCTTATGACTACTCCATCACTCCCCCTGATTCTTCACAAAAAGCAACCAACTGAGCGGCCACACCACAGGGTATTCCTTTCTTCTATAAACGCAAAAAAGCCTCAGCATTTCTGCTGAGGCTTCTGAACTTTTCTTGTAAGAACTGGCGGAGTGGACGGGACTCGAACCCGCGACCCCCGGCGTGACAGGCCGGTATTCTAACCAACTGAACTACCACTCCACATGGTATTCTTACGACAATCGAAGTCTTATAAAACTTAGCTTTGATTGTTTTTGCCTTATCTTTCCTAAAAAAGATAAAACGATATTAAAGCCTGGCGATGTCCTACTCTCACATGGGGAGACCCCACACTACCATCGGCGCTATTGCGTTTCACTTCTGAGTTCGGCATGGAATCAGGTGGGTCCACAACGCTATGGTCGCCAAGCAAATTTGGTAAAGCTTCCTAATAACTTAGAAAACTTTAATAATCTGGATTACTGACCTAAATAAAAGTTCACACACATTCAATGTTCTTACATTGAGTCCACAAAACCCCTTGGGTGTTGTATGGTTAAGCCTCACGGGCAATTAGTACAGGTTAGCTCAACGCCTCACAACGCTTACACACCCTGCCTATCAACGTTCTAGTCTCGAACAACCCTTTAGGACACGTAAAGTGCCAGGGAAGACTCATCTCAAGGCTCGCTTCGCGCTTAGATGCTTTCAGCGCTTATCGATTCCGAACTTAGCTACCGGGCAATGCCATTGGCATGACAACCCGAACACCAGTGGTTCGTCCACTCCGGTCCTCTCGTACTAGGAGCAGCCCCTTTCAATCTTCCAACGCCCACGGCAGATAGGGACCGAACTGTCTCACGACGTTCTAAACCCAGCTCGCGTACCACTTTAAATGGCGAACAGCCATACCCTTGGGACCGACTTCAGCCCCAGGATGTGATGAGCCGACATCGAGGTGCCAAACACCGCCGTCGATATGAACTCTTGGGCGGTATCAGCCTGTTATCCCCGGAGTACCTTTTATCCGTTGAGCGATGGCCCTTCCATTCAGAACCACCGGATCACTATGACCTGCTTTCGCACCTGCTCGAATTGTCATTCTCGCAGTCAAGCGGGCTTATGCCATTGCACTAACCACACGATGTCCAACCGTGTTTAGCCCACCTTCGTGCTCCTCCGTTACTCTTTGGGAGGAGACCGCCCCAGTCAAACTACCCACCAGGCACTGTCCGCAACCCCGATAAGGGGCCTACGTTAGAACATCAAGCATACAAGGGTGGTATTTCAAGGTCGACTCCACTCCATCTAGCGACGAAGTTTCAAAGTCTCCCACCTATCCTACACATGTAGGGTCAATGTTCAGTGCCAAGCTGTAGTAAAGGTTCACGGGGTCTTTCCGTCTAGCCGCGGGTACACTGCATCTTCACAGCGATTTCAATTTCACTGAGTCTCGGGTGGAGACAGCGTGGCCATCATTACGCCATTCGTGCAGGTCGGAACTTACCCGACAAGGAATTTCGCTACCTTAGGACCGTTATAGTTACGGCCGCCGTTTACCGGGGCTTCGATCAAGAGCTTCGTCCGAAGACTAACCCCATCAATTAACCTTCCGGCACCGGGCAGGCGTCACACCGTATACGTCATCTTACGATTTTGCACAGTGCTGTGTTTTTAATAAACAGTTGCAGCCACCTGGTATCTGCGACTCCCGATAGCTCCATCCGCAAGGGATTTCACCGTCAAGAGCGTACCTTCTCCCGAAGTTACGGTACCATTTTGCCTAGTTCCTTCACCCGAGTTCTCTCAAGCGCCTTGGTATTCTCTACCCGACCACCTGTGTCGGTTTGGGGTACGATTTCTTATAATCTGAAGCTTAGAGGCTTTTCCTGGAAGCATGGCATCAATGACTTCATCACCGTAGTGACTCGACATCGGGTCTCAGCCTAACAATTTCCCGGATTTACCTAAGAAATTAGCCTACACCCTTGAACCTGGACTACCATCGCCAGGCTCACCTAGCCTTCTCCGTCCCCCCATCGCAATTATAAGAAGTACGGGAATATTAACCCGTTTCCCATCGACTACGCCTTTCGGCCTCGCCTTAGGGGTCGACTTACCCTGCCCCGATTAACGTTGGACAGGAACCCTTGGTCTTCCGGCGTGGGAGTTTTTCACTCCCATTATCGTTACTCATGTCAGCATTCGCACTTCTGATACCTCCAGCAGACCTTACAGTCCACCTTCAACGGCTTACAGAACGCTCCCCTACCCAACATAATAAATTATGTTGCCGCAGCTTCGGTGTATAGCTTAGCCCCGTTACATCTTCCGCGCAGGCCGACTCGACCAGTGAGCTATTACGCTTTCTTTAAATGATGGCTGCTTCTAAGCCAACATCCTGGCTGTCTGAGCCTTCCCACATCGTTTCCCACTTAGCTATACTTTGGGACCTTAGCTGGCGGTCTGGGTTGTTTCCCTCTCCACGACGGACGTTAGCACCCGCCGTGTGTCTCCCGGATATTACTTACTGGTATTCGGAGTTTGCAAAGGGTTGGTAAGTCGGGATGACCCCCTAGCCTTAACAGTGCTCTACCCCCAGTAGTATTCGTCCGAGGCGCTACCTAAATAGCTTTCGGGGAGAACCAGCTATCTCCAGGTTTGATTGGCCTTTCACCCCTAGCCACAAGTCATCCGCTAATTTTTCAACATTAGTCGGTTCGGTCCTCCAGTTGATGTTACTCAACCTTCAACCTGCCCATGGCTAGATCACCTGGTTTCGGGTCTATACCTAGCAACTCGACGCCCAGTTAAGACTCGGTTTCCCTACGGCTCCCCTATACGGTTAACCTTGCTACTAAATATAAGTCGCTGACCCATTATACAAAAGGTACGCAGTCACAGGACGCAATGCCTGCTCCTACTGCTTGTACGTACACGGTTTCAGGTTCTATTTCACTCCCCTCACAGGGGTTCTTTTCGCCTTTCCCTCACGGTACTGGTTCACTATCGGTCAGTCAGTAGTATTTAGCCTTGGAGGATGGTCCCCCCATATTCAAACAGGATATCACGTGTCCCGCCTTACTCGTTTTCACTTAAAATGACGTGTCGGTTACAGGGCTATCACCTTGTATCGCGATACTTTCCAGAATCTTCACCTGCATCATTAAAAGCTTAAGGGCTAATCCAATTTCGCTCGCCGCTACTTTCGGAATCTCGGTTGATTTCTACTCCTCCGGGTACTTAGATGTTTCAGTTCCCCGGGTTTGCCTTATTAACCTATGTATTCAGTTAATAATACTAGCTTATGCTAGTGGGTTTCCCCATTCGGAAATCGTAGACTCAAGTGGCTTTTACTGCCTTATCTACGCTTATCGCAAGTTAATACGTCCTTCATCGCCTCTGACTGCCAAGGCATCCACCGTGTACGCTTAGTCACTTAACCATACAACCCCAAAGGGTTTCGCTTACGCGAAATAACAACGAATTGTTATTGTAATAGCAACCAAGGTTTCTATCGTTGCCTCATTATTTGAATGAGCGAGACAACATTTTCGATTTTGCCGGACTCAAATATTAAACAGTTAACCGAAGTTAGCTGTTTCCAAGAACACTTGAATGTGTGTTGGTTTGTTATCACCGAAGTGACAACAAGTACCTAAATCTAAAAGATTTAGGATTTGAGAACTTTTATTTTGATAAATAATAATCAATTATTTATCAGTCAGCTTTCCAAATTGTTAAAGAGCAAAATGTTCTATTCTTATTAAAATAAGTTAATCACATTTTCTAAAGACTTTCAGAGACCACAATAAACCAATAATTAATAACCATTGGTTTGGATATGACACCAAAAATACTTAGAGAATGGTGGGCGATACTGGGCTCGAACCAGTGACCCCCTCCTTGTAAGGGAGGTGCTCTCCCAACTGAGCTAATCGCCCACATTGTTTGCTTTCACTTTTCAAAGTGAAAACGAAACGATTTTAATTCCTTCGTGGGAAAGAATGGTGGGTCGTGCAGGATTCGAACCTGCGACCAATTGATTAAAAGTCAACTGCTCTACCAGCTGAGCTAACGACCCAATGGTATCCCGTAGGGGAGTCGAACCCCTGTTACCGCCGTGAAAGGGCGGTGTCCTAGGCCTCTAGACGAACGGGACACAGGTGCATAAAAGTGTTGGGCACTTTCACACTTATACCCGCAGTTAAGCAGGTACAAATACTCTCTTTACTTTCTAAACCTATTTCAATCTGTGTGAACACTCATCATGAGCAATCATCGTTTAAGGAGGTGATCCAGCCCCAGGTTCCCCTAGGGCTACCTTGTTACGACTTCACCCCAGTCATGAACCACAAAGTGGTAAGCGTCCCCCCGAAGGTTAAACTACCTACTTCTTTTGCAGCCCACTCCCATGGTGTGACGGGCGGTGTGTACAAGGCCCGGGAACGTATTCACCGTAGCATTCTGATCTACGATTACTAGCGATTCCGACTTCATGGAGTCGAGTTGCAGACTCCAATCCGGACTACGACGCACTTTTTGGGATTCGCTCACTATTGCTAGTTGGCTGCCCTCTGTATGCGCCATTGTAGCACGTGTGTAGCCCTACTCGTAAGGGCCATGATGACTTGACGTCGTCCCCACCTTCCTCCGGTTTATCACCGGCAGTCTCCCCAAAGTTCCCGACATAACTCGCTGGCAATTAAGGATAAGGGTTGCGCTCGTTGCGGGACTTAACCCAACATTTCACAACACGAGCTGACGACAGCCATGCAGCACCTGTCTCAGAGCTCCCGAAGGCACACCTGTGTCTCCACTGGCTTCTCTGGATGTCAAGAGTAGGTAAGGTTCTTCGCGTTGCATCGAATTAAACCACATGCTCCACCGCTTGTGCGGGCCCCCGTCAATTCATTTGAGTTTTAATCTTGCGACCGTACTCCCCAGGCGGTCTACTTAACGCGTTAGCTCCGAAAGCCACGGCTCAAGGCCACAACCTTCAAGTAGACATCGTTTACGGCGTGGACTACCAGGGTATCTAATCCTGTTTGCTCCCCACGCTTTCGCATCTGAGTGTCAGTATCTGTCCAGGGGGCCGCCTTCGCCACTGGTATTCCTTCAGATCTCTACGCATTTCACCGCTACACCTGAAATTCTACCCCCCTCTACAGTACTCTAGTTTGCCAGTTTCAAATGACCTTCCGGGGTTGAGCCCCGGGCTTTCACATCTGACTTAACAAACCACCTGCATGCGCTTTACGCCCAGTAATTCCGATTAACGCTCGCACCCTCCGTATTACCGCGGCTGCTGGCACGGAGTTAGCCGGTGCTTCTTCTGTAGCTAACGTCAAACAATAAGCGTATTAAACTTACTGCCTTCCTCACTACTGAAAGTACTTTACAACCCGAAGGCCTTCTTCATACACGCGGCATGGCTGCATCAGGCTTTCGCCCATTGTGCAATATTCCCCACTGCTGCCTCCCGTAGGAGTCTGGACCGTGTCTCAGTTCCAGTGTGGCTGATCATCCTCTCAGACCAGCTAGAGATCGTCGCCTTGGTGAGCCATTACCCCACCAACTAGCTAATCTCACTTAGGCTTATCCAATCGCGGAAGGCCCGAAGGTCCCCTCCTTTCCCCCGTAGGGCGTATGCGGTATTAGCTATCGTTTCCAATAGTTATCCCCCTCAACTGGGCAAATTCCTAAGCATTACTCACCCGTCCGCCGCTCGACGCCTATTAACGCTCCCGAAGGATTGTTAACATCGTTTCCGCTCGACTTGCATGTGTTAAGCCTGCCGCCAGCGTTCAATCTGAGCCATGATCAAACTCTTCAATTTAAGTTCTTTTTGGCTCAATGAATACTGACTTTAAATTGCCTTTTACTTTAGATAACCGAAGGTTAAATAGTAAAGTGTTCTTTAAAGTTCTATCACTCCAACAGAGTGATATTTAAATAACTGTGTTCGATACCCGAAAGCATCAAATTAGGTCACTCAGTTCATTGAAACCGTTGTTGATTTCGTGCCCTAAGGCAGAGAATCATCTTCGATTGTCATCAACGAGTGCCCACACAGATTGATATAGGTTTAAATTGTTAAAGAGCGTTCTAACCATTGAATCTTTATCAGTTTCAATCAGTTAGGGATGCGTATTCTACGCGTCCTGACTGTAAAGTCAAGATACAATTTTCAATCTATTCATTAAAAACGGTATCTTGACTTCACTCAACTTTGAGCGAAATAAATGCCCGTATGTAATACGGGCAATCATAGTCATCCTACATAAAGTCTTACTTGTGCGCTTTATCTAGTCTTGCCTTATCTTTCCTAAAAAAGATAAAACGATATTAAAGCCTGGCGATGTCCTACTCTCACATGGGGAGACCCCACACTACCATCGGCGCTATTGCGTTTCACTTCTGAGTTCGGCATGGAATCAGGTGGGTCCACAACGCTATGGTCGCCAAGCAAATTTGGTAAAGCTTCCTAATAACTTAGAAAACTTTAATAATCTGGATTACTGACCTAAATAAAAGTTCACACACATTCAATGTTCTTACATTGAGTCCACAAAACCCCTTGGGTGTTGTATGGTTAAGCCTCACGGGCAATTAGTACAGGTTAGCTCAACGCCTCACAACGCTTACACACCCTGCCTATCAACGTTCTAGTCTCGAACAACCCTTTAGGACACGTAAAGTGCCAGGGAAGACTCATCTCAAGGCTCGCTTCGCGCTTAGATGCTTTCAGCGCTTATCGATTCCGAACTTAGCTACCGGGCAATGCCATTGGCATGACAACCCGAACACCAGTGGTTCGTCCACTCCGGTCCTCTCGTACTAGGAGCAGCCCCTTTCAATCTTCCAACGCCCACGGCAGATAGGGACCGAACTGTCTCACGACGTTCTAAACCCAGCTCGCGTACCACTTTAAATGGCGAACAGCCATACCCTTGGGACCGACTTCAGCCCCAGGATGTGATGAGCCGACATCGAGGTGCCAAACACCGCCGTCGATATGAACTCTTGGGCGGTATCAGCCTGTTATCCCCGGAGTACCTTTTATCCGTTGAGCGATGGCCCTTCCATTCAGAACCACCGGATCACTATGACCTGCTTTCGCACCTGCTCGAATTGTCATTCTCGCAGTCAAGCGGGCTTATGCCATTGCACTAACCACACGATGTCCAACCGTGTTTAGCCCACCTTCGTGCTCCTCCGTTACTCTTTGGGAGGAGACCGCCCCAGTCAAACTACCCACCAGGCACTGTCCGCAACCCCGATAAGGGGCCTACGTTAGAACATCAAGCATACAAGGGTGGTATTTCAAGGTCGACTCCACTCCATCTAGCGACGAAGTTTCAAAGTCTCCCACCTATCCTACACATGTAGGGTCAATGTTCAGTGCCAAGCTGTAGTAAAGGTTCACGGGGTCTTTCCGTCTAGCCGCGGGTACACTGCATCTTCACAGCGATTTCAATTTCACTGAGTCTCGGGTGGAGACAGCGTGGCCATCATTACGCCATTCGTGCAGGTCGGAACTTACCCGACAAGGAATTTCGCTACCTTAGGACCGTTATAGTTACGGCCGCCGTTTACCGGGGCTTCGATCAAGAGCTTCGTCCGAAGACTAACCCCATCAATTAACCTTCCGGCACCGGGCAGGCGTCACACCGTATACGTCATCTTACGATTTTGCACAGTGCTGTGTTTTTAATAAACAGTTGCAGCCACCTGGTATCTGCGACTCCCGATAGCTCCATCCGCAAGGGATTTCACCGTCAAGAGCGTACCTTCTCCCGAAGTTACGGTACCATTTTGCCTAGTTCCTTCACCCGAGTTCTCTCAAGCGCCTTGGTATTCTCTACCCGACCACCTGTGTCGGTTTGGGGTACGATTTCTTATAATCTGAAGCTTAGAGGCTTTTCCTGGAAGCATGGCATCAATGACTTCATCACCGTAGTGACTCGACATCGGGTCTCAGCCTAACAATTTCCCGGATTTACCTAAGAAATTAGCCTACACCCTTGAACCTGGACTACCATCGCCAGGCTCACCTAGCCTTCTCCGTCCCCCCATCGCAATTATAAGAAGTACGGGAATATTAACCCGTTTCCCATCGACTACGCCTTTCGGCCTCGCCTTAGGGGTCGACTTACCCTGCCCCGATTAACGTTGGACAGGAACCCTTGGTCTTCCGGCGTGGGAGTTTTTCACTCCCATTATCGTTACTCATGTCAGCATTCGCACTTCTGATACCTCCAGCAGACCTTACAGTCCACCTTCAACGGCTTACAGAACGCTCCCCTACCCAACATAATAAATTATGTTGCCGCAGCTTCGGTGTATAGCTTAGCCCCGTTACATCTTCCGCGCAGGCCGACTCGACCAGTGAGCTATTACGCTTTCTTTAAATGATGGCTGCTTCTAAGCCAACATCCTGGCTGTCTGAGCCTTCCCACATCGTTTCCCACTTAGCTATACTTTGGGACCTTAGCTGGCGGTCTGGGTTGTTTCCCTCTCCACGACGGACGTTAGCACCCGCCGTGTGTCTCCCGGATATTACTTACTGGTATTCGGAGTTTGCAAAGGGTTGGTAAGTCGGGATGACCCCCTAGCCTTAACAGTGCTCTACCCCCAGTAGTATTCGTCCGAGGCGCTACCTAAATAGCTTTCGGGGAGAACCAGCTATCTCCAGGTTTGATTGGCCTTTCACCCCTAGCCACAAGTCATCCGCTAATTTTTCAACATTAGTCGGTTCGGTCCTCCAGTTGATGTTACTCAACCTTCAACCTGCCCATGGCTAGATCACCTGGTTTCGGGTCTATACCTAGCAACTCGACGCCCAGTTAAGACTCGGTTTCCCTACGGCTCCCCTATACGGTTAACCTTGCTACTAAATATAAGTCGCTGACCCATTATACAAAAGGTACGCAGTCACAGGACGCAATGCCTGCTCCTACTGCTTGTACGTACACGGTTTCAGGTTCTATTTCACTCCCCTCACAGGGGTTCTTTTCGCCTTTCCCTCACGGTACTGGTTCACTATCGGTCAGTCAGTAGTATTTAGCCTTGGAGGATGGTCCCCCCATATTCAAACAGGATATCACGTGTCCCGCCTTACTCGTTTTCACTTAAAATGACGTGTCGGTTACAGGGCTATCACCTTGTATCGCGATACTTTCCAGAATCTTCACCTGCATCATTAAAAGCTTAAGGGCTAATCCAATTTCGCTCGCCGCTACTTTCGGAATCTCGGTTGATTTCTACTCCTCCGGGTACTTAGATGTTTCAGTTCCCCGGGTTTGCCTTATTAACCTATGTATTCAGTTAATAATACTAGCTTATGCTAGTGGGTTTCCCCATTCGGAAATCGTAGACTCAAGTGGCTTTTACTGCCTTATCTACGCTTATCGCAAGTTAATACGTCCTTCATCGCCTCTGACTGCCAAGGCATCCACCGTGTACGCTTAGTCACTTAACCATACAACCCCAAAGGGTTTCGCTTACGCGAAATAACAACGAATTGTTATTGTAATAGCAACCAAGGTTTCTATCGTTGCCTCATTATTTGAATGAGCGAGACAACATTTTCGATTTTGCCGGACTCAAATATTAAACAGTTAACCGAAGTTAGCTGTTTCCAAGAACACTTGAATGTGTGTTGGTTTGTTATCACCGAAGTGACAACAAGTACCTAAATCTAAAAGACTTAGGATTTGAGAACTTTTATTTTGATAAATAATAATCAATTATTTATCAGTCAGCTTTCCAAATTGTTAAAGAGCAAAGATTTCATACTTATAAAAATAAGCCAAAACCATTTTTAAATATTCTTTTCTCTATGCAGAGTAAAAACACTTAAAGATGGTGGAGCTATGCGGGATCGAACCGCAGACCTCCTGCGTGCAAGGCAGGCGCTCTCCCAGCTGAGCTATAACCCCATCAGTTGGGTGTTTTTTTTGACAACTCATGAAATCTAATAAAGTTAACTCTTTTTAGACAAGGCAAATTGCAAGGAAGTGTATGTAAATACACGACGAACAATTTAACGCAGTATAAAGGAGAGTTTGGTGGGTCTGAGTGGACTTGAACCACCGACCTCCCGCTTATCAGGCGAGCGCTCTAACCAGCTGAGCTACAGACCCATTCTTGCTTTATGCTTTCTCTTAGTTGAACTAAGAAAAATCATGATGCAATAACAGAAGATATTTCTGAGTTATCATCTCTTTGCTTTTCTAAACCTATTTCAATCTGTGTGGACACTCATCATGAGCAATCATCGTTTAAGGAGGTGATCCAGCCCCAGGTTCCCCTAGGGCTACCTTGTTACGACTTCACCCCAGTCATGAACCACAAAGTGGTAAGCGTCCCCCCGAAGGTTAAACTACCTACTTCTTTTGCAGCCCACTCCCATGGTGTGACGGGCGGTGTGTACAAGGCCCGGGAACGTATTCACCGTAGCATTCTGATCTACGATTACTAGCGATTCCGACTTCATGGAGTCGAGTTGCAGACTCCAATCCGGACTACGACGCACTTTTTGGGATTCGCTCACTATTGCTAGTTGGCTGCCCTCTGTATGCGCCATTGTAGCACGTGTGTAGCCCTACTCGTAAGGGCCATGATGACTTGACGTCGTCCCCACCTTCCTCCGGTTTATCACCGGCAGTCTCCCCAAAGTTCCCGACATAACTCGCTGGCAATTAAGGATAAGGGTTGCGCTCGTTGCGGGACTTAACCCAACATTTCACAACACGAGCTGACGACAGCCATGCAGCACCTGTCTCAGAGCTCCCGAAGGCACACCTGTGTCTCCACTGGCTTCTCTGGATGTCAAGAGTAGGTAAGGTTCTTCGCGTTGCATCGAATTAAACCACATGCTCCACCGCTTGTGCGGGCCCCCGTCAATTCATTTGAGTTTTAATCTTGCGACCGTACTCCCCAGGCGGTCTACTTAACGCGTTAGCTCCGAAAGCCACGGCTCAAGGCCACAACCTTCAAGTAGACATCGTTTACGGCGTGGACTACCAGGGTATCTAATCCTGTTTGCTCCCCACGCTTTCGCATCTGAGTGTCAGTATCTGTCCAGGGGGCCGCCTTCGCCACTGGTATTCCTTCAGATCTCTACGCATTTCACCGCTACACCTGAAATTCTACCCCCCTCTACAGTACTCTAGTTTGCCAGTTTCAAATGACCTTCCGGGGTTGAGCCCCGGGCTTTCACATCTGACTTAACAAACCACCTGCATGCGCTTTACGCCCAGTAATTCCGATTAACGCTCGCACCCTCCGTATTACCGCGGCTGCTGGCACGGAGTTAGCCGGTGCTTCTTCTGTAGCTAACGTCAAACAATAAGCGTATTAAACTTACTGCCTTCCTCACTACTGAAAGTACTTTACAACCCGAAGGCCTTCTTCATACACGCGGCATGGCTGCATCAGGCTTTCGCCCATTGTGCAATATTCCCCACTGCTGCCTCCCGTAGGAGTCTGGACCGTGTCTCAGTTCCAGTGTGGCTGATCATCCTCTCAGACCAGCTAGAGATCGTCGCCTTGGTGAGCCATTACCCCACCAACTAGCTAATCTCACTTAGGCTTATCCAATCGCGGAAGGCCCGAAGGTCCCCTCCTTTCCCCCGTAGGGCGTATGCGGTATTAGCTATCGTTTCCAATAGTTATCCCCCTCAACTGGGCAAATTCCTAAGCATTACTCACCCGTCCGCCGCTCGACGCCTATTAACGCTCCCGAAGGATTGTTAACATCGTTTCCGCTCGACTTGCATGTGTTAAGCCTGCCGCCAGCGTTCAATCTGAGCCATGATCAAACTCTTCAATTTAAGTTCTTTTTGGCTCAATGAATACTGACTTTAAATTGCCTTTTACTTTAGATAACCGAAGGTTAAATAGTAAAGTGTTCTTTAAAGTTCTATCCTTCTCTTCCTATAAAAAGGAACAGAGTGATATTTAAATAACTGTGTTCGAAGTTAATTCGCTTTCACTTTTAAAAAAGTAAAAACAAAATAAGCATCAAATTAGGTCACTCAGTTCATTGAAACCGTTGTTGATTTCGTGCCCTAAAGCAGAGAATCATCTTCGATTGTCATCAACGAGTGCCCACACAGATTGATATAGGTTTAAATTGTTAAAGAGCGTTCTAACCATTGAATCTTTATCAGTTCCAATCAGTTAGGGATGCGTATTCTACGCTTCCATTCTAATGAGTCAAGATCTTTTTGGATCCTTTTCTCATCACCATTTTTCACTGTACTTTTTGTTGCTGTACTCCGTGTTGGTGAGGGCGCATTATAGGGAGGTTTTTTTTTCTGGCAAGATCTTTTTTGATTTATTTTTCTGCTTGCTTAAAAAACGATCAAACAGATATTTATTGGATAAAATTTCAACATTTGAGCAGAGTCACATCAATAGGTTGGAAATTAAGCAGAGTTACCCGTAGTATTCAGGAAGCTATATTTGTTAGCTATATATCCCATTTTTTTTATCTACTAGACGTTGTATTCAAATATGAACTCTAAAAAATTTATCTTTTTAATAATCGCTCTCGCTGTACTTGGCGCTGCTATCTTTTCTCAATTAGCAGTTTCTCCCGCTATATCTTTTGTAATTGGTGTAGTTGCATCAGCATTTATCCTTAACCTTTCTTGTTCTACTACTTCTTCTTCCACAACACCAAAAGATAAACCATCTACAACAACACTGTATGTTGGTAACCTTCCATACAAAGCGAACGAAACTAATGTTCGTCAAGTATTTTCTGAACATGGCGAAGTATTTGCCGTACGCCTAATGAAAGACAAACGAACTGGTAAACGACGCGGCTTTGGTTTTGTTGTGGTTGGCAGTAGTGATGTTGATAATGTTATTTCTGGATTAAATGATCATGATTATATGCAACGTACTTTGAAAGTACGTATCGCCAATGATCCTAAACATCCGGAGTCGGAATCGTCTCAATAGTTTCAAAACCAAGTTTTTTGAACGTTATATATAGTGCTTCTTCTATTTTGGAAGAAGCACTATTGTAAGCAACCATTTCTCGCTTGCTCTTCATATCATGATTATATTCAATTAACGAAACTACCCTCCTCGCAATAGCCGCTCCTGAGTCAATAATACGAACCTTATTCCCTAATACCTGTTTTATTTCATTTCTAAGCAAAGGAAAATGCGTACAACCTAAAACTGCTACGTCTATTTTCCCGATAAGTGGCTTTAGTACACAAGTTAAAGACTCCATACAAACTGGTTTGCCTTTTAGTTTGTTCTCCGCCATATCAACTAATTCTGTCGATCCTAATAGCTTGGTCGGAACAGAAGACAGATAATCTTTAATGAGGGTTTGAGTATACTCTCGCTTTACCGTTGCAGGTGTAGCGATAAGTCCGACTGCAATGTTTGAAATAAGAGATGCTGGCTTTATTGCCGGTACAACACCAACAACGGGTATAGAAAATGATTTGCGTAATGAAGGAAGTACAATTGTACTTGCCGTATTACAGGCAATAACAATGACGTCAACCCGATGCTGCTGAGTAGCATAACGCACCATACCATTCACTCTTTCAATGAGCGTGTCAGGCTCAAGTTCTCCGTAGGGATAGCCTTTGTCATCAAATAGATAGATATAGTTTGCGTTAGGAAGTTCTTTGCAGACTTCTTGATAAACTGACAATCCACCAACGCCAGAATCGAAGATAAGGATATTAGCTTGCTGTGGCAAAGTTAAAACCAGTCAGATAAAGACGAAAGATCTTACTTAATAGTTTCTATTTGGCAACAATAAAGTCAACTATCTAAGGGCAAGGATTTGTTATTGTTAATATCTCACTGCATTTGAACATACAAACCCCCAATGTTAGTTAGTCCAACAATTGGAGGTTTTTCATAAAGCCGCTTTGCAATTTAAAACTGATAAGTACCAGTAAAAAATGCAGTTCGACCAGGTCCTTTGTAATAATAATCTTCGCCAGTCACGAAACTACTACTCCCATAACCTGTTTCATAATCAGTATCAAAAGCATTATTTACTCGCAATCCTAATTTAAGAGAACTCGTCGCCAGATATCCTATGCCTAAATCAACAACAGTATAAGCATCAAGCTCTTTGTCAGAATTGTCTGCTCTTTCTCCCGTATACAACGCCGACACACTCAGGTCGAAGTTTTCATAAAAATACATCATATTCCAAGCAAATTTATTTTCAGGGATACGAACTAAAGCATCTCCTGTACTTTTATCTTCTGCATCCATCCATTCAGCAACAAGTTCATGGTTGATTGGCCCCGTATAGAAATCGATTGCGACTTCTATACCTTCTATTGTCGCATCATCAACATTTGAAGGTGTCCATTTTCCACTTCCATTCTCTTGAGCCCAGTTTATAAGGTTTTCGATTTCTGTTTTATATGCCGTAATGCTCCAATTTAAAACATCGTAGTTGCCTCGAAGGCCAACTTCCGCTGACTCCGACTCTTCCGGTTTTAAATTTGGGTTACCTTTATCATAAGCAGACTCAGGCCAGTACAAGTCGTTAAATGTGGGTGCTTTAAATGCGCTACCAATAGAGGATACTATTTGAAGTGATTTCGAGATTTGATACCCTGCGGCCGCATTCCAAGTTGTCTTTCCACCAAATACGCTATCGTCATCATGTCTTAAACTCAATTCTACGCTTAGTGGGTCAAATTCAAAACTAGAGGTCAAGAATGCCGCTTTGTTTTCTTTATCTAGTTTTTCGTAATTATCCGTATTTGAACCTCCTCTATCAGCACTCTCTTTGTAATAATCTAATCCTGCATTAAGGACGATATTATTAAGAGCCAAATAGGTATTTATCCAGGAAACACCATTGCGGCGAGATGTTATTGTTCCTTTCGCATTTTGTCCTTCAGCATCACCCGTTGCCTGAGAACTCTTACCTAAAAAAAACTGCAGATTAGAAAGGTAATCCTCTTTTTCGTATATAACACCACTGGACAAACTATAGAACTCATCGTCTTGTTGATTTTTCGAACCGTCATATTGACCTGCGTATTCGAAATCTGACGATTTGTCATATCCACTAAACATCAAAGACCATTCATCATTTAGTTGGTGATTAATGTGACCGAATGCTGTTTGGGCTGAATAGCCAAACTCTTCGCCATCCGCGGCCAATTCATATATTTTGTAACCATCGCTTTGTTCTTTGTTTATTACAAAAGAGCCTTGAGTATTTTCTGAAACATTACCCGATGACCGCCAACCAACCTGGCTATGATCTTCGCTGCCATAACCGACTCTCAACTCATGGGTTTCTTCTGAAGATATAGTGCTTATCGCGATAACTCCGCCAATAGCATCAGATCCATAAACAGAAGCCCTTGGACCTCTCACAATCTCAATACTCTGAATAGCAAAAGCTGGGATTAATCCAATGGATGCGCTCCCTAACGTTGGAGAATTAATTCTAACGCCGTCAACCAAAACTAGAGCATGCTTAGATTTCGTTCCACGGATATATATAGAAGAAGCATTGCCTTTGTTCCCTAGAGTATTAACCGTAATTCCAGGAACGCTCTTCAGTAACTCTAAAGCAGTGGTAGCTTGCGTAGCTTCTATATGTTCTCTATCAATAACCGTTATTGAAGCCAGAGCCGAACTCTCCACCTGTTCAAAACGATTGGCCGTAACAACGACAGTTTCGATATCAGAAGAAGATTGTGCAAAAGAGAAAGGTGATGCAGAAACTAGCGATGCCACTGCGGCCGCTATTATTGATTTGTTCATTAATAATCCTGTTCGCGTAAGTCCTAGCAAATGAGAAAGTTCATTTACTTGCTGGCAGGTATTCGGACTTAGGAGCATGACCTATGATAATATTAATTGGTCGCCTAGCATCTCACTTCCCACTCATCATTGGATGTAGCAGTGTGTGGTTTTCACCGTAGATGTTCGTTCTCTTTTACCGCTGCGCGTCAGTTCTGGATTTTCACCAGATTCCCATTTCAGGCAATTTATAGTTTCAATTGCCACCAGCTCTAAAACGGATACTAATTATCAATATATCTCTTGTCTAGTGGAAAAAATTACGTTTCTACATGAAACTTATTCATATCAGTACTGGACAACCAAGCCGGATTGAATAAAATCTGCGCTCCTTGTGTAAAGTTAAAGGCATATCTATGGCAAACCTGGAAATAAACTCTAATCGCTACCACGAACAGCTGAAAGAGAAGGCGAATCGTCTCAACGAAATGTTTGTTGAATATGATGTTCCTGAGTTGGAAATATTTGAATCTCCAGAGCAAAACTATCGTATGAGAGCCGAATTTCGCGTTTGGCACGAAGGCGAAGCTCTTTATTACATAATGTTTAATCAAGGAACTCGTGAGAAAATTCGCGTTGACCAATTCCCTGCGGCTAGCAACGTAATTAACGAGTTGATGCCAATTCTTATAGATAGAATCAAAAATAACGATGATCTTCGGAAAAAACTGTTTCAAGTTGATTTTCTTTCAACCTTAAATGGCGAAGTGCTTGTTTCTCTTCTTTACCACCGTCAGCTTGATGATAAATGGACTGAAGAAGCAAAAACATTGAGGATATTGCTTAGCAGCAAAGGTTTCAATCTCAATATTATCGGACGAGCAAGAAAAATGAAAATAGTGCTCGAGCGTGATTATGTGATTGAAAAATTAAATGTTCATGGCCGTACCTATATCTATCAACAAGTAGAAAATAGCTTCACTCAACCGAACGGTATTGTTGCTCAGAAAATGCTGGAGTGGGCGGTAGACTGTACGAAAGAAAGTAGCGGTGATTTATTAGAGCTTTATTGTGGGAACGGTAATTTTTCATTAGCCCTCGCTCAAAACTTTGAACGCGTACTCGCAACCGAAGTCGCTATGCCATCAGTCGTTTCAGCTCAATACAATATCGCGGCAAATAAGATAGATAACGTTCAAATTATTCGTATGTCCGCTGAGGAGTTTACCGAAGCGATGGATGGTAAACGAGAGTTTCGACGTTTAAAACAAGCAAATATTGACCTAGCTAGTTACAACTGCAACACTATTTTTGTCGATCCACCAAGATCAGGCATGGACGAAGACACTTGTAGAATGGTTCAAGGTTATGAGCGTATTTTATATATATCTTGCAGCCCTGAAACGCTCAAAGAAAATCTCGAATTATTGTCTACAACTCACAAAATCATCAGATTCGCTCTATTTGACCAATTTCCATATACGCACCATATGGAAGCAGGCGTTCTTTTAGAAAGGCGCAAATAAAGCAAACTAAAAAAACGAGCATTTCGCTCGTTTTTTTTATTCCTAACTAACTACTCACCCTTTGCGATGAAACCTAGTTTTTTTCCTACCCATAACAGTAACAACAACGTCACTATAATGGCGAAAAAATTCGATCCCGCCCCCGGATACTGAGCTTTTATAAATGCTGAATAACCGAAAGCACCTACAAAAAAACAAGCCAAACCAACCAATGGAAGTTCTTCTGAAACAGGATTACGTAGATAATTTTGATAGAGCATTTGTACGGATAGTACCAGAGCTATCAGTGGAAAAATTGAGAAAGCGACCTCGGTTACCGTCAACACGGAGAGTAATGCATTGCTGCACATACCCACAATTACCGCTAATAGTAGCGTTTTTCTAGCAGAGTCACTTTTTGTTGGACTAAATTCATTCGACATAGTTATATCCTATTGTTTTGTCTTTCTCGCTCTTTTCTGTACCAATAAGCACCTTTGGCGGTCATTCTTAATTGCATCACTAACCTTTCAGTTAGTTCCTCTCTTTCATCTTTACTTAAATCCAACGCTTCTGCGCCGGAGCTAAATACCAAGATTACCGATGCTTCCGCCTGAATAGAAGCTTCCTCTCTATCCATTCCTGTGCTTATCAAATATTCGGTCATTTCAGCCACGAAATGTTGCATCTCTCTTGCTACTGCGGCTCTAAATTCAGCCGATGTACCTGAGCGTTCACGCAATAACAATCGAAACACGTTAGGGCTACTATCAATAAATTCCATAAAGGTTTCTACTGAGGTTCGAATAACACTGCCTTCTTTGGCAATTCGCTGCCTAGCTTGCCTCATAAGTTGCCTTAGGAGTAATCCGCCCTCATCAACCAAGGTTAAACCTAGCTCATCCATATCTTTGAAATGACGATAGAACGAGGTCGGCGCAATACCCGCTTCTCTCGCGACTTCTCTTAAACTCAAATTTGAGAAACTGCGATCAGCTCTAAGCTGATTAAATGCTGCATCAATTAATGATCGGCGTGTTTTTTCTTTTTGTAGCGCACGAATTCCCATAGGGGGTTATTTTTACCAATAAAGCCAATTAACGTCTAATTACTATAACGCGAATTCGGACCAGTGAGAAATACACATTGTAAAAGCACAACTAACATCCATTAGATTTGCATAAGTCCGTGATCATTACCACTCTATAGTGTGATGACCATTTACCTATGGTGATAACAAGTTAAAATCTCGCTACAGCAATGTTAACAACAATCATGGAAGGCGAATCAATATGGCTCGAAAAACTCACTTTGATGTGATCGTAATCGGTAGTGGTCCTGGAGGTGAAGGGGCAGCAATGGGATTAACCAAAGCAGGGTTAAATGTCGCCATAATTGAAAAAGAATCAAGTGTTGGTGGCGGATGTACGCACTGGGGAACGATTCCTTCGAAAGCATTGAGACACGCAGTAAGCCGAATCATTGAATTCAATAGCAATCCACTGTTTCATCGTAATGTAAATAACGTGCATGCCTCTTTTGCCGATATCCTTAGCCATGCGAAAACCGTTATTGATAAGCAAACACGCCTTCGTCAAGGTTTTTATGATCGCAACCAATGTGACCTTATTTTTGGTAAAGCTCATTTTGTAGATAAAAATCAGGTTGCCGTAAAACAGACTGACGGGAGCCTAGAATATTATACTGCGGACAAATTTGTCATCGCGACAGGTTCCAGACCTTACCAACCCGAAGACGTTGACTTTACTCATCCTCGTATTTACGACAGCGACTCAATTCTTTCTCTAGGACATACTCCAAGAAACATCATTATTTATGGTGCAGGCGTCATCGGTTGCGAATACGCTTCCATTTTTCGCGGATTAGATGTAAAAACCGATCTCATCAACACACGGGATCGCTTACTTTCATTTTTAGATAATGAAACTTCAGATGCTCTTTCGTACCATTTTTGGAATAGTGGCGTTGTCATCCGAAATGACGAGACATATGAGAAAGTCGAAGCCACTGATGACGGTGTAATTATACACTTACAATCAGGGAAAAAAATGCGTGCTGACTGCTTGCTCTACGCCAATGGTCGAACGGGTAATACCGATAAACTAAACCTCGAATCAGCTGGATTGACTGCTGACGCCAGAGGCTCTCTAAGCATCAATAAAAAATATCAGACAAAAGTAGAGCATATTTATGCTGTCGGAGATGTTATTGGATACCCTAGCTTAGCTAGTGCTGCATACGATCAAGGTCGATTTGTAGCACAGAACATTGTGAAAGGAAAAGCTGATACCCACTTAATAGAAGACATCCCTACAGGGATATACACCATACCGGAAATTAGTTCTGTGGGTAAAACAGAACAAGAACTCACTGCTGCGAAGGTTCCATATGAAGTAGGACGTTCTTCGTTTAAACACCTCGCTCGAGCTCAGATCGCAGGAAAAGATATTGGCAGCCTAAAAATTCTCTTTCATAGAGAAACCAAAGAGATATTAGGTATTCACTGTTTCGGGGAACGCGCCGCGGAAATTATTCATATCGGGCAGGCTATAATGGAGCAAAAAGGAAAGGCGAATAACATCGAATATTTCGTCAATACCACCTTTAACTACCCGACAATGGCAGAAGCTTACCGAGTAGCGGCTTTAAACGGGCTTAATCGTCTGTTTTAAAATAAAAGACGATACGCGGTAGTCATTATGTTCAGGCTAAGAATACCTCAGCCTGAACGAGATCTCAGAGAAAAACACCTCTTCTCCACTGCAACACAAAAACAAACCCTAAACTTACACCACGTATGACCATAAAACTTATCATCGCCGCCCATAAGGCGTGATTACCAAAACCGCTCATCAAGCCGAAGACTGCAAAAAAAGTACAAGTGGCAATAAACATGCTGTTTCTCATCTCCTTGCCTTTTGTCGCACCGATAAAAATACCGTCCAAAACAAAACACCACATCGCGCATAATGGCATAGCTATTAACCAAGGGAGGTACACACTGGCAATCTCACTAACACGTTCAATATCAGTGATCATGGAGATTAAGTTGTTACCAAAGAGATAAAAAACGACCCCTAGAATGAAACAGATAACGAAACTCCAAATAAACGTAACCACTATCGACTCTTTCAACGCCCCTCTATTTTTCGCGCCTATCGCTTTGCCCACCATGGCTTCAATGGCATAGGCAAACCCATCCATACCATAAGATATAATCATCAGAAAGCTCATCAATACGGCATTAGCTGCGACGACGTCATCACCATAGGTTGCTCCTTGAAAGGTCATAAAGCTAAAGGCACCCTGTAGACATAGCGAACGTAGAAAGATGTCTCGATTGAGTTTGACGAACCGTGATAGTCCACTCGTTAATCTTATGGTTTTTTTACGTACTATTAATGAAATAGCAGGCAACTGAAAATTTTTCCACGTTTTAACAATAAAACCCAACCCAATAACCAAGCTTGTATATTCTGCAATAACAGAAGCAAGAGCGGCGCCTTCTACTCCCCAGTTGAATCCAACCACAAAAAGAAGATCTAAAGCAATATTGGTAACGTTGGCGAAAATCACCATCCACATGGGTGCTCGTGAGTTTTGGGTGCCTAACAACCAACCAAGCATGACATAATTAGCAAGAGAAGCCGGTGCGCTCCACGCTCTAATAACAAAATAGGTCTCTCCGTAGTGCTTAACCTCATTACTCGCACGACTAAAATCGAAAATAATATCAGCCACCACTCGATGAAAAAGCAGAAATATTACCGCGAATGCGAAGGCCATAATCAAACCTTGAAGCAGAACCAAAACTAGTTGTTCTTTTTTCTCTCCACCTAGAGCTTGGGCGGTTAACCCAGTTGTCGACATTCTTAAAAAACCTAACAACCAGAACGTCACGCTGATCATGGTTCCACCCAAGGCGACACCACCTAAATACCATGAATGTTCTAAATGCCCGATCACAGCAGCATCAACCAACCCCAGCAATGGAACGGTGATATTTGAAAGAACCATCGGAATAGCTAGAAGAAGTACTTGCTTGTGAATCGATTTATTCTGAAGCGTAGACAAAAAAGAATTAGACACATAAACCTCACTAAGTTGCCGGGAAGTGTAACTTAGTGATTCACCCATTGTCCCGTTAAATTACCAAGATAACTCAACGACAATCGGAGTAAGCCTATGTCTTAATGTTGGAAATGCTGCAATGGCACGTTGCCAAACTTTCCACCGTCCACAACTATCATCAAATGGTGAGAACAATTTAATATATTTACACCAAGGCAACCATTGCAACAGTTTTTCTGCTGGTTTGTTAAAACCATGAAAATAGTTTTGGCTTCCTAACCTTTGCCCAAGGCGAGTCGACGCTTTGTCACCGGCTACGACAATACAAGCATGACATTGATTGAAATATCGACTCATATTTTGGACAAACTGAGCCACATCAGATTCTGAACGCGATAACAACGCTTGTTCACAGACGATAATAACTGGCACATTGCTCGGTATAGATAGGGTTTGCACCCAATTAAAGTTATCTACGGAGCCATTGATTAATTTATATCTATCACTTGGATGAAATAACTTTTCCCTCCAAAGCAAGTGCTCAGAAATGTCTAGCTCTACCCAGTGACACAAGCCATTATCTAATCGATAAAATCGAGTATCTAATCCTCCACCTATATTTAATACCCAAGCGTTAGGATGATCTTTTAAAAAAGCACCGACTCTTTCGTCGCAGAGCTTCGTAATCGTCGCGTGCAATAATTGTTTCTGAGCAATATCACCAGAAAGGCATTCTGAAGAAAGCTGACAGTATCGACAGGCATTAGCAGCTATAGGATCATACACCAAACCATCATTAACCAGACTTTCTCGACTTCTTAACCACATGGGTTGTAGTAAGTGAACTGGCACATCATAGTGAGGCTTATTATTGATATTGGTTGAGGCTTTTATATATGGAACATTCATTATCATCTCTCCCGAACTAAAGATGATAATGATTATTATTTAGATTATCAAGTTATAAATTACATCCAGTCCGTATTTCGAATAATACCGACAGCGACACCTTCTATAGCTAAATGTTGTGATTCTAGATCGACTTTAATTGGAGAGAAATCTTCATTTTCTGCATGAAGTAATACTGTAGACCCTTTCCTTTCAAGTCGCTTAACTGTGACGTCATCATCGACACGAGCCACAACAACTTGACCATCTCTGACGTCTTGTGTTTTGTGTACCGCCAATAAATCACCATCCATGATGCCTATATCTTTCATACTTTCACCTTGAACGCGAAGTAAAAAATCAGCTTGAGGTCGAAACATCGTAGGATCAACTTTATAATTCGCTTCAACATGCTCTTGCGCCAAAATAGGTTCGCCAGCCGCGACTTGCCCTATTAATGGCAATCCTAAATCATCATTTACAGCATCACTTTGAAGCAAAACTCGAATCCCCCTAGATGCGCCAGGGATAATCTCAATAGCTTGCTTTTTAGCAAGGGCTTTTAAATGCTCTTCTGCAGCATTAGCAGAACGGAAACCCAACTCTCTAGCGATTTCTGCTCGTGTTGGGGGCATACCAGAATCTTCAATTTTGTCTCTGATCAGATCTAATACTTGTTGTTGACGAGGGGTTAACGGCTTCATAAGTCACCTGTTTTTTTATACAGTTAACTGTGAGTATATCCAGTATTTATTCGTTTGCAACGGAAAGGTGTCATTTTTTAACCAATGATCCATTGTTCATCTCTGTTTAGTCAATTATCAATTGCGTTTCATACTTAGCACGATTCATTGAGATCATCGTTTTAAACGTTTTAATATTTTCATTACTAAAGAAAATCGTCTCTTTTAACCTCTCGTAAGTTCGCAAGTCCGCCACATCAATAATCAGTACAAAATCCACCTCACCGGTCACCTGATAACACTCTTTCACTTCAGGTACACTTTGGAGTTGTTTTATGAAGTTTTGATTAATCTGCTTTTTGTCCCTCTCCATACATACTTCAACAACAATGTGTAATGGATTACCTAATTTTTCTGGGTTCAGAATGGCTACCTTTCGACTAATTACACCTTCTGTTGTTAGTCGCTGTACTCGCTTCAGACATGCTGGAGGAGACAATGCCACCCTTTCAGCAAGGTCGACATTGGTAATAGAGCAGTCGCTCTGCAATTCTCGTAAAATAGCTTTATCTGTCCGATCAAGAAACACTATTCACCTCACTCACCCATTATCAGAATAAAATACATTTATGGCTCTAAATTACAGCAATAATTTTTCAAATCTACTCTAAACTAATTAACTTGTAGAAGAATGATGCAGGTAAATAGATAATTATTGCCCTAATCCATCTAAAACTCATACATGAACGTCGGTTTTTTGGTTCTTATCAAGATAAATTTATGAAGTAACTGCGTGTTGCTTTATCAAAACTTAATGCAATAGAGGTAATAAAAGTCCTACCGGTGGATATCGTTTGTCCCAAATTCAAGTTACTTATAAATGCATTAAAAGGATAATGTTTCATGTGGAACAATACGTTCATCATCCATATATCAAATCAGATTAAAGAGATCATCCGAGTCTATCTGGTTTTAGTCAAGGTAATGCTTCCGGCTGTCATTATCGTAAAACTATTAGACTTAGTTGGCGCCACAGATCTACTTGCTTACTGTCTTTCTCCTGCAATGGACATTGTAGGGTTACCGCAAGAAATGGGCTTGGTATGGGCCGTCGCCTTATTAACCAATATATATACCGCTATGGTGGTGTTCTACTCAATTGCCGCTAATAATGCAATTTCTGTCGCGGACATTTCGGTGCTAGGAGTCATGATATTAATTGCTCATGGACTACCTGTAGAGGGTGCTATAGCCAAGTCATTAGGTATTCGATGGAGAGTCACATTACTTGTAAGAGTGGGAGGAGCGTTATTATTAGGGTCAATATTGAACCTTTTATATTCAACTCTGCAATGGAAACAAGAACCAATTGCTTTATCTTGGGCACCAACTACAAGTCATTCGTTTGGATGGATTCAGTGGAGTATTGAACAAGCGCAACTTTTTGCTTCTATCTTTGTCATTCTAACCGCCCTCATCATAATGCTGCGAATTCTACGCTTACTTGGAATTGAGGCACTACTGCACACATTACTATCACCGTTATTAAGAGGGCTAACATTAGGTAAAGAGGCCGCCAACATTACAATTATTGGAATGACTCTGGGCATTTCATTTGGTGCAGGATTACTCATCGATGAAGTGAAAAAAGGGCACATTAGTAAACGGGATACTGTACTTGTCATGGGTTTCCTTGGGTTATGTCACAGCATAATTGAAGACACACTATTGATACTATTGCTCGGCGCTGACGTATACGCCATTCTTTGGGGAAGGCTTGTTTTCGCTATCTGCATCGTTGCTATTTGGGGACGAATGTATAAGCAATAAATTACAAGGTTAAGTAAACTGGAGCAACCGCCGAAAATAGCGGTGACCAAAAAAGCTTCTTCGCTTTTAAACACTACGCTTATACCTTGTGTAGAATAGGAACCGACTTTAGCAATGCGTTTGAATCCCTTTTTTTGTAATTCATTTATTATTACCTGCTGCTATAATTAGCCAACATATCAACTGTAACAAAAATGATAGAACAAATTGATTTAGACATGAAAGCTTGGACTAGTTTCTGGTATTCTTTCGGCGCAAAACTATCTTCATCGAGATCCCCTTTAAAACTTCGATTTTCATCAGAGTTTTGGGATGAATTCGAACCCTTGAATGTAGTGCATTTTTGATAACTCTTGAGGCGATAAACCTAATGTCATCTGGACGTATAATTCCACGCTCACTTTTAAAGCTCCCTCTCTCTTTATTAGTAAAGAGTACCGCTATTCCTACTGAGCCAATCAGAGATTTAGACATCGATTTGGATAAACCTATCGTCTACGCACTCCCATTTCGTTCCAATGTTGACCTTTTTACATTGAGAAGAAAAGCATTAGAAATCGGTTTACCTGATCCTCTTTTGCCATTAAAGATAAACGGGAAAGAGTTAGGTCGATATGTCTATATTAGTTCGAGGCCAACAATACTCAAAAATGACAAGCACATACCAAGTGCTTCCATTGCTCTATTTAGCGATTTATTGACGTTGCATGGAGAAGATACAGAACTAGATGTTCAAGTTATACCTGCGACCGTTTTATGGGGAAGAAAACCGGGTAAAGAAGCCGATCTAAGACCTTATTTACGCGCAATGAATGGCCCACAAAAAGCCGCAGCAGTCATCGTTTCTGGTCGTGATTGCCAAGTGAGGTTTAGTCCCGTTGTTTCGCTTCGTTATATGGCAGATGTACATGGTACAGATGAATCGATAGCGCATAAACTCGCTCGAGTAGCACGAACTCACTTCTCAAGACAAAAGCTAGCCGCTATTGGGCCTAAACTCCCTAATCGCGAGCAATTATTTACTCGGCTACTCGATTCAGAAGTGATCCAAAAAGCTATCGAAAATGAAGCCAGCAGTAAAAATATCAGTCTCGAAAAGGCGCGGAAAGAAGCGCACTCGATACTCGATGAAATTGCCGCCAATTTCTCATATTCTCTGATTAAGAACGGAGAGCGAATACTGGGTTGGTTATGGAATAAGCTTTATAAAGGGCTTAACATTAGCAACGCCACGACGGTACGTCGATTGGCACAGGATGGACATGAAATAGTTTACGTCCCGTGTCATCGAAGCCATATGGATTATTTATTGCTTTCTTACGTCCTTTACCATGAGGGGATGGTTCCTCCTCATATTGCTGCAGGCATCAATCTTAACTTCTTCCCCGCAGGCTATATATTTCGTCGTGGCGGTGCCTTTTTTATTCGTCGCAGCTTCAAAGGAAATAAACTCTACTCCACTATATTCCGTGAATACCTCTCTGAGTTATTTACTAAAGGTTACTCGGTTGAGTATTTTAGTGAAGGTGGTCGTTCTCGTACTGGTAGACTACTGCCAGCAAAAACAGGCATGCTAGCCATGACTATCCAAACGATGTTACGAGAACAGAGCCGCCCTGTTACCCTCGTCCCAGTCTACATTGGCTATGAACATGTAATGGAAGTATCCACTTACGCGAAAGAGCTACGTGGAAAACGCAAAGAAAAAGAGAACGCAGGACAGGTACTTAAAACGATACGTAAGCTTCGTAATTTTGGTCAAGGTTATGTAAACTTTGGCGAACCAATCCCTCTAAACCAATTCCTTAACGAAGAAGTCCCGGAATGGAAACAAGATATCAATCCTCTTGATCCACCTAGACCTAAATGGTTGACGCCAACAGTCAATAAACTCGCTGTTAAGATGATGACTCATATCAACGATGCTGCTGCAGCAAATGCATTAACGCTATGCGCAACCGCTCTGCTTGCATCTCGTCAGCGTGCCCTATCAAAAGATACATTGGTAGTGCAGATCGACTCGTATTTATCCCTACTTAAGAATGTCCCATACTCAGATACATTCACCATGCCAGACAAAACCGCAACAGAGTTAGTTGAGCATGCGGTTTCATTAGATAAATTCGTAATCGAAACCGATACTATGGGTGATATTGTTTCTCTAGATCGCAATCAATCCATCTTAATGACTTACTACCGCAATAACATTATTCACTTATTCGCAATACCATCATTAATTTCACACTTGGTTGTTCGTCACGAAAGTATATCCGTAAAATACATTAAATCTGTAGTCCACCAACTTTATCCTTTCTTGAAAAAAGAGTTGTTTTTGAATTACGATCAATCAAATATAGATCAAACGGTCGAAAGCATCTTAGATGAACTGGTAGGGCAAAAACTGGTTTGCCGTACAGAAGATAATATCTCTATCGACCAACCTAGAATTCAATCATTAATGTTGCTTGCCCGTACTATCGCAGAGACACTGCAACGCTATGCCATTTCAATCAATCTTCTAGGGGCTAATCCAGAACTTGAGAAACCTGAACTTGAGAAGAAATGTCAGGAAGTTGCTCAACGTCTCGGTAGATTACACGGTATCAATGCTCCAGAGTTTTTTGATAAAGGGGTATTTACTTCGTTATTTACAACATTGAAAGAACAACAATATATTGACGCGGATGGCAACTGTAATCTAGAGAACACTCAGCATTTAGCGGATATGTTATCGGCGTTATTACCAACGGAAGTAAAGCTAACTATCCAGGAAAACCTATATAGTGAAGTGAAGTGAAGTGAAGTGAAGTGAAGTGAAGTGAAGTGAAGTGAAGTGACCGTCATTTGAATAGCGTAATAACGAGAAAAGGTTCTGTCAATACAGAACCTTTTTCATCAAAAACCACTTTTTTGACGTCTTGGGTAGATTATAGATAACTAAGAAAAATCGACAAAGCCATAATTAACCCAACATTATTGTTATTTAAAAATGCCTTAAAACAGAGATTTCGTTCTCTCTTTTTAATCAAATTTTGTTGATACACAAACAACCCAGCCGACACGAGTATTCCCCAGTAAAAAATGGTACTTAGGTTCAGCCAATTACCCAAAATTATAAATAAAACAAGCGTTAACAACTGCAATAAACCAATAATAATTTTATCAAAGCGACCAAACAAAATCGCGGTTGATTTTACCCCTATCCGCAAGTCATCATCTCTATCAACCATTGCGTACTGAGTATCGTAAGCCATGGTCCATAACACATTGATGACAAATAATAACCATACAGGAGACGTTAGTTCATTCGCTTGCGCAGCCCAGGCCATTGGTATCGCCCAACTGAATGCTAACCCTAGGAACAATTGAGGCAGATGAGTAAAACGCTTCATAAAAGGGTAAACGAACGCCAACACGATTCCGAAAAATGACAGCTTAACGGTGAGAGGATTCATAGTAAGTACAAGAAAAAAAGAAGATAGCGCTAATATTAGAAACAAAACAATGGCTTCAAACGGTTTCACTTTCCCTGCAGGAAGGGGCCGTTGCTCTGTCCTTTGAACATGTCCGTCAATTTTTCTATCTGCGAAATCATTGATAACACATCCAGCAGAGCGCATAAACAGCACTCCAAAAAAAAATACGATAACAACGTCTAATCTAGGTTTACCTTCCGAAGCAAGTAACAAGGCCCATATGGTTGGCCACAGCAGTAACAATGAACCAATTGGTTTATCCATACGCATTAGTTGCCAGTAGGCTCTCGCTTTTACTAAGCTCATCTAAACCGTCTCCGTAAGATACACCGGTGAATCGGGAAGAAAAAGTTCTGCAACTAACATAGGTTTTTTATTCATCCATAAACGTGATCGTCTAGCAATAAGTCGCTGGTTAGGGAGATTAACCCAGCCAAGTTGCAAAGCATCTCTACTCACACCCTCCACACTAAATACTGTTAATCCAAGCGGAATAGTACCCTGTTGAACTAAGTTATGTGGCTGTTCGTCCAAAGAAGCTTCAGGTATCAAAGTTCGACCAATTACCCATTCTTGCTCATCACCTAAAAGCATGACTTCTCTGAGTAAGCAGTCTGTATCACTAAGAAGTTCTTTTTCTTCAATTGTGACCTCTCTAGCTGAAATCATCTCATTAAAAAGCATCTTAACCGTTAAGTTTTCACACTTCTCTTCAAAACGACGTGACAATGAGCCTCTTTCCAACAACCAATGTAGAGAAACGCTCGAAGATAGTTCAAACTTGTCAATGTCTTGCCAATCAACTTTTTTGAGCGCAGCAATGTACAACGAAATCAGCTCAGTCATAGGTATATTTATTTAGTTCTAGTAATATAAGCAATTTATACTTGGTGTTTAGGCTAAAAAAGCCGCAGAATACAAACTTGTCTAGGTGCTACATTGTAGCAGACTAAGACGCCACGATAATCCGATAAAAAAGAAAGATCCCATAAATATGCTTAAACAATATATTGTTTTAATAATTTTCGCTCTAACCAGTACTTTTTCAGTCACAACGTATGCGGACGAAGAAGAGCAAAACAGCGGGCCGACATTCGCCTATTATACATTGGCGCCAGATCTCACTACCAATGTATACACAAAAGGCAAAAAACTGGCATACCTGCAAGTCCGAGTCGATTTAATGGTTGCGGATAGCTCTTATGTCGTTGAGCTAGAAAGACACGAACCTTTAATTCGAGATACTATCGTTGCATACATTGGTGAACAAACTGAAGATCAAGTAAAAACCCTCGCTGGAAGAGAAGAACTCAGAAAGCAGCTCAAAGAAAATCTAAACAATCTGCTCATTGCCGAAACGGGTAAAACCCTCATCACAGATTTATTGTTTACTAAATTCCTCTTTCAATAATTCCGCTCTGATTTACCAAGCAATGGCATTTACAGGCCATTGCTACGATAGACATTTTTTGCACTATACGATCATCAGCCATTTGTCTTTTTTGTCATCTGGCTATCAACCCAAGCAAGTAATAAGCCAGACGCTAAGCCAACTAAGTGAGCGGTATTGGCAATAGCCATATATGGCTGCACATACCCTAGCACCAACCAAACAAGCATAAATATGACGATAGGTTTCGGTAGGTTCACTCCTTTTTCAGGCGATATGACACCTAACAACCATGAATACCCCATTAGCGCATACACCACCCCTGACAATCCACCAAAGTTGGCACCTTCAACCCAATATTGACCCGCTCCCGACAGAGCCGACGATAATATAAAGATCTGCAATAATTTAATCGTACCAAGCCGCTTTTCTATATCTCCACCTAATTGCCACCACCACAGGAGGTTAAAAGCAATATGGGTGACAGAGAAATGAATAAGTGCATGCGAAACCCAGCGCCAAATTTGCCACTTCTGTCCATCAAAAGCTGGAAAATGTGTTACCGAAAAAATTGAATTACCAAACCCTATTTGGAAAAGGATGAATAACGTAATAGAAACAAACATAATCAAAAGCGTAAAAGGCCCTGCTTTTGCTTTGACCATAGCCAGTATGCTAGGAGTCTGATATGTAAACTTTCTCGTTCTAGAGCCCGCGAGGTCCCACGATGCAGCTTGATACTTGCTATCATTCGGATTCGCTAAAAAATGAGACAACTCCGATTCAGCTTCTAGTTTATCAATGTCGTCTTTAAGCCAAAGAGCAAATTGTCCCCCCCCCTCTGGCATCATACCGAGTTCTATTTTCCTTGATGCCATATAATCAATAAAAGCTTGAGCCGTTCTAGGGTTTTTGAGTGTGATTAGCTTAATCATTTAACCTCTCTGGATTGGCAAGTCAGCCATGTGCCATGCTGTAAACCCACCATCAACGCTATACACTTCTTCATAGCCTTGATTCACTAAATATTGTGCGGCCCCTTGACTGCTTACGCCGTGGTAGCACATAACAAGTATAGGGTGATCAAATTCAACCTCTTCCAGAAAGGCAACCATTGTATCGTTCGTTAGATGACGGGCTGTTTCAGCATGGGAAGTAGTAAAAGAACCAACATCTCGTATATCGAAAAGTGCTGCGCTTCTGTCACTAATTAACTTCTTTGCTTCAACGACATTTATCTGCTTGAAACTACTCATTGAGCTAACCTTCCCTGATGTTATTTTTGTCACTAGATTGTATACCAAGTGTTATTAGCACCCAAGTAACATAGCCTCTAACAAGAAATAAAAATTCTGTCGTTCTTCTGTCAAAATTATCTGAATAAGAGAATAAAAATTACATTATTTTTTATCCACTGATGATCAATATTTCACCATCTGTGGATAAATCTGTGAATTGCGTTGATAAAGTATCTCTTAATAAAAAGATCCACAACATGTAGTGGTGATCCTTCTTTTTCTGTGTGTATCAAATAAACTATCCCCAATGGATATTCTCTCTTAATCCCAGTCTATCCGCTACTTCCTGACAGTTAATGAAAGTTTTCCTCACAGACTTATGCACAGGAAAAGTTCAATTTTGATCAGACATATCGATCAATTTCGATCAGGCACAAAAAAGCCGAGATCTCAACGATCTCGGCTCTAAAAAATTTTGGCGTTCTCAATGTACTGTAAGTATTAACAACGCTTTCTTATTAAAACTCGCCAACCGCAAGTTTTAACTTCTTCATTGCATTTTTTTCGAGTTGACGAATTCTCTCTGCAGAAACACTGTAGACTTCGGCGAGTTCTTGCAATGTTGATTTCTTATCATCTAACCAACGAGAACGGACAATATGTTGGCTTCGTTCATCTAGCGTTGCCAAGGCATGAGTTAAACGCGTATTAGTATGCGTTTCCCAATTATCAGCTTCCACATTATCTGCAACATCAGAATGCTTATCTTCTAGATAAAGTACGGGAGCTGAGTAGCTTCCTGAATCGTCATCTTCATTCTGCAATTCAAAAGCAGCATCTTGTGCAGCAAGACGAGATTCCATCTCACGTACTTCAGAAGGTGCAACACCTAGTTCGCGAGCAACCGTTTCAACTTCACCGTTATTAAACCAACCTAAACGCTTTTTAGATTTACGTAGATTGAAAAAAAGTTTACGTTGAGCCTTGGTTGTAGCGATCTTAACAATACGCCAGTTTCTTAAAACGTACTCATGAATCTCAGCTTTTATCCAATGGACGGCAAAAGAAACAAGACGAACACCCACTTCAGGATTAAAGCGCTTCACTGCTTTCATCAGGCCGATATTGCCTTCCTGAACCAAATCAGCCATCGGTAAACCGTAACCAGAATAACCTCGTGCAACATGAACGACGAATCGAAGGTGTGAAAGTATAAGACCTTTCGCAGCGTCAATTTCACCTTTGTAATGCAATCGTTCTGCCAGATCACGCTCTTCTTCAGGTTTTAGCATAGGGTAGCTGTTTGCTGAACGAATATAACTGTCTAAGCTATCTTGCGTAACTAAAGCCATTGAATACTTTTGGTTTGCCATTCAATTCCTCATTCTTTTTACATTGAGCAATATTTTTATTCTAAACCCATCAATATTGAACTTAATCAAAGAAAATTTCAATAAGGGGACGGTAATTATCCATAGATACAATCACTATACAAGAGCGATTTACAAATATTTACTGTTTTAACCTGCTGTTTTAATCTTTTTTAAGACAAGAAAAGCCTATACAGGTTCAATATCTTTTAAGTGTTTCCGTGCGGATAGTTTTGCTGCAATAAAGCCCAGGAAAACACCTAGCATTAATAACAACAATGACTCATCCCAGTTCAAGCCTATCAGGTGAAATTGGCTGTCGTATAACATAGAAAGCTTTTCTACAGCTCCATTTAACAATATCGTAATAATTGCCGTCAAAAACCAAGCGCTTACAGCTCCAATTAAGCCAAACCACATACCAGAATATAAGTAGGGTCTTAAGATAAAACTGTCTGTTGCTCCGATCAGCTTCATCACTTGAATTTCTTCTTTATGCGCTAAAATCGTAAACCGCAATGTGTTGCCGACAATTAAAAATACAGCCCCTAGCATTAAGGTCGCTAAAGTAACAACAACCGTTGTTGCCAGATTCTTCATTGCATCTAAGCGAGCAAGCCAATCTTCATCCAATCTTACATCGGTAATACCCTGCTCATCTCTTAGTGCTATTGCGATATCTCTGATGCTCACATCATTTTGCTCAGATGGTTGTATAACGAGCACTGCGGGTAACGAATAATCACTGAGTAATGAAATAGCTTGTTCAAATCCAGAATACTCACTTAAATCACTAAGACCTTGTTGAGAAGAAATATATTGCACACTTTCTACATTTTCCCAACTTTCTACCCGGTCCTTAAGTACCATGATTCTCGCTTCTGCGATGTCTTCTTGTATATAGGCACTTACCTGTGACGGACTCGCAACCTCTTCAGCAACTTTAGCAATATTTTTACCCACAAGATAAACACTCGCAGGCAAAGAAAGTGCCATAGCGATCACCGCTAGAGTCAATATGTTACCTAACGGTCTAAGCCACAAACTCATAAATGAGCTTTTAGCCTGCCTTATATGCATGGTCAAAAAACCGACACGATCAACTTTGTTTTTGCTGCGAGCATTATTGGCCATAGCCTTCAACCTCACTTAAAAAACCTTGATTCAACTCAAATCGTCGATACTGAGGCCGACTGCCGACAAGACCAATATCATGAGTAGCAACAAGAATAGAGACACCGGCTCGATTAAACTCTTCCAGCAACATCATGGTTCGATTAGACAGTTCAGGATCTAGATTACCCGTCGGTTCATCAGCCAGCACTAAAGTGGGCCTATTCACAACTGCTCTTGCGATACCAACTCTTTGTTGCTCACCACCTGATAGTTGACTTGGCAAACACTTCGCTTTATCTAACAACCCTATTTTATCTAACGCTGCGGAGACTCTACGCTTGATATCATTTTCTGTCGCAGACTCTATACGCATTGGTAATGCTACATTATCAAAAACAGTCCGATCCATTAACAAACGGTGATCTTGAAAAACGATACCAATATTACGTCTTAAAAGGGGAATATCGTTATTCGATATCTTTGTTATATCGTGTCCGTTGAATTGAATAGTGCCATCAGAAGGACGCTCCATAGCACAAATCAACTTGAGTAATGTACTTTTGCCAGCGCCAGAATGCCCACCAAGAAATGCCATTTCACCTTGTCTAAGATGAAAATCCACTTTTTGTAATGCTTGACGACCACCTCGATAAGCTTTACTAACTTGCTGAAATCTTATCACTTACTCTTCCTCTAACTATTCAACTCATTCCAATTAAGCGCTTGCTACTGCACAATACCTTAATCATTATTCTTCGCGACTAAATAGCGCTTCAATAAAGTTTTCAGATTCAAACGGGCGAAGATCATCAATACCCTCCCCAACACCAATATAGCGAATAGGAATATTAAATTGATCCGCGATGGCGAATATAACGCCACCTTTCGCGGTTCCATCAAGCTTTGTCAGGGTGATGCCAGTAACAGGGGCGACATCGCTAAATAATTTGGCTTGGCTAATTGCGTTTTGGCCAGTACCTGCATCAAGGGTTAACATTATTTCATGCGGTGCTGAGTCATCGACTTTTTTCATTACGCGTACAATTTTACGCAGCTCTTCCATCAAGTGACCCTTATTTTGAAGTCGACCTGCAGTATCCGCGATGACAACATCTACACCACGAGCTTTCGCTGCTTCTATCGCATCATAAATGACGGATGCACTGTCAGCACCAGTATGTTGAGCAATAACCGGGACATTATTTCTTTCACCCCAAACTTGTAACTGTTCCACCGCAGCGGCTCGGAATGTATCTCCCGCGGCAAGCATGACTTTTTTCCCATCAGCTTGGAATTGTTTTGCTAATTTACCTATTGTCGTGGTTTTACCCACTCCATTCACGCCAACCATTAGTATGACGTAAGGAGTATGCTTAGTATCGATGACGAGTGGCTGCTCTACATGTGACAGTATTTCGGCCATTTCTTCTTTAAGTAAACCGTAAAGCGCTTCACCATCTTTTAATTCTCTACGAGATGCCTTTTCTGTTAGATTACCGATAATCTTTAAGGTTGTATCCATCCCTACATCGGCTATCAAAAGTTGTTCTTCAAGCTCTTCAAAAAGATCATCGTCTATCGATTTTCCTTTAAACAGACCAAAAAAACCCGCACCGATGTTCTGTTTTGTTCTGGCTAAGCTGCGCTTTAACCTTGAAAAGAAACCTTCTGTTGGTTTCTCTTGTTCAACAATGACTTTCTTTGTATCACTTTCGACAGGCGCTTCTACAATTTCGACTGCTGCGGATTCCTCTGTTGATTCAACCTGTACAGTTGTATCAATTGGCGATTCTACACGCGCCTCAACCCCACTTTCAAAGTCGATAGTCGTATTGATTTCATCATCTAAGCCGTCTGTATTAACTGATGGAATATCATTCGTTTGTGAGGCATCAGCAATAATGTCTTCGCTTTCATTGCTCGCTAGCTCAGTTTCAATAGTGGCATTTTCTTCTTGCTTCTCTGGCTGAAGCTCTTCAATTTGCTTATTTTCACCTTCTTGGCTTTTTCCTTCATCTTCGCCAAAACCAAGCCATGAAAATAGTCCGCGCTTTTTCTTATCCGTCATCGAGAGGAGTCCTAGATCTAACAACTAATTCTAATTTAATGCCCTGCAAAATTATTTGAGCAGAGAAAAATGACAAAGTATTGAAAAATTTCTGTTTTGATTGGTACACTTTGACATTATATAACGGGATATAGTAACACTTTATTAGCGGTCAAAAAATCTATGGTAAGAAGTCAAACTAAAAACAATGTACAAAAAAAGCAACCAGAAGGCTCAATACGTATTATTGCTGGTCTTTGGCGAGGTAGAAAACTACCTGTATTCAATGCTGAAGGGCTAAGACCTACGGCCGATCGCGTAAAAGAGACGTTGTTTAATTGGATTGCTCAAGATGTGCCTCATGCCAAATGTTTGGATCTGTTTGCAGGCTCTGGTGGATTAGGCTTTGAAGCCGCCTCGCGTCAAGCAAAGCAGGTTGTGATGCTCGAACTCAACGTTCAAGCACATAAACAGTTAAGCCAAAATATCACAACATTAAAAACAAATTCTATTGAAGCAATCAATTTGGATTGCCTTTCCTACCTTGAGAAGCAGGGGACACCTTTTGATATCGTCTTTATCGATCCTCCTTTTAGAAAAGGATTACTAGAAAAGAGCTTAAAATTATTAGAAGAAAATAATTGGCTTGCAGAAAATGCTATGATTTATATTGAAACAGAAAAAGAACTCACACTTACTGGCGTACCAGACAATTGGTCTCTTTATCGAGAAAAAAAAGCTGGCCAAGTAAGTTACCGATTATTTGAAAGGAATATAGAATGAAAGTCCTGATATTTTTAGCAAAAGCTTCTATCGCATTTGTTTGGTTTGTCCTTCTCTTCAATATTTTCATGCCATTTCCAGGTAAGGCGGCCATTGCACTCTATATTATGACTGGATTCTTATTCATGATGCACGCGGTTCAAATGCTGATATTTATCGGAGCTTTTGGTGACAAAATAAAAATAAGTGGTTGGGAGAAGTGGTCAATTTTAATATTCGGTATATTTTCCCTGCTCGATATAAGGCGTAAACACATGATGTAAAAAAAGAGCGCTTAAGCGCTCTTTTTTTACCATACCTTAACTTATAAAGTCTTTAATACCATCTAGGAACATCTGGGTAGAGATCATAACTAATAACAACCCCATCAACCTTTCTACCGCTTTTAGACCCTTTTCACCCAATAGCTTATGGAAAAAGTTGATGAACATAAGTACAAAGAAGCTTGCCCCCCAGGCGATAAGTAACGCAGCGGCCCAATCCCAAATACGATCAGGTTCTTGACTCGACAATAATAGCAGTAAAGCCATCACAGACGGGCCAGCAATCATTGGGATAGCCATCGGTACAATATATGGCTCTTCACCAGCGGCAAGACCTGTCACACCGCCTGGTTGTGGAAAAATCATCCTGATGGCGATGATAAAGAGAATCACACCACCAGAAATACTTAAGGTCTCAGGATTTATATGTAGAAAATTAAGTATGTTTTGGCCACCGAATAGAAAAGCAAGCAAAATAACCAACGCAACGCAAAGCTCACGGATTAATATAATTCGTCGTCTTTTCGGTTCAATATGCTTAAGAATGGACAAGAAGACCGGTAAATTACCTAATGGGTCCATAATTAAAAACAACATTGTTGCTGCTGAAAGTATATCCATTGTTAATTTTATCTCCGCGCTATATTGGTGAAACAGCTATAACGGTATTGGGGGGTGTTATTCGCACTTATTCGTCGCATTAATGCTGTATTTCCCATCAACAGTGACTATTTTTTCTCTATCGATAAAGAAATCAAAAAGTTCATCAAAGTTCAGACCTTCACTCTGGCAAGTATGAAACTGGACATCGTCTCCGTACTCATCTGTCAGCAGATTCTTTACTTCATCTCGAGTAAGAAATTTTTCTGACAACATATCTAATATTTTGTGTCCATGAACGTTATTCATTTTTTACCCTTAACCTGAGACCGCTAAGAATACACTAGAAAGTGAGATTCTTAATCAATCTATAGTGGATGAATCCAAAGTAGATAACTTTAAAACTAAAGTGAAATAGAAAATGTCATTCAATCAACTGATCACGCAATGACAGAGGCGACAGTCAGTGAATGAGCGATAAAAAAGCCACTCGTGGCCCATAAATCAGAATTTGGGAAAGGATGACGATAGACATTGACCGCACTAATTAGAGTCGCAGCAACAAAAACAAAACAAGCAAGACAAGCATACAAATTTGCCATATTGGTATTGTTCATCCAAACAGCACAGGCCACCCATGACATCTGGACCAAGACCAAACCCATAATAGATACAGGAAAAATAATTGTATCCAGCTTTGGTAGCAATAATAAGATAAGGATAATGCTACCAGCAAATAGCAGAGACGGTAACCACCACGTAATATCGCCCTGTAGCAGAGACCAAAATCCCTTACTGTAAAATAGAAATGACAAAATCAACGCGATAAAGCTTGCTCTGGTACTTATTTTGGGTAGAACACTAAACGTATCGGCAATGACAGCAAGAGAAAGTCCAATCACCACCCATATGAACTGAGGCTCTTCACGACCAGTTGTTACCAAAATAGCCATTAATAATAGTAAAGTTGTCGGTTTCAATATCTTAGACAGGTTTTTATTCTCGCTATTCGCCGTCGAAATATGAATTAACCCAGATAGCCCAACCATCAGCCAACCCCACATACATTTTCCTCATTTCATTTAAGTCGGCTAGTTTAGGAAAAATGAAATTTTAATCCAGTATTAATGACCAATAGTTGGATCTTTACGAAAATAACCATCCCGATGTAATGAGGTTGTTGTAAAAGTGTTTTGCACATGTGATTTTCATACGTAGGAGTGGGTTATAAGTGTTCAACAAGCTTATCCCAGTGAACAAGATAGAATCCTAGAGCCGCTAGCGTAAACAACGTCATGACTAATATGGCCGCTCGCCAAATGAAACGATTCGCTCTTGGGGTAAGTTCTTTTTCGCAAGCGTCACAGGTAGCGAAGTAAGATTTTCTGTTATTCAACTTAAAGTCTTCTTCATGAACTATTTTGTTCCGAATAGTGGCGACATACCTTAATTTACTTATCACATCGTGAGGTAATCTATCCTCACAACTGGTGATTAGTTGATGTAATCCTTTTCCATCAGCATGATATTGCACTCGCAACAACTTCTCAATACGGCGAGTACGCTTAACAACTTCCTCAATATTCGACATATTGTTCTCCTAATAACTTTCTAATTGAAGACTCATTACCAGTATAAATAGTTCCCGAAAAAACAATACATTACCATGCCCTATCTTAGATAAATAATGTGATCTCGACACGATAATTTACAATCACTTACATCAGAGAAAACACATTCGAGCTCAACAGCAGGCATCTCGACTATATAGTCGAGATGCCTATGCGATTAAGGTAGTAGCCACGACGTCCTATTACTTTTTGACAGTATCCAACTAACAAAGAGAGCGCCGCTACCGCTAAGTAATATCCACAACGGGATAACCCAAATTGGATGACCATTAGACCACTCAAACTCTTTCATTGGCCATAAAAATATGGGGTGCAGAATATATATCCCAAGAGAATTTTGACTAATAAACCCAACAACTTTTCTCGTACTTTGCCTTAATCCTTCACCAAATTGGCGACAAAGCATAAACACCATTGAGGCAGCAGCAACGGTATTGAGAGTCTTATAAGATAGCCACCTACCAAAGGTATATTTGTCTTGCGCAATGCTTTCTGTAGCAACCATCCAAACACTACTAAATAGCCCTATAGCACCGAGAATAACAAAAAACATCACCATCCCCTTTGTTAATGGCACCTTTTTGTAAAGAACATAACCAAGCAATAGATAACCGGAATACAACCATAATTGGTGGCTCCACGGACCATCGATTCGAAATAGAAACAAGGCTGTTGTGAGTATCCATATTGATAAGAAAGCAAAAATCGCTAGGTCATCCGTTTTTTGAACCAGAATCTGAAAAAAGGGAATGACAAAATAAAGAGGAATAAAGTAGTAAAAAAAACCAAGATGATAATACGTTTCTTTATGGAGAACATTTTTCAACGTGTCAAATGCCACACCAGAATCATAACCACCCTCAGACCACCCTGATAAATAAGCGTAAAATAAAGACCAGATAATAAATGGAATCAAAACTTTACCAAGGCGCCGACTGACATAATATTTCGCATTAAATGGCCGAGTGTCGTTCAACATCAACGCCCCAGTGATCATAATAAACACTGGAACAGCCCAACGACTAAAACCGTTCACCGTAATCGCAACAAACCATTCATTCATCGGAATGGTACCTAATTCATGTCGATAAGGTGCGAGAACGTGAATAGCAATAACCGCAATCGCGGCCATACAACGAAGTAGGTCGAAGAAAAAAACTCTTTTTTCCATTAGTTTTCCAGATTGTGGTCAAAAATAAAAGAATGAGTACTATGATAACTTGAGTATCATTTGATCATAGTACATAAGAATAGCTTAAGGGATAGTCAAGACGGTGTAAAAAACGCTCACAAATTTATGTGAGCGCCTAAATTACTTAGTTGGTCGCTATCGATTTTACCGATTTAGGTAGATAAATAGAGATAAGGGTTGTTATTGCTAAGAAAGAAAATGAGACCCATAAACATGCAGCCAAGCCCGCTAATTGGAAAACCCAACCAGATAGTATTGTTCCGATCAACCTTCCCATAGCGTTAGCCATATAATAAAACCCCACATCCAGTGAGACACCATCGCCTTTCGCATAACTAACAATTAAATAAGAATGCAGTGATGAGTTCACGGCAAAAACGGCACCAAATACCATCAAGCCAACAACAATGACGAGTTCTGGTTGCCAGTCCATTTGAACAGCATAGGCCACTAATCCCGTTATAATGGCAAGTAACGCAGCCCACATTATTGCAGCAGAGCCATCTGGCACCTTACCTTGCCCTTTTCCTGTAATTTTAGGAGCGATACTCTGAACAAACCCATAAGCAATCACCCAAAGCGCTAAAAATCCACCTACCCACAAATGATCCCAACCAAACGTTGACCCTAAATACACGGGTAACGCCACGACAAACCAAACATCACGAGCACCAAATAAGAACATACGCGCCGCAGAGAGGATATTGACACTTCGCGATTTAGAAAAAATTTCTTTAAATTTAGGCTTACTCTTTGCTTTCCCTATGTCACTTTCTAAAGCGAATAGGCTTCCCATAAGTACGAAAGAAAGCACACCAGCCATAAGCAATACCGAAGACTGAAATCCAATAAAAGACAACAAAAGTCCACCGATAAAGAAACCAGCACCTTTCAACGCATTTTTAGAACCCGTTAAAATTGCTACCCATTTGTAAAGCGCCCCTTGTTGGTCATCGGGGACCAGCGTCTTGATAGCGCTTTTCGCACTCATCTTATTTAGATCTTTAGCTATGCCTGAAACCGCTTGCGCCGCCATGACCCATGGAATAGTAAGCCATGCACTTGGTACCGCTAACATTACCAAGGCACCAACCTGCATTGCCAACCCCACATTCATTGTTCGGTTTAAACCTAAACGCGCCCCTAACCAGCCTCCAACTAAATTGGTTATTACGCCAAAGAACTCATAAAACAAAAAGAGGGATGCTATCGCAAGTGTGCTGTACCCAAGATCGTGAAAATAGAGCACCACCAACATACGAAGTGCGCCATCTGTAATGGTAAAGTTCCAATAATTGAACGTAACCAACATATATTGACGAACACTTTTGTTCAAATTTGAAAACATAAGTTAATTCACTGTTAATAAAGACATAAACCATCACTCAAGAAACCATGTTACATCTTAATTGAAGCAAGGAGAGCTTTAGGATCATGGCAAGCCAAAAGCTCTGTGCACGGGCTAATCAAAGTTTGAACTATTTACTAACTTGATTAATATACTCAATCTGAAGAGGTTTAGTAAAAGCGCCTGGACGTAGCGCTTGAACCTCCGATTTGATCCTATTCAGATCCCAATCAAGCTCTAGCAATATATGCGCGGCGAGTAGCCCTGTACGACCAGAGCCACCCATACAATGCAACACTACGTTACCGCCCCGCTTTAATACTTCATGCACCTGAGGACTAATTATCTCCCAGCGAACATCGAATTGCTCATCAGGCGCTTCATCGTCTCTAATTGGTTGATGGAACCAAGACATGCCTAATTGTTTCGCTAACCTTGGCAATTCTGCTACTCCCGCTTTTTCCATCTCATCAAATTCCAAAGCTGTCACTATCGCCTGTACACCAGAGGATTTTAATTCTTTAAGCGAAGTCTCTAGATCAACCCCTTTTGTTCCTGGGCAAGGCGTTAGAATAAGCGCGGCATCATTGTCCGCTACGTTAAGCTGCCAAATTGGATGTGTCATTTTAAAATACCTTATGCTAAGCCGACTTTACGAACTAACTCTGACGTTCGGGTTGCGTAACCCATTTCGTTGTCGTACCAGGCGTAAATCTTGACCATACGAGTTCCGACAACCATGGTAGACAGAGCATCAACAATCGTTGAGCGTGGATCACCTTTATAATCAATAGAAACCAACGGACGTTCTTCAAATCCAAGAATACCTTGTAAATCTCCCTCAGAGGCCTCTTTTAGTAGAGCGTTCACTTCCTCAGCTGTCGTATCGCGCTTCACATCAAAAATAATGTCGGTCAAAGACGCATTAGCCAGAGGAACACGAACGGCATGGCCATTAATTTTCCCTTCAAGTTCTGGGAAAATTTCAACTATCGCGGTTGCAGAACCCGTGGTGGTTGGGATCAAACTCATACCACACGCACGAGCACGGCGAAGGTCTTTGTGGGGAGCATCCAAAATGGTTTGTGTATTGGTTAAATTATGAATTGTAGTAAAGGAAGACTGTTCAATGCCAAGCTTCTCGTGAATGACTTTTACCACAGGTGCAATACAGTTTGTGGTGCACGACGCTGCAGTGACAATTTTATGTACTGCTGGATTAAATATATGTTCATTTACTCCTACAACAATATTGGCAACACCTTCTTCTTTTACTGGTGCTGACACGACAACGCGTTTAACGCCCTGAGCTAGATACTTGTTTAAGTGAGAAACTTTACGATGAACACCCGTCGCTTCAATGACCACATCACAACCCGACCAATCTACTTCATTAATATCTTGCTGCTGACTCGTAGCCACTCTTTTGCCATCAATCACCATTTCAGAAGCATCCACTCTCACTTCGTGATGCCAACGTCCCTGAATCGAGTCAAATTCTAACAGGTGCGCTAAAGTAGCCGTATCGCACGCAATATCATTAATATGTACAAACTCCATATCTGGCCAGTCATAGGCAGCGCGTAAGGCTAAGCGACCGATTCGACCAAAACCGTTAATTCCTACTTTAATCGTCATAAGTAATTTCCTTGTAAATAATCTTATATAGCCGTATCAGCATCTATTTGGACGGCTCTTCATCGCATTCAAACGTTCAATGTCAGTTTTGTATTGCTCTATTAAACAATTAGATTGTTTCAATCCTTCAATCACTTTCTCTAACCATCGAGGTAATTCAGCGGCAACACGGTAATACACCCAGTGTCCTTTCCGTTCATCCTGTAATATCCCAGACTGGCGCAATTGAGCTAAATGTCGGGATATCTTAGGCTGACTCTCCCCCAGTGCCTGAGTCAGTTCGCAGACACACAGCTCTCCTTCTCTTGCAATTAATAGCAAGCAACGAACTCTAGTCTCATCTGACAGCATTTTAAAAAACTGATTAGGCAACATAATTCAAACCAAACATATGGATATACGTATATATTATACAACCATAATTTCAGATCAATGATCAATGTGAATTGTCATCAAATCTTCATATGAAGAAATAGGCTTATTCACACGGCAGAAAAAATGGCATTCGCTATCTCAATTTAATATGGGCAACATGAGTGATATGCTTACTTCATTCATTCTTTATACCCGCACCTTAAGTGACAAAAAAATTAGGTAATTATGATCACGGCAAACCCAATCCAAGAATCAGACTATCCAGAAATCATGCACGGTAAAATCAATAATTTCTGGCAAAAAAGAGAGGAAGGCTTTGTACTAGGAAAAGGCCAAAAGAACCTGTATTGGATGTCCGTTACTTCGGCTAATCACACCAAAGCCATTGTGGTTGCAAATGGTCGAGTGGAATCAGCATGGAAATATCAAGAACTTCTTTATTACTTTTTCCAATTAGGTTATGACGTATACTCGTTTGATCATCGCGGGCAGGGTTTATCCGACCGACTAACCGAAGACCGGCAAATTGGGCATGTGGACTCCTTCTCCCATTATGTCGATGACATGGCCGAATTAGTTGATGGCTTTAAACTGGGGAAATATGACCAGAAATTTCTTATCGCACATTCCATGGGAGGCGCAATTTCTACCCGATATTTACAGTGCTACCCCAACCATGGTTTTGATCGCGTAGCACTCAGTGCCCCTATGTTTGGTGTTAATATGTCGCCGCTCTTGAAACCCATTGCACCATATTGGGCGTGCCTTGTTAGCCTTATTAGTACTAAACCTGATTATCTAACCAAAAATAGGGAATATCGAGCGAAACCATTTAAGCTCAACCCACTGACCTCCAGCAAAGTAAGATACAAGTGGTTTAGAGACCTTTACGAAGATATGCCTCAGCTCAAAATTGGAGGACCCAGCGCTCACTGGATTTGGCAAGCACTATCCGGAGCAGCAGCATGCATCAAAAATGCTAAAAAACTGGTTATCCCAATACTACTTATTCAAGCTGAGCAGGATGATATCGTCAGTAATCAAGCCCAATTAGAATTTATTGCATCGCTGAGCATAACTAACAAAGCTTCAAAATTAGAGATAAGTAAGGGCAGCAAACACGAAATTTTGTTTGAGAATGATAAAATAAGAGATGAAGCTCTATCGATGATCCATCGTTTTTTTGAACAAGATTGATAAACTGAAAATAGGGAAAAGAAGATTAACAATTTTACCCTCTTTTTCATCTGTGTTTTGCCCTAAACTACCTACTGCTAGAGTCAAATAATTAATAGAGAGTTGTATGAACCGACTAAACGATACACAGTTTCAAATTGTCGCCTCTGATCTAGATGGCACCCTTCTCGCTCCCGATCACCAATTAAGTGACTTCAGTAAAAAAACACTCCAGGAGCTGCATTCAAAAGGTTTTACCTTTGTTTTTGCGACAGGCCGCCACCATGTGGATGTCGCTCAGATTCGCGAGCAAGCAGGCATACCAGCCTTCATGATCACGTCAAATGGCGCTCGTGTACACAATCAAAATGATGAGTTAATGTACAGTAAAAATGTAGATGAAGAACTTGTTCAGCCCATTGCAGATATCATCAAAAAAGATCCAAGAATTCGCATACATGTCTATCAAAATGATCATTGGCTAACCAACAGAGAAGATGACGACATCAAGAAATTTCATAAAGATTCGGGGTTCCAGTACACGCTTCTAGATGCCGACAATATGCCCACGACAGGTATTGCCAAACTTTTCTTTGTCTACCCAGACCACGAATACTTAACCCAGTTTGAAGATAAACTGAATGCACAATTTAAAGGCCGGGTGAATGTTGCCTTTTCGACACCTACTTGTTTAGAAGTGATGGCGGATGGTGTATCTAAAGGGGCCGCATTAGAAGCGATTGCCCATTCGATAGGATCCACGCTTGAAAATTGTATCGCTTTTGGCGATGGAATGAATGATGTTGAAATGCTATCGATGGCAGGCAAAGGCCTTGTGATGGAAACTTCTCACGAAAAGGTAAAACAAGCACTGCCCAATAATGAGATTATCGGTTCCCATAAAGATCACGCCGTTGCCCAATATCTGAATGAGCACTTGTTTTAATTCAATGTCTTATATTTGATTAAAGGTAGCAATTTCGCTACCTTTTTTAGTAGTTATGACATAATGATTGAAACGTAGTTAGATGGATTTACTTTATGAAGTTATTACCTATTTCAATATTACTGGTATTAGTTTGTCTCACCCAGGCTTGCTCTTCCTCATCGGAAACATCCGTTCCTTCACAAAAGAATAAAAAGCAGATTTCTCTGAGCGAAGAGAGCGATACACCCAAAGCGCCTACGTTTATTATGAGAGGAATCCTCACCGTCGGTCATGAAACTCGTAGTTTCATTCCTTGCGGCAGTAATCAGCAATATTGGGTAGATATGGATACTGAATCATTTAATGAAACCATGGGGCTTAGCCGTGAAACATATCAGCCCATGTATGCAGAAATGATCGGTCACCTTGAAGGGACATCTGGCGAAGGATTCAATCATGACTTTTCGGCTCGGTTCGTCGTTTCAGGGATTAATTTCATCACAACAGAAAATACCAAACGTTGTGAGCAACCATTTCGCTCAACAAAAGCTTTTGGCAACGAGCCATACTGGTCAATGGAGTTTAGCGATGATAAAACACGTTACCAGCAATTTGGCGCTGATGAGAGAGGATTTTCACTCTCATCTACTCGTTTAACCCCGACAGAACGTAAGTATCATTTTGGACAGGGGCAACTTACTATTACGAAAGCAATATGTAATGACTCGATGAGCGACAGTATCTATGGCTGGAGCGCGACGTTTAATGACAAAGATGAAGAAAAGCAAGGTTGCGCAACCTTGGCGAACAAAGATGCCACATTAAAATGGGTCAATAGCTATATTGCAACAAGTACTAAATCAACAGGGTTCAGTATTGAACTAAAATTATCTTCTGATCATACGGCTACAACCACTTATTCTTACGCGGCTGGATTGCCAATCCAAGAATCGGGTTATTGGCAGCAATTGAATGATGAACAGGTTCAAGTGGTGATGACGCACCATCAAGGACAGCGGATAGTCGCTGAGCGCCTATTCACACTGCAAGGCAACCAGATAGAGGCTAAACACGAAAAAGTGAATGGTGATGTGTACCCTATCGCAAATGGTGGCTTAACACTTTATAGAGACAAGCCATAGAATGTCCCAAATAGAATCACAATTAAAACCGTGTTTAAAATGCGGTTTTAAGTTTAATTGCCTGTGCGAAGAGACTCCGTACCTTGAAAGTAAAGTTAACATTGCATTATTAATGCATCCCAACGAAATCAGGCGAGAAACAAATACAGGTAAATTGGTTTCAAAGAGCTTACCTGAAACGCTCAGGTTTACGTGGGATAGAGTCACACCACCACAAGAACTAATCCAACTTATCAACAGCAATAACTTTAGACCGATACTGCTATTTCCCAGTGAAGACAGCACTATACTTGACGATAGAATAATCAATAAAAATGAGAAACCACCTCTGTTTATCATTTTAGATTCAACATGGCAGGAGGCGAATAAGATGATACGAAAGAGCCCATGGTTACAAACCCTAACAATGATGAAGTTATCGGGTATGTTAAATTCAGATTACTCATTACGACGTAATCAAGATAGTGGTCACTTATGTACATGTGAAACAGCATGTGAATTATTGAGGCTATCTAATGAACCAATAAATGCCGATAGATTAATTGTTTTTTTTCACCACTATTTGGCGATATTTAAAGCAGACAGAAGCGGTCATAAGCAGATGACCTAATCGGCAATATCTGAATATAAAAAAACCAGCTTACGCTGGTTTTTTTATATTCAGATATTTCACGCTAATTGTCTTTATTTGGCACTAATCAACGTCAACGCCTGTCTCGAGACATCATTTGCCGCATGAGTAAGATCTTGTTTTTCGAGAACCGTCGCTAAGGCAGAGTAATCCGATACATCAGCTCTAATCGAAAGCGCTTTTTCTAGGTGTTGCTGCGCTTCAACCCACTTTTCATTCGTCATATACACTTTAGCTATTGCGCTATGGGCAACGGCATCTTCTGAGTTTTTCTTGATAAGCCCTTGCAACATCACAACTGCAGGATAATTATCGGCTAAATTCATGGTTGGTATTAACTGAATAAGAGCATCGTTATGCTGCTTTTTGAGTGACTCAACAACCAAGCTATAGGCTTCAGAATCCGCGTGTCGTTCTATTAATTGCATGGCTAAACATGCAACGATTTCTTCATCATGACGAGTCTTTCGAGGAAAGCTATTCCAAAGTGCAATCGCACCTTCAGAGCCTTTCGATCTAGCAACTTCTATGATCAAACCACATTGAGCTTGTTTAGAAAGCTTAGATTGTTCTTCAGAATCAATAAGCTTAGCCTTGGCTAACCTAGGTAAGATTTCTAATAAAAGCGCCCAATGTTCCAGATTAATATACGTAATCTTAAGTAGATTCAGTACCATCGAATTCGTAGCATGAGCACTTTGTAATGTGGACAAAGTAATAAATGATTGCTCAAAATCTCGTTCACGAACTTGTTGGCGAGCTTTGGTTAACTCAACCGCTAATGTAGAGTTATCTTGCTGCTTTGCTAACTGTAGATATTTATCCCGCTTGTTGTTATCACCCATCTCTTGAGCGGCTTCTGACGCGATTAAATAACACAGTAATGGCATATCATGGTGGTTCGCCCAACGAGTTACTTTTTTCTCCGCCGCTTGCCAATCGCCTTCTAGCAGCTTCACAATACCTTCGTTCGTATTTCTACGAGCTCGCTTAAGCTTACGAACACTAAACCAGTTCCATGTAGTACTGCTCATATTCAACGTTTTTTTGATCAGGTATTCCAAACCAAAAAGTGCCGCTAAAATACCAATAACAAAAATGACTAACGTCGTTACGCTCATTTCTATCGTTGTGTCAGCAATGGAAATCAGAACATAGCCTTGTTGCCCAGCAAACTGAGTACCCACAAAAAGCCCTATTCCAAGTGTCGCAAAGAGGAAAATCATTCGAATCATTGTTTATCCTCCATGGTCATACTGGTAACTTGACGACGAAGACGATCATTAATGACATCTTGAAGTGCTTTTTGTGACACCAGTTTAACGGGGTATTTAACCTCGATATTTTGTCCAGAAAGCTGCTGAATAGACTTATTAAACTGCACTACTGCAGGATCATCGAGTTTAAAAAACTGCATCGTCCATTCATCTGCAGTCTTCAATGAACTTTGGTAGATCGCTTGGTTTTCATTATAGACAGCACGAATTGCTGTCTCAATTTTACCTTTCACATTTTCTTTCAAATAATAATGCTGTTTCGGTGCGAGAAGCGGGATTACATTGCCTTCACGGGTACGGAAAGTTATAAACTGTTCAGAAAAATCCGTCAATGACGTCAATAGATTGTCTTGCCAGTCATAAATATCCGTTGATACCTTCTTGTGTTCTACAACAGGCGTCTCAGGTAAAATCGCGTTCGCTAACGGTAAAGTATCAATTTGTTGTTGCAGACTAATTAGCCTTAATACCAATCCATCTTTATCAATTAATGGGACCGATTTAAGCGTGGTAATATCTTTTGCCATTTCTTTACGTAATGGCATTAAACTCGGATCATTGAGCAGAGATATTCGTTGATCGGCACTCTCCATCAATTGAGTCGCACTCACCACGTCTTTTTCTAAAAATAGCTTTCTTCCAGCTAGTTTTACTAAGTAGTCAGATTCAGCTAGAAGCCAATCGTTTGGTCGTCTACCCGCTACATCGGCTAGAGCAACTTGTAGACTTTTGATACTCTCGTGTTGCTGAGTAATCGCCGTGTCTGCTTTATTATATGCTTCATCTGCTTTTGCCGCGGCTAACGCTTCTGTTGAGGAAAGTCGTTGATCTAGCTGATTACTCATACTATTTATTTGCGCTTCTAGTTGAGCAAGTTGGGATTGATGTTGGACATTCTGCTGATTAAATACAAAAGCAGCGCCACCAGCAAATAAAAGAGAAATAACAATGGCCAAAGTGCCAAGTTTAACGCCTCGTTTGCCCTGTTTTTCTTCAAATTGAACCGGATCGATTGGAGAGTTTCCTTGGTCACTTTTTACAGACTGACCATCAGAGGTAGCTTTTGAAGAAGTAGAATCGGCACCACTCTCTGCTTTCTTACCCTCGACCAAGGTTTCAGAAGAGGTTTCCAACTTCTTTTTTACTTTTACAGACGTGTCTTTCAACGCCGTATCATTTGATTGAAGTTCGTTGATTTCAGGTTCTGTTTGCCCGTTTTTTTTATTTGTCATGTACTTGTCCTGTTGTGCATTGCTGTTGAATAACAGCGACTAAATCGGGGTTGGATGCACTACCCGAAACCGCTACTTCATGAAATCCAAGCCTTCGAGCTAACGTTGCAATTCTATTGCTTGGCACGATAAGCTTTTGCTCAAAAAGCCAGTTATGCTCATTATTAGGGATCATGTTGAAGAAATAGTCCAACTGTTCTCCACTCGTCAATACTATATGGTCAACGTTATTTTTTTTCCAATTCTTAACACTAGAGTTTCCGTCAAATGAAAGCGTTTGACGTTGGTATACTTCACAATACTCAACTCTAGCGCCTCTTTTAAGTAATTCATCCCGGATGAGCTCCCGTCCTCCATTGCCTCTCAATATTGTCACTTTGGTATTGATAAGCTTTGATAGTAGAGGAAGTCTCAATAAATGTTCACTATCACTCACTTGCGGATAGTGTACTTTCTGAGCGGTAACTTCGCTGAGTTTATCCGCTGTTTTTTGACCGATGGCAAAATATCGAATGGAATCGGGCCAAGATTGCATTTCAGATTGCAACACTCTGCCGGCCCATTCAACTGCTGCTTTACTTACCGCAATAACCAAATCAGAATTTTTTAATGTCTTGTGGAGGCGACAACTGTCCTTGCCCTCGGAGAACTGTATCAAAGGCTGATAAATAACTTGGATACCACAAGAAGAAAGCGCATCACAAAGCGCTTCTCCGTCTGGGCTAGGCCTAGTTATTAATACGACCATACTTACTCGTGGTCGCTATATAGCTTTTCTAAAATCTCTTTTGCTCCGTCAGCAAGAAGCTGATTGGCAAGCTCGACACCTAAGATTTCTCCATCTTTACGATTTCCGCGGATCTCTCCTCGAACCATTTTGCTACCATCGGGTTCTCCAACTAAAGCGCGTAACCAGATTTTATCACCGTCTAAAAGAGAGTAACTACCAATAGGTACCTGACAACCACCCTCCAAAGTTAGATTCATCGCGCGTTCACAACGCACTCTATCTGCTGTGTCGGCGTGATTTAATGGTTCCAAAAGCTTCAATATGCGCTCATCATCAACTCGGCATTCAATCCCTACAGCACCTTGACCAACCGCTGGTAAGGATTGCTCTGGTTCGATATAGCTTCTAATTCGTTCCTTTAACTCAAGGCGCTTTAACCCGGCAGCAGCAAGAATAATTGCATCGTAATCGCCGGCATCAAGTTTACCTAACCGAGTACCGACGTTGCCGCGTAATTCTTTGATAACAAGATCTGGGCGAGCTTCCAAAAGCTGACATTGACGACGCAAGCTACAGGTGCCGACAATCGAACCCAGCGGCAACTCATCAATAGACCCATAAGTATTTGAGACGAACGCATCTCTCGGGTCTTCTCTCTTACAAATAGTGACAAGACCTAACCCCTCAGGGAAGCCTACTGGTACATCTTTCATTGAGTGGACAGCAAGATCGGCGCGTCCTTCTAACATAGCAACTTCTAACTCTTTAACAAAAAGGCCTTTTCCACCAATTTTTGCCAATGGAGAATCAAGAATGATATCCCCCTTAGTCACCATGGTAACCAACTCGACTTCTAGGCCAGGGTGAGCGGCTTGCAAGGCATCTCTAACAAAATATGCTTGCCATAAAGCAAGAGGGCTCTTACGAGTAGCGATTCTTACCGGAGTGTTATCTGTCATGGAAATTCCGAATATTTACTTTTTAATTGACTACAATTTTATTATCCTACCATCCAATCTAAGTCACATATATCGATTGTTATAAGGTCTGATAAATTGTGCTTGTTTCTTGCTTAAATGACAAAAAATATGTGATGTTTATCTCAATAAAAGTTACACTTATATTAGTGCTCTCTATATTACGACACTCTCGATTGAGGGTTGAAATGAATGGCGGGTAAACAGCTTAGAAATAACCATATTAATTGTAATTTCTTTACCTCGCTCGCTAAAAGTGTTAAATTGATCACGTTTTGTAACGTACATAGAATAAAAACTAAACAGAACTAGAATTTATCAGACCAAGGAATACACCTTGCAGGCTTATATCCAAACAATAATCAGTAGAATTGACTCTCTGAATCAGCAGCGCATCGAGCGCGCGTTGGCGATTATGGATCAAAAAGGCAAGCAAGTTTTCAATCTTATTCCTACCCTTCTTCATTACAACCATCCCGCAGTTCCTGGCTATTATGACAAACCCGTCCCATATGGAGTCCATTCTTTAGAAGAAAACGATATTCAGACACAGTTTATCGCTCAAATTTCAGCTACCCAATCAGAACCTATAGAACCTGATAGCGAGGCTCATATTTTAGGGCTATACACCATGGGCAGTACCTCTTCTATCGGTCAAAGTACATCCAGTGATCTCGATATATGGGTTTGTGTGTCACCAGAGATGGGGGATGATGAACGCTCTCATCTTGGTAATAAATGCTTACTGATTACTGAGTGGGCTAAAGGCTACGGTATCGAGGCCAACTTTTTCTTAATGGATGAAGAGCGCTTCAGAAGCAACCACTCCGAAGAGATGACTGGTGATAACTGCGGTTCCTCTCAACACTTACTATTACTTGATGAATTCTATCGTTCTGCTGTTCGGTTAGCTGGTCAGCGCCTTTTGTGGCAAATCGTACCTCCAGAGATGGAGGAATGTTATCAAGAGTACGTTGACCAACTGTGTAAGACAGGACATATCAATTGCTACGATTGGATCGACTTTGGCGAGCTAAATCGAATTCCTGCGGAAGAATATTTTGGTTCGAACTTATGGCAGTTATATAAAAGTATCGACTCCCCTTACAAATCAGTATTAAAGGCCATCCTTTTAGAAGCCTATTCTTGGGAATACCCGAATACTCAACTTTTGAGTGTCGATAGCAAACGTCGATTTTTTGCCTATGAACCTGACCTATATAGCATGGATTCGTATTATCTCATGCTCGATAAAGTCACTACCTACCTAGAACGTATTCAAGATTACACCCGTCTAGACTTAGTTCGTCGTTGTTTCTACCTTAAAACCCATGAAAAACTTTCTCGTACCCCAGGTGCTGGCTCTGTAGAGTGGCGTCGTAAAATACTGGGCAAAATGACTAAGAGTTGGAATTGGGATCATAACGTCATTGCTGAATTAGATGACCGTCGCAACTGGAAAGTAGAACAGGTAAAAGTTGTCCATGATGGGTTACTTGATGCTCTAATGTTGAGTTATCGTAACCTAATACAGTTTGCTAGGCGCAACGATATAACGTCAGCTATCAGTCCTCAGGACATTAGCATATTAGCAAGAAAGCTCTACGCCGCCTTTGAAGTACTTCCCGGAAAAGTAACGTTACTCAATCCGCAAATTTCACCGGACCTTCATGAACCCGACCTAAGTTTTATTCAGGTACAAAAAGGACGTACAAATCCGTCTGGATGGTATCTCTATAAGCAGCCTCTTATCGCAAATAAACTGATTGGTTCCAAAAGTCTTGAGCACAATGAATACTTAAGTAAATTGGTAGCATGGTCATTTTTTAATGGGTTAATTACCGAATCTACTCGATTAAATTCGGTAGTGAAAGATGCACAACTTGATATAGACAAGTTCTATCAAATGGTCAGTGATTTACGAAATACTTTTTCTCTACGTAAACGCCGGCCTTCAATGCAGGCTTTGGGCAGTCCGTGTGAAATCAGCCAAATGGCAATGTTCATCAACTTCGAGAATGATCCGAGCGCTCAACATATTCCGCGTTCACTTAAAGTTGATGTGAAGAACGTAGATATATTTAGTTTTGGTGAAGAAGCCATAAGCTTAGTTGGCAGCGTTGACTTGGTATATCGTAACTCTTGGCATGAAGTTAGAACCATGCACTTTACCGGTGATGCCGCAATATTAGATGCATTAAAAACCATCCTGGGCAAAATGCACCAAGATGCCGTTCCACCAGAGTCGGTTGATGTTTTCTGCTACAGTAAAAACTTAAGAGGCGTCATTCGTAATACTGTTTACCAATTACTTGCCGAATGCATTGATATGCGTTTGAAGCCAGTAGAAGAACAAACGAATCGAAAATTCAAAGCGATTAAAGTCGCAAATCAAATGTTTGGTCTATTCTTCGAAAGAAGAGGGGTATCAGTTCAGAAATTAGAAAACTCGGTAGATTTTTATCGCAGCATATCAACCAATAAATTAAATGGCTCACCGTTATCAATGCTTGATAAAGAGCGAGACTATCATTTACCACCTGTCGTCGATAGTTTTGCGAGTGAAGGCTTGGTTCAGTTCTTTTTCGAAGATACCGCTGATGGTTTCAACATCTATGTTTTAGATGAAGAAAACTCTTTAGAGGTTTACCACCAGTTTAACGGCAGTAAAGATGACATGATAAATAACGTTAATCGATTCTATACCTCTAGCCATGGTACTGAAAGCGAAGACCTCTGTTTGATTAACTTCAATCTTCCACAGTATTACCAAATTATTCATCCTAAAGATGACACTAGCAATAGCTACGTTGCACCGTACCGCAATGATAATTGCGTTCAATCAAAACCTTCTAAGGCAGTTAATGCCTAGGATTTGTTAATACTCGTCACCCACTCCCATTTAATAGGGAATGAATGATTCGCATTATTAGAAAACGTCTTTATTCATCCCAGTCAATATCTTCACCTGCTTGCTTGCCACATTCATTTTTCACAAATGAGAAAAACTCAGAACCTGTTTTTGAACAGATCCATTTGTCATCTATGTACGAAAAATGAAATCCGCCAGATTTTGATGCCAACCAGATCTCTTTCATTGGTTCTTGTTTATTAATAACTATTTGACTTCTATCACTAAATTCTAAATTCATTACATTTCCAATGATTTCAAAATCAACATCCGCACCAGAATCATCAATCATCTCTTCCAGTTGATTAAACACTTCATCTACGATTTGATGATATTCAGTATCATTCATCCTGCTCTATCCTATTGCTTTTCTTATTAGTAGTGCGATTATAGAGGGCATTGAATCAATAATCACGAATTGCACCATGAAAAAAATTATCGCGGGACTCTGCTTGTTATCAACATTAAGTTTAGCTGGTTGTGGAAATACAGGATCACTCTATATGCCAGAAGATGCGCCACAAGAAAGTGAACAAACGCAATCGTAATTTGTTAAGGAAAGAATACATTGGATTATTTTAATTATCAGGATGATGGCCAACTATGGGCTGAAGAAGTTTCACTACAAGCTTTAGAGCAACAGTTTGGCACCCCATTATACATTTATTCCCGAGCGACGTTAGAAAGGCACTGGAATGCGTTTGATAAATCTGTAGGCGAACATCCTCACCTTGTCTGCTACGCAGTTAAGGCAAATGGTAATCTAGGTGTGCTAAACGCATTGGCACGCTTGGGATCTGGCTTTGATATTGTTTCTGGTGGTGAACTAGAACGCGTATTAACTGCAGGTGGCGATCCTGCTAAAATCGTCTTTTCTGGCGTTGGTAAAACGGTTGAAGAGATGAAAAGAGCGCTTGAGTTAAATATCAAGTGCTTCAATGTAGAATCTGAACCTGAGTTGGAAAGGCTCAACACTGTTGCCGCTGAAATGGGCGTGATTGCACCGATTTCTCTTAGAATTAATCCAGATGTAGACGCGAAAACGCATCCTTACATTTCTACTGGTCTACGAGATAACAAATTTGGTATTGCATTTGATCGCGCATCAGAAGTGTATCGATTCGCAGATAGTCTACCAAATCTCAATGTACAAGGCATAGATTGCCACATTGGATCTCAACTCACGGATATAGAGCCATTCATTGATGCGACAGACCGACTACTGGCACTGATCGATCAACTGATTGCCGATAATATTCATATCGAACATTTGGACGTTGGTGGTGGTCTTGGGGTGGTATACAAAGATGAGTTACCCCCACAACCATCTGATTATGCAAAAGCGTTATTAGCTCGCCTGACTAACCATCCAGATATTGAATTAATTTTTGAACCGGGACGTGCAATTGCCGCGAACGCAGGTATTCTCCTGACAAAGGTCGAATACTTAAAGCACACCGAATTCAAAAACTTTGCAGTAGTTGATGCAGCTATGAACGACTTAATGCGCCCTGCACTATACTCTGCATGGCAAGATATAGTGCCTGTTTCACCGAGGAAAGGGGAAGCAATAGCATACGATATAGTTGGCCCTATTTGCGAAACTGGCGATTTTTTAGGTAAAGACCGAGACCTATTAATACAACAGGGCGACCTGTTGGCGATAAGATCTGCAGGTGCATACGGCTTCTCAATGTCTTCAAACTATAACGCTCGTCGACGAGCTGCTGAAGTAATGGTCGACGGGGATAAAGTACATCTCGTTCGTAAACGTGAAGAGTATATTGACCTTTGGCGTGATGAACACATTTTACCGGAGTAACTAGAAAATATGCATTTCCATTTCTCTAAAATGCACGGTCTGGGCAACGACTTTATGGTCGTAGATTGCATTACGCAGAATATTTTCTTTTCCCCAGATCTCATCCGTCGTTTGGCGAATCGAAACACCGGTGTTGGCTTCGACCAATTACTCGTCGTTGAAGCGCCTTATGATCCTGAATCCGATTTTCACTACCGCATTTTTAATGCTGACGGTAGTGAAGTAGAACAGTGTGGTAACGGAGCACGATGCTTTGCACGATTTGTTCGAATGAAAGGCCTAACCAACAAATTCAATATTAACGTGAGCACCAAAAAAGGGAAAATGGTGTTGAATATTGAAGAGGATGACTTTGTTACCGTGAATATGGGCGAACCCATATTTGAACCTAACAAAATTCCATTCAAAGCTAAACAAGCTGAGAAAACCTACATAATTCGTGTCAACGAACAGACTCTATTTTGTGGTGCGGTGAGCATGGGTAATCCTCATGTCGTGACACCAGTTGATGATATTCAGACCATTGATATTGAAACACTCGGTCCTCTACTTGAATCATATGAACGCTTTCCTGAGAGAGTGAATGCTGGCTTTATGCAAATTATAGATAGAGGTGAGATAAACCTTAGAGTCTATGAAAGAGGCGCTGGAGAGACCTTAGCTTGTGGTAGCGGAGCTTGTGCAGCGGTGGCTGTCGGTATATATCAAGAATCCTTAGACGAAGAAGTAAAGGTCCATCTTCCCGGCGGAGATCTTGTCATTAAGTGGAAAGGACCGGGACACCCTCTTTATATGACCGGGCCTGCTACTCATGTATTTGATGGTCAATTGACGTGCTAATTAGCAATATGACAGAGGAAAAAATTTGTCTTTAAGCAAAGCAGATCCAATGACCGCTGAGGTTATTGCTCAATATTTACGTGACCATCCTGACTTTTTCAGGGAAAGACAAGAGCTCACAGAGCTTATGTCACTTCCTGTACGTCAGGAAGGCACTGTCTCTTTGGTTGAAATAAAGCTAAGAAGGCAGAGAGAGAAAATCGCTGACCTCGAGGAAGAGATCACTGAATTAATGTCAATGGCAGCGAACAACGGCCAGCATTTTCATCAATTTATGAGCCTTCAGGAAACCATTCTCAAGTGCCATACTTTGTCTCAGGTTGTTGATGCCATTAATCAGTTTTCAAAAGAGCTCTCTCTCACGGCTTATTTAAAATTGTTACATTGCGACAACCTCAAACATCATATTAATATGGAGAACTGGCAACGATTTGCGACCAATCATTTCAATGGTAAGTCGGCTTACCTTGGTAGATTAAAAAAAGCAGACCGTGATCTATTGTTTAACCATGATCGCTGCCCTGAACTAGGTTCATTTGCCATATTACCTTTAGAAAAATCAAAGCCTCTTGGTGTCATCGCCTTTTCTAGTAATGACGGTGGTCACTTCCAACCGAGTATGGATACCCTATTTTTGCGTCACCTTGCAACGGTCGTTTCTCATTTGGTTTCGACTCTTGAATGGGAAAATAATGGGCCAACCAACAATGTCCTTAACCACACATCTGCCTGAACAACTTATAGAGCCTCTTGAACGCTTCTATCAATATTTAAGAAGCGAGAAAGGGCTCAGTTTGCATACCCAAAACAATTACAAAAAACAGCTACAAATTATCGCCGAACAACTATTTGATCTCGGCTTGCAGGACTGGCAACAGGTTGATGCTGCTTGGGTTCGTCAAGTTGCCAGTAAAGGTATGCGCCAAGGAATGAAGTCGAGTAGCCTTGCTACACGGCTCTCCTCTCTAAGGAGTTTTTTCGATTTCTTAGTTTTACGAGGTGAGCTAAACGCCAATCCAGCCAAAGGTGTTGCTGCACCAAAACGCCAAAAAACGTTACCAAAAAACCTCGATGTAGACCAAGTTGACCTGTTGTTAGCCGTAGATGAAACCGACCCATTATCCGTTCGTGATAGAGCGATGATGGAACTGATGTATGGAACAGGTATTCGCCTTGCTGAATTAATTAACCTAGATATAAGAGACATCAGCAACGGCAACGGAGAGATTAGAGTCATCGGCAAAGGCGACAAAGAGCGTAAAGTACCGTTTTCGGGATATGCTAAGCAATGGGTAAATATGTGGCTCACACTTCGCCCAATGTTATTAAAGCAAGACGAATCAGCGTTATTTATTTCGAAATTAGGTGCCCGCATCTCATCTAGAAACGTTCAAAAACGAATGGCTCAATGGGGATTAAAACAAGGTGTCTCCAGTCATATTAGTCCACATAAACTACGTCACTCATTTGCCACTCATATACTAGAATCCAGTGGTAATCTGCGCGCAGTTCAGGAATTACTTGGACATGAAAACATTTCTACGACTCAGGTTTACACTCACTTAAATTTTCAACACCTAGCTCAAGAGTATGATAAAGCGCACCCTAGAGCTTTCAAGAAAAAAGAGAAATGATGCAGGTATACCGACGTTTAAGTTCAATAAAGGCACTTAGTTTTGATCTCGATGATACGTTATATGACAATCATCCGGTGATACGCAGAGTAGAAAATGAAATGGCACTCTGGCTCCATCAACACCATCCAATCTCAAGTCAATTATCGTCACAACAATGGAAGGAATTGAAGTTTCAATTAGCCGAGACGCATCCAGAGCTTAAGCATGACGTAACTATTTGGCGGAAAACACAGATCGAGCAGGGTTTAAAGCAATTGGGTTACGATAACCTAAAAGCAAAAGAAGCGTCCGAAGATGGGATAAAACACGCTTTATGGCTGCGTAACCAGGTCGATGTCCCATTAGAATCACATCAAACGCTGCAAGCATTAAAAGAAAAGTTTCCGTTGATAGCTATCACCAATGGTAATGTAGATGTGCATGAGATAGGCCTTGGTCAATATTTCGATTTGGTATTAAAAGCTGGACCCGATGGACGTTCAAAGCCTCATCAAGATATGTTTTTGGCAGCAAGTCATCACTTAAGGCTTCCCCAAGAACAAATCTTACATGTTGGTGACCACCTTATTTCAGATGTCAGTGGGGCTAAAAAATGCGGCTTTTCAACATGTTGGATTAACACGTCAATAAGTCCGATTACGGAACATCGTCAAGCAAGAGTTCTTCCAGATATAGAAATTGAGAATGTAAGTGAACTGCTATATTTAGTATAGCCGTTCTGTCGGCCTTAAGGCCTAAATGCGTTAATCCAATTTCTACAATCCTGCACCGTAAATACACTTACTTTGTTGTTCTATTGCTTCAATCAAAGAATTTGAACAAAAAGAACGGTTTCTTATTACTTTGATAGTTTTTATAGCTAGTATAAATAGAGAATCACATAAAGAGTCTGAATAATGGAAAAAACAGAACCGCACTATCTAGAGAAAGAACTGCAAAACACACTAGCGAAAGATCCAGCTATATTCCAGTTCTTGCAAACCAGTTGCCTTGATGGTGTATTTTTCTGGGATTTAGAAAACCAAGAACACAAATGGATGAGCGACAACTTCTGGAAGGTGTTGGGGTATGACCCTGCCAGTAAACAACACTTACTCTCGGATTGGCGCGAAGTCATCAATCAAGAAGACATGAAGCAAGCATTAGACAATTTTAAGCTTCATTGTGAAAACCCAGCTCACCCGCATAATCAAATTGTTAGATACAAACACAAAGATGGTTCAACTGTATGGGTTAGATGTCGAGGATTTGCTTTAAGAGATAAAAATGGCAAAGCAATACGTATTCTTGGTACCCACACCGATGTCACACAGTTAAAAGAAACAGAAGAGACTTTAAAACGCAAAAATGAAGAGCTTAAAAACCTCGCAAGGCATGACCCTCATACTTCTCTCTACAACCACTTTGCCTTCGCAGAGATCTTTGAACAACAACTTTTAATCGCCGCTAGAGAACATATGCCGATATCTTTAGCGATGGTCGACGTAGACAACTTTAAAGTCATTAACGATGCTCTTGGTCACCTTGAAGGAGATAATATTCTACTGGAGGTAGCCAACACATTGCGAAAAGTAGCTCGGGACAGTGACATAATTGGTCGATTTGGAGGTGATGAGTTTGTCGTGCTCATGTTCAATTCCAATCATAGAGAAGCACAGCTCGCTGCTGAACGATTACGGATGGGTGTTGAGGAATGTGTAATGACCAACTCTAGCCCTGTGACCATAAGCGTCGGTGTTGCTACATTTGGTGAAAAAAGCATCGCTGGAATCGATCTTACTCCTTCAGAGATCTACGAAAAAATGTTGGGTACCGCCGACAAAGCGCTATTCCGAGCGAAAGATAACGGTAGAAACCAAATCTGTTATTAATGTACTAAGCCTCAATGTACATAAGCCAACACTTACCTCAAGACATAGTAGCGACTTTAGCGCTAGTTATTACCGCTACTACCCTTCATTCCTATAGGAAGAAACTTCCTTCAACCCCGATGATATCTGTCCTTCAGAAACCTCTATTCAGACACTTTGAACGCTTATTAAGTAATATAAAGGAAATGCCTCATAAGTAGTTCCAAGGCATTGTAGGAGTCGGCATAGGAGCCTCCACCATTCTATACCATCGCCAACACGGCTGTGCCGCAGAAAATATTCACGACATAGCAATCACAACGTACTAAATTGAAGGTTTTAGATTAGTACTGCGGAATAGCGAGGAAGAACACAACTACACGAGTGGTTAGAAAATACATCACAGAAGTTCATTATTGAGGGATTTGAGTTATAAAAAAAGCCCCAGTCTTTCGACTAGGGCTTAGATAGTGGCGGAGGGATAGAGATTTGAACTCTAGAAGGGCTACAAACCCTTGCCGGTTTTCAAGACCGGTGCTTTCGACCACTCAGCCATCCCTCCGAATTTTGCTAATAATCAAAGTCTTATAAAACTTAGCTTTGACTATTTTTGCCTTATCTTTCCTAAAAAAGATAAAACGGTATTAAAGCCTGGCGATGTCCTACTCTCACATGGGGAGACCCCACACTACCATCGGCGCTATTGCGTTTCACTTCTGAGTTCGGCATGGAATCAGGTGGGTCCACAACGCTATGGTCGCCAAGCAAATTTGGTAAAGCTTCCTAATAATTTAGAAAACTTTAATAATCTGGATTACTGACCTAAATAAAAGTTCACACACATTCAATGTTCTTACATTGAGTCCACAAAACCCCTTGGGTGTTGTATGGTTAAGCCTCACGGGCAATTAGTACAGGTTAGCTCAACGCCTCACAACGCTTACACACCCTGCCTATCAACGTTCTAGTCTCGAACAACCCTTTAGGACACGTAAAGTGCCAGGGAAGACTCATCTCAAGGCTCGCTTCGCGCTTAGATGCTTTCAGCGCTTATCGATTCCGAACTTAGCTACCGGGCAATGCCATTGGCATGACAACCCGAACACCAGTGGTTCGTCCACTCCGGTCCTCTCGTACTAGGAGCAGCCCCTTTCAATCTTCCAACGCCCACGGCAGATAGGGACCGAACTGTCTCACGACGTTCTAAACCCAGCTCGCGTACCACTTTAAATGGCGAACAGCCATACCCTTGGGACCGACTTCAGCCCCAGGATGTGATGAGCCGACATCGAGGTGCCAAACACCGCCGTCGATATGAACTCTTGGGCGGTATCAGCCTGTTATCCCCGGAGTACCTTTTATCCGTTGAGCGATGGCCCTTCCATTCAGAACCACCGGATCACTATGACCTGCTTTCGCACCTGCTCGAATTGTCATTCTCGCAGTCAAGCGGGCTTATGCCATTGCACTAACCACACGATGTCCAACCGTGTTTAGCCCACCTTCGTGCTCCTCCGTTACTCTTTGGGAGGAGACCGCCCCAGTCAAACTACCCACCAGGCACTGTCCGCAACCCCGATAAGGGGCCTACGTTAGAACATCAAGCATACAAGGGTGGTATTTCAAGGTCGACTCCACTCCATCTAGCGACGAAGTTTCAAAGTCTCCCACCTATCCTACACATGTAGGGTCAATGTTCAGTGCCAAGCTGTAGTAAAGGTTCACGGGGTCTTTCCGTCTAGCCGCGGGTACACTGCATCTTCACAGCGATTTCAATTTCACTGAGTCTCGGGTGGAGACAGCGTGGCCATCATTACGCCATTCGTGCAGGTCGGAACTTACCCGACAAGGAATTTCGCTACCTTAGGACCGTTATAGTTACGGCCGCCGTTTACCGGGGCTTCGATCAAGAGCTTCGTCCGAAGACTAACCCCATCAATTAACCTTCCGGCACCGGGCAGGCGTCACACCGTATACGTCATCTTACGATTTTGCACAGTGCTGTGTTTTTAATAAACAGTTGCAGCCACCTGGTATCTGCGACTCCCGATAGCTCCATCCGCAAGGGATTTCACCGTCAAGAGCGTACCTTCTCCCGAAGTTACGGTACCATTTTGCCTAGTTCCTTCACCCGAGTTCTCTCAAGCGCCTTGGTATTCTCTACCCGACCACCTGTGTCGGTTTGGGGTACGATTTCTTATAATCTGAAGCTTAGAGGCTTTTCCTGGAAGCATGGCATCAATGACTTCATCACCGTAGTGACTCGACATCGGGTCTCAGCCTAACAATTTCCCGGATTTACCTAAGAAATTAGCCTACACCCTTGAACCTGGACTACCATCGCCAGGCTCACCTAGCCTTCTCCGTCCCCCCATCGCAATTATAAGAAGTACGGGAATATTAACCCGTTTCCCATCGACTACGCCTTTCGGCCTCGCCTTAGGGGTCGACTTACCCTGCCCCGATTAACGTTGGACAGGAACCCTTGGTCTTCCGGCGTGGGAGTTTTTCACTCCCATTATCGTTACTCATGTCAGCATTCGCACTTCTGATACCTCCAGCAGACCTTACAGTCCACCTTCAACGGCTTACAGAACGCTCCCCTACCCAACATAATAAATTATGTTGCCGCAGCTTCGGTGTATAGCTTAGCCCCGTTACATCTTCCGCGCAGGCCGACTCGACCAGTGAGCTATTACGCTTTCTTTAAATGATGGCTGCTTCTAAGCCAACATCCTGGCTGTCTGAGCCTTCCCACATCGTTTCCCACTTAGCTATACTTTGGGACCTTAGCTGGCGGTCTGGGTTGTTTCCCTCTCCACGACGGACGTTAGCACCCGCCGTGTGTCTCCCGGATATTACTTACTGGTATTCGGAGTTTGCAAAGGGTTGGTAAGTCGGGATGACCCCCTAGCCTTAACAGTGCTCTACCCCCAGTAGTATTCGTCCGAGGCGCTACCTAAATAGCTTTCGGGGAGAACCAGCTATCTCCAGGTTTGATTGGCCTTTCACCCCTAGCCACAAGTCATCCGCTAATTTTTCAACATTAGTCGGTTCGGTCCTCCAGTTGATGTTACTCAACCTTCAACCTGCCCATGGCTAGATCACCTGGTTTCGGGTCTATACCTAGCAACTCGACGCCCAGTTAAGACTCGGTTTCCCTACGGCTCCCCTATACGGTTAACCTTGCTACTAAATATAAGTCGCTGACCCATTATACAAAAGGTACGCAGTCACAGGACGCAATGCCTGCTCCTACTGCTTGTACGTACACGGTTTCAGGTTCTATTTCACTCCCCTCACAGGGGTTCTTTTCGCCTTTCCCTCACGGTACTGGTTCACTATCGGTCAGTCAGTAGTATTTAGCCTTGGAGGATGGTCCCCCCATATTCAAACAGGATATCACGTGTCCCGCCTTACTCGTTTTCACTTAAAATGACGTGTCGGTTACAGGGCTATCACCTTGTATCGCGATACTTTCCAGAATCTTCACCTGCATCATTAAAAGCTTAAGGGCTAATCCAATTTCGCTCGCCGCTACTTTCGGAATCTCGGTTGATTTCTACTCCTCCGGGTACTTAGATGTTTCAGTTCCCCGGGTTTGCCTTATTAACCTATGTATTCAGTTAATAATACTAGCTTATGCTAGTGGGTTTCCCCATTCGGAAATCGTAGACTCAAGTGGCTTTTACTGCCTTATCTACGCTTATCGCAAGTTAATACGTCCTTCATCGCCTCTGACTGCCAAGGCATCCACCGTGTACGCTTAGTCACTTAACCATACAACCCCAAAGGGTTTCGCTTACGCGAAATAACAACGAATTGTTATTGTAATAGCAACCAAGGTTTCTATCGTTGCCTCATTATTTGAATGAGCGAGACAACATTTTCGATTTTGCCGGACTCAAATATTAAACAGTTAACCGAAGTTAGCTGTTTCCAAGAACACTTGAATGTGTGTTGGTTTGTTATCACCGAAGTGACAACAAGTACCTAAATCTAAAAGATTTAGGATTTGAGAACTTTTATTTTGATAAATAATAATCAATTATTTATCAGTCAGCTTTCCAAATTGTTAAAGAGCAAAATGTTCTATTCTTATTAAAATAAGTTAATCACATTTTCTAAAGACTTTCAGAGACCACAATAAACCAATAATTAATAACCATTGGTTTGGATATGACACCAAAAATACTTAGAGAATGGTGGGCGATACTGGGCTCGAACCAGTGACCCCCTCCTTGTAAGGGAGGTGCTCTCCCAACTGAGCTAATCGCCCACATTGTTTGCTTTCACTTTTCAAAGTGAAAACGAAACGATTTTAATTCCTTCGTGGGAAAGAATGGTGGGTCGTGCAGGATTCGAACCTGCGACCAATTGATTAAAAGTCAACTGCTCTACCAGCTGAGCTAACGACCCAATGGTATCCCGTAGGGGAGTCGAACCCCTGTTACCGCCGTGAAAGGGCGGTGTCCTAGGCCTCTAGACGAACGGGACACAGGTGCATAAAAGTGTTGGGCACTTTCACACTTATACCCGCAGTTAAGCAGGTACAAATACTCTCTTTACTTTCTAAACCTATTTCAATCTGTGTGAACACTCATCATGAGCAATCATCGTTTAAGGAGGTGATCCAGCCCCAGGTTCCCCTAGGGCTACCTTGTTACGACTTCACCCCAGTCATGAACCACAAAGTGGTAAGCGTCCCCCCGAAGGTTAAACTACCTACTTCTTTTGCAGCCCACTCCCATGGTGTGACGGGCGGTGTGTACAAGGCCCGGGAACGTATTCACCGTAGCATTCTGATCTACGATTACTAGCGATTCCGACTTCATGGAGTCGAGTTGCAGACTCCAATCCGGACTACGACGCACTTTTTGGGATTCGCTCACTATTGCTAGTTGGCTGCCCTCTGTATGCGCCATTGTAGCACGTGTGTAGCCCTACTCGTAAGGGCCATGATGACTTGACGTCGTCCCCACCTTCCTCCGGTTTATCACCGGCAGTCTCCCCAAAGTTCCCGACATAACTCGCTGGCAATTAAGGATAAGGGTTGCGCTCGTTGCGGGACTTAACCCAACATTTCACAACACGAGCTGACGACAGCCATGCAGCACCTGTCTCAGAGCTCCCGAAGGCACACCTGTGTCTCCACTGGCTTCTCTGGATGTCAAGAGTAGGTAAGGTTCTTCGCGTTGCATCGAATTAAACCACATGCTCCACCGCTTGTGCGGGCCCCCGTCAATTCATTTGAGTTTTAATCTTGCGACCGTACTCCCCAGGCGGTCTACTTAACGCGTTAGCTCCGAAAGCCACGGCTCAAGGCCACAACCTTCAAGTAGACATCGTTTACGGCGTGGACTACCAGGGTATCTAATCCTGTTTGCTCCCCACGCTTTCGCATCTGAGTGTCAGTATCTGTCCAGGGGGCCGCCTTCGCCACTGGTATTCCTTCAGATCTCTACGCATTTCACCGCTACACCTGAAATTCTACCCCCCTCTACAGTACTCTAGTTTGCCAGTTTCAAATGACCTTCCGGGGTTGAGCCCCGGGCTTTCACATCTGACTTAACAAACCACCTGCATGCGCTTTACGCCCAGTAATTCCGATTAACGCTCGCACCCTCCGTATTACCGCGGCTGCTGGCACGGAGTTAGCCGGTGCTTCTTCTGTAGCTAACGTCAAACAATAAGCGTATTAAACTTACTGCCTTCCTCACTACTGAAAGTACTTTACAACCCGAAGGCCTTCTTCATACACGCGGCATGGCTGCATCAGGCTTTCGCCCATTGTGCAATATTCCCCACTGCTGCCTCCCGTAGGAGTCTGGACCGTGTCTCAGTTCCAGTGTGGCTGATCATCCTCTCAGACCAGCTAGAGATCGTCGCCTTGGTGAGCCATTACCCCACCAACTAGCTAATCTCACTTAGGCTTATCCAATCGCGGAAGGCCCGAAGGTCCCCTCCTTTCCCCCGTAGGGCGTATGCGGTATTAGCTATCGTTTCCAATAGTTATCCCCCTCAACTGGGCAAATTCCTAAGCATTACTCACCCGTCCGCCGCTCGACGCCTATTAACGCTCCCGAAGGATTGTTAACATCGTTTCCGCTCGACTTGCATGTGTTAAGCCTGCCGCCAGCGTTCAATCTGAGCCATGATCAAACTCTTCAATTTAAGTTCTTTTTGGCTCAATGAATACTGACTTTAAATTGCCTTTTACTTTAGATAACCGAAGGTTAAATAGTAAAGTGTTCTTTAAAGTTCTATCACTCCAACAGAGTGATATTTAAATAACTGTGTTCGATACCCGAAAGCATCAAATTAGGTCACTCAGTTCATTGAAACCGTTGTTGATTTCGTGCCCTAAGGCAGAGAATCATCTTCGATTGTCATCAACGAGTGCCCACACAGATTGATATAGGTTTAAATTGTTAAAGAGCGTTACTTCAATAGTAAGTAAATTATTACTTTTAAGCCTTTCGACTTTCCCGTTGAAGTGGGCGGTCATTTTAGCGAGATAACTCTTCGTGTCAAACACTTTTTTAGAATTATTTCTCTAAGACCAAATTTTGTTCCAGTACGCTAATCCCTTTTTAAATAAGGTCTCGCCGTTAGGAGTTGCGCATTATAGGGAGATTTTTATGTGACGCAAGCCCTTTTCTCAAAAAAATCCAATTTTTCTTTTTGATTGTTCTTTTTACCACCAAAAGTAAAAAAGGAGGTCGATAAAGCGTCCTTTTACTTACATTTATATAACAAACTAGATAAATGAATAGGCGTCAGAGAACATTCGTTCTCTATTGGCATTTTTTTCTAAGCTAAATTGTTCTCTGGCTGCGCCTGCCATTTCAAATCGACCCGCTATATAGATATCAAAATCTTCTAAACTGTCAAAATCGGCTAAAACAGCAGTCAATACATTACCTATTTTGCCATTCCATATATTAGGTGCGCTTTCTAGAACAGGAATAAAATGAATATTGCTGAATTTTTCAGATAACGTTTTCATTTCGTCAAAGGCATAAAGTTGCCCGTCCGATCTTGCTCCCCAGTAAAGATATATCGGGTTTTCGATATTCTGGCTTACACAATGATCGAGAATAGAACGCACATAGCTGAAACCTGTTCCACCCGCGATAAGCAATATAGGACGATTCCCTTCCTTAAGCCAAGCATCTCCGTGCGGCGCATCAATCTCAATATCATTACCTTTGTCAAACGCGATGTTCATTTTGTCGATAACTTCTGCCGCATAAGCGTTCTCTTCGGCGGCACCTATATGAAGTTCAAGTTCTCCTTCATTCCGACAAGGGCTACTAGCAATAGAAAATGGGCGCTTATCTTTCTCTCCCATCACCACCATTAAATATTGACCCGCTTTAAATTCGACAGGGGTTTCTGGATGAAGCAATATTTTATAGGTATTGCATGCTAAGGGTTGAATGGACTTTACTTTACAACGAATAGTCATATTTCCTCTTACTCTTCAAAGGTAAGTTTAAGATTAGTTTCTGCAAATGCCTGACAAGGAAAGATCCATCCCTTTTGTATTTCTTTTTCAGTCAATACGGGGTCTAAATGATAAGAAACTTCACCTTCCACTTTTCGGCACATGCACATCGCACATGCTCCAACCTGACAACGATGTGGGAAGCTTATATTATTGTTGAGCGCGGCTTCTAATATCGTCTGTCCTGCTGATACATCAAATTCTTTTCCGCTAGGAAGTAGAGTGACTTTATGGCTCATAGAATACCAAGGTCATCCCAAATAGAATCTATTTTCTCTACTATTTTTGGATCCTTTTTGATGGGTCTACCCCACTCTCTTTGCGTTTCCCCTTCCCACTTATTGGTTGCATCTAGCCCCATTTTTGATCCTAAACCAACAGTGGGAGATGCAAAATCAAGCGAATCTATCGGGGTATTATCAATCATCACTGTATCACGCACTGGATCCATCCTAGTCGTGATAGCCCAAATTACATCATTCCAATCCCGAGCATTCACATCATCATCACAAACAACGATAAATTTGGTGTACATGAACTGCCTCAAAAAAGACCACACTCCCATCATGACTCTCTTTGCATGTCCAGGGTATTGCTTCTTCATTGTCACTACAGCCATTCGATAAGAACATCCTTCAGGTGGTAAATAAAAGTCGACAATTTCAGGAAACTGTTTCTGAAGTATAGGAACAAATACTTCATTTAGCGCGACGCCTAGAACCGCGGGCTCATCTGGTGGTCTCCCAGTATAAGTACTGTGATAAATGGGATTATTTCTCATGGTGATATGAGTAATCGTGAACACGCGATGTTGTTCTACTTCATTGTAGTATCCAGTATGATCGCCATATGGGCCTTCAGCCGCAAATTCACTTGGATCGATGTAACCTTCCAATACAATCTCAGCACTTGCAGGCACCTCTAAGTCATTACTTATAGACTTAACGACTTCTGTTTTACTGCCTCGCAGTAAGCCAGCAAAGGCGTATTCAGAAAGAGTATCGGGAACCGGTGTCACTGCACCTAAAATAGTTGCGGGGTCAGCACCAAATGCAACGGAAACCGGGAATCGCTCTCCAGGATTACTTTGCATCCAATCTTGCAGATCAAGAGCGCCGCCTCGATGTGCTAACCAACGCATGATAACTTTGTTTTTGGACAGCTTTTGTTGGCGGTAAATACCCAAATTTTGACGTTTTTGATTCGGTCCCTTGGTGACAGTCAGTCCCCATGTCAACAATGGCGCCACATCTTCAGCCCAACAACTCATTACGGGTAACTTGTCTAAATCAACGTCATCACCTTGCCAAATAACCTCTTGACATGGAGCCTTCCTGAGCCTTTTGGTGGGCATATTTAGAACTTGTTTGAATACAGGTATCTTGTCAATTGCGTCTTTAAAGCCCTTTGGTGGTTCAGGCTCTTTCAGGTAAGCCAATAACTTTCCAACCTCTCTGAGCTCAGAAACCTCCTTTCGCCCCATTCCCAGTGCGACACGTTCCGCTGTACCAAAGAGATTGGTCAATACTGGCATCTCATACCCTACTGGATTTTCAAAAAGTAAAGCAGGACCACCAGCTCGCAAAGTGCGATCGCTAATCTCCGTCATCTCATAATGTGGGTCTATTGGGTGAGTAATACGCTTAAGCTGACCCTTTTCTTCTAAAAGGGTAATAAAGTCACGTAAATCCTTAATACTCATAGGGCTCATTCGATTATTGGAATTGTTGCTATTTTATAACAAAAAAATAACGAAACCGACTATTTAGCGTGGAATTGTTCGAAATATAATAAATAAGAGAGGTTCTTGGTTTTTTAAGTGCTTACCTAAAAACAAAAACGCCACTCGTATAAATACGCGTGGCGTTTCTTAGTAGCTCTATTCTTAAAAGCTAATAGTTCTAAAACGTGACGTTATTGTCTACGCATCGCATCGAAGAACTCGTTATTTGTTTTGGTCATTGCCAATTTGTCGATTAAGAATTCCATCGCATCAGATTCGCTCATTGGATGAACAATCTTGCGTAGAATCCACATCTTCTGAAGTTCATCTGACTTCGTTAGCAATTCTTCACGACGCGTACCTGAACGGTTAAAGTCGATAGCTGGGAATACACGTTTTTCTGCAATCTTACGATTAAGATGCAGCTCCATGTTACCAGTACCTTTAAACTCTTCGTAGATGACTTCATCCATTTTAGAGCCCGTATCAACCAATGCAGTAGCGATAATCGTTAAACTGCCACCTTCTTCAACGTTACGTGCTGCACCGAAGAAACGCTTAGGACGATGTAGTGCATTCGCATCAACACCACCCGTCAAAACTTTACCTGATGATGGAACAACGGTGTTGTATGCACGAGCAAGACGCGTAATAGAATCAAGCAAAATAACCACGTCTTTTTTATGTTCTACTAGACGTTTTGCTTTTTCGATTACCATATCGGCAACTTGTACATGTCGAGACGCAGGTTCATCGAAAGTTGACGCAATAACTTCACCTTTTACAAGGCGTTGCATTTCTGTCACTTCTTCAGGGCGTTCATCGATAAGTAAAACCATCAATATACATTCAGGGTGATTGTGAGCAATACTTTGCGCAATGTTCTGTAGCAACATTGTTTTACCCGCTTTTGGCGGAGCAACGATCAAACCTCGTTGGCCTTTACCGATAGGTGAAGCCAAGTCTAAAACACGTGCGGTAATGTCTTCTGTCGAGCCATTACCACGTTCCATCGTCATGCGTTCATTTGCATGCAAAGGAGTCAAATTCTCAAAGAGAATCTTGTTACGTGCGTTATCAGGTTTATCGTGGTTTACAGTGTTAACTTTTAGCAAAGCAAAATAACGTTCGCCATCTTTAGGTGGTCGAATTTTACCCGCTATTGAGTCGCCAGTACGCAAGTTAAAACGGCGTATTTGGCTTGGTGATACATAAATATCATCTGGACCCGCAAGATAAGAACTATCTGCACTACGTAAAAACCCAAAACCGTCTTGAAGGATTTCTAATGCACCATCTCCAAAAATGTCTTCACCGCTTTTCGCGTGGGCTTTGAGAGTAGAGAAAATAATGTCTTGTTTACGTAGACGAGCAAGGTTTTCCAGACCGAGGCTTTCACCAAGCTTGACAAGCTCAGGTATAGGCCTGTTCTTCAATTCAGTCAGATTCATAGTAGTGGATGCTTTAGCTTTTGTTGTCAAAATAGGATCTGTTTGTTTAGTTATGATTTTTTCGGTCTAAGGAGCGACCAAGAAATGAACATTTGTTTATTTATCGTGCGACAAACTAGCACTAAATGAAAGACTAGTCTAGTTTTACAAAAAACAAAACCGCGCAAATGTTAAAGTGCACGGTTTCTCGCTCTATATCAAAACTAAACTACAGGTTTGTGTCTAAAAACTCTTTTAATTGAGATTTAGAAAGTGCACCAACTTTCGTTGCTGCTACACTACCATCTTTAAAAAGAAGTAACGTTGGAATACCACGAATACCAAATTTTGGTGGTGTACCAGCATTTTGGTCAATATTTAGTTTGCCGATAGTGAGTTTGCCTTCGTATTCATCTGCGATCTCATCTAGAATAGGTGCAATCATTTTACAAGGTCCACACCATTCAGCCCAAAAATCAACTAATACAGGCCCTGCAGCTTTGATTACATCGTTTTCAAAACTTTCATCTGATAGCTGCAAAAATTTATCACTCATCTTCCACTCCAATGTGTTTATATGCTACTGGTTGGATGATAACCAGGAAATAGATTCCCTATTGGAATGTATTTGCTTCCGTATTGCAACCCTTAACTGATATTCTATAACTTATGAAAAACACTCATATCACAGAGCACAAATTCGCCGACTTCGGTTTACTGCCGCAAGTCATTGAAGGTTTAGATAAAAAAGGGTTCGAATATTGTACCCCTATCCAAGCCTTGGCGTTGCCGGTACTGCTCACCGGCCAAGATATTGCAGGCCAGGCCCAAACGGGTACTGGTAAAACGTTAGCGTTTCTTACTGCTGCTTTCAACCACTTACTAACCACTCCGGAGCAAGAAGGGCGGAAACCAAACCAACCTCGCGCAATTATTATGGCGCCGACTCGTGAGCTAGCAATTCAGATCTACAACGATGCTGAGTCTCTAGTTGAATCGACAGGGCTAAAAGCTGGACTTGCTTATGGTGGCGAAAGTTACGATAAACAAGTATCAAAATTAGAACAGGGCGTAGACATCCTCATTGGGACAACAGGCCGAATTATAGACTTTTACAAACAAAAAGTTTTTAATTTGAACCACATCCAAGTAGTTGTACTGGATGAAGCCGATAGAATGTTCGACTTAGGTTTTATTAAAGATATCCGCTTTCTTTTTCGTCGCATGCCAGAACCGACTGATCGCTTGAATATGCTTTTTTCCGCTACACTTTCTTATCGTGTACAGGAACTCGCCTTTGAGCACATGCATAATCCAGAGCATGTTGTTGTAGAACCTGGGCAAAAAACGGGATATCTAATCCAAGAAGAGCTCTTCTATCCGTCAAACGAGCATAAAATGTCCCTTCTTCAATCGATAATTGAAGAAGAATGGCCAGACCGTGCAATTATATTTGCTAATACCAAATATAAATGTGATTCAATCTGGGGTCATTTAGCTGCAGACAATCATCGTGTTGGTCTTTTGACTGGTGATGTACCTCAAAAGAAACGAGAACGAATCCTAGAGCAATTTACTCAAGGTGAAGTCGATATTTTGGTTGCGACGGATGTTGCTGCTCGTGGGTTACATATCCCACAAGTAACGCATGTATTTAACTACGACTTACCTGATGACTGCGAAGATTACGTCCATCGAATTGGCCGTACTGGGCGCGCTGGAGAGAGTGGCAATTCAATCAGCTTTGCTTGTGAAGAGTACGCAATTAACTTGACCGCAATTGAAGAATTCATTGAACACACAATACCTGTATCAGATTATGACCCGAGCGCTTTACTCGATGATCTACCACAGGCACTTCGTACGCGTACAAGACCTAGCAACAACCGTAGACCGACAGGTGGCCCACGTAACGGTAATCGCAGCAACAATAAGCGAAGTAACTACCGACCGCGTCAACCTCGTAGTTAAGGGATAGATAAAGTAAATATGGATCAAGCAATCTCATCGCCGCTCTATGCGGCCATTGACCTAGGCTCGAACAGCTTCCACATGCTCGTTGTACGGCATATTGATGGAAGTGTTCAAACAATGGCAAAGATTAAGCGGAAAGTCCGCTTGGCTGCTGGACTCAATGAGAATAACGCTCTCAGCCCTGAAGCGATGCAACGAGGCTGGGACTGTCTAAGATTGTTTGCTGAAAGATTACAAGATATCCCAGAAGAGAATATCCGCATTGTTGGCACAGCGACACTAAGAACGGCCACTAATGTGGATGTTTTTCTGAAACACGCAAACCATATTCTTGGATATGACATAAATGTCATATCTGGTAAAGAAGAAGCTGGAACAATATATAAAGGTGTCGCTCATACATCTGGTGGCTTAGGTAGAAGGCTTGTTGTCGACATTGGTGGTGCAAGTACTGAACTCATCATCGGAGAAGGCTTCAACGCCAAAGCATTAACCAGTGTAAAAATGGGGTGCGTCACGTGGTTAGAAAAACACTTTAAAGATCGTCAGCTTAATACACACAATTTTGACGCTGCAATTGAGGCAGCAAAAACAACTCTACATCCAATTCTTAAACAATATAACGATATTGGTTGGGATGTATGCGTAGGCGCCAGTGGAACCGTTCAGGCTCTACAAGAGATAATGCTTGCACAAGGCATGGACGAAGTGATTACTCACTCCAAACTTAAGCGATTGCAGAAACAGGCTATGCTAGCCGATCATTTAGAAGAACTAGAAATAGACGGTTTGACGTTAGAAAGGGCGTTGGTATTCCCAAGTGGACTATCCATATTAATCGCCATTTTTGAACTCCTAAAGATCGACACCATGACATTGGCAGGCGGTGCTCTGCGCGAGGGAATGGTCTATGGAATGATGATTGAAATGCAACACGATGATATTCGCTCTCGAACCATTAGCAGCGTTCAGTCTCGTTATCAAATAGATAAACTCTATGGGGAGCAAGTGTTCAGCGTATCACTTTCTCTACTTCAGCAGTGTGGTGCGAAGACTTGGGTACCTGAATCCCAAGCTTCAATATTACTTGAAGCCGCAGCCAAGCTTCACGAAATAGGACTCGCTATTGATTTTAAAAAGGGTGGTCAGCACAGCGCCTACCTTTTGCAAAACCTCGATCTACCGGGTTTCACTCGTGCACAAAAATACTATATTAGCGAATTAACTCGTCGCTATAGAGATCCGCTCTCTTCATTGCCAGAGCAGCATGCTATTTCTGAACGAAGTGGTAAGAGATTACTCCGTTTATTAAGAATAGCGATTATCTTAACGCATCGAAGAAGCTCTGAATTAGAGCCACAATATCGCATTGAAGCGGATCAGGATTCGCTGGTTATGTCGATTCAAAAATCATGGTTAGAACAAAATCCACTGACAACAGCTGAACTTGAAATTGAGTCTAACCGTCAATCCGATATAGGATGGCCGTTGATAATAAATGCTGAATAATCAGAAGTTAGAGTTAGGTTATTTTAGGTAGGTACATTAAAAAAGCGAATTTCAATATGACATTCGCTTTTTTACTTTTTAAGCATTTACGCCAGTCACTTTCAAGTCAGGGTTCATTGCGGTCATTCTCTTAACTAAGTAGTTGAGAAACATACCGTACATGGGTACGAATAATCCCAAGCTGATAACCAACTTAAAACCATAATCAACCAAGGCGATTTCTTTCCAATGTTGAGCCATAAACGCATCTGGACTTTGATAAAAAGCAATGGCAAAGAAAGCTAATGTATCGAGAGCATTACCAATCAAGGTTGAACACGTTGGTGCTATCCACCACTGTTTCAATTGACGCAGGCGATTAAATACATGAACATCGAGAATTTGGCCCAATAGGTAAGCCATGAAACTTGCAACAGCAATACGTGCGACAAATAGGTTGAATTCCGTTAACTGTCCAAAACCTTGAAATTGTCCTTCAAAGAAAACCACAGACAATAAATAGGAGACAATTAAAGCCGGTAACATTACTAAGAATATTATTTTTCTGGCCAACTTGGCACCAAAAACACGTACCGTAAGGTCCGTTGCTAGAAAAATAAACGGGAAGGTAAATGCCCCCCAAGTGGTATGCATACCAAAAATGGTAAATGGCAGTTGAACCAAGTAATTGCTAGACGCAATAATCACCAAGTGAAACAGAACAAGTATAGAGAGTGCTTTGCGCATTTGCGCAGGGGTAAAATTATTCATTTTGTACCTTTTTAGTTTTGCTTGGGGTTGAGGGAACCCAAGTAGACAACATGTCTTCTTTAAAGCAGTTAAAAATGCTCTTACGAGCGGGCGACGATTATACATCAATCAAATCAAGCTTCAAGAGCCTAAAAGAATAGCAAACGTTTAAGTCTGCAAATTTATTTATACCGGATGTTTGATTACGCTACGGCGGATTCCTTGATAATAATGAAATGGTCAGATAGTGATGAGCACCTTTAAAACTAAAACCCTTGTGAAAACAGACTCGCTAAATAAGCGACCTCTTCCCGGCTTTCTTCTTTGTACAGAGCCTCGAGCCACACAGATTCAGAGTAATGTTCAGCCCTTAAAAAAAAGAGACAACCTTCAAAATCAATCAACCAAGAATGGAGATCGGCATCAAGTTGCTTCTCTTTAATTTCAGCCGATAATAGACAGACTAACTCTTTACCAACTTTGGGGAAAGAATCAACATCAAAAGATGGTGCAGTTAAGATGAGCTTACCTTCCGCCTCTATATGTTCAATTAACCCCCAATGCTTGTTAATCTCCATGAGTAACGTGCTCCTGTATAGCATCTAAAAACTTGTCAGCGTACTTCTCTAGTTTGACCTGCCCCACGCCATTCACTGCAAGCATTTCACCATATGAAGTCGGTAAAATCTCAGCCATATCAATCAATGTCGCATCACTAAATACGACATAGGGAGGTAAGCCAACTTCATCCGCGATAAACTTACGCAACTTACGTAACTTGGAAAATAATTTTTTATCATAATTACGATTCGCGAGCTTGTTCGATTTCGCCGCTCTAACAGCCGTGTCCAATCTTGGAACGGCGAGTTCAATTACCATCTCTCCTTTTAAGAGTGGTCTCGCCTCTTCCGTTAGTTGCAATGTCGAATTACGAGTAATGTTCTGGCATAGCATTCCTTTATGGATAAGTTGACGCATAATACTAATCCAGTAATCATGACTATGTTCACGCCCTATACCGTAAGTAGAAAGATTATCGTGACCATTCTCTCTAACACGTATATTTTGCATTCCTCGTAAAACTTCCACTACATAGCCCATACCAAAGCCTTGATTGACTCGGTACACACAAGATAGTGCTTTTCGTGCTGCTTCTGTCGCATCAAAATGTTTTGGCGGATCCAAGCATATATCGCAGTTTCCACAAGGATCATGCCGGTATTCACCAAAATAGTTGAGCAATACTTGTCGACGACAAGTTTGCGCTTCAGCAAATGCACTCATGGCGTTGAGTTTATGTGTTTCTACTCTTTTTTGATCACCTTCTGGCTTTTCGTCCAATATTTTTCGTAACCAACCCATATCTGCCGGGTCAAATAGCATCATAGCTTCAGCAGGAAGACCATCACGGCCTGCTCGCCCTGTTTCTTGATAATAAGATTCGATATTTCTTGGTATATCAAAATGAACAACAAACCGAACATTAGGCTTATTTATCCCCATACCAAAAGCGACGGTAGCGACCACAATTTGAACATCATCTCTTTGGAAAGCATCTTGAACATAGGCTCGTTCATCAGAATCCATGCCGGCATGATAGCCAGCAGCACGAATGTGGTTATTGCACAGTTTTTCAGTCAGCATTTCTACTTTTTTTCGACTACCACAATAAATAATTCCACATTGACCTTTTTGTGTTGCCAAAAAACGAACTACTTGTGAAACAGGTTTGTGTTTCTCTACAAGATTGTAACGAATATTGGGGCGGTCAAAACTTCCTAGGTAGATCAACGCTTGATTAAGATGCAGTCTAGAAACAATATCTTTTCTTGTCGCTTCATCTGCTGTCGCAGTTAAAGCCATAAACGGAACATTAGGTAATTGCATTCTTAACTGACCTAAGGCAGCGTATTCCGGCCTAAAATCATGCCCCCATTGTGAAATACAATGAGCTTCATCAACTGCAATCATTGAAACTTGCACCCAGGACAACCGTTCAGTGAAGTCTTGGCTTAACGCTCTCTCAGGAGAAACATATAACAGTTTCAATTTCCCGTTGTTCATTCTAGTAAAAACGGTGGTCAACTCCTCTCTTGTCATTGAGGAATTCAGGCATCCAGCGGCAACACCATTTGCTTTTAATTGGTCGACTTGATCTTTCATTAACGAGATAAGTGGCGAGATAACTATTGTTAGCCCTTCTTTAACCAATGCAGGAATTTGATAACAAAGCGATTTACCACCACCCGTTGGCATAATCACTAAACTATCTTGGTCATTTAGAACGGCAGTAATAACTTCCTCTTGGCCGTCACGATAATTCTGATAACCAAATACATCATTAAGTATCGACTTTGCATCAGGTTTATCCGCATCGATTTGCTGAGCTAAAAGCTTGGAAGTCATTAGTATCCTAATAGATAAAGTACAGAGCAGTCATTTAAGAAATGGGGTTCTTAATATAGCGAGACATTGTAGTTGGGTTTAGCAGGGAATAACACATCAAATTATTAGGTGAATATGTGATATCGCTTTTATACTTGCTCTCTTACTCCAAATAACTAATAAGTTTAAAAAGCATGACATCCGAACAACAGGCTAGATCAAAACAAGGCGTATTACTGGCGATTGCCGCATACACCATGTGGGGCATAGCGCCTATCTATTTTAAGGCCATCATTGAAGTCGCACCATTAGAAATACTTAGCCACAGAATTATATGGTCATTTGTCTTCCTTGCTTTTCTTTTGCACCTGGGTAAACGATGGAAAGTCGTTGCAAAAGTTCTGACCCACAAGAAAAGCATGCTTTTTTTAACTATTACTTCACTGCTTGTCGCCACAAATTGGTTAATTTTCATTTGGGCGGTGAATTCTGAACATATGATTGATGCAAGTTTGGGCTACTACATTAATCCACTCTTTAATGTGTTACTGGGCATGTTTTTTCTAGGAGAAAGACTCCGAAAACTTCAATGGTTTGCAGTGCTACTTGCCTTCATTGGCGTTGCTATTCAAATATTCGCATTTGGTCGAGTTCCCGTCGTGGCTCTCGCTTTAGCGACGAGTTTTAGTTGTTATGGGTTACTTAGAAAAAAAATTAATTTAGATGCCCAGACTGGGTTATTTATTGAAACGATGATTATTCTACCCGCTGCGCTTATTTACCTCACCTTTATTGCCGACAGCCCAACTTCGAGCTTGCTCAATAATGATTTGAACCTAAATTTACTACTTCTTACCGCAGGTATTGTCACTACCCTACCTCTGCTCTGCTTTAACGGTGCGGCGACTCGTATCATGTTATCTACATTAGGTTTTTTCCAATATATTGGTCCTAGCTTAATGTTTTTGCTTGCCGTGTTTATATATAACGAACCTTTCTCTGCAGACAAGGCGATAACTTTTGCCTTTATTTGGGGCGCATTGTTCGTCTTTAGTTTAGATGGCTTAAAGTTCGCTAATCAAAATAGAAAGAAACGAAAAGCGTAAAAATGTGCAAAATATGACTTTTCACGCAGTTTTGCATCTAAGAGATTAGACTTTTTCTTTGTGAGAGATCTCTTACAAAGGCGTAAGCCATTCCGTGTTTCTCTATTGAGCAATAGGCTCTTACTTGGTATTAACCCTTTAAAATCAACACTTAATAATAATAGGCATGACTATTCACAATTAGGAAGGTTTTTACCCCTCTTGTTGATAGGCAGATAATTGCTATTATTTGTCCTGTCGGAAGGATACTGACACGGAACAGGAAAGCACCAAGGACTCGGTGGTCTTCAGGATGAAGATATGATTATTCAGGATGAGTAATCTGCAAGGAAAGCAATTGGACATTGAATGGACGCAATAGTAACTAGGATGGTTACTACTAAGGAAAGACAATGGACACCTCTGGAAGAGGCAAGGATCAAACATCAGGATGATGTAAAGGACACCGCTCAAGGATCAAGTGAAGGAAGCTGACGAGGATTGTTGGCAGATCAGGATAAGATCACAAGGACACCGCTAGGAAGGCGATGAAAAGGAATACGCTGAAGGATTACAGCACACTATCATGGATTTGATGCATGGAGCATATTTAGTAGCTGGATTGCTGCAAGTAAGACTATGACCCCGATACTTTTGTATCGGGGTTTTTCTTTTCTACATTTTTTCTAATTTTGCGTATTGCGTTACCAACCATTTTATCCCTTCACCATTAAAGGCAACTTGAACTCGGCTTTGTGGGCCACTACCTTCGAAGTTTATAATTGTTCCTTCACCAAATTTGGGGTGTGTGACTCTTTGACCTAAACTAAATCCTGTTTCATTGAAATTATCTTTTACTTTCGTTTGGTTAAAACGTCCGCTTGTGGCTGGTCTACTAACCTGGGCTTTCATGCGAACTTCTTCTATGCAGCTTTCGGGTAATTCTTTTATAAATCGAGAAGGTTTATGGTATTTATCTTGACCATATAGACGACGCATTTCTGCGTAGGTAATAAAGAGTTTCTCTTTCGCACGAGTCATACCAACATAGCAAAGCCGTCTTTCTTCTTCTAAGCGACCCGCTTCTTCTGCTGACATTTGGCTTGGGAACATACCTTCTTCGACCCCAACCATAAAGACCATTGGAAATTCTAAACCCTTAGCGCTATGTAAAGTCATCAATTGGACTGCATCATCAAATTCATCGGCTTGCCCTTCGCCCGCCTCCAATGCCGCATGTGATAAGAATGCTGACAACATTGTCATATCATCCGCTTCTTCGGGTTTTTCAAACTGTCTCGTTGCGGTGACGAGTTCTTCTAAGTTTTCAATGCGGGCTTTGGACTTTTCTCCCTTTTCCTGCTCATACATCGCGAACAAACCTGAAGACTTAATTACATGATCTGCCTGTTGATGAAGAGAAAACTCAGCCGTGTCATCTTCAAGGGCATCAATCAGTTCGATAAATCGGCTTAAAGCACCTGCGGCTCTACCAGCAAGCACTCTTTCGTTAAGCAATGCCACACTTGCTTCCCACATCGTAGCGCCGCGCTCACGAGCAGCTAACCGTATTGTTTCTAACGTTTTATCTCCCATCCCACGGGTTGGAGTATTGACTACCCTTTCAAACGCTGCATCATCTCGCCGATTTGCCGTCAAACGCAAATAACTCAACGCGTCTCTAATTTCCTGGCGTTCGAAGAATCGCATACCACCATATATTCGGTAAGGCAATCTAGCCTGAATGAGCGCTTCCTCTAACACTCTAGATTGGGCGTTATTTCTATAGAGCATTGCAGAGTCGACCAGCAGGCCACCTTTCTCTTGCCACTCTTTTATTTTACTCACAGTAAAGCGAGCTTCATCCAACTCATTGTAGGCAGAGTAAACCGAAATCTGTTCGCCGTCTTCACCGTCAGTCCAAAGCTCTTTACCCATTCGTTCCGTATTATTTTCAATTAGCTCATTGGCTGCTTTCAATATAGTTTTGGTTGAACGGTAATTTTGCTCAAGACGAATAGTCGCTACACTAGGAAACTCTTCGGTAAATTTGTGGATGTTTTCTATTTTTGCACCGCGCCAGCCGTAGATAGATTGGTCATCATCCCCAACTATCATCACATGGCTCGTTTTGCCTGCCATCAATCGAAGCCAAGCATATTGGATATTGTTTGTATCTTGAAACTCATCAACAAGAATATGTGAGAAACGAGCTTGGTAGTGTTCTCTGATAAACTTCTTATCACGGAGTAATTCTGTTACACGTAGCAAAATTTCTGCAAAATCGACCAATCCCGCTCTATCGCATGCCTCTTGATAAGCAGAATAGACCTGAAGCCAAGTTTGCGTTATCGGATCTTGATAAGCATCTATATGCTTAGGTCTCAAACCTTCATCTTTCTTTCCATTTATCCACCAAGCAGCTTGTTTTGCTGGCCACTGCTTTTCATCTAGGTTTTGTGCTTTTATTAACCGGCGAAGTAAACGCTGTTGATCATCTGAATCAAGTATCTGAAAATCCTGAGGTAAGTCGGCATCTAAATAATGAGCTCTGAGTATCCGATGGCAAATTCCATGAAAGGTACCATTCCACATTCCAGAGGCACTGCCCTTCATCAATTCTTCAATCCGCCCTCGCATTTCTGCTGCAGCTTTGTTCGTAAATGTAACGGACATAACTGAAAATGGGGATGCATTTTCTACCGTCATCAACCAAGCAATTCGATGGACCAAAACTCTTGTTTTACCACTACCTGCTCCGGCTAATACCAGCATATTTTCTAGCGGGGCGCCAACCGCTTCTCTCTGCTTATCGTTAAGACCATCAAGTAGTAATGAAGCATCCATCGTTTATTCCTAAATACAGTTACTGGTTATTTATACATAAGTTAACGATTATACATTAAACCTCTTATTTAGCGCCGTTTAGTCCAAATAATTTTTCAAAACTTTATGTCTTTATTTTCAAATAGTTAAAATGGAAATGAGAATTAATTGTAAGTAGTTGAAATTTTTCATCAAAAGAACAGCTCCTATTCAATAAGCAAGTTAATGAATGGCTCAACAATAACAATATTAACTCTGCCTTACTAAACTATGGAATAAGTTCAAAGGAAATTATTATGAAAAAGTCTAATCTAGCCGTTACGGCAGTCGTTACCAGCCTTCTAGCAATTGGTGCAACAACACTAACTACTACCCATGCCGTTGCTGCAGATAAAGAGAAATGCTTTGGGGTAGCTAAAGCAGGAAAAAATGATTGCGCAACGAAAAACAGCTCTTGTGCAGGTACTTCAAAAGAAGATGCCCAGAAAGATGCCTTCATCATGGTACCAGCTGGCCTTTGTGATCGTCTAGCAGGTGGCAGTACTTCATCTAGTTAATCTTTTCTCTAGAGCAATCTAATAATCTTTCCCGATTTAATTGATTGCTTTAGGTAAAAGAAAGTCAAAGGGCTCTATTATGCTATCTGATTTACATCACCAAGTTGGGGTTGGTCTTCGAACGCCACACATCGACTTTTTTAAAGAAAGTACACCAGAACTTAGCTGGTTAGAAATTCATAGCGAAAATTATTTTGCTAGCCGCTCTCAACAACGAAATGACCTTCAGGTTTTACGTGAACATTACAATATTAGCTGTCATGGTATTGGCCTGTCTCTTGGATCTGTCGCGCCGGTAAACGAAGGCCACATGGCAAAGCTTAAAGCTTTGATTGACGATATCGATCCTATCTTTGTTTCCGATCACCTAAGCTGGAGTGAGAATGGAGGACATTATTTCAATGATCTACTTCCATTGCCTTACACTGAAGAAGCACTTCGTGTGTTTTGTCGAAATGTCTTAACCGTTCAAGATTATCTAAAGCAGCCAATATTGGTCGAGAACCCTTCTAGTTATTTAAGCTTTAACCATTCGACTATTGATGAGTGGGTATTTTTGTCTGAAGTACAAAAACGCACTGATTGCCAGCTACTGCTTGATTTCAACAATATACATGTATCTTCATTTAACCACGGTTTTTCTAGCGAGACGTACCTAGAAGGTATCGATGCAGATACGGTAAAGGAGATCCATTTAGCTGGATTCACGAAAAAAAGCACTGAGAAAGGCGAAGTCTGGATAGACACACACAGCCGACCTGTGAGTGATGAAGTTTGGGCACTTTTCTCTAATTGGATAACGAAGCATGGTTCAAGGCACACTCTTATAGAGTGGGACTTGGATATACCCGAACCGAGCGTTTTGTTAGCTCAGGCTGAAATTGCTAGCCGCTATTTGCATTCTTTGGGGAACCAGATACGGAAGGTATCATGACGTTATCGTTATCAGAACTTCAAAGGAACTTTTCAAAAGCACTTCACTATAAAGCGAACGGCGAGGATTGTGATATTTGTAGTAATCACTTCTCCTCTGACGAGCGCTTACAGATATATCGAAATAATTTTATTATCAGTCTTAGTGAAGTTTTATGTTCGACCTATCCGATTGTTTTAAGCCTAGTAGGACAAGAATGCTTCGATGGCCTTGCTCGAAAGCATATCCTTTCCTACCCTCTGCAAGAAGGAAACGTTGCTGGTTATGGTGATGGTTTTTCAGAAACCATAAAATCTGTAGAACTGGTTGTTGCAACCGTGCCTTATTTGGCAGATATAGCAGCCTTAGAATGGGCAATCGATGATAGCAACCAAACGTATAACCAACCTACTCCAACACCAAACCTTTATGCCTTTGATAGACTTCAAACGTTCAGTGCAGAACAACAATCCGATATATGTTTATTCTTAAATCCAGCACTCAATTTAGTCACCTCTAATTATGCTGTTTTTTCCATCCGAAAAGCGATCAAAAATAATGATTTCGTTAATTTGGAAATAAACCAACCAGAAAGCGGCATTGTATTAGTTTTAAATAAAGATGAATTATTAGTTGTAGCACTTAATAATGATGAAATATCACTTCTTGAGCAAGTTAATGCCAAGACACCACTTGGTAAAATCAATCAGGACTTAATCGTGCATCTACAAAAATTAATATCTTTAAACTTATTTATCGGTTTTCAGGCACATATATAGTCAGGGGATAATATGCCAGTTCTAATTCAAAAATTATTTACAAAATATCAGTCCGCATCCGAACAATTTCAACAGATTTTTATCCCTTTTCTTTTGCTTTTTTGTCGGCTGTGGGTTGCGTGGGTCTTTTTTAACTCAGGGCTTACGAAGATAGCCACATGGGATAGCACGCTCTATTTATTTGAATACGAGTACATCGTTCCATTCTTACCGTGGGAAATTGCTGCATATTTGGGGACAGCCGCAGAATTGGCGTTACCAATATTTATCGCATTAGGGATATTAACTAGACCGATGGCCGTGGCGTTGTTCGGATTCAACATCATAGCCGTGGCCTCATACCCATTACTTTGGGAGAAAGGATTTTATGACCACCAGTTATGGGGTTTGATGATATTAATAAATATTGTTTGGGGTGCAGGCGCATTCTCAATAGATTATTTAGTTAAATCTAAAGTCTTTAATATCAGATCAAAAAATACTACCTGAATTAAAATAAATAGGCTCTTATCTAAAATAGGAGCCTATTTATCTAAGAATTTTTGTAACTCTTCTGCAGAAATCCCTTGCTCGGCTAGTTCCTTAGCCATAAGTTCAACCTGCTCTCCTTTTCGTGATTCGATTACTCTTTGAAATTGATAAACGATATCTCGCAGTATATAAAGTGGCACTTGTTTAGCTGCGCTTCGAATTCGTTCTTCACTTTGATTACCTAACTCGTTGAGCAATTTGCCAAACATTATTTTTTCTGGCGATTCTTCTAGTTGCTCTAATATGCGAGCCATTTCATAAGTCGTTAATGACATTAGATGTATATATTTCCAACGGTTAATAGTAGATAGGCACGGTGTGCACTCTGAATATACACTGTATTCTTTGCTTGGAAAACAAACATTCTATTAATTGTTGGAATTATATTAACGACAAGGTTGATGCCACAATCTTCCACGCTTGCTAAATAAGATAATTAAAGCAGGCGCAATGAAAAACATCTGTAATGCGATCCCATTCTGAGCATCTAGACCCAGTCTTTGTACCGTTCCAACAACAATACCTGCACCACTCATTTGAAACAATCCAACCAATGCAGCAGCGGTGCCCGCTCTATCGCCAAATGGAGCCAAAGCTTTTCCTGCTGAGATTCCTAATACAAGTGCGAAACCGACAGACGATAAGAAAATTGGCAACATAAACGCCCACGGGTACTGGTGACTCGGCAATAGCAGCATTAATATACCACCAAGAAGCATGGTCACAATACCAATGATTAGTGCACTATGTGTTCCTTTGCTGTCCATTAGCCTAGGCGCCATAAAGGCAGCGAGAATATTCACCACAGCATTGACACCAAACCAAAACGTAAACGCGTTCATACTCAGCCCCATTTGCTCCATCAGTACAATTGGTGCTGATGTAACATACGCAAGGATTACCCCCATTGAGAGCATGCAAAGTGACGCATGAAACAAGAAGTTTGGATTTGAAACTACACTTAAATATCGCTCTAACTTAAATACCTTTTGATTTTCTTGAATAGGATTCGTCTCTTTCATTCCAAGTAATATAAGACTACCCACTACAAGAGCAAATACGGCCATAAAAGAGAAGTTACTACGCCAGCCAAATTGCTGAGTAATATAACTGCCTAGTATAGGAGCGAGTGCGGGAATAAAGCATATTGCACCATTCAGATAGCTAATCATTCTGCCACTTCTTTCAGCACCAAACATGTCCCTAACGGTCGCAAAAGCTGCAACGGCTGTCGCGCATGCTCCAAAACCTTGTAATAATCTAGCAATAAGTAAGAGTTCAATGCTACTCGCTAACCAAGCTAAGTAAGCACTCATGCCGTATATCATTATTCCAGTCAACGCTATTTTCTTGCGACCATATTTATCAGCTAAAGGGCCAGCGAATAGTTGCCCAACACCCATAGAGAATAAAAACCAGGTCACAGTGTCCTGCGCCAACGCATGTTCCACGTGGAACGTTTCGGAGATTAGAGGTAGTGCCGGTAGATAGATATCGATAGCTAAAGGGCTAAACAGAACCAACATGACTAATAATGCCATTTGAAACTTATCCGTCGTTTGATTATTCATTGTGATCACTTGCCATATCATATCGTGGACTCGCATAATATAGAGCTACTGATATGAACTCAAATGGCTTATAATCATTACAACTATTCCTGCTTGGAATTTCACAATGAACCTAGAGAATTTGTCTCGAACAGATTTAAACCTTCTAGTTTGCCTTAAAGTTCTATTTGAAGAACTTAACGTCACAAGAGCAGCAAACCGTTTGTATGTCAGTCAGTCAGCGGTGAGTAAGTCGCTTGCAAAATTACGCATTCAATTTGAAGACCCTCTTTTCGTAAGGACATCGCATGGTCTAAAACCAACACCAAGGGCTCTTAATTTACACCCCAAGTTAGACCGTTTAATACATCAATTAGAACTTATTAACCAACCAGATATTTTTGCCCCTGATTCTTCTCGGATCAAATTCAATATCGCTTTAGTTGAAAGCGCTTATCCGCTCATTCTTCCACACTTTTTGCCGGCTCTTTTCAGTAATGCCCCCCACATCACCATAAGTTCTCACAATTGGAGAGATGAAACATTTCAAAATATACGTAACGGTGAATTGGATATAGGAATAACGGGTAGAGATATAGACATGACTCACGCCGCGCTAACGACGCCAACGCCTAAATATATCTCTGAGACCGAAATATACCGCGATAGGCAAATGTGCGTCGTTCGAAAAAATCATCCCATATTGGATAAGGAGTGGACGTTAGATCGCTACCTAGAGCTTAGACATATCCAAGTACGTTGTGACGGGAGTGATCGATGGTTGTTGGACTACAAGTTGGCCGAACTGGGTTGCGAACGTGATATTGCTATCACCGTCCCAGACTTTAATAGTGCTTCCGCACTTTGTACTTATAGTGACTTTATATTTACTGCACCAAGCTATTTTACTAAACTCGTAGCGAATCATTATGATCTAACATTAGTGCCTCTCCCTTTGGACTTTCCTCCTATGGCATACACGCTTTTTTGGAGTGTGGAGAGGGAGAATGACCCTGCGTTGAACTGGTTAAAAAACCTTATCATCGAAAAAACTCGACATCTAAGATAATGGTACACGATGCAACCGCTATGGCGTTCTGGTGACAGTTCGATTCTCAAACGTTCGACATCTTTACATTAAAAGGAATGATAATGAACACTACAATATCGCAAAGGATAGAATCCTTACGTACGTGGCTTACCACCCATAATTATGACGCAATTATCATTCCTCATGAGGATGAGTTCTTAGGGGAGTATATTCCCGCGCATAATGAACGATTACATTGGGCGACCGGATTTACTGGTTCCGCTGGCGCAGCGGTTGTCACTAGGGACAACGCAGCCATATTCGTAGATGGTCGATATACCGTTCAGGTCAAAAACCAAGTACCTAGTGATTTATTTGAATATCATCATCTAACTGAAGCGCCCTACTGGCAGTGGCTAAATGCCCACAAGAATTCCGTTACAACCGTCGCTTATGATCCTCGAATGCATCCAGCGTCATGGCTTAATAATATTGGCGATCTACTAGATACCGAAATTCGACTAATAGAAACATCAGTCAATCCTGTCGACGATTGTTGGAATGACCGTCCAGGTGCAAGCCTAACTAATATGCGCCTTATGGGCAAAGATATTGTAGGACAAGACAGTTTGTCGAAACGAGAATCTATAGCTGAAATACTATCCGACAAGAAGGCCGATGCGGCAGTCCTTACTCGATTAGATACCATCTGTTGGCTCTTGAACATACGAGGTTTGGATGTGTCTCGACTGCCAGTCCTGTTGTCACACGCCATTATTTATTCTGATGCTAGTGTTGATTTCTTTATAGAGCATGAACGTGTTTCCTCTAACTTTGGTACGCATGTAGGCGGTGACGTTACCATTGTGCATCCGAAGCAACTCACTCGACACTTAGAGAATCTAAGTGGTAAAAGTGTATTGTTTGACCCCACCTCTAGTAGCGCTTGGTTCAAGCTCCAGATGGATCGCTTTTCAGTCAATATGATAGATGAGGCTGATCCTTGTTTATTACTCAAAGCAGTTAAGAATTCCACCGAGATTGAAGGGATGATTTCGAGCCACATCGTTGATGGGGTGGCAATGGTAAAATTCTTGAATTGGCTCGATGCCGAAGTTGAATCTGGGAGACTACATAATGAAGCCTATTTGTCAGACCGATTACAAAACTTCAGAGAAGAGCATGATGAATTGGTAGACCTTAGCTTCGACACTATTTCGGCTACTGGTTCTAATGCTGCTATGTGTCATTATAATCATAACGATCAAGCGATTCCAGGGAGCCTAACACTGGACTCACTCTACTTAGTTGACTCTGGAGGTCAGTATCCTAACGGCACAACGGACATAACACGAACAGTAGCTATTGGTACACCAACAGTTGAAATGAAGACACTATTTACCCTCGTGTTAAAAGGTCATATTGGGATCGCAACAGCTATCTTCCCTCATGGCACAACGGGGAGCCAGATAGATGTATTGGCAAGGCAACATTTGTGGGCTAATGGTTTTGATTTTGACCACGGAACCGGTCACGGTGTCGGTCATTTCTTAAGTGTTCATGAAGGACCACAGAGTATATCTAAGAGGCCGAATACCGTCGCCTTGTTGCCGGGAATGGTTGTTTCGAATGAACCCGGCTATTACCGAGCAAATAGTTTCGGTATACGTATCGAGAACTTAGAACTTATTGTTTCAAAGGTCACGAACGGGGACTTTTCTGGACTGGGCTTTCAGGAATTAACGCTCTGCCCTATCGACCTAAGATGCATAGACGTTAATCTTTTGACTAAGCCTGAATTACGGTGGTTAAACGCTTATCATAAAAAGGTACGCACAGTCTTAGCACCACTCGTAGACAGCAAAATTGGTCTATGGCTAGACAATGCCACCTCGCCATTAAGTCATTCTTAATTGAAAGATAACATGCAGCCTAAACGCTGCATGTTTCACGTGAAACCTATCAAGACAATCTCACCATTAATCGCTTACGTACAATGTTCGATTGAAATACTGAACCTCAAAGCCGTAATTGAACTAGTGTCGATTAAATCCAACCATACTCATTCCGACTATTTTTCGTTTCTTAAAATCGAATAATTCGAAGCTTCAATTGCGGTAACTCGAAAAGTCCCATTAGATGACTTGGAGACCTCATAGGAAGTGTAAATTAACGAGAAAACATTAGAGAAAGAAAAATCTCGTCGCTCCAATTCAGTACTCCGCTAAATATAAACCCAGAGAAAAAGCCTCTGACCATCCAAATTTCAGATCAGTATCTACTATTAATTATTCAACACAAACTCTGGTAAATTTTATTACCTTCTCTAAAATAGCTCACAACATTTATTGAGCTACTCCAACATCGACTCTCCGACAAAACCTTTTATTGGCGAGCGAATATCGAAACTATTTACCATATTGAAAAAATAACAAGTAGTTTCTGGTCAGTTGGAAAGTAGCCCTATTGCATAGTTTGAAAAGTACAATCTCATTAATGGAATTATAGAGTTGCTATCATTTTTGTTTCACGTGAAACATAAGAGAGTATCGAGTAGGTTTTTGATATTAGAACACCGATAAACACAGGCACCTCAAAACAGATATTGCCAACGTGTTTTAACGGCTATCAAATTAATGGACGACACACAGATCATTACTTTGGTTTATCTAATATCCTCTTAGACAAAAATCTTCCCACAGTAATGTCTATTTGCCAGAATAATGACTCAATCTAAGTACGAGTCAGAAGCTGAAAACCTAACCATGCAGCGGAAATACTTAGAATTACATTAAGTAATATATTGAGTCCCATCTTAAAAAAGGCACCCTGCTGCAGCAATAAAACGTTATCCATCGAAAAAGTAGAAAATGTTGTTAGGGCACCTAAAAAGCCAAGACCAATAACCTGTCTCCATGGAACCTGAGCCAATAACTCAGTCTCAAAAGCGGCAATAAGCAAACCCATAATGAAAGAACCCACAACGTTTACGGTTAATGTTCCATACGGAAAGCCCCTACCCATCAACATAACGCAAAGCTCGGAGATCAAATATCGAGAGCACGCACCAAACGCTCCCCCTATCGCAATAAAACCTAAGATTGTAAACTGACTCATAATTAACCAAAGAAAAGAAACTTGACGATATTCTATAGATTTAGCTATAAATTAACCAATAAAAATAATGCATAATCAGTATAGTTATGCCAACCAAATCATTAGATTTGAAATGTTACAGGCGTAACTTTAACTGTATATAATCACATGCAGGCACTACTTGGTTGGTTTGCTTCTAAGATTATCTTGGATTCACTACTTAAACACTCCATTCGCTTGAGTACTTTCTAAATCTGGATTTTAAAATTTTGATCTGAGGTCACCTAATTTTAGGCTTCGCTGTTAGAAGTTACCGTTAATAAATTATCGCCATTGATAAGCGTTAGAACGCTCACTACACATACTTTAGACTCTTATGGAAGGTTAATCGGGGTTTTACTGATTCGAGTTTCTAGAGGCCGCACGCGCTCCCTCTTCAACAAAAGCTAACCAACAAAGCGACCACTATCCAGCCATTCTACTGGCGAGTTATACATTTATGACTGATATGGATGTCATTCCGCCGTCCGCTCTAGACATCCCTGTACATTTAGCAATGGATCTCCTTCCCATTGATGTCTGTTCCATGGAAGCGATATCGATACTCTGAAAAAGCGAGCCGATTCTTACTAATACCATTCCGGAAAATTAACTGGTCAGGTCTATCCAGCTTCTAGAACACATTTCCGTGACTCTCTTTGAGCTTTCTAAAAAGCCATTCCATGCGGTGCATATTTGAGAAACTATATCGTCATAGTGCTCAAAACTTTGGTTGGCGAGGTAATGTTGTCGTAGCCAACTCCAAACTTGCTCGATAGGATTCAACTCCGGGGAATATGGTGGAAGTTTGATGATACTGACATTATCGAATTGGTTAACGATATCTTCGGTATGCCATCCTGCACCATCCATTATCACCACTGCATGACGCCCAATTTGGGTCATTTCAGATATCTGTTTCAAGTGTTCAATCATAATATCTTTATTGACCCAAGGGACGACCATTGCCTCACCTATACCTCTTGCGGGACAAACGGAACCAAACAGATAGGCGTATTCAAATTGCTGTTGTTTCACAACTCGAGGCCGAGTTCCTCGTTCTGCCCAAAGTCGTGTTGTCGTGTTTTGCTGGCCGAATCTGGCTTCATCCTGAAACCAAACATCAACGTGCTCAAGCCTTATGTGACCAGGGATCTTGAGGATCGTTTCAATTTTGAATTTTTTTAAAATCGTCCTGAGCTTGTGGCGATTGTTTAGGGTGTTTTGAGCGTGACGTTATCCAAGAAAAGCCCATATGCTCGAGCAGATAGTAGATGGAGTTTGGGTGATAGTGCTTATCGAAATTATTAATTATGTAAGCGTGTATATCACTGCCAGTCAGTCGACCACCTGATGAGTTTTCAGCTTCTGTTTTGATGTATTGGCTGAGTTGCTCACGTTGAGCCAGAGTCAAAAATGCTGGTCTTCCAGTTCGTGGTTTTTCTTGGAAACCATCGATACCTTTTTCTAGAAAGATTTGAACCCATTTATTCACGCTGGTTCTACTCACTTTAAGAGATTTTGCAATTTGGGTTCTAGAAGCTCCGTCTTTGAAGTGTGCCAAGGCCAAAAAACGCATTTTCATCTGCATAGATTTTTGCTGACTAGCAAGCTTTTTGAAGTCGATATTATTGAGGCTTTTCATAGTGATAATAAGTTTGTTTCAGGTAGCCTCAATTAGATCATATTTTTACTTTAATTGGTATAAGCTTAAAACTCAAAAAAGCCTCAGCATTTCTGTTGAGGCTTCTAAACTTTTCTTGTAAGAACTGGCGGAGTGGACGGGACTCCCTTTCCGTTTACAACCACGCGCCCCCTGGCGTGACAGGCCGGCTTCCCCTAACAAAAAGCAACCAACTGAGCGGCCACACCACAGGGTATTCCTTTCTTCTATAAACGCAAAAAAGCCTCAGCATTTCTGCTGAGGCTTCTGAACTTTTTTTGTAAGAACTGGCGGAGTGGACGGGACTCGAACCCGCGACCCCCGGCGTGACAGGCCGGTATTCTAACCAACTGAACTACCACTCCACATGGTATTCTTACGACAATCGAAGTCTTATAAAACTTAGCTTTGATTGTTTTTGCCTTATCTTTCCTAAAAAAGATAAAACGATATTAAAGCCTGGCGATGTCCTACTCTCACATGGGGAGACCCCACACTACCATCGGCGCTATTGCGTTTCACTTCTGAGTTCGGCATGGAATCAGGTGGGTCCACAACGCTATGGTCGCCAAGCAAATTTGGTAAAGCTTCCTAATAACTTAGAAAACTTTAATAATCTGGATTACTGACCTAAATAAAAGTTCACACACATTCAATGTTCTTACATTGAGTCCACAAAACCCCTTGGGTGTTGTATGGTTAAGCCTCACGGGCAATTAGTACAGGTTAGCTCAACGCCTCACAACGCTTACACACCCTGCCTATCAACGTTCTAGTCTCGAACAACCCTTTAGGACACGTAAAGTGCCAGGGAAGACTCATCTCAAGGCTCGCTTCGCGCTTAGATGCTTTCAGCGCTTATCGATTCCGAACTTAGCTACCGGGCAATGCCATTGGCATGACAACCCGAACACCAGTGGTTCGTCCACTCCGGTCCTCTCGTACTAGGAGCAGCCCCTTTCAATCTTCCAACGCCCACGGCAGATAGGGACCGAACTGTCTCACGACGTTCTAAACCCAGCTCGCGTACCACTTTAAATGGCGAACAGCCATACCCTTGGGACCGACTTCAGCCCCAGGATGTGATGAGCCGACATCGAGGTGCCAAACACCGCCGTCGATATGAACTCTTGGGCGGTATCAGCCTGTTATCCCCGGAGTACCTTTTATCCGTTGAGCGATGGCCCTTCCATTCAGAACCACCGGATCACTATGACCTGCTTTCGCACCTGCTCGAATTGTCATTCTCGCAGTCAAGCGGGCTTATGCCATTGCACTAACCACACGATGTCCAACCGTGTTTAGCCCACCTTCGTGCTCCTCCGTTACTCTTTGGGAGGAGACCGCCCCAGTCAAACTACCCACCAGGCACTGTCCGCAACCCCGATAAGGGGCCTACGTTAGAACATCAAGCATACAAGGGTGGTATTTCAAGGTCGACTCCACTCCATCTAGCGACGAAGTTTCAAAGTCTCCCACCTATCCTACACATGTAGGGTCAATGTTCAGTGCCAAGCTGTAGTAAAGGTTCACGGGGTCTTTCCGTCTAGCCGCGGGTACACTGCATCTTCACAGCGATTTCAATTTCACTGAGTCTCGGGTGGAGACAGCGTGGCCATCATTACGCCATTCGTGCAGGTCGGAACTTACCCGACAAGGAATTTCGCTACCTTAGGACCGTTATAGTTACGGCCGCCGTTTACCGGGGCTTCGATCAAGAGCTTCGTCCGAAGACTAACCCCATCAATTAACCTTCCGGCACCGGGCAGGCGTCACACCGTATACGTCATCTTACGATTTTGCACAGTGCTGTGTTTTTAATAAACAGTTGCAGCCACCTGGTATCTGCGACTCCCGATAGCTCCATCCGCAAGGGATTTCACCGTCAAGAGCGTACCTTCTCCCGAAGTTACGGTACCATTTTGCCTAGTTCCTTCACCCGAGTTCTCTCAAGCGCCTTGGTATTCTCTACCCGACCACCTGTGTCGGTTTGGGGTACGATTTCTTATAATCTGAAGCTTAGAGGCTTTTCCTGGAAGCATGGCATCAATGACTTCATCACCGTAGTGACTCGACATCGGGTCTCAGCCTAACAATTTCCCGGATTTACCTAAGAAATTAGCCTACACCCTTGAACCTGGACTACCATCGCCAGGCTCACCTAGCCTTCTCCGTCCCCCCATCGCAATTATAAGAAGTACGGGAATATTAACCCGTTTCCCATCGACTACGCCTTTCGGCCTCGCCTTAGGGGTCGACTTACCCTGCCCCGATTAACGTTGGACAGGAACCCTTGGTCTTCCGGCGTGGGAGTTTTTCACTCCCATTATCGTTACTCATGTCAGCATTCGCACTTCTGATACCTCCAGCAGACCTTACAGTCCACCTTCAACGGCTTACAGAACGCTCCCCTACCCAACATAATAAATTATGTTGCCGCAGCTTCGGTGTATAGCTTAGCCCCGTTACATCTTCCGCGCAGGCCGACTCGACCAGTGAGCTATTACGCTTTCTTTAAATGATGGCTGCTTCTAAGCCAACATCCTGGCTGTCTGAGCCTTCCCACATCGTTTCCCACTTAGCTATACTTTGGGACCTTAGCTGGCGGTCTGGGTTGTTTCCCTCTCCACGACGGACGTTAGCACCCGCCGTGTGTCTCCCGGATATTACTTACTGGTATTCGGAGTTTGCAAAGGGTTGGTAAGTCGGGATGACCCCCTAGCCTTAACAGTGCTCTACCCCCAGTAGTATTCGTCCGAGGCGCTACCTAAATAGCTTTCGGGGAGAACCAGCTATCTCCAGGTTTGATTGGCCTTTCACCCCTAGCCACAAGTCATCCGCTAATTTTTCAACATTAGTCGGTTCGGTCCTCCAGTTGATGTTACTCAACCTTCAACCTGCCCATGGCTAGATCACCTGGTTTCGGGTCTATACCTAGCAACTCGACGCCCAGTTAAGACTCGGTTTCCCTACGGCTCCCCTATACGGTTAACCTTGCTACTAAATATAAGTCGCTGACCCATTATACAAAAGGTACGCAGTCACAGGACGCAATGCCTGCTCCTACTGCTTGTACGTACACGGTTTCAGGTTCTATTTCACTCCCCTCACAGGGGTTCTTTTCGCCTTTCCCTCACGGTACTGGTTCACTATCGGTCAGTCAGTAGTATTTAGCCTTGGAGGATGGTCCCCCCATATTCAAACAGGATATCACGTGTCCCGCCTTACTCGTTTTCACTTAAAATGACGTGTCGGTTACAGGGCTATCACCTTGTATCGCGATACTTTCCAGAATCTTCACCTGCATCATTAAAAGCTTAAGGGCTAATCCAATTTCGCTCGCCGCTACTTTCGGAATCTCGGTTGATTTCTACTCCTCCGGGTACTTAGATGTTTCAGTTCCCCGGGTTTGCCTTATTAACCTATGTATTCAGTTAATAATACTAGCTTATGCTAGTGGGTTTCCCCATTCGGAAATCGTAGACTCAAGTGGCTTTTACTGCCTTATCTACGCTTATCGCAAGTTAATACGTCCTTCATCGCCTCTGACTGCCAAGGCATCCACCGTGTACGCTTAGTCACTTAACCATACAACCCCAAAGGGTTTCGCTTACGCGAAATAACAACGAATTGTTATTGTATTAGTAACCAAGGTTTCTATCGTTGCCTCATTATTTGAATGAGCGAGACAACATTTTCGATTTTGCCGGACTCAAATATTAAACAGTTAACCGAAGTTAGCTGTTTCCAAGAACACTTGAATGTGTGTTGGTTTGTTATCACCGAAGTGACAACAAGTACCTAAATCTAAAAGATTTAGGATTTGAGAACTTTTATTTTGATAAATAATAATCAATTATCTATCAGTCAGCTTTCCAAATTGTTAAAGAGCAAAGATTTCATACTTATAAAAATAAGCCAAAACCATTTTTAAATATTCTTTTCTCTATGCAGAGTAAAAACACTTAAAGATGGTGGAGCTATGCGGGATCGAACCGCAGACCTCCTGCGTGCAAGGCAGGCGCTCTCCCAGCTGAGCTATAACCCCATCAGTTGGGTGTTTTTTTTGACAACTCATGAAATCTAATAAAGTTAACTCTTTTTAGACAAGGCAAATTGCAAGGAAGTGTATGTAAATACACGACGAACAATTTAACGCAGTATAAAGGAGAGTTTGGTGGGTCTGAGTGGACTTGAACCACCGACCTCCCGCTTATCAGGCGAGCGCTCTAACCAGCTGAGCTACAGACCCATTCTTGCTTTATGCTTTCTCTTAGTTGAACTAAGAAAAATCATGATGCAATAACAGAAGATATTTCTGAGTTATCATCTCTTTGCTTTTCTAAACCTATTTCAATCTGTGTGAACACTCATCATGAGCAATCATCGTTTAAGGAGGTGATCCAGCCCCAGGTTCCCCTAGGGCTACCTTGTTACGACTTCACCCCAGTCATGAACCACAAAGTGGTAAGCGTCCCCCCGAAGGTTAAACTACCTACTTCTTTTGCAGCCCACTCCCATGGTGTGACGGGCGGTGTGTACAAGGCCCGGGAACGTATTCACCGTAGCATTCTGATCTACGATTACTAGCGATTCCGACTTCATGGAGTCGAGTTGCAGACTCCAATCCGGACTACGACGCACTTTTTGGGATTCGCTCACTATTGCTAGTTGGCTGCCCTCTGTATGCGCCATTGTAGCACGTGTGTAGCCCTACTCGTAAGGGCCATGATGACTTGACGTCGTCCCCACCTTCCTCCGGTTTATCACCGGCAGTCTCCCCAAAGTTCCCGACATAACTCGCTGGCAATTAAGGATAAGGGTTGCGCTCGTTGCGGGACTTAACCCAACATTTCACAACACGAGCTGACGACAGCCATGCAGCACCTGTCTCAGAGCTCCCGAAGGCACACCTGTGTCTCCACTGGCTTCTCTGGATGTCAAGAGTAGGTAAGGTTCTTCGCGTTGCATCGAATTAAACCACATGCTCCACCGCTTGTGCGGGCCCCCGTCAATTCATTTGAGTTTTAATCTTGCGACCGTACTCCCCAGGCGGTCTACTTAACGCGTTAGCTCCGAAAGCCACGGCTCAAGGCCACAACCTTCAAGTAGACATCGTTTACGGCGTGGACTACCAGGGTATCTAATCCTGTTTGCTCCCCACGCTTTCGCATCTGAGTGTCAGTATCTGTCCAGGGGGCCGCCTTCGCCACTGGTATTCCTTCAGATCTCTACGCATTTCACCGCTACACCTGAAATTCTACCCCCCTCTACAGTACTCTAGTTTGCCAGTTTCAAATGACCTTCCGGGGTTGAGCCCCGGGCTTTCACATCTGACTTAACAAACCACCTGCATGCGCTTTACGCCCAGTAATTCCGATTAACGCTCGCACCCTCCGTATTACCGCGGCTGCTGGCACGGAGTTAGCCGGTGCTTCTTCTGTAGCTAACGTCAAACAATAAGCGTATTAAACTTACTGCCTTCCTCACTACTGAAAGTACTTTACAACCCGAAGGCCTTCTTCATACACGCGGCATGGCTGCATCAGGCTTTCGCCCATTGTGCAATATTCCCCACTGCTGCCTCCCGTAGGAGTCTGGACCGTGTCTCAGTTCCAGTGTGGCTGATCATCCTCTCAGACCAGCTAGAGATCGTCGCCTTGGTGAGCCATTACCCCACCAACTAGCTAATCTCACTTAGGCTTATCCAATCGCGGAAGGCCCGAAGGTCCCCTCCTTTCCCCCGTAGGGCGTATGCGGTATTAGCTATCGTTTCCAATAGTTATCCCCCTCAACTGGGCAAATTCCTAAGCATTACTCACCCGTCCGCCGCTCGACGCCTATTAACGCTCCCGAAGGATTGTTAACATCGTTTCCGCTCGACTTGCATGTGTTAAGCCTGCCGCCAGCGTTCAATCTGAGCCATGATCAAACTCTTCAATTTAAGTTCTTTTTGGCTCAATGAATACTGACTTTAAATTGCCTTTTACTTTAGATAACCGAAGGTTAAATAGTAAAGTGTTCTTTAAAGTTCTATCACTCCAACAGAGTGATATTTAAATAACTGTGTTCGATACCCGAAAGCATCAAATTAGGTCACTCAGTTCATTGAAACCGTTGTTGATTTCGTGCCCTAAAGCAGAGAATCATCTTCGATTGTCATCAACGAGTGCCCACACAGATTGATATAGGTTTAAATTGTTAAAGAGCGTTGCTTGGATATCCCCGTTAAGGTCTGTCTTAAGCAAGGCGGCCATTCTAGCGATTTCACGTGAAGTGTCAAACACTTTTTTATTTATTTTTCACTTTACAAAAAATGAAAATAAATGTCGTTTCGCTGAGCTGTTCACCTAACTGACATTGTGCGCTAACCCTTGTGGGCTGTGCCGTGTCAGTGTTGGCGCATTATAGAGAGCTTAAGGATATTGGCAACCCCTTTTTTATGATTTTCACGATTTATTTACTGTTTGGACAGTTTTTATCCACTAAAGGCCAGTTTTACTAACTTTACTATTTGCATATACTCTATATAAGTAAATAAAAGGGATAAATGATGAGCAAATTGAAAAGCTTTAAAGGAATACACCCTGAAATTGGTTCCTCTGTGTATATAGACGAGACTTCAGTTTTAGTTGGCGATGTAAAGATTGGAGATGATTCGAGTATCTGGCCTTTTGTGTCGGCTAGGGGCGATGTTAATCATATTCATATAGGTCAACGCTCAAATATCCAAGATGGCAGTGTGTTACATGTTACTCACAAGTCAAAAGACAACCCCAATGGTTACCCACTCATAATAGGAAACGATGTAACCATTGGACACAAAGTAATGTTGCATGGATGCACAATTAACGATTGTGTGCTTATCGGTATGGCTGCCATTGTTTTAGATGGTGTCACGATTGAGGAAAATGTCATGGTTGGGGCAGGTAGCCTAGTACCACCGAATAAGATATTAGAAAGTGGCTATCTCTATGTCGGCAGCCCGGTTAAACAAGCTCGTCCTTTGAAAGAACAAGAACTGGCCTTTTTAAAAAAATCGGCAGATAACTATGTAGCAAATAAAAACGACTATCTAGAACACGTCAATCCTATTAATTAATTTCAACTTGATCGAGGTCGTTAAAGCGTTCGTCCTCGATCATTTCTTCGGCTATCTCTTCAATATCAAATCGATACTCAGAGAAGACATCTAAGATAATATCTGAATGTAGTTCAATGGATCCTGACATCGCTGTCAGTCGTTCTCTTGAGATAGTGCATTTTATTAATGAACCCGCCTGTTGCGCAGCAAATTCTACGACCTCTCGTTTGTCATCCCACTCTTGGATATCAGAGAACAATATCGACTGATTCATTACTGGCCCTCCAAGTTTTTTCGAAGCTCTCTTAGTATCTGTTTGGTTCCCGGGCGCAGTCCTCGCCAAAGCATAAAACTTTCGGCCGCCTGACCAACCAACATACCAAGCCCGTCATAAATCTGCGCAACACCATTATCCCTTGCCCATTGATTAAAGGTCGTCATCCCTGCGCAATAGGTCATGTCATAAGCGATGGTGTTCACACCAAAAATTTTAGTGCTGATATTCGGAACTTGTTTGTATAAGCTGGCAGAGGTTGAATTGATAACCACATCAAATGGACTATCTATTTCATCTATATATTCTGTAGTGACATTACCGAAAGGTGTAAATATCTGAGCAAGTTGTTCTGCTTTCTCGAATGTTCGATTGACTAAGGTAAGTTGACTTGGCTTTTGATCTAATAAAGGTTTAATCACGCCCCTCGCCGCACCACCGGCGCCGAGTAACAAAATACGGCTACCTTCCAATGGCACTTGATACTGAATTAGATCCTGAACAAGGCCCTCACCATCTGTATTGTCACCGATTATCTCACCATCATCGAGCCTTTTAAGCGTATTGACTGCGCCAGCCAATTCCGCACGTTTAGTCAGCCTATCAGCAAATTGAAATGCTTCTTCCTTAAATGGTGCCGTAATATTGCACCCTCTCCCACCGTCCTTAAAGAAGTGCTCCACGGCGCTTAAAAAATGGCCAGCTTCAGGTCCACAGCTAGAATACTCCATGTTTTGAGCAGTTTGCCTCGCAAACAGAGTATGAATAAAGGGAGATTTACTTTGTGAAATTGGGTTACCAAATACGAGGTATTTATCCGTGGTACCAACCATATCCTTGCCTACTGTAATAAATAAAAAGGGCCATCTAAGATGACCCTACCATTTCAAGTTCGCTTAGCCAATAACTTATACCCACTCTTTGGGCTTCAAATACTCTCTATAGAGTCGTGCTTCTGCGCTATTGGCCTCTGGTTGAAAATCGTATTCCCATCTAACTAATGGAGGCATCGACATCAGTATCGACTCTGTCCTTCCTCCACTTTGCAATCCAAATAACGTACCCCGATCGTACACTAAGTTGAACTCAACATAGCGTCCACGTCGATATAGTTGAAACTGACGTTCACGATCGCCATATTCCATTAACTTTCTTTTGTTTACTATTGGTAGATAGGCACAAGTAAACCCTTCACCTACTGCTTGGATGTAGGAAAAGCATTTATCAAATTCCCATCGATTCAGGTCATCAAAAAACAGACCACCAATGCCACGCGTTTCATCTCTATGCGGTAAATAAAAATAGTCGTCACACCACTTTTTGTGCTCGGCGTAAACATCTTGTCCAAACGCTTCACAAATAGATTTCGCTTTTTGATGCCATTGAATGCAATCTTCTTCAAAAGGGTAAAAAGGCGTCAGATCAAACCCTCCACCAAACCACCAAATGGGGTCTTCTCCTTCTTTTTCTGCAATAAAAAATCGAACATTAGCGTGAGATGTGGGGATATAGGGGTTTTTAGGGTGGATAACTAATGAGACCCCCATCGCTTCAAATTTTCGGCCAGCTAATTCTGGCCTATGAGCAGTAGCAGAGGCTGGCATTTTTTCACCATAAACATGAGAAAAATTTACTCCTCCCTGTTCGAATACAGCGCCATTTCTAAGGACTCGAGTTCTACCTCCTCCTCCTTGCTCTCTTTTCCAAGCATCTTCCTCAAATGTTGCTCCGCCATCCGCCTGTTCGACTTGCCGACAGATGTTATCTTGCAGCCCTAACAAAAATGATTTTACTTGCTCTTTATTCACTGTAGACATAATTTTTTCACCGCAGATACTATTCTATCTCTATGTTAATATCGTTTTATTTGCTGTAAATACCGCTACCCAGGTCTTAATATTGTAGAACTACATGCATCTCTTATCTCTGAAGGTTTATTTCTACCCCCAGTATTGCCTTCTAACACAATAACACCAGTATTCCCAAGTTGAGCAATGACTTCATCTGTCGTCATACACGCTGGTCGCCCAGACAGGTTCGCACTTGTCGAGGTAATTGGCTTCCCAAACGCCATACAGACTTTTTGAACCAACGGATGATCAGTCACCCTAACCGCCACCGTATCGAACTGACCCGTAACAAGATTAGATGTCAGGTGACTAACAGGCATAACCCAAGTGATTGGCCCCGGCCACGATTCTTTAATTTCAATTAATCGCTCAGTACTCAATGAAGAGGTGTCAATGTAGGGCGCAATCTGTTCGTAAGTGGCCGCAACTAATATAAGTCCTTTTTCTACGGCTCTTTTTTTTACATCAAGAAGCTTGTTTATTGCTTCATCATTGTCTGGATCGCAGCCAACACCGAAAACACCCTCTGTTGGATAGGCGATTACGCTGCCACTAATTAACGCTTCAATTACTTGGTCAAAGTTACTCATTTTTCTACTTTATAGCCCCAATACTCATCTTAGTGTACAAATTCTTATGCTAAGCCGCTAATGACTATTTAAAAATAACTGACGCAAACGTTTTCCTTGTGCCATTTTAACCTTATAATGCGCGGAAAATATCAACTAACAATGAATGAATTAATTTGTAGGAGTTAGCGATGAAAGTCGGAATTATTATGGGTTCTAAATCAGATTGGCCCACCATGAAACTTGCTGCTGAAATGTTAGATCTATTTGGTGTACCTTACGAAACGAAAGTCGTTTCGGCTCACCGAACTCCGCAACTATTAGCTGACTATGCGAACAGTGCAAGAGAACGCGGACTAAAAGTCATCATTGCTGGCGCTGGTGGTGCGGCTCATCTTCCTGGTATGGCTGCTGCCTTCACTTGTTTACCAGTATTAGGCGTCCCAGTTCAATCTCGTGCATTAAAAGGAATGGACTCACTATTATCGATTGTCCAGATGCCAAAAGGTATTGCGGTTGGAACGTTGGCAATTGGCGAAGCAGGTGCAGCAAATGCAGGTATACTAGCAGCCCAAATAATTGGAACGAATGATGAAGCAGTAATGGCAAAGGTGGAAGCTTTTCGTAAAGAGCAAACCGAAACTGTTTTGGCAAACCCTAACCCTGCAGAGGATTAATAATAATGCACGTTCTTGTACTAGGTGCCGGCCAGTTGGCCAGAATGATGTCACTAGCTGGGGCTCCACTCAATATTCATATCTCTGCATTTGATGTGACGAGTGAAAATATTATTCACCCTCTGACTCAAGCACTACTTGGCCACGGGTTAGAAAACGCTATTGAGCAAGCCGATGTAATAACAGCCGAATTCGAACATATTCCTCATGATATTTTAGATATTTGCCAAGCAAGTGGAAAGTTTCTACCTAGTACTGAAGCCATTAAGATTGGTGGTGACCGTAGATTAGAGAAAGCCTTATTAGATAAAGCCGGTGTAGCCAATGCCAAATATCACGTAATAAATACTCAAGAGGACTTCGCAAAAGCTATCGAAATAGTCGGTATGCCCATGGTTTTGAAAAGCACGCTCGGTGGTTATGACGGAAAAGGCCAGTGGCGAATCAAAAGTCAGTCAGAAGCAAAAAATATTTGGCTCGAAGTAAAAGCTTGCATCGATGAATCACCAAACCAAGCCATCGTGGCAGAAGCGTTTATACCATTTGATCGAGAGGTTTCTCTAGTAGGCGCCAGAGGTAAAGATGGCAAAATTGCTGTTTATCCACTTGCGGAAAACATCCATACCAATGGTGTTTTATCTCTCTCTACCGCAATCATCGATCCAGCCTTACAATTACAAGCTAACCAAATGTTTACCAACGTAGCCCAGACATTAGATTATGTTGGCGTACTTGCTTTAGAGTTTTTCGATGTAGGCGGTAAATTGCTAGTCAATGAAATCGCTCCACGGGTACACAATTCTGGGCATTGGACTCAGCAAGGCGCAGAGGTTTGTCAATTCGAAAATCATCTACGGGCGGTATGCGGACTGCCTCTAGGTGGTACCAATCTGATTCGACCAACAGCGATGATAAATATTCTTGGTGAAGACTCGCTTCCAACGGGAGTATTAAAAGAACAAGCATGCCATATTCATTGGTATGGCAAAGATAAACGTCCGGGAAGAAAGATGGGGCACATCAATGTCAGTGCTGACAATTACTATGAGCTAAGTGAGCAGTTACTTATACTATCAGAGATACTGGATGAGGCTTCATTTCCTGCTCTCAAACACTACGCTATCAAACTAGAGCACAGCGGGAACTAAAATAAAAACGGCGCTATCTGCGCCGTTATTATTTTTTAATATGCTGACATTTTCGCTCGGCACATTGAAGACGAACTCCCTTAGAGGAGTTTTTTTCAACTAAAAGAGGATACCCGCAGTTTTCACATTTACCATTCTTAGGGGGTTGATTAACTGCAAACCTACATTCGGGATAATTATCACAGGCCCAAAAAACCTTTCCAAAACGAGATTTTCGCTCGACAAGATGGCCTCCAGTACAATCAGGACACTTAAACGACTCTGCTTCTTCTTCGTTGGGCTGATCAAGTGATTCAATATGATGACATTCAGGATAACCGCTACAGCCGATAAACATGCCGTAACGACCTTGTCGAAGAACCAATTCGTTTTCACATTCAGGACATGGAATACCTAACGGCTTAACGATATGTCCGTCGTTATTATGAAGCGTTTTAATGTACTCACAATCGGGATAGCGAGTACACCCAAGAAATCGTCCTAACTTTCCATGTCGAAGGGCAAGCTCTCCTCCATATGTGTCTCCACATAAAGGGCAAGAATCATGCTCTAGTGCATGCTCATGTGCTTCAAACAGTTGGTTATTTATCTTTCCGCTCATACATGCCCTGAAGATCTCGTTTAGTGTAATATACCCGTTTCTGCGGTATAGAGTAACTCTTCCATAAGCGTATAAGCATTCTCATTTCCAGGTACATTAAATAGCACCATTAAAATGATCCATTTTAAATCATCAAGCAGTAGCTCTTGTGTTTCTAATCCCATAACCCGATCAATGACCATTTCTCGAGTTTCAGTTGTTAACACATTAACCTGTTCCAAAAAGAGTAAAAAACCTCTGTTTTTAACATCAAGACGACTTTTTTCATCTTCAGTGTAGATTCTTGTCGAGGTTGACGCGCCTTTTGCAATCGCAGAACGTTGATCACTCTGTTGTAGCGCCGCCAAATCTTCGAGCCAATCGAGCGCCTTATAGATCTCCTCTTGGTGGAAACCCGCCCTTAGTAACTCATCTTCAAGTTCGTCTTGGTCGACTATTAACTCTGCATCATTATGGATGTAGGTTTCGAACAAATACATCAAGATGTCCATCATAGCTAACCCCTCCTCGTTCGAATATAACCGCCAGATACAGCTGCAACATGCCCCTGAAGTTCTAGCTCCAGAAGCTGCATCATAATTTCATTCACTGGGATATGGGTCCTCTGTGCCAAAATATCAACCGATACAGCTTCTTCTTCCCCTACGTTAGCCAAGAGTACCGAAAATGGCAATTGCTCTTTTTCATCTTCAGTAGAAAATAGCTCTCTTTGATTGTTAATCGACCAGTTCAACAAACTGTCTATCTCTTTCAGCATATCACTTGAGGACTGAACAAGACTTGCCCCCTCTTTTATTAGCGAGTTCCCCCCCTTGGCGTGCGGATTATGAATAGAACCTGGTAGCGCAAATACTTCTCTACCCTGTTCATTGGCATACCTTGCCGTGATCAACGAACCACTCTTTTGCGCAGCCTCGACAATAAGTACACCTAATGACAGTCCACTAATGATTCTATTTCTACGAGGGAAATTTTCGGGTTTGGGTAACCCATTAGGCCTAAACTCCGATACCAAAGCACCATTTTCTATAATTCTTTTCGAAAGGTCACGATGCTTGGCAGGATAAATACTCTCTAAACCTGAACCAAGCACTGCAATTGTTTTTCCTCCTGCCTTTAGAGCACCGTCATGCGCATGGCCATCAATACCCAATGCTAATCCACTAGTAATAGTTATTCCTTTACGAGCCAGGTCTCCAGAAAAAGCTTTCGCATTTTGCAAACCATCAACGCTCGCATTTCGACTTCCAACGATGGCAATTTGTGGATCAGACAGACAATCAACGTCCCCTTTTATAAACAGGATCGGAGGTGGGAGCCCAATTTGTTTCAGGAGTTCCGGATAATCATTATCGATTAAAGTCATAATTCTATGAGAAGCAGCAGATTGTTGCCATGAAAGGCAATAATCCACATCTTTCGCCGCATATCGTTTGATGTAATCGATCTGTTGTGGTTTTAACCCTAAGTATTCTAATTCATTTCGAGAATAGCTGACGATATTCTCCGGAGAAGAAATAGCAACTAACTTACTGAAATTACGACTCCCTATATAGGGAGTAAAACTAAGAGTTAACCATGCCGAAAGCATTTTTTCACACATTAATAACCTCTCTCTAGAGCAGATTTAGATCGGGCTTATATACAAAAAAAAGAAGAGACTAAAAAAAATACTAAATTTGAGTAAAAAAAGAGTAAAATAGTCAGATCGTGGCTTTTATTCCTGAATATTGAGATTTTAGGATGCTGTCATTTGATCTATTAAATGTCTAGAATTGCGTAATTCACCGTTTCGCGGTTTGGACACAGTTCAATTTTTAGAGTTATTTATGTCTGTATTAGAAGTATTAACATTCCCGGATGATCGCCTTCGCACTGTCGCTAAACCAGTCAAGGTAGTCACTCCACAGATCCAAAAATTCGTCGATGACATGATTGAAACCATGTACGAAGAAGAAGGCATTGGCCTTGCAGCAACTCAAGTTGATTTCCATCAACGTATCGTCGTAATCGATATTTCCGATTCGCGCGATCAGCCGATGGTATTAATTAATCCAGAAATCACTGATAAACGTGGTGATGATGGTATAGAAGAGGGCTGTCTATCGGTTCCCGGAGCAAGAGCTTTAGTTCCAAGGGCTTCGGAAGTATCGGTAGAAGCATTAGACCGCAATGGCGAAAAATTCAGTTTTGAGGCATATGACCTTTTAGCTATATGCGTTCAGCATGAATTGGACCATTTAGAAGGGAAGCTTTTTGTTGATTATTTGTCGCCTTTAAAGCGTAAGCGAATTAAAGATAAGCTCGAAAAAATTAAACGCTTCAACGAAAAAAACAATTAACAACGAGGTTACCTTGAGCCAATCACTACGTATTGTCTTTGCCGGTACTCCGGATTTCGCCGCCCGCCACTTGGCGGCGTTATTGTCTTCGGAGCACGAGGTCATTGCTGTATATACTCAACCAGATCGTCCAGCAGGTCGCGGTAAAAAATTAACCGCTAGTCCTGTAAAAAATATCGCATTAGAAAATAATATTGCTGTTTTTCAGCCGGAGAATTTCAAGTCAGATGAGGCGAAACAACAACTCATTGACCTCGATGCCGACATAATGGTTGTTGTTGCGTATGGTTTATTACTGCCACAACGGGTACTCGACACTCCAAGATTGGGCTGCATTAATGTACATGGTTCGATTCTTCCCCGCTGGCGAGGCGCCGCTCCAATTCAGCGCTCAATTTGGGCTGGAGATGAGAAAACAGGTATCACTATCATGCAGATGGATATTGGGCTAGATACAGGTGATATGCTCAAAATAGATACGTTACCAATTGAAGCAACAGATACAAGTGCGTCAATGTACGACAAATTAGCTGATCTTGGACCGAGTGCACTGATTAACTGTTTGTCTGATATAGCTGACTCTAAAGCAAATCCTATAAAGCAAGATGATGCATTTGCTAATTACGCAAAAAAACTATCGAAAGAAGAAACAAAGATAGACTGGTCAATCGATGCAGAGCAAATTGAACGTTGCGTTCGAGCTTTTAACCCATGGCCAATGAGCTACTTTAGTGTTGCCGATAACAATATTAAGGTTTGGCGCAGCAGAGTCGAAAACATCAAAAACGACAAAGAACCTGGGACGATATTACAAGCCGATAAACATGGTATATATATCGCCACAGGAGATAATGTTCTAGTGTTAGAACAGATTCAAATTCCAGGGAAAAAACCCATGCCTGTTCAAGATGTCCTCAACTCACGCAATAGTTGGTTTGAAGTAGGCAGTCAATTACTTTAAAGACAGATATTTAAGGCTAGCCTCCCGCTAGCCTCTTCTTTTTAGATCATACTAATGTGCCCGTTTTAATAACGATCACTACTGTTAAAATGAAATTAGGTTTTTAAAATGAATGTTCGTGCAGCCGCAGCCACCGTTCTTTTCCAAGTCGTAGATAAAGGTCAATCTTTATCTACTGCTCTTCCTGCCGCCCAACAAACCATAAAGCCACGAGACCATGCCTTACTACAAGAAATTTGCTATGGCTCGCTTCGCTACTTACCAAGGCTCGAAACCATTGCAAATAAACTAATGGATAACCCTTTAAAAGGGAAAAAGCGAGTGTTCCATCATTTGGTGTTAGTTGGAATTTACCAACTTAGTTTTATGCGCATTCCTGCGCATGCGGCCGTTGGCGAGACAGTAGAAGCAACAAAAAACCTTAAAGGACAAAGCCTAAGCGGCCTTATCAATGCAGTCTTAAGAAGCTACCAAAGAAATCAACAAGAGTTAGACCTGTTCGCTGTAAGCAATGACGCTGGAAAATATGGCCACCCAGGTTGGCTACTTAAGCTACTGAAAGGCGCCTACCCTGATAACTGGGAATCGATTGTTGAAGCTAATAACAGCAAGGCACCAATGTGGTTAAGAGTAAACGAAGCGCATCACAGTAGAGATGAATATTTAGCTTTATTAAAGAATGAAGAGATCAATGCAACCATTCACCCTCATGCGAGAAATGCATTAAAACTAGAAAAACCAACGGATGTCAGCAACCTCCCAGGGTTTGATCAAGGTTGGGTTTCCGTTCAAGATGCGGCAGCACAGCTATCGGTCGATTTCTTAAATCCACAAGAAAATGAACTCATTCTTGATTGTTGCGCCGCTCCAGGTGGAAAAACGGCTCATATATTAGAGCGTATCAAAAACAGTCAAGTTGTCGCCATAGATTCCGATGAATATCGGCTAAAAAGGGTTTACGAAAACCTTGACCGACTAAACCTAAATGCAAAAGTGATATGCGGTGATGCTCGTAAGCCAGAAGAATGGTGGACAGGTAAAAAGTTTGACCGCATCCTTTTAGATGCTCCCTGTTCGGCAACCGGCGTTATTCGACGTCACCCTGACATTAAATGGTTACGTCGAGCCAATGATATTGTGGCTTTAGCACAACTTCAAAGTGAGATTATCGACGCTATGTGGCAACAACTTAAAACAGGTGGCACAATGGTTTATGCTACCTGTTCAATTACCCCACAAGAAAACAGTGAACAAGTAATCGGTTTTTTAAAAAGAACGAATAATGCTGAGCTTATCGGCTCTGATATTGAAAGCCCGGGACGACAAATTCTTCCCGGGGAAGAAGATATGGACGGTTTTTATTATGCCGTACTAAAAAAGAATGCCTAATAAACTAATTTATATGCATTAACAACGACATATTGGCTTTTTAAAGAGATGGCACAGTTATGAAAATCATTATTCTTGGAGCAGGTCAGGTTGGTGGCACACTCGCTGAAAATTTAGTGGGTGAAAATAACGATATCACCATCGTAGACAAAAACAGTGATCGCTTAAGGGAGCTTCAAGATAAATACGATTTACGAGTAGTCAATGGACACGCCAGTCACCCGAACACGTTACGCGAAGCCGGTGCTCAAGATGCGGACATGCTAGTGGCCGTGACCAACTCTGACGAAACCAATATGGCGGCTTGTCAGATTGCATTCACTATTTTTAATACACCCAATCGAATCGCTCGTATCCGTTCTCCTGAATATTTGAAAGAGAAAGAAACACTCTTCCACTCTGGCGCCGTACCAGTTGATCATTTAATTGCTCCTGAAGAGCTCGTGACTAGCTACATCGAACGTCTAATCCAGTACCCTGGCGCACTGCAAGTTGTCAGTTTTGCTGATAAGAAAGTAAGTTTGGTGGCAGTTAAAGCCTATTATGGTGGCCCTCTCGTTGGTAACGCACTTTCCACTCTGCGCGATCACATGCCTCATATAGATACGCGTGTCGCCGCTATTTTCAGACAAGGTCGACCTATCAGACCTCAAGGTACAACCATAATAGAAGCGGATGATGAAGTATTCTTCGTAGCGGATAGCTATCATATTCGTTCTATTATGAGTGAGCTACAACGACTCGAGAAGCCCTACAGACGTATTATGATCGTTGGTGGAGGTAATATCGGCTCTTCTCTAGCAAAACGATTAGAGCTTGATTACAGTGTGAAACTAATCGAACGCAGTTTAGCTCGAGCAGAAAAATTATCGGAAGAACTAGAAAAAACCATCGTATTTTGTGGTGATGCTGCCGACCAAGAACTGTTGATTGAAGAAAACATCGATCAGGTGGATGTTTTCATTGCGTTAACTAATGAAGACGAAACCAACATTATGTCTGCCATGTTAGCAAAACGTATGGGTGCAAAAAAAGTAATGGTACTCATCCAACGTGGCGCTTATGTTGACCTCGTTCAGGGAGGCAATATTGATGTGGCTATTTCACCTCAACAGGCTACAATTTCGGCTCTATTAACTCACGTAAGGCGTGCCGATATTGTTAACGTATCTTCATTAAGACGCGGAGCAGCGGAAGCCATTGAAGCCATTGCGCACGGAGATGAAACCACATCAAAGGTTGTTGGCAGACCAATAGGTCAATTAAAACTGCCCCCTGGTACCACAATAGGCGCAATTGTCCGTGGTGAAGAAGTAATGATTGCTCATGACAAAACGGTGATAGAGCAAGATGACCACGTTGTTATGTTCCTTGTGGATAAAAAGTATGTTCCTGACGTTGAACTGCTTTTCCAACCTAGCCCGTTCTTTTTATAACTAGGCTAAGCGTTCATCATGGTTAATTTTCGTCCAATTATGTTTGTTATAGGGTTAGTATTATCAAAACTAGCCTTGTTTATGTACATTCCAACACTGGTCGCATTCTTTTCTGGTACTGACGGTTTTCTTGAGTTTGGCAAGGCGGTTGTCATCACGCATATCGCTGCATTTCTATGTATTTCGCTCGGTAAAACCGAACATTTCCGCCTTGGCGTAAGAGATATGTTTCTAATCACATCCTTGGTTTGGATGATAGCGAGCGTATTTGCAGCACTCCCTTTTGTGTTTATTAACCATATCAGCTTCACGGATGCTTATTTTGAGACGATGTCTGGCATTACAACAACAGGCTCTACCGTCTTAAGCGGCCTAGACAATATGGCGCCAAGTATACTGTTATGGCGCTCAACCCTTCAATGGTTAGGAGGAATTGGTTTCATTGTTATGGCGGTCGCTGTCTTGCCAATGTTAAATGTTGGTGGCATGAGGCTATTCCAGACAGAATCATCCGATTGGTCTGATAAAAGTTCACCTAGAGCAAAAACCGTCGCAAAAAATATTGTTGCTGTTTATCTTTCACTAACGGCAGCCTGCATCATTGGTTACTTAATCACTGGTATGGATTTCTTTGATGCGGTAAATCATGGATTTACGACACTATCCACTGGTGGTTACTCAACATCGGATGGCTCAATGAACCATTTTTCTAATGGCGCTCATTGGGTAGCGACATTATTTATGTTTCTCGGTGGCTTACCTTTTCTGCTCTTTGTTAGTGTATTACGAAACAAAACCTTTACCGCCCTCTATCTCGATGCTCAAGTTCGTGGATTTGCCCTGATATTTGTCATCGCTAGTGCGGTGATAGCCAGTTGGTTAATTGTACATAACGGCTACACTACATCGGATGCTATTCGCGTATCTATGTTCAATATCGTCTCTATTATTACAACCACAGGTTATGGGTTAGAGGACTTTACTGCATGGGGAGGACTACCTACCGTTCTCTTTGCTTTTTTAATGTTAGTAGGCGCTTGCTCCGGGTCTACCTCAGGTGGTATCAAAATATTTCGGTTCCAAATTGCGATGACGCTATTCAACAAACAGATGCTAAAGCTAATCCATCCATCCGGTATATTTGTACAACGCTACAATAAACGTCCTGTAAGTGACGATATTGTCCGTTCAATGGTCGCATTTGGTATCACCTTTTTTGCAACAATAATCATTATTGCGGGCTCTTTATCCGCTATAGGGTTAGATCCTATCACAAGCATTTCAGGTTCTATTACTGCCGTCGCAAATGTTGGCCCAGGCATGGGGGACATAATCGGACCTACTGGAAATTTTGCGCCGTTGCCTGATTTGGCAAAATGGATACTCGGATTAGGAATGTTAATGGGGCGACTAGAAATACTCACTATTCTTGTACTCTTCTTTCCTGCTTTTTGGCGCACGTAAACTAAGGTTTATAAATAAAACAACTCTTATTGATAATCGCTAACTTGGATCAACATAATAGTAGATAGAAAGGAAGTGACATACGCACCCAGCCAAAACAAAACCATGCCAAATAGCGTGATTGAATGGTATTTTCTTAGCCACATAAAAAATAACGCCTAAAGAATAGACCACGCCTCCAACAGCCAATAGCGCTAATCCACCTATATCGATATTCATCGCTAGCTGATAAATCACAATTAGCGATAACCACCCCATCGTAAGATAAATCCAAAGAGACAGTTTTTCGAATCGATAGACAAAGGCAAACTTAAAGATAATCCCAAACAAGGCTATCGCCCAAATAACAGCCATTAAGCCAATTGCTAATGGGGTTCTTAAACTTACTAATAAGAAGGGTGTATAACTGCCAGCAATGAGTAAATAAATAGCACAATGATCAAAGGTCTTAAGTGCTCGCTTGGTTTTTTGATATGGGATAGAGTGATACAACGTTGAGGCCAAAAAAAGCACAATAATGCTAGCACCATAAAGACTCATGCTAATTATCGTTAATGCATCTGCATTGTTCTCAACGGCTTTTGTTATTAGAAAATAGGACCCAACGACACCAAAAATGATCCCAAGACCATGGGACACACTATTCGCGATCTCCTCCCATACACTGTATTCATTTTCTGGTTTAGTCGACATACTTCAGCTTCTTTATAAGGCTAGAATACCGAAGTATGTCACATTAAGCTTACACGTGTAAGCTGAATTTGTTGGCATTGTTTGATAATTGAGACAATATTTAACTTGTCGAAACCAAATACTCTATCACCAGTTTACCGGCCTCACTGCCTTCTGTTCCTTTAGGTATCAATAAATTTCTCTTTATTTTTCCTGCACCTAAAAGGTTTGAAAGCATACCTCCCAGCCCTTGCTTCTGACGATCAATCTCAAACCAAAGTTCGAGTGCATCATCATGCTGATAAGCCACAATTTCCAGTTCTCTCCAGCGACCATGAAACTGACCTGTAGTAGGCACAAGTTCGAATTCTTGAACAAATGGGAGATCAAACCCTTTCGTCGCTTCACACTCCACCTGCCGAATACGCAAACCTTCTTCTTCAAGAGCAGAAAATACGCCATCCAAAATAGGGGTTGGTCTTACCGTTAAAATATCCTTATCGGTAGGATCTTTAGCCAAGGAAATATCTAGCCCTGTTTCCAACCAAACTTTGGTATCTCCTATTGTTACCGGAGTATTGGCAGGTAAATCTAACTCGATATCAAAGCTCCTTTGTTGCCCAGATTCAATAGTAAAAGAATAAGGAAGCTTCCAACTCGCCAAAACATAATCGCGGGGAACACGCCTCATTCTTCCCACATAGTTATCACTTTTACTTTTATCATTGTCTGCAGGAACTTCGTCGATATACCGACAATAGATTTTCAGATCTATATTATCGATATCCTGAGGGGTAGAACCACCATAGACCTCGATTACAATCTTCGCTTTTTCACCTGGAATTAGGAATTCTTGCTGTAAGATTGAGTCAACTCTCGCTGAACCGACACCGAAACTGGCTAAAGTTTTTTTAAGAAACGACATTACCTTACTCCTTTAGAAAACATCTTATTCATACTAACCACTCTAGACCAAAAAAACTCACCACAAAATAGCAAAATAGAACTAACCACACTATTTCCAACTAATTAGTGTTTAAAAAAACAACTATTTTTTGAACCATATCTCGATAAGATCCTATCTGAGTGATATTATTTATAACGATATGCAACGCATATTGTTATTCCTGATTATTTGTTGGAATGGTTTACACCAAAGAGATTTATCTCGTAAATAATCAGGCCATTAACTTGGCAAAGGAGTTGCCTGACTGTTAGGTATTTTGATGCGACCAACATCCGTCAGGTTTTCACGCACCACTAGAAGCGTGTCTCTACGTCGTTGTGGAGCTGTTTCAGCACCGATGGCTAAAGCGCCAACCTCTGCAAAGAGTCTGGTAGAAAAAAAAGCAATCAGTAAGCAGCATGATCAACAAATCATCCAAGCGGCATAACAAAAAAGCGCAGTCTTAATCTCTGCGCTTTTTTCTTTCCACTCTATTTGATAACGTGCACTGTACATCAATAAAAAAGTTGTGGAGAAATCATGAAGTGTCACCGAGTTAATGAGGTAATTGAGTTACTTCACCCTGAATGGCAAAAAGACCCAGAGACTAATCTGATTCCATTTATCCTTAAACTATGTAAAGAAGCCGGTTATAACGGTAAATTGGACGATCTCACCGATGATGTTCTGATCTATCACCTTAAGATGAGAAACAGCAACAAAAATGAGATGATCCCTGGCCTTGCCAAAGATCAGGAAAATGACTTCAAAACAGCGATATTAAAGGCCCGTGGAATAATTAAATAGGCCAACTGGAAAGAAGAATGTAGAGCGACACAAGTGTGTCGCTTTTTTGTTTCTAGATCACAATTTTTGTTAAAAATAGACATCAATAAAGAAACCGATTTGTTAAGGGATATATAATCGTCGTCTAATAAATACTAAAAGCATAAAAAGTAATGTCATATAAGTACGTATCGCTTAATCAAAAGCCCAAAAAGGAACATTCATGAGTCAAGATAAAATAGACATAAAAGATGTGACTCCCAAAACATTTAACCCTAAAACCCATAAGGGCAAAAAAGATAGATTTAATCCTAGTGATGGTATTTATGTACGAGAAAGCAAAGGAACCTTTCAAAAACTAAGGCGCTATGGCGCTTGGTTTTTACTCCTATTATTCGGATTGGTTCCTTGGATACCATACGGTGAAAGACAAGCTATATTGCTTGATATTGGCAATCAACAATTCAATTTTTTTGGTACCACCTTATACCCACAAGATTTAACCTTGCTTGCACTCTTATTCATGATAGCGGCATTTGGCTTGTTTTTTATTACGACATTTTTAGGCCGAGTATGGTGTGGTTACCTCTGTCCCCAAACCGTTTGGACATTTATGTATATCTGGTTTGAAGAAAAACTAGAGGGAGCGGCAAATAAAAGGCGAAAACAAGATGGCGGTAAGATGACATCAAACCTTCTGCTGCGAAAAACCATCAAACACATAGCTTGGCTTGGTATTGCTCTCGTTACTGGATTCACTTTCGTTGGGTACTTCGTCCCTATTAAAGATCTTGTGGTCGACTTCTTAACGCTAAATACGACATTCTGGGCCGGTTTTTGGGTTATATTTTTTGCGATATGTACTTACGCAAATGCAGCTTGGATGCGATCTATTGTCTGTATTCACATGTGCCCTTACGCTCGCTTCCAATCCGCAATGTTTGATAAAGATACTTTTATTGTCGGTTATAACCAAGAACGCGGAGAATCTAGAGGCCCTCGCCCACGTAAGGCTGACCCGAAAAAACTAGGGTTAGGTGACTGTATTGATTGTGACTTGTGTGTCCAAGTTTGCCCAACAGGCATTGATATACGCGATGGACTTCAATATGAATGTATCAACTGTGGTGCATGTATTGATATTTGTAATCAAACAATGGATCGTATGGGTTATGAAAAGAATTTAATCAGTTATACCTCAGAGCATAAATTGTCTGGTAAACAAACGAAAGTGATGCGACCGAAACTAATAGGTTACGGCGGTATCATGGTATTAATGCTTGTCTTGTTTGCCCTTCAAATTGCCAGTGTAGAACCCGCTGGAATGAGTGTATTAAGAGACAGAAACCAACTGTTTAAAGTCAATTCCGAAGGCTATGTCGAGAACACCTATAACCTAAAAATAATAAACAAAACTCAGCAACTACAGAACTACTCTCTGGATGTAACGGGTCTAAATGATATTACTTGGTACGGAAACCAGACCATTCAAGTCCAACCAGGTGAAGTTGTCAACTTACCAATAAGCTTAGGAGTAGCAACTGAAAACTTAAGCTCTCCTGTTGCTACGATTCAGTTTATACTCACCGATAGTAACCAATTTACTGTCGAAGTTGAGAGCAGGTTTGTTAAAAAACTGTAACTTAGCAAAACAATCAGAAAAAGGGCTCTAAAGGGCCCTTTTTTATTTCTGGATCCATTTATGACTATCGATTCTAACAATACAGACATTTCAAAAAACACTGCATTCAATTTTGATGCTCTAACACCAGATTTTATGTGGTACGCAATAGAAAGCATTGGAATAAGAGCTGAATCAGGTTTGCTTGCACTAAATAGTTATGAAAACCGTGTATATCAATTCATGGACGAAGAAAAACAGCGTTATGTCGTTAAATTTTATCGCCCACAAAGATGGACGACAGATCAGATTCAAGAAGAACACGACTTTACATTAGAACTACTTGAACAAGAACTCCCTGTCGCGCCTCCTTGCATTATTAATGGACGTACACTTCATAAATACAAAGGCTATCATTTCACCTTATTTGTCAGTGTAGGGGGGCGACAGTTTGAAGTTGATAATGCGAATCACCTTGAATGGGTTGGACGCTTTATGGGTAGGATTCACAATATCGGTAAGAAACAAACTTTTATTCATAGACCAAGTCTCGGCTTAGACGAATACCTGTACCAACCGCGTAAGCTTTTGCAACAATCTACTTTTATACCGCCTCATTTAGAAAATAGTTTTTTTAGCGACCTCGATTTATTAATCGCGCGAATTGAAGACAATTGGAGTGACAATTTCACCTCAATTCGCTTACATGGCGACTGCCATCCCGGTAATATTTTATGGCGGGACGGACCAATGTTTGTCGATTTAGACGATGCCCGCAATGGTCCTGCAGTGCAAGATTTATGGATGCTTCTAAACGGTGATAGACATGACAGGCTTGCTCAATTAGATATATTACTTGAAGGCTATGAGGAATTTTGCGATTTTAATCCGTCAGAGCTGAAACTTATTGAGCCATTACGTGGATTGCGAATGGTACACTATATGGCTTGGCTCGCAAAAAGGTGGCAAGATCCAGCATTTCCGCTCGCTTTTCCTTGGTTTGGCGACCCAAAATATTGGGAAAACCAAGTGCTTGGATTTAAGGAACAGATATCGGTTTTACAAGAGCCCCCACTTGCATTAATGCCTCAATGGTAATATAAAAATTAAAAAAATAACGACAGATGGAGTCAATGATCAAATGAAAAAAATATTTATGTTACTCGCTACCCTGATGTTAAGCACATCAGTACAAGCCGCTCAATTTAATGAGGGAACGCACTATGAAGTATTAGACTTGGAAAAGACTTCTACTCCAACAGTTACCGAGTACTTCTCTTTCTTTTGCGGCCATTGTAATAATTTTGAACCCGTTATTCAGCAACTTAAAACAAAAATACCCAAGAACGCTAAATTTCAAAAAGTACATGTTTCCTTTATGGGTGGCAACATGGGTATTCCAATGGCTAAAGCTTATGCAAGCATGATTGTATTAAAAGTTGAAGATAAAATGGTTCCTTACATGTTCAACCAAATACACACGCTTCGTACCCCACCCAAGACAGAAAAAGAATTACGTCAAATGTTTATCGACAATGGTGTAGACGCAAAGAAATTTGATTCTGCATACAAGGGATTTGCCATTGATTCAATGCAGAAACGTTTTGATAAACAATTTAAAGCCGTTAAGTTAAGCGGAGTTCCAGGGGTCGTTGTCAACAATCGTTATGTTGTTAAAACCGATGGGATTAAAAACTACGACGAGTATTTTGACTTGGTTAATTATCTACTTGCGCTATAGGCATCAAATTAGAAACGGAGCTTAAATGCTCCGTTTACACCCCATATTCGTAAACGTAATAGCCATTCTGACCTTATCCTAGATCACCTGAGCGTTTAATAATTTCAATAACCTATCCATAGAACGGTACCCCAACGCTTCAGCTAAATGTGCTCGGCTAATTCGTTCATTAGATTCCAAATCAGCGATAGTACGAGCAACCTTTATTATTCGATGATATGCACGTATTGATAACCCTAACCTATGTAGTGCATCTTCTAAAAACTCGGCGTCTTTTTTCTCCAAAATACAAAATTTTTCTATTTCTCGGCTTGTTAGAAGTGCATTTATTTTTCCTGATCTTTTTAACATGTACGCTCGTGCTTCTTCTACTCTACTCTTTATAACATGCGTAGTTTCTCCTCTATCTCCACCTTCCGCTAACATTCCTTTCGGCAATAAGGGGATCTCTAATGACATATCAAACCTATCCAATAGAGGCCCCGATAACCGACTCAGATAACGAAGTACTACCTGAGGGTTTATCCGAGACTTGTCGCCATCATAATAACCTGTGGGACTTGGGTTCAGTGCTCCAACGAGCTGGAATCGGGCGGGAAAGCGGGTCTTTCCCGCCGCTCTAGAAATAACAATCTCTCCAGACTCTAATGGTTCCCTCATTGAGTCCAACACCTTTCTTTCAAATTCAGGCATTTCGTCAAGAAACAACAATCCATTATGTGCTAGGGAAATCTCACCCGGACGAGGAATAGAACCACCACCGACTAAGGCCGCCATAGAAGATGAATGATGAGGAGAACGAAAAGGCCTTTTCTTCCAATTAAACTTATTTATATCCTGCTCCGTTAAAGAAGCCACAGAGGCCGTTTCAAGCGCTTCGTCATCACTCATTTCAGGCAATAAATCACAAAGTCGAGAAGCTAGCATGGTTTTTCCTGTACCTGGCGGACCGAGAAAAAGAAGATTATGTCCACCTGCCGCAGCTATCTCCAATGCTCTCTTTCCCTGTTGCTGACCTATGACATCTTGTAAATCTCGGCTACGCACCCATTTATCTTCAGACCTTTCTACCTGAAATAGAGACAAGTTGTCTTGCCCGCATAACGCCGAACACACCTCCAAAAGACTTGCAGCGGATTTATGCCTCTCTTTGCCAACCAATGCCGCTTGATCTCCATTTTCTTCAGGTACAACTAAGCATCGTTGAATTTTATTGGCCGCCAACGCCGCAGGTAATACACCTTTAACCGGGCGTAACGCCCCAGAAAGCGCTAACTCACCAATAAACTCATATTCGCCAAGTTTATCAACGGCTATCTGTTCAGCCGCCGCGAGGATCCCTAACGCAATAGGTAAATCAAATCGTCCTCCCTCTTTAGGTAAATCAGCAGGGGCAAGGTTTACTGTGATCTTTTTGCTCGGATACTCAAAATTTGAGTTAATTATCGCGCTTCTAACTCGATCCCTAGACTCTTTTACAGTGGTTTCAGGCAAACCAACAAGTGTAAAACCTGGCATACCATTGCTTATATGCACCTCAACAGTGACAGGAGGAGCGTCCACCCCAACACTTGCTCGGCTGTGAATAACCGCCAGTACCATATCTATCCTTTTAATTATTTAAAATCAAAAAATTACTTATAGCTCACACTATATAGCGTGTATTTGGGCTAAATAAATATGGAAAAAGACTGAATTTTTCCTTGTCAGCTAACAACAAATTATGTTACCACTAGAGATGCAAACACATTCGCTAGAAAAATAGACAACTAATGAAATTATCCGCTCACATAAATGTGCTCATTATCCTGATTATCGTGGTCATTATTGACACCGCGCGGGGGCGTATAAGCGGAACAAAATAACAAGAGTTAAAAAAAACCCCCGCACTGAAAAGTTCGGGGGTTTTTTACTATTCAATACAATAAACTTTGGCTTACATTTAGCAGAACAGGAAGTATAGGAGCACTGTATGTGCAGAATTAAATTAGCGTTGAGAACAACGCAAACAAGCTGGAGGCATTAATGAACGGATCCGACTTGGTAGTAGCGGCCCTTAAACAGCAGGGTATAACCACAGTATTTGGATACCCAGGTGGCGCCATCATGCCAATTTATGATGCCCTTTACGATGGTGGCGTTGAGCATGTACTTTGCAGACATGAACAAGGTGCTGCAATGGCGGCCATTGGTATGGCACGAGCAACTCAAGATGTTGCTGTCTGCCTAGCCACATCTGGCCCCGGCGCGACAAACCTCGTGACAGGCTTAGCGGATGCACTTTTAGATTCTGTGCCACTCGTTGCCATTACTGGTCAAGTTGCTAGCCCACTCATTGGTACAGATGCATTCCAAGAAATAGATGTTATTGGTATATCTCTAGCTTGCTCCAAACACAGTTACTTAGTTACCGACATAGATGACTTAGCGCCAACGTTAGCTGAGGCCTTTGAGGTAGCAAAATCAGGTAGACCTGGGCCGGTTGTGGTCGACATTGCTAAAGATGTCCAGTTAGCTGAAGCTCCGACTCATCTTCTTCCATTTATCGAACCACCCGCAATTCCAGTAGCCGATCCCAAAGCATTAGAAAAAGCCCAAAGCCTACTCAATAAAGCAGATAAACCGGTTCTTTACATCGGTGGGGGCGTTCAAATAGCTAAAGCAACAGATACGGTGCGACAATTTCTTATTAACAATCCAATCCCTACCGTGAGTACCTTAAAAGGCTTGGGTAGCGTAGAACGTCATGATCCTAATTACCTAGGAATGGTTGGAATGCACGGAACGAAAGCAGCCAATCTAATCGTTCAAGAGTCCGATCTATTAATTGTGGTTGGTGCCCGTTTCGACGATAGAGTGACGGGCCGATTAGATTCGTTTGCCCCAGATGCGAGAGTCATCCATATCGATATTGATGCAGCAGAGTTTAATAAGCTGCGCCGTTCAAATGCATCTTTGCAGGGTGATATCAACATAATTCTTCCACAACTCACACTTGAACAAGATATTTCTCCATGGCTTGAACAGACATCTAGTCTGAGAAAAGAATTCAAATGGCGCTACGATCATCCCGGAGAGCTTATCTATGCGCCTTTACTATTAAAGCAACTTTCAGACTCAATGCCTGACAGCTCTATCGTGTCTACGGATGTTGGCCAACATCAGATGTGGGCGGCGCAACATATACAACCACGTAAACCAGAAAACTATATAACCTCTGCTGGTCTTGGCACTATGGGCTTTGGCCTTCCGGCTGCCATTGGAGCAAAGATTGCTCGACCTGATGATCAATCTATATTGATCACTGGTGATGGCTCTTTTATGATGAATATTCAAGAGTTAGGCACGATAAAAAGAAAGCAAGTAGCCGTCAAAATGGTTTTACTTAACAACCATCGTTTGGGTATGGTTCGTCAATGGCAATCACTCTTTTTTGATGGTCGCCACAGTGAAACCATTCTGGATGATAACCCAGATTTTCAAGCACTCGCGGCTGCATTTGGTATCCCAGGTAAAACCATTACAACGAAAGCAGAAGTAGAGCCGGCCCTAAAAGAAATGCTAGCAAGTGAAACCGCTTATCTACTTCATGTTCTTATCGATGAAGATGAAAACGTATGGCCGCTCGTTCCACCGGGCGCAGCAAATCAAGATATGTTGGAGAATACCTAATGGATAGATACCTATTAAAAATAGAAGCCAACGATAAGCCTGTTTTGGTTGAACGTATACTTAGAGTGGTAAGACACCGAGGTTTTACCATCAAGCAAATACTTGCGACACAAAATCATGAGAGTAAAGTTGCTCAAATAGAACTTGTCGTTGACAGTGATCGTCCTATTACCTTGATTACAAATCAAGTCGAGAAACTATGGGATGTCACTAATGTACATACCTCTAGACTGAAAAAAGACGAAATGCTCAGTGCTTATAAAATTTAAGGAAGGATTCTAAGATGGCAACAAACACTGCTGATTATATTTGGTTTAATGGTGAAATGGTTCCTTGGGGCGAAGCTAAAGTCCATGTTCTTACGCATGCTATGCACTATGGCACCTCAGTATTTGAAGGTATTCGTTGTTACAACACACCTGAAGGGCCGATTGTTTTTCGCCACAAAGAGCACATGCAACGCCTAAAAGATTCTGCAAAAATATATCGGTTTCCTATTAAATACTCTGTTGATGAGTTGATGGAAGCATGCCGTGAAACCTTAAGAGACAACAAGCTAGACTCCGCTTACATTCGTCCGCTAGGTTTTATTGGCAACGTTGGCTTAGGTGTTTGTCCACCAACTGACACGGAAATGGATCTTATTATTGCCGCCTTCCCATGGGGTTCCTATTTGGGGGAAGAAGCATTGGCTAACGGTGTCGACGCAATGATTTCAAGTTGGAATCGTGCGGCACCCAATACTATTCCAACGGCAGCTAAAGCTGGCGGTAACTACCTTTCGTCTTTACTTGTTGGGGGAGAAGCTCGCCGTCATGGTTATGCTGAAGGTATCGCCTTAAGCGTTGATGGATACCTTTCTGAAGGTGCAGGAGAAAACATCTTCATTATTAAAAATGGTGTTTTACATACTCCTCCTGCCACTAGCGCTATCCTGCCAGGAATTACTCGCGACTCAATCATGATATTAGCCAAAGAACTTGGTTATGAAGTCAGAGAAGAAAATATTGCTCGCGAAGCGTTATACCTTGCAGACGAAATATTTATGACCGGTACCGCCGCTGAGATAGTACCAGTAAGAAGCGTTGACCAGATTACCGTCGGTGAAGGCAAACGCGGCCCTATTACAGAAAAAATTCAATCCACATTCTTTGGATTATTCAACGGTACAACAGAAGACAAATGGGGTTGGTTAGATTTTGTCTATCCCGAAAACTCTGTTCGTTCAGACAAGTAAAAGAAGGAATTTAAGTAAAATGTCTACTCCTAATAAATATCGCAGCGCCACGACAACACATGGACGCAACATGGCTGGCGCTCGCGCTTTATGGCGTGCTACAGGCGTTAAAGAAGAGGATTTCGGTAAGCCAATTATCGCGGTCGTAAACTCATTCACACAATTTGTACCGGGTCATGTTCACTTAAAGGACATGGGGCAACTTGTCGCAAGAGAAATCGAATCGGCGGGTGGCATTGCAAAAGAATTCAATACCATTGCCGTTGATGATGGTATTGCCATGGGTCACGGCGGAATGCTTTACTCTCTGCCTTCACGCGAGCTTATTGCAGATTCAGTTGAATATATGGTAAATGCTCACTGTGCCGATGCGATGGTTTGTATTTCTAACTGTGACAAAATTACTCCAGGAATGATGATGGCGGCATTGCGCCTAAACATCCCTGTTATTTTTGTATCAGGCGGTCCAATGGAAGCAGGAAAAACCAAGCTTTCTGATCAAATAATCAAACTCGATCTTGTTGATGCCATGATTCAAGGTGCGGATCCATCCGTATCCGATGAACAAAGTGAGCAAATTGAGCGCAGCGCCTGCCCGACTTGTGGTTCATGTTCTGGTATGTTCACAGCAAATTCCATGAACTGTTTAACTGAAGCTCTTGGCTTAAGTCAACCAGGCAATGGCTCTTTACTCGCGACTCATGCTGATCGTAAAGAGTTATTCCTAAGCGCAGGACGCCGAGTAGTCGAACTGACTAAGCGCTACTATGAGCAAGGTGATGACTCTGCATTGCCTCGTAATATAGCCAGCAAAGAAGCATTTGAAAATGCGATGGCGCTTGATATCGCGATGGGTGGTTCAACAAACACGGTTCTACACTTACTAGCCTCTGCGCAAGAAGGTGAAATAGCCTTTGATATGGATGACATTGATCGCATGTCACTCCGAGTTCCACATATTTGTAAGGTTGCGCCTTCTACTCCAAAGTATCATATGGAGGATGTGCACCGCGCAGGTGGTGTTATGGCCATACTTGGTGAGCTTGATCGTGCAGGGCTAATCAACAATCAGACCAATACTGTTCTTGGCCTGACAATGAAAGAACAATTAGCGCAGTACGACATCATGCAAACCGAATCAGAAGAGGTGAAAGAATTCTTCCGTGCTGGTCCAGCTGGTATTCGTACAACCGAGGCATTTTCACAAAATTGTCGTTGGGACACACTAGACAACGACCGTGAAGACGGCTGTATCCGTACGAAAGAAAACGCCTTTAGCCAGGAAGGGGGTTTGGCTGTACTTAGAGGCAATATCGCTATCGATGGCTGTATCGTCAAAACGGCTGGCGTCGATGAAGAAAATCACAAATTCCAAGGTCCAGCGGTAGTATTTGAAAGCCAAGAAGATGCCGTAGAGGGCATCCTTGGTGGAAAAGTGAAAGCGGGTGATGTGGTTGTCATTCGTTACGAAGGTCCTAAAGGTGGTCCGGGTATGCAAGAGATGCTTTATCCAACGACTTACCTAAAATCAATGGGCTTAGGCAAAGAGTGTGCCCTTCTCACTGACGGTCGCTTCTCTGGTGGTACATCTGGGCTATCTATTGGCCACGCTTCTCCAGAAGCCGCTCAGGGCGGAATTATCGGTCTTGTTAATCAAGGCGATACCATCACAATAGATATACCCGCTCGTTCGATCACCTTAGACGTAACTGAAGATGAACTTGTCAGTCGTAGAGCAGAGCAAGAAAAATCAGGTTGGAAACCTGCAAATCGCCAACGTAAAGTTTCTTTGGCACTCAAAGCCTATGCCATGCTAGCGACCAGCGCGGATAAAGGTGCTGTGCGCGATAAATCCATGTTGGAAGGTTAAATTTAATGGCAGAAAATCCGTTAGGAACACTGCCTAAGAGTGGTGCAGAATATCTGCGCCACATCCTTAGAGCCCCAGTTTATGACGTAGCAACCGTCACTCTATTGCAAGACATGCCTAGAATCTCTGAGCGTATTGGAAACCAGGTGCAAATAAAACGAGAAGATAGGCAACCCGTACACTCGTTTAAATTACGCGGTGCGTACAATATGGTTTCAAGCCTATCGGATGCTCAGAAACAAGCAGGTGTCATTGCTGCCTCGGCAGGTAATCACGCTCAAGGCATTGCACTCTCTGGCAAAAAACTAGACGTTAAAGCCATCATTGTAATGCCGATAACAACCCCAGATATCAAGGTTGAAGCCGTTAAAAGCTTTGGTGGTGACGTTGTGCTTCATGGCAGTAATTTTGATGAAGCAAAAGCAGAAGCCGAAAGATTGGCAGAGCTAAATAACTATACTTTTGTTCCTCCTTTTGATCATCCATTGGTGATTGCAGGCCAAGGAACCATCGGTATGGAAATACTACAACAAAATGGTCATTTGGATTATATATTTGTTCCTGTTGGTGGTGGCGGTCTCGCAGCCGGTGTCGCCGTACTCGTTAAACAGCTAATGCCAGAAATTAAGGTTATTGCCGTTGAGCCAGAAGAGTCATCTTGCCTAAAAGCAGCATTAGATGCTGGTGAACCAGTTGTTCTCGACCAAATAAATATGTTTGCCGATGGTGTTGCCGTTAAGCGTATTGGTGATGAAACATTTAGGCTCTGTAACAAGTATCTTGATGGGCATATTGCGGTATCTAGCGATGAAATATGTGCTGCTGTAAAAGATATCTTTGAAGATACTCGTGCGATTGCTGAACCTTCAGGTGCTCTTGCTTTGGCCGGATTGAAGAAATTTGTAGAACAACAGAGCCTCAAAGATAAAAAACTGGCGACGGTTCTATCTGGAGCAAATACCAACTTTCACGGTTTACGCTATGTATCAGAAAGATGCGAGCTTGGTGAAAAACGTGAAGGTCTATTAGCCGTGACAATTCCAGAAGTACCAGGAGCATTCTTTAAGTTCTGTCAGATTATTGGTGGTAGAGCTGTCACCGAATTTAACTATCGGTACAACGATGCCAGTTTAGCCAATATATTCGTAGGTGTACGCCTGCAAAATGGTCAGGAAGAGCTAGAGAGTATTGTTCATGATCTAAAAGAAGGTGGGTATCCTGTTATCGACCTCTCTGATAACGAAATGGCGAAGCTACATATTCGATATATGATTGGTGGTAAACCGTCAAAGGCACTTACAGAGAAATTGTTCAGCTTTGAGTTTCCTGAATACCCAGGCGCCTTATTGAAGTTCTTGAGTACGCTTGGTACTCATTGGAACATCAGTATGTTCAACTACCGAAATCAAGGCGCTGATTATGGTCGTGTGCTCTGCGGGTTCGAGCTAGAAGAATCAGACTTGCCACGTTTTGCCGCACATCTTCATGAACTGGATTATCCCTACAAGGATGAATCAGATAATGCGGCGTATAAGTTCTTTTTATCTTAGGAGTAGACTATTAAAATAGTGTGCTAGAAATTAAATTTGATGGGGCAAGTAAACTGCCCCATCAAACGTCCCCACTAGATTAAAAGGAAATGCTAAATCAATAAAACTCTTTAGACATCTCAATTATTCTAGTTCTGATCATCCGTTATCAATTAGCCAAAGTATATGCATCATTTAACGCATATACTTGCTCAAACCAAAACCTTTCAAAACGCGTTTCATTCGCAATAGGAGCCTTGATTAGTTTTCGTACTCGCTCAACTTGTGTATCTGTATTGCTTGGTTTTGTCATCAGTATTACGGCATATTTGGAGAAATCACGAATGAGCACATCGAATATTTCTTCCACTAATTCATCTTGACACCCATTAATCTGTGCATTTTCTAAAATCAAATGTCCATAAACAATCAACGTAAAACAATCACCCATTGCCAATAAGTAATCAATATCTTTTGACTGTTCCTTGCTAGGTGAAGACTCTATCAAAAAATCTTTAAATAGCTTAATTTGTTCTTTAAATACGTTTACATTAGGTAAGTCGAATTGATCATAAGTTAATTTATAATCATGAAATTGAATCTTACTTAACCCTTTTGTTGCCCCTTGATCGAACAGAAAATCGTCATTGACTAAATCATCGCGACGAGGAATATGACTAAACTCTTTAGGATTAAATAGATAGTTTTGCATAAATTTGATAACCAGAGCCATATTGACATGCACTGTACCTTCTAATTTGGGCAACATACGGATTTCATGTGCAGCAACTTCAAAGAACGGTTCTTTTTCAAAACCTTTTGCGGCAATAACATCCCAAAAATGATTAATCACATCTTCTCCCTGAGACGTTACTTTCATTTTCACTAATGGATTAAATAATAAATAACGACGATCTTCAGTTGAAGCTGAACGCATATAATCGGTTGCACGTTCCGAAAAAAGCTTCATGCCACATAATCGTACATATCCATCAACAAAAAGACGTTTTACATGAACAAAATCTGTTACATGCTTTCCATAAACATTCCGGTTTGCTGCATGCTTAATTGCTTCATAAAACGCATGTTCGCACAAACCTACCGCTCCAAAGCCGAGATTAAATTTACAGATATTAACGGTATTAAGCATGTTGTCCCATGCATTAGGCCCTTTTTCCATAATATCTTCTTCAGTAAGTGGGTAATTATCTATATGAAATTCAGAGACGTGCATTTGTTCATTTACGGTATTTTTAATACATTCGTAATTCGCATGTTTAGAATCTACTGCAAAAAAAACATATTCACCTGTATCAGAGTTTTTACCAAAAGTGGATACTAATGCGGCTTCATTACCGTTACCAATATAATACTTGTCACCTTGGCCCAAATACCCACCATCCGATTGCGGATGAAGTTGCATTTCTGAAGAGTAAATATCAGCACCATGTTCTTTCTCTGAAAGACCAAAAGCAAATACTTCTCCCTCTTTCAAAAGCCGTGCTGTTTTATGTTTCAACTCCTCATTACTACCTAGCCAAACAGGTGCGAGACCCAGCATAGACACTTGAAAAGTGTACCAATACGTTAACCCATAGAAGCCAACAATTTCAGCAAACTTTGTATTTCGATAAGTATCCCAACGAGCATCTTCAGCTCCGTAACCAGATGGCGTCATTAACGTTTCTAGAATGTTATTTTCTTTCATGAACTCTACAAACTCATAATTCCAAACTTTGTTGTGCCAATCTTCCTTAATGCTTTTCAAGCCTTTATTCTCAAAAAAGTCGATGACTTTTTGCATCAGCTCTTGCGTATTCTGGTCTCTATATTCGATATTGTGCAATTTTGGGTTGAATAACATAGTACTATCCTTAATAAGAAATTAAACCATAGTCATGGTCACTGACACTAATCTGGAAAACAAACTTCAAATAATGTAGGTGAATATTACATTATCGAATGTAAATATGAGTATAATATAGAGAAAACAAATACATTCTGTTTGGCTTTACAAGCCATTTCATTGACCATAAAGGTACTAATTAAAAAAACCAGACAAATATCTTACTTTTGTACTAATGACTTTAAATAAAAAATTTATACGCGATTACAAAAAACAAATTTGACGATTAATTTTTATATGCACGTTGTTTTTATATCTAATTAAACATGGAGGAAATATAATTCTATTTGAGTCAGCCCCTTGGTGTTCATGGTTTTTTAGTCGTTATTTCTAATTGATCTTATTATTCTAAATGAAATTACTCGTTATAAAATTTTAGGTGTATTTTTCTTACTATTTTTGTTTGGCCTAAAACATCAGGAGCGGGAACAGGTGCGATTGCAGGTATTGTTACTATTTGTGGTTGGTTTGGTATTATTATTGCTAAGAACAAAAAGAAAGATATGATCTGGCCAGAAATGATGTGGCTTTGGATTATGGTTTATGGCCTGTGGAGTTTTGCATATGCTTATAACGGCTTAACAGACCGTGCATTCTATAGTGCTGTTTTATTAATATCTTGTACAATTCCCGCCTTTTTTATCAAGAAAGAGGGTGAGTATATATCAAGTTATGACTATCGTTAAATATAAGAAAAAGCCATTACTTGACGATTTATATCGTTAATCATAAAGATTGCAAAAAATATATAATATTAAAAATATAATTAATAATTTATGTTTTTTAATATTGCTTGTAATTAAAACATTACTACCTTAATTACAAGCAGATAAATAGATTAACTATACATCTATAAAATAGTTTTATCTAAACAACATAAATCCTTTCTTATACTACTTCTTAACAGGGCGCTGCCAGCCTTCAATTCTGCGCTCTTTCGCACGAGTGATCACTAGCTCGCCTTCAGATATGTCCCTCGTGACAGTTGTGCCTGCACCAATAGTCACCCCATTTCCAACCGTTATAGGCGCTATTAACTGTGTGTCAGAGCCGACAAAAACATCATCACCGATAATCGTCTTAAACTTATTCACACCATCATAATTACAAGTAATCGTTCCAGCACCAATATTTGAACGCTGACCAATGACAGTATCTCCAATATAAGTAAGGTGATTTGCTTTAGATCCCTCACCTATCACGCCATTTTTAACTTCGACAAAGTTTCCTACGTGAGCATTGTTTTTTAGCTCTGTTCCTGGGCGAAGACGAGTAAATGGACCGACTGTACAAGCTTCTCCTACTATTGCATCATCTATCACGCTATAAGGGCGTACAAGGGTGTTGTCATCGATCTCACAATCCTTCAGAACACAACCAGCACCAATAATGACATTATTACCTAGGCTTACGCTGCCTTCGATAATAACATTAACATCAATCTGCACATCGATACCACATTGAAGCTTACCGCGCAGATCAAAGCGGGATGGGTCAAGAAGCATCACGCCTTGCTCAAGTAATTTTTCAGCTTGCATGAGTTGGTAAGCACGCTCAATACGAGCAAGTTGAACACGATTATTTACCCCTTCAACTTCAACTGCGCATGAAGGATGAACGGCTTCTATTGATCGGCCCTCTTCGTGAGCGGCGGCAATAATGTCCGTAAGGTAATACTCACCCTGTGCATTTTGGTTATTAAGTCCTGACAACCATCGTTTCAGATCACCACCAGTGGCGACCATTACTCCGGTATTTATTTCCTTGATACGTTTTTGCTCTTCCGTCGCATCTTTTTGCTCAACAATTGCAATAACAGCATCATTTTTACGCTCAATGCGTCCATATCCGTCTGGGTCATCTAAAACAACGGTTAACAAAGCAACGCCACCAGCAGGCTGAGCATCTAGCAGACTTTCAATAGTTTCAGGTGAGATAAGAGGAACATCCCCATATAACACTAATACTTTTTCATTATCATCAAATTTGTCTGATGCTTGATCAACCGCGTGTCCAGTTCCTAATTGTTCAGCTTGGAGCACCCAATTCACCGACTCCGCAGATAAAGCTTGTCGCATAAGATCACCACCGTGACCATAAACAAGATGGATATTTTGCGCACCCAAATCATTGCAGGTATCGATAACATGCTTGACCATTGGCTTTCCGGCTAAGGTATGTAACACCTTAGGTATATTGGAATACATGCGAGTACCTTTACCCGCCGCTAGAATCACCGCGCTGAAGCTCATAGGAATAACCTTATTTATTTTTTGAAGTTTTAATTCTAACCGCTTAACCGAAAAGAGTTAATTAAATTTGACGTAATAAAAACAAAAAGGCGACCAACAGGCCGCCTTTTTAGCAATACACTAAGTAGATTAGCGTCTATTTTTTGTCAGCTCGATAACTCTAAGCTGAGCAATAGCTTTAGCCAGTTCACTAGCCGCTTGAGCGAAGTTCATATCACCATGCTGATTTTGGATTTTCTCCTCAGCTTGGCGTTTAGCTTCTTCAGCCTTCGCTGCATCTAGTTCATCACCACGAATTGCCGTATCAGCCAATACAGTTGCTGTACCAGGCTGAACTTCAACTATACCACCAGAAACATAAATAATTTCTTCGTGGCCGTGTTGCTTAACTATACGCACCATACCAGGCTTAATAGCGGTCAGCAGCGGAGTGTGCCCATGGAAAATACCAAGTTCACCTTCGCTCCCGGTCACCTGAAACGTTTCAACTAATCCTGAAAAAATTTCTTTCTCAGCACTAACTACGTCTAGGTGCAAGGTCATTGCTGCCATATAGCCTCCTATTTAGCCTTATAGCTTCTTAGCATTCTCAATAGCATCGTCTATTACACCGCAGTACATAAACGCTTGCTCAGGAATGTCATCGTATTCACCACCCAGAAGACCTTTGAATCCACGTAAAGTCTCTTTAAGAGATACATAGACACCAGGGTCACCTGTAAATACTTCCGCTACGTGGTAAGGCTGAGTTAGGAAACGCTCTATCTTACGTGCACGTGATACCACAAGTTTATCTTCTTCAGATAACTCATCCATACCCAAAATAGCAATGATATCTTTCAGTTCTTTATAGCGCTGAAGAGTAGACTGAACACCACGAGCTACGTCGTAATGCTCTTGGCCTACTACCAATGGATCAAGCTGTCTAGAAGATGAATCCAATGGATCGATTGCTGGGTATAGACCCATAGCTGCGATATTACGGTTAAGTACTACCGTTGCATCTAAGTGAGCAAACGTGGTTGCTGGAGATGGGTCAGTCAAGTCATCCGCTGGTACATATACCGCCTGTACAGACGTGATAGAACCGGCTTTAGTTGATGTGATACGTTCTTGTAAAACACCCATTTCTTCAGCTAGTGTTGGCTGATAACCTACCGCAGATGGCATACGACCTAATAGAGCCGAAACCTCTGTACCCGCAAGGGTATAACGATAAATGTTATCGATGAACAATAGAACGTCACGACCTTCGTCACGAAAACGCTCTGCCATCGTTAGACCAGTCAGCGCTACGCGTAGACGGTTTCCTGGTGGCTCGTTCATCTGCCCGTAAACCATTGCTACTTTAGATTCTTCAGGATTTTCAACGTTAACAACGCCTGCTTCCTGCATCTCAAAATAGAAATCGTTACCTTCACGAGTACGTTCACCGACACCCGCAAATACTGAAAGACCAGAGTGCTGCAGTGCGATGTTATTGATAAGTTCCATCATATTAACGGTCTTACCAACACCTGCACCACCAAATAGACCTATTTTACCACCCTTAGCGAATGGGCAAATCAAGTCGATAACTTTCACGCCAGTCTCTAGAAGTTCAGACACATTGGACTGTTCTTCGTAACTTGGTGCTTCACGGTGAATAGCATAGTGTTCTTCCGCACCAATATCACCACACTCATCAATCGCATCACCTAAAACATTCATGATACGGCCAAGAGTTTTCGTACCTACTGGTACGGTGATTGGAGCGCCAGTGTTCTCTACTACTAATCCACGACGTAAACCATCAGAGCTGCCCATCACGATTGCGCGAATAACGCCACCGCCAAGCTGTTGTTGAACTTCAAGAACAAGACGTTCTTTCGCTTCAATAACATTCAGAGCGTCATATACACGAGGTACTTCACCCTGTGGGAACTCTACGTCGACTACCGCACCGATGATCTGTACGATCTTACCTGTAGCCATCGTTAATCCTCTAACTAATTAGTTTTACCTATGCTTAAACCGCTGCTGCGCCTGATACGATTTCAGATAGTTCTTGTGTAATAGCCGATTGACGGGCCTTGTTATACACAAGTTCTAGATCATCTATCAGATCGCTTGCATTGTCTGTAGCTGCTTTCATCGCAATCATTCGAGCCGCTTGCTCACAAGCAAGGTTCTCAACCACACCTTGATATACTTGAGATTCGACATAACGAATCAATAGTGCATCGAGTAATGGTTTAGGCTCTGGCTCATAGATATAATCCCATGAGTGAGTGCGCTTCATACTTTCGCTATCCGATTTAGGTAAAGGTAATAATTGATCGATCGTTGGTTCCTGAACCATAGTATTTACAAACTTGTTAAATACTACGTATAAGCGATCCAACTCGCCTTCATCATACTTCTTCAACATAACACCAACAGAACCGATCAATTCCTCTAGGCTTGGATCATCTCCAAGACCAGAAACTTGAGCAGCTACTTTAGCGCCACTGTTGTTAAAAAATGCCGTTGCTTTTGAACCGATAATGGCTAAGTCAATATCAGCATTTTTCTCTTTCCACTCTTGCATGTCTAACATGGCCTTTTTGAACAAGTTAATGTTCAAGCCACCACACAAGCCGCGGTCAGTTGAAATAATGATGTAACCAACACGTTTGGCTTCACGCTCTTCTAGGTATGGATGTTTATACTCTAGATTACCGTTCGCCAAATGACCGATCACTTTACGCATTGTTTCAGCATATGGACGGGAAGCTCCCATTGCGTCTTGAGAACGACGCATTTTTGAAGCCGCTACCATTTCCATCGCTTTCGTGATCTTTTGAGTGCTTTTAACACTCCCGATCTTAGTACGAATTTCTTTTGCGCCGGCCATCGTATTACTCTCTCTTTAGATAAAAAATATTGGTGACCCTAGAGCCACCTACTCATTATCAATTACCAGGTCTGGGTTGCTATGAAATCGTCCACAATCTTTTTAAGTTGTGTTTCGACCTCATCGTTGTATGCACCCGTTGTATCGATCTCTTTTACAAAATCGGTAAACTGGCTACGAGCAAACGAAAGTAGCGCATCTTCGAAATCAGCAAGCTTATTCAACTCGATGTCTTCTAGATATCCACGTTCTGCAGCGAAGATAACAATAGCCTGATCAAATACAGACATAGGAGCATATTGTTTCTGCTTCATAAGTTCTGTTACTTTTTGACCATGATCTAGTTGTCGTTTCGTTGCTTCATCAAGGTCAGACGAGAACTGAGCAAACGCTGCAAGTTCACGATACTGCGCTAGTGCGGTACGAATACCACCAGATAGCTTCTTGATAATTTTCGTTTGAGCAGCACCACCTACACGAGATACTGAGATACCTGGATCAACAGCAGGACGAACACCTGCACTGAACAGCTCAGTTTGTAAGAAGATCTGACCATCTGTAATCGAGATTACGTTAGTTGGTACGAATGCTGATACGTCACCTGCTTGAGTTTCAATGATAGGAAGCGCAGTTAAAGAACCTGTCTTACCTTTCACTTCACCCTTAGTGAAACGTTCTACATACACTTCGCTTACTCGAGCAGCGCGCTCTAGTAGACGGGAGTGGAGATAGAATACATCACCTGGGAATGCCTCACGGCCTGGTGGACGCTTAAGTAGTAGAGAGATCTGACGATACGCTACCGCTTGCTTAGACAAATCATCATAAACAATCAGAGCATCTTCACCGCGATCACGGAAGTACTCACCCATTGCACAACCTGCGTAAGGCGCCAAATATTGAAGCGCTGCAGATTCAGAAGCCGATGCAACAACAACAATGGTGTTAGCCAATGCGCCGTGCTCTTCCAATTTGCGTACTACGTTAGCAATAGTCGATGCTTTCTGACCAATCGCTACATAGATAGAGTAAATACTTGAATCTCTTTGGTTAATGATCGCATCAATAGCCATCGCTGTTTTACCAGTCTGACGGTCACCGATGATAAGCTCACGCTGACCACGCCCGATAGGGATCATGGCATCAACGGACTTATAACCAGTTTGTACAGGCTGATCAACCGATTTACGGTCAATTACACCCGGCGCAATTATCTCTACAGGAGAAGATAATTTCGCATCAATTGGACCTTTACCATCAATAGGCTCACCTAGCGTGTTTACCACACGACCAAGCATTTCAGGACCAACAGGTACTTCAAGAATACGACCAGTACCAGTAACTTTCATGCCTTCTTGTAAGTCAGCATATGGCCCCATGACAACCGCACCAACCGAGTCACGCTCAAGGTTAAGTGCTAATGCATAACGACCAGTCGGTAGTTCAATCATTTCACCTTGCATCACGTCTGCTAGACCGTGAATGCGAATAATACCATCGCTTACCGATACGATAGTACCTTCATTACGAGCTTCACTAACAACTTCGAAAGATTCGATACGTTGTTTGATTAGGTCGCTTATTTCTGTGGAATTAAGTTGCATGCTCCAATCCCCATCAAGACTGCAATGCATCGCTCAAACGGCCTAACTGACCGCGTGTTGAGTTATCGATGACTAAGTCTCCGGCTCGAATTACAACCCCACCAAGTAGGGTCTCATCTACACTACAATTCAGGTTAACTTTGCGTTCAAAACGCAGTTCAAGTTTGTTGCTGATGTCTGTAAGTTGTTTATCAGAAAGTTCTGTCGCTGATATTAAATCAACATCCATTTCTTTCTCATACTCTTGTTTAAGAGCTAAAAACGCATCACATACTTCAGGAAGGGCCTTAAGTCGACCATTCGCAGCCATTACCTTAATAAGGTTTTGGCCAAACTCATCAAACTGTTCGCCACAAACAACAATAAATATTTCTGTGAGTTTATCCGCAGAAACAGAACCACTAAGTAGCTCCACTATATCTTTGTTCTTTGTAACTTCGGCTGCAAAAGTAAGCATTTGACCCCACTGGTCAAGTGCTCCTTTTTCTACCGCAAAGTCAAACGCTGCTTTAGCGTAAGGGCGTGCTATTGTTGTCAGTTGAGACATGTGCACCCCTCGCTTTAAAGTTTCGCAGTAATGTTATCAAGAATATCTTTGTGCGCATCTTTATCAATAGAGCGCTCTAGGATCTTCTCTGCACCAGCTAAAGCCAGAGTAGCAACTTGTTTGCGCAGATCATCTTTCGCGCGATTACGTTCTGCTTCAATTTCTGCATCCGCTTGCGTTAGGATTTTCTGGCGTTCTGCCTGAGCTTCCTCGCGTGCTTCATCAATAATTTGAGCTTTACGTTTATTCGCTGAATCAATGACCTCAGTTGCTGTGCGCTTCGCTTCTTTAAGTTGCTCAGAAGCGTTGGCTTGAGCTAGATTCAAATCTTTTGCTGCTCTTTCCGCAGCAGATAGACCATCAGCAATTTTATTCTGACGTTCTTCAATAGCTTCTATAATTGGTGGCCATACATATTTCATGCAGAAAACCACGAATAAAAAGAATGCTATTGCTTGACCTAGCAGAGTTGCGTTCATATTCACAACAGCTACCCCTCTATTTTGTTCACCAACGAAAAAATGCTAATCAACGACAAAGTATTTACTTTGATCTGTTAATTAACCTAGTTGACTAACAAATGGGTTAGCGAATGTGAATAGTAGTGCTATTACGATACCAATCATTGGAACCGCATCAAGTAGACCCGCGATGATAAACATCTTAACTTGTAGCATAGGAGCCATCTCTGGTTGGCGCGCAGCACCTTCTAGGAATTTACCACCTAGAATTGCGAAACCAATCGCTGTACCAAGAGAAGCAAGACCGACGATCAGACCTACGGCGATTGCTGAAAAGCTCAGTAAAGTTTCCATTACTATCTCCAATTTATAGTTGTTGGCTTATATGTGCCTAAAAAAGCTTTGTAAAATTAAATTAGTGATCCGGGTCTTCATGTGCCATCGATAAATAAACGATAGTTAACATCATGAATACAAACGCTTGAATCAAAATAATCAAAATATGGAAAATTGCCCATGGGAGAGCACCTAACCATTGTAACCACCACGGAAGCATAGCCGCGATAAGAATGAATACAACCTCACCAGCAAACATGTTACCGAATAAACGCATACCAAGAGAAAGAGGTTTAGCGAGTAGCGAAACAACTTCTAATAGTAAGTTAAACGGTATCATCACTGGATGATTAAATGGATGTAATGCTAATTCTTTCGCAAAACCACCTAGACCTTTCACCTTGATGCTGTAATAAATCATCAAAAAGAAAACGCCTAGAGCCATAGCCATCGTGATATTAACATCAGCAGAAGGAACCACTTTTAAATAAGGGATACCTAACCAATGTTGAGCTGGATACGGTAAGAAATCAATTGGAATTAAATCCATGATATTCATTAGTAATATCCAACAAAAGATAGTCAGTGCTAACGGAGCTATCAATGGGTTGCGTCCATGGAATGTTTCTTTGACGTTATCTGCGACAAATTCCATTACCATTTCAACCGCACATTGCAGCTTACCCGGTACACCTACTGTTGCTTTCTTTGCTACCGAACGAAATATCCCTAGGAATATCAAGCCCGTAAGCACAGAAAAGAACAGGCTATCGATATTAACGTTCCAGAAACTGGTCTCCGTTATTCCCCAACCTAAATCAAAATGCTCAGAAATCTTAGCAAGTGACAGATTAGTCAAATGGTGATCAATATATCCAGACGTTGTTAGCGCTTCACCTGGCGCAGCCATAACTCATCCTATTTTTTTTTGTTAATGAATAGCGCTGGCAAAAAGATATTAATACCTAATGCCAACAAATAGGTTAGCTTCAGGGGAACAAGTTCCACCTGCATATACATGTAAGCTACAGAGAAGAGAACAACCGTAACGAGGATTTTCAGTACTTCACCGGTATAAAAAGACGCCGTGACTGCTTTTGCAGCACGAGCCCCACTATACATAAAAGCAAAAAATGCGAACACAGTATTAGCAAGCACAAAAATGCCGCCACCTATAAACGCAGAAACTCCCCAATCAACATTTACGGCCAAAGCCATCCCTGCTGCCACAAATGTAACCACGCTAGATTGAATCAATAACAGACGCTTTGCAAGTATCCGTCCTGGTTGAACTAGCCTAGCTACCATGTATTCATACCTTCATACCAATCCCACATAAACTCTTATCAATGAGCTTGGAAAAATCGCCAAAATTATACGTTCGATACATATATTTGCAATAAAAACGCTGCATTAAATAACAAATTTGTTTACAAACCTACAACTTTAGCAATAAAAATTGTAACAAATAACAAAATTAGCCGAAGACTATTGATTGTCTTCGAGTAATTTAATCAATTGATCTAATTTGTGAGGTTCATCAAATGTAATCGTCATCTTAGATTTTCCATTTGAACCACGAGTTAAAGATACTGTTGAGCCAATACACTGACTTAGTCGCTCTGATATATCAGCCGCTTCCGTATCTTTTTTCGTTTCACCTTCAACTTTTGGAGCCAATAACTTCTTAACAAACTGCTCAGCTTGACGAACGGTCATTTTTTTATCGGCAATCACTTTAGCCGTATCACCTTGGCTTTCTATATCTAAAACCAATAACGCTCTAGCATGGCCCATATCAAGCTGTTTTTTCTCAACCAAATTCTTGACCGATTCATCGAGTTGATTCAGCCTAAGTAGGTTCGTCACGGTTGTCCGTGATTTACCTATTACATCAGCTACCTGCTGGTGTGTTAATTCAAATTCGTCCTGTAACCGCTCTAAAGCTTGTGCTTCCTCTATAGCGTTGAGATCTTCTCGCTGAATATTTTCAATGAGTGACATCGCGATTGCAGCACTATCAGGTACATTTTTTACGATGCACGGTACCTGTTTAAGGCCGACACGCTTAGCAGCCCGCCAACGTCTTTCACCAGCAATTATTTCATAGGAATGTCCTGCAACATGCCTAACCACAATAGGTTGAATAATCCCTTGAGATTCAATAGATGCAGATAAATCTTCCAATGCCTCTAAAGACATATCTTTACGAGGCTGGTAAATACCAGGCTTGAGGTTAGTAATTGAAATATCAGCCAACTCACCATCAACTGAAATAGATTGACTACTGGATGCTGTTTTCTCTTTTTCTCTAGCAAGAGAACTGGTAGCTAATAAGGCATCTAAGCCCATCCCTAAACCACGTTTAGACATTTACGTTATTCCCTTCTCTTGTCTATTATGCTGGTACTTCTTCGCGACGAAGTATTTCACCAGCTAATGCTAAATAGGCCTTTGCGCCAGCAGAATGTTTGTCATAATACATCGCAGGACGACCATGACTTGGAGCTTCTGCTAAACGTACATTTCGAGGAATAACGGTTCTATATACCTTATCGCCAAAGTGCTTCTTAAGCTGATCCGATACTTCATTCGATAAGCGGTTACGCGGATCAAACATGGTTCGGAGCAGACCTTCAATTTTCAAATTATCATTTACAACGGCAGCTAATTTGCTAATGGTATCCATTAGTGCTGTTAAACCTTCGAGTGCAAAATATTCACATTGCATAGGAACTAACACAGAATCTGCAGCTGCCATCGCGTTGATTGTAAGTAGATTTAAGGCTGGGGGACAATCTATAAAGATGAAATCATAGTTATCACGAACCGAAGCTAATGCATTTTTAAGCCTAACTTCACGTGCAAATACCTCCATCAATTTAATTTCGGCAGCCGTTACATCTCCATTAGCGGCAATAAGGTGATAGCCTCCGCTAGTGTTTTTACATACCACTTCCTCAAATGGTACATCCTCAACAAGAAGATCATAAGCAGTAGAATCTACTTGGTACTTATCAACACCACTGGACATAGTTGCATTGCCCTGTGGGTCTAAATCAACGACTAAAACTTTTCTTTTTGTTGCCGCCATTGAAGCGGCCAAATTAATACAAGTCGTCGTTTTACCGACACCACCTTTCTGGTTGGCTATTGCGATAATTCTTCCCACTGTAACCTCTCTACTCTTTCATCTTGGCTAAGGTTACAAGATGTCTCTCACCTTCTAGCTCAGGAATATTTAAAGCTTTGACTTCGATCACATTACACCATTCTGGTAACTGTTCAATCTCATCTTGCGAAAGCTGCCCTTTTAGCGCGAAAAATCGACCTGTTTCTGGTTTAGGCAAATGATGACACCAATTAACCATATCGCTCATAGAAGCAAATGCACGACTTAAAACAATATCAAACTTTTCCTCAGGCTGAAATTGTTCTACTCGGCTTTGAATTGTGGTGACGTTTTTTATATCCAATTCATGGGTAACTTGTTTGATAAATCGTATACGTTTTCCTAAGCTATCCAGAAGATAAAACTCTTTTTCCGGATTCATTATTGCCAAAGGAATGCCTGGTAAACCAGGTCCAGTTCCAACATCTATTAATCGATTACCATGTAAATGCGGACTGACCATAATGCTATCAAGAATATGTTTAACCAACATATCCATCGGATCACGAACAGATGTTAAGTTATAAGCTTTATTCCATTTATCTAACATCTCAACATATCTGACAAGTTGACTTCTTTGTTGTTCACTCACAACAAGATTGGTTTTGTCTATAAGAAGATCTAATTTATTATCTAAATTATTCAATTACTCTTCCCCTTTCTTAAGCATACCTTGCTTCTTTAAGTAAACGAGCAGGATTGAAATTGCAGCCGGAGTAATACCTGAAATTCTTGATGCTATACCTATTGATTCTGGTTTTGCTTCATTCAGTTTAGCCACAACTTCATTAGATAGACCTTGAACGTTTTTGTAATCGGTATCAACGGGTAATTTTGTATTTTCATGACGCAATGATTTTGCTATTTCATCTTTTTGACGTTGAATATACCCTTCATACTTAACTTGAATTTCAACTTGTTCAGACGCTTGTAGATCTTCTAAAGCAGGACCAAACATTTCTAGATCTGTGAGTTGCTTATAAGTAATTTCTGGGCGACGTAATAAGTCCTCTCCGCTGGCTTCTTTTGTCAAAGGAGTTTTAAGTACAACATTAAGTTTATCTACCCCTTCCGATTTAGGATTAACCCAAATATCTTTCAACCGTTGGCGTTCCGTTTCCAAACTATCTACTTTTTGGTTAAATCGAGCCCAACGCTCGTCATCAACCAATCCTAATTCGCGACCTTTCTCAGTTAGACGCAAGTCAGCATTATCTTCACGAAGTAACAGTCTATATTCAGCGCGAGAGGTAAACATCCTGTATGGTTCTTTGGTTCCCATTGTTGATAAATCATCAATAAGTACCCCCATATAAGCTTCATCACGGCGTGGGTTCCAACCTTCTTTTCCTTGGGTGTATAAACTGGCATTCAAACCAGCCATTAACCCTTGAGCAGCGGCTTCTTCATAGCCCGTTGTACCATTTATCTGTCCAGCAAAAAATAGCCCTTTGATATACTTGTTTTCATAGGTCTGTTTAAGATCCCTTGGATCAAAGAAATCGTATTCAATGGCATAACCTGGACGGACAATATGTGCATTTTCAAAGCCTTTCATCGAATGAACAATCTGAACCTGTACGTCAAATGGTAAACTGGTAGAAATACCATTTGGGTACAATTCTGTTGTATTTAGGCCTTCTGGTTCGACAAAAATCTGATGACTATTTTTATCCGCAAAACGCATTACTTTATCTTCAATAGAAGGGCAATAACGAGGCCCTATCCCTTCAATGACACCAGCATACATTGGACTTCTATCCAAATTAGCTCGAATAATACTGTGGGTTTTTTCGTTCGTATGAGTGATATAGCAAGGGATCTGTCTTGGGTGTTGGCTACGATTACCTAAAAATGAGAACACAGGTGTTGGGTTATCGCCGTGTTGAACTTCCAACACTGAGAAATCAACACTATTTGCATCAATGCGCGGTGGTGTTCCTGTTTTTAGTCGATCAACTCGTAGTGGTAATTCACGTAATCTGTCGGCCAGAGCAATTGAAGGAGGATCGCCTGCACGACCTCCAGAGGAACTTTCCATTCCTATATGGATCTTTCCACCAAGAAAGGTACCAACCGTCAACACGACCGATTTAGAGCGTATTTTAAGGCCCATTTGAGTCACAACACCAACCACTTGATCTTTTTCAACAATAAGATCATCAGCGGGTTGTTGAAAAAGGGTTAGATTTGGCGTGTTCTCTAACGTTTTTCTTACAAAGGCTTTATAAATTGCCCTATCCGCTTGAGCACGAGTTGCTCTAACTGCTGGGCCCTTTGAAGCATTGAGTGTTCTAAATTGAATTCCTGCTTCATCTATTGTTTGGGCCATTAACCCACCTAAGGCATCAACTTCTTTGACTAAATGTCCCTTGCCAATTCCACCAATAGCAGGATTACAAGACATTTGACCTAACGTATCAATATTGTGTGTCAGCAGAAGTGTTTTTCTACCCGTTCTAGCAGATGCAAGTGCGGCTTCCGTTCCAGCATGTCCGCCACCAATAACGATGACGTCAAATTGTTCGTGATAAAGCATGGATCGACCTTAAGGTATTTCAAATTAAAACGTGAATGAAAAAAGAGCGTCATTCTACCTTTTTTGTGAAGTTGATAAAATGGTTTTAACATTATTTTAAAGGGATCAAAAATATAGAATATATATAGGATCTATATAGAGATCTTTCTATTGGATCTATTATTAAGGGAGCATGATCTTGTTAGTAACTCGAAAATGATCAACAAGATCATAGTAGTTATGACGATCATATCTTGTGATCTTGCTTTGATCTAACGGAGGATTAGCTGGGATCAAAATGGTTAGTTATCAACACAAGAGAGATAAAAATAAAGTTATTATCTGGATAACTATAGCTTAATCACCGGATTTAGGGGTAGTTATCCACAATGATTATTTATTTGTCGTCTAGTTTGATTTATGTTTATAGGGATAAGTTATCCACATGAGGGTATAAAGTGGACTCTTATCGATCCACTTTATGTATTGATTATATCTGATTAATAATTGAGACTAACCACTCTTCTGCCGGTTCCTCTGGAATCTGATGATCAAGTATATCGATGGTAAAGCAATCTGTAATAGGGGTTGCACCTATATCGACGAGCAAAGAAAATGCATGTTTTCCTGCTGCACAGAAGGTGTCATAACTTGAATCACCGATCGCAATAACCGCAAATTTCACCGCATTCATTCGAGGTGGTGCAGCGAGCAGGTTGTTGATAAAAGGTTGGATATTTTCTGGGTAGTCGCCAGCACCATGGGTAGAAGTGACAATTAACCATGTTCCTTCGTTAGAAATATCGTCAATACTAGGGATATTGTGGATCGTCGTTTCTTTCCCTTTTTGCTGTAAAAGATCACTTATGTGGTCACCAACGTACTCAGCGCCACCTAAAGTACTACCTGTTATTATATGGATCATTGTTAAATACCTTTCTAAAAATGCACCTGTAATGTGTTTAGTATTCAATGAAGTTGGTAACTAATCAATTCGAATTTGAAAAATAAAGGGTAGTTAAAAGGATGCACTGAGTGAGGAATTACTTTGAATGGTCATCTGATTGATTCTGGTGAGAACAGACACCACTTAAAGTGTGATGTCTGTATTTTACGTTTATATTGAATAACTACTTGCCAATACAAAATGATGAAAAAATGCGACCTAAAAGATCATCAGAACTAAATTCACCTGTAATTTCATTAAGATACTGTTGAGTAATTCTAAGTTCTTCCGCAAGAATTTCTCCTGCCATATAACCTTCCAGCTGCTCTTGACCTATATTTAAATGCTCTGAGGCTTTATTTAGCGCCTCTAAGTGACGTCTGCGAGCCATAAATCCACCTTCATTATTTCCAGTGAAGCCCATACATTCTTTCAAGTGGGTTCGAAGAGAATTAATGCCTTCGCCTGTTTTCGCTGATAAGCGGATAAGTGTTGGATCGTTAACATGACAGATACCGAGCACTTCGTCGGTTTGATCCGCTTTGTTTCTAATGACTGTCATTCCAATGTTATCGGGCAGACGATCGATAAAATCAGGCCATATTTCTTTAGGGTCTGTGGCATCGGTAGTTGTTCCATCTACCATAAATAAAACTCTATCTGCTTGCGATATTTCCTGCCATGCTCTATTTATACCGATGCGTTCTACTTCATCAGATGCAACTCTTAGCCCCGCCGTATCGATAATATGCAGTGGCATACCATCAATGTGAATATGTTCTCTCAATACATCACGTGTTGTACCAGCTATATCAGTGACAATGGCAGATTCTTTACCTGAAAGTGCATTTAAAAGGCTTGATTTACCAGCGTTTGGTCTACCAGCAATAACCACTTTCATACCTTCACGCATAATAGACCCTTGGTTCGCTTCTACTTTTACTGCTTCCAAATTATCTATTATCCGCTGTAAGTCAGTACTTACTTTTCCATCAGCGAGGAAATCAATTTCTTCTTCGGGGAAGTCGATAGCGGCTTCAACGTAAATTCTTAGGTGGATTAGAGAATCAACCAGTGTCTTTATTCTTTTAGAAAACTGCCCTTGCAGAGATTGAAGTGCAGATTTTGCCGCTTCCTCTGAACTGGCATCAATGAGATCTGCAATGGCTTCCGCTTGAGTTAGGTCCATTTTGTCGTTCATAAATGCGCGTTCAGAAAATTCACCAGGACGTGCAGGACGCATGCCGTCTATTTTTAAAATACGCTTGATAAGCATATCCATGACGACTGGACCACCATGCCCTTGAAGTTCGAGAACATCTTCACCCGTAAATGAGTGGGGGTTTGGAAAATAGAGCGCAATACCTTGGTCTAACTCAAGGCCATCTTCTGATTTGAAGGAAATATATTCCGCATAACGAGGTTTTAGTTTCTTGCCGGTAACCTCTAGCGCCACTTGAGAAGCTTTAGGCCCTGATACCCTAATAATGCCAACACCACCACGTCCGGGCGCAGTAGCTTGAGCGACAATAGTGTCTGTGGTCATAGTTTTTCCTACTTGGTACAAAGAACAAAATGAGTTGGCTGAGCGACTTCTTTGATCAGATGTTTGCTACATGGATGCAGCAGACAAGCTTACAGGGAAGTATTTACAGCGTCCTGAACCAAGGTGTTACTCAGTTAATCAGGATTCGAATGGGTAAATTGTAATCAGCTAAAAACAAAAAGGCGACCTTTAGGCCGCCTTTCTTAATAATTAAATTATTCTTACTTAGAATGTAAGCCTTTCTTTTCCAAGTTTCTATAAATAAGAGACTGTTGGATAAGAGTTACTACGTTCGAGACTAACCAGTAAAGAACGAGACCTGAAGGGAAGAACAGGAAGAAACCTGTAAACATGATCGGCATAAACGTCATGATCTTCTGCTGCATTGGATCGGTTACAGTCGTTGGGCTCATCTTCTGAATCATGAACATACTACCACCCATCAATATAGGTAGGATGTAATATGGGTCTTGAGCTGAAAGGTCAGTAATCCATAAGAAGAATGGAGAATGACGAAGCTCAACTGATTCCATTAATGACCAGTACAGAGAGATGAAGATAGGCATCTGTAGGAAGATAGGTAAACAACCACCGAGTGGGTTTACTTTCTCTTTCTTATAGAGTTCCATCATTTCTTGACTCATTCGCTGGCGGTCATCACCGATGCGCTCACGCATTGCTGCCAACTTAGGTTGGAGCATACGCATCTTAGCCATAGATGTGTATTGTGCTTTCGTTAACGGGTACATAGCACCACGAACAACGAAAGTTAGAATCATAATAGATAGACCCCAGTTTACAACAACACCTTGAATCATCGATAGCAGCCAGTGAAGAGGCTTAGCGATAAACCACAACCAACCATAATCAACAACGAGATCTAGATTTGGTGCAACGGCTGCCATTTCTTTTTGAAGTTTTGGTCCAATCCAAAGCGTTGCTTCAAATTGGGCTTTATCTCCAGTCGCAATCGTTTTATTTGGCATACGAACACCAATATCACCAAGGTTGCCAATAACGCGAGTATAAAGGCTTGAACCTGGAGCCTCACGAGGAACCCACGCTGTCGCAAAATAGTGCTGCAGCATTGCAGCATAACCTTGGCCATCAGTCAGATTGATTGAAAGATTACGATCTTGCATATCGTCAAAGCTATACTTCTTGTAGCGAGTATCTTGGCTAGAATAAGCACCACCACGGTATGTTGGCATTGTTAAGCTGCCACCATCATCCATAACGTTTTGACGTAGGTGCGCATACATACCTACAGTTGCATTGGTGCCAGATTGGTTATTAATATCAAAGTTAACATCGATATCATATTGACCACGCTTCAATACAAACGTCTTAACGTAAGTAATACCGTTAACAGAATAAGTAAGAGGAACCTTTATTTCTTCTTGGCCGTCAGCAAGCACATAAGAGTCCGTGGATGAAGAATAAGTAGGGCGACTTGCGCTGCTTAAATCTATTCCTTGTGGACCCACTAAGCCGCTTTGAGCTATGTAGGTATGATCAACATCATCTTTAAGAATAACAAATCGTTCTACAGAATCTTCTGTTTCAGCGTATTTGTTTAATTTTGCAGAAACAACATCACCACCAAAGGTATCAATTGACAGAGTTAATACGTCAGTTGTCACTGTAATGAGTTTTGCAGATGAGCCTTGTTGAGGAGCAGGGTCAAGTTCACTAGCAATTGATGGTGCAGGTAAAGTACCGTTATTTTGTGCCTGTTCTACTCGCTGTGGTGCTTGTGGGTTCTTTTCAACTTGCCATTGTTGATATAGCAAAAAAGAAACCAGTGCCAGAGCGATAAGCAGAATATTACGTTGAGAATCCATCGTTAATTGTCTCTGTCTTTATCTTGGGTCGGTGGAACGGGGTCGAAACCCCCTTCATTCAAAGGGTGACATTTTAATAGACGTTTGCCAGATAACCAACAACCTTTTACAAAACCGTGCATCTTTATTGCTTCAAGAGCATAGGTAGAGCACGTTGGTGTAAAACGGCAGCGTGGGCCAATAAGCGGGCTAATTGTCCACTTATATATATAAATCAAGCCGATAGCTAACCACGAGAAGGGCGAGAAAGGCGATGCCATAATTTATCTAATAGTTTAAACATTTCTTCACTGCTCAAGTCCTGAGCGCTCTTTTTCGCGATGACAACAAAATCTTTATTTGGAAGTTGGTGTTGATTGGTTCTAAAACTCTCTCTGGTAAGACGTTTAAAGCGATTACGACCAACTGCGGTTTTTATCTGCTTTTTTGGAACGGCTAAACCTAAGCGAGGATGAGAAAGAGAATTGTCACGAGCTATAATAGTGAAATGGGGGGAGCCTGCACGATGTGCTTGCTGAAATACATTTTTATAATGCTCGGGAGTTAACAAACGTAACTCCCGATTGAACGCGTACGTATTCAAAATAATCGCGAATTATTTTGAAAGGCGCGCACGGCCTTTAGCACGACGTGCATTAATTGTTTTGCGACCGTTCTTAGTTGACATGCGTGCACGGAAACCGTGAGAGCGCTTGCGCTTAAGAACTGAAGGTTGAAATGTGCGTTTCATGATAATACCTTTACTGATCAGTAGTTTATAGGTTCTTGTTAAACCCGGCGTGGAACTAAATATTCGACGCCTCTCAACAAAGAGGCGGAATTGTAATCACTGGCTCTTCAAGAGTCAATAACTGTTAAGCTTTTAAAGGCTATTTTATTCCGGTCGACGGATTATACGTAGTGTGAGTTAAATCTCAAGGATCTTTATTGGATCCCGACGTTTCTTAAAAACTTCTTCAACCTAACATCTTGTGGATTACCAAAGATATCTTGTGGAGAACCTTGCTCGACAATCTTCCCTTCCGCCATGAATATTACTCTGTCGGCGACTTCTTTGGCGAATTGCATCTCATGGGTGACCACGAGCATGGTTTGGTGTTTGGTTGCTAACTGCTTCATTAAGCTGAGAACTTCTCCAACCAGCTCAGGATCAAGCGCAGAGGTTGGTTCATCAAACAACAACAATTCAGGCTGAAGGGCCATTGCTCTGCCTATCCCTACGCGTTGTTGTTGACCACCAGAAAGTGAAGCGGGATAACTTTCTGCTTTATCATCCAAACCAATGTCGCTAAGAATCTGCAGCGATCGATTGTATGCTTGTTCTTTATTCCAACCCCGAACAGTAATCAAACCCTCAGCTATATTTTGTTTTGCTGTTAGGTGTGCAAACAATGCATAGTTTTGGAAAACAAAGCCTGTTTTTTTACGCAGTGCAACGACTTCTGCTTTTGTATACTTCTCAACATCGACAGATACATCATCGATAGTGATCTTGCCCTTGTCGGCTTGTTCTAAGAAATTAACACATCGCAGCAGCGTTGATTTACCGGTGCCGCTAGAACCAATTACGACAATGATTTCACCTTGCTTTATCTCTATATCAATTCCAGACAGTATTGATGAAGAACCAAATTTCTTATGTATATTGTCCAGTTTGATCATCTTTGGTATGCCTTATTGAGTTTAAATTCAGCCCAAATTTGGACGCGGGTAAGAATTATCACCACCCCCCAATAGATAAGAGCGACCGCTAAAAATGCTTCAAAGAAGCGAAAGCTAGACGATGCTTCCATCTGCGCTTTAGCCATAATCTCAGCAACCCCCAAAGTAAATGCCAATGAAGTTGATTTGATCATATCGATGAAGTAATTCATCAGAGACGGCAAAGCGACACGAGTCGCTTGAGGCAGAATAATCCTTCGCATTGACTGGCTAGTCGTCATGCCAACAGAAAGGCTTGCTTCCATCTGACTTCTATCGATACCAATAATGGCCGCACGTATAGTTTCTGCCATATAAGCGGAGAAATGTAACGTTAGGCCTATAATAGAAGCGGTAAAAGCATCGATTCCAACCAAGATAGGAAAAACCTGTGGCAACCCGTAATAAAGCAAGAAAAGTTGCACCAACAGAGGTGTTCCGCGGAAAAAGCTTATATATAGCTGGCTTAACTGATCCAGTACAGGAATCTTAAATACCCGAATATTAGCTATGATAATAGAGAGTATTAAAGAAAAGAATAATCCCCATATAGCCATCTCCATTGTTGTGCCTAGGTACCTAAAAAGAATAGGTAGCAGTTCAAGCATGTAGTTAAAATCGAAAGACATTAAGTATTCCTAACTGGTGTTAAATTGCGATATCTATTTCTTAGTAATGTCAGCGTCAAACCACTTAAGAGATATTTTCTCAAGAGTGCCATCTGCGCGCATGTCAATTAGTGCCTTGTTTACTTCCGCTTGAAGTTTTGTGCCTTTCTCGTTTTTAACAAACGGCCAAGCATTCTCAATCGTTTCGAAAGGTTGACCTGCTAGCTGCAAAGGTAAACCTGTCTTTTTAATAACTTCAAGTACAGAAAGTCTATCCATTACAAATGCATCAGCACGACCTAAAGCAACATCATGCTCGATAGCGGTGTCGTAGGTTTTAATATTGATTTTGTTGTCTTTATCATAATCGCGTAGAAGTTGTTCAAAGTTAGAACCTAAGTTAACAGCAACGGTTTTTCCTTCTAGATCTTCGATACCTTGAATATCATCTCTGCCTTTACGAACCGCTATTTGTGCCCCATCAACTACGTAAGGGTCAGCAAATAGATATTTGGCTTTACGTACGTCGGTAATGGTTATTTGGTTAGAGATAGTATCGATACGTCCAGTTTCTAGTAGACCAAAGAGACCAGAAAAGCTTGCAGTAACATATTCAACGTTATAATCGTTTCTACGGCCAATCTCATCCCATAAATCCACTTCAAAACCTTGAAGCTTATCTAGTTTTACAAAAGTAAATGGGAAATAACGTCCAGACATACCAACCTTTACATCTGTTGAAGCATAAGCTACCTGAATAAATGATGTGGTTAGGGCAAAAATTGTGAATAAGTTTCTTAGCCAGTGTTTCATTCTATAAAATCCTCGATGTTTGATAGGATGAATGTTACTGGTAAAGTGAGTTATAAATAAAATAACCAGATGTTATTAGAAATAACCAAGTGATTTGTCCCCAATAATTGATCTTCTTGTGAATGTTGGGGATAACCTGAAAAGATCTTATATTATGGATGGTTATGTGGATTAATTTGGGGATAAATATGTGGATCCACGGTATATAAAATTAATGAATGTGAATAACTTCGATCTTATTCACTGGATCTGCGATCATTTACTGGTGATCTTCCCTTACAAGGAGTAAAATTGCCGTCCTTTTCCAACTCATAAAAATAATAGTGGGGTCACAGTGTCATCTTCGCTATGGTTACAGTGTCTGCAACAACTACAAGACGAGTTATCAGCAACAGAATTCAGTATGTGGCTAAGACCACTTGAAGCAGAACTTAATGAAAATACGCTGACTCTGTTTGCACCTAATCGGTTCGTTTTAGATTGGGTACGTGATAGATATCTAAATAATATCAATCGTCTTCTTAAAGAGTTTTGTGGTTCTGATATACCAAATCTTAGGTTTGAGGTGGGTAGTAAGAGAATCTCTGTTTCGCCACCCCCTATATCTAGAAAATCGAAAGCAGATGTCGCAGCCGAGTCTTCAGCTCCAGCGCAA